>CAISEP010000024.1 GCA_903884425.1 uncultured Caulobacterales bacterium | reverse complement strand
GGCCGCAAGGCCCGTCTCGAAGGACGCAGCGGGTGGTTCGAGACGCCCCTTTCAGGGCTCCTCACCATGACGAAGGTTGGGGTGTTCGAGCCCACATCCTGATCCGCATATGGAACAAACGCGCGTCATCCTGAGGAGGGCCGCAAGGCCCGTCTCGAAGGACGCAGCGGGTGGTTCGAGACGCCCCTTTCAGGGCTCCTCACCATGACGAAGGTTGGGGTGTTCGAGCCCCCATCCTGATCCGCATGTGGAACAAACGCGCGTCATCCTGAGGAGGGCGAAGCCCGTCTCGAAGGACGCAGCGGGTGGTTCGAGACGCCCCTTTCGGGGCTCCTCACCATGACGAAGGTAGGGGTTTCGAGCCCATATCCTGATCCGCGTATGGAACAAACGCGCGTCATCCTGAGGAGGGCGAAGCCCGTCTCGAAGGACGCAGAGCCCCCTACCGCCCCCCGGCGCTGGGCGGATTGCCCACCAGGCGTTCCATGGCTGCCTCGGCCGCCACGGGGTCGCGGGCGGCGATGGCTTCTCCGGCCTCCCGGTGCAGCAGGATGTCGGTCATCTGCGCCTCGGGGCTCTGGCGCTCCATGGCGAAGATCCAGAAGCGGGTGGCGATGTTCTGCAGGGACACGATGAAGCGCGCCAGCAGGGGATTGTGCGTCGCCCAGGCCACCGCCTTGTGGAAGTTGCGGTCCATCTCCAGAAGGGCGCGATAGTCCCCCCGGGCCACGGCCTCCTCCGCCCCGTCGAAGGCTGAGCGGATGTCGGCAATGTCCTGCTCCGTGGCCGCCAGGGCCGCCAGCGCGCCGGAGCGGCCCTCCAGCAGGCGGCGGACCTCGAAGGCGTGCTCGATCTCCCGCAGGTCCAGGGGGGCCACCACCGTGCCCACCCGGGCCCGGCGCACCACCATGCCCTCCAGCGCCAGACGGCCCAGCGCCTCCCGCAGTCCGGCCAGGCCCGCGCCATAGCGAAGGGCCAGCCGCTTTTCCTCCAGGGGCGTGGAGGGGGGCAGGGCCCCCAGGATGATGTCGGACAGCAGCTGTTCGTAGATGCGCGACTTCTGCAGGTCCGGCGCCCAGTCGCGGGTGTCGGTCGGTCGATAGTCGGTCAGATCGTCATGGGCCATGGGAGATACCTAGCATGTCGCCACAGGTGCGTCAGGCGCCGGGCTCGTCCCCTGGGTCCAGGTCCGGGTCGTGCAGGAATTCCGGGGCGGGGAAGTCGATGGCGTCCTCCACCTCCGCCAGGATGGTCTCGGAGAAGACCTGGCCGCGGACGCTGATCCCGGCCCGCTCCACGCTCTTCGGGTCGCCGCTGATCAGGGGGTGCCAGGGGGCCAGGCCCCGGCCCTCGTGCAGGCGGCGATAGGCGCAGGTGGTGGGCATCCAGCCCAGGTCCTCGATGGCCTGCGGGGTCAGCTTGATGCAGTCCGGCACGAATTCCTGGCGGGCCGCGTAGTTGGAGCAGCGGCAGGCGTCGGCGTCGAACAGGCGGCAGGCGGCGCGGGTGGGGACGATCTCGCCGGTCTCCTCGTCCTCGAAGCGCACCACGCAGCAGCGGCCGCAGCCGTCGCACAGGCTCTCCCATTCCGCGTCGGACATGGATTCGAGGGATTTGGTTTCCCAGAAGGGCTTATCGCTCATGCTAAACGCCCGTAGAGTATTCCGGCGCCGAACGCCACACTGTTGACGCCATCCTCATCCCAGAGCCCCCGCGACCCGTGACCTACTGGACGCCCGATCCTTCCCCCGCCGACCCGCCGTCCGGACCGATCCGCGCGGACCTGGCCCATGCCCGGGCGGTCCGGCGGCAGACCATCCTGCGGGGGCTGGTGGTGGGGGCCATAGGCGGGACCCTGGCCGCCCTGCTGATCGGCCTGTGGGTCTGGCGCATCGCCTTTGCCGAGCTGCCGCCGATCCCGGGCAAGCAGGCCCTGTGGTCCATGAACCGGCCGCCGGGGATCACCTTCCTCGACCGCAATGGCCAGGTGCTGGGGCAGCGGGGCTTCCGCCACGGACCGCCCATCGGCCTGGCCCAGTTGCCCGCCTATGTGCCCAAGGCCTTCCTGGCGGCGGAGGACCGGCGCTTCTACCACCACCACGGGGTGGACCTGGTGGGCGTGGCCCGGGCGGCCCGGGCGGACCTGACGGCGCACCGGGTGGTGCAGGGCGGCTCCACCATCACCCAGCAGGTTGCCCGGGGCATCTTCCTGTCCTCCGACCAGACCCTGACCCGCAAGCTGCAGGAAGCGGCCCTGTCCCTGCGGATCGAGGCCATGCTGAGCAAGGATGAGATCCTCACCCTCTATCTCAACCGCACCTATTTCGGCGGCGGGGCCTATGGGGTGGAGGCGGCCAGCCGGGTGTGGTTCGGCAAGCCCGCCGCCCGCCTGAACCTGTCGGAGGCGGCCCTGCTGGCCTCCCTGCCCAAGGCCCCGACGCGGCTGGACCCCGGCAACAACCTGCGCGCGGCCATGCGCCGCAGCCACCATGTGCTGGACCGGATGGTGGCGGAGCACTGGATCACCGACGCCCAGCGGCGGGACGCGCTGGCCCATCCGCCGGTGCTGGCGCCGGAGCCCGCGGGGGAGGGGGACTATGGCTACGTCTTCGACATGGCCGGGGCCGAGGCGCGGCGCCTGGCCAACGGCGCGGCCCCGGACCTGGTGGTGCGGCTGACCATCGATCCCCGCCTGCAGCAGGAGGCCACCCGGGCCGTTCGGGAGGGCGTCGCCGCTGCCCGCGGGCGCGGTGTGACGGAGGGGGCGCTGGTGGCCCTGGGGCCGGACGGGGACATGCTGGCCGTGGTGGGGGGGCTCGATCACCGGGACTCCGCCTTCAACCGTGCCACCCAGGCCAAGCGCCAGCCGGGCTCTGCCTTCAAGCCCGTGGTCTATGCCGCGGCCTTTGCCGCCGGCATGATCCCGGAGGATGTCCGGCCCGACGCCCCGGTGAAGTACGGGGACTATGCGCCGGAGAATTCCGACGGCACCTATCGGGGCAATATCAGCCTGACCGAGGCGGTGGTCCGCTCCGTCAACACCGTGGCGGTGCGGGTGGCGCACGAGGTGGGTCCGGCGAAGATCGGCGTGCTGGCCCGGCAGTTCGGCATTTCCGGCATTCCCCCGGACCCGTCCCTGCCCATTGCGCTGGGGGCCTATGAGGTGACGCTGGCGGAGCTGACCGGGGCCTATCAGGTGTTCCAGTCCGGCGGGCGCGCCATGCGGCCCTTCCTGATCCACCAGGTGGCCAATGCCCGCGGGGACGTGCTCTGGCACCGCAATCCGGCCCTGCCGCCGGTGATCTATGACAATGGCCACGCCGCCCAGATGGTGCGGGTGCTGCAGCAGGTGATCGACAGCCCCTATGGCACCGGACGCCGGGCGCGGCTGGACCGGCCGGCGGCGGGCAAGACCGGCACCAGCCAGAACAACCGGGACGCCTGGTTCGTGGGCTTCACCCCGGACCTGGTCTGCGGGGTCTGGGTAGGTGACGACCACGGCCAGCCCATGAAGGGCATGACCGGCGGCGAGACCCCGGCCCTGATCTGGCGGGACTTCATGCTGGTGGCGCACCGGGGCCTGGCCCCGCGGGCCTTCGTGGAAGCCGCCGGGTCCGACCCGCGGGACCGGTTCTACCGCACCCTCGCCCGGGACTTCGAAGCCGCCCAGCAGCCGGAACTCGGCCTGCCCGCCGCCCCGGACGGGGAGGGGGAGGCGAAGGAGTGAGGGGGGTGGGTGCGGACCGAGGTTCCCGGGTCTTCGCCCGGGAATGACGACTAGATATTTTTTTGTAATTTAACTCGTCATTCCCGCCCTTGAGGCGGGAACCTCCGTCCGGAGAGGCCTCAAGCCCTCACATCCCCAGCACGTCCTGCATGTCATGGAGCCCCGCCGGTCGGCCGGCCACCCAGCGGGCGGCGGCGACGGCGCCGCGGGCGAACAGGCCCCGGTCCCGGGCGGAGTGGGACAGGGTCAGCACCTCCTCGTCGGCGGCAAAGACCACGCTGTGCTCGCCGATCAGGTCACCGGCGCGCAGGACACTGAAGCCGATCTCCCCCGTCACCCGCGGGCCGGTGATCCCGTCCCGGGCGGTGCGCTTCACCTGAGCCAGGGACACGCCGCGACCGGCCGCCGCGGCCTCTCCCAGCATCAGGGCCGTGCCGGAGGGGGCGTCGACCTTGCGGCGATGATGGGCCTCGAACACCTCGATGTCATAGTCGGCGGCGGCCAGCCGTTCCGCCGCCTGGCGCACCAGTCCGGTCAGGATGTTGACCCCGAGCGAGAAGTTGCCGGACAGGACCACGGGAATCCGCTCCGCCGCCCGGGTGATGGTGGCCCGCTGTTCGTCGGTGAGGCCGGTGGACCCGATCACCAGGGCCGGACCGCCCCGGGCAGCCGCCAGGGTGGCCAGGGCGGCGGAGGCCTCCCCCCGGGTGAAGTCGATGACCACGTCGCAGAGGTCCAGGGCCTCGTCCCGGCTGACCAGTCCGTCGGCCACTGCGCCGGGCTGGTCGAACCGGGCGGTGACGGCGGTTCCGGCCACGGCGGCCACGGCCTGGCCCATGCGCCCCAGCGCACCGGCAATGGCGATCCTGGGGGCAGGGGCGGAGGTCATCGGCCGCCTATTGCGGGAGGCGCGCGGTCAGCAGCACCCGCTCCTCGGTGATCTCGGACGCGCAGGTGCCCCCGGCGGCGGTGACCAGGGCGTTCAGGTAGTAGGCCTGGACCCAGTGGCCGCCCAGGCCTTCGCTGAGCGGCAGGCCGTGCAGGCCGTCCACCACCTCCGGCCGCAGCCGGGCCCGGGGGCCGCGGGCGTCCAGGGTCAGCACGATGTCCGGTCCGTCCAGGGCCGCAAGGGCCAGCGCGATGCCGCCGGTGGGCAGGGCTGAGGCGGCGATCTGGGCCATGTTCAGTATGGCGCGGGCCGCCGGCTTGGGCAGGGTCGGCAGGCCGACCTGCCAGTCGAGGGTCGGGCGCACATGGGCGAACACCCCCTCGGTCAGGGTCTTCAGCGCCTCGCAGTCGAAGGTCTCCGCCGTGGCCGAGGCGCCGAAGGCCACCCGGGCGAAGGCCAGCATGTCACCCAGCTTGCGGGCGCTGGCGCTGATCAGGTTCAGGGCGTCGTCGCGCATGTCCTGGGCGGTGGGGTCCCCCAGCAGATCGACGCCGGACATGATGGCGCTGGCCGGGCTGATGAAGTCGTGGCACAGGCGCGCCGCCAGGTGGGCGGCCAGGTCCGTCACCTGCGTGGCCGCCGGGGCGGGGCTGGCCTGTGGCAGCGGATCGGCGTCGAGGACATCAGGGGCAACGCCCAGCGGCGCGGAGGAGGCTTCGATCATGATCTCGTTTCACGGGCTGCGAGGCGACAGGATGCGGGGACCGAACCTGACCCGATTTGCCCCGCGCCGGAAGAGGTGCCGGGGCGGGCCGTGCGGTCCGGGGACCCGATCCGCCCGGAGCATCGATTTGTCCGGCTTAAGATTCTGTTTACGTCACCGGGCGTCCCGGGGCCTGTGCGCATTGCGGCGGCAGGCAAAAGTCGTATGCTCGCGCCCTGTTGTTTCCGGAGCATGACATGATCAGGTCCCTCATCGCCGCAGGTGCGGTCGCCGCCCTCGCCCTGGCCGCAGGCGCGGCCCTGGCCGACCCGCCGGCATCGCCGACCGCGTCGGCCGCCCCCGCCGCCCCCACCGCCAGCGCGCCGGACGCGTCCCAGCCCCAGGCCCGGAACCCGGATACGGAGATTGTCTGCAAGACCGAGGATGCCACCGGGTCCCGCCTGGGGGCCAAGCGCGTGTGCCTGACCCGCGCCCAGTGGAAGGCCCGCAGCGTGGCCGGGCAGGAAGCCCTGGAAGAGCTGCGCAAGGACCGGGGCTTCACCCCGAAATAGGGGGCGGCCGCCGGTCCCTGCGGCAGGTCTTCAGACGTTCAGCAGGTTGCGGGCCTTGGCCTGGGTCAGCATGCTCTTCTGCAGCTTCTCGAAGGCGCGGACCTCGATCTGGCGCACGCGCTCGCGGCTGACGCCGTATTCGCTGGCCAGGTCCTCCAGCGTGGTCGGATTGTCCTTCAGCCGCCGCTCGGTGAGGATGTGCCGCTCCCGGTCGGTGAGGGACTTCATGGCCTCGCCCATCAGGTCCATGCGCACGCTGTACTCTTCCGAGTTGGCGACGGTGGTCTCCTGGCTCTCGGCGGTGTCGTCGGCCAGCCAGTCCTGCCACTCGCTCTCGCCATCCACCCGCATGGGGGCGTTGAGCGAGCTGTCCGGGCCGGACAGGCGCCGGTTCATGGAGATCACCTCGTCATTGGTGACGCCCAGCTTGGTGGCGATGTAGTCCACCTGCTCGTGCCGCAGGTCCCCGTCCTCGAAGGCGCTGATCTCGCTCTTGGCCTTGCGCAGGTTGAAGAACAGCTTCTTCTGCGCCGCGGTGGTGCCCATCTTGACCAGGCTCCAGCTGCGCAGGATGTATTCCTGGATGGAGGCGCGGATCCACCACATGGCGTAGGTGGCCAGGCGGAAGCCCTTGTCCGGCTCGAACTTCTTCACCGCCTGCATCAGGCCCACATTGCCCTCGGAGATCACCTCGCCGATGGGCAGGCCATAGCCGCGATAGCCCATGGCGATCTTGGCCACCAGGCGCAGGTGCGAGGTGACGAGACGGTGGGCGGCCTCGGTGTCCTGGTGCTCCCGCCAGCTCTTGGCCAGCATGAACTCCTCGTCCTTGGTCAGCATCGGAAACTTGCGGATTTCCGTGAGATAGCGGGACAGTCCCCCCTCGGGAGACATCACGACCAGTGCGTTCGTTGCCATGCGTTCAGATCCCCTTGGACCCGTCTCCCGCCGTGGCGGGACCCCCGGGTCCGTCCGTGTTGTGGGTATGCCCGTCGTCCTCGTCCTGTCGAATCTGGCGGCGTCGCCCGGCCGGATCATCCGCCGGCGAACCGGACGGGCGTGGGGGGTCGGTGGGAGCGCGGCGCGCCTGGCAGGCATGCCCTACACATCTTTACGTCCGGTATGTGGGAAAGGTTGCACCGGGATTAAGACCTTTGCGTGAAAAGTCGCGAAATATTTCCGAGCGCGGAGGTGGGAGATTGGGGGTGCGTCCTTCGAGACGGGCCTTCGGCCCTCCTCAGGATGACGCGCGTTGTGGAACGAAAGTCAGGCGGTGTGGGCTCGACCCAACACCCTGCGTCATGGTGAGGAGCCCCGGAACGGGGCGTCTCGAACCACGCAGCCCCCTCACCCCGCCTCCAACGCCGCCTCCAGCGCTGCCATGTCCGCAGGCAGCGCCGTCTCGAAGCGCAGCCGCTCCCCCGTCACCGGATGGACAAAGCCCAGCACCGCCGCGTGCAGGGCCTGGCGGGCGAGGCCGGACGCCGCAATCGCCGCCCGCACCCGGGCGGTGGAGGGCGAGGTGCCATAGACCGCATCCCCCAGCACCGGCGATCCCTTGTGCGCCAGATGCACCCGGATCTGGTGGGTGCGGCCGGTCTCCAGGGTGCAGCGGACCCGGGACGCGCCCCCGTCGGCAAAGCTCCGGTCCACGGCGTAGTGGGTCACGGCCTCGCGACCGCCGACCTTCAGCACCGCCATCTTCTTGCGGTCCGACGGACTGCGGCCGATGCGGGTGACCACGGTTCCGGCAGGGGGCTGGGGCGCGCCCCGGGTCAGGGCCAGATAGACCCGGTCGATGTCATGGGCGGCGAACAGCCGGGACAGGCCCTGGTGCGCCGCATCGGTCTTGGCCGCCACCATCACCCCGGAGGTGTCCTTGTCCAGTCGGTGGACGATGCCCGGCCGGGCCACGCCGCCGATGCCCGACAGGCTGGCCCCGCAATGGAACAGCAGGGCGTTGACCAGGGTGCCGTCCGGGGTGCCGGGGGCCGGGTGGGCGGCCATGCCCGCGGGCTTGTCCAGCACGATCAGGTGCGCGTCCTCGAACAGCACGGTCAGGGGCAGGGCCTGGGCCTGCGGCTCCGCCGCCACGGGGGCGGGGACGAGGATGTCATAGACCTCTCCCGCCGCGGCCTTGTCCGAGCCGCGGGTGATCACGGTGCCATCGGCCCGGCGCACGGCCCCCTCGGCGATCAGGGCCTGAATGCGGGCCCGGGACAGATGGGGCGCGGCCTCCGCCAGGGCCCGGTCCAGCCGCACGCCCTCGGCCCGGTCGTCGAGGATCACTGTCAGCAGCTCGCCCGCGCCTTCGGGGACATCCTCCTCGTCCGGGTCGGTGTCGATCCGCTGGGTCAAGGCCGCTCCACCAGGGCACCGTTCTCCACCACCCGGTAGAAGCAGGAGCGGAAGCCCACATGGCAGGCACCCCCGTCCCCCTGCGGCCGGACCTTCAGCAGCACCGCGTCCTGGTCGCAGTCCACCCGCACCTCCACCACCGACTGGATCTGGCCGGAGGTCTCGCCCTTCTTCCACAGGCTGCGGCGGGAGCGGCTCCAGTAATGGGCGGCGCCGGTCTCCAGGGTCAGGCGCAGGGCCTCGGCATTCATCCAGGCCACCATCAGCACCTCGCCGGTGTCCGCGTGGGTGGTCACCGCGCAGATCAGGCCCGCGGCATCGAAGCGCGGGGTCAGCACCGTGCCGCGTTCGAGGGCGGGGCCGGTTTCGGGGGGCGGGAAGGGGTCGCTCATGCCCCAGATGTCGGCCGGACGGTCCCGCTTGTCCAGTGGCACCTTTGCCGGAGCCGCCCGGTGGCCTATCAAGGGGGCATGACCGACGCCGCACCTGCCCCGATCTCACCTGGGCCGAATTCGCCCGCGCCCGATGCGCCCCTGCCCGATGCCGACCGGGACAACTGGGTGGACCGCTTCGCCCCCGTAGCCTCGCGGCCCTGGCTGAAGCTCGGCCGCTTCGACCGACCGGCGGGCACCTGGCTTCTGATGCTGCCGGCCTGGCAGGGGGTGGCGCTCGCGGCCGCCATGCAGGGGCATGGGCCGGACTTGAGCCTGCTGGTGCGGATGGCGGTCGGGGCCCTGGCCATGCGGGCGGCGGGCTGCGCCTATAACGACATCGTCGACCGGGACATCGACCGGCAGGTGGCGCGCACCGCCGCCCGGCCGGTGGCCAGTGGGGCGATCAGCGTCCGGGGGGCCTTCGGCTTCATCGGAGTCTGCTGCGCCGTGGGGCTGGCGGTGCTCCTGTCCCTCACCCCCATGGCCATCGCGCTGGGGGTCGCGTCCCTGGCCCTGGTGGCGGCCTATCCGTTCATGAAGCGGATCACCTGGTGGCCCCAGGCCTGGCTCGGCCTGACCTTCAACTGGGGGGCGCTGCTGGGCTTCGCGGCGGTGGCGGGCAGCGTGGGCGTGCCCGCGGTGCTGCTCTATGCCGGCGGGCTGTTCTGGACGCTGGGCTATGACACCATCTACGCCCTGCAGGACATGGAAGACGACGCCCTGGTGGGAGTCCGGTCCTCCGCCCGGCGGCTGGGCGGCCTCGTCCGGCCTGGGGTGGCGCTGTTCTATGCGGCGGCCTTTGCCCTGGCCCTGGCGGCGGGGGTGAGCGCAGGCCTCAGCAACCTGTTCGGCGTGATGGTGCTGGCCTATGGCTGGCATCTGGCGTCCCAGGCCCGGCGGCTGCAGCCGCAGGACGGGGGCCTGGCGCTCAGGCTGTTCCGGTCGAACCGGGATGCGGGCCTGATCCTGTTCGCGTCCCTGGTGGGCGGGGGCTGGAACGGCTGAACCGCCGTCTTCCGGCCGCGCTCAGCCCGACCGGTGCCCTCAGCGCGTCTGGGCCAGCCGCCCGGTGGTGGGGGCGGAGGCATAGGCCACCGCAGGCTCGGGCCGGAAGGTTTCGGCAAACCGCTCCGCCGCCTTGCGGCCGTCGGCGGTCAGGGTCGGGCGCAGGCGATCGGCGTCCGCTTGGGCTTCCTTGTCCCCGCTGACATCGGCCGCAACCAGGTACCACTGATAGGCCAGGCTGAAGTTCTGGGTGACACCGTAGCCGTTCTCGTACAGGCGGGCGAGATTGTACTGGGCGTCCTTCAGGCCGAGCTTGGCCGCGCGGGTGAACCAGTCCGCCGCACCGGGCAGGTCCGGCGGACCGCCCTGGCCCTCGTACATGAACAGACCCAGGTTGAACATGGCCTCCGCCACGCCGGCCTTGGCCGCGCGCTCGGCCCACATGCGGGCCTTGGCCAGGTCGGGGGACTGACCCGCCCCGCCGCGCTCATAGATCTTCGACAGGTGGAACTGCGCGGCGGGATAGCCCGCGGCCGCGGCCCGCACCAGGGTCGGGAAGGCCTTGGCGTCGTCCCTCGCCTGCAGCTCCGCCACGGCCGTGGCATAGAGTGCCTTGCCCTCGTCCGTGGGGCCCAAGGTCGCGGAGGCCGCTGAGGCCGGGCTGGGCGTCGTGGCCACGGCCAGCTCGTTGGCCTGGGTCGACGGGGCCCCGGCGGTCGCGTCACCGGACAGGGCCGGGGCGGCGGGTGAGCCGGACCGGGCCACCAGGGGGGTGCCGTGTCCCTCGTCCTTTGACCCGTCATTGACGATCATGAAGCCGAGGACCGTGGCGGTCACGGTCAGGGACACCGCCGTGGCCAGCAGCAGGGTGACAGTGGAGACCCCGTCGTCCTTGCGCTTGCGCTTGGGCAGGGCGAGGCCGAAGGGACCGCGGGCCGCCTTGCCGGAGGTGTCGCCACCCGGGGCCGGGGCCGCCTTGGCCTTGCCGCCGAAGCCCTTGCCCTTGAACAGGCCGCGCTCCGGTGCCGGGTCGGCCGCGGGGGACACGCTGCCGCCACCGACGCTGCCGCTTGCCGCCCGGGCGGCATTGCGCGCCTGGGCGATCAGCTCGCGGGTGGTCAGGGGGCGCTGTTCCACCTCGGCCTCGGGATCGGGGACGGAGAACGGATCGTCCGCGTCCGCCTCGCCGGCCGGGGCCGCGTGATGCCCGAAGGGGACCATGTCATCTGAGTGCGACGGGGTGGACAGGGGCGCAAAGGCCGGCTCGTCCGAGAAGAAGGAATCGTGGGCCCGGGGCTGCGCGGCGCGGCCGCCGAAGCCGTGCGCCTCCGCCTCGGCGAACAGCCCGTCGTCCGCAGCGCCGTGACCGGGCGGGTCCAGGTCGTCGAAGGCGTGGGACACGAACGGGTCGCTGGGGTCCAGGTCGGTGCCTTCCGGTGCCCGGGGTTCGAACAGATGGTCGTCGCCCGCGGCGTGCGATCCGGGGGCGGACGGGCCGTGGTCGTCGCCGAAATCCAGGTTCTCGAACATGGCCAGGACCGCGGCGTCGGCGGTGGCCTCCCCGTGGCGCGGGGGGACGGGCGCGTGGTCGGCCGGCTCGACGATGGCCGCCAGGGGCTCGGCGGCGCGCAGGGCGTCCAGGGCATCGCGGTTCACCAGGGACGAGCGGCGTGGCTCCTCCTCGTCGCCGCGGATGCGCGGGCGCTCTGCGGGCAGGGTCACCCGGGCGATCTCGCCGGCGAACACGTCGGCATCGAAGGGCTCGCCCAGCTCGGGGCCCAGGGCCTCGAACGGATCCAGGGTCTCCTCGGGGGGGAGGGGCGCGTGCAGGGACGGGGCGGGATCGGACAGGGCCTGCGACCGCGGGGCCACCGCGGCATGGTCCGCCTCATGGTCGGACGTGTAGCCAGACGCGTGATCGGACGCGCAGTGAGATTCAGGGGCCGGTGCCTCGGCCAGGCTGCCGAAGGCCGGTGCCACGAAGTCGTCGCCGCCGTCGATGTCCCAGGGGTCATGCGCGGCCAGGGTCGCAGAAGGAGTCGCAGAGGGCACCGCTGCGTGTGTCTCAGGCGCTTCCGCCGCCAGCGGGGCCTCCGCCTGGGGAGTCGGGGGGGCGACCTCGGCCCGGGCGTTGAAGCGGGCCTGGGCGTCTTCCAGCAGGCGGGCGGTGCGCTCCTCGCTCTGGCGGATGCGGTCGGACAGTTCCTGGCTGACCTCGGCGGAGGCGCTTCCGCCGATCTGCGCCTTCAGGCCTTCCACGGCCTCTGCGGTCAGGCCCTCGTGCCGAGCGATGCGGTCGGTGAGGCGCTCGGCCACCTTGGAGATGTCCGAGGACAGCTTGTGCAGGGCCGCGGTGTGGGTCTGTTCCGTGCGCTGGAGGCGCTTGTCCATGACGTCGACGATCTTGCCGACCTCCTGGGTCAGCTGGTCGGTGACGCCCGCCGTGCGCTGCTCGACGGTGGAGACCCGCTCGGAAATGGCGTCGGCGATCTTCATCACCTCGCGCCCCATCCGGTCGATCGCCTGGGCGGAGACCTGCTCGGTCTGGTCCACCTGTCCGGCCAGCTGGTTGATGGCCAGTTCCAGGGTCTCGAGGCGGTTGGAGGAGGCCGCGGCCTCCAGGCTCTCGGTCAGGCGGGCCGTCAGCTCCGTGCGGGCGCGGTCCACCTGGGCGTTCAGTTCCGCCGCCAGGGTCTGGAGCTGGTGCTCGGTCCGGCTGAGGGCTTCCGACTCCCGGGACGCCCGGTCCTCCGACGCCGCCAGGCGCTGGTCGAGGCCGGCGAGGGATGCGGACAGCTCGTTCATCGAGGCGCGGGTGCGGGCCTCGGCGTCCGCCAGCCGCCTGGCCATGCGGGCCGTGGCCGCCTCGGCGATCTTGTCGGTGTCCGGCGGCTGCAGGCGGGAGACGGCGATCTCCAGGGAGCGCAGGGCTTCCAGGCGTCCGGCACCGTCCCGCTCCAGGCGACCGACCCGGTCGTCGGCCCGGCGCTGCTCGGCGCGGATCATGTTGAGGGCGGTCTCGACCTTGCCCAGGATCACGCCGTTTTCGCGCTCGCCCACATCCAGGCGGGACAGGGCGGTGCGCACGGCCCGGTCCACGTGGTTGATCGCGGCGGTGGAGCGGGATTCCACCTCTTCCAGCCGGGCGGTGAGGGTGTCGAGGGCAGCGGAGATGCGGTTGGCCTCGTGCGGCGAGACCAGGGCCTCGGCGGCGGCGCGGCGGCCCCGGTCGGCGGCGGCGGCCACCAGCGGCGCGGTCGCGCCCGACCCGGTCGAGGTGGCCGCGGCGGCCAGGGCGGCGGTGGAGACGGAGGCGGCGGGACGCGACGGCGTCGCCGGGACCGGCTCAGCGGCCTCGACCCCTTCGGTGATCATCTGGTTCAGCCACTCGCCCAGCGTCATGCCCGACCGGCGCGCGAGGTCCTTGGCGATTTCCCGCGCCCTGGGATCGATGCCCTTCACGCTCCACGGCCCAGCCGACGTCATGCCCGCGCGCTCCTACAGACGAGATCCGTCTGACAACCCCTGTCCCGGTCGAGCCGGGCATAGTCTCTACAGGATGACGCTAACGACCCACTCTTTGGGTGTAAACGCGCGTTAGCCACTACATATAGAGCTCGCGAGAATTGCCTGTGGACGAATCTCCACCGACTCGGTGAGCAAGCGCTAAATTTGGTTAATAGGAAATTAACTCCAAGCGGAGGGCGGTTAATCCTGCGCTGTCCTCCCTCCGCAAACCCGGTCGGAACGCCGCCGGACGAAAGGCTGTACCCGTGCCCCACGCCCTGATTCTTTCCAGTTACGTGGCCGCCAGCCGGGTGGGAGGCATGGCCCAGTCGCTTGCCCTCGCGCGGCTCGGCATCGCGCCGGTCCTGGCCCCCACGGTGCTGTTCGGCCGCCATCCCGGGCTTGGCCCCCCCGGCGGCGGGGCGGTGGATCCGGCCCAGTTCCGCGGGGTACTGGAGGGCATCGCCGCCCGGGGTCTGGGCCCGCGCATCCGCCTGGTTCTCACCGGCTATTTCGCCCATCCCGACCAGGTCGCGGCGGCGGCGGAGGCCCTGGATGCCTTCCCCGGGGACGCGCGCCCGCTGGTGCTGGTCGATCCGGTCCTGGGGGACGAGGGCAAGGGGCTCTATGTCCGGCCGGAGGTGGCGCAGGCGGTGGCGGCGCTACTGCTGCCCCGGGCGGACCTGATCACCCCCAACCTGTGGGAGCTGGGACACCTGGCCTCTGCCCCCGTGGACCCCGAAGCCGCCGCCATCGCCGCCGCCCAGGCCCTGCGCACCCGCCTGCGCGGCCGGCGGGTGGTGGTCACCTCGAGCCCCGCCGCGCCCGGTCGTGCCGGGGTGCTGGACGTGTCGGACGCGGGCGTCTGGCGCTTCAGCCATGGACGGGTCAGCCAGGCCCCCAACGGGGTGGGCGACCTGTTCTCGGCACTTGTCGGCGGGGCGCTGGTGGACCCGGTCGCCCCGGCTTCCGGCGAGACCGCCGTGCGCCGGGCGGTGGCGGGGGTGGCCGACGCCCTGGATGCCGCCCTGGCCCGGGGCTTCGGGGATCTCGACATGGTCGGGGGCGGGACCGATCCCCGCGCCCCCCTGGCCCCGGTCAGCGTCGAGGTCCTTGCCTGATCCCCGGAGGGGCTGCGCGTCCGGCGCGGGCGCGTCCCTCCCGGGCGACCCGGCCGGTTGTAGGCGGTTGTCACCGGCCGCCGCCCCGCGCATACCCGTCCTCGGTCACCGGGACCTGAGTCAGACAAGGGATGGGATGGTCATGATCGTGGAACCGCGCTTCGCCCCGGCCCGGCAGGTGTTCGAGGACCAGTTCTCCGAGGGGCTGGAGCTGGGGGTCCGTTTCAGCGTCGTGCAGGACGACGTGACCGTCCTCGACCTGTGGGCGGGCCATGCGGACCGGGAGCGGACGAAGCCCTTCGATGCGCGGACCCTGACGCCGGTCTTCTCCACCACCAAGGCCCTGGCGGCGATCCTGATGGCGCGGCTGGTGGCGGAGGGGAAGCTGTCCTACCGCCAGACGGTCGCCTCGGTCTGGCCGGAATTCGCCCAGGCGGGCAAGGGGGAGATCACGGTGGAGCAGGCCCTGTCCCATCAGGCGGGGCTGTCGGGCTTCCGCTTTGCCATCGACCCGGCCCTGTGGTTCGACTGGAAGGGACTGTGCGCGGCGCTGGCGGCCATGGCCCCCCTGTGGCCGCCGGGCACGGCCAGCGGCTATCACCCCATCACCTTCGGCTACATCGCCGGCGAGATCTTCCGCCGGGTGGACGGCCGGACCATGGGCACGGCCCTGCGGGAGGACCTGGCGGTGCCTCTGGACCTCGACCTGTGGATCGGCCTGCCGGACGGGGAGTTTCCCCGGGTGGCGCAGATGGAGCGGCCCAAGGCCGTCCCGGACTTCGGGGAGATGAACATCCCCACCCGGGCCGCCTTCATGACCCGCTGGTCCTCCCCCGGCGGCCGGTCGGGGGACGAGTGGCGCCGGGCGGAGATCCCGTCCGCCAACGGCCACGCCACGGCCCTGGCGCTGGCCCGGCTGATGGGGCGGCTGGCCACCACGGGGGAGGGGGTGCTGGACCCCGCCACCCGGGACGAGATGGCGCGGGAGCGGATCAGCGGCCAGGACCTGGTGCTGCCCTATGTGATGAGCTGGGGGGCGGGGGTGATGCGCAATGCGGACTCCGGCGCCTTCGGACCGGGGCGGCTCACCTTCGGCCACAGCGGCTGGGGGGGCAGCGTGGCGGTCTGCGATCCGGAGCAGCGGCTGGGGCTCGCCTATGTGATGAACCGCCAGGGGACCGACCTGCGCGGCGACCCGCGGGCAAGGCGGCTGATCGATGCGGTCTATGGGTGTCTGTGAGGAGGCTTGCGTCCTTCGAGACGGGCCGTTCCGGCCCTCCTCAGGATGACGCGCGTTGAGGGACGAACGGCGGGCTTTGTGGGCTCGACCAACCCACCTTCGTCATGGTGAGGAGCCCCGGAACGGGGCGTCTCGAACCACGCACCACCGGCACAGCGTCCTTCGAGACGGGCCGTTCCGGCCCTCCTCAGGATGACGATTATCGTGGAATATCAACTCTCTTCGTCATCCTGAGGAGCCCCGAAGGGGCGTCTCGAAGGACGAACCACCCACCGCCCCCTACTCCCCGCCGGGCAAACCGTGTAGAGCCTCGCCCATGACCTTCATGATCCAGGACACCCTCACCCGCGAGAAGCGCGCCTTCACGCCCCGCGACCCCGGCCGGGTGACCCTCTATGTCTGCGGCCCCACCGTGTGGAACTACGCCCATATCGGCAACGCCCGGCCCGCCGTGGTGTTCGACCTGGTGTTCCGGCTGCTGCGCCGCCTCTATGGCGCCAAGCACGTGGTCTATGCCCGCAACATCACCGACGTGGACGACAAGATCAACGCCGCGGCCATGGAGCAGGGCGTCGACATCTCGGTGATCACCGAGCGGTTCGCGAAGATCTACAATGACGACGTGGCGGCCCTGAACTGCCTGGCCCCCACCCTTCAGCCCCGGGCGACGGCGCATATTTCCGACATGCTGGCCATGATCGGCACCCTGGTGGAGCGCGGCCACGCCTATGCCGCCGAAGGACATGTGCTGTTCGACACCACCAGCTTCGCCGACTATGGCCGCCTGTCCGGCCGGAGCCTGGACGACATGGTCGCCGGGGCCCGGGTGGAGGTCGCGCCCTACAAGAAGAACCCCGCCGACTTCGTCCTGTGGAAGCCCTCCAAGCCGGGGGAGCCCGCCTGGGACAGCCCCTGGGGCGCCGGGCGGCCGGGCTGGCACATCGAGTGCTCGGCCATGATCGAGGCGACCTTGGGCCTGCCGGTGGACCTGCACGGGGGCGGGCACGACCTGATCTTCCCGCACCATGAGAACGAGGTGGCGCAAGGGGTCTGCGCCCACGACCACGGGGACTTCGCCCGCTACTGGATGCACAACGGCTTCCTGACCATGGACGCCGAGAAGATGTCCAAGAGCCTCGGCAATGTGAAGCTGATCCACGACCTGATCGAGGACGTGCCGGGGGAGGCCCTGCGCTGGGCCCTGCTGTCGGCCCATTACCGCGCGCCCCTGGACTGGACCGGGGACCTGATCGCCCAGTCGAAGAAGTCCCTGGACCGGCTCTATGGGGTGCTGCAGCGGGCGGGGACGCCGGACGCGTCCGACCCGTCGGAGGTACCGCAGAGCGTGCTGGATGCCCTCTGCGACGACCTGGCGACGCCCCGGGCCCTGGCGGAGCTGTTCGCGCTGGCCAAGGCGGTGGAGACCGCGCCGAACAAGGGCGCCCGCGCCGTGGCCCGGGGCCAGCTGCTGGCGGCGGGCAAGCTGATGGGCTTCCTGCAGCAGGACCCGTTCCGCTGGTTCGAGGGGCAGGTGGACGACGCCACCCGCACCGCCATCGAGGCTCTGATCGCCGAGCGCGCCGTGGCCCGGGCCAACAAGGACTGGCCTGAGGCGGACCGCATCCGCGAGGCGCTCACCGCGCTGAACGTTGAGGTGCTGGACGCTGCCGGTGGTCAGGCCACCTGGCGGTTGCGGGGGGAGTAGGGCGCTCCGGTCTCGTCTAGAGACCGGGGAGCTTGAACCCTTCGGTCTCGGTCAGAGACCGGGAAGCTTGAACCTGCCGGTCTCGATCAGAGACCGGGAAGCTTGAACATCGCGCCTTCCGGGGCGCGCTTGATCAGGATCGGCTTGTCGCCCACGGCGGCCTTGATGCGGGCTTCCTCGTCGCCGGGATTCAGCGGGCTGGCGGCCTCGATGGCGGCCTCCCGGGCCCCGGCCTTGGCGATGGCGTCCGGCGCGGGCTTCTTCCAGAACATCACCGTGTCGGCGAAGCTCTTGTCCTTGTGGGCCACTTCGCCGAACTCGTCGTCCACCATGTAGCGGATCAGCGGATCGGCCTTGCCGACGCCGGCCCGGGCGGTGAGCAGCTTTTCCCCTTCGGAGCGCTGGATCGCCGCCTGCTGGCCCAGCACGGCCTGGCGCGCGGCGCTTTCCGGCTGCAGTTCCTGCGGGCGCGGCTCGCCCGGCGTCGGCGGCCGCAGGGCATATTCCGGCGGCAGGGTCAGGGGGGCCTTGGCCACCACCCGGAACTCGTCCGGCGTCACCTTGCCGAAGCCCAGGCTCTCGCCGCCGCCGCAGGCGGTCAGGGCAAGGCCGGCGAGGCCGAGGGCTGCCGCGGTCAGGACCGGTCGGACGGTCTTCGGGTCAAAGCGCATGGGAGAAACTCCTCGGCCGGGCCGATTGATCAGTGAGGCACAGGACTAGCGCATAAACCCTGTCCGCGCCAAGCCAAACCGATAGGACGGGTCGGCGCCTTTTTTGCGGCGGGGGGTGGATCCCGCCATGGTCGTCATTCCCGGAGGAAGACCGGGGAACCTTGGTCAGGATGGAGCGCCATGTTCGGAGGGAGGTTCCCGCCTCAAGGGCGGGAATGACGACGACATTTGAGCTTTTTGAAACTCGTCATTCCCGGGCGAAGACCCGGGAACCTTGTTCAGGACGGAGCGCCACGTTCGGATGGAGGTTCCCGCCTCAAGGGCGGGAATGACGAGGTGAAATAAGGGGCATCATTCTCGGCTCACGGCCGAGAATGACGGGATATGGGGCAGGCGTTCCCATCTCGAAGGACTTGAGCCCCTCAGGCCCGTTCCGGCTGGGTGCCCAGCATGTCGGCGGCCAGGCAGGCGATGCCCAGGTCGATGGCAATGTCGGCCACGTTGAACACCCACGGGAAATAGAGCCCGGAAAAGTCGAAGAAATCCGCCACGGCCCCGAGCAGCACCCGGTCGATCAGGTTGTTGCCCACGGCCCCGCCCAGGATCAGGCCGAGCCCCACGGCCAAGAGCCCCCGCTCCGCCGTGCGGGCCACATTGGCCAGCACCACCACCACGGCGGTGGCCACCGCCACCAGGGCCCAGCGCCCCACCTCTCCCGAATTGCGGAAGGCACCGAAGGTGACCCCGTGGTTCCAGACCATGGTCAGGTTGAACACCGGAGGCGCCACCGGCACCTGCAGCCGTTCCGGCAGGCGGACCACATGGACGATCAGCCACTTGCTCAGCTGGTCGGCCACCGCCACCCCTCCGGCCACGGCAAAGGCCAGACGGCCCATGGGCGAGACGCTGAGGTCTCGCGGCAGCAGGGCCCGGACGGGGGACGGCAGGAAGCTCATTCAGTGGCCCGCATCAATATGAGTGACGGCGTCGTCGCAACGTTGGCACAGCATCTTCGGCGGCGCCACCTCCGGCAACACCTTCCAGCACCGCTCGCACTTGTGGCCGGGGGCGCGGAGCACGCTGACGGACGTCTCGCCGACGGCAAGGCGCGCGGCGCTCGTCCGGAACACGTCCTGCGGCACCACCCCGTCAAAGGCGGCCCGTGCCTCGGCTGTCACCGCCACCTCGACCGCCGCTTCGAGCCCAGAGCCGATCAGCTTCTCGTTGCGCTTGCCCTCCAGGGCCGCATTGACCGTTTCCAGCACCCCATGGATCGCGCCCCAGCGGGCCGCCTCCGCCGCATTCTCCCACGCCGGATCCTGATCCGGCAGTTCGCGCAGGATGTTCGGCCCGGCGTCGGGGAAGCGGGTGGTCCAGGCCTCCTCGGTGGTGAAGACGGCGAGCGGCGACAGCCACACGGTCAGGCGCAGGAAGGCCTCGTCCATCACCGTGCGCACGCCCCGGCGGCGCAGGCTGTCCGGGCGGTCGCAATAGAGGCTGTCCTTGCGGATGTCGAAATAGAGGCTGGACAGGTCCTCGCTGCAGAAGTGCATCACCGCCCGCCAGGCGTCGGAGAAGCGATAGGTCTCGTAGGCGCGGCGCACCTCGGCGTCGATCTCCCACATGCGGTGCAGGATGTAGCGCTCCAGCGGCTCCATTTCCGCCACCGCCACCCGCTCGGCCTCGCTGAAGCCGTCCAGCGCGCCCAGCAGGTAGCGCAGCGTGTTGCGCAGCTTGCGATAGGCGTCGGTGGTGGTGGCCAGCATCTGCTTGCCGATCCGCTGGTCTTCCGAATAGTCGACCATGGCAGCCCACAGGCGGATGATCTCCGCGCCGCTTTCCTTGATCACGGTCTGCGGGTCCACCGTATTGCCGATGGACTTGGACATCTTCTGACCCTTGTCATCCAGGGTCATGCCGTGGGTCAGAAGGGCGTTGAAGGGCGCCCGGCCGCGGGTGCCGCAGCCCTCCAGCAGGGAGGACTGGAACCAGCCCCGATGCTGGTCGGAGCCTTCCAGATAGAGGTCCGCGGGCCACTGGCTGCCGTCCACCCCCTCGATGGTGAAGGCATGGGTCGAGCCCGAGTCGAACCAGACGTCGAGGATGTCGTCGATCTTCTCGTAGTCGTCGGGATTGCGGCCGGGGCCGAGGAACTCCGCCGGGTCGCGGGTGAACCAGGCGTCGGCGCCGTGGCTTTCGATGGCCGCGGCGATGCGGGCGTTGACCTCTTCGTCCTGCAGGGGCTCGCGGGTGCGCTTGTCCACGAACAGGGCCAGCGGCGTGCCCCAGGCCCGCTGGCGGCTGACCAGCCAGTCCGGCCGGTTCTCCACCATGGAGCGCAGGCGGTTGTAGCCGGTCTGCGGGTGGAAGGCGGTGGCGTCGATGGCCGCGAGCGCCGTCTCGCGCAGGGTCTTGCCGCTGGCGAGCGGGGCGTCCATGCGGATGAACCACTGGGGCGTGTTGCGGAAGATCACCGGGGCCTTGGACCGCCAGCTGTGGGGATAGGAATGCTCCAGCCGCCCCCGGGCCAGCAGGTTGCCGGCGGCGATCAGGGCGTCCATCACCGCGCCGTTGGCCGGGCCGAACTTTCCCGCCTTCTTGCCCTCGGTCTCCATGACCGCCATGCCGCCGAACAGGGGGACGTCGGGATAGTACTTGCCGTCCGCATCCACCGTGTCGGGGATCTCCCGGTGGCCGGTGGCGATCCAGATGGCGTAGTCGTCGGCACCGTGGCCGGGGGCGGTGTGGACAAAGCCCGTGCCCGCATCGTCGGTCACGTGGTCGCCCGCCAGCAGGGGGACATCGAACTCATAGCCCTGGCCGCGCAGGGGATGGGCGCAGACGAGGCCCGACGGGTCCACGTCCCCGACCCGAGTCCAGGTGGCGATCATGGCCGCCTTGGCCACGTCCGCAGCCAGCCGGTCGGCGACGATCAGCCGGTCGCCGGGCTTGGCCCAGGGCTCGAAGGCGAGCCCGGTCTCCATGGACTGGACCTCATAGAGGCCATAGGCGATCTCGGGCCCGTAGGAGATGGCGCGGTTGCCGGGCATGGTCCAGGGCGTGGTGGTCCAGATGACGACCGATGGCGTACGTTGCGATTCTCCGCCGTAGACGGTGACACCTTTGCCGGGGCCGCTCTGTTGGCTCACCACCGGGAACTTCACCCACACGGTCGGGCTCACATGGTCGTGGTACTCGACCTCGGCATCGGCCAGCGCCGTGCGCTCCACCGGGCTCCACATGACCGGCTTGGAGCCGCGGTACAGCTGGCCGGACATCAGGAACCTGTGGAACTCCCGCACGATGGTCGCCTCGGAGGCGTAGTCCATGGTGGCGTAGCGCTTGTCCCAGCTGCCCAGCACGCCCAGGCGGCGGAACTCCTCCCCCTGCTTCACGATCCACTCGTCTGCATAGAGGCGGCAGGCGGCGCGGAACTCGGCCTTGGAGACCTGGTCCTTGGTGCGGCCACGGCTGCGGAACTGCTCCTCGATCTTCCACTCGATGGGCAGGCCGTGGCAGTCCCAACCGGGGGTGAAGTCCACGTCGTTCCCCAGCACCAGCCGGGTGCGGACCACGAAGTCCTTCAGGATCTTGTTCAGGGCGTGGCCGATGTGGATCGGGCCGTTGGCATAGGGCGGGCCGTCATGCAGCACGAACAGCGGGCGGCCGTCGGCCTGCCGCTTCGCCCGGGCGGTGCGATAGAGGTCGATCTCCGCCCAGCGGGCCAGGATTTCCGGCTCCAGCTTCGGCAGGCCCGCGCGCATGGGGAAGGGGGTCTGGGGCAGGAACACCGTGTCGCGGTAGTCGCGTCCGGCGGAGGGGGTCTGGTCGTCGGCCATGGAACTCGTTCTCGGATGGGGCGTCGGCATGCGCGGACAGGCGCGCGGGCGGGATGAAGGCGAGGGATCAGGGACCCGGCGTGCGCAAGCGACCTGTGCGGCGGCCCGACGGCGTCACGCCGGGCGGATAATTCGCGAGGTGGGGCGGAAACCGGTCATGCCCTGCGTTTAGCAGAGCCGCCGACGATAGGCAAAGGCGAGATGGGGGCGGGTACGAGACAAGGTTAAGGCGCGGGTAACCCTGTCCGGCTGCGATCTTGCTCCGGGCGGGTGTCGAAGCCTCCGGGACGTCTCGAAATGGTACATGCTTACCAACGCCTGCTGCCCGTCATCGCCTCCGCCCCCCGGGCGCAGGGCGACTGTGACGACGCCCGTCGCGAGGCACCCCGGGCCAGCACGGGCCCGGACGGCCGCCGCCGTCCCGCTGCCGGGGCCGGTGCCACCTTCGAGGCCCACATGGCCGGCCAGGCCCATCCCCGCCGGGGTCTGAAGGGGGGCGAAGCCACCCTGCGCGCCGCCCGGACCGCCTATCTGTCCACCCAGTGGACCGGGGCCGACGACCGGCGCCCGCCCCGGGGCCTGCTGCGCCGGGTCAGCGTCTGAGTCGCCACTCACACTTCCGATAGTGTGAAAATTTGTCGAATTCGTTTTAGGGTTGTATTCAGCCTGATCGGGCAGGATGCGGGGGTTGTCTGCTCACCGGACCCCAGGCCATGACCGACCCCGAAGACAGCAGAATCTCCCCCGGCCGGGCCCTGGTGGTCTGGCGACCGGCCCCGGTGGCCGCCGTCCCGATTACATCGGCTACGGCCGTCGCCGTGGTTGTGCGGGGCGCTGCGGACCCGGACGCGCCCATTCCGGCCGCCCTGCCGCAGCCGCTGCTGGCCCGGGCGCGGAAGTCCTATCTGTCGGTCCAGTGGGCCGGGCCGGACGACCGCCGCCCCCCCTGCGGCCTCATCCGGCGGGAGGTGCTCTAGCTTCCGGCCCCCTAGCTTCCGGAGAGGCGCATGAACTCCATCCGCGTGCGCATGTCGTCCCGCACCTCTCCCAGCAGGGAGGAGGTGGTGAGGGAGGAGCCGACGGTATTGACGCCCCGCAGGGTCATGCAGCTGTGCTCCGCCTCGATCACCACGCCCACCCCGTGGGGCTGCAGCACTTCCTGGATGGCATTGGCGATCTCGGCGGTGAGCTTTTCCTGGATCTGCAGGCGCCGGGCAAAGCCGTTCACCACCCGGGCCAGCTTGGAGATACCCACCACCCGTCCATTGGGCAGATAGCCCACATGGGCCTTGCCGATGACGGGCAGCATGTGGTGCTCGCAGAAGCTGACGAAGCGGATGTCCTTCAGCACGATCAGCTGGTCATAGCCGCCCACCTCCTCGAAGGTGCGCTCCAGATAGGCCCGCGGGTCGGTCTCGTAGCCCGCGAACAGTTCCACATATGAGCGCGCCACCCGGGCGGGGGTGTCCAGCAGGCCCTCCCGGTGGATGTCGTCCCCGGCCCAGCGGATCAGGGTGCGCACGGCCTCCTCCGCCTCGTCCTGGGTGGGGCGGGCGGGGTGGGCGGCGCGCCCGCTGCGGGGCGGCACCTGGCCGGAGACGTTGCCGTCTTCCTCGATGTCGGTGGGGCGGTCCATGGGGGATTCCTGTTGTTCGTCGTTCTACAGGTGGAGCGTTCGGGGGGCGGTGCCAAGAGGGGGGTGCGTCCTTCGAGACGGGCCGTTCCGGCCCTCCTCAGGATGACGCCCGTTGTTGAAGTCCAAAATCCTGCGTCATGGTGAGGAGCCCCGGTACGGGGCGTCTCGAACCACGCACCCATCACACCTTCTCCACGAAACTCTCCAGCACCTTCTTCTCGCCGGACTTCTCGAAGGCCACGGTCAGCTTGGCACCTTCGATCACCGTCACCCGGCCATAGCCGAACTTCTGGTGGAACACCCGCTCGCCCAAAGCAAACGCCCCCGACCCCGCCGCCGGGTCGGAGGAGGCGATCAGCCGACCCTCCCCCTCGATGATGGCCCCGCGGCTCCACAGGCTGCCGCGGCCCTTTTCCGGCACGGCCGCCGCCGCCCGGTCCTGGGCCCGTTTCCAGCCGGGGGAGGAATAGCTGGACCCGCCGAAGGTGGAGCCCGCATCCCAGCGGGACGGGGTCTCGCTCATCCCCGGGCCGCCGCCGTAATAGCCGGTCTCGCTCTTGGCCTCCACGTGCTTCACCGGCAGCTCGTCCACGAACCGCGAGGGCAGCTGGGTGGTCCAGCGGCCATAGACCTGCCGGTTGGCGGCAAAGGAGATCCGCGCCTCCTCCCGCGCCCGTGTGATGCCCACATAGGCGAGGCGCCGCTCCTCCTCGAGGCCCTTCTCGCCCTTCTCGTCCATGGAGCGCTGGGAGGGGAACACGCCCTCCTCCCACCCCGGCAGGAACACCAGCGGGAATTCCAGCCCCTTGGCCGAGTGCAGGGTCATGATGGTGACATTGTCGTCGCCGGAGGACCGGTCCAGGTCCATCACCAGGGACACGTGCTCCAGATAGGCCTGCAGCGTGTCGAAGGCGTTCATGGCCTGGATCAGTTCCTTGAGGTTGTCGAGGCGACCCTGGGATTGCGGCCCGCGGTCGGCGCGCAGGGCGTCGGTATAGCCGCTCTCCTCGAGGATGGTCTCGGCCAGCTCTGAGTGCTTCACCCCCGCCTGGGCCTGGGCGCGCCAGCGGTCCAGGTCGCGCAGGAAGGTGGACAGGGCCGTGCGGGTGCGGGCGGGCAGCTCGTCGGTCAGCACGAACTCCCGCGCCGCGGTGACGGCGGACAGGCCCTGGACCCGCGCCACGCCGAGCAGCTTGGAGACCGAGGCCTCGCCGATGCCGCGCTTGGGCGTATTGACGATCCGCTCGAAGGCCAGGTCGTCGTCCGGGCTCTGCACCAGGCGTAAGTACGCGTGGGCGTCACGGATCTCGGCGCGCTCGAAGAAGCGCGGGCCGCCGACCACCGTGTAGGGGATCTGCAGCATGACGAAGCGTTCCTCGAAGGCCCGCATCTGGAACGAGGCGCGCACCAGCACGGCGGCGTCCTTGTACTTGCGCCCCCCGCGGCGCCAGGCCTCGATGTCGTCGGCGATCATGCGGGCCTCGGCCTCCCCATCCCAGACGCCGCGGACGCGGACCTTCTCCCCGCCCGTGGCCTCGGTCCACAGGGTCTTGCCCAGACGGCCGCGATTGGTGGCGATCAGGCCGGACGCGGCGGCCAGGATATGCTCGGTGGAGCGGTAGTTGCGCTCCAGCCGCACCACCTGCGCCCCCGGAAAGTCCCGCTCGAAGCGCAGGATGTTGTCCACCTCCGCCCCCCGCCAGCCATAGATGGACTGGTCGTCGTCGCCCACGCAGCAGACATTGCGCCGGGCCTGGGCCAGGAGCCGCAGCCACAGGTACTGGGCCACGTTGGTGTCCTGGTACTCGTCGACGAGGAGATAGCGGAACCGCTGGTGATACTCGGCCAGCACGTCCGGATGCCTGGTGAAGATGGTCAGGTTGTGCAGCAGAAGGTCGCCGAAGTCGCAGGCGTTGAGGGTGCGCAGGCGCTCCTGGTACAGGGCGTAGATCTGCTGCCCGCGGCCATTGGCGAACACCTCCCCCTCCGCCGCGCTGACCTTGTCCGGGGTCCAGCCCTTGTTCTTCCACTGGTCGATCAGGCCGCTCATCAGCCGGGGCGTCCAGCGCTTGGCGTCGATGTTCTCGGCCTCGAGCAACTGCTTGATCAGCCGTTCCTGATCGTCGTCGTCGAGGATGGTGAAGCTCGATTTCAGCCCGACCAGGTCCGCATGCCGCCGCAGGATCTGGGCGGCGACGGAGTGGAAGGTGCCCAGCCAGCGCAACCCCTCCGCCGCAGGGCCGATCAGGTGGGTGATCCGCTCCCGCATCTCCCGGGCGGCCTTGTTGGTGAAGGTCACCGCCAGGATTTCCCACGGCTTCGCCCGCCCCGTGGCGAGGATGTGGGCCAGCCGCGTGGTCAGGACCCGGGTCTTGCCCGTGCCCGCGCCAGCCAGCACCAGCACCGGGCCCTCCACGCTCTCCACCGCCGCCCGCTGCTCGGGGTTCAGGCCCGCCAGCAGGTCGGGGCCGGACGCGGGGCCGGTCGCGCGGGCCATCTGCGAGATGGAGGGCGAGGCAAAGGGGTCGTCAAACGGGTCGGTCACGGGCGCAGGTCCGGAATCATGCTGGAACATATGTGGTACAGCGGCTGGCGCGCAATGTCGCCCGCGGAGTCGGGGGGGAGTCCGCTCAGCGCCCCAGGAAGTCGCGGACCAGTTCGATGGCGGGGACCAGCTCCATCCGCTGCAGGGTCACGCCCTCGGGCAGGCCGGTGAACAGGCGGCTGGGCGTGGCGGCGTCGAGCATGACGAACACGCCCTTGTCGTCGGCCCGGCGGATCAGGCGGCCGAAGGCCTGGGCGATGCGGCTGCGGGCCACGCTGTCGTCATAGCTGCGGCCGCCGAACCGCTCCCGCCGCGCCTTGTGCAAGAGGTCCGGCCGCGGCCACGGGGCCCGGTCGAAGCTGATCAGACGCAGCGCCCGGCCCGGCACGTCCACCCCGTCCCGCACGGCGTCCGTGCCCAGGAGGCACGCGTCCTCCTCCGCCCGGAAGATGTCCACCAGCGCGCCGACCTCCAGCGGGTCCACATGCTGGGCGTAGAGGGCCAGCCCCCGGTCGGCCAGGGGGCCGGCGATCTTCTCGTGCACCGCCCGCAGGCGGCGAATGGCGGTGAAGATGCCCAGCGCCCCGCCGCCGGCGGCCAGGAACAGCTCGCGCATGGCCGCCGCCACCTGCCGCGGATCGTTCTTGCCCACATCCGTCACCACGATCGCCCGGGCCTGGGAGGCATAGTCGAAGGGCGAGGTCAGCCGCAGGATGGCCGGGGCCTCGTCCAGTCGGGCGGCCCCCGTGCGCAGCTCGGCCAACGCGAACGGGTGCTCGTGCCCCGGATCGCTGAGGGTGGCGCTGGTGACGAGCACGCCATGCGCGGGGCGGAGCACGGCGCCCGCCAGGGGCTCCGTCGGGTCCACCCAGTGGCGCAGCAGGGCGGCGTCGGCGATGCGGCCCTGCGCGAACACGGCGGCGAACCAGTCCACGAACTTCTCGTCGTCCGAATCGTCCAGCAGCCCCGCCAGCATGGAGCGCCAGGCCGGAAGCTGCATCCGCGCCCGCCGGTCCAGCCCCCGCAGCGCCCCCTCGATCCTCGCCCGGTCGGCACCCGCCAGGCTGGCGGCCTCGTCGTCCAGCAGGGCCTCCAGCGCGCGGGCCAGGGTGGCGAGCGGCCGCTCCACCTCCGCCAGGGCCATGGCGGCTTCGGGGGCCAGGCGGCGGACTTCGTCTATGGTCGGGCGGGCGGCACATTCCAGCCCCAGCTCGATGGCGGAATTGGCCTCGGCCCGGGCCCGCAACTGGACGAGGGCGGCGGCCAGGAACGCCTCGATGGGTCCGCTGGGATGGGCCTGCGCCGGGGTGCCGTCCTGTTCCGGGAAGGGGGCGATGCGGCCGGACCAGCCCTCTCCCGGCAGTTTCGCGGCGGCGCGCAGGGCGGCGTCCAGGGCCTCCCGCGCCCCTTCCTGATCGGCCACCAGGTCCGACAGCCGCTGGTCGAGGCCGCGCCCACGCCGGCGTCCCTCCGGCCCGCGGATCCAGCGGCGCAGCTCCGCCGTCTCCTGCCCCGACAGGGCGGCGGAAAAGGCGGCGTCGGCGGCGTCGAACAGGTGGTGGCCCTCGTCGAAGACGATGCGCTTCAGGTGGGTGGTCTCCACGTCCGCCTTGGCCCCCCGGGCCATCCGGGCGCCGTCGAAGGCCGCCTGGGTCAGCACCAGGGCGTGGTTGGCGATGACGATGTCGGCGCGGCGGGAGGCGCGGATCGCCTTCTCCACGAAGCACAGGCGGTAATGGGCGCAGGCGGCGTGGACGCACTCCCCCCGGCGGTCCACCAGCAGGGCGGGGCTGGCGCTCTGGCCTGCGCCCACCTGGAACAGGCCGGGCAGCCAGGCGGGGAAGTCGCCGCCGGTCATGTCCCCGTCCCGGGTGGCGCCGATCCAGCGGGCGGTGAGCCCCGCCCCCACCAGGTCGCCATTGCCGGTCATGGCCGCCTGGACCACGTCCTGGAAGTTCAGCAGGCACAGATAGTTCTCCCGGCCCTTGCGGACCACGGCCTTCTTCGCCCGGATGGCGGGGTCGGGAAAGACCGAGGCGCTCTCCCGCTCGATCTGCCTCTGCAGGGCGCGGGTATAGGTGGAGATCCACACGGCCGGGCCGTTGGTCTCCGCCCAAAGGGAGGCGGGGGCGAGGTAGCCGAGCGTCTTGCCCACCCCCGTGCCCGCCTCGGCCAGCATCATCCGCGGATGGCCCTCCTGGTCCCGGGGGGAGAAGGCAAACGCCGCCTCGGCGGCGAATTCGGCCTGGGCGGGGCGGGCCTCGTCCAGGCCGGAGCGGGTCAGCAGCTCCGCCAGCCGGGCCCGGGCGGCGTCCGGGGTGATGGGGGCGGTGCCGGGCTCGCCCAAGGGCGCGCTCTCCTCCCACTCCTCCAGCCGTGTCCAGGCGTCGAGGCCGGAGCCGCGATAGTGGCGGTCGCGGATCGGCTGGGAGCGGAGCGCGCGCACCACCGCCTCGCCCCAGCCCCAGCCCGCCCGGCGCAGGGTCTCGGCCAGGGTCAGGGCGTCGTTGCGGCCGGGCCAGGCGGGGTCCGCCAGCTCCGCCAGCAACTGCTCCGCCGCGGGGGCCAGGACGGCGGCGAAGCCCTCCGCCCCATGCGGCGCGTGCAGGCCCAGGGCCTGGGCGAGGCCCGCAGGCGAGGGAGCGGTGAAGCGCGCCGGGCGGACAAAGGCGAACAGCTCCAGCACGTCCAGGATCTGCGAGGTGCGGGGCGGCGGGGAAAGGCCCAGGCGCCGGGCGGTGAGGGAGGCATGGGCCACCATCACCCGGCCCCGCTGCAACAGGCCCGCCGCCTCCCCCCGCTGGACGAGGTGACTCTCCCCACAGTCGGCGATGGCCGCGCGGGGGCCGGGGAGCACCGCCAGGGCCGGGGGCAGGGGGGCGGGACCGGCGGCCGGGGCGTCGTCGTCCGGGTCGGACTCGTCGGGGGGCGGGAAGGGCTCGGCCATGCCCGTCAGGTCATAGAACGAAACGGGACCGGCGCGGAAGGGGGCGCGAGGCTTGCCCCCCATGACGGCGGAGCCTAAACAGACCTTGCCATTTCAGGCATTTGTCCGGCACAGGCCGGGTGCGGCAGGAGAGACAGGCCCTTGGCGGCGGTCCAGAAGCGCGGCGTTTTCACCACCTTCGACGGGTTGCGCGGCGTCGCGGCCCTCTTGGTGGTGTCGCGCCATGTGGGCCCGTTCTTCGGCCCGCTGAACTCGCCGGAGAGCTTCCTCGCCGTCGACATGTTCTTCCTGCTGTCCGGCTTCGTCATCGCCAATGCCTATGCACCCCGGCTGGAAAAGGGCGGCTTCGTCCTCGACTTCCTGAAGATCCGCCTGATCCGGCTCTATCCCCTCTATCTGGCGGGGCTGGTGGTGGCGGTGGTGCTGCGCCTCTACATGCGCGGCCAGGACGGAGACCCCTGGAACCTGCACATGCTGATCCCCACGGCCCTGCTGGCGGCCCTGATGCTGGGCGGCCCGCCGGGGGAGACGACCCACGGCTACAGCCTGAACTCCCCCAGCTGGACCCTGTTGCCGGAGATCGGCCTGAACCTCGTCTACGCCCTGGTGTTCCGCTGGCTGACCGTGCCGGTGCTGGTCACCCTGATCGGCGCCGGGGCCATCGGCATGGTCGCAGCGGAGCTGGGCCATGGCAGCCTGGACGTGGGCTATGCCGACCATGCGGAGTGGGCGACCCCGTTCCGCCTGGGCTTTTCCTTCTTCTTAGGCGTGCTGATGCACCGGCTGATCGGCGACCGGCGCCGGGATGCGCCCGTGACGGCGCTGGCCTGCCTCGGCGCAGTGATCCTGGCCCTGATGTGGCACCCGTCGGACAGCTTCAAGCCGGTCTATGAGCTGGCCGTGGCGCTTGTGGGCTTTCCGCTGCTGATCTTCGTCGCGGCCCGGGCGGAGGCGCCCGGACGGCTGGGGGCGGCGTTCCGCTGGCTCGGCCTCACCAGCTACGCGGTCTACACCCTGCATGCGCCCACGGGGATCCTGGTCTACCAGGTGCTGCGGCGCACGGGGATCATCGATGTGTGGTACTCAGCCCCTTACTCCGGCTTCGTGTTCCTGGCCTTCATCGCCGTCTTCGCCTGGGTTGTGGACCGGGTCTATGACCAGCCCGTGCGCCGCTGGCTGACCGCGCGGCTGCTGCCTGCCCGGCCGGTTAAGCGGGCCGCCGACGCCCGCCCGGCCTGACACGACGGCGCAAGGGGGCTTGCCTTCCTCAGCGTCGCCTCCGCACAGTGGGCAAAACCGCTTCGGAGAGACAGACGCCCATGACCGCCGCCGCCGCCCTGACCATCCCCGACTTCCAGACCATCAAGCTCGAGATCGAGGACGGGATCGCCATCCTGACCCTCAACCGCCCCGACAAGATGAACAGCTTCACCGCCCAGATGATGCTGGACATGATCGCGGCCTTCGACATCACCGACGCCGACGACCGGGTGGGGGCGGTGATCGTCACCGGGGCCGGGGACCGGGCCTTCTGCGCCGGGGCCGACCTGTCCTCCGGCGGGGCGACCTTTGACTATGCCAAGCGCGGCGAGGCCGCCCGGGACGAGGCCAAGGTCGGCGACGTCTATCGCGACGGGGGCGGGCGGGTGACCCTGCGCATCTTCGACAGCCTGAAGCCCGTGATCGCCGCGGTGAATGGCGCCGCCGTGGGCATCGGGGCCACCATGCAGCTGGCCATGGACATTCGCCTCGCCTCCACCACCGCCCGCTACGGCTTCGTGTTCAACCGGCGCGGGATCAATCCGGAGGCCTGCTCCAGCTGGTTCCTGCCCCGGCTGGTGGGCATCCAGACGGCCCTGGAATGGTGCTATTCCGGTCGGGTCTTCCCGGCGCAGGAGGCCCATGACCGCGGCCTCGTCCGCAGCCTGCACGCGCCGGAGGACCTCATGCCCGCCGCCAAGGCCCTGGCGCGGGAGTTCATCGACAACACCGCGCCGGTGTCCTGCGCGCTGACCCGGCAGATGATGTGGCGCATGCTGGGGGCGGACCATCCGATGGAAGCGCACAAGGCCGACAGCCGCGCCATCATGGAGCGCGGCCGCTCCGCCGACGCGCAGGAGGGGGTGTCGAGCTTCCTCGAGAAGCGCCCCGCCAAGTTCCCCAACAAGGTGTCCAGCGACCTGCCGAACGTGTGGCCGGAGTGGAAGGACCCGAAGTTCAGCTGAGGGCGTGTAGCGCGTCCTTCGAGACGGGCTTCGCCCTCCTCAGGATGACGAAGGTCGTGTAGGCACAAAAAACCCTCGTCATCCTGAGGAGGCCCGGCACGGGCCGTCTCGAAGGACGCACTGCGTGGTTCGAGACGCCCCCTTTCCAGGGGGCTCCTCACCATGACGCAGGGTATTGATCGAGGCCACATCCCGATCCGCGTATGGAACAATCGCGCGTCATCCTGAGGAGGGCCGTCAGGCCCGTCTCGAAGGACGCACCCCCTAGTTATCCCCTCCGAACAGCCCGCCCAGGATCCCGCCCACCACGGCGCTCGTGCCGATGGCCCCGAGCGTGCCCCCGCCGCCGCCGGCGCGTTCGGGGCTGCCGGGGAGGTAGTGGGCGATCTCCTCCGCCAGGTTCATGATCGGCATGGACTGCAGGTGCACCTTGCCCGGACCGGTCAGGGTGGCCAGGAACAGCCCCTCCCCGCCGAACAGGATGTTGCGGAAGCCCGGCACCATCTGGATGTCGAAGCTCACCGTCGGCTCGTGCACGCCCACGTGACCGGCATGGACGAACAGGCGCTCCCCGGGGGCCAGGTCCTTGGTCACCACCTCGCCGGACAGGTCGAGGAAGACGGTGCCGGGGCCCGTGACCCGCTGCAGGATGAAGCCCGCCCCGCCGAAGAAGCCCGCGCCCACCCGCTGCTGCCAGGCCAGCTCCAGGGTCACGGTCTTCTCCGCGCAGAGGAAGGTCTCCTTGCGGCAGATCAGGGACTGGCCGGGGGCGAGAGTCACCGGAATGATGGAACCGGGAAACCGCGGGGCAAAGGCCACCTGACCGACGCCCGCGTCCACGCTGAAGTCGGTGATGAAGAAGCTGCCGCCGGTGAAGCTGCGGGCGATTCCCGCGAACAGGCCGCCGCCGGTATTGGTGTGCATCCGCACCCGGTCGCTCATCCAGGCCATGGTGGCGGTCTGGCTGTAGACCGTCTCGCCCGCGGCGAGTTCGATCTCGACGGTCTGCATGGTGGTGCCGGAGAGCTTGTAGCGCATGGGGCGGGGGTCCTTGGGCCGTTTGTCGCGGGGGCCAGTCTAGCGGAAGCCCGACCTCCGGACCATTAACGGCCTCGCGATGGTTTGGTGAAAGCTGTTCACCCGTGTCGAAGCTTTCCCGCCCATCCGGTTGCGGCGCCGAAAACCCCATGCTAAGACCGCGCCGGTTTCGGGCGGGGGGCCTAGGCCCATACCCCCGACCCTGCGTGGATTTTTCTACGCTTTCAAGCTATTAGCGGCTGTTGTGATTCCCTTCCGGGAACCGGCGGCCGCCAACCTGAACCAGGCGGTGTCTATTCGTGTCGGACGACTCCAGAAACGCTGATGTGGGCGCGCGTTATGCCGTGGCCCTGTTCGAGCTGGCCGACGAGGCCGGTGCCATCCCCGTGGTGGAGGCCGATCTGAACGGTCTCGAGGCCCTGCGGCTGGAAAGCGCCGACCTGAACCGGGTCCTGACCTCTCCCACCTTCACCAGTGACCAGAAGGCCGCCGGCCTGACCGCCGTGGCCCGCGCCGCTGGCGTCAGCGAGGTGACCCTGAAGTTCATCGGCGTCCTGTGCCGCAACAACCGCGCCAGCGCGCTGCCCATGGTGGTGGCGGAGTTCCGCCGCCTGGCCGCGGAGCGCCGGGGTGCCGTCGCCGCCGAGGTGACCACCGCCACCGCCCTCACCGCCGCCCAGAAGAAGGGCGTCGCCGCGTCCCTGCGCACGGCGCTGGGCAAGGACCCCGAGATCACCACCGTCGTCGACCCCAAGATCCTGGGCGGGATCAAGGTCCGCGTCGGCTCCCGCCTGTTCGACGCCTCCCTCAAGTCCAAGCTTGATTCCCTGAAATTCGCCCTCAAGCGCGCCTGACCGGCCGCCTGAGACCGCATCCCTTTCCGCCAGACCCCAATCTGCCAGAACAAGAGCAACCGACCATGGACATCCGCGCTGCCGAGATTTCGGCCATCCTCAAGTCCCAGATCGCCGGCTTCGGCGCCGAGGCCGACGTCTCCGACGTGGGCCAGGTGCTGTCGGTCGGTGACGGCATCGCCCGCGTGCACGGCCTCGACCAGGTCCAGGCCGGTGAAATGGTGGCCTTCCCCTCCGCCAATGTGAAGGGCATGGCCCTGAACCTCGAGCGCGACAATGTCGGCGTCGTGATCTTCGGCGAAGACCGGGCCATCCGCGAAGGCGACGAAGTCCGCCGCCTGGGCGAGATCGTGGACGTGCCGGTGGGCAAGGGCCTGCTCGGCCGCGTCGTCAACCCGCTGGGCGAGCCCATCGACGGCAAGGGCCCCCTGACCAACGTGGCGGAGCGTCGCCGCGTGGACGTGAAGGCGCCTGGCATCATCCCCCGCAAGTCGGTGCACGAGCCCGTGCAGACCGGCCTGAAGGCCATCGACACCCTGATCCCCGTCGGCCGCGGCCAGCGGGAGCTGATCATCGGTGACCGCCAGACCGGCAAGACCGCCGTGGCCATCGACACCATCCTGAACCAGAAGGCGATCAACGCCGGCACGGACGAGAGCGCCAAGCTCTACTGCGTGTACGTGGCCATCGGCCAGAAGCGCTCCACCGTCGCCCAGATCGTCAAGACCCTCGAGGAAAACGGCGCGCTGGACTACACCATCGTCGTGTCCGCCACGGCGTCGGAGCCGGCCCCGCTGCAGTTCCTGGCGCCCTTCTCGGGCTGCGCCATGGGCGAGTGGTTCCGCGACAACGGCATGCACGCCCTGATCATCTATGACGACCTGTCCAAGCAGGCCGTGGCCTATCGCCAGATGTCCCTGCTGCTGCGCCGTCCGCCGGGCCGCGAAGCCTATCCGGGCGACGGGTTCTACCTGCACTCCCGCCTGCTGGAGCGGGCCGCGAAGCTGAACGAGGACAATGGTTCCGGTTCGCTGACCGCCCTGCCGCTGATCGAGACCCAGGCCAACGACGTGTCGGCCTACATCCCGACCAACGTGATCTCCATCACCGACGGCCAGATCTTCCTCGAGACCGACCTGTTCTACCAGGGCATCCGCCCGGCGGTGAACGTGGGCCTGTCCGTGTCCCGCGTGGGCTCCTCGGCCCAGATCAAGGCCATGAAGCAGGTGGCCGGGGCCATCAAGGGCGAGCTGGCCCAGTACCGGGAAATGGCGGCCTTCGCCAAGTTCGGTTCGGACCTGGACGCCTCGACGCAAAAGCTGCTGGCCCGCGGCCAGCGCCTGACGGAACTCCTGAAGCAGCCCCAGTACTCGCCGCTGGCGGTCGAGGAGCAGGTGGTGGTGATCTATGCCGGTACCCGCGGCTATCTCGACACCGTCGACGTGGCCAAGATCGGCCGCTACCAGGACGAGCTGCTGTCGCGGATCAAGACCGCGTCGCCGGAGCTGCTGGAGGGCATCCGCACCTCCAAGGCCCTGTCGCCGGAGCTTGAAGCCAAGCTGAAGGACGTCCTGGCCGACTTCGGCAAGACCTTCGCCTGATCATCACTGGAGCCTGAAGCCAGATGGCCAGCCTGAAGGAAATGCGCAATCGGATCGGAAGCGTGAAGTCCACGCAGAAGATCACGAAAGCCCTGCAGATGGTGGCGGCGGCCAAGGGGCGCCGCGCCCAGGACGCCGCCCAGGCCGCCCGCCCCTATGCGGTGCGGATGGCCAGCGTCATCGCCAACCTGGCGAAGAGCGTCACCGGACCGGGGGCCCCCGTGCTGCTGGCCGGCACCGGCCGCGACCAGAAGCACCTGCTGGTGGTGGCCGCGGCGGATTCCGGTCTCGCCGGTGCCATCTCCTCGTCGGTGGTGCGCGCCGCGCGGGAGCGGATCTACGAGCTGAAGGCCGCCGGCAAGGAGGTCCGCATCATCTGCGTCGGCCGCAAGACCGTCGCGCCGCTGCGCCGCCTGTTCCCGGACGCCATCGTCGCCACCTTCGACATGTCGCAGGAAAAGGTCCTGACCCTGTCCTCGGCGGAGCCCATCGCCGCGCGCATCCTGCAGGCCTTCGAGAATGGGGAGGCCGACGTGGTCACCCTGTTCTTCTCGCACTTCAAGAACATCGTCTCCCAGGTGCCGACCTCGCAGCAGCTGATCCCGGCGGTGGTGAACGAGGCCGCCGGCCTCGGTGCCGCGCCGGACCTGAAGGGCGGCGTCTACAGCTACGAGCCGGACGAGGCCGCGATCCTCGAAACGCTCCTGCCCCAGAACCTGCGCGTCCAGATCCTGTCCGCCCTCCTCGAGAACAAGGCCGGCTTCTATGCCAGCCAGATGACGGCCATGGACAACGCCACCCGCAACGCCGGTGACCTGATCACCAGCCTGACCAAGCAGTACAACCGCTCCCGTCAGGCTCAGATCACCAAGGAACTCATCGAAATCATCTCCGGCGCAGAGGCCCTCTAGGTCTCTCCCGCCGTTCCCGTTCACCGCACAGAATACAGGTCCGAGGTCCCCATGGCCGTCGCTAAGAAAACCAAAGCCGCCACCCCCGCCGCCAAGGGCGTGGCCGAGGGCAAGATCGCCCAGATCATCGGCGCCGTCGTCGACGTGGAATTCTCCGGCTATCTGCCGGCGATCCTGAACGCGCTGGAAACCACCAACACCGACCAGAAGACGGGCAAGCCGTTCCGCCTGGTGCTGGAAGTGGCCCAGCACCTGGGCGAGAACGCCGTGCGCTGCATCGCCATGGACACCACCGAGGGCCTGGTCCGCGGCGCGCCCGTCACCGACACCGGCGGCCCGATCACCGTTCCGGTGGGTCCGGCCACCCTCGGCCGCATCATGAACGTCATCGGCGACCCGATCGACGAAGCCGGTCCGATCAACACCGAGTTCCATCGCTCCATCCACGCGGAGGCCCCGGCCTTCGACGAGCAGACCACCACCGCCGAGGTGCTGGTCACCGGCATCAAGGTCATCGACCTCCTCTGCCCCTACACCAAGGGCGGCAAGATCGGCCTGTTCGGCGGCGCGGGCGTGGGCAAGACCGTGCTGATCCAGGAACTGATCAACAACATCGCCAAGGCGTACGGCGGTTACTCCGTGCTCGCCGGCGTGGGTGAGCGCACCCGCGAGGGCAACGACCTCTATTACGAAATGATCGAGTCCAAGGTGAACATGGACCCGAAGGAGCACGGCGGGTCCGCCGAAGGCTCCCGCTGCACCCTGGTCTATGGCCAGATGAACGAGCCTCCGGGCGCCCGCGCCCGCGTGGCCCTCACCGGCCTCGCCCAGTGCGAATATTTCCGCGACGTGGAAGGCAAGGACGTGCTGTTCTTCGTGGACAACATCTTCCGCTTCACCCAGGCCGGTTCGGAAGTGTCCGCGCTGCTGGGCCGCATCCCGTCCGCCGTGGGCTATCAGCCGACGCTGGCCACCGAGATGGGCAACCTGCAGGAGCGGATCACCTCCACCAAGAAGGGCTCGATCACTTCGGTTCAGGCCATCTACGTGCCCGCCGACGACCTGACCGACCCGGCGCCCGCCACCTCCTTCGCCCACCTGGACGCCACCACCGTGCTGAACCGCTCCATCGCCGAGCAGGGCATCTACCCGGCCGTGGACCCGCTGGACTCCACCTCGCGGATCCTCGACCCGCGGATCGTGGGTGACGAGCACTATGCCGTCGCCCGTCAGGTGCAGGAGATCCTGCAGTCCTACCGCGCCCTGCGCGACATCATCGCCATCCTGGGGATGGACGAGCTGTCGGAAGAGGACAAGCTGACCGTGGCCCGCGCCCGGAAGATCCAGCGCTTCCTGTCCCAGCCCTTCCACGTGGCCGAGCAGTTCACCAACTCGCCGGGCAAGCTGGTCCCGCTGGACGAGACCATCAAGGGCTTCAAGGGCCTCTGCAACGGCGACTACGACCACCTCCCCGAAGCCGCCTTCTACATGGTCGGCAACATCGAGGAAGCCGTGGCCAAGGCCGAGAAGCTGGCGGCCGCCTGATGCGCGCCGGGCGGCGGGCGATGATCCTCGTGGGGGCTGCGCTGGTCGCGGCGTCCACAGGCGTCGCCTCCGCCCAGACGGCGAGCGCGCCGACCTCCGGGGAGACGCCGCCCTATATCAACGGCTTCTGCCTCGGCATCGTGGCGGGGACCTCGGGCGTGCAGAACCTGCGGGAACGGCTGAAGCTGTTCGGTGCCCGACCCGCTCCGGCGGGAGAGGTGGACGCCGCCCGGCCGGAGGGGATCGAGGCCACGGGCCAGCTGTTCCGCTTCGCGGCCCCGGGGGCGCCGGACGCCATCGTCGATGACCGTCGGGGCGGCTGCAGCCTGATCTATGGCCAGGCCACCCTGCCGGAGACGGCGCTGACGGAAATCCAGGCGGGCCAGGTTCCCGTGGGACCGGACGGTGCCCGGGTGGGCTGGAAGCCCGTCCAGCAGTATCTCGCGGGACGGCCCCGGCCGCCCAAGTACTATCTCCAGTTCGGGGAGGCAGGCGGCTATGGCGTCTGCGCCGAACTGAACACCGACCTGCGCCGCCGGGACCAGAGCCCGGCGTCGGCGGTCACCCTCTACAGCTGCCGGATCGGCAAGGACGAAAGACTGGGATGATGGCCAAGCTGCGTTTTTCGCTTGTGGCGCCTGAGCGCGAACTGTTCGCCGGCGATGTGGACCAGGTGGACGCGCCCGGCGTCGACGGGGATTTCGGCGTGTTCCTCGGACACGAGCCGTTCATGACCGTGCTGCGTCCCGGCAAGGTGACCATTCGCGACGGCGCCACCACCAAGGTGTTCGAGATCAAGGGCGGCTTTGCCGACGTGACGCCGGAGAGCTTCACCCTGCTGGCCGAACACGCGGTCGAGGCCGCCTGAGCCCGCTTGACGCCCTCGGCGTCGTCGGGGTCCTGATGATCCTGGCCGCCTATGTGGGCGTGCAGGCGGGGCGTCTGGATGCCCGGGCCTATGGGTCGCTGGTCCTGAACCTCGCAGGTTCGCTGCTGATCCTGGCGTCGATGCTGACCGCCTTCAACCTCTCCGCCGCGCTGATGGAGGGTGCCTGGGCGCTGACGGCGCTCTATGGCCTTTGGCGGCGCTGGCGGGGGTAGGACGGACCGAGGTTCCCGGGTCTTCGCCCGGGAATGACAGCTCATCATTTTTTTGAAGTCGTCATTCCCGCCCTTGAGGCGGGAACCTCCATCCGGAGATGGCGCTTCGTCCTGACCAAGGTTCCCGGGTCTTCGCCCGGGAATGACGGGGTGTAAAAGTTAGTCGTCATTCCCGGCCTTGAGCCGGGAACCCCCGTCAGGCAAGCCCCTCATACAGATCGGCCCACCCGGGATTGTCCCGGATGATCAGGGCCACCTTCCAGGACCGCCGCCAGCGCTTGAGCGACGTCTCCCGCTGGAGAGCGAGGGTGATGTCCTCGAAGGGCTCGAACCACACCAGCCGGGTGAGGTTGTAGCGCCGCGCGAACCGGGAGCCGATGCCTTCCCGGTGCTCCCACACCCGGCGGAGCAGATCCGCCGTGACGCCGAGATAGAGCACACCGTCAGGCCGGTTGCTCATCATGTAGACGGCGATGCAGCGCTCGTGGAACATGACGCATAGGTTGCATATGTTCGAGGCGTTTGGCAATCCGGACGGAGTTTCCCGGCTCAAGGGCGGGAATGACGACTTTGAAAAATGATTAGTCGTCATTCCCGGGCGAAGACCCGGGAACCTCGTTCAGGACAAAGCCCCCCTACAACCCGTCCAGCCAGCCGATGCAGGCTTCGGCCACCTGTTCCCAGCCGGGTTCGCCGATCAGCCAGTGGCTCATCTCGTCGAACACCAGGGTCTCGCCGGAGAGGCGGGCGGCGGTCTGGCGGACGGTGACGGGCGGGTGGATCAGGTCGCGCCCGCCCGCCACCGCCAGCACCGGCGCGGCGATCCGCTCCGCCGGGACGCGGGTGGTCATGAAGGGGTCCAGCCACCAGTTCAGGGTCTCCCACAGGGCGCGGCCGCTCTCCGGGCCCATGCGGCCGAAGATGTCCTTGCGCCCGGCGCTTTCGATCCGGTTCAGGCTGTACTGCCGGGCCAGGCTGTAGTCCGGGTCCACGGGCAGGGAGAAGAACGGGCTCATGCCGATCACGGCGAGGCTGGAGACCGCCTCCTCCATGGTGGAACCCGGCACCCCCCACGGGGCGGAGGGGGCCAGCAGCACCAGCGCCCGCACCGGCGTGCGCGCCGCCGCCAACTGGGCCACCAGACCGCCCATGGAATGGCCGATCAGCACCGGAGCCGTGTCGCACGCCGCACAGGCCTTGGCCACGGCGGCGGCATAGTCGGTCATGGAGGCGCGGCCGACCCGGTGGCGATCCCCCGCCGCCCCGTGACCGGGCAGGTCCACCGCATTCACGTCGTAGCCCGCCTGCTCGAACGGCGCGCGGAAGGCCTGGAACGCCCAGCCGCCGCAGAAGGCACCGTGAACCATGATCACCGGAACGCTCAAGAGTCCAAACCCCACCCCCAGATCGCGCCATCCCCGGCGCGAAGACATGCCTCAATCGGCCGGTACCGCCAGATGTCGAAAGGCCGAAACCACGGCCTCATAGGCGTGGCGCTTGAAGGGGGCCACGGACTCCAGCGCCGCCTCGAGCGGGGCCCAGCGCCACTGGTCGAACTCGATGTCGTGATGGGCGTCCAGCTGGATCTCGGACTCCTCCCCCTCGAAGCGGAAGGCGTACCAGACCTGCTTCTGGCCCGCATAGCCCCGACCCCGGCCGGAGGCGAGCACCTCCTCCGGAAAGTCGTAGACGATCCAGCCGTCGGTGGCGGCGAGGAAGCGGACCGTGCGCACGCCGGTCTCCTCCATCAGCTCCCGCAGGGCGGCATCGTCGAGATTTTCGCCGGCGTCCACGCCCCCTTGCGGGAACTGCCAGTTATAGGGCGGCCGGGTGTCTGCCCGGCGGCCGAGGAACACCTGGCCGTCCCGGTTGAACAGCACGATCCCCACATTGGTGCGGTAGCGGGAGAGGTCCGGCGCGCTCATCGTCTGGTGAGGGCCGAGACCGGGGCCAGCTGGTAGCCCCGGGCGGCCAATCCGGCGGCCCAGCGGTTGGCCACTTCCAGGGTCAGGGGATAGGCAAAGGCCGAGCCCAGGGCCTGGCCCCGCTGGCTGGCGGTCTGTTCCAGGGCGATCAGCTGCTTCTGGATCGATTCGGCAGCCAGATCGGCGTCCACCACCGTGTCGGCGGAGGCCCGCGGCAGGCCGGGCAGGGTGCGGCGGGCCGCGGCCCCGTCATCGACGAAGGCCACCCCCCGCTGGCGCAGGGCCATCTCGAAGGCCAGCACCGGGGCGTCGGCGGTCAGGAACTTGCCCCCCAGATAGTTGGTGACGCCGAAATAGCCGGTGCAGCGGGCCAGGATCCATTCCAGCCGCTTCACCGTGTCGGCATTGGAGCCATTGGCCTTCAGGGCATAGGGGCCGGGGTCGTTGGCGGCGGCGTCCAGGGGTTCCATCGGCGCTTCCAGCAACACCTCGTGGCCATTGGCGCGGGCCATGTCGATCCAGCCCTGCAGGCCGTCGCTATAGGCCACGAAGGACAGGGTGATCTCCGGCGGCAAGCGCTCGATGGCGGCCTTGGTGGCCGAGGCGTTCAGGCCCAGCCCGCCCACCACCAGGGCAACGCGGGGCTTGCCATTGGGCTGGAACGGCCGGGCATAGGCCTGGTAGGGGGCGCGGCCGTCCTTCGAGATCACCGGCAGCAGGCCGACGGGGCTCGGCTCCGTCAGGCCGGCCATGGGGGCCGAGGGCAGGGGCGTGGTGGAATAGCGGGTGCCGGAGGCCGGACCCGCCGCCGTGGCCGGCTGGCCCGGCGTGGCGGACTGTCCGCCGATCATCTGCCCGCCCTGGGGCAGGGTGACGATGGCCTGGCCGTCCACCGGCGGGGCGTTGGGATCGACAAAGGCGTCCGGCTTCAGGCCGTCCACGGAAAAGCCGCCGGGACCGGACATCTTGTTCACCTCGGCGACCCGGTCCTCCAGCTTCATGCGGACAAAGGGCAGGCCGGCCTTCGGATCGGCGGTGACCAGCACCAGGATACCCAGGGCGGAGACGAACAGCACCGCCGCGGCCCCGGCCCCGACAAAGGGGTTGGCCAGCACCGGACCGAGCTTCTCGCGCAGCTCCGCCACCTGCCCGGCAAGCCCCGACGGGGCCGCGGACGACGGGGCGCTGACACCTGTGGCGGGAGCGGTCTTGCGGGCGAACATCGTTGCGTCCCAAGGGAAAGGCGATGATCAAGTCGTGCCGCAAGCCGGTTAACAAAGGGGTAAAGAACGGCCGCTTGCGGCGATCCGTTTACACTTTCTTCGGGGTGGGGGTGGTGCGTGGTTCGAGACGCGCGTGCCGCGCTCCTCACCATGACTAATCTTTTTGTTATCCTGCCACCTTCGTCATCCTGAGGAGGGCCGTCAGGCCCGTCTCGAAGGACGCAGTGCGTGGTTCGAGACGCCCCGTTCCGGGGCTCCTCACCATGACGAAGGGTGTGGGCTTCGAGCCCACATCCTGGTCCGTGAGTGGAACAAACGCGCGTCATCCTGAGGAGGGCGAAGCCCGTCTCGAAGGACGCACACCCCCCCCCTTACGGCTTCTTCGGCTCGTCCGCCGGGGTGGCGGCCTTGGCGAAGGCGGGCTTGGGCAGGCTGAAGACCTTGGCGGGCTTGGCCGCGCGGGCCTCCTTCACGCCGCCCAGGCGGATCACGTCCAGGGCCCGCTGCAGTTGGAAGTCCGCCGCCACGTCCTCGTCCGTCAGGGTGAAGGCCGAGCGCAGGGGGCGGGGCTTGGCCTTGCCGTCCTTGTCCTTCTCCGCGGCCTTGTCCTCGGGCTTGTCGGCGGGGATCTCGATCTCGTCGGGCGCGCGGCGGACCTTGCCCTCCTGGCTGTCGAGGGCGTTCTTGAAGCTGGCCTCGGAATACTGCTGGGCCGCGTCGGTCACCGCCTCGGCCTCCGCCTTGGAACGGGCCACCTGCAGGTCAGGGATGATGCCGGTCTTCTGGATCGACTGGCCCGACGGGGTGTAGTAGCGCGCCGTGGTCAGCTTCAGCGCCCCGTCCGCCCCGTTGCGCAGGGGGATCACTGTCTGCACCGAGCCCTTGCCGAAGCTGGTCAGGCCGATGATCGTCGCCCGCTCGCGATCCTTCAGGGCGCCGGAGACGATCTCCGCGGCGCTGGCGGTGCCGTTGTTGATCAGCACGGTGATCGGCACGCCGCGGATCAGGTCGCCATTGGGCCGGGCGTTGTAGCGCTCGATGTCCTTGCCGTCCCGGCCGCGTTGGCTGACGATCTCGCCGCCGTCCAGCAGGTCCGAGGCCACCTCGACGGAGCTGTCCACCAGCCCGCCGGGATTGTTGCGCAGGTCGAGGACCAGGCCCTTCATGTGCGGGATCTTGGCCTTCAGCTCCTTCAGGGCGGCGGTGGTCTCCTCTCCCGTGCGTTCGTCGAAGCCGGAGATGCGCAGATAGCCGATGTCGCCGATGGGCCGGTCATGCACCGTCTTCACGTCGATCACCTCCCGCACCAGCTTGACGGTGAAGGGGTTCTGCCGCTCCCGGGCAATGGTCAGGGTGATGGGGGTGCCCACCGCGCCGCGCATCTGCTTCACCGCGTCGGTGAGGTTCATGCCGACGATGGAGTTGCCGTCGATGGCGGTGATGTAGTCCCCGGCCATGATCCCGGCCTTGGCGGCAGGGGTGCCGTCCATGGGGGAGATGACCTTCACGGCCCCCTCCTCGGTGGTGACCTCGAGGCCGAGCCCGCCGTACTGGCCACGGGTCTCCTCGCGCATGTCGCCGAAGCTGGCGGGGTCCAGATAGCCGGAATGGGGGTCCAGCGAGGTCAGCATGCCGTCGATGGCCGCCTGGATCAGCTTCTTGTCGTCCACGGGGACCACGTACTGCTGCTTGACCTTGACCAGAACGTCGCCGAACAGCTCCAGCATCTTGTAGGTGTCCTGGCCCTTGGTCCGGGTCAGCTGGTCCGCCGAGGCCATGGCCGCGGCGCCGAGCGCAAAGGTGGAAATCCCGATCAGCAGTAACTTGCGCATGTCGTCCTCAGGCCGGCTCATGGTCCTATGCATACGCGGATTGGGCGACCCCGCCTAGGGGGCCGCCCTCCCGGCCCATGTGACTGTTGTGAGAAGGTCGCGCCCCGAGAAAACCGTCTTTGCGGGGGATGCGCAAAGGCCGCCGAGCCCTTACCTAGGCGGACGTCTTTGCACCTCGGTGGAGGGAGTCGCCATGGTCGCCGGATCCGTCAGTGCCGCCGTCGAATCCTTCCTGTCCTACATGGGCGGGGACGACGGATTCTGGGCGCTGGGCGCGGTCTATTTCGGCATGATCGGCGGGGAGTACCTGTACTACCGCCTGAAGCGGCCGGGCCGGTACGACATCAAGGACGCGGCCAACAACATCTTCGTCAACCTGATCAACATCGCCTTCGACACCACCACCAGCTTCGTGGCACCGATGGTGCTCTACTGGTGGATCTTCGAGCATGTGCGGCTGGTGCCGCATCTGGGCCTGTGGGTGTCCATTCCCCTGTCCTTCGTCGGGCACGAGATCGCCTATTACATCGACCATCGCCTGGGTCACCGGGTGGGGATCTTCTGGGCCTTCCACCAGGTCCATCACTCCTCCAACGAGTTCAACTTCACCGTGGCGGCGCGGGGCTTCCTGATCGACGGCAACATCGTGCTGTTCCTGTGCGTGCTGCCCCTGGCCTGGCTCGGGGTGCCCCCGCTGGTGTTCCTGGGCGTCCATGCCCTGAAGTCGATCTACGGCATCTTCAACCATGCGGACTGGGTGCCGAAGCTCGGGATTCTCGAGGAGTTCATGGCCACCCCGGCCAACCACCGGGCCCACCACGGCACCCAGGCCAAGTACATCGACAAGAACTATTCCCAGGTGACCGTGATCCTGGACCGGCTGCTGGGCACCTTCCAGAGGGAGGAGGAACGGGCGCATCTGGGCCTGGTCACGCCCTTCTACGACCGCAGCCCCATTGCCACCCAGCTCAGCGGCCTGAAGTGGCTGCGCAACCGCATGCGCACCGCCGACCGCTGGCAGGACAAGCTGAAATACCTGTGGAAGCCCCCGGAATGGACCCACGACGCCGCCGCGCGCCAGGGGTCGGAGTGCGTGGCCGCGGAGTAGGGGGCTTGCGTCCTTCGAGACGCCCCGTGCCGGGGCTCCTCAGGATGACGCGCGTTGTAGGTACCCTTTCACGGCGGGGGCTCGACCAACATCCTTCGTCATGGTGAGGAGCGCGGAACGCGCGTCTCGAACCACGCACCCCCCCTAGAACGGCCCCTTGCCATACACCCGCTGCAGGGCGCCGTTGATCTCCTCGAGCCGGTCGTCATAGCGCCGGGTCAGGCAGTTGTGGTCGGCCCCGCACTGGTGGCGGGCGCTCAGCCAGGCCTGCTGGTCGTCCATCAGCGCCCCCCGGGTGCCCATGGGGACCAGGTGCCGGATCACCTCCAGGCGTACCGCCAGCTCCACGTCCAGGTCGTTCAGCCGCCGGTCGGCGCAGATGGCCTTCTCGTCCGGCAGCCGGGCCTTGTTGCACCGGAAACTGGCGGCGGAGGCCGGAGCGGCCATGAGCAGGGCGAGGATCAGGCTCCCCGCCAGGGCCGGGACGGTCGATGGGCGACGCATGGACATTTCCTGTGGCGCGAATGAGCGCTAGTCTGTCGTCCTCATCCCCTACAGGGCGCGCCCCCCAGCGGCAAGCGCCGGGGTCGTGACCGTTGCAGAGGAAGACACCCGTGGCCGCCGCCCTTCGCGTTGATCCCAAGGACTACTTCACTCCCGAGGAATGGGCGCGCCTGTCCGTGCGCTCCTCCTGGCGGGGGCTGGCGCTGGTGGCCCATGCCTGGATCGTGATCTTCGCCGCCATGGCCGTGGCGGTGGTGTGGACCAATCCCGTCACCTTCGTGCTGGCGGTGATGATAATCGGCTGCCGCCAGCTGGGGCTGGCCATCCTGCAGCACGACGCCGCCCATGGCTGCATCCATCCGGACCTGAAGGTGAACGACTTCGTGGGGGAGTGGTTCTGCGGCCGGCCGGTGGGGGCCAACCTTAAGCGCTACCGCCCCTATCACCTGCAGCACCACAAGTTCACCCAGCAGCCGGAGGACCCGGACCTCGTCCTGTCCGCGCCGTTCCCCACCACCCGCAGCTCGCTCCGCCGCAAGATCCTCCGCGACCTCACCGGCCAGACCTTCTACAAGCAGCGGGTGCAGCCCTATCTGACCGCCTTCGCCAAGGGTCGGGCCGCGGGGCAGTCCGTGCCGCAGATCCTCAAGGCCATCTGGGCGCACGAGGGGCCGTTCCTCATCTGCAACGGGGTGCTGCTGGCGGGGCTCAGCCTGGCGGGCCTGTGGTGGGCCTATTTCGCCTTCTGGCTGCTGCCGCTGGCCACCTGGTACCCGCTGATCACGCGGCTGCGGAACATTGCCGAGCATGCCTGCATGCCGGACAACAACGACCCCCTGCGCCACGCCCGCACCACCCGCGCCGACTGGATCGAGCGGGCCCTGATCGCCCCCTACTATGTGAACTATCACTGCGAGCATCACATGTTCATGCACCTGCCCTGCTGGTCCCTGCCGAGGGCCCACGCCCTGCTGACCGCCAAGGGCATCACGGCGCGGATGGAGGTGCGCACCGGCTATCTCAACGTGCTGGACTCCGTCTCCCGCAAGCCCGAGGCCGCCGCCGCCGGCGCATCGTGAGCGCCGCGGCCCGGATCACCGACTCCCGCGCCTTCATCCTCGCCAACACCCGCCTGCAGCGGCCGCCCCACGCGCCGGAGCTGCAGCTGTGGCTCGCCGACGAGGTGACGCCGATCTGGCGGATGACGGAGGAGGAGCTGGGGGCGCTTGGCCTTCCACCCCCCTTCTGGGCCTTTGCCTGGGCCGGGGGACAGGCGCTGGCCCGCTATCTGCTGGACCATCCGGAGGTGGTGGCCGGCCGCACGGTGCTGGACTTCGCCACCGGCTCCGGCCTCGTCGCCATCGCCGCCCTGCGCGCGGGGGCCACCGCCGCCACCGCCTGCGACATCGACCCCTTCTGCGCCGCCGCCGTGGCCCTGAACGGGGAGGCCAACGGGGTCGCGATCACCTTTCTGGAAGAGGACCTGCTGGACCGCCCGCCGCCACCGGTGGACCTGATCACCGCCGGCGACATCGCCTATGAGGGGCCGCTCGCCGCCCGGGTCCGCCGCTGGCTGGAGGCCGCCCGGGCCCGGGGAACGCAGGTGCTGGTGGGGGACCCGGGGCGGACCTATTTCGACCCGAAGGGGCTCATCCCCCTGGCCGAGTACCGGGTCGAGACCACTCGCGAACTCGAGGACATGGAGATCAAGCGCACCGGGGTCTGGGCCCTGCCCTAGCCGCGCCGCGGCGGCTGGTCGCAGGGGGCGGGACTTGACGGGCTTCGTCGTGCGCGCGAGAACAAATGTAGAACAAACGGAACGGACGGATGGGGGAGACGGGCGGCATGGACGGGCGGATCGACTATGTGGAAATCCCCGGGGACGACATGGGGGAACTGCGGAGCTTCTATGGCGGGGTCTTCGGCTGGCAGTTCACCGACTACGGCCCCGACTATGCGGCCTTCGACGGCGGGCTGGACGGTGGTTTGGCCACCGACCCGTCGGAGCGGACGGGCGCGCCCCTGGTGGTCATCCGTGTGGCGGACCCGGAGGCCATGCTGGCGCGGGTGGTCGCCGCGGGGGGAGAGGTGACGCGGCCGATCTTCCATTTTCCCGGCGGGCGTCGGTTCCATTTCCGCGACCCGGCGGGGAACGAGCTGGCCGTCTGGACGACGGAGCCTGTGGGGGCGGACCACTCCCCGGCCTGACGGAGGCCAGTCAGGGCCCAAGCCGGTCAGGGCCCAAGCCGATCAGGGCCCAAGCCAATCGGGGCAGGGGTCAGTCGGGGCGGGGGCCTGGGCCGGTGCGGGCCGGGCGCAGGGTCAAGCCACGCGCCTCTCGTCAGCGTCCGGTCAGTGAGGCTTCACGGCCTCTTTCTTCTCGCCCTTCAGTTGGGCGATCAGGACGTTGATGTCCCCGTGGGCATTGTCGAGGGTGGAGACGAAGTCCTGCTGCTCCGTCACGGCCAGCCAGACTCCTTCCACCTGCACGTCCACGGCGCGCCAGCGGCCGTCATCCCCCTTCAGCACCCGCCACAGCACCTTCAGGGGCTGCTTGGTCTGGCCGCCGACCACCTCGCTGGTCACCACCACGTCCCCGGGGCGGCGGACGATGGAGCCGGTGACCCGCAGGGTCTCGCCCTTGTAGGTGCCCAGCCGGCTCTCATAGACCGTATTGGCGAATTCGCGGAAGGCGACGGCAAAGTCGTGGAACTGGGCGTCCGTCAGGCTCCGCCGGTACTTGCCCAGCACATAGCTGGTGATCTTCGGCACGTCCGCCACCTCGTCGATCAGGGCGCGGAAGGTCTTCTTCTTGGCCTCTACCGACATGGTCTTGTCGCCGAGCACCGCCAGCACGTGATTGGCTTCGGACAGCACGAAGGCCTCCGCCGCCGGGTCCCGGTCGGCCCGGGCGGACTGGGCGGCGGCAGGGGTCGCCAGGGCCGTCAGGGCCACCGCGGTCGGCGCCACCGCGGCAGTGGCGAGGGCCAGAAGGGCCGTGCCGGCCGCGGCGAGGGACGCGGTACGCGGAGCAGAGGCGGAAAAGCGGGTCATGGAATCCGTCACGGAGAGGTTGAGAGGTTGAGAGGTTGCGGAGGCGGCGTGGCGGCCCGGGCCTCAGCCGCCCGTCCGGGGGCGAGGGGGTTGTGCCTGGGGCGAAGGGGCGGGGCTTGCCGGAGCGTCCGGCGTGAAGTCCGGCAGGTCCTGCACATCCTCCGGCCGGTCGCCGCGGATGAAGGCCCGGCGGTTCTGGATCCAGACGGACCGGGTGGCGGCATAGGGGTCCGTCGCGGACCGGTCGAGATCCTTCAGGTCCCGATCCAGGCCCACCCGGGTGTCGAGGGCATTGGCCCCGATGACCGTCAGCTTCGCCGCCACGTCCCCGTCAAAGCGGGCATAGTTCAGCGGGTCCATGGCCATGTTGACCACCAGGCCCACCGTGTCCCGCACGCTGGAGGGGCCGAACACCGGCAGATAGACATAGGGCCCCGTCGCGACGCCATAGCGGCCGAGGGTCTGGCCGAAGTCCGCGCGATGGCGATAGACGCCCATCTGGCTGGCCACGTCGAACACTCCGAGAACCCCCACGGTGGTGTTCACGGCAAAGCGCACCGCCGTCTCCCCCGCCGGTTGCGGCTGCACCTGCAGCACGTCGTTCAGGAAGATCACCGGCGAGCCGAGATTGGCCAGGACGTTGTGCACGCCCTCCCGCGCCTCCCGGGGCAGGGCCCGGCGATAGCCCATGGCCGCCGGACGCAGGAGCGCCCGGTCCAGGCCCTTGTTGAAGCCGTAGACCCCCCGGTTCCACCCCTCGTACGGGTCGTGGATGCCGCCGGGCGCATCGGTTCCGGTCACCACCGGGCCGCCATGGGCCAGGGTGGACGGCTCCTCGCCGCCCGAGGCGGCCGCGGCGGCCAGGGCGGTGTCCGTCACCGCCGTGTCGGCCAGGAACACGCCGATGGAGACCGGCACGTCCGCCCGGGCGGCCCCGGCGAGGCCGATCACCAGCCCGGCGACGGACAGCAGCGCCGCTCGATGGCGGCGGCCGGGCCGTGTCGCGGAGGGGACGGGGTGTGGGCGCATGGGGGTGGGTATCCGAACAAGACGCGACGTGGGACAAGGACCAGGGACGCGTTTCCGTCTCCGGCTAACTGAGAGCCACCTCAGGCGAAATCAAGGCGATTGCGGCAGAATTCGCGAATTTTAGACCTCAGCCATCGCACGATTCCACCACCGTGGCGATAAGGCCGCACTGTCGCTGGGGCCGCGCCCCGGTGACCCCGCCCGGGCCGGGCCCGGCCATGAACCCGGAGCGCCGGTTTAGGAGAATTTTCTTTACATAAAGGCATAAAGATATCTTTATATGAACCGGAACAGGGAGTCCCGCATGAGCCTGGGCGCACAGACCGTTGTGGAGATGCTGCGTGCGGCGGGGGAGCCCACGCGCCTGCGCATCCTGACCCTTCTGGCCCGGGACGAGCTGGCGGTGATGGAGCTCGGCCAGATCCTCGACCAGAGCCAGCCCCGGGTCTCCCGTCACCTGAAGCTCCTCACCGAAGCCGGTCTGGTGGAGCGGTTCCCCGACGGGGCCTGGGTGTTCTACCGGGTCGCCACGACCGAGCCCGGCGCGGCGGCGGCGGCGCAGATCCTGGCCCTTTTGGACCCGCAGGATCAGACGCTGGTCCGCGACCTGGAGCGGCTGGAGACGGTGCGTCGCACCCGCCTTGCGGAGGCCGCCGCCTATTTCGCCCGCAACGCCGCCCACTGGGACCAGATCCGCTCCCTCTATGTGTCCGAGGCGGACGTGGAAAAGGCCATCGAGGTCGCCGCCGGGCCGGGCCCGTTCCACCGGCTGATCGATCTGGGCACCGGGGCCGGACGGATGCTGACCCTTCTGGGGCCCCGGGCGAAGCAGGCCCTGGGCCTCGACCTGTCGCACCAGATGCTGAACGTGGCCCGCAACCACCTGGCCGAGGCCGGGCTGGACCGGGTGGAGGTGCGGCACGGGGACATCTTCGCCACGGGCCTCGCCGATGGCTGTGCCGACCTGGTGGTGGTGCACCGGGTTCTGCACTTTCTGTCCGAACCCGCCGCGGCCGTGGCGGAGGCGGCGCGGCTGGTGGCGCCGGGGGGGCGACTGCTGATCGCCGACTTTGCGCCGCACACACACGAAGCCCTGCGCCAGGCGCACCAGCACCGGCGGCTGGGCTTTTCCGACGAGGAGATCGCCCGCTGGATGGAGGCCGCCGGCCTGACCTGCGAGCCGCCCCTGTCCCTGCCGCCCCTGTCCCTGCCATCACAGGGTCCCCTGGCCGACAATGACCGGGAGGACACCGGCACCGGCCTGACCGTCAAGATCTGGCGCGCCGTCCGCACCGCCGCCCGCAACCGGAGTGCCGCATGACACCGCCCCAGTTCGCCGACCGCCTGTCCTCCGCCGTCGGTCCGGTGGCGGGCCTGGCGCGCAACACCGGCCGCCCCCCGCGGGTCTCCTTCGAGTTCTTTCCGCCGAAGACGGAGGAAATGGAGGAGAGCCTGTGGTCCGCCGTGCGCCGGCTGGAACCGCTGGGTCCCAGCTTCGTCTCCGTCACCTATGGGGCGGGGGGCTCGACGCGGGAGCGCACCCACCGCACGGTGAAGCGCATGATCGACGAGACCGGCCTGAAGCCCGCCGCGCACCTGACCTGCGTGGACGCCACCCGGGCAGAGGTGGACGAGGTGATCGGCGACTACTGGAATGCCGGGGTGCGGCACATCGTGGCCCTGCGCGGCGACCCGCCGGGCGGGGTGGGCGGCGCCTATGTTCCGCAGGCGGACGGTTATGCCAACGCCACGGAGCTGACCGCCGCCATCCGCCGCATCGGTGATTTCGAGGTCAGCGTCGGCTGCTATCCCGAGGTCCATCCCGAAGGTGCCGCCGACCGGGACATCGCGGTGCTGAAGGCCAAGGTGGACGCCGGTGCCACCCGGGCGATCAGCCAGTTCTTCTTCGACATCGACGGTTTCCTGCGCTTCGTCGACCGGGTCCGCGCCGCAGGGATCACCATCCCGATCCTGCCCGGCGTCATGCCGGTGACCAACTTCAAGGGCCTGGTGCGCATGGCCGGGGCCACCGGCGCGGTGATCCCCGACTGGATGCCCCCCCTGTTCGAGGGGCTGGACGCCGACCCCGACACCCGGCGGCTGGTGGCCTGCTCCGTGGCGGCGGAGCTGTGTGCAAGGCTGGCCGCGGAAGGGTTCGAGGACTTCCACTTCTATACCCTGAACCGGGCGGACCTGACCTATGCCCTGTGCCGGGTGCTGGGCGTGCGCGAACAGGCGGTGGCGGCATGAAGCGCCTGGTCCTCTCCCTCGTTCTGGCGGCGGCGGCCGTCGCGGCACCCCAGGCCGGGGCCGCTCCCCCCAACTGGACGGCACCCGCGCCCCCCTTCCACGTGATCGACACGGTCTATTATGTGGGGACGGAGGGCATTTCCGCCTGGATCATCAAGACGCCCAAGGGCCTGATCCTGCTGGACGGCGGCATGCCCGAGGCCGCGCCCCTGGTGGAGGCCAACATCAAGGCCCTGGGCTTTGCCCTGTCCGACGTGAAGATCCTCCTGAACAGCCACGCCCATTTCGATCATTCCGGGGCCCTGGCGAAGCTGAAGGCCGATACCGGCGCGCAACTGGCCGCCAGTGCCGGCGACCGCCCGGCCCTGGAGCGCGGGGTCTATCCGGGTTCGGAGGATATCCACGCCTTCGACTTTCCGCCGGTGAAGGTGGACCGGGTTCTGGCGGACGGGGACGTGGTGGAACTGGGGGGCGTGCGCCTGACCGTGGTCCTGACCCCCGGCCATACGGCGGGCTGCACGGACTTTCTCCTTCCGGTGACGGATCATGGGGTGACGCACACGGCGTTCTTCTTCTGCTCCGCCAGCGTGGCGGCCAACCGGCTGGTCTCGAAGCCGCAGTATCCGGGCATTGTCGACGACTATCGTCGCACCTTCGTCCGTCTGAAGACGATCCATGCGGACGTGCTGCTCGCACCCCATGCGGAATTCTTCGACCTGAAGAACAAGCGCGCCGGGCTGAACGACCCCGTCAATCCCTTCATCGTTCCGGGGGAGCTGGATCGCCTGACCGCCACCCTGGAAGCCGATTTCGAGCGCCAGCTGGCGCTGCAGACCGCAAAGGCCGCCCAACCATGACCCGACAGGACCGCATCGCCGCCCTGAAGGCCGCCGCGCAGCAGCGCATCCTGGTGCTGGACGGCGCCTGGGGGGTGATGATCCAGCGGGAGGGCCTGTCGGAGGCGGATTTCCGCGGCGCGCAATTCGCCCAGCACAACCATCCGCAGAAGGGCAACAACGACCTGTTGTGCCTCACCCGGCCGGACATCGTCACCCAGCTGCACGACGCCTATTTTGCGGCGGGGGCGGACATTTCCGAAACCAATACCTTCTCCTCCACCGTCATCGGCCAGGCCGACTATGGCATGGAGGACCAGGTCGTGGCCCTGAACCACGCTGCGGCGAAGCTGGGGCGGGAGGCGGCGGACCGCTGGACCGCCCGGGACCCGTCCAGGCCGCGCTTCCTGGCCGGCTCCATCGGCCCCCTGAACCGCACCCTGTCCATCAGCCCGGACGTGAACGACCCCGGTGCCCGGGCGGTGACCTTCGCCCAGGTCTATGACGCCTACAAGCAGCAGGCCCGGGCCCTGCACGAGGGCGGGGTGGACCTGTTCCTGATCGAGACCATCTTCGACACCCTGAACGCCAAGGCGGCGATCAAGGCGGTGATGGACCTGGCCGACGAGGGGCTGGCGCCCCTGCCCATCTGGATCAGCGGCACCATCACCGACCGGTCGGGCCGCACCCTGTCCGGCCAGACGGTGGAGGCGTTCTGGGCCTCGGTGAAGCACGCCAAGCCGTTTGCCGTGGGGCTGAACTGCGCCCTGGGGGCCGAGCTGATGCGGCCGCACATCGCCGAGCTGTCGCGCATCGCCGACACCCTGGTCAGCGCCTATCCCAATGCCGGCCTGCCCAATGCGTTTGGCCAGTATGACGAGACCCCGCACGAGACCGCCTGCTTCATCCACGAATGGGTGGACTCAGGCCTTGTGAACATCGTCGGCGGCTGCTGCGGCACCACGCCGGAGCACATCGCCCACATCGCCCGGGCCGTGGCCGGCAAGCCCCCGCGGGTCCCGCCGGTGCGGCCCCGGGCGCTCCGCCTGTCCGGCCTCGAACCCTTCGAGCTGGCTTGAACCAAGGAGGGATTGTCCCATGAGCGCCACCTACGACGCCCTGAACGACAAGCTGATCGATTTCATCCGGGCCCAGAAGATGTTCTTCGTCGCCACCGCCCCCCTGTCGGCGGAGGGGTCGGTGAACCTGTCGCCCAAGGGCTATGACAGCTTCGTGGTGATCGATCATTTCACCGTGGCCTATCTGGACCTGGGCGGCTCGGGGATCGAGACCCATGCCCATGTGCGGGAGAACGGACGGATCACCTTCATGTTCTGCGCCTTCGAGGGGGCGGCGAACATCGTGCGCCTCTACGGCAAGGCGGAGGCGTTCAGCTTCGCCGATCCGGAGTTCGCGGCGCTGCGGCCGCTGTTCCCCATGCCGCAGGCCGCGCGGGGGATCATCCGTTGCCGGATCACCCGGGTGACCGACGCCTGCGGCTGGGGCGTGCCCTTCTATGACTACAAGGGCGAGCGCGACCAGCTGACCCGCTACATCGACCACAAGGCCCCGGGGGAGTGGCTGGAGAGCCGCTATCAGCGCAACGCGAAGACGCTGGACGGACAGCCGGGGCTGGTGCGCGGGTGAGGGAGCGCGGCCCTTCTGCGTGGTTCGAGACGGCCCTTCGGGCCTCCTCACCATGACGCAAGTTATTGATCCAACACCTTCGTCATCCTGAGGAGGGCCGAAAAGGCCCGTCTCGAAGGACGCACGACCCGCCCCCCCAACCCGAAAGACCCCCATGACCGCCGCCGCCAACACCACCGTCTTCGTCAATATCGGCGAGCGCACCAATGTCACCGGCTCGGCGAAGTTCCGCAGGCTGATTGCCGAGGGGGACTATACGGCCGCCCTGTCCGTTGCCCGGCAGCAGGTGGAGGCGGGGGCCCAGATCATCGACGTGAACATGGACGAGGGCCTGCTCGATTCCGAGGCGGCCATGGTCAGGTTCCTCAACCTGATCGCCGCGGAGCCGGACATTTCCCGGGTGCCGATCATGATCGACAGCTCCAAATGGAGCGTGATCGAGGCCGGGCTGCAGTGCGTGCAGGGCAAGGCCATCGTCAATTCCATCTCCATGAAGGCGGGGGAGGCGGAGTTCCTCAGCCAGGCCCGGGCCTGCCTGCGCTATGGCGCCGCGGTGGTGGTGATGGCCTTCGACGAGCAGGGCCAGGCGGACACGGTGACGCGCAAGGTGGAGATCTGCCAGCGGGCCTATCGTCTGTTGACGGAGGAAATCGACTTCCCGCCGGAGGACATCATCTTCGACCCCAACATCTTCGCCGTGGCGACGGGGATCGAGGAGCACAACCGCTATGCCCTCGACTTCATCGAGGCCACGGCGGAGATCAAGCGGACCCTGCCTTTCGCCCGCGTGTCCGGCGGGGTGTCCAACGTGTCCTTCAGCTTCCGCGGCAACGAGCCGGTGCGCCGGGCGATCCACGGGGTGTTCCTCTACCATGCCATCCGTGCCGGGATGGACATGGGCATCGTCAATGCCGGGGACCTTCCGGTCTATGACGATATTCCGGCGGAACTGCGCGAGGCGGTGGAGGACGTGATCCTGAACCGCCGCCCGGACGCCACGGAGCGGCTGGTGGACCTTGCGCCCAAGTACAAGGGCGACAAGGCCGAGGCCCGGGTAGTGGACCTGAAGTGGCGGGATGCTCCGGTGGCGGAGCGTCTGGCCCACGCCCTGATCCACGGCATCACCGACTATATCATCGAGGACACCGAGGCCGCGCGGCAGACGGTGGAGCGGCCCCTGCACGTGATCGAGGGCCCGCTGATGGACGGCATGGGCCGGGTGGGCGACCTGTTCGGCGCGGGCAAGATGTTCCTGCCCCAGGTGGTGAAGTCCGCCCGGGTGATGAAGCAGGCGGTGGGCTATCTGCTGCCCTTCATGGAGGCCGAGAAGGCCGGCGAGGCGCGGGAGCCCGCGGGCCGGATCATCATGGCCACGGTGAAGGGCGACGTGCACGACATCGGCAAGAACATCGTCGGCGTGGTCCTGCAGTGCAACAATTACGAGGTGATCGACCTCGGCGTCATGGTGCCTGCGGACCGCATCCTCGACGCGGCGGTGGAGCACAGGGCCCACGCCATCGGCCTGTCCGGCCTCATCACCCCGTCCCTCGACGAGATGGTATTCGTGGCGGCGGAGATGCAGCGCCGAGGAATGGACATTCCCCTGCTGATCGGCGGGGCGACGACCTCCAAGACCCATACGGCGGTGAAGATCGCGCCCGCCTATCCGGCGGGGGCGACGACCTATGTGCTGGACGCCAGCCGGGCGGTGGGAGTGGTGTCGCATCTCCTCTCTCCGGACACGGCGCAATCGGCCCGGGCGGAGACGGAAGCCGAATATGCAAGGGTGCGGGAGCAGTTCGCCCGCGGCCAGGACAAGCGCCCCCGCACGCCGATCGCCGAGGCGCGGGAGAACCGCATCCCCATCGACTGGGCGACCTACACGCCGCCGAAGCCGGCCTTCCTGGGACTGAAGACCTTCGAGGCCTTCGACCTGCAGACGCTTGCCGACACCATCGACTGGTCGCCCTTCTTCCAGAGCTGGGACCTGGTGGGGCGCTATCCGGACATATTGCAGGACGACGTGGTGGGGGAGGCGGCCCGGGCCCTGTGGGCGGACGCGCAACCCCTCCTGGCACGGATCATTTCCGAGAAGCGGTTCACCGCCCTGGGGGTGGTGGGCTTCTGGCCGGCCCAGTCCGTGGGGGACGACATCGCCGTCTATGCCGACGAGACGCGCAGCGTCGAGGTCGGGCGGCTGCATACGCTCCGTCAACAGATGGACAAGACCGGTGGCCGGGCCAATGCGGCGCTGTCGGACTTTGTCGCGCCGGTGGGCGGGCCTGCGGACTATGTGGGGGGCTTTGCCGTCACCGCCGGGCATGGGGAGGCGGAGTTCGCCCGCAGCTTCCGGGAGGCGGGGGACGACTATTCCGCCATCATCGTCGCGGCGCTCGCCGACCGGCTGGCGGAGGCGTTTGCCGAGCGGCTGCATCTGGAGGTGCGGCGGGAATACTGGGGCTATGCGCCGGACGAGGCTCTGTCGCTGGAGGATCTGTTGGCGGAAAAATACCGGGGCATCCGCCCGGCCGCCGGCTATCCCGCCCAGCCGGACCATACGGAGAAGGCGACCCTGTTCCGCCTGCTGGACGCCACGGCGCAGACGGGGATCACCCTGACGGAGAGCTTTGCCATGAGCCCGGCGGCGGCGGTGTCCGGGCTCTATTTCAGCCATCCGCAGGCGCACTATTTCGGCGTCGGCCGCATCGACCGGGACCAGGTGCAGGACTATGCCGCGCGCAAGGGCTGGACCATGGCCGAGGCGGAGCGCTGGCTGGCGCCGATCCTGGCGTACTGAGGGGGTTGTGCGTGGTTCGAGACGCCCCTTCGGGGCTCCTCACCATGACGAGTGTTGTGATTCCCCACCATTCGTCATCCTGAGGAGGGCCAACGGCCCGTCTCGAAGGACGCAGCCCCTCAGCTCCGCCACTTCAGCACCGTCGCCTCCACGGGGTTCACGAACTCCGGCCCGCCGGGCGCGCGCGACGCGATCCAGGCCTTCTTCAGGGCCTGGTACCACTTGGCCTGCTTGTCCGCATCGTCGATCCACATGAGGGGCGGGTCATAGCGCAGGCCCTCGTTCTGCAGGTTCACCATGTCCCCGTCCTGCTTCAGGAACCGCTTCGCACCCGCCTTGATGAAGGGCGCCAGGACCACGAAGGCCGGGTGGTCGGACCAGATCAGCTGGGTGATGCGCGTCTTCGTCTCGTTGATCGGGGTCAGGCAGGTGAGGGCCAGCACCTGGCGGGGGCCGACGGTGATGTGCTCCCACCGCAGGCCGGGCAGGCGGAAGGTGATCTCCGTCTGCGGCGCACCGCCGAGGATGGCATAGGCCCGGCTGTTCTTCGACGGGGCGTGGCGGACCATGGAGAAGCCGTAGGGCCGGGGCTCGAACGCCTTGGCCTTGTCCAGCTGCTTCTTGGAGGAGCGCCACCACCACTGCTGGTGCACGTAAGGCCCGTGGGCGGGGTCCATCAGCCCCACCACCGCGTGGTCGATATGGCTGTCGAAGTCCATCCGCTCCACCAGCTTGGGCTTGCCGCCGACCACCCCCTCGAAGGTGGGCGGGGGCATGGAGGGGGCCTCGTCCCGGGCATTTGCGGCCATGTAGATGAAGACCATCCCCTGGCTCTCCGCCACCGGCCAGCGGCGGATGCGGATGCGCTCGCTCTCGATGCCCTGTCCGGCGACGAGGGAGGGAATCTTGGAGCAGGCCCCGTCGGCGGTGCGGAACAGCCAGCCGTGATAGGGGCACTCGATCGCCTGCTGCCCGGCATCGTCGGCGGTGACCCGTCCGGCGGACAGGGGCGCGGCCCGGTGGGGGCAGATGTCGCGCAGGGCGTAGACGGCGCCCGCCTTGTCCCGGCCCAGCAGCACCGGCTCGCCCATGATCTCGTGGCGCTTCAGCACGCCGGGCTTCAGCTCGTCCGACAGGGCGGCGAAGTACCACATGTCGTGGATGAAGCCGCGCCCCACGCCGGTGGGGGGCGGGGCGGCCTTGATCTCGGTGGTTTCGCCGTCTGACATGGAACTTGTATAGCCGGACGCGGGGCAATTGCGAAGGGCGGGGCCGCGATGCGTCCTTCGAGACGGGCCGTTCCGGCCCTCCTCAGGATGACGCGCGTTGGAGGTGACCGGTCAGGGCGTGGGCTCGAAAGCTCGAGCCTTCGTCATGGTGAGGAGCCCCGAAGGGGCGTCTCGAACCACGCAGCCCCTCAGAACCCCTTCAGGTCCTCATCCAGCACCATGCCCTCGTCCAGCTGCACGCCGAAGGTGTTCAGCACCATGGAGACCTGGGTGTACTGGCCCACCGTGTAGACGAAATCCATGCAGGCCTTCTCGTCGAAGTGGCTGTTCAGCTCCGCCCAGGCGGCGTCCTGCACGAAGTGGTCGCCCACCAGCTGGTCCGTGGCGGCCAGCAGGGCCCGGTCGGCGGGGCTCCAGCCCGGGGCGGCGGCGCCCTGCTTGATGCGGGCGATCTCCGCCTCCGTCAGGCCCGCGCGGCGGCCGATGACCACGTGCTGGCCCCATTCGTAGCCCGCCTTGCAGAGGAAGCCGACCCGCAGGATCACCAGCTCCCGCTCCCGCTCCGGCAGGGCGTTGCGGCGGCTGAGGATGTAGCTGCCCCAGGCCAGGAAGGCGGTGAGGGCCTCGGGGGCGCGGGCCATGGTGCGGAAGATGTTCAGCACCGGGCCCCGCTGGCCCAGGGGTTCCAGCACCCGCTTCTGGTCGGGGGTCAGGGCACTGTCGGCGGCGGGGGCCAGGCGGGGGCGGGCGAGACGCATGGGCGGGTCCTTTCAGGTTCGACCCACCCTAGACCGAGGCAGACCGGCCTGTCAGCGGGTGACGGTCACGCGCTCCAGCGGCGCGAGCCTGGCCAGCAGCCGGTTCTGCGCCCAGACCGGCACCTGCTCCTCGGCCATGGCCTTCTGCAGGTCCTCGATCTGGGCGTTCTGCTGGGCGATCTGCGCGCCCATGTCCTTGTGCACGCTGGCCATGTCCCGGCCGGTGTAGTGGCAGGGACCGCCCAGCACATAGCAGAACATTTCCGACAGGGTGCGCTCCAGCCGCGCGTCGTCGGCGGCGTGGAACAGGTCGGAAAGGCGCGGGTCACTGTGGTGATACTGGTTCAGCCGGTGCACGATCCGGTCGATCCCGGCCTTGCCGTGAAAGGCCTTGAACACCGCATCGCCGCGGATCGGGGTGACGCCGGCATTGCTGTCGGACTGGACATAGGGGTCCACCGGCTTCTCTGCAGCCGGGGCGGCGAGCGGGAGGGCGAGGGCCAGGGCCGCGATGAGCGACGCGGTCGGAAGTCGCATGTCAGAACCCCGCTTGCAGGGAGAGGTAGAGGCCGCTCTGGCGGCGGAAGGTGGCCACGTCCCCCAACTCCGCCCAGGCCAGGGTCGCCGACAGGGTGTGGGTCACGGCAAAGGCCGCGAACAGGTCCGACGCGTCCCCCTCATGGGCGAAGCGCAGATTGTCCGGCTTGGTGCGCAGCTCCGCCCCCACCAGCAGCTTCGGCGTCACCAGATAGCCGACCGACCCCTCGAACCGGGGCTGGTAGCCGGACTGCCGGTCGCCGCCGAAGCCCAGCAGGCCGAACTGGTTGGCCTTGGTCAGGCGCACCGTGGCGTCGAGCAACAGGCTCCGGTCCAGCAGGATCTTGGTGGCGCTGAGCGTGTAGTCGACCCCGTCGGCCCGCCGGGCCCCAAGGGCGTGGAGCAGGTCCTTGTGGTCCGCGGACTTGATCTGCGCCCCGACGGCCACCTGCGGCAGCCAGCGGTCCTGGTCATAGACCGCGTCCCCGAACAGTCGCGCCTTCAGGCCCAGTATGTCCTGGTGGAAGGTGTAGCCGTCCCCCAGGCCCAGCCGGCCGCCGGTCTTGCCGGTGTCGAAGTCCTGGCCGCCCAGGGTGACCTCGTACCGGTCCCAGGCCCCGAGGCCGACGGCATAGGTGGTCAGGCCGTAGTTGTGGGTCTGCAGCTCCGTGATGCTGGCCGTGCCGCCGATGCCGTCCCGGGTCTCGTTGCCGTCGATCAGGGCCCAGCTGGCCAGCCCGCCCCCCGCGGCACCGTCCACCGTGGTCACTCCCCGGGTCAGGTCCAGCTTGCCGCCCCAGATGTAGTCCGGCCGGGCCATCGCCGGGACAGGGGCCACGAGGCTCGCGGCGAGCACGGCCGGGGCGAGCCAGAGGAGGAACAGGAAGGGGGCGCGCACGGAGCAGGACTCGGTCAGGGGCTGTTGTTAACCACACTGGCCGCATCTCGGTTGACACTTCGTTAGTCTTGCTTGCCCAGCGGATCATTCACCGCAAATTCACTGGTCTAAACTAACGATTTGGCGACATGAAGTGTTCGCTAATCCCTGTGCTGATCAGTCTTCTGGCGCTGGCCGCCCCGGCCGCGGCGGCGGAGCTGACAGTGGACCTGCACCGTGCCAATGGCGCGCCGGTGCGGGACGCCGTGGTCAGTCTGGTGCCGGTCGGCGGTGGGGCCCCGGCCGCGGCCACCCGTCTGGCCGGCCCGTTCCAGATGTCGCAGGAAAAGATCCAGTTCCATCCCTTCGTCCTGCTGGTTCCGGTGGGCGCGACGGTGGCCTTTCCGAACCTCGACAAGGTCCGGCACCATGTCTACTCGTTCAGCCCCGCCCGGACCTTCGAGCTGAAGCTGTTCGGCCAGGAGGACCACCGGTCGGTGACCTTCGACAAGGCCGGCGTGGTGGCCCTGGGCTGCAACATCCATGACCGGATGCTGGCCTACATCTATGTGTCGGACACGCCCTACGCCGCCCGGTCCGACGACCAGGGCCGGGTGCAGCTGCACAACGTGCCGGACGGGGCCTTCACGCTGAAGGTCTGGCACCCGTTCCAGAAGACCCCCGCCCAGACCCTTAGCCGCCCCCTGGCGCTGAAGGGTGAGATGACGCAGAGCCTGACCCTGGAGCTGCGCGATCCCCCCGCGGGCATGAGCGGCATGGGGGGCTGAGATGGTGTTCCGCAGGCCCGTGACCCCCGTCTTCCGCAAGCTGCAGACCAAGGTCACCATCCTGTATGCGGCCCTGTTCATCCTGACCCTGGTGGCGGTGGCCCAGGCGGTGGCGCCGATGGTCACGGCCAATGCGGTGAACGCCACCAAGGCGGAGCTTTCGGCCTCGCGCACGGTGTTCGACCGGATCTTCGCCATGAAGTCCCGGGAACTCCAGGGCAATGCCGAGCTGCTGGCCAAGGATTTCGGCTTCAACTCCGCCGTGGCCACCGGGGACGCGCCGACCATCGAATCGGCCCTGGACAATCTTCGCGCCCGGCGGGGCATCGACCATGCCTTCCTGGTCCTGGCCGACGGCCGGGTGCTGGGGGGCGGGGCCGGGGCCCTGACCGACGCGGCGCGGGCGGACCTGCTGCGGGCGCTGGCGGACAGCGACTATGCCTCCGGCGTGCTGCAGATCGCCGGTGTGCCCTGCCAGACCATCAGCGCCCCGGTGCTGGCCCCGCAGCCCATTGGCTGGCTGGTCTTCGCCAACCGGCTGGACCGGGCGCAGATGCAGACCTTCGAGCACCTGTCCGCCATCCCCCTGGAGGCGCGGCTGCTGCAGCGCGGGACCGACGGACACTGGCGGGACGTGGCCAATCCCCAGGCCCCCGATGCCGCCGCCGTCGACCGCTTCGCCCGGGACAGCACCGGTGCGCAGGCGGGACAGCCCCGGATGCTGGAAGCCGCGACGGGCAAGGCCGTGGCCATGGTCTCCCCGGTCCGGGCGGTGGGCGAGACCGCGCCGCTGCTGCTGTTGCTGCGCTATCCGCTGGACCGGGCGCTGGCCCCCTATGGCCCGCTGCTGGCGGCGCTGGGGGGGCTTGGCCTCTTGTCCATCGCCGTGCTGGTGGCGGGCAGCTGGGCCCTGGCCCGCAGTATCACCCGGCCGGTGGCCCTGCTGGATTCCGCCGTCAGCGCCCTGGGCGAGGGGGCCCGGGCGGAGGTGAGCATCACCACCCATGACGAGATCGGCCGCCTGGCCAGCAACTTCAACACCATGTCCGCCGCCATCGTGGAGCGGGAGCAGCGCATCACCGACATGGCCCTGCGGGACCTGGAGACCGGCCTGCCCAACCGCACCGCCCTGGAGGCGGAGATCGGCCGCCTGCGCAGCGCACCGGGCGGGCCGTCGGTGGCGGTGATCGCCCTGGCCATCGACCGGCTGGACGTGCTGCGCCACGCCATCGGCTATCAGATGCTGGCCGAGCTGTTGGGGGCCGTGGGCCGGGAAATCCGCCGACTGCAGCCGGACGTCCTGTGCGCCCGGGTGTCCACCGGGCGGCTGGCCCTGGCGCTGCCGGTCCCGTCCTGCGCGGCGGCCCGGGAGCTGGCGGAGGCCCTGCTGGACGGCCTGGCCGGACCCTTCGAGGTGGGCGGTGCGGTGGTGGATGTCAGCCTGACCGTGGGCCTGTTCACCGCCGGGCCGGATGATGCCGTGATCCACGACAACCGGGTGATGGAGCACGCCAACATCGCCATCGACCAGGCCCAGGCCGCGCACCAGCGCCTGGCCGCCTTCGACGAGCAGGCCTATGGCGATCCGGCGAAGAACCTGTCCCTGATGAGCGAACTGGCCGCCGCCCGCGGCAATGGCGAGCTCAGCCTGTTCTACCAGCCGAAATACGACCTGCGCACCGGCCGGATCGCGGGCTTCGAGGCCCTGTGCCGGTGGCGCCATGCCACCCGCGGCCCGATCTCCCCGGACCTGTTCATCGTCATGGCCGAGGAGACCGGCAATATCGAGGGCCTGACCGAATGGGTGCTGGAGCGCGCCCTGGTGGACCAGCAGGCCCTGCGCGCGGCGGGCTTCGACCTGCCCATCGCCATCAACCTGTCCGGACGGGTGCTGGGGGTCCGCGCCTTTGCCGAGCGGGCCCTGAACGCCATCCGCTTTGCCGGGGGCCGGATCACCATGGAGATCACCGAGACCGCCGTGATCGCCAATCCGGAGGAGGGCCTGCGGGTCCTGAGGATGTTCGAGCAGGCGGGGGTGCCTGTGTCCATCGACGACTATGGCTCGGGCCTGTCGTCGCTCGCCTATCTGAAGCAGATCCAGGCGCAGGAGCTGAAGATCGACAAGGCCTTCGTGCTGCTGATCGACCAGAACCCCCGGGACCGGCTGCTGGTGAAGTCCACGGTGGACCTGGCCCATGGCCTCGGCATGCGGGTGGTGGCCGAGGGGGTGGAAACGGCGGAGGCCCTGGCCCTGCTGGCCGGGATGGGCTGCGACTATGCCCAGGGCTATCACATTGCCCGGCCCATGAAGCTGGATGACGTGCTGGGCTTCCTCGCGGGCTTCGAGGCCGCGCCCCTGGCCCCGCCGACCCCGCTCAGCGCGGCGTCCTGAGGCGCATCTCAGGCCGGTTCCGGGTCGTCCTCGCCCTGCAGGGACCGGGTTGCGGTGCGGATCGCCAGCCGGGACATGCCGTCCAGCTGGGCCTCCAGCATGTCGATCCGCTCTCCCAGGCGCAGGACCAGCTGCTCCAGGTCCTGGATCCGTTCCTCCAGACTGTCCTCCATGGGGGTGCTCCATCCCTGCCCAGACCGGCCCTTGATGGAACGACCGAACGGCGTCCGGCGCAAGCGGCTTGCCGGGGACGTGATGGGCTCAGGGCAGGGAATAGGTCACCGTCGCCTGGGCGGCGAGCCGGTCCTCGGATTCGGTCCACAGGCGCACATCGCACACGGCATTGCGCCGTCCCAGGCGCAGCAGGTGGGCGTCGGCCCAGATGTCCCCCACCGCCGCCCCGCGGAGGAAGTTCATCACCAGGGAACTGGTGACGGCCATCTTCTGGTCCCCCACATGGGCCAGCACCAGGGCATAGGCCCCGGTATCGGCAATGGCCATCAGGGTGGGGCCCGAGATGATGCCGCCGGGCCGCAGCAGGCCGGGGCCATAGGCGCGGCGCACGCGCACCCGCCCGGGTTCGGCCTCCACCACCAGGGCCCGGGCGTCCGGCGGCGCGTCGGGAAAGGCGGCCTTGAGGACGGCATTGACGCCCTCGGCGTCCAGTTTCAGGGGGGGATGGGGCATGGCGGTTCGGTCTCCTGCGCCAAGCCTAGGACGTTTCGCGCGCGCCTGTCATTCCCGCCCTTGAACCGGACGGGGGGAGGCGGGATGATGGGCCATGAGCGCCACAGCCCCCCTCCGCCGCCTGATCGACCTGCCCGGCCTCAGGGCCCTGGAGCAGAAGGCCCTGATGACACCGCGCATGGGAGATCTCGACGCCCGTCCGGACTTTCCCGAGCTGGACGAGGTCTCCCGCGATCTGTTCGGCCTGACGGCGGACGAGGCGGACGCGGTGCCCCGGCCGGAGGGCTGGGACCGCATCGACCTGAAGCCGGACCGGGACCAGATCGCCGCCTTCGAGGCGGAAGGGTGGGACGTCACCGACGACCGGCGCCGCCCGCTTCGACTGTTCGCCCATTTCAATGTGCAGCTATGGCTGGCGGTGCGCGGCGTGGCCGGGACCCTGCCCTTCGTGCCCGAAGGCGATGACGGGGAGGACGCTGCCATGGCCCGGCTGGCGGCCGAGGCAGCGCGGTTCCGCAAAAACAACCGCTAGGGGGCAGGGCGTCAGCGCTTCTTGCCGAGTTCGGCGGCGATGTCCCTGGTCATCCGGCCGACCTTGCGGTGGGCGGCGGTGATCTGCTCCCGCGTCACGCCCCAGCGCTTCATCCAGTATTCCACCGCCTGACGCTCCGACAGGTCCAGGCGGTCCTTGTCGATGAAGCCGCGCTTGTCCTTGAGGCCTGCCATGGGGGGTGCGTCCTTCGAGACGGGCTTCGCCCTCCTCAGGATGACGAAGGGGGTGGATCTACAACATTCGTCATGGTGAGGAGGCCCGGAGGGCCGTCTCGAACCACGCAGCACAGGCCTTGCGTCCTTCGAGACGGGCTTCGCCCTCCTCAGGATGACGAAGGGGGTGATCAACAACATGCGTCATGGTGAGGAGGCCCGGAACGGGCCGTCTCGAACCACGCAGGACCTCACCCCGGATGGACCATGTTCTCCGGCCGGACCAGGGCGTCGAATTCCTCATTCGTCACATAGCCGCCGCCGACGGCTTCTTCCCGCAGAGTCGTGCCGTTCTTGTGCGCGGTCTTGGCGATCTTGGCGGCGTTGTCGTAGCCGATCTTGGGGGCCAGCGCCGTGACCAGCATCAGGGAGCGCTCGACACCGGACTTGATGTTGTCCAGCCGCGGCTCGATCCCCACCACGCAGTTGTCGGTGAAGCTGACCGCCGCGTCCGACATCAGCCGCACCGACTGCAGGAAGTTGTAGGCCATCACCGGATTGTAGACGTTCAGCTCGAAATGCCCCTGGCTGCCGGCAAAGGTGAGCGCGGCATTGTTGCCGAAGATCTGCACGCAGACCTGGGTCAGGGCCTCGCACTGGGTCGGGTTGACCTTGCCCGGCATGATCGACGAGCCGGGCTCGTTCTCCGGCAGGCTGAGCTCCCCCAGTCCCGCCCGGGGGCCGGAGCCCAGGAAGCGGATGTCGTTGGCGATCTTGAACAGGCTCGCGGCCACCGTGTTGATCGCCCCGTGGCTGAAGACCATGGCGTCGTGGGCGGCCAGCGCCTCGAACTTGTTGGGTGCGGAGGTGAACTTCAGCCCGGTGATGGCGGCGATCCGGTCGGCCACCCCTTCGGCGAAGCCCACCGGGGCGTTGAGGCCCGTGCCCACCGCCGTGCCGCCCTGGGCCAGCTGCATCAGCATGGGCAGGGTCTGCTCGATCCGGGCGATGCCGTTCAGCACCTGCTGGGCATAGCCGGAGAATTCCTGGCCCAGGGTCAGCGGCGTGGCGTCCTGGGTGTGGGTGCGGCCGATCTTGATGATGGCGTGCCAGGCCTGGGCCTTGTCGTTCAGGGCATTGGCCAGGTGGCGCAGCGCCGGCAGCAGACGGTGGTGGATCTCCTCGGCGCAGGCGATGTGCATGGCCGTGGGATAGGTGTCGTTGGACGACTGGCTCATGTTCACATGGTCGTTGGGATGGACGGGCTTCTTCGAGCCCATCTCCCCGCCCAGCATCTCGATCGCCCGGTTGGAGATCACCTCGTTGGCGTTCATGTTCGACTGGGTGCCCGAGCCGGTCTGCCACACCACCAGCGGGAAGTGGTCGTTCAGCTTGCCCTCGATCACCTCGTTGGCGGCGGCGATGATGGTGGCGGCCAGCTTCGGGTCCAGGCGGCCCAGCGCCATGTTGGTCTCCGCCGCCGCGCGCTTGACGATGCCCAGGGCCCGGACCACCGGGGCGGGCTGGCGCTCCCAGCCGATCCTGAAATTGCCGAGGCTGCGCTGGGCCTGGGCTCCCCAGTAGCGGTCGCTGGCGACTTCGATGGGGCCGAAGGTGTCGGTCTCGATGCGGGTGGGCGTTTGGGTCATGGGGGCGACGCTTTCCGATGGGGTCACGATCCGGGGGCGGCGTCCGCTTTTCGCTGGAAACACCGATCGGGCGCGGTGTAGCACGGCTGCACGCCCGGACAAGCCGTCCGCCGCGTCAGCCTTGCAGCCCCGAAAGGCCCCGCCATGCTCCGCGCCTCGATTTCCTCCGGCTCGACCTTCGAGACCCTGGCCGGCTATGCCCGCGCCGCCGTGGTGGAGTTCGACACCTATGCGGAGGTGTTCGTCTCCGGCTGCACCGGCTTCGACTATGCCAGCATGACCATTTCCGACGACGTGGCGACCCAGGCGCGGCAGTGCTTCCACAACATCGCCGACGCCCTGGCCAAGGCAGGGGGCGACCTCTCCCATCTGGTGCGGGTGCGCTACTACCTGACCGACGGGGCGGACTTCGAGACCCTGGCCCCGATCTTCGGGGAATTCTGCGGCGCGGCGAAGCCCGCGGCCACGGCGCTGGTCTGCGGGCTGGTGGACGGGCGGATGAAGATCGAGATCGAGGTGGACGCCCGCATTCCCCGCAACGGGAACTGAGGGGCTCGCCCGCAGCGGCGAACGGGACTAGCCTTTGCGTCTCATCTGCGGAGACCCGATCCCATGCTCGTCAGCACCACCAATGACCTGTCCGGCTATCGCGTGGTGCGCCACGTGGGCCTCGTCCGCGGCGTCACCGTCCGCTCCCGCAGCGTGATCGGCAACTTCGCCGCGGGCATCCAGTCCCTCTTCGGCGGCAACATCACCATCTACACCCGGCTGGCGGAGCACGCCCGGGCGGAGGCCTACCAGCTGATGGCCGCCCATGCGACGGAGATGGGGGCCAATGCCGTGCTGGCCATGCGCTATGACGCCAACGAGATCATGGAGGGCATCACCGAGGTGCTCGCCTACGGCACCGCCGTGGTCGTGGAGCCCGCGTGACCGGCCAGACGACCTGGGACCCCGACCAGTACCAGCGCTATCGGGGCTATCGCGACCGCCCGGCCCTGGACCTGATGGTGCAGCTGCCCGGCGACCTGGAACCGGCGACCATCTGGGACCTGGGCTGCGGCACGGGGGAGCATGCGGCCGTCCTGGCCGCGCGCCACCCCAACTGCACCGTCTACGGCCTCGATTCCAGCGCCGACATGCTGGAGCGGGCCCGCGCCACCCGGGCCCGGGTGGAGTGGGTGCAGGGGGACATTGCCGCCTTCGCCCCCGATGTGCCGCCGGACCTGATCTTCACCAATGCCGCCCTCCAGTGGGTGGGAGACCACGAGACCCTGTTCCCCCGGCTGGCGGGACAGCTGGCCCCCGGCGGCGTGTTTGCCTGCCAGATGCCCATGAGCTTTGCCGAGTCCTGGCACCATGTGATGCGCGACGTGGCCGGGCGCGGGCCCTGGGCCTCGCGGATGCAGGACGTGCGCGGGGTGCAGCCGGTGCTGGCCCCGGCGGACTACCATCGCCTGCTGGCCCCCTTCGGTGAGACGGACATCTGGACCACCACCTATCTGCACGAGCTGACCGGCGAGGACCCGGTGGTGGACTGGATGAAGGGCACGGGGCTTCGGCCCTATCTCGCCCGTCTCCCCGATCCGGCGGAGCAGCGGGAGTTCCTCGATGCCTATGCCGAGGCCCTGCGGCCGCTGTTCCCGGTGCAGCCCGACGGGGTGACCCTGTTCCCGTTCCCGCGGCTGTTCCTGATGCTGCGGCGGGGGTGAGGGGCTGCGTCCTTCGAGGCGGGCTTCGCCCTCCTCAGGATGACGAAGGTTTGTGAACCCCAACGCGCGTCATGGTGAGGAGCGCGGTACGCGCGTCTCGAACCACGCACAACCGACACAGCGTCCTTCGAGACGGGCTACGCCCTCCTCAGGATGACGAAGGCTTGTGAACGCCAACGCGCGTCATGGTGAGGAGCGCGGAACGCGCGTCTCGAACCACGCAGAACCGGAACAGCGTCCTTCGAGACGGGCTTAGCCCTCCTCAGGATGACGAAGGTTTGTGAACCTCAACGCGCGTCATGGTGAGGAGCGCGGAACGCGCGTCTCGAACCACGCAGGCACCCCCACCCTAGCCGAACATCTCGTTGTCCGCGGGCACCGGCAGCCGCAGCCGTGACAGGGGCCGGTCGAGGCGGCCGAGCGCCATGCGGGCCGCCTCGTAGCCCGCGGCCACAGCAGGCTCGAAGGCCCGCCAGTCGCGCAGCTCCACCCCCTCGATCCGGGGAATGATCAGAAGGTCGCAGGCCTCGTGCGCCATGGCGGTCTCCTTCTGCGTGGGAGCGGTGGCGGCGCGGATCAGGATCGACACGATGGGCGGGCCGTGCCGCCACTCCCCCGAGGCCAGCCAGCGCAGGAACGACGGCGGACTGGCAATGTCCTGGGCGTTCAGGCCCTCCGCCGCGGCCACGTCCACGCCCACCACCGGGCCCCGGTGCCAGCTGCGCATCAGCTCGGTGGGCAGGTTGCACATGACCGCCCCGTCCACCAGCACGTCGTCCCCCATCACCACCGGCGGCAAGATGCCCGGCAGGGCGACGCTGGCGCGAAGCGCCCGGCGCACCTTGCCCTTGCGGTGCTGGAAGGTCGCCGCCGTGGTCAGGTTGGAGGAGGTACACAGGAAAGGCAGCCACAGGTCGCCGATGTCGATCTCGCCGAAATGCTGCTTCAGCCGTCCCTTCACCGTCAGGCCCCGGGTCATGGCCACCATGGGGAAGGTCAGGTCCCCCAGGGGGTTGGAGGTGACGAAGGCCGCGCGGATGCGGTCGGAGATCTCCTGGTCGTCCCAGCCGGCCGCATAGCCCGCCGCCACCACGGCACCCATGGAGGCCCCGGCCAGGAAGTCGATGGGGTGCCCGGCCTCCCGCAGGGCCCGGATCACGCCCACATGGGCATAGGCCCGCGCCCCGCCCCCGGACAGGGCCAGCCCCACCGAGGTGCCGGTGATGATCCGGGCCATGCGGTCGATGTCCCGTCCCATCCGGCGCACATGGAAGTGGCGGATGGCGTGCTGGCTGTCCACCCAGGCCTCGGTGCCGCTGGGCCGGGTCGCGTCCGGCGACTGGATCAGGATCAGGTCGGTCTGCCGGTGCAGCTGGGCGGCGGCCCGGACGACGGAGGCGGGTTCCTTCGGGGCCGGCAGGTCACCCCGGCCGATGAGGAACAGCCGGTCCACCTGGCGGGCGCACTGGTGGGCCCAGTCGGTCTCGTCGGGCCCGGCGGTCAGCAGGACCACGTCATGGCCATGCTCGATGCGCGAGAACCACTCGGTCGACTGGTGGGCGCCCTCCGCGCCGACCACCGCGGCGGAAAAGCCCATTTCCCGGGTGGACTGGGCCACGGACTGGGTGAAGCCCTGGGCATCCACGCCGGGGCTGACGGCGACGAAGCCGAACACGGTGGGGCGTCCCGCGCCGCTCCGGCTCAGGGGCTGGCGGGCCCGCAGGATCATCAGCCGCGCCAGTTCCGCCATCACGTCGGGATGCTTGCGCGCCTCGGTGAAGAAGGTCTGGCGGGACAGGGCGAGGATTTCCGAATCCCGCAGGGCGGTGACGGTGGCCGAGTGGGGCGTGCCCGCGATCAGGGCCATCTCGCCCGCGGGCTCCCCCGGCTTGATCACGCCGATCAGGTCCGGCGCGCCGCCGGGAGTCTCCCGCACGACCCCCAGCCGTCCGGCCCGGACGAAATAGAGGGTGTCCGCCGGCTGGCCCGCCCGGTACAGGGGCCGCCCTCCCGGCAGGGAGAACCACACCACCCCCTTGGCCGCATGGGGGCCGGTGAACAGACGCGAAAGCGCGCTGTCGGACTGTCCGGGGGCGGGACCTCTCATCGACTCGAATCGTAGGCCGAAAATGCGACGCCGTCGCGCCGATATCGCCCCAAGGCGCGAAAGCTGTGCTAAAGCCCGGTGAAAGTCGGGGGCGATCCGGGGAGGATCGGCGATGGGTGCGTCGGTCTGTCGCCCCCGAAGGAACCTGAGGGATCGTCGACCATGTCTCGCAACCGGTCACGGATGTTGGCCATTCGCCTTGGGCTTGTCGCCGTCGCCGTGGGGGCGATGGGCCTGTCCGCCTGCTCCCGCCGCAGCGCCGCGGAGGGGGACCAGGCCGCGCCGCCCGCCGCGCCGCCCGCGGCCGCAAAGCCGGCCCCGGCCCCGGAGCCGACCGTGCCGGCCAATGCCACGGGCAACAACCTCGCCAGCAACACCCAGTCGGTCAATGACGGGGCCTTCGGGCCGGACTATGCTCCCCCGCCGCCCGCGAGTGCGCCGTCCAACAGCACGACGCCCCAGCAGCACTGAGCGGGGGGCTCTGCCCGAGGTCCGAAGGGGGGTGCCGGGGAGATCGGCCTCACCCCTCACGACCTTGAACGTCCAAGACCAGGAGCCCGCCATGACTGACCCCATCACTTCCAAGTACGTCGACGTCCAGGACGAGGCGTCCGACCAGTCCGTGCTGCTGGAAGCCACCACAGAGGGGGTGGCGGTGCTGCTGCTGAACCGGCCGGCCCGCAAGAACGCCTTCGACGCCCGGATGATCCTGGCCCTGACCGAGGCCTTCGACACCCTGGCCGGGGCCGAGGGGGTGCGGATCCTGTTCATCCGCGGGGCCGGCGGCGGCTTCTGCGCCGGGGCGGACCTGGAATGGATGCGTCATGCGGCCGGATTCACCGAGGCGGAGAACCGGGCCGATGCCCTGGACCTGGCAAAGATGCTGAACGCCCTGCACCGGCTGCCCATGCTCACCGTCGCCCTGGTGGAGGGTCCGGCCTTCGGCGGCGGGGCAGGTCTGGTGGCGGCCTGCGACATGGCCGTGGCCACGGCCGATGCCCAGTTCGCGTTCTCCGAGGTGAAGCTCGGCCTGACCCCCGCCACCATCAGCCCCTATGTGGTCGGCGCCATCGGGGCCCGGAACGCCCGGCGGCTGTTTGCCCTCGGCACCCGCTTCAGTGCGGAGGAGGCCCTGCGCATCGGCCTGGTGGACCAGGTGGTGGCCTCCGCCGACGCCCTGGGCGCGGTGCAGGAGGTGCTGGCCGGGGACATCCTGGCCTGTGCGCCGGAGGCCGTGGCCGATGCCAAGCGTCTGGCCGATGACGTGGCCGGACGGCCGGTGGATCACGCCCTGATGGAGGAGACCGCCCGCCGGATCGCCGCCCGCCGCGTGTCGCCGGAGGGCCGGGAGGGCATCGCCGCCTTCTTCGGCAAGCGCAAGCCCGCCTGGATGGGCTGAGACCCGTCGGGACACCCGGCGATGGGAGGGGGAGCCGAACGACCGTGAGTCAGGAACTGGACACCGCCGCCGCCGGATCCCTGGGCGGCTTCCTGCGCCGCAAGCCGGGCGGGGAGCACGCCTTGCCGCCGGGCACCCCCTGTGCCAACTGCGCCACGCCCCTGCAGGGACCGTGGTGCCATGCCTGCGGCCAGCTGGGGGAGGACTTCCACCGGTCCACCACCAAGCTCTTGATGGAGAGCATCGAGGGCCTGTTCCACTTCGACGGACGCCTGTGGCGCACCCTGCCGGACCTGGCCCTGAAGCCGGGACAGCTCACCCGCAGCTATCTGGACGGGCACCGGGCCCCGCAGATCCCGCCGCTGCGCCTGTTCCTGGTGGTGCTGCTGCTGGTCTTCCTGGTGGGCGGCCTGCCCCGGGACAAGGCCCCGGTGGCCGCCTCCTTCACCCGCAGCGGAAACACCACCACCCTCAACCACACCGAGACCCGGCAACTGGCGGACCTGACCCCTGCGGAGCGGGCGGAGCTGAAGAAGCAGACGGCCAGGGTGCAGGTGAAGCTGGGGTCGGACCGGGCGGATGCCGGGGCGTCGGACTGGCTGAAGCAGCGCCTCGACAAGGTGATCGACGACCCGGAGCGGTTCTATCTGGTGCTGGAAAGCTGGGGCGAGCGGTTCGCCTTCATGATGCTGCCCCTGTCCACCCTGCTGCTGGCGGCGGCCTTCGCCTGGCGGCGGGAGTTCTTCCTGTTCGACCACGTGATCTTCTCGCTGCACAGCCTTTCGTTCCTGGGGCTGGCGATCTGCATCGTCCTGCTGAACCCGCTGGGCCTGGGGGGCATTTTGCTGCTGGCCCTGCCGGTGCATCTGTTCGTGCACCTGCGCGGGGTCTACCGGACCGGCGTGGTCATGACCCTCCTGCGGATGGGCTGGCTGTTCGTGGGCACGGTGATCGGCGTGGCCTTCATCATGGCGGGCCTGCTGGCCGTCGGCCTCAACGCCATGGGCTAGGCCCGGGCGGCCCCGGTCCCCCGGGCGGCCAGCACTTCGGTCAGTCCGGCGACCAGCCGATCCGGACGGATGGGCTTGGCCAGATGCAGGTCGCAGCCGGCCTGCCGGGCGGTGGCCACGTGGTCGGCCATGGCATTGGCGCTGAGCATGATCACCGGTGTCCGGCGACGCCCCGTCTCCGCCTCCAGGCAGCGGATGGCGCGGGTGGCGGCCAGGCCGTCCATCACCGGCATCTGCATGTCCATCAGGACCGCGTCGAACGTCCCGCTCCGGAAGGCCTCCAGGGCCTGAGCCCCGTCCTCGGCCAGGGTGATGTCGATGCCGAAGGGGTCCAGCATCAGGCACAGGGTGCGACGGTTGATCGGATGATCCTCCGCCACCAGGAGCCGGATGCGGTCGAGGGCTGCGGGCGCGGGGTCGGTCTGCGGACCGGTGACCGCTGTCCCGGCGGGGGCACGGGGCAGGGGCAGGGTGACGGTGAAGCAGCTGCCCTCCCCAGGCGTGCTGGTGGCGCGGATGGTGCCCCCCATCCGCTCGGTCAGGGCCCGGCAGATGGCCAGGCCCAGCCCGCTGCCGCCATATTGCCGGCTGATGGTCATGTCCGCCTGCTCGAAGCGCTGGAACAGGCGCTCCTGGGCCGCTGAGTCGAAGCCGATGCCCGTGTCGCGGACCTCGATCCGCAGGCTGTGCGGGTCCTCCCCGGTCCGGCCGGGGGTCATGTCGACCTCCACCGTCACCACTCCCGCATCGGTGAACTTGACGGCGTTGGAGGCCAGGTTCGACACAATCTGCCGCAGGCGCATGGCATCCTCCAGCATCAGGCCGTCGGCGGCGGGGGTGTAGTGCAGGCGGAAGCCCACGCCCTTCTGCTCGGCGCGGGCGCGCATGACATAGGCCGCGGAGTCGATCGCCTGGCGCAGGTCGAAGGGCTCGCGCACCAGGTCCAGATGCCCGGACTCGATCTTCGACAGGTCGAGAATGTCCGTCACCAGCCCCTCCAGGGCGTGGCCGGAGGCATGGATCAGCTCTGCCATCTCGGCCTGGCGGGGGTCGAGGGGCGTCTCCAGCAGCGCCGCCGTCAGACCGATCACCCCGTTGAGCGGCGTGCGGATCTCGTGGCTCATATTGGCCAGGAACCCGTCCTTGGCCCGGTTGGCGGCCTGGGCGGCCTCGGCCAGCTCGATCAGCCGGTCCTGGGTCGCCCGCCGCTCGGTGATGTCCTGGATCGCGCCGATCAGCAGGGTCCGGCCATCCGCCTCCACATGGCGGCGCCCGGAGATCCTCACCCAGCGATGGCGGCCGGCGGCGGTGATGATCGGCACATCCGCGGTGATCCGCTCGTCGTTCCGGAGCGCCTCGGCGATCAGTTCGCGGAAGACCTGCCGGTGGTCGGCCCGGACGAAGTCGATGGCGGTCGTGCCGACGGGCTGGTAGTCCGCGGGCACGTCGTGGATGCGCTGGGCGGCGCCGGACCATTCCAGGCGGCTATCCTGGGGGTCCCAGCGCCAGCCGCCCACATCGGCGATCTCCGACACGTCGGTCAGGAACCGGGCGTGGGCCATGTCCCGCCGGGACAGCTCGGCCAGGGCGTGGTTGGCGGCGGTCAGGCTCCGTTCGGCCCGGTGCAGGTTGAGCCCGTAGTAGACGAAGGCCGCCGAAACGGCGATGGAGGCGATGCCCCCGGTGATCGCCATCCCCGGTCCGGCCAGCTGCAGCAGGGCCGTGATCAGCAGCACCGACAGGGAAGTGATGGTCGGCAGGATCGTCGCCAGCAGCACCCGCCGGTTGGTGTGCATGCCGACAATGCCGAACAGGGTGACCGACAGCAGGTCCATCACCGCCGCCACCAGGGACACCGCGTTCCCGTCCCGCACCAGCAGGCCGGCATGGGCGCACCACCACAGGCTCTCCACCCCCACGCCGATGACATAGAGGGTCGCCAGCCGGGTCTCCCCGGCCAGGAAGCGGCGCTGCACCCGCGCGGTGCCGTGGCAGATGGCGAGCAGCACCAGGAGCCAGCCCAGCGCCCCGAGGGGACCGTAGCCGTGCACCAGGAAGACGCTGACGAACACTGCCAGCACGAGCCGGATCCACCCCCGCTCGAGGGCCTGGACCGCCGCGCGCTGCAGACTGGCATCGGCGGGCGCGGCCCCCTGTCGATCCGGCAGGTCGACCGGGCGCCGTCGCACCGACGGGTGCGGGTAGGTGACCGCCATGGACCGTTCCGATCCTCCTTCACGACCCCGTGGCGCGGGGCAGGGGCTTCCGGGCTCGCCGCGGCGACGGGACTCGGTTATCAGCAACCTATGCCATTACATCTAATAAAGCTTTGCGTCGGAGTGGAACGGGTCGAGGAGCTGGAGGCCTACTGGCGGGGCGAGACCCGTCGCGCGGTCCATACCCGCCAGACCCCCAAGCGCGCGGACGAGCTGACCGACGGCGGGTCCCTGTTCTGGGTGATCAAGGGGGTGATCCAGTGCCGCCAGCCGATCCTGGCCGTGGACACCCTGGGGGAGGGCCAGGCCGCCCGCTGCGAGATCGTCGTCGGCCTGCCGGTGGTCCGCACCCATGCCGCGCCGCGCCGTCCGTTCCAGGGCTGGCGCTATCTGAAGCCGGAGGAGGCCCCGCCGGACCTGTCCGACGGGGACGGCGGCGAGACCGCTCCGCCGGAACTGGCCCGCGCCCTGCGGGAACTGGGGGCCTGGTAGGGGCGTTTGCGTCCTTCGAGACGGGCCTTCGGCCCTCCTCAGGATGACGCGCGTTTGTTCCACTCGCGGATGGGGCCGTGGGCTCGAAAGCCCCAACCCTGCGTCATGGTGAGGAGCCCTGAAAGGGCGTCTCGAACCACGCAGCACCACACTGCGTCCTTCGAGACGGGCCTGCGGCCCTCCTCAGGATGACGAAGGTTGAAGAACGCTCGTCATGGTGAGGAGCGCGCGACGCGCGCGTCTCGAACCACGCACACCACGCCCCGCGGAATTCCGTGAGCAATCCTTTCCGATGTGTTAACTCTGCGACCCGTGCCGCACGGGTTGACTGAGTCGTTTTTTCCAGACGATGGAGCCATTCTTGAGCCAGATGTCCCTCACGCGGGGTGCGCCGCCGCGACCCACCGACCGGGCGCAGATCATCGTCATCGGCAATGAGAAGGGCGGCGCCGGCAAGTCCACGCTCGCCATTCACATCGTCACGGCCCTGCTGCACGCCGGTGCCCGGGTCGCGGTGATCGACCTCGACCTGCGCCAGCAGTCCGTGGGTCACTTCTTCGCCAGCCGCCGGACCTGGTCCGAGGCCAATGGCGTGCAGGTGCCCATGCCCTGGGCCATGCCCCTGGCCGAGGACGCCGCCGTTCTCGCCAAGGCCGCCGCCGAGGTGCAGGCCGAGGCCTTCGAGGCCGCCTTCGCCTCCGTGGCCACCGAGGCCCAGTTCGTGGTGATCGACACCCCCGGCTCCGATACCGGCCTGTCCCGCCTGGCCCACGGCAAGGCCGACCTGATCATCACGCCGATGAACGACAGCTTCGTGGACTTCGACATGCTGGGCCAGGTGGACCCGGTCACCCTCGAGCTGGTCCGGCCCAGCGTCTATTCCGAAGTGGTGTGGGAGGCCCGCAAGCAGAAGATGCTGAGCGAGCGGCGCTCCCTCGACTGGGTGGTGCTGCGCAACCGCCTCGCCACTGCCGAGGCCCGCAACCGCAAGCGGCTGGAGGAGCGCATCGACGTCCTGGCCAAGCGGGTGGGCTTCCGCGTCGGCCCCGGCATGCGCGACCGGGTGATCTTCCGGGAGCTGTTTCCCTTCGGCCTGACGGTGGCGGACCTGTCCTCCAGCGTGCGGCCGGTGCCGGTGTCCCTCACCCATGTGGCCGCGCGGCAGGAGCTGCGGGCGGTGATGCAGGCTGCCGGTCTCGGCGACCTGATCGAGCCCCGGGCCGCCGGGCCGGACGAGGCCCCCCGGTCGGGTGGCATCAAGGCGTCGGCGCGGGTCTATCGTCCGGTGGCCGCCAGCCCGCAGCGCTGATGCCCCTGATCGGGGCCCTGTTGCTGCTGGCGCTTGGCGTGATGATCGGCCCGCCGGTCCGGCGCTATCTGGCACGGATCACGGCCGGCAACTGGCGACCGGGGGCGGGGACCCTGGGTCTTGCCGCCCTCGCCGCCGGGCTGTTCGTGGCCGTGCGCGGAGACTGGCCCGTGGGGCTCGGACTGGCCATCGTCGGAATCCTGGCGCTGATGGGGGCCCGGCGCAGCACAGGCTTCCGCTTCACCTTCCGGACCGGACCGTCAGGCCCGGGCGCATCCCCCTCCGCCGGAGCGGCCATGAGCCGTCAGGACGCCGCGGACATGCTGGGCATTGCGGTGGATGCGGATGCGGCCACGGTGCAGGCCGCCTATCTGAAACAGATCCGCAGGGCCCATCCCGACGCCGGCGGTACGCCCGGCCTCGCCGCCCAGCTGAACCGGGCGCGGGACGTCCTGATGGGGCGCTGAGGTCTGGGCGGGCGTCAGGCCGCCGCGTCGGCGGGGGCCGGAACCCCCAGCAGGTCCGGATCGAACACCCGGGCCAGGGTCAGGACCGTGACCATCCGGTCCTCCAGCGGCAGGAAGCCGCGGATGAAGTCCGGCGCCACGTGGCCCGCCACGCTGTCGGAGGCCTGGATCTGGCCGCTCTGGATCATCATGGTGTCGCACACCGCTTCCACCAGCAGGCCCACCTGCCCGACCGGGAGGTGCGCCACCACGATCACGTTGCGCTCGCCCGCTTCCGTCGCGCCCATGCCCAGCCGCAGGCCGAGATCGACCACCGGCATGACCACGCCGCGCAGGCTGATCACGCCGCGGACATAGTCCGGTGCCTGGGCGATCGGAGTCTCCTGGGCCCAGCCCCGGATTTCCAGTATGTCGCTGATGTCGACACAGAATTCCTGACCCCGGACGATGAACGAGATCAGTTCAATGGCGGAGGCGGAGTCGAAGTTGCTGGAGGATTCGGGTTTCATCGGCAGGACTCCTGAATTTCCTGCGATGAACCTAGGCCGATGATCCTTAACAAGTGAATGACGCCAGGTCGTGCAACCGGGCGTTATTTCTGCATCGCGTAGATCTTCACCAGATCGTACATGAAGTCCCGACCCTGGTAGAGGGAGCGGGTCCGGATGCGCTCGTTCAGCCCATGCACGCCGTTGCCGTCCGGATCACCGAACAGGCCGGACACGCCGTAGGTGGGAATGCCCACCGGCGTGAGGAAGGCCCCGTCCGTGGCCCCCGGCTGCAGGACCGGGATGATCGGCACGCCGGGCCACATCCGCGCCGCCACGGTCTCGATCGGCTTCATGATCTCGGGGGTGAGGGGCGGCGGGGCCTTGCTCACCTCGCTGCGGGCCCCGAGGGTGGTGACGGTGATCTTGGGATCATCCACCAGCTTCTGCAGGGTGGCGCGGACCTCCTCCGCCGTGGTGCCGGGGAAGATGCGGCAGTTCACATTGGCCCGGGCCCGCTGCGGCAGGGCATTGGTGGCGTGCCCGGCCTCCAGCATGGTGGCCACGCAGGTGGTGTGCAGCATGCCGTTCAGGCCGGGGTCCTCCGACAGGGTCGCCGCGGCCGCGGCGTCGGTGGGGTCCTTGGAAAAGGCGGTCATGGCAGCCCCCATGGGACCCGGCGTGATCGCCCCCATGCGCGCGAAATAGGTGCGCGAGGCGTCGGTGGAGGCCAGGGGGAAGTCGTACTGGCTGATCCGGGTCAGCCCGGCCGCCAGGTGATAGATGGCATTGTCCCGGGTCGGCCGGGACGAGTGGCCGCCGGGATTGGTGACCTCCAGCCGATAGTCCTGCGGGAACTTCTCCCCGGCCTGGACATTGAACACCACCGGCTTGCCCGCGGCGTCCAGCCGTCCGCCGGCCCCTTCGTTCAGGGCAAAGGCCGCGTCGATCAGGGCCCGCTCGTGGGTGGCCAGATAGCCGGCCCCGTTGAAGGCGCTGGCCGTCTCCTCGCCGCAGGTGAGCGCCATCTTCACGTCCCGCCGGGGCTTGAAGCCGCTGGTCTTGAAGCGCACCAGGGTGTCCACCCAGACGGCAGCCTGGGCCTTGTCGTCACTGGCCCCCCGGGCATAGAAATAGCCGCCCTCCTCGATCAGGGTGAAGGGGTCGCGGACCCAGTCCTCCCGCTTGGCCTCGACCACGTCGATATGGGCCAGCAGCAGCATCGGCCGGGCCTTGGGGTCGGTGCCGTGCAGCACGGCCACCAGGCCGCCCTCCTTCGGATGACCTTCGGCGGCGAAGGGATGGATGTCCGCATCGGCAAAGCCGGCCGCCTTCAGCCGGTTGGCCATCCGCTCCGCCGCCAGGGTGCAGCTGCCGGTGGACAGGGTGGTGTTGGTCTCCACCAGTTCCTTGTAGAGGGCGCGGAAGGCCGCCTGGTCGGGGCGCAGCGTCGCATCCGCGGGAGCCGGGGCGGCGTCCGCAGCCCAGGCCGCAGCTCCGGACAGGGTCGTTCCGCTCAGCAGGCCAAGGGCCAGGCCGACGCCGGTCAGAAGGGCCTTCATGTCAGTGCTCCGTCCATCTCATTCGGACGGGGAGGGTCGGTGATCCGGCCGCGCCCGTCAATGGCGGGAACGCGCGGAGGGGCAGGGCCGTACCCCGCGGCTGCGGGCGGGTCAGTCCGCCAGGCGGCTGGCGGTTTCACTGGCACCGGTGAAGCCGGTCCACTGGATGATCTCGCCGGACGGAATGTCGCCCAGCTGGCCGCCCGGGGCCGAAGACGCCAGGCTCGGAGCTTCCAGGCTCGGCGCGGCGGCGGCGTGTTCCGGTCCTTCCATCCGCGGCGCGGCGGTGGCCACGGTCTCCGACATCGGGGCCGTCGGGTTCACGGTCTCGCGGTTGGGCCGCGGCGGCGGGGTCCAGAACTGGGGCGAGGCGGCGAACACCTGACCGGGAGTCACCTCGATGCTGGCCGTGGAGGGGTCGTTGGCCGGGCCCGTGGTCGGCGCGGGCGCGGGCTCCGCCGCCGGGGCGGGGACCGGTGCGCCCCCGGTCGGGCCGCCGGGTCCGCTGACCGGGGTGAGCGGGGTGGGCGCGGTCGGCGTCGGACCGGTCGCGAAGGGCGCGGCAACCGGGGCGGCCATGGCCAGAGGGGCCGAGCGCGCGGCCGGGGCCTTCCGGCGGCCCTTGGGGGCCTTCAGCATCGGCTTCAGGGCATCGGTGACGAACAGGGCGGCGGCGGCATTGCGCCAGGCGCTGACCTTGGGCGAGCGCAGGGACTTGGCCACGTAGTAGGCGCCCAGCGCCCCGCTGAACAGATGGATGCGGGAAGCCGGGGCGAACCACACGTCCGTGGGGGACTTGCGGCGGAACATCCGCGCGCCGAAGGTGGCAAACTTCAGCAGCACCAGCGCCCCGAACACTTCCATCGCCACCTTGCCCGGCTTGATGTGGTCGAGATTGAGCTTCGGCGCATGCAGCTGCGGGGCCGTGAGGTGCGGCGCCTCGATGTGCGGGAAGTGGAGACCGCCGCCCGCATGCGGCTCAGCGCCCGCCGTCGAACCGGTCGCCGAACCCGCTGCCGCCCCGCTGGCGGCGAGGTGCTGCTGGTGCAGGATCTTCTGCTCCTCGAGCACCAGTTCGATCAGGAACAGGGCACCGACGCCGAATATGGCGGGATGGACCCTGGCCACGTGGCCGATCGTCTCGAGGATCGCGAGGCCCGTATGATTGTGGACCTGCATCCGTTCATTATAGGTGGTGTGGGCAAGGCTGAGCACCTTGCCCATGTCCGTGCTCGCCATCGAGCCTAGTCTTTCAACAATTCCAGCCATGGGCGAACACTCTCGAGAATGGTTAATGCCACAATTAACCGAAAATCACCCGGGGTGCGAAGGGATTCGTTTGTCACGCTAAGTCTCGTCTATCAGGGTGTCACGGGCGCAACGGTGCAGCTAGCGACGGAGAAGGTGACGGATGAGCGGAAAGACGCGCAAGGGCGGCGGGGCCAGGGCCGCGAGGCTGGCCCTGATCCGGAATATCCACGGCTATCTGGGCCTGTTCATTGCTCCGAGCGTGGTGTTCTTCGCCGTCACCGGGGCCTTCCAGCTCTATGGCCTGCACGAGGCCCGGGGAGCCTATCATCCGCCGGCCATCCTCGAGAAGCTGGGCAACCTGCACAAGGACCAGCGCTTCGGCCTGTCGGAGCATCACGGCGGCCCCAAGGCGGACCCCGATGGCGGCGACCATGCCGACGCAGATCATGACCACGACCATGATGCCCATGAGCCGGCGGGCAAGCCCCCCGCCGCAGCCGACAAGCCCCCGGCCAAGGCGGAGGAGGCGCCGCCCCTGCGCGAGACGGCCCTGAAGGCCCTGTTCCTGCTGGTGGCCACGGGGCTGACCCTGTCGACCCTGCTCGGGGTGTGGATGGCGCTGCTGCCCCATCGCCGCAACCTGCTGGCGGTGTCGCTGCTGATCGCGGGCATCGTCCTGCCCGTCGCCCTGGCCCTGGTCTGACCGTGGAGAGCGGCTTTGCCAGGGACGAGGACCTGCACCGGTCGCTGCTGGGGCAGGCGGGGGGGCGCGCCCGGCTGAACACGCCGGTGCTGGTGGTGGACCTGCCCGCCCTTGACCGCAACATCGCCCGCATGGCGGCCTTTGCCGCGGCGGCTGGGCTGAAGCTGCGGCCCCATGCCAAGACCCACAAGTCGCCGGACATTGCCCGTCGCCAGATCGCCGCAGGCGCCGTGGGGCAGTGCTGCGCCAAGCTGGGGGAGGCCGAGGCCCTGGCCGCCCATGGGGTGAGCGCCGGTCTGCTGATCACCTCCCCGGTGGTGTCGGCGCCCGCCGTGGCCCGGCTGGCGGCCCTCAATCTCGTCACGGACGGGCTGATGTGCGTGGTCGACCATCCGGACAATGCCCGGGCCATCGGCGCGGCGGCCCAGGCGAAGGGCAAGCCGCTGACCGTGCTGATTGACATCGACCCCGGCCTTCACCGCACCGGCGTCACCTCCGCCGAGGCGGCCGTGGCCCTTTGGCAGGTGATCGCGCAGACGCCGGGCCTTGCCTATGGCGGGGTCCAGTTCTACTGCGGCGCGCACCAGCACATTGCCGATCTGGCCGAGCGCCGCGCGGCCATGGAGGAGCGGGCGGACTATCTGCGCACCGTGATCGCGGCCCTGTCCGAGGCGGGGGGCGCCCCTGCCATCGTCACCGGCGGCGGCACCGGCACCCACCGGATCGACGCCACGCTGGGCGTGTTCACCGAGTTGCAGGTCGGCTCCTACGTGTTCATGGACCGCCAGTACCTGGACTGCGAGTTCGGCCTCGAGGACCCCTACGAGACCGCGCTGATGGTCGATGCCCGGGTGGTCAGCACCAACACGCCGGGCCTGGTCACCGTCGATGCCGGACTGAAGGCCTTCGCCACGGAGGTCGGGCCGCCGACGGTGCTGGCCGGGGCCCCGGACGGGGCGGTCTACCGCTTCATGGGGGATGAGCACGGGGCCCTGATCTGCAAGGCGGGGGGGCTGCCGGGGCTCGGGTCCGTGGTGACCCTGGGCACGCCCCACTGCGACCCGACGGTCAATCTGCACGACACCTATCACGTGGTGGACGCAGACACCCTGGTGGCCCTGTGGCCGGTCGCCGGACGGGGCCGGTCCCGGTGACCGCCCCCATGGAGACCCTGAGCGAGGTCCGCCACCGCAAGGTGCTGGGCCCCTGGCAGGCGGCCACGGTGGTGGTTGGCATGGTGGTGGGGGCGGGCATCTTCCGCTCCGCCTCCGGGGTGGCGCAGATGCTGGACAGCGGCCCGATGCTGCTGCTGGCCTGGGGGGCGGGGGGCCTGTTCGCCCTGGCCGGTGCCTTCACCTATGCGGAGCTTGCCTCCAGTTTTCCCCATCCCGGCGGCGACTACCGCTTCCTGCGGGAGGCCTTCGGTCCCGGGGCGGCCTTTTTGTTCGCCTGGTCGCGGTTCTCGGTGATCTTCACCGCGTCCGGGGCCCTGCTGGCCTTTGTCGCGGCGGACTACCTGTCGCAGATCGTGCCCCTGAGCGAGCCGGGCAAGGCCGGGGTCGCGGCCCTGGCGGTGGTGGGGCTGACGGCGGTGAACCTGCGGGGCCTGCGCTTCGGGGCCGGAGGCCAGGCGGTGCTGGTGACCCTGGACATACTGGCGCTCCTGTCCCTCGGTGCCGCGGCGGTGTGGCTGATCGCCCACGGCACCCCGTCCCTGACCCCGATGATGACCGCCGCGGCCAAGGCGGGGGCGGAGCAGCCCCTGTCCCCGGCGGCGCTGGGCCGGTTCGGGGCGGCCATGGTGTTCATCATGCTGGCCTACGGGGGCTTCAATGACGCGGCCACCCTGTCGGCGGAGGTGAAGGGACCGAAGGACATGACGCTCGCCATGGTCGGCGGGATGGGTGTGGTGACCCTGCTCTACCTGCTGGCCAACTGGGCCTATCTGCGGGGCCTGGGCCTGGCGGGTCTGGCGAGGTCCGATGCCCCGGCGGCGGACCTGATGCGGCTCGCCTTCGGACCGGCGGGGCAGGTGGCCATGGTGGTGTTCGTCTGCACCGCGGCCCTGGCTGTGCTGAACGCCCTGGTGATCGTCGGCGGACGGACCCTCTATGCCGCGGCGTCGGACGAGCCGGCGCTCGCCCGGCTGGCGGAGTGGGACGAGGGCCGGGGCGTGCCGCGCATGGCCATCTGGACCCAGACCGGCATGACCCTGCTGCTGATCGGCTGGGGCGCGGTCACGGGCCGGGGCTTCTCGGCCATGGTGGACTTCCTGTCGCCGGTGTTCTGGCTGTTCCTCACCCTGACCGGCCTGGCGCTGGTAGTGCTGCGCCGCACCCGGCCGGACCAGGTCCGGCCCTATCGGGTGCCCCTGTTCCCGTTAACCCCCCTGGTCTTCGCGGCGGGATCGGCGGCGGTGCTGATGTCCAGCATCGGCTATGTGGGCGCGGTGGGGTGCGCCCTCAGCTTCGGCATGCTGGCGCTGGGGCTGGTGCTGCGGACCGGGCTGCGGTGGTGGGCGGGACGGCGGCGCGCCTAGCGCCCGCGGGTGGTCGCCATTGGATGGTCGGGGTCGAAGGCGATCCCGTCGCCGATCTGCTCCAGGCTCAGGAAGCCGCGCTGGGAGATGGTCTGCCAGCGGACCTTGTTCCCGTCCCGATCCACCCGGCCGTGGCTGATCTTCTCGTTGAAGGTCAGGTAGTTGATGCTGACGCCCTCGGTCTCGCCGGTGTTGCGCTGGACGGTGGCCGCATCATAGCCGATCAGCCGGAAATGGCCGTCCTGCCAGCGGAAGGTGAAGCCGTAGGCCCCGGTGGTCCAGCCGCCGGCATTGGCGAACAGCTGCATCTCCACCTTCAGGGTCCCGTTGCGGATCACGGGCCCCCTGGAGCCTTCCAGCACGTCGTCCAGGTTCGGCTCGGTGGAGCGGCGGATCAGGCTGTGGTCGGCCAGGGCCAGATCATAGCCCCCCGCGGCATTGCGGAACAGCACCACCAGCATCCGCGGATTGGTGTCGAAGGGGTCGAGGCCCACGGGCACGGCCTTCAGCACCTTGGCCGGGTCGGTCTCGTGCAGCACCAGGGCGAGGTCGGGAAGCCCGTCCCGGTTCAGGTCGCCGGTGGCCTTGAACTCCACCGTCCAGCCCCGGGGCACGAAGTCGTCCACCGTCGCCCCGTGGGAGGGCAGGGTCGGCCAGCTCGCCGGGGGCACCGCCAGCTCCTGTGCCAGGACGGGCGCGGGCCGGACCAGGGCGAAGGGCAGGGCCAGGGAGACGGCGACGGCGGCAACGAGGCGATGGAGGCGCATGGGTCTGTTCCAGAATGGGTCAGGGCACTCGCCTCCCGCAAGAAACGTGCGCCTGCCAGGGGAGCGGGACACCCGCTCCGCCGGAGGGCGCACGCCGTTGCGTCTCACCCCATCGGGTACATGATCTCCTTGGACACCGCGTCGATCTTCTTCATCACCTCGGCGTCCAGGGTCAGGTCGGCGGCGGCGAAGATCGGCTCCAGCTGGTCCTCGTGGGTCACGCCGACAATGGTGGAGGCCACGAAGTCGTGCTGCTTGCTCCAGGCGGTGGCGAGCGTCACCAGGGACATCCCCGCCTCCTCGGCAATGGCTCCGAACCGCTCCGTGGCCGCCAGGGACTTCTCGTTGACGAAGCGCTTGGCCATGGTCGCCTGGCGCCCGCCGATATTCAGATAGCGGGAGAACCGCGCCCCGTCCGGCGTCGCGCCGCCATTGTACTTGCCCGACAGCACGCCCCCCGCCAGGGGCGAATAGGGGATGGAGCTGACGCCTTCCTGGCGGCAGACCTGGGCCAGTTCGTCCTCGAAGCGGCGGTTGTTCAGGCTGTGGTTGTTCTGGATGGTCTCGTAGCGGGCCAGGCCCTCGATCTCCGAGGTGTGCAGGGCCTTCATCAGCCCCCAGGCCGTCTCGTTGGAGCAGCCCAGCACCCGCACCTTGCCGTCCCGCACCAGATCGTCCAGGGCCCGCAGCGCATCCTCGTAGCGGGCGCCGTGGTCGGGCCAGTGGGTCTGGTAGAGGTCGATATAGTCGGTCTGCAGGCGCTTCAGGCTGGCCTCCACCGCCCGCACGATGTTGTGCCGGTCCAGCGCCGTCATCCCCGCTCGCTGCGAACCCTTCAGCCAGCCGTGGCTCGGGCCGCAGACCTTGGTGGCCAGGATGATCTCGTCCCGGCGCTTGGTCTTCATCCAGCGGCCGACGATCTCTTCCGTCACCCCGGCCCAGTCCTCCTTGGGCGGCACGGGATAGTTCTCCGCCGTGTCATAGAAGTTGATCCCGGCCTCGAGGGAGCGGTCGAGGATGCGGAAGGCCATCTTCTCGTCCGCCTGGGAGCCGAAGGTCATCGTCCCCATGCAGATCTTGGAGACATAGACGGGGCTGCGGCCGAGACGCTTGTGCTGCATCGGGTAGGTCCTTCTTGGAAACGGGTCGGGGACGGTGTCGCGGGCCGGGTCAGGCCTTGGCGGGATTGATCAGGAACTTCTCCCCCGTGGCGCGGCGGTTGTAGGCGGCGACCACGGACGGCTGCAGGGCCTCCTGCAGGGAGATCTCGGCGGAGTAGTGGCTGGCGAAGGTGGTCTTCAGCTCCGCGGCCACCCGCTCCCGCAGGCGGGTGGCGTCCACCGGGCCGATCTTCTGCAGGAACGGGAACAGCAGCCACCCGCCCATGCCCCAGGCCATGCCGAAGCCGCGGGTGAACTCCGTGGGCCGCATGTCCAGCCCGCCATAGATGTAGACCTGCTTGTGCACGGTGGAGCCGTAGCGGCTGTATTCCTTGGCCGTCTTCTGGGCCGCGGCCTCCATGCAGGTGAGGATCTGTCCCGCCAGCTTGCCCCCGCCAATGGCGTCGAAGGCGAGCGTGGCACCGGTCTCCACCAGGGCGTCGGTCAGCGGGCCCATGAAGTCCGGCTCGGACGCGTCGATCACGTGCTTCGCACCCATGTCCTTCAGCAGCTTCACCTGGGCCTCGCTGCGGACGATGTTGACGAGGCCCACCCCGTCCGCCTGGCAGATGCGGTTCAGCATCTGGCCGAGGTTGGAGGCGGCGGCGGTGTGGACGAGCGCGGTATGCCCCTCCCGGCGCATGGTCTCCACCATGCCCAGCGCCGTCAGCGGGTTGACGAAGCACGAGGCCCCGTCGGCGGCGGTGGCGTCCGTCGGCAGCACGATCACGTCGGCGACCTTCACCAGCCGGTACTGGGCGTACATGGCCCCGCCGATCATGGCGACCTTGCGGCCCACCAGATGGGCCACATCGGCACCGGCGGCGATGACGGTGCCGGCGCCTTCGTTGCCCACGGGCAGGTCCTGGTCCACCCGGGCGGCCATGGCGCGCATGAACGGGGCGGGCACCGGGCAGGTCAGCACCGGCTGCTCCGCCGTGCCGCCGAGTACCGCGGCGGAGACGTCGGCCGGACCGATCAGCAGGCCGATGTCCGACGGATTGATCGGCGCGGCCTCCACCCGGACCAGGATCTCCCCCGCCTCGGGCGGCGTGACGGGGACCGAGGCCAGGGACAGGACCAGGCGGCCGTCAGCAGTGACCTGCGAGCGCAGTTGCAGGCCGTGGGCGGGAAGGGTCATGGGACGTGTCTCTCTCGGGTTCTCGGGCAGTGGGATGCCGCATCCTGCCCAGCATAGGCAAGATTGCCGGGACCGTCTCGCCCCAGTTTCAACAGCCTGGCGGTCTGGCCCACGATTATTTCCCGGAGCGCGGAGGAAGGGGGCGCGGCCGCGGTCAAAACGTCACCGAACCGCCAAGGCCCCGTCGCAGACCGCGGGCATAGAGGGCGCATGTTGCCGCAATCCGGCCGGACGGGGGTCCCCATGCACCGATTGACAGTGAAGACACTTCTGCTGGCGAGCGCCGTGCTCGCCCTCACCGAGGCGCAGGGGCTGGCCGCCGAGACGACGGCCACCACGCCGGCGTCCGACGACAGCGTGCAGGCGGTGGTGGTGTCCATCGGCCGCACCACCCGCTCGGCCGTGTCCCTCGACGCGGTGGAGACCCAGAAGCTGCTGCCCGGCATCAATCCGCTGAAGGCCATCCAGACCCTGCCGGGCGTGCTGCTCGAGACCGCCGACCCCTGGGGCAACAACGAACAGAACGAGAGCCTGTTCGTCCACGGCTTCAACACCCAGCAGCTGGGCTACACCCTGGACGGCGTGCCGCTGGGTGATCAGCAGTACGGCAACTACAACGGCCTCAGCGTCTCCCGCGCCGTGACCAGCGAAAACGTCGGGCGGGTGGAGCTGTCCTCCGGCGCCGGCGCGCTGGGGGTGGCCTCCACCTCCAACCTCGGCGGGGCGATCGAGACCTATTCCCGTGATCCGTCCCGGGACCGGGTGGTGGATGTGCGCGAGACCCTGGGCGACTACCGCACCAACCGCACCTTCCTGCGGCTGGACACGGGCGAGGGGCTGCTGGGCGGTGCCGGCTACATCAGCTATCTGCACCAGGACGCCAAGGCCTGGGACTTCGACGGCCACCAGAAGGGCGACCAGGTCAACGTCAAGTACGTCCATGACGACGCCCAGGGCAAGCTGACCCTCTATGCCGACTGGCAGGACAAGGTGGAGCCGAACGAGGACGCCACGGCCTATGGCAACGCCCAGTCGCCGGGCGCCAACACCTATCCCTACACCACCTCGACCTACTTCCCGTATACGCGCCCGTTCATCTATCCGAACTATCAGGGCGGGCTGAACTACCTCACGGCGGGAGCGCCTCCGGCAGCGACAGGCAACAATTTCACCAACTATTTCAGCCTCGCCCAGCGGACCGACCTGCTCGGCTACGCCCGCTATGACTGGAACCTGTCCAGCGACCTGAAATGGTCCAACACGGCGTACTACCACTACAATTACGGCCGCGGCATCGTCGCCGGCCCGGTGAACCAGGCGGGCCTGCCGGGTCTTTTCGCCACCTACTATCCCGGCCAGAACCTGGTGAACGTGTTCGGCGGCACGGGCTACGAAGTGCGCACCACCGAATACCGGATCAACCGCGAGGGCCTGATCTCCAACCTGAACTGGACCCTGGGCGCCCACAATATCGAGGCGGGGATCTGGTACGAGCACAACGAGTCCGCCCAGCACCGGGTGTGGTATCCGTTCTCCGCCGCCAATGACGACCTGACGCCCTACAGCATTCCCCGCGGTCCGGCGGCCTTCATCCAGTACTACATCCAGCTTTCCACCGACGACGTGCAGCTGCACCTGCAGGACCAGTGGCGGATCACGCCCACCCTGCTGCTGCAGGCGGGCTTCAAGTCCAGCCTGCAGACGGCGTCCTCCACCGTGCCGATCAACCAGCAGAACCTGCCGAGCGTCGCCGTGCCGACGGTCTATCCCACCGGCTCGATCACCTCGAACAAGGGGTTCCTGCCGCAGCTGGGCGCGGTGTGGGACGCAACCGACCATGAGCAGGTGTTCGCCAACATCCAGCAGAACATGCGCCAGTTCATCCCCTATGGCGCCGGCAGTGGCTTCTATGGCGTCAGCCCGTGGAGCCTGGGCAGCCAGGCGGCCTTCGACGCCTTCAAGGCCTCCGTCAATCCGGAGACCTCCTGGACCTATGAGCTGGGCGTCCGGAGCCACCGGCCCCTGGAGCTTGGCCTGCTGACCAGCTTCGACGGCCAGGCCAGCGTCTATCACGTGAACTTCTCGGACCGGCTGCTGAACATCGCCGCCTACAACTTCATCAATCCCGGCGCGGCGGTGATCGTGAACGTGGGCGGGGTCACCACCGACGGGGTCGACCTGGCCGGCACGCTGAACTTCGGCCAGCACGTCCACTTCTACGACGCGGTGTCCTACAACAGCTCGACCTATGACTCGAGTTACTCGACCGCCGCCAAGGTGAACGGCGTGCTGGCCAATGTGGTGATCCCCACCGCGGGCAAGACCGTGCCCCTGACACCGGACTGGATGAACAAGTTCATCCTCAGCGGCGACTATGGTCCGTTCGAGGCCCAGCTGAACGGCGACTATGTGGGTCGCCGTTATGCGGAGTATCTGAACCAGTTCACTGTGAAGGGTGTCTTCACCCTGGGTCTGGAGGCCAGCTACCGGATTCCGGTGCCCGTCGGCTTTGTCGCCCGCTCGGCCAAGATCAGCCTGAATGTCACCAATCTGAACAACGCCAAGGGCGTCTCCACCATCGCGCCGGGCAGCGTCAGCGTCACCTCCACTGGCGGCCTGACCACGGGCTACTCCACCTATCCCGTGCCGCCGCGGATGGCCTTCATCACCCTCGCCGCCACCTTCTGAGGCGGGTCTGCCGACAGGTGCCCGCCGGAAACGGGCACCTGTCGGGGCCCCGGCGGCTTGACCCCGGTCGCTGAACAGGGTGTCTTGGCCCCGTTAACCATTCAGTAAGCGTAGTTGTCAGGGGGCTGACGTGAGGGACGGGGGATGGGGACGCCGGGCGGTGGTGACCGGCTCGGTCGCCGCTGGGCTGGCCGGAACGGCCTCCGTCGCCCCGGCCGCGGAGTTCGACTTCTTCCAGCAGGGCATGGACGGCACGCCGGTGACGCCCAGGCGCTTCCTGCCGCCGCCGCATCCGCCCCATCCGCAGTCGGCCCGGCGCTTCTGGCCGGAGCCGGGCGATCCCCTTGACCTGAAGGCCCAGGCCATCCTCTCCGGGGCCCCGCGGACGGGGCGACCCTATGACGTGGCCCGCTATTTCCTGGACGTGGCCCCCCTCGCCCGGTCGCGGCGGGGCGGCGGGCTGGCCGATCCCCTGGTGATGGAGTTCTTCCTGGCCACCAATCTTCGGCCCTCCGACGACCTGACCCCCTGGTGCGCGGCCTTCACCAACTGGTGCCTCGACCGGGTGGGGCTGACGGGCACCAATGATGCCGGGTCGCAGAGCTTCGTCGATCCCCGCTTCGGCTGGGGACGGGAAATCTGGCACCCCGGCCTGGGAGAGGCCCCCGGTCCCGCCCGGCAGGGGGACATCGCCGTCTTCCGCCACGCCACCGACCCCGCCCGGGGACACGTGGCCTTCTTCCACGGCATGACCCCGGGCGTGCCGGGCTGGATCGACGTGCTGGGGGGCAACCAGCTGACCCCGGACCTGCGCCGGGCGGTGTCCATCAAGTCCTATCCCGTGCGGGGAGAGCTGAACCTCGTCTCCCTCCGCACGGCACCGGGGCTGCGGTCGGCGGTCTAGGACCCCTTCGGCTTGTGATAGTCCGGATAGGCCGGGCGGGGCGGGACCTTCGGCGTCTTGTCCGGCAGCTGGGCCATGGCGGCGCGGACTGCGGCCTCCAGCTGCGGATCATGCCCTTCGGCCACGGCCTTCGGGTCCTGCTCCACCACGATGTCCGGATCGACCCCGTGGTTCTCCACCTCCCACTGGCCGTCGGGATTGAAGAAGGCCACGCTGGGCGAGGTGACATTGCCCCCGTCCATCAGCACCGGAATCTCGCCGATGCCCACCAGCCCGCCCCAGGTGCGCTTGCCCACCAGCGGGCCCAGGTGGTTGTACTTGAACAGCCAGGGCAGGGCGTCGCCGCCGGAGCCGGACGCCTCGTTGGCGATCATCACCTTGGGCCCGAAGATGGCCCCGCCGGGGGTGCGGTCGATGGCCCCGTAGCGCGGCGCCCAGTAGCTCTGCGGCTTGCGGCCCAGCACCTCCACCACATAGTCGGCGATCTGGCCCCCGGAGTTGAAGCGCTCGTCCACCACCACGCCCTGCTTGTCGGTCTGGGCGAAGAAGTAGCGGTTGAAGGCGGTGAAGCCCCCCGCCGCCGTGTCCGGCAGATAGACATAGGCCAGCTTGCCGCCGGACAGTTCCGCCACCTTGCGGCGATTGCCGTCGATCCAGTCGAGATTGCGCAGCCGCGCCTCGCTGGCCACCGGGACCACGGTGATGTCCCGGGCGCCCTTGCCGTCCGCCGCGCCCAGGGTGAGGCTGACGGCCTTGCCGGCGGTTCCCTCCAGCGACGCCTGCAGGTCGACGGCGGCGGTGACCGGCTCCCCGTTCACCGCCAGCACGCACTCGCCCGTCCGCACGTTCAGCCCCGGCTGGGAGAGGGGACCCTTCACATCCGGCGTCCAGGATCCGCCCGTATAGATCTTGCTGATGCAATAGCGGCCGTTGCGGACCGCATAGTCGGCGCCCAGGAGGCCGCCCGGCACCTTCCGCGCCGCCGGGATCGCCCCGCCGGAGCCGCGCAGGTGGCCGACGGAAAAGCCGGTCAGCATTTCCTGGAACAGGTAGTTCAGGTCGGCCCGGGCCTCGATCCCCTCCACATAGGGGGCCAGGCGCTTCTCCTCGGCCACGGTGTCGACCCCGTGGAAGTGGGGGTCATAGAAATAGGCCCGTTCGATCCGCCAGATCTCGTGGAACATCTGGCGCCATTCCGCCGCCGGATCGACCCGCACCTCCAGGCCGGCGAAGGACAGCTTGCCCTCGCCGGGCTTGGGCGGGGTGTTGGCGGGGATCACGCTCCAGCCCGGCTTGCCGCCGCCGCCACCGTTCGGACCGCCCTCCGGCCGCTCCTCCACCAGCAGCGCCTCGCCATTGGCCGAGACCTGGAAGTCGGCCACGTGCTCGGCCACCTTCTCGGGCTTGCGGTCCTTCAGGGTGAAGCGGGAGAGCACGCCCACGGGAGGCGCGTCCAGGGCCCGGCCCCGCTCGTTCTCCAGCACGAACAGGGTGCCCGCGGTCCCCGTCGCCAGCTTGGCATAGGGCCGCGGCGGCAGGGGCAGGGCGACGGTGCGGTCGAGGATCCGCTGCAGGTCGAGGCTGGCCAGGTCGATGGCGACAGCCTTGGCGGCGGGCCGGGCCGCAGCGCCGTCCTTGCCCTTCGCCTTGTCCTTGTCCTTGTCCTTTTCCGGTGCCTCGGCCCCGTCGGCGGCAGGGCTGGCCGCCTTCTCGTCATCGCTTTCCGGTCCCACGGGCGACAGCCGCGCCGCGGTCAGGGGCAGGGCATAGATCGAGCTGGTGGGCGCATAGACGTCCGTGGTCATGTCGATGCCGGGCAGGGCCCCGCCGGCATTGTTGCTGGCCAGGAAATAGAGGGTCTCGCCGTTACGGTCGAAGGCGGGGGAACCGGCGTCGGCCATGCCGTCGGTGAGGGCCGTGAGGCTGCCCGTCTCCACCGAATAGAGGCTGAGGCCGTGCATCCGGTTGGGCAGGGAGGTGGTCACCACCAGCCACTTCGAGTCCGGCGACCAGGCCACGCCATAGTCGGAGACGGAAAACCCGCCGAAGGTCTGCGGCTCTCCCACCCGGGCCAGCTTTCCGGTGGTCACGTCCAGCACATAGCGGTTCAGCCGGTTGTCGCGGAAGGTGATCCGCCTGGAGTCCGGCGACCAGACCGGCTCGAAATAATAGGCCGCGTCCGGGGAGATCGGGAACACCTTCACCGCCCTCGGGCCGGAGTCCGAGGCCCCCATCTGCGAGGCCACATGCAGCTGATAGACCCCCGACGCGTCGGAGAAATAGGCGATGGACTGGCCGTCCGGGCTCCAGGCCGGTGCGCGCTCCGCCACGCCGGGGGTGTGGGTGATGTCCCGCACCGGCCCGTGCTTCACCGGCACGGTCAGGATCTCCCCGTGGGCCTCCACCGCCACCCGCACGCCGGTGGGGCTGAGCGCCACGGCCTCCACCTGGTCGGCGACATTGAGCAGGCGGGGCCGCACGTCCGGCAGGTCTCCGTCGGCGGTGATCTCGAGCTTTACCGGCGCCGCGCCGGGGGTGGACGGGTCGAGGGTGAAGATCTCCCCCAGCCGGTCGAAGACCAGGGTCTGGCCGTCCGTGGACAGGCTGCGGATGTCCGGCCCGGTGTTGTGATACACCTCGCTGACCTTGCCGCTGGCCGGGTCGAAGGCGAACACCCCCACCGGCCCGTTGCGAGCGGAGAGGAAATAGACCCTGTCCCCCACATAGACGGGGGAGAAGTCCGAGGCGTCCGTGTGCGGCGCCTCCGTGGTGGTCAGGTCGGCGAGGCGGGTCAGCTTCACCACCCCCGCCAGGCCGCCCCGGTAATTGCCCCAGGCCGTGTAGTTGGAGAAGTTGTCGCCGAAGGCCGGGGGCAGCGGATTGTAGGCGAGAGTCCCGCCATCCGGGGACAGGGCCCCGGAATAGGCCATGGGCAGGGGCAGCGGCGTCGCCGGTCCGCCTGTGGCCGGCACGCTGAACAGCTGGGTATAGCGGCTGGCGGCGCTGCGGTCGGAGCGGAACAGGATCGACCGGCCGTCCCGCGACCAGCCCACCACCCTGTCATTGGCCGGATGGTAGGTGATCCGGGTGGGGACCCCGCCACTCACCGGCACGGTGTACACGTCCACATTGCCGTCATAGTCCCCGGTGAAGGCCAGCGTCCGGCCGTCCGGGGAGAAGACCGGATTGCTCTCCACCCCGACCCCGGTGGTCAGGCGGGTGGCCCGGCCGCCGGTGCGGGGCGCGGTCCACAGGTCCCCGGCATAGGTGAAGGCCACCAGGTCACGGCTCAGGCTCGGCTGCTGCAACAGGCGGGGCGGGGCGGGTGAAGGGGCGGGTGAAGGGGTGGGGGCCGCGGCGGCGACCGATGCAAACCCGGCCCCCACGGCCAGGGCCAGAGCCGAAACGAGACCGATGGATCGACGCATGGACATCCCTCCCGAAAAGCTATTGCCGGGAAGGTTATCCTGTATTTCCCGCTTGGGAAGGGCCGGACGTGCCGTCCCCGGCCGGGGAGGGCCGTCCTAGCCGAAGCCGCCGTTCAGATAGCGGGGGCGGATCTTCTTCAGCACCGCCACCAGTTTCCGGCTGGCGGGCAGGCGGCCGTACTTTTCGTCGTTCATGGGCATGACGATCTCGTAGAACACGTTCAGGCCCTGGGTATTCAGCAGGATCGAGGCCGTGGTCTGGTTGATGTAGCCGATGGTCTTGAGCTTCGCCACGGTGGTGTAGTAGCGGTTCACCGTTCGCCGGGCGCGGTCAAGGCGATTTCCGAGCTCGGACTGCTTGGCGAATTCCACGGCAAACTGGTGATCGAAGCGGGAGCCGAAGGCCTCGCGCCACTCCAGCAGTTCATAGAGGGCGGTGTGCATCTCCGGCGTGTCGTACTGGCGGTAGAGCTCCACGAACAGCCGCGCCTTCTCCGTCCGCGCCAGTCCCCGCTGGTTCAGGATCACGAACAGGCTGGCCGTGGACAGCGCGATCATGGCCACGAGCCCGGAGACCAGGGCGGCCAGGGTCAGAAGCGTCGGAAGGTGGGACAGATCGGGCATTCAGGCGACCGGACGACGGCAATCCCGCCAGGTTAGGGGGACATGGTTTACAAGTTGTAGCCGACGGGGACCTCCCGCCTCGCTTGACCTGCGGTTTCGCGTCGTGGCCAATGCGGCGGCGGGGTTGGGGGACGGCCATGTTCGACGCACCGGAAGGCTCGGAGCATCATCATCACACCGGAAATCGGTGGTTGGACTACGTGCTGGCCGGATCGGCCCTGCTGATCTCCGTGATCTCCCTCACGGTGGCCATCCTCCACGGCCGGACCATGGAGCAGATGGCGGACGCCAATGCCCGCCTGGTGGAGGCGAATTCCTGGCCCTTCCTCACCCTGATCCTGGCGGTCGAGCCGGAGAAGCTCAGCTTCGGCGTGCGGAACAACGGCGTCGGTCCGGCCAAGGTTCACTGGGTGGAGGTTTCCATGGACGGGAAGCCGGTCCGCTCGATGTATGACCTCGTGCACGACGCGGCCCAACCCGCCGGTGTGTCCCTGCGCCCGGTGGAGCACCTCAGCTACAACTACTCCGTGGTGGATGGCACCGTCCTGCGGGCCGGGGACATCACCGTGGTCGCGAGCCTCAGCGCCCGGGAAACCCGCCCGGAAGTCTTCACCGCGATCCGCAACAGGTTCCTCAAGCTCAGCGTCCGGTCCTGCTACTGTTCGGTGTTCGACGAGTGCTTCATCAGTGATGGCCAGTCCCTGGATCCCAAGCCGGTGAAGACCTGCCCGGCCGCGCACACGCCCTTTGATCCGACACCGCCGTCGATGCGCTGACGGACACCGGGCACTGGACACCGGACATCGGGCACTGGCCGCGGGACGTCCCCGAGGCCGCGGCCCAGGCACCGGGTGCGACCCATTGCGGAGCTTCCGTGAACCTCTAAGCTCTCTCCTGCAGGGGGAGCGACCATGGACATTCACAAGCCGAAGCCGGTTCACAGCTGGCGCGAGTTCCTGTCCGAGATCCTCGTGATCGTCGTGGGCATCACCATCGCCCTGTCCGGCGAGCAGACGGTGGAATGGCTGCACTGGGAGCACGAGGTCGCCGAGGCCCGCGCGGCCCTGCGCGACGAGATCGCCCACAATCTCCAAAATCTGAACTTCATCATTGCCGAGGAGCCCTGTATCGACCGTCGCCTCGCCGAGGCGGGACACGCCCTGGGCGTGCCGGGCACACCGCCGCTCCGTCGGCCCATGGGGCAACCTCAGTATCCCACCATGTCCACCGCCGCCTGGGACGGGGCGCGGGCCTCCGGCGTGCTGTCGCACATGCCGCCGGAGGAAGCGCTCAACTATCGCGCCATCTATACGGAGCTGGACTGGACCCGGGCCCGGGTCGATGAACAGCGCACGGACTGGGCGACCCTGTCCGCCCTGGACCTCGGCGCGCCCATCTCGCCCATGCTGCAGGCCGAGCTCCTCCCGACCCTGGCGCACACCCGGGTCGTGGCGAACAAGTTCGCCCAGAACCATCCCCTGGTTCCCGGCGGGGACAGCGTGCGGACCGGCTTGATGGGACGCCACGCCGCGGACGTGGGGGTGCACACGCCGCTGGACCCGAACCTGAAGCTTTCGCCCGCGACCATGGCCTCCCTCCGGGTCTTCTGCGAAGCGCCCTGACCCTCCCGGGGCTAATCCGCATCACGCGCCGGATCCCGAGAAGCAGGCCCACCTGCCGGAGACCGTCGACAGCCATGTGATTGGCGACCCGGAAGGGACTCGAACCCCTGACCTCCGGTTTAGGAAACCGCTGCTCTATCCTGCTGAGCTACCGGGCCGCGTTGAAACATCGACTATGCTTGGGAACTCCGGGTCTGGTCTTGCGGTGGCTTCCACTCAGCGCCCGGCGGGTTCCGTTGCAGGTGTCCGCGAGGGCCGTCCAGGGGCCCCGCGGATGACTGCCGGTTGCCTATAACCGCAACGCCCGGCTTTTCCCACCCCATGATCGCAACGAGGTCCCGCCGCACCGGGAGCCCCGCCGTTCGACGCCCGCCAACCGGGTTCGTCGACATGGACAGGGCGCTGCGGGAGCGCCATAGATGGGGCAGGGGGTGCGCCGCCTGTTCCGGCCTGCCCGGGCACGCATCCTGCCATCCCGCCGCCCCGGACCGCCTCATGCGCGCCTATCGCCTGGCCGATTTCGACAGCCTCGACAGTCTGAGACTGCACCAGGAGCCTGATCCCCGGCCGCAGCGGGGCGAGGTGCTGGTGCGGGTCCGCGCCGTGTCCCTCAATTTCCGGGACATTGCCATCCTTCGCGGTCGCTATCCGCGCCGGAGCGTCCCGGGCCTCGTTCCGGTCAGCGATGCCGCCGGCGAGGTGGTGGCGGTCGGCGAGGATGTCCATGCCTTCAAGGTGGGGGATCGCGTGTTGGGGGCCTTTCATCCCCGCTGGTTCGGCGGGCATGTGCCGTCCACCATCCTGCGCGACTCCTACGGCGCGGAGAATGACGGCTGGCTGTGCGAGCTGAAGGCCGTGAGCCAGGAGGCGGTGGTCCCGCTGCCCGATGCCCTGTCCTTCGAGGAGGGGGCCACCCTGCCCTGTGCGGGCGTGACCGCGTGGAACGCGCTGTCCGGCGCGACGCCGGTCCGGGCCGGGCACACCGTGCTGGTGCAGGGGAGCGGCGGGGTGTCGATCTTCGCGCTGCAGCTGGCCTGCGCCGTCGGGGCGCGGGTGATCGCGACGACCTCCAGCGAAGCGAAGGCCCGGACCCTCCGGGCGCTCGGTGCTGCCGAGGTGGTGAACTATGCGGACGATCCCGACTGGGGGCGGACCGTCCGGGCCCTGACCGGGGGGCGCGGCGTCGACCGGGTGGTAGAGGTCGGCGGGCCCGGCACCCTCGGCCAGTCCCTCCGGGCCGTGGCCGTCGGTGGCGAAATCGCCTCCATCGGGTTCCTCAGCACGGACAATCCGGGGATCGACTTCTTCCAGTTCAAGGCCAGCGGGGCGATCCTGCGGAACATCGCCGTCGGCGACCGGACGCTGCTGGAAGACCTTGTCCGTGCCGTCGTGGCCACCGGGCTGAAGCCGGTCATCCACCGGGTGTTCGAGTTCGACGCGGCCAAGGCGGCGTTCGCGCACCTGGAATCGGCGACGCATGTGGGCAAGGTGGTCATCCGCCTGCCCGGGTGAGGGGCGGCCTGTGCCGCTTGCGCCGGGTAAGGGTCAGCGGATCGCGAAGACGCGGTGGATCACGCCCCCGTCGCCGGTCCGGGATTTCGTCACGCAGACCAGGTTGTTGAGATAGGCATAGGGGCCGTCGGCGACCTCGAACCTCGGGCTGGCGCGGAAATAGTACCGGGCCGCGCCGGCCGGATCGTCCGGCTTGGCGAAGTCCAGGGCATAGGCCTGGTCCTCGGGGGCGAAGTGCATCACCCCGTGCCAGTGGACGTGGATCAGCACCCCGTCGTCCGTGCGCAGGGTCATCCGGACATCGAGGGCGCCGGACCCGTCCGGCCGGATCCGCGACCAGTCGGCCCCGGAGAAGGGCACGATCTCGCCGGACAGCCGGGGGCCCTCGAACCGTCCCCCCGCCACGGGAACGGTCATGCGGAAGCCTTCCGGCGTCGGACCGACGAGCTGGGCCGCGTCCAGCCGGACGCGGGCTTCGAACAGGAACTCCGTCTCCACCTCCGGGCGGGTCCCGGTCTGTGCATCGGACATGACAACTCCTCTCCCCGTTCGGGGAACTGATGGGCCTTGTGGAAGGGTCTTCGGACGCCGGGAGGGCGCTAGGGGCGTGGACGCCGCATCGGGTCGCCGCAGGCCGCGGCGGGAGGCGGCCGGGCCGCGGGCCGCCGTGGCCGGAGGGCGGAGGGGGGGCGCTGGTAGACGGCGGCAAAGGCCGCGCTCATCCGGCGGGCGCTGGCAAACCCTGCCCGGGCCGCGATCTCCGGGATGGGGAGGTCGGTCTCGTCCAGCAGGCGCTTGGCCCGCTGCACCCGGCGGGTCCGGGCGACCTCGACGGGCGAGGCCGCGAGATGCTGCCGGAACAGACGGGAGAGGTGTCGCCCACTCACCCCCAGCCGGTCGGCCAGCGCCTCCAGCCCGGCCCGGTCCAGCGCGCCGTCGTCGATCAGCCGCAGGGCCCGCTCGACGGTGGTCAGGCTACCCTTCCAGGCGGGGCAGAACGGAGCGGTTTCCGGGCGGCATCTGAGACAGGGCCGGTGGCCCGCGCGCTCCGCCGCCGCGGCGCTCGGATAGAAGGTGACGTTCTCGCGCCGCGGCATCCGCGCCCTGCACACGGGACGGCAATAGATGCCGGTCGTCCGGACGCCGACGAAGAAACGTCCGTCGAAGTCCGGGTCGCGGCGCTGCATCGCCTCCTCGCAGGTCTGGGCATCGAGCATGGCGAGAGCGTAGTTCGCGGCACCGCACCGCGCGAGGGGGCGCGCGATGACCCCGTCCGAAAGCGACCGATCGGCCCATTAACCGGGATTTTATCCGGGGCTGCGACCTTGCCGGGGCCGCAGCGCAGCTTTCGGCCCGCCGATGGGACGCTCTCGCATGATCCACCTGGCCGTCCCCGACATTCGTCCCCCGGTGCGCGGGAGGCGCCTTCGGGCGAAATCGGCCCCGCAAGGGGTCAGGGCCGCCGGTGCCATCCTTGCCGTCGTCGGAGTGTGGGCCCTGCTGGCGGTCGCCGCCGGTCTGGTTGCACTCATTCATGCGCGCAGCGCGCACCCGGCCCAGATCTGGGACGCCCGGTGCTTCTGGGAGCTCTATGTCGCCAGTGGGGAGGCCCTGCGGCAGGGGGTGCCGGGGTGGTTGGGCGGCGTGGTGGCCGATATCCGCACCTCGGACTACAACAGCCTGTCCGTCGATCTGCTGCTGCCGGTCCAGGCCCTGTTCGGACCCTCCCGCCCGGTGTTCGTCACGGCGCTGGTGGTGGCCTATCTGGTGCCCGCCGCCCTGGTCCTCGGCCATGTGAGCCAGGACCTTGCCGAGACCCGGGCCGGGACTTCGGCCGCGGGCAGGCGCGGCTGGCTGGCCCTGTCCGGGATGGCCCTGGTCGCCGTTCCGCTGTGGGCCCCGACCCTGTCGGGCATGCCGGACATCGTGGGCACCATCCCGCTGCTCTTCCTGGTCCTGCGCCTGAGGCGCACGGACCTGACCCGGCCCCAGCCGCGGGAGCAGTTGGTGCTGCTCGGTCTGCTGGCCTGGCTGCCGTTCCTCTGCCGACGGTGGTACGCCTATACGGTCCTGTCCGTGCTGGGGACAGCGGCGGCGTTTGCGCTGGTCGATCATGTGCGTGTCCTCTGGGCAGCGTCCCGGCCGGACGATGAGATGCCCGCGCCCGGTCCCCGGATCGGATTTTGGCCCGGGCCACTGATTGCCAACCTGGCCGTCATCGGGGCCGTGGCGGCGGGTCTGGTGCTGACCCTGCAGGGCGGACTGGCCCTGCGGATCGCCACCACCTCCTACCGGGACGCCTACAGCGCCTATCAGTTGGCCGATGGCCGGGCGCATATCGTGCGGATCGTGGCCCATTTCGGTCCGCTGTCCCTGCTGCTTGCGGCTTTCGGCTTCGCGGCCGGCGTGGTCGAGGCCGAGACCCGGCGCACGACCCTGTTCGTCACCCTGGCCTTCGGTCTGGGTGCCGTCCTGTTCGCCCAGGTCCAGCTGTTTGCCGATCACCACTATCTGCCTCTGGCCATGGGGCTGCTGCTGGTAACCGGCATCGGCCTGTCGGTGGCCTGGCGGCGGCTGGCCCGGTTCGCGGCCCTGCGCGCGGGACTGGTCGGGGGCCTGGCGGCGCTGGAGCTGGCCGCCTTCGTGCACGGGGTGGGGATGCCGGTCCAGCCCCTCGCCCCCCTGTTCGCCCGGGACACGGCCTATCCCCTGCGGCTGGAGAACTATCCCGAATACCGGAGGCTGAGCCGGGACCTGCAGGTCCTCGTCGGCGCGCACGGCACCGTGTCGGTGTTCGCCTCGAGCCCCGTCCTGTGTGACAGCCTGCTGGAGAGCCTGTCAGGGGAGGCGCTGGACGCCCACCTGCACATGGCCTCCCAGGTGGACAAGCGGGATCTGTTCGATACGGACAGCCTATTGACCGACTATGTGGTGGTTGCCGATCCGGTCCAGACCCACCTGCGCCCTGCGGACCAGCAGGTGATCGTGGCCCCCGCGGAGGCCCTGCTGACCGGGGCCGGCGTCGGTCGGGCCTATCGGCCCCTGCCGCAGATCTATCACCTGACGGCCACGGTCACCGCCCGGGTCTATGCCAGGGTCCGGCCCTTCCAGCGGGCGGAGGTGGACGCCCTGTTCGCCCGGCTGTTCCAGGCCCATCCAGAGTGGCGGGCGATCTATGGTCCGGCGCGCCGAGGACGGATCGTCGGCCGCTGAGGCCGGTGCCCCGCTCGCGCTCAGGGGGCGGGGCGGGGCAGCAGATGGGCCGTGTCGTGCAGGAAGGCCTGCGGATCGTCCGGCGCGAGGGTGATCATGGTCACCTGGCGCACCCGGCGGCTTTTCCAGCTGCGCACGGCGAGCGGCGTGACCAGTTCGATCCCCACCGTGGCGGGGGTCGCAAGGCTCGCCTTCAGCACCCCTGCCTCCTCCGGACGGGAGGGGAGGGGGTGGACGATCCCGGCAATGTTCGCCTGCGGGATCTGATGGGTCGCCAGCAGGCCCAAGCGCACCTCGATCCGGTCCTCGAAGATCAGGGTCGGCCGCTTGTCGAGGGAACTGATCAGGCCCAGCACATAGACGAGGCCGACCTCGCTCAGGGCGAACAGGGGCCAGGCCAGCTTCGGGCCCCAGAAGACCAGGGCAATGACGTGCAGCACCACCAGCTCCACCAGCCCGGCCCCGGCCAGCACCCACAGCATGGGCCGGGCACCGCGGTGATAGAAGCTGGGCGTGGCCCCGGCGGGAATGTCCGGCTTCGCCCGCCAGTGAAAGGCATAGGTCAGCAGCACCGCCTCCGTCGCCGCGAAGCGGGCGAGGGGCCGGGGCAGGAAGGCCTCGGCGATGGAGACCATCCTTGCATGCAGGGACTGGCCTGGCGGGGGCGGGTGACGCTGCAGGCGGCGGAGCCCCAGCACCAGCTGGGTGGCCGCGGCGGCGATCAGGGCCCCGACCGCCCAGGGGGGCAGGGGGCCGCGTTTCGCAAGGCTGGCGGTCATGGTGCGGCCTCTCGATCCGGCCCGGACTTGGGGCCGAAATGCAACCTAGCAGAGTGCCGTGACCGTGAGGAGGGGCTTTCGGAAACGCCTGCCGCTGCAGATTTGCAATTTCCTCCGGCCGTGTGCGGCGCTAAGTCTGGCCTCGCCCATTCAGACCGTCCCATCGGACGGCGGAGACAGACCATGCGCGAGATCCATCACTTCATCGACGGTGCCAGCCATCGGGGCACGTCCGGCCGGTTCGGCGACGTGTTCAACCCCTCCACCGGGGCGGTGCAGGCCCGCGTGCAGCTGGCCACGGCGGACGAGCTGGACCTGGCGGTGCAGGCCGCGGCCAAGGCGCAGATCGGCTGGGCCGCCACCAATCCCCAGCGCCGGGCGCGGGTGATGTTCGAGTTCAAGCGTCTGCTGGAAGCGCGGATGACCGAGCTGGCGGAACTGCTGTCCTCCGAGCACGGCAAGGTGGTGGCCGATTCGAAGGGCGACCTGCAGCGGGGGCTGGAGGTGATCGAGTTCGCCTGCGGCATCCCCCACGCCCTGAAGGGGGAATATACCGAAGGGGCCGGGCCGGGCATCGACGTCTATTCCATGCGCCAGCCCATCGGCGTCGGCGCGGGCATCACCCCGTTCAACTTCCCGGCCATGATCCCCATGTGGATGTTCGGCGTGGCCATAGCCACGGGCAACGCCTTCATCCTGAAGCCGTCGGAGCGGGACCCGTCGGTGCCCGTGCGTCTGGCCGAGCTGATGATGGAGGCGGGCGCCCCCGCCGGCGTGCTGAACGTGGTGCACGGGGACAAGGTGGCGGTGGACGCCATCCTCGACCATCCGCTGATCCGGGGGGTGAGCTTCGTCGGCTCCTCCGACATCGCCAATTATGTCTATGCCCGGGGCGCGCAGAACGGCAAGCGGGTCCAGGCCATGGGCGGGGCCAAGAACCACGGCATCATCCTGCCCGACGCCGACATGACCCAGGCAGTGAAGGACATTTCCGGCGCGGCCTTCGGTTCGGCGGGGGAGCGCTGCATGGCCCTGCCGGTGGTGGTGCCCGTGGGGAAGAAGACGGCGGACGAATTCCGTGAACGGATGGTCGCCGAGATCGAGACCCTGAAGGTCGGCGTCTCCACCGACGCCTCGGCGCATTACGGCCCGGTGGTCAGCGCCGCGCACCGGGACCGGATCGCCGGCTACATCCAGATGGGCGTGGACGAGGGCGCGGAGCTGGTGGTGGACGGCCGCGGCTTCGCCATGCAGGGCTATGAGAATGGCTTCTATATCAGCCCCAGCCTGTTCGATCAGGTGAAACCGACCATGAAGTCCTATCAGGACGAGATCTTCGGCCCGGTGCTGCAGATGGTCCGCGCCGAGAGCCTGGAGGAGGCCATCGCCCTGCCGTCCAAGCACCAGTACGGCAACGGCGTGGCCATCTTCACCCAGAACGGCCGCGCGGCCCGGGACTTCGCCGCGGCGGTGGACGTGGGCATGGTGGGGATCAATGTGCCGATCCCCGTGCCGGTGGCCTATCACACCTTCGGCGGCTGGAAACGCTCCGCCTTCGGAGACACCAACCAGCACGGCATGGAGGGCGTGAAGTTCTGGACCAAGGTCAAGACCGTCACCGCCCGCTGGCCGGACCCGCACCTGGAGGGACACGCCGATTCGTCCTTCGTCATTCCCACCATGAAGTGATTTACGGGGTACACGGATCATGCACTTCGCCCTGAGCGACGACCAGCGGGCCATCCAGGACGCGGCGAGGAGCTTTGCCGCGGCGGAGCTTGCGCCCCACTCCGCCCGCTGGGACGAGGAGCGGCATTTTCCCGTGGACGTGATGCGCCAGGCCGCGGCGCTGGGCTTTGCCGGCATCTATGTGCGGGAGGATGTGGGCGGTTCCGGGCTCACACGCCTCGACGCGGCCCTGATCTTCGAGGCCCTGTCGGAGGGGGATGTTTCCACCGCCGCCTTCATGTCCATCCACAACATGGCCAGCTGGATGATCGACCGGTTCGGCTCCGAGGCGCTTAGGCTGAAATACCTGCCGCGGATGACGACCATGGAGCTGATCGCCAGCTACTGCCTGACCGAGCCGGGCTCCGGCTCCGACGCGGCGGCGATGAAGACCACGGCCCGGCTGGACGGGGACCATTATGTGCTGAACGGGGGCAAAGCCTTCATCTCCGGTGCCGGGGTCTCGGACCTCTATGTGGTCATGGCGCGCACCGGCGGGCCGGGGGCCAAGGGCGTGTCCGCCATCGTGGTGGAGAAGGGGACGCCGGGGCTGAGCTTCGGGGCCAATGAGCGGAAGATGGGCTGGAACAGTCAGCCCACGGCGCAGGTGATGTTCGACGAGGTGCGGGTGCCGGTGGAGAACCGCATCGGCGCGGAGGGGGATGGCTTCCGCTTCGCCATGATGGGGCTGGACGGGGGGCGGATCAACATCGCCGCCTGCTCGCTCGGGGGCTCGAAGCTCGCCCTGGACACGGCCCAGGCCTATCTGGGCACCCGCCAGCAGTTCGGTCGTCCGTTGGCGGACTTCCAGGCCCTGCAGTTCCGGCTGGCGGACATGGCGACCGCGCACGAGGCCGCCCGGCTGATGGTCTACAACGCCGCCGACGCGCTTGACCGCAAGGACCCGCAGGCCACCAAGCTGTGCGCCATGGCCAAGCGCTTCGCCACCGACGGGGGCTTCGAGATCGCCAACCAGGCCCTGCAGCTGCATGGCGGCTACGGCTATCTGCGGGACTATCCGGTGGAGCGGATCGTCCGGGACCTGCGGGTGCACCAGATCCTCGAGGGCACCAACGAGATCATGCGGGTGATCATCTCCCGGGAGCTGCTGCGCCAATGACCGACCTTCCGTCTACGGACGAGATCATCGCCCGGATCGAGAACGGCGTCGGCCGGATCACCCTGAACCGCCCGGCGGCGCTGCATGCGCTGACCACGGACATGTGCCGGGCCATGACCGCGGCCCTGCTGGCGTGGGAGCACGATCCGGCGGTGACGGCGGTGCTGTTCGACCACACGGGCGAGCGGGGCTTCTGCGCCGGGGGCGACATCCGCATGCTGGCCCAGAGCGGCGCCGCGGACGGGGTGAAGGCGCGGGAATTCTTCTTCATCGAGTACCGGCTGAATGCCCTCTTGATGCGCTACGCCAAGCCGACCCTGGCGGTCATGGACGGGGTAGTGATGGGCGGCGGCGTGGGGCTGGCCCTGCCGTGCAAGGTGCGGGTGGCGACGGAGCGGACCACCTTCGCCATGCCGGAGACCGGCATCGGCCTGTTCCCCGACGTGGGCGGCGGCTGGCACCTGCCGCGGCTGCCGGGGAAGACGGGGCTGTGGCTGGCGCTCACTGGCGCGCGGATCAAGGGCGCGGACTGCCGGGCGCTCGGGATCGCGACCCATTTCGTCGAGAGCACGGGGACCGACGCCCTGAAGGCCGCGATCCTGGCGGGGGATCTGTCGGCGGCGGACCGGTTCGCGGCGGACCCCGGCCCGGCCCCCCTGGCCCCGCACCGGGCGGAGATCGACCGGCTGTTCGGCGCGGACAGCGTGGAGGCGATCTTCGCGGCGCTTGATGCGGATGGCGGGGCGTGGGCGTCGGCGCAACTGACGACCCTGAAGACCAAGTCGCCGCAGACCCTGAAGGTCGCCTTCCGGCAGCTGGCGCTGGGCGCCGTGGCCGCGACCTTCGAGGACAATATGCGCATGGAGTACCGCATCGGCGCCCGGGTGGTGGCGCGGCACGACTTCCTCGAGGGCGTGCGGGCGGTGATCGTGGACAAGGACAATGCGCCGAAATGGTCGCCGGAAAGGCTGGAAGGCGTGACCGAGGCGATGCTGGACGGGATATTCGCTCCGCTGGCGGAGGAGTGGAGTGGGTTGTGATGATCTGCGTCCTTCGAGACGCCCCGTTCCGGGGCTCCTCAGGATGACGCGCGTTGTGGATTACAGACCTTTGTCGTCCTGAGGAGGGCGAAGCACGTTTCAGGATGACAAACCCTATTGATTACAAACCTTCGTCATCCTGAGGAGGGCGAAGCCCGTCTCGAAGGACGCAAACCAGCAGGAGATCCCCCCATGCACATCGCCTTCCTCGGCCTCGGCAACATGGGCGGCGGCATGGCCGCCAACCAGGCGAAGGCCGGGCGCACGGTCCATGCCTTCGACCTGTCCGCCGCCGCCCTCGAGCGAGCCAAGGGCAACGGCTGCCTCCCCGCCGCCAGCGCCGCCGAGGCGGTGAAGCAGGCAGACGTGGTGATCACCATGCTGCCCGCAGGGGCCCATGTGCGGGCCGCCTATGCCGCCGACATCCTGCCGAACGCGAAGCCGGGTGCCCTGCTGATCGACTGCTCCACCATCGATGTGGACTCAGCCCGGGCCGTGGCCGCCGACGCCGTGAAGGCCGGCTTCCGCGCCGCGGATGCGCCGGTCAGCGGCGGCACGGCGGCGGCGGACGCCGGGACCCTGGCCTTCATGGTGGGCGCGGCGGAGGCCGACTTCGCCGCGGTGGAAGCGGCGCTGGCCCCCATGTCCCGGGTGACCATCCATGCGGGCGCGTCCGGCGCGGGGCAGGCGGCCAAGATCTGCAACAACATGCTCCTTGGCATCTCCATGCTGGGCACCTGCGAGGCGTTTGCGCTCGCGGAAAAGCTGGGCCTGGCCGCCGACCGGTTCTTCGAGATCGCGTCCAAGTCGTCGGGCCAGTGCTGGTCCGTGACCAGCTATTGCCCGGTGGAGGGGGTCGGCCCCGCCACCCCCGCCGACCGCCACTATGACGGCGGCTTCGCCACGGCCATGATGCTGAAGGACCTGAAACTGGCGCAGGAGGCCGCCGCGCGGGCCAATGCCGCCACGCCCATGGGCGCCCAGGCCGAAGCCCTCTATGCCCTGTTCGCCAATCAGGGCTATGCAGGCCGGGATTTCTCCGCCGTGCTGCAGCTGCTGCGCGGCCAGGTCGAGACCCTGAAGAAGGACTGAACGCCGATGACCTACGAGACCCTGCTGGTCGAACGCACCGACGCCGTCGCCCTGATCCGCCTGAACCGGCCCAAGGCGCTGAACGCCCTGAACTCCGAACTGCTGGGGGAGCTGGCCGCGGCGCTTTCGGAGATCGCCGCCGATGACGCCGTGCGCTGCGTGGTGCTGACAGGCTCCGACCGGGCCTTCGCTGCGGGGGCGGACATCAAGGAGATGTCGGACAAGTCCTATGCGGACATGTACCGGATGAACTTCTTCGCCGCGGCGGCGCAGGCCATCGAGGGCTTCCGCAAGCCGATCATCGCCGCGGTGTCCGGCTATGCGCTCGGCGGCGGCTGCGAGCTTGCCATGCTCTGCGACTTCATCATCGCGTCCGAGACCGCGAAGTTCGGCCAGCCGGAGATCAATCTGGGGGTCGCGCCGGGCATCGGCGGCTCCCAGCGCCTGACGCGCTTTGTCGGCAAGTCCAAGGCCATGGACATGATCCTCACCGCCCGCCAGATGGACGCGGCCGAGGCGGAACGGTCGGGCCTGGTCAGCCGGGTCGTGCCGGTGGACAGGCTGATCGACGAGGCCATGACCGCGGCGGCCAAGATCGCCGCCCTCTCGCCGCTCGCCGTGATGGTCAACAAGGAGATGGTCAACCAGGCCTACGAGACCACCCTGTCCGCCGGGGTCCAGTTCGAGCGGCGGCTGTTTCACTCCCTGTTCGCCTTCGAGGACCAGAAGGAGGGCATGGCCGCCTTCATCGACAAGCGCCCGGCGGACTTCAAGGGGCGCTGAGGGCCATGGGCGGAGACCCGACCGGCACCGAAAAGGCCCACGATCTGGGCTTCGAGCGGCTGGTGTTCTTCTCCGACGCCGTGTTCGCCATCGCCATCACCCTGCTGGTGCTGGACCTGAAGCTGCAGACCGGTCCGCACGGGGAGATCCTGATCGCGGCGCTGATCCCGAAGCTGCTGGGCTTCGTGGTCAGCTTTTCCGTCACCTCCTTCTACTGGCTGGCGCACCACCGGCTGTTCAAGACGCTGAGGGCGGAGAGCGCGGCCCTGCGCGGGGTCAATCTGGTGTTCCTGGCCTGTGTCGTCTTCCTCGCCTTCCCGTCGAGCGTGATCAGCGCGTACCCGGCGACCCCATGGGCCGTGATCTTCTATGCCCTGAGCGTGGCCACCACCGGGATATTGATGGGAACCCTTGTGCTGGTGGCGCGGCGTCCGGCCCTGATGCGCGCCGGGGAGACCCGGGGCGGCACGCTCGGCCTGTGCCTCCGGGCGCTGGGCGTGCCGGCCGTGTTCCTGGGGTCCTGCCTGGTGGCCCGGGAGGATGCCCTGGCGGCGATGCTGAGCTGGCTGGCGATCCCGATCGTGATCCGGGGAATGGGGATGTTCGGCGGGTGGCTGGGCGCGCGCCTGGACCGGGCCGCCGCGAGGGGCGCCTAGGCGCGGTCTTCAGGGCTGCGAATGGGGCGCAGGCTCTGCTAGACTGACGTCCGGACAGAGTGGAGCGACATCCGTGGCCTTCAGAATACCCGCATCCGGCCTGCTGGCCGCGACCCTGGCCCTGGCCCTGGTGGGCGCTACCGCCGCCCGCGCGGGGACGGCGACCGACGCCCTGGGCCGTTGCCTGGTGCAGGCGGCCACCCCGAGCGACAACGAGGTGCTGGTGCGCTGGATCTTCTCGGCCATCACCGAGAACCCCAAGCTGTCAGGCCTGTCTTCGGTCACCGACACCCAGCGCACGGTGTTCGACCAGCAGCAGGCGGCCCTGTTCCAGCGTCTGCTGCTGAAGGACTGCCGCACCGAGGCCCTGGAGGCTGTCCGGCAGGACGGGGCCGCCTCCATCGGCCAGAGCTTCGAACTTCTCGGATCCACCGCCGGACGCCAGCTGATGACGGATCCCAAGGTGCTGGCGGCCATGCAGCACATGACCCGGTATCTGGACCAGACCCAGTGGCGCGATTTTGCCGGGGAGGCCGGCCCTGCCGCCCCTGCGGCAGGCACGGTGGCGCCGACGGCACCTCCGCCGAAATAGACCCCGCCGAATCCAGCGACATCCGGCGGCCGGTGCCCTCCGGACACGACAACGCCGGCTAAGCGGTCAGGCCTCGCCGGCGTTGAGAATGCCCGTGGCTGGGGGTCGGCCTCAGGCCGCCTTGATCAGGGACTTGGTCAGGAGGCCGATGGCGGCGTCCCGGTCGATCTGCTCGATGGCGGCGACTTCCCGGGCCATGCGGTCCAGGGCCGATTCGTACAGCTGGCGCTCCGAATAGGACTGTTCCGGCTGATTCTCCGCCCGGTGCAGGTCGCGGACCACCTCGGCGATGGAGACCAGGTCGCCGGAATTGATCTTGGCTTCGTATTCCTGGGCCCGGCGGCTCCACATGGTGCGCTTCACCCGGGCGCGACCCTTCAGGGTCGTCAGGGCCGAGGTCACCACGTCGTTGTTGGCCAGCGGACGCAGGCCGGCGGTCTTGGCCTTCCGGGTGGGGACGCGCAGGGTCATCTTCTCGTGGTCGAAGGTGATGACGTAGACTTCAAGGGAAATTCCCGCCACGTCCTGGGTTTCCACCCCGGCGATCCGACCGACGCCGTGCGCCGGATAGACGACATGATCGCCTGCCGCGAAGACCTGACCACTGGTGCTCATGGAAGTTCCTTCTTTTTATGACCCGCAATGGGCTTAGCCGCGTCACATTCCAGAGAAACAGATCACCTTCGTCCGATCAGGAACCGGAAGGGGGGCGTTCGGCTTCTGTCAGTGGTTCAAGTCACCCTTCGGACACGATGGGCACACACCTTGCAACGGCGGCGGTGAAACAAATGGGCGGGGTGAAAGGCGCGTTCGACGACTGATCAACTCCGCGGTCTTTCCATAGCACAAGTCGGCGCGCTTTCAAAGGCTTGCATTAACACCTTCGAGGCGCCGGACCGGGTGCCGGGCGAAAACTGGCCGGGGGTCGATGAGCTTCGGCGGGCGTCGAGGGAGTCTCGCGGCCGATGTCGTGAATTCAGGAGCCCTTGCCGGGCTTTTCCGAGAAATACTTCTCGAACTTGCCGGTTTCCCGCTCGAACGCCTCGGCATCGGCGGGGGGCTTGCCCTTCACCGTGATGCGGGGCCAGATCTTCGCATAGTCCGAATTCACCCGCAGCCACTTGCCGTCGTCATCGTCGGCGGTGTCGGGCTTGATGGCGTCCACGGGGCATTCCGGCTCGCACACGCCGCAGTCGATGCACTCGTCCGGGTTGATGGCCAGGAAGTTCTCGCCCTCATAGAAGCAGTCGACGGGGCACACCTCGACGCAGTCCATGAACTTGCACTTAATGCAGGGATCCATAACGATGTAGGTCATGCGCGCGGGACGTCCGGTAAGGTCGGCCAGAGGAGCCGGGGAACTGTGACGCCGCCGGAAATGGGGCGCCGAAGGGGGGGCTGTCAATGCCGCCCGGCTTTTTCGCCCCCGGCCGTGCCGCGGGGAAGCCGTCGTTAACCCCGATCTAACGCGGCGCGGTCATTGTCGGGTGCTGTGAAGCTCGGTCACCACCATAGCCGCCCCGGTCGACGCCGGCGTGTGGTCAGCCTGCTCCTCGCCGTGACCCTGGCGGGGCAGGGTGGGCTCGTGCCCGTGGCCCAGGCGGCGAACGGGGCTGCCGGTGCCAGCCACCGGGGCCTGGCCCGCACCGAAACCGCCGATGACGAGGCGAGCCCCCTGGACATCCGGGTGGGCTCCGGACCCCAGCTGACGCGAATCGAGTTCCGCGGGGCCCGGCTTCTGGAAAGCCACCGGGACGGCGGGGCGCTGGTGCTGCGCTTTGCCCTGAAGTCGCCGCCGCTGATGCCGCGGCTGCACGTGGATCCGCCCCCCTATCTGAAGAGTGCCGATGCCCGCATGGCCGGGGGAGGCGCCGAGGTCCGCCTGAACCTGCAGGACGGGGCCGACGCCAAGGTCTTCGCCGACAATGGCGCCGCCGTGGTGACCCTGTTCCCGTCGGCCACCGGCGACGTGCACGGAAACGGCGCCGCGGTCGGCCGGGATGACCCGACCCCCCAGGGGGGCGAGGTGAAGGTTTCGGCCCAGATGTCCGGTGCGGCGGCGGTGCTGCGGTTCCCGTGGCGGGCCCCGCTGGGCGCCGCGGTCTTCCGCCGGGGAGACGGGGTCTGGATCGTGTTCGACAGTCCCGCCGCCCTCAGCCTGCCCTCCCTGGCCGGTCTGCACGGGGCGGACGGCAAGCCCCTGGTGCGCAGCGCCCGGATCGTCTCCGGCCGGGGCTATGCGGCCCTGCGACTGGCCGTGCGCCCGGATGTGCCGGTCAGCGCCCAGGCCGAAGGGTCGGAATGGATCGTGAGCCTGGGCGCGGCCCCGTCGACGCCGCCGGACCCGGTGGCGGTGACCGTCGACCAGACCGGTACCGTGGGCCTGGCCGCTGCCGTGGCCGGGACCACCGGCGTCTTCTGGGTGTCCGATCCGGTGGTGGGGGACCGGGTGGCCGCCGTCACCGCCCTGGCCCCGGTCAAGTCCGAGGTCCTGCGGCGCAGCTTCATCGGCGGTGCCCTGCTGCCCACGGCCCAGGGCCTGGCGGTGGAGGCGGTGGTGGATGACCTGACCGTCACCGCCAGCCGCGACGTGGTGATGATCGCCCGGCCCAACGGCCTCAGCCTGGCCTCCGCCACCGCCGACGTGCGGTTCGGGGCTGCGGCCATGGGCGACCCGCAGCCGGCGGCGGAACCGGCGGTGATCGACTTTGCCAACTGGTCGAAGGTCGGGCCCGACGGCTTCAACGGCCGCTATGCCGAGCTGCTGGACAAGGCGTCCGCGGAGGCGGCGGAGCACAAGACCGGCAAGGTCCAGTCCCGCATGGCCCTGGCCCGGTTCCTGATCGGCTCCGAGCTGAACTTCGAGGGGATCGGGGTGCTCAACCTGCTGGCCAAGACCGACCCCACGGTCCTGGGCAGTGCGGAGTTCCGCGGCCTGCGTGGTGCCGCCAAGGCCATGTCCGGCCGCTACAAGGACGCCATTGCCGAATTCTCCGCCCCGGTCCTGGCCGAGGAACGCTCCGCGGCCCTGTGGCGGGGCTATCTGGCGGTCCGTACCGGCGACCTCGCCGGGGCCCGCCAGCCCTTCAGCATGGGGCGCCTGGCCCTGGCCGGGTTCAACGGCCACTGGAAGGCCAAGCTGGCCCGGGCCCAGGCCGAGGCAGAGCTGGCAGCCGGCGACGTGCAGGGGGCCCGCCAGGCCCTGGCCGTGGCCAATGGTGCCGCGTCCGGCGACGAGGACGAGGTGATGGCCGCCCGACTGGACATGGCCCGCCTGCTGGAGGCCGATGGCCACTGGAACGAGGCGCTCAACCTTTATGACGAGGTCGGCCGCGCCCGCTATGGCGCGGTCAGCGCGCCGGCGGCCCTCCGGTCCCTGCAGATCCGGGTGCAGCACGGCCAGTTGACCCCCAGCCAGGTGGCCCCCGAACTCGACAGCCTGCGGTTCCGCTGGCGGGGCGATGCCACGGAACTGGAGGTGGTCCGCACCCTCAGCCGGATCGAGCTGCAGCAGGGCCGCTATCGCGATGCGCTGGAGGTGCTGCGCTCGGCCAGCAAGCGGCTGGCCGAGCTGCCGGCCGCGGTGGCCATCCAGACCGACCTCAGCCAGGCCTTCCGGGCCCTGTTCCTGGACGGGCGGGCGGACGGCATGCAGCCCATCCAGGCGCTGGGCCTGTTCTACGACTTCCGCGACCTGACCCCGATCGGGGCCGATGGGGACACCATGGTTCGCCGTCTCGCCCACCGGCTGGTGGACGTGGACCTGCTGGGCCAGGCGGCGGAGCTGCTGAAGTACCAGTCCGAGCAGCGGCTGGACGGGGTCGCCCGGGCCGACGTGGCCACGGACCTCGCCACCATCTACCTGATGGATCACAAGCCCGAGGATGCGCTGGGCGCGATCAATTCCTCCCGCACCACGGTGCTGCCGTCCTGGCTCAATGCCCAGCGGCGGCTGGTGGAGGCCCGGGCCTTGATGGCGCTGGGCCGCAGCGACCATGCCATGGAGGTGCTGTCCCAGGACAAGTCGCCGGAGGTGGTCGCCCTGCGCGCCGAGGCGGCCTGGGCCGGTCATGACTGGGCCAAGGCCGCGGCAGCCTATGACTCCCTGCTGGGGCCACGCTGGAAGGCTCCGGGTCCCCTGACGCCGGAGGAGGAGGGCCGTCTGATGCGCGCGGGCGTGGCCTACAGCCTGGCCGGGGACGATGCCGCCCTGACCCGCCTGCGGGGCCGCTATGCCAAGCTGGCGGACGGGGCCCAGGCCAAGGAGATGCTGCGGGTGGCGCTCAGCGGCATGGCTGCCGGGGATGCCTCCCCCGCCGCCTATGGCCGGGCCGTGGCGGAAGTGGACAGCTTCGCCGGCTGGGTGGCGACCATGAAGAAGAAGTTCCTGGAAAAGACCGACGCCAAGGTTGCCCGCCAGGCTCCGGCCGCCAACGCCCGCAAGGGCTGATCAGACCCCCAGCACCGCCGACAGGTCGTAGCCGGCCGCCGCCGCCAGATCCGCCAGCCCCTGCCGGTCGTCTCCCGCCATGGCCCGGCCCACCGCCCAGGCGGTGATGGAGCGGGTGCCCGAGCGGCAGAAGGCCAGCGTCGGCCCACCCGCCTGGGCGATGGCCTCGGCCATGGCCTCCAGTTGCGGGGGCGAGGCCCCGCCCGAGATCGGAATGTGCCGGTAGGCCAGGCCCGCGGCCTCCGCGGCGGCCTGCATCTCAGCGGCGGTGGGTTGCCCCGGCTGTTCCCCGTCCGGACGGTTGTTGATCACCAGCCGGTAGCCCAGGCTCGCCGCGGTGGCCATGTCCTGGGGCAGCAGCTGCGGGGCCACGGCAAGCCCGTCGGTCACCTTGCGGATATCTGCCACGGCCTCAGTTCTCCCGCTTGCAGCGCACGGCCGACTGGTGGTCCACCTTGCAGAAGAAGCTGCCCAGCATGCCCGGCGTCACCACCAGGGTGTCGCCCTTGCGCGGGGCAATGGGCAGGTCGCCGTCCATCTGCACCCAGGTTGCCCCCTCCACCGTGGTGAACACGAACCGGCCGGGAGCCGTCTCCCGCACACCGGCGAGGACCAGGTCCACCTGCTTGATCGGCTCGTCCCGGGTCGCGCCGTTGCCGCCGCCGAACAGGGACAGGCTGGGCAGGGCCAGACCGAAGGCCTGGCGCTTCACTTCCCGCACCTTGGCCTGGTCCACCACCACCACCTGGCCGGTCTGTTCGGCCTCGTCGAGCACGGCGGTGGCCCGGTCGAAGCAGGCCAGCCGCTCCGCATCCGAAGTCAGCTTGCGGCAGTCCACCACCGCCTGCAGCACCTTCGCCCGCTCCGCCGGCAGGGGCGGGGCGGTGGCAGCCGCTGCGGCGGCGGTCTGGAAGGTCACGAGGGCAAGGCCTGCAAGCAGGGGGCGCAGAAACGGGTTCGAGGGTCGTGAGGGCTGTGACATGGGACGTTTCCTACTCCACGCCGCCGACCAGGGCTACGGGGGAGAGGACGCTGGCATCCTCCGCCCGGGCGCTGGCATGGCGGGCCGCGGTCAGCACCGCGCGGGTCTTCGGGTCATTGAGCGCCGCGCCGAGCTCGATCAGGGCATGGGCGCTGTCGGCCCCGGCCTCCATCGCCTGGCCGAAGCCTGCGAAGGGCGAGCGGTCGTGGGGCAGGTAGCGCAGGGGCACGGTCTCGTCGGCCTTGAACCCGGCCAGCCGCCGGGCCTCGGCCACGGCGGTGTCGAAGCCGCCGAGCTTGTCCACCAGGCCCAGGTCCTTGGCCTGCAGGCCGGTCCAGACCCGGCCCCTGGCGATCTCGCGCACCCTCTCCACCGGCAGCTTGCGGCCGTCGGCCACCCGCTGGACGAAGCCGTCATAGATCCGGTCCATCCAGCCGGCGAACTGGGCCCGCTGCTTCGGCGTGAAGGACTGACCGCTGCCGAAGGCCCCGGCATAGTCGTTGCCGATGGTGATCTGGCGGGTGTCGACGCCGAACCTCGCCAGCGCCGGGCCCAGCACGAACTTGCCGCCGAACACGCCGATGGAGCCGGTCAGGGTGGTGGGATTGGCCACGATCTCCGTCGCGCCGGAGGAGATCCAGTAGCCGCCGGACGCCGCATAGGTGCCCATGGACACCACCACCGGCTTGCCCGCCGCCCGGGCCGCCCGGACGGAGGCCAGGATCTGTTCCGAGGCCGTGTCCGACCCGCCGGGGGAGGAGACGCGGAAGACGATGGCCTTGATGGCCTTGTCCTCGACAGCGGTGCGGAAGGCGCGGGCCACGTCGTCGGAATAGACGCCGTTGCTCTCGCCGAAGCCCGTGGCATGGGAGGTTCCGGTGACGATCTCCCCCTCCGCGGCGATCACGGCGATGGCCGGGCCGGTGCCGGTGGGGTCGTTCACGTGATAGCTGGCGAAATCGATGAAGCGGGCCTGGCCGTCGCCCACCACCCCGCGCAGGGACGCCTGGGCCTCCTGCACCTCGCCGACCTTGTCCACCAGGCCGACGGCGCGGGCCTGTTCGGCGTCATAGGGACCGGCCTCCAGCGTGTCCTTCAGCTTCTGGCCGTCCATCTTGCGGTCGGCGGCGGCGGTGGCGATCTCCGCCAGATAGACCGAGGACAGCCAGCTGACCGTCGATTCCCGGTGGGCGGGGGTGTAGTCGTCATAGAGGTAGGGATTGACGGCGTTCTTGTACTGGTAGCGCTGCTCGTAGTCGGCCTTGACCCCGTACTTGTCGAAGGCGCGCTTGAAGAACATCTCCTCCGTGGACAGGCCCACGGCCTGGAGGGAGGCGGAGGGCTGCATCCACAGCTGGTCGGCGGCGGCGCCCACCATGTAGCTGGCGGACACGATGCCTGACGGATAGAGGCCCTGGCTGTGGGCCACCACCAGCTTGCCGCTACCCCGGAAGTGGCGCAGGGCGTTGCGGATCTCGTCGGCGGCGCCGGGGGCCATGCCCCCTTCCGGCAGGCGGACCAGCAGGGCCTTCACATGGGTGTCGGTCTCCGCCTGCCGCAGCCCCTGGACGATGGAGGCCACCGACAGGGTCTTGCCGTTCAGGAAGGCCAGGGGGTTGTGCGGCGATTGGTCGCTGATCGGCCCCCGCAGGTCGAGGCTGAGGATGGTGTTGGCGGGCGGCGGCGCGGGCCGGGCACTGGCGGCGATCATGGCGATCAGCAGGATCGGCAGGCCGACGAAGAACAGGCTGAGGCCCGCGAACACGCCGGCCATGGTCAGGAAGAACTGTTTCAACGCGGTATCCCCATTCCGGCCTCCGGTGCCGCGGGCGGCTGCCGGACCCGTCCTCATGTCTGCGGTCGCCGGACCCGCATCAGCAACGGGACCTCCCACAGGTGAACCCTACGCCCTCGCCACGGGGCGTCAATCGCACTCGCCGGGCCCGTGTGCGCCCTTTGGGCGCGTCCTGCGGTCGTGTGTCGCCCGGGCCGCACGGATCGGTACGGCCGTCTGGGCTTTTCGGCCGTCGGCCCTTATCAGAGGGGAAACCTGTGACGGATTCCATCGTCCGCAGGTGGATGTCCTCCCATCGATCCTGTCCGAAGGTCCCGCGGCCATGTCCGTCTCCATCGATCCGTTCTACGCCATGGGCGTCAGCCGCATCGCCCATGCCCTGAAGGCCGAGGGGCGGTCGATCATCCACATGGAGTTCGGCCAGCCCTCCACCGGCGCGCCCGCCGCCGCCCTGGCCCGGGCGCATCAGGTGCTGGACAGCGACCCGATGGGCTATTGGGAAAGCCCGGAGCTGAAGGCCCGCATCGCCCGCCACTATGCCGAGACCTACGGAGTGACGGTGGCGCCGGAGCGGATCCTGCTCACCTGCGGGGCCTCGCCCGCCCTTGTGACGGCCTTGGCCGGGGGCTTCTCGCCGGGGGACACCATCGCCATCGCCCGGCCCGGCTACGTGGCCTATCGCAACGCCATCCGCGCCCTGAAGCTGAACGTGCTGGAGATCCCCTGCGGGCCGGAGTGCGAGTACCGCCTCACCGCCGCGGCTCTGGAGGCCCTCGACCCCGCCCCCCGGGGGGTGCTGGTCGCCAGCCCCGCCAACCCCACCGGCGCGATCATCCCGGCGGAGGGTCTGGCGGCCCTGGCGGAAGTCTGCCGCCGCCGCAACATCCAGATCATCTCCGACGAGATCTATCACGGCCTGACCTATGGCGAGCCCACGCGGTCCATGCTGAGCTTTGCTCCGGAGGCCGTGGTGATCAACAGTTTCTCCAAGTATTTCAGCATGGTGGCCTGGCGGCTGGGCTGGATGGTGGCTCCGGCGGACCAGGTGGAGCACTACCGCGCCTATGCCGCCAACCTGTTCCTGACCGCCCCCTCCCTCAGCCAGCACGCGGCGCTCGCCGCCATGGACTGCAAGGCCGAGCTGGACGGCCACGTGGCCGCCTATGCGGTGAACCGCAAGCTGATGCTGGATGCCCTGCCGGAGCTGGGCCTGACCGCCTTCGCCCCGCCGGACGGGGCCTTCTACATCTATGCGGACATCGGCCACCTGACCCGGGACAGCCTGGCCTTCTGCGAGCAGATGGTACGGGAGACCGGCGTCGCCACCGCGCCTGGCATCGACTTCGACCCCGTCGACGGGGGGCGCTTCATCCGCATCAGCTTCGCCGTCTCCACCGAGGAGACCCGGGAGGCCCTGCGGCGACTGAAGCCCTGGTTCGCCGCCCGGCCGCGCCTGTAAAGCGCGCGCTCAGAAAAGGCGTGACCTGCGTCGAGGGTTCCTATTAAGTTTGGTTAACGGAAATTTACATGCTGGCGGGGGGCCGGAATGTCTTCCACCGTTCGCCGCAACAAGGTGAATGTCAGCGATTTCCTGATCTTCACCCTGCGCCACCTGGTCCTGTACTCCCCCGTGGTGTGGGCCCTGTCCCTGCCCATCGCCCTGGTCTGGTCCGGCGTGTCCGGACATCTGGCGGACGCCGTCGTCAACATGGTGGACAACTATCTGGCTGCGGGGGGCTGGGCCTGCCCGCACTGCGGCCGGTATTTCGACCTGTTCACGGTCCTGACGCGCCAGTCCGTGTTCCTGGTGGTCGCGGCGGGGATGATCGCCCTGGCGGACCGGCGTCCCAGCCGCAGCCCGGGGGCGTTCCTGCGCAAGCTCGCAGTGTCGGTGGCCGTGTTCGCGGCGATGAACCTCTATTTCGCGGTCCTGGGCTTTGCCGCCTTCGTGGCCCTGAACGAGGCGAGGGGGCTCGTCCTGGTCGCCGTGGTCCTGGCCGCCCTGCCCCTGGTGGGGAAGATGTTCCAGTTCCTTCTGGTCGCGCCCATCGTCGCCTTCGAGGGCGGAGGGCTGTTCGATGCCCTCGACCGCTCCACCTGGCTGATGCACCGCAACTACGCCTTTGCCGTGACCGCCCTGGCCCTGGCGGGGGCGGCCTGCGTTGCGCTTGTGACCGGAGCCGGGCACCTGATCCACGCCCTTCCGGCCGCGGGGCCGGAGCTGCACCAGCGCTGGCAGGCCGTGTTCGCGCGCCTGCACCTGCCGGGCGGGGAGGGGCTGTGGCCACCCGTGGCGGCGGCACTGCCGGACCTCATCCGGGCCAGTGCGGACCTGTGGGTCGGGCTGGGGTGGATGTCGGTACTGCTGGCCCTCTACTGGGCGTTCAAGCGGTTCGACGACCGCGGCCTGTGGGCCCGCGCCCCGGACGGAGTGGATGCCGACTGGCGCGCCCGGGCGGTGGAGACGCTGAAGCGCCAGGGCGTGCGCGAGCATGGGGTCGGCCTGAACCTGAACCGCCGCTGGCGCTATGTCCTGGCCGCCGGACAGGTGGGGGCGCTGGCCGCCGTGGCCGGGGCCCCGGCCCTGGCCTGGCTGGCCTATGACCGGCTGTTGCCGACGACCCGGCGCGAGGCCCTGGCCGCCGCGGTGCCGGACCCCCTGCGCAGCGGCCTGCAGCAGCCCATGCCCGGCCTGCCCTGGTTCATGACCGTGGGAGATGTCGTCGTCGTGGCGGCGCTCGGGCTCGGCCTCCTGGCCCTGCTGGCGGCGCTGCAGGCGAACGGGCGGCTGCGTCGGCGGCTCAGGATGGAGGAGCGGGGCGTGCGGCCAACGGCGGAGATCGCCCGCGCCCACGGCCCGCCGGTCTTCTACCTGCGGTCCTTCGACTTCGACCGCAAGGCCACCCGGCCGTCCCTGCGCTCGCAGCTGTTGAGCCTGGTCCTTGCCCTGGTGGGGGTCAGCCGCATCACCCTGACCCCGGAAATGGCCCTGGTCACCTCCATTCCGCGGCGGGTGCCGGTGGTGGCCATCGGCCGCCCGGGGGAGCGGGCCCCGCCGCCGGGGGTGCTGCGCTTCTATGCCACCGACGAGATCTGGAAGGACGAGGTGGAGGCCATCGTCCCCGCCTGCCAGATGGTCATCTGGGTCACCGGCTATACGGAGGGCCTGAAGTGGGAGGTGCAGCACCTGCTCACCCACAGCCGTCCGGAGCGGCTGGTCCTGTGGAATCACGCCTCCGTCGGACCGCAGGCCTCGCGGGAGCGGGAGTGGCAGAAGTTCGTGGAGACCTATGCCGACCTGTTCCCCAGGGGGCTGCCGCGGAACGGGGCCCGGTGCGCCTTCATCACCTTCGACCGGGATTGGACGCCGGTGGGGGCCCCGTCCCGGACCTTTCCCGTCACCCTGGGGGAGCGGCTGCGGCTGGGCAACGGGCCGATCGCCGGTTTCCGCTCCATCGTCCGGCGGCGGCTGGTGGGCTAGGGGCGTCCGCCTGCGACGCGGTCAGGCCCCCTTGATCAGCGGCCGTCGGGCGGCATTCTCCGCCCACTGGTCCTGTTCGGTATTGTGCAGGCGGATGGCAGCGCTGGCGGCGCGCTGATAGTCGTGCAGCCGCGGCGCGGCGGGCATCCGGCTGCGGATCCGGTCCAGCCGGGCCGCCAGGAAGGCACTTTCCCGGCTGCGTTCTGAGAAGGCGAGCTGGGTCTCCAGCGCCAGGACCGCGGCCCCCACCGCCGGTACCACGGCACTGGTGAGGATCAGCACCCCGCCCACCCATTCCGGCATCTCGCGGTCCAGCCACAGGCAGAGCGCACTGCCGCCCACATAGGTCAGCAGGATGGTGACGAAGGCCACGAACACCAGGTTCTCGAGGCCATGCATGCGGTGGGCGATCCGGTGATTCCGCTCCCCCTGGTCCCGGTGGTAGTTGGCCTGGGAGATCACCAGCTCGCCGATGGCCCAGTCCCCCCACAGCCGCACCCGGTCGCCGTCGAAGCGGCCCACGGCCAGACCCGCCTGGCGGCGGCAGGCCCGCGCCCGGCAGGCGGCGGGACCCAGGGTATCGCTTCCCTGCGGGTCGATGGCGGTGACGCCGAGCGCCCAGGCGGCCCGCTCCAGCCTGAGCTGCTCGGCCAGGCGCCGGGCATCGCTCCAGCGTTCGTGCCGCCGGGCGCGGGCGGCGCTGGACCAGACCAGCAGGGCGATCAGCGCCACCCATAGCTCCGCCAGAACGGCGGGCAGGTGCCAGTCCGGCCAGATGGCGGGGGAGGTGCCCACCAGGGTGGCCACCACCGCGCCGGTGAGCAGATAGAGCTGCTGGGTGCGATAGACGGCGGCCAGGCGGTTGGCCAGCCGGTCCGCCTCGGTGCAGGCGGCGGTCAGGCGGACAAAGCCCGGCTGGGCGGCCAAGTCCGGTGGCACCTCCGGCGCGGCCTCGGCCTTCGCCCGCGCCCCGCCGGCGACCCGGTGGAACAGGGCATAGGTCTTCCACAGGGTGGCATGTGCCAGATCATCCAGGCCGCCCAACAGCCGCCGGGGGGGCGCGGCCGACACCTCGGCCTCCGCGTGGCGGCCGAGGCCCTGGCGGTCGAGGGCCGCGGCCACCCGCTCCGCCGTGGCCTCGGCGGTGATGTAGTCCACCCCCCGCTCGATCTGCTGCAGCAGCTCGTTGAAGCTGAAGAAGTCGTCCACGTCCGGCGGGGTGATCAGCTTGAGCCCCTCATAGTCCGGGGGCTGGATCCACAGGATGGCGATGCCGCGCTCCATGGCCAGCCGCACCGCATCCGCCGTCCCGCCGGGGCCCCGGGCGGCATCTCCGCCCCAGACCGCCAGCAGGATGTCGGCGCTCTCCACCAGCCAGCGGGACTGGGCCAGATAGGCCGACCGGCCCCCGGCCTCGAAGCCTTCCCCGTCCAGCCAGGTCTCCGCCCGGCCCCTGTCGGCGGGAAATTCGGCCGCCGGCTCCCGCAGGAAGGGATAGACCGCGTGGGTGGGGCCAAGCCCCGTGGCGTTCCACGCGGCCACGGCCAGCAGGTCCGCCCCGTCGGCCACGCCGGTGATCAGACGCCCGGAGGTGACTCCCGCCGCGGCCAGCAGGCGCAGGGCATGGTCGAGGCTCGCCCGCGCGGCGGTGCTGTCGTCGAGGTCCTCCGGTCGGTTGTGACCGGCAAACGCGATCTGGACATCCTGGAACGACATGCGTCTCGAACGGGTCTCGGCAGAATTGGAAACACCGAGGTTAGAACATCTTTCGTCGAGACAGGCGAGGCCGTTCGCCGCCCCCACCGCCCGGGACGGACACCGGGACTGGCAGCTGTACCGGCCCCTAGACCGGGCTGCGGACCACGTTGAAGGGCCCGGCGGCCTGGCAGGTGGGCATCATCTCCACCGTGTTGATGTTCACATGGGCGGGCAGGTTGGTGACCCAGAAGACGGTCTCGGCCACGTCGTCGGCGCTGAGCGGCGTGACCCGGTCATAGACCTTGGCGGCCTTGTCCGCGTCCCCGTGGAAGCGCACGACGGAGAATTCCGTCCCGCCGCACAGGCCCGGCTCCACGTCCGTCACCCGCACGCCCCGGCCCACCAGGTCGGCGCGGAGGTTGAGGGAGAACTGGCGCACATAGGCCTTGGTGGCCCCGTACACGTTTCCGCCCGGATAGGGATAGCTGGCGGCGACGGAGCCCATGTTCACCACGTGGCCCCGGCCCCGCTCCACCATGCCCGGCAGGAAGGCGCGGGTCATCCAGGTCAGGCCCTTGATGTTGGTGTCGATCATGGTGTCCCAGTCCTCCAGCAGGGCCTGGTCGGCGGGATTGAGGCCCAGGGCCAGGCCCGCATTGTTCACCAGCACGTCCACCGCGGCGAAGTCGGCGGGCAGGGCGTCGGGCAGGGCGGCCACGGCGGAGGCATCGCAGACATCCAGGGTGACGGGCAGCAGGTTGGCCCCCAGCTGTTCGCGCAGGGCCGCCAGCCGGTCCGCCCGGCGACCAAGGGCGATGACCCGGTGTCCCTCGGCGATGAAGCGGCGGGCAATGGCTTCGCCGAAGCCTGCGGTGGCACCGGTGACGAGTACGATCATGCGAAGACCCCTGGATATGCTTGGGTCCCGCCTGTCGAGCGACGGGCGCCGATGCTGAATTGTCTCGGGAAAATGGTCGGAGTGGCAGGATTTGAACCTGCGACCCCTGCGTCCCGAACGCAGTGCTCTACCAGACTGAGCCACACTCCGACGATGAAGAGCGCGCCTTATAGCGAAGCGATCCCGGGGCCGCAAGCAATCAAACGGCGCAAGGGTGACGGAAAGCGCGCAAGGGCGCGGTGTCCCTGCGGTCAAAAGAACCGCGCACAGGCAGTTGCATGGCTGCGAAGCTTAGGCTATTCCCTCCGCCTCCCGGTCAAGCCCCGCCCCGCGGGTCCCGACGGGAGCCATTCTTGGGGAATGGTGTAATGGTAACACAGCGGTTTTTGGTACCGTCATTCTAGGTTCGAGTCCTAGTTCCCCAGCCATTGGCTCTGACCCTCCCATAGTGATCATCGTCCTTCGAGACGGGCCGTTCCGGCCCTCCTCAGGATGACGCGCGTTTGTTCCATGCGCGGAACGGGATGTGGGCTCGAAAACCCCAACCTGCGTCATGGTGAGGAGCGCGGAACGCGCGTCTCGAACCACGCACTGCGTCCTTCGAGACGGGCCGTTCCGGCCCTCCTCAGGATGACGCGCGTTCAGGATGAACGTCGGCCGGTCTGGGATCGATCAACACCCTGGGTCAGGGTGAGGAGCGCCGGAAGCGGGCATCTCGAACCCCGCCGGGCCGGTGAGCCCTGTTCAAGCGGTCGGGGCGCGACGTAAGCTCGGGCGACTCTGGCCGCCGGAAGCCCTGCCCATGCTCGACCGACTGTTTGCCCTGAAGGCCCATGGCACCTCCGTCGGGACCGAGGTGCTGGCCGGGGTCACCACCTTCCTGACCATGGCCTATATCGTGGTGGTCAACCCACTGATCCTGGGGGACGCAGGCATGCCCGTGGCCGGGGTGGCGGTGGCCACGTGCCTGGCCGCGGCCTTCGGCAGCATCGTCATGGGGCTGGTGGCCAACGTGCCCCTGGCGCTCGCCCCCGGCATGGGGCTGAACGCCTATTTCACCTATACGGTGGTGAAGGGCATGGGCCTGCCGTGGGAGACGGCCCTGGGCTGCGTGTTCCTGTCCGGGGCGGCCTTCTGCCTCCTGACCCTGGCCGGCGTGCGGCGGCTGATCCTGGACGCCATGCCGAGGTCGCTCACCGCCGCCGTCGGGGGTGGCATCGGACTGTTCATCGCCTTCATCGGCCTGAAGAGCGCGGGCGTCATCGTGGCCAATCCCGCGACGACGGTGGGCCTGGGCGATCTGACGGCGCCGACCACGGTCCTGTCGCTTCTGGGGCTGCTCCTGATCGCGGGACTGCAGGTCTGGAAGGTGCGGGGCGCGGTCCTGATCGGCATCGTGCTGACGGCGGCGGCGGGAGGTGCGGCGGGCCTCGTCCACCTGCCGTCCGCCGGTGCGGTCGGCCCGCACGGGGCGGACCTGACCGGCACCCTGCTGCGCCTCGACATCCCCGCGGCCCTCAACCTGAAGGGCGGGGCGGCGCTGGCGCTGGTGGAGATCGTCTTCGTCTTCCTGTTCGTGGACGTGTTCGACAATGTGGGCACCCTGTCTGCGGTGCTGCGCCATACGGGCGGGATGGAGGAGGGCGGGCCGGAGACGAGCGGGGAAGGCCCCGCGCCGCCCCGCCTGAACCGCATCCTGCTGGCCGATTCGGTGGCGACCATGGCCGGGGCGGCGGTGGGGGTGTCCACCGTCACCAGCTATATCGAGAGCGCGGCCGGGGTCGCCGTGGGCGGGCGCACGGGCCTGACCAGCGTGGTGGTGGGCCTGTTGTTCCTGGCGACCCTGGCAGTCACCCCCTGGATCCAGGCGATCCCTGCCGCGGCCACGGCACCGGCCCTGATCCTGGTGGGGGCCCTGATGATGGGGTCCCTCAGCGAGGTGGCGTGGGATGATCCGGCCGCGGCGATCCCCGCCTTTCTCACCTTGGTGGCCATTCCGCTCAGCTATTCCATTGCCAATGGCCTGGCCATCGGCATCTGCGCCCATGCCATCCTCAAGCTGGTGGGGGGGCGGGCCCGGCCAAAGGACTGGCTGCTCTATGTGCTGACGGCCCTGTTCGTGGCGCGGTTCATCTATCTGGCGAAGGGGTGAGGGCCATGGGCGGACGGCGACGGATCGGCTGGGCGGCGGCGGTCCTGGCCGCGCTGGCCGCGACGCCTGCGGGGGCGGCCGTGCGGGACGCCTGTGGTCCCGTGTCACAGGTGCCGGTGACGGCGGTGATGACGGCCTTCGAGCCGGAATCGGTGGTCCTGCGCGCCCTGGTCACCGACCCGCAGCCCTGCACCATCAAGGGGGTGGCGTTCGTCCGCGGGCGGATCGAGGGCCGGGCCGTGGTGGTGTTCCAGAGCGGCGTCAGCATGGTCAATGCGGCCATGACCACCCAGCTGGCCCTGGATCATTTCAACATCACCCGCATCGTCATGTCCGGAGTCGGCGGCGGGGCCGATCCGGAGCTGGCCATCGGCGACGTGGTGGTGCCCCAGCGCTGGGCCCAGTATCTGGAGTCGGGCTTCGGCCGGGCGACGGAGGGGGGCGGCTTTGCCCTGCCGCCGTTCCATCATGGGGAGCCCCTGCCCAGCTTCGGCATGATCTTTCCCAATCCCGTGCTGGTGGGGACCGACGGCGGCCCGCCCCAGGCGAAGTTCTGGTTCGAGGTGGATCCCGGCCTGCTGGACGTGGCCCGCAAGGTGGCCGCCTCCGCGAACCTGACCGCCTGCGCGCCGGGGGGCGCGTGCCTGGACCACACGCCGCGGGTGGTGGTGGGGGGCGGTGGCGTCAGCGGCCCGGTGTTCGTGGACAATGCGGCCTTCCGCAGCTTTGCCCACACGGCCTTCGCCGCCCGGGTGCTGGACATGGAGACCGCCGCCGTGGCCCATGTGGCCTATGCCAACGGCAAGCCCTTCATCGGCTTCCGCAGCCTGTCGGACCTGGCGGGGGGCGATGTCCATGCCAACCAGATCCATGCCTTCCTGAGCCTGGCGGCCCGCAACTCCGCCGCCTTCCTGCAGGTGTTCCTGCGCGCCCTTCCGGCGGACTGACACCTTGAGCCGAGAGACCCCGATGCCCACCGACGACCTTGCCGACTTCGTTCGCCGCCTGCCCAAGGCGGAGCTGCACCTGCACATCGAGGGCACGCTGGAGCCGGAGCTGATGTTCGCGCTCGCCCGCCGCAACGGGGTGACCATCCCCTTCGCCTCGGTGGAGGCCGTGCGAGCGGCCTATGACTTCAGCCGCCTGCAGGACTTCCTCGACATCTATTATGCCGGTGCCGCGGTGCTGCTGACCCGGGCGGACTTCCACGACCTGGCGCTGGCCTATTTCCGGCGGCTGGCGGCGGATGGGGGCGTCCATGCGGAGATCTTCTTCGACCCCCAGACCCACACCCATCGGGGCGTGCCCATGGCCGAGGTGATGGAGGGGCTCCTTTCGGCCATGGACGCGGCCCAGGCGGAGCTGGGCGTCACCTCGCGGCTGATCCTGTGCTTCCTGCGTCACCTGGACGAGGCGGACGCCTTCGCCACCCTGGAGGCGGCGCGGCCGTGGCTGTCGCGGCTGACGGGGGTGGGGCTGGACAGTTCGGAGCTCGGCCATCCCCCTGCCAAGTTCGCCCGGGTGCTGGCCGCGGCCCGGGACCTGGGACTGAAGGTCATGGTCCATGCGGGGGAGGAGGGCCCGCCCGCCTATGTGTGGGAGGCGGTGGACCTGATCGGTGTCGACCGGATCGACCATGGCAACCGGGCGCTGGAGGATCCGGCGCTCGTTCAGCGGCTGGTGGCGGACGGCACGACCCTGACGGTGTGCCCGCTGTCCAATCTCAAGCTCTGCGTCGTGCCGGACCTGGCGTCGCATCCCTTGAAGCGGATGCTGGCGCTGGGGCTGGCGGCGACGGTGAATTCCGACGATCCGGCCTATTTCGGCGGCTATCTGCTGGAGAACTATGTCCGGACGGCTGAGGCGCTGGGCCTGACGCGGGGGGAGCTGGTGCAGCTCGCCCGCAACAGCTTTGCCGGGAGCTTCCTGCCGGAGGACGAGAAGGCCCGGTGGCTGAAGAAGGTGGAGGCGGTGGGCTAGTGCGTGGTTCGAGACGGGCTTCGCCCTCCTCACCATGACGAACGTTATAGATCGGTCGTCATCCTGAGGAGGGCCGCAAGGCCCGTCTCGAAGGACGCAGCGGGTGGTTCGAGACGCCCCTTTCGGGGCTCCTCACCATGACGCAGGTAGGGGTTTCGAGCCCATATCCTGATCCACGTGTGGAACAAACGCGCGTCATCCTGAGGAGGGCCGCAAGGCCCGACTCGAAGGACGCAGCGGGTGGTTCGAGACGCCCCTTTCAGGGC
>CAISEP010000023.1 GCA_903884425.1 uncultured Caulobacterales bacterium | reverse complement strand
TGCTCCACTGTCACCGCGTCGTGCGCCTGGGTGCCATCCGCCACATTGACGATCCGACGCTCGGAACCCGCGGCACCCACCGACACGGTTCCGGCCTGATCCGCCAGGGAGTTGACGCCGATCGCCACCGAATTGGTCGCCGTCGACTGCGCGCCATAGCCCAGCGCGAGACTGTCCGAACCCGTCGCCGACGGTGCGGCGAAGACGGACGTGTTCAGCGATGCCACCGGATAGCTCCCGCCCGCCCCTCCGCTCAGGCCGGCGATATCCGCGGCGATGGTCGAGTTCAGCTGGCTGACATTCACGGCGTCCGTGGCCCCGGTGCCCGCCGCGACATTGATGATGCGGCGCTCGCTCCCGACCGCTCCGACCGACACGACATTGGCCTGGTCGGCGACGGAGTTGAGGCCAAGCGCCACGCTGCCGTCAGCGCTCGCAGCGGTGTTGAACCCGATCGCCAGACTGCCGATGCCGCTGGCGGCTGCGCCGGGACCGAGGGCCGCGCTCTGGGCTCCGGTCGCAAGGGTGGCGTAGCCGACGGCCAGGGACTCCGAGCCGGTCGCCGTCGGTGCGGCAAGCCCGACGCCGTTCACGGCCGCGATCAGACTGTTCGGAAGCGCCGCGATTGCGGAATTCAACTGCTCATAGGTCACCGCGTCGTGGCCCTGGGTCGCGTCCGCCACGTTGACGATCTGGCGATAGATACCGGAGCCGACGCCGGCAGTGGCGTTGCCGACGGAGACCGTCCCCACCCGATCGGCGACGGAGTTGTAGCCTATGGCGACACTCTGGACCGCTGTCGCGGTCGCCCCGCCGCCCAGCGCGACGCTGTAGCCGCCCGAGGCCGTCGAGGAATTTCCGGACGCGAAACTGGAGGTGCCGGACGCCGCGGCCGCCAGTCCGAATGCCCCGGAATAGGCCCCGCTCGCATTGGCGAGATAGCCGAGGGCCTGCGCGCCGATCCCGGTCGCCTGGGCACCGTATCCCACTGCGAGACTGTTGACGCCGGACGCAACGGGTGCCGTCGTCAAGGTGGCGTCCGGCGACGCGATCGGGTAGCTGCCCGTGGCAGCGATCGCCGTCTGGAGCTGGCTGAGATTGACCGCGTCCGTCCCGCTGGTTCCGGCGGCCACATTGACGATCTGCCGCTCGCCGCCCACCGTTCCGACGGAGACCGCGCTCGCCCGGTTCGCGACGGAGCCGTAGCCGATGGCCACGCTATTCGCTGCGCTGGCGGAGCTGCCGGCGCCGATGGCAATCCCGTTCAGTCCGATGACCTGGGCCCCTTCGCCGACCGCGACGCTGTAGTCGGCGTTGGCGATGCTGGCATAGCCATCCGCGGTGCTGGAGACGCCCCCCGCGGTCGAAACGAACCCGGTCGCGGTGGCCCCGGTCCTGGACGCCGTCGCATTGGCCCCCAGCGCGGTGCTGTTCTGGCCGCTGGCGGTGCTGTAACCTCCGAAGGCGGCACCACCGACTGCGCCGACCAGGCTGGCCGTTCCCACCGCTGTTCCGTTGGTCGCGCCTGAGGCAACGCCGGCGGCGTTGCCGATGGCAACGCTGTAGTCTGCCAAGGCCTGACTGGTGCCGACTGCCACGGCCTGCGCTCCGCTCGCCAGGGCGGCGGCACCGATCGCGGCGGTGCCGAAGCCCGACGCCGTGCTGTGCTCGCCGATGGCCGTCGATGATCCGCCGCTGGCCGTGGAATAGAGACCGAACGCAGCGCCGTTCACGCCGGTCACCGAGCTGAAGGCGCCCACGGCCGCGCCGCTCGTTCCCGCGGACGACACGGAAGCCGAGTCACCAATGGCAATTGCGTCGTTCGCGCCTGCCGTCGCGGAATAACCCGCAGCCAGGCTGTTGACGCCGGTCGCGCCCGCGTTGGATCCTAGGACCGTCGCGCCGTCGGCAAGGGCGTTGGCGTAATAGCCCAGCGCCGTCGCTCCGCTTCCCGACGCCGTCGTGTTGTCGCCGATCGCCGTGGAATAGCCACCTGTCGAGATGGCGAAGGCACCCACCGCCGTGGAGTTGAGCTGCGTCACACTGGAGCCCTGCCCGACGGCGGTGCCGTTGGAGGTCGCGCTGGAGACCGCATTTGTTCCAACTGCAAGGTTGCTGCCGGCGTTGGCCCCGGTCGCCGACCCTCCCGCCACGGACTGGGCCTGGGCCGAATGCGCGAGCAGAAGCGCCACTCCCAGAGCCGGGAGGGAGACGCTCGTTCCGAGAATTGTGCGGTGACGTGACATTTGCGGTCGGCTCCCAAGACGGGCGTCCCGGGAGGTGGATGGGACGCTCACAGGGCCGAAGGCTAGGTCCGGGGCTCCGCCGCGGCCTCAAAATGCAGATCAAAATTTCTCAAAATTGACGGAGGGAGATCCAAGCCGGAGTGGTCGCTACGTTCCACTGCGACGCGCCGTCGCACCAGCCATCGCCGCATACTCGCGGCGCGCCTCCTGAAGGACCGGAAGATCGGGGTCCGCACCTCGCCAGAGGTCCAGGAGCTCTCGATACGCCTCCCGGCTGCCTTCAGGGTCCCCTTTTATCCGGAGCGCCCGCGCCAGCCCCAGGCGCGCGAGCGAGAGCTGGACCGCAGCCGGATCGATTCCGGGCCGGTCGATGATCTTGCGAAACTCCGCAGCCGCGGCCGCGCCATTCTGCGCCGCCAGGTACACAAGGCCTCTCTGATAGGCGACGGTGTAATCGCGCATTTCGAACGGAACCGTGATTGCCAGGGCGTTGAGCGCATCATCGGGCCTGTGATCGTTCTCTGCGAGAATGCTCGTCGCTGCCGGGATGAAGACGAACTTCAATAGCGTGTCGGACGGGCTCTGATCGTGCGCGCGCTGCATCAGGGTTCTGGCCTGTTGCGCATCGCCCAGCATCGCAAACGCGAGGAAGCTGTCCACGAGCGAGAAGTAGGCATGATCCCTGTCCAGGGGCAGGCTTGCCAGAACGGCGCGCGCCTCGCCGGTCAGTCCGAGGCTGGCGAGGTCATTGGCGCGCCCGAAGCCCGAGACGTCCTCTTCCTTCTCTGCCGTGTAGATATCCCTGGCCCGGGCGTAGAGCGCGTCACCCCGTCGGATTTCCCCGTGCTTGTAGGCCTCTCTCGCGGCGAGGACCGTCATTTCCGCCTCGTAGTCCTTCCCCTTGGCGTCCGCCAGGGCTCGGCGCAGGGCCGCGTCGTCACCGGACGCGATGGCGAGTTCGGCTATGACGACGGCGGTCTGTGCGCCGACGAGTTTTCGCGCCTGCGCCTGGGCGAGGACGTCGGCAGCGTCCTTGTATCTGCCTGCCCGGACCAGGGCCCGCGCCAGCACGGTGTAGCCGGCCTCGCGGTCGGGTCCGAGCGCAACGCAGTGACGGGCGGCAGCGGCGGCGGCATCGAAACGTCCCAACGTGAATTGGGCATTTGCGAGATTCCCCCAGGCAGACCAATTGATCGGATAGAGATCCAGGGTCGCAGTCGTCAGGCGAATGATTTCCTGCGTATCGCCCGTAATCATCAAATTGTATAGAACAGACGCATTCAGAGACAGGGACTCATTCATGTTTCTCCGATTTTCGTAAGCTTTTCGAAGATTTGATTGAGCCAATTCAATTTGATCGAGGTTATAATATTCTGTTGCAAGATTCAGATACGCGGCTGCAAAATCAGGATCGAGTTCGATCGCATGCTGAAACAGGCTGACAGCTTCGGCATGATGGCCGTGGTACTTTTGTTGATTGGCCTCGGAATAGGCCTTCAGGGCCTCAAGGGAGCGGGTCTTCTCTGGCATGAGAGGGACATTGTAGCGCTGGGCGGAGGCCGTGCTTTCCCCGACCCTTTCTCTCAATCGCAACAGAAGGCGATCCAGCAGCGATGCCACGCCATCCCGATCCGGGGTTTCTGCCTTCTCCGCCGCGATCAACCGGCCGGTCAAACACTCCGACGCCGTCAGGGTCATGATGTAGGCCCGCCCCGGCTTGACCAGTTCCCCCTCGACGAAGGCGTTGCCATTGTTCCTCTGGCACACCTCCTCACTGATCTGCTGGGTCAATTCGGTCCCGGGCGTTCGCCCCATCTGGTCGAGCGTGGCATCCACCTGCCTCTGGCTGAGGACGGAAAAGTAGGGTGACTGAGCGAGGTCGATCTGAAGGATGTCCCCGAGGGTCCGATCGAACACCGGGTCGCCGGACCTGTTGGCGAACCGTGCCATCACGGAGATGCCCTGCGGATGATTGCGCGCGCCGAGCAGCCAGTTCGGAAACAGTGTGCACGCGCCTACGGCAAGGATGATGGAGACGGTCAGTCCCGCGGCCAGATAGGCAGCACGCGGAGGTCCGCGAAGCAGGCCCGCCAGAGATGGGCCGGGAATAGGTGTGGTATCCGCCCTCTCCGCAGGAGCGCCGTCTGCCGCCCCCGCCGCTGCCATCACCTCGAGTGTGACCGGGCCGGCCAGATAGTAGCCTCGCCGGGGGACCGTCCTGATGAGGCTTCCCGTGTCGCCGTCGACGCTCAACGCCTTTCGCAGCATGAAGATCGTCTGGCTGACGTTGGCGTCCTCGACAATGCGATCGCGCCAGATCGCATCCAGCAGCTCTGACCGCGTGACCACCTGATCGGGTCGCTCGACGAGATAGAGAAGCGCCGCAAACAGCGTGGGCGAAAGCGGGATAGCGCACCCGTCCCGCGTAAGTTCAGACGCAGGGAGATCCAGGCAAAACACGCTGAAGCGGAATCGTTTCACCTGATTCACGGACATCTCGATATTCGATCCGACACCCACGAGGGTCATGCTTCCGCTGGAGCTGCGGGCTATCCTCGCCCCGATCAAATAACTAGCTGATGTGGTTCACATTGTGAACGCTGCGAGTCATGGGCGACACCCTTCCGGCCGTGCCGTCCTACAGCCAGATCCGCCCCCTCCAGCGAGGCCGTTTCAGGAAGCAGTGCCAGGGTCCGCGCGATACCCACAGTCGCTCCGAAACGTCGACGCCCCCTGTTCGAGCGCGGCATCGACATTTTCAAGAAGCGGTCCGGCCCTGGAAGGGACAAGTTGGCGGGAGCGAGGCGCGAATAGCCGGACCCGCACCCTGATTCAGGCCGCTAGAGTCGCAGTTGTTGCCCTTTGATCCTGACCAAAACCTCATCCAGGTGCCAAGGCCGTTGCTCGGTGAGGCTGCGGACATTCGCAGCAATCCGTGGCCCGAAGGTGGAGACATATTCCCGTTGGCTTGCGCTCTCCACCACCCAGTCCTTCCGGAAAATCAGTGGGCTCGCTTACCGACGGTTGGCTGCCAGCAGAAGCTTGACTTGGTCAACGTTCAGCCAAGGCCTGGCCGAATGAATCATTCGATGACAATTGGCGCAGACGATGGCGAGATCCTCGAGGCGCGTTGCCCCAGCTTCGGCCAGGGTATGCACGGGCTTTCTGTGGTGCACCTCGATGAATCCCTGACCGCGCTCGCCGTAGGTCGCTGCGAAGTCGAACCCGCAAGCCTCGCACGTCAGCGCTGATGTCCGGGCCATAGCTTGCTTCTTCTTCTGATCAACGAGTTTTCGGCTCCGCTCGCGCGTTCGATGGAGCCGCGTGAGCACGCGCCCCTCGGAAGCTTCGACCGTGTCGTCAAACGCGTCAGCCGGCGCGTCGACTGAACTCAGTTTGACTCCCGAACGAATTGCAGCCGCTGTCGCCTGCCGTCGATTACGGACATTGCCATTTTCATCCATGGCTTGAACGCAGGGTCGGCAATTCCGCGGACCCGCTCCTGTTTCAGAATTTGCGCGACACATCCATGAAGAAGGACCGGCCGTAGTAATCGTATTGCGACGCCAGCACCGCGCTCCCGGAAGTGCCAAGACCAATTGATGAAAGGACCGGCGGCTGGATGTCGAACAGGTTGCGCACGCCGGCCTCCAGGGTCCACGTCCCGTAGCGACGGCGAAGCGCCACGTTGCTGACCATGTAGAAGGGTGTCCGGACGATGAGGTTTGCGGTGATGCCAAGCCCCGCATAGTTCGTCAGCTGTGACCCGGTGAAGCGGGCCACCGATGAAGCGCCAACCATGGTGACGCTCCAGTTCGCGGTCCAGTCACCCTTGTCGATGCGGACACTCGCGTTCCCATCGAAGGACGGCTGCCCGGGAACGCCCAGGAAATTTCCGGTGTAGCCGCCGAGGAGCACGGTCTTCGTGTCGAAGGTCCATGTCAACTGAGTGTCAAACCGGATCTTCGCCCCCCAGGGCAGCCCGTGGCTGACGCGGGCCGTGACATCCATGCCCTGCTCCCTTTGGCTCGCAACGTTCACGTAGTCATCGTTCACCGCGAGAAGGTCGTGGCTGGCCGGGTCCCGCGTGAAGAGGCGGCAAAACGGGTTGCCGGGATAGTTTGTGGCCCCGTAGCAGGCGTGGAGAATTCCGTACGCGCCGAATAGCGAGATCTCGTTTCTCACCTGATAGGTGTAATAGTCGACCGCGAGGCTGACATCGGACCCGAAGGCATGGGGCGTCAGGACAATCCCGGCCGTCTTGGCCAAGGACGTCTCCGGACGCAGTGTGGCCCCGCCTCCGGTGTACACCGCAAGACTGGCATGGCTCCCGCCGTAGTCGGAGGGAATACCTGCCGCCGCGCAGTTCGCCGCGACCGTCGCCGATACGTGGCCTGCGCCGTAGTTGATGCACGGATCAATCTGGTCGCTCACGAAGCCGGTTGTAGGTGCCAGGAAGTGCTCGTATAGCGCGGGGGCCCGGAAGGAAGAGCCCTGCGTGGCCCGGAACCGGAGCCAGTCATTGACCTTCCAGTCCAGCCCGACCTTGTAGGTCAGCGCATCGCCAGAGGTCCGGTAACTGGAATACCGACCCGACGCATTCAGTTCCAGCGCCGCGACGAACGGCGCGTTGCGGACCAGCGGTGCACGCACTTCCGCGAAGGCTTCCCGGACACTGTCTGCGCCGCGGGTCGCGCCCTCCGCTGTCAGCTCGTAGTAGTTGTTCGCGACCGCGTTCGGCGGCGGCGCGTCGGCAATATCCTCCCGCCGGATGTGGAACCCGATTGCAACCCCGACAGGACCCGCCGGCAAGTCCAAGAGATCGCCGGTCGCCGAGCCCTCGACATAGGCATAGTCGTAGATCGTGCGGCCGGTATCGGTCCCGATCAGGAAGGACTGCTCGGCGGGCGTTAGGGCGCCGCCGTTCATGACGGCGGCGATGTAGTTCACAGGCTGGCATGCGGCACCGGGTCCCTCGATCTGGGCAAGTGTCTTGCCGCCGCCGCCAATCGCGATCGCATTGGGATCGCAACCTGCCGCATTTGCCGACCCCGCGGTTGCGTTGACACGATCATTGTAGACAAAAGATCCGCTATAATAACCAGCCGAGCGGCTGTACTGATAGTACAGATCATACGACCAATTTTTCAGGGTGAAATAATCCCTGATCGCCCCCCGAAGCCCAATGACGACCCGCTCATAATCAACCTGTTGTTGGGTGAACTCCGGATATAGAAGAACCACCTGAGGCGCTGTCAACGACGCCCCGATGTTTGGATTCAATCCATACCCATTATATTTCGGGTTGTCCGGATTGAACGTATTGAAGACGTTTCCCGGACTTATGATCGGGAAGATTTCCCCCATCTGATCCTGCGACGAGTCGCGCCTGTTAAAAAAAACGTCCAGATAGATGCTGTCGCGGGCATCGATCTCATACTCGGAGGTCCCCATCAGCGAGTACCGGCGGACAGGGGATACGGCTGTGTTGTGCGCGAGCCGCGGATCACTCGTCGGGAACTCGCCCAGGGACGCCCGGGACGCCGCAATGTTGAAAGGTGGATTTGCGCCGCCGAAACCTGGGGACCCGTAGCTGCCGTCCAGGCCGTAGATATTTCCGACCGAGTGCAGTCCCGTCAGGTCGAGGCCGGCGAACCCTCCGCCATTGACGGCCATCTTCGACGGAACCCAGTCGAGGCCGGTGAATATCGGATCGATGATCGAGTTGAGATAGGGCAGATTCTGGCATTTGTATCGGCCGGTAGCCGGATCGATCATGTCCAGCCGAGCGCCGGTCGCGGGATCGAACGCGTAGTCCTGCGTGCAGCCAAGCGCCTTGCGCTGACCTGCATACAGGGGGGCCTGCTCGTAGATCGAGGCCGCAAACGTGACGTAGCCCTTTTCGAAGGACCGACCAGAGGACGCGTCCGCCTCGTATTCCTCGCCGCCACCCCGCTCCGTGGGCTTCACATAGATGTGGGCGTCGCCACCGTTGGTCCGCTTCTTTGTGACGATGTTGACGACGCCCGCCACGGCGTCGGATCCATAGATGGAGGACGCCCCATCCTTCAGTATCTCGACGTGATCGATGATCGCGTCCGGAATGGTATTCAGATCTACGGCACCGACCGTCCCACTGGTCCCGGCGGGCCCCATGCGGCGGCCATCAAGAGTGATGAGCGTGCGATTGTCACCCAGCCCGCGAAGGCTGAGGGTGTTCGTTCCCGGCCCGCCATTCGTGACGTAGCCGCTGTAGTAGTTGTTCAACTGGCTGTAATTGGCGGCGGTCGAGGCCTGCTGCAGGATCATGGTGGTGTCCTGAAGGCCTTCGAGCGCCGAATCCTCCGCCGTTATGATCTGGATCGGCGAAGGTGACGTGAACTCGGTGCGCTTGATGCGGGAGCCGACCACCAGCACGGGCGCGACATCGACCGGTGCCGACACGGGGGTGGAAAGGGGGGGCGCATCCTGGGCGGCAGTCACGCCGCCCACGGACAACATCACGCCGAGCAGCGCCCAATCCAGGAAGGTCTTCATGGCGCCCCCGACACACAAAGATCCAGTGACTTGACTGAGACAGACTTGCGCCTCGCCCCGTTTTCTCCTGCCAATGTCAAACGCAATTAATATAAAATCAATCGCATCTCCTGGGCTCCGGGGACAGCACGGCCGCCCCCTGCGGCCGGGTCAAGTCGTTCCGCCCGCGAGTACGGGCCCGCGCCTGCCGGAATCCACGATCACGATGTCGGCCTGTCCTTCCGGTCCCATCCGAGATAGCGCCCAAGCTTCGTCCACCATGGGGTCGGCCGGCAGGGGTCAAGCTCGTAGTCGAGCGTGATCTTTGCAGCGGTCGCCACCTCCGTCGGCCGGAGACGGGACAGGTCTTGCGGCAGTGTTTCGCTGCAGGCGACCTTGATCAGGGCCTCGCCGCGCAGATGGACCCGACGATCCACGTCCCACAGCCGGACGGTCCTGTCCCGAGAGGCGCTGACCAGCGTCTTGCCGTCCGGAGAGAAGTCTATGGACGTGACGACGCCTTGGTGGCCTGTCAGCGGGGCACCGATCTGCAGGCCTGTCGCCACATCCCACAGCCTTATCGTCCTGTCCCAGGCGGCGCTGGCGAGCCGCGCGCCGTCGGGCGAGAAGGCCACGGACAGGACCTTGCCGTCGTGGCCCAGAAGCGGCTCACCGATCTGCTTGCCGGTTTCGATGTCCCAGAGCCGGATGGTCCGGTCGCCTGATGCACTGACCAGTTTCCGGGCGTCCGGCGAAAAGGCGACCGAATTGATGACGGCGAGATGTCCCTCAAATTTCTTGATCTGCTTGTGGGTGGCCATGTCCCACAGACGGACCGTGGTATCCAGCTCCCCTGTGACCATACGATCGCCCGACGGGGAGTAGGCGAGGGTCGCGAGGATCCATGCCCGGTTGGTGAACGGTGCGCCGATCCGCTTTCCGGTCGCCGGATCCGCCAGCCAGAAGTCCCAGTTGTTATCGTAGCCGCGTCGGCTGGTAATCAGACGAAGGCCCGAGCCATCCCGCGGGAAGGTTGCCGAGTCGAAGCCGAAGCCACGCGGTGTCGTGATGCGGGCTCCGACTGGCCGTCCAGTGCCCGTATCCCATACCTGGGCCTCGCCCATCATGTTCCGACCGCCCTTCTCCCCCCCGGAATTGCGGAAGCCGACCACCCGCCTTCCATCCGCTGAGACAGATGCGTCTTCGATACTGCCCCCAAGACCGACGAGCGGAGACCCGATCTGACGGCCGGTGGAAACGTCCCAAAGCCGCAGGGTCCCGTCGTGGGATGCGCTGACCACGCGTTTGCCGTCCGGCAGGAAATACGCCGAAGCCACCTCATCTGCATGACCCGTGAGCGGCGGTCCGATCTGGCCATGCCCATTGATGTCCCAGAAGCGGATCGTGGAATCAGCAGACGTTGTGGCGAGTTGCCTGTCATCCGGCGAGATCGCGACAGATGCCACCACCTCCCGGTGACCCACGAACGGCGCGCCGATCTGCTTGCGTGTCGCCACGTCCCAGACACGGACGGAGTTGTCGCCCGCCAGGCTGGCGAGGCGCGTTCCGTCGGGCGAGAAGACAATCATCTTGAAGGCGAACTCGTTGTCCGTAACGAAGGGTTCACCGACGGGTTTGAAGGTCTTTGCGTCCCAGATCCCGATTTCACCCCCGTGCACCGCCGCAACGGTCTTTCCATCCGGCGCGTACCACAGCTCATCGACCTTGAGTTCCGGAGCCGGCCTCGGCTTGCCGGTGGTGGCATCCCAGAGCCTCAGCCACCCACCGCCTCCAGCCGTGGCGAGTGTCCTGCCGTCGGGTGAAAAATCCGCGGTGAAGACAACACCGGGTCCCTGGAGCGGCGCCCCGATCATCCGGCCGGTGGCGACGTCCCACAGTCGTGCGGTCGTGTCTTCCGAGGCGCTCGCCAGCCGCTTTCCGTCCCGGGAAAAGGCGATGTTGAAAATGAGGCCCTTGTGCCCGCTCATCGTCGCGCCGACCTGTTTGTGCGTCGCGACATCGAAAACGCGAACAGTGTCGAAATCGCATGCGGCCAGCAGTTTGCCGTCGGGAGAGAACGCGACCCTCCACACGCCGTTCTCGAAGCCGCCAAAGGCCGCTCCGATCGGCTTGCGGCTTGCACTGTCATAGATCCGGATCTTTTCGCCGTAGGCCCCGGTCGCGAAGGACTTGCCGTCGGGCGAGAATACCAGGTGACTCACGAAGTCCTTTGGAACCGCAAGTGGCGAGCCGACGCGGCGCGAGGCATCAACGGCAGCGACCAGCGCCGCCTCGGCACTGGGCTCCGGTGACAGGCGCCAGCCTGCCAGCGCCAGGCGGGTTGCGCTCTCGTAGTCGTAGTCGCCGGCCGCCTTTCTCGCCGCGTCCGCAAGCGCGCCGGACTGGGCGATGGCAGCGTTCCTTGCCATCACGCCGAAACCGACCGCCACACCCGCTATCGTGACGGCTGCTAGGCCACCGATCACCAGTCGGTTGATCGCCTGGCGTCGCTGAAACTGCGCATCGCGGCGGATCAAATCATCGAACGAGCGCAGGGACAGCAATGTCGCGACGACGCGAAGGAAGTTCGACCTGTCTTCGGCGGCTGTTGCTCGCCAGTCCACCCAGAGTGGCTCGACGTCGCGCAGCGACGGCGGCAGGCACTCGAGCGCTGGGTCCCGCCCTTCGCGCTCGGCGTTCGGTTCGCCGTCGACCACGACAGCCAGAATGTTGCCGATGCGACCCAAGGCAATGAAATCCGCGATCTCGCGCTCGACCCACCGGCTGGCGGCAGCCGCCGGGCTGCAGACGACGATCAGGAAATCCGCCTCCGCCAACCCCTGGCGAATACGGGCCGAAAGATCCTGACCCGGAACCAGTTCGCTTTCGTCACGAAAGATCGGCTTCAACGGGCGGGGATCGCGCCTGACACCGGCTGTAACGACCCGCAAGGTCCTCGGCAGCACGTATCGCTCGAGCCGACGCTGAAGGGCCGCCGCCGCATCGCGGTCCGCCCGACTATAGCTGATGAACGCCCGGTAGCGTGCTCCGGCCCCCGTCGATCCCTGATCAGACATGTCTCCCCACCCACACAGAAGGATTGAAGGCCCTGAACACCGAATAGGTGATTGGTGGGCGCGGCGAAGCGCAAGTCAATCGTATGACGAAAATCCACAAGCCCCGACGCACACACGGTACAGTTGAATGAAGATGATGGCGGCTCTTGCGAACGACGAAATCTTGTTCCGTCCGGTTGGCCATTGACTGCTTGCCAGTGGCGAGCGGTCCTTCATCGACGGTAGAGGCCTTGACGGGGGCTGGCGGAGTTTCAATGCCGGTGCCCTCCGACATTTCATGCCGCGCGCCTCGATGACACCGATCCCCGGGATGCGAGTCTACAGCCGTGAAACGTCGTGTCCGAAGCGAAACGTTCAGGCTGCGCCACCGCCACAATCAGCCACCATTGGCTGGATCCTGGTTCAAGTCATTTTCCACCTCGATTGGGAGCCGCGGGGATCTCATGTCATGATGCGCGCAACCATTGCGCTCGTTCGGCGGCGGCGAGAACGCGGTGCCAGCGTGCGGTTTCTGCGGCAGGTGGACTATGTGGGGTCTGCCCCGAGAAATACCTGCTTCGCAAATGCACTGAAGGTCTGCAACGACAGCATCGGACCCGACGGTCCAAGATACACTGTCGCCCTCGGCTGGATCGTCCTGCGATATTCCGATGAGACGGCCGTGTTGCAGCACGCCTGGAATATCGACGTCACGACCGGTCGGCATTTCGATGTGACAGAGCTCGCCGATGGCAACAACTCCGGCGCACAGTACGTCGAGGATCCTGAACTCCGCATCGCCCTCAACGCGACCTTCGAGTTGACCCCGGTGTTCGTCGGCCGGTCGTTCTTGTTTCGCGACAACAATTTCTATGAGATCGCGTCAAATCAAGGCTCTGGGGCCACCCGACCCTTCGAAGAACTGGCGTGGACAGACTTCTCGACGCCAGCCCTGCTGAGACGGTGAAATCCGATCCGACCACAGGGTGCCACGGTTCTCTCGGAGTGTTTTGCCCGACCGGCATGACCGATCCTCGAGCGTCGGATGGTCATCCTTCCCGAGACCGCGGACTCGCGTTCCACACGATTCCCGAGGCCCTGGCGCGAAGGGGGCGGCGCGAACCGGGGACATTTCTCTGGACGCCGCCGTTTGAATGGCCGAGCGTTCCTGCAGTCGCTGCTCCACAGGGTCAATTGAATGCCGACAACCGGTGCCATGGCGTCACGCCGCCCGATCGGCAAGCCTGTGGGTCTGGTGCTGCTGGCTGCGGCGTTCGTCATCCTGTCGGTGTCGAACGGGCGATTTGCAGTGCCGTCCGCAATCTGGCTCGGGGCGCCCCTCGCCCTGGTCGGGCTGCGGGCCCTGCCCCCGCGGCTCGCCCTCGGCGTCGGCGTGGCTGGCTTCATGGCCGTCTACATCGTCCAGTCCGCCGGGGTGATCAATCTTGATCCGCCCCTGTCCCTGCTCATCGGCGCAGGTTTCGGCGTGGTCGGCTTCATCGCCTATGCGATCGACCGGATGATCCGTCCGAGGCTGTCCGGCGTCGCCGCCAACCTCGTCTTCCCGCTGGCCCTCTGTTCGGTCGAGTTCGCCATGGGCCGCCTGTCGCCCTATGGAACGTTCGGATCGATCGCCTATTCGCAGTCCACGAACCTCGCCCTGCTGCAGACCCTGTCCGTCACCGGCCTGTGGGGTGTGACGTTCCTGGTGGCCTGGCTCGCCTCCACCCTTGCGGACCTGGCGACCCTGGCGGACGTGTCGCGACGGACCCTCGCCCCGGCCCTGGTCTTCCTCGGCATCTTCGTCGTAGCCCTCGGTTGGGGGGAGCTTCGCCCGGCGGGGTCCGGCACGCCGTCGACGGTCCGGGTGGCGGCGATCTCGCCCCGGGCATCTGACGGTTTCCCTTTCATCGAGGCCGTGGGGGACCGTTGCCTCGATCACCGATGTGACCCCTTCCGCACACGCGCCGCGCTCATCCAGGACGAATTGCTGCAGAAGAGCCGCCGGGAAGCCTTGGCCGGTGCCCGGGTCATCCTCTGGTCCGAGGACGCCGGCACGGTCTTCAAGGCCGACGAACCGGCGTTTGTCGAACGGGGCCGGGCGCTGGCCCGCGAGCAGCGGGTGACGCTGGTCATGGCGCTGCAGGTCCTGACGCCCGGCGCGCCCCTCGCCGAGAACAAGGTCGTCGTGGCCGGACCGGACGGAGAGATCGAGGCACGGTACGAAAAGTCCCGGCCCGTGCCGGGGGATCCGGACCTTCCGGGGAAGGGGCCGATCCCCGTAGTGCCCACCGCAGTGGGCCGGATGGCGACGGCGATCTGCTTCGATCTCGATTTCCCGCCATTGATGCGGCAGGTCGGTCGGTCGGCAGCGGACGTGCTCATGGTCCCCGCCTCCGACTGGCGGGAGATCGATCCGCTACATGCGGAAATGGCCGTGTTCCGGGGGATCGAGAACGGCGCCGCCCTGGTCCGGGCGACACGGCGAGGCCTGTCCATCGCAACCGACGCCTATGGTCGTCGCATCGGCACCCTCGACTTCTTCAGCGCTGCGGACCGCACGATGGTCGCGAACATTCCGGATCATGGCGTCCGGACGATCTACGCCCTTGTCGGGGACCTGTTCGCCTGGCTGGGCGTGATCGGACTCGCCGGGGTGATCGTGGCGGCCGTCCGGTCTCGCAACGCTCACGCTCCGTCCGTTGTCTGAAGCCCCGGTTGGAGGGGCAGAACGGATGCGAGCCTCACCGCATGAGGGATTGCGGCCATGGCGTCCGCAGTTCACGGGCCGTAACCGCCGCCGCGGGTGGCGAAGGCGCGTTCAAGCCTCGGACGCGACCGGACGTGCCTAGGGTCCGGTGTCGTCATCGGCGGTGGAGCGCCTCGTGTGCGCCAGGTCGATCTCGGCCAGCAGGGCGCGGGCGCGGGCACCGTGCAGGGCGTTCAGTTCCTGGAGTGCGCGGCGGCGGTGATCCCCGGCCCCCAGGGCCGCAAGGACGGCCCAGTAGCCCGCCCTGGCCTGGTTGATGAAGGCGGCGTCCGACAGATACCCTCCGGCCCACAGGAACAGGGCACCGGTATAGGCCGCATAGATCTGGGTGGCGGTCATCTCCGCGTCCGCCGACCGGTTCAGCATGCCGATGTCCTTGGCGGTCTGCATGGCCTGGCGCTGCAGGTTGATCGGCTGGAACGAGATGAACGGCTGCACCCGCACGCCGAACGCGCCCCGGACCTCGGGGATCACGTTCAGCCAGAGCGCCGCGTCGGCGATGAACATCTTCGCCGACACCACCACCACGGCATCGCCGACCAGGAACGGGTCGACGAGTTTCATCCCCGCGATGCGGGCGCGCAGGTCCTCGAACAGGTCGCTGATCAGCAGGCCGAGCAGCTGCTCCCGCGGGCCGATCAGATTGTAGACGGTGGCGGTGGAGACGCCTGCCCGCTGGGCGATCTTCTCGGCGGCGACCTGGGGGCCGTGCTCGCGGATCAGCGACCGCGCGGCGCCGAGGATGGCCGACCGGCGGGCCGCCTTGCTCTGCTCCCGGCGCGAAAGCTCTCCGGCCTCGACGGGGCTCATGCGGAGGCGGTTTCCAGGGGGGGAAGGCCCAGGGCCGCGCGATAGGTCCGGTGGTAGTGATGCAGGGCCGGTTCGTTGCGGCCGAACAGGAAGTGCTCCACCAGTCCGGAGCGGGCACCGCGATGGGACGCCGCCGCGGCCACATAGTCCTCGTCCCGGATGATCTCGGCAAAGCGCTGCGGCACCGCCCGCACTCCGATCGGATCCTGCGCCACCGCGTCCGGCCGGGCATAGAACGAGACCCGCGACAGGCTGCGATCCGGGTTGTCCCCGTCGGGATAGACCCGAACGACGATCACGGCATTGTGGCCCACATTGATCTGGATGTTGGGGAACAGGTAGTAGACGGGGAAGGCCCCCATCGAGACCTGCCACTCGCTTTCCGGCATGGACCGCATCATCTCGATGGAGCGGATGCACAGCGCCATCCGGTGATTGCGGCCATAGGTGTCGTAGAGCTGGACATTGCCATGGAAGACCGGGGCCAGGGTGTCCCGGTGCAGCTTCTCGAAATGGTAGGTCTCGCCGAAGGTGTCGATGGCGAGCTTCCAGTTCATCGGCGTCTCGTAGGTGTCGTCGCCGATATGCACGAGGCCGGCGAAGTCCCAGGCCTCGAACTCGTCGTCCAGCCCTGCCAGCAGCTCCGCGGCGTCGAGCCGGCCGTCCGGCTTCGGATGCACCCACAGAAGCCCGTGACGCTCCTCCGCCGGAAGTTCGACCAGGCCGTGACAGGCCTTGTCGATCTCGCCGAAATGCTCCGTCTTCGGGACACCGATCAGCGCGCCGGTATTGTCAAAGGTCCAGGCGTGGAACGGGCAGACGAAGCGCGTGCGCTCCCCCCGGGGCGCGCTCTCCAGGATCGTCCCGCGATGCCGGCAGACATTGGCGAAGGCGCGGAACCGCCCGTCGGCGGCGCGGGTCGCCAGCAGCGGGACGCCGAAGTCGTTGGAGGTGAGGAAGGACCCGGCCTTGGGCAGGTCCCCGGACAGGCCGATCACCTGGGGGTGCCCCTTGAAGAAGGCCTCCCACTCCATCCCCGCCCGCTCCGGAGACGTGTAATCGGCGGCGGCGACCCGGCGGATCACCCCCTCGTCCACATTGGTGCCCCGATCGATGTGGTCCATCAGGGCCCGGATCACGCGGACCTGCTCCTCACGACGCATGGCAATCCCTCCATCTGAAATTTTCGATTGGACTGTATAATTATTTTTAGAGGAGTCTCTACAAAATTTTCGGAGATGAGCCGTTCCCGCAAGGACGCCGTCGCGGCCGGTTGATCCATCCCATTGCGCGCCTGGTCCGGACGCCGTCCTCTCCGTTGCAAGCGGTCTGCGTCGGTGCCATCGTTCTGTGGTGCCCGGGTGCCCGGCCGGCGGGGAACGCGAAATGGTCCGTCGATGGAGATTGAGGGTGGTGGCGCCGGTCGCGACGGTGGTTGCCGGACTGGTCGCCTATGCCTGGGTCGCCCGTCCGAGGGACGCGCCCGTCCTGTCCGGCTATGTGGAGGGAGAGGCCCTCTATCTCGCCGCCCCCGTCAGCGGACCGCTGGCAAGCCTGGCGGTCGTGCGGGGCCAGCGGGTGAAGGCCGGAGACCCGTTGTTCCGGGTCGATCCACGCCCGATCGCCGCCCAGCACGCACAGTCCGTCTCCGAAGTCGCGCAGGCCGAAGCGCAGGTCGAGGCCGCGCGGGGAACACTGACCCAGCTGGAGGCCGCGGCATCGGCGGCCCGGGTGCTGGCGGACAATGCAGAGGTCGATGCCGGCCGCTTCGCGAACCTGGTGCGCAACGGCAGCGGCGCGGTTTCAAGGCAGGATGCCGACCGGGCCATGGCCAACGCCGCGGCCGCGCGCGCACAGGCCGCTGCTGCAACGGCACAGGTCGCCGCGGCGCGGGCACAGGCAGCGGCGGCAACCGAGGGGGCCGAGCGCGCCCGGGGCGGGCTGGCGGATGTGTCGGTCCGGCTCGCCTATCTGTCCCCCACCGCGCCGACCGCCGCGCGGGTCGAGGAGGTCTTCTTCCAGGCCGGGGAGTGGGTTCCGGCCAACCAGGCCATCGTGAGCCTGCTGCCCGATGACCGGGTGCGCCTGCGCTTCTTCGTGCCGGAGACCGTGGTCGCCCGCTACCGCCCCGGCCGGACGGTGCGGTTTGCCTGCGACGGCTGCGGCCTGACCCGCAGCGCAGTGATCAACTATGTCAGTCCCCGTCCGGAATACACCCCACCGGTGATCTACAGCCGCCGCACCCGGGACAGCCTCGTCTACCTCGTGGAAGCGCGGCCGCAGGACGCGGCCCGCCTGACCCCGGGCCTCCCGGTGGACGTGACACCGGTCGAGGACGCGCCTTGAGCCTCGCCATCGACGTCCGTCACCTGAACAAGACCTTCGGCGCCAAGGCGGTCGTGCAGGACGTGGCCATCTCGGTGGAGGCCGGGCGCATCTGCGGCTTTCTCGGCCCCAATGGATCCGGAAAGACCACGACCCTGCGCATGCTGTGCGGCCTGTTGCGTCCCGACAGCGGCGAAGGCACCTGCCTGGGCTTCGACATCCTGCGGGAGACCGATCAGATCAAGCGCCGGACCGGCTACATGACCCAGAGGTTCTCCCTCTACGAGGACCTGTCGATCGAGGAAAACCTGCTGTTCATCGCCAGGGTCTATGGTCTCGAGCACGGTCGGCGGCGGGTGAGCGGGGCCATCGAGCAGTTGGGTCTCGGCCCTCGTCGCAGGCAACTGGCGGGGGAGTTGTCCGGCGGCTGGAAGCAGCGGCTGGCCCTGGCCGGCTGTACCCTGCACGGACCGAAGCTGCTCCTGCTGGACGAGCCCACGGCCGGCGTCGACCCCAAGGCGCGGCGGGACTTCTGGGACCAGATCCACGCCCTTGCCGCGGAGGGCCTGACCGTCCTGGTCTCCACGCACTACATGGACGAGGCCGAGCGATGTCACGACATCGCCTACATCTTCCAGGGTCGGCTGATCGCCCGCGGCTCGGCGGAGGCGCTGGTGCGCGACTCCCGCCTGATCACCTTTCGGGCCGAGGGAGAGGGCGCCTATCGAATGGCCGCCGACCTGTCCCGCGCGCCGGGGGTGCTGATGGCCTCGCCCTTCGGCCAGGCCCTGCACGTGAGCGGAACCGACCGCTCCGCCCTCGAGACCGCCATCGCGCCCTTCCGCAGGACCGGGGTCGTCTGGAGCGAGATCGCACCGACCCTGGAGGACGTGTTCATCCGGCTGATGGGGCGGGAGGGTGAAGCGGGATGACCCAGCCCCTGGCCTTCCGGCGCATCCTGGCGGTGCTCGTCAAGGAGTTCACCCAGCTTCGCCGTGACCGGCTGACCTATGCGATGATGCTGCTGATGCCGGTGGTCCAGCTGCTTCTGTTCGGCTACGCCATCAACAACGATCCACGGCACCTTCCGACCATCGTCTATGTGCAGGACCAGTCGGCCATGGCCCGATCGGTCCTCGCCGCGCTCGACAACTCCACCTATTTCCGGATCATCCGGGTCGCGCACAGCCAGTCCGACGTGGAGGCCTCGATCCGCCAGGGAGAGGCCCTGTTCGCAGTGACCATTCCCGCGGACTTCACCCGCCGGGTGGTCCGTCATGACCACGCCCAGGTGCTGGTGGAGGCGGATGCCGCCGATCCGACCGCGGTGGGCGGCGCGGCCTCCCTGCTTGCCGCCCTGCCGCGGACCGCCCTGGCCCGGGACCTCGTGGGGGGAGCCGCCTGGCTCCCGGCCGCCGATCCCTTCGAGGTCATCGTCCACCGGCGCTTCAATCCGGAGAACATCACGGCCTTCAATGTGGTGCCGGGACTGCTCGGGGTCATCCTGTCCCTGACCCTGGTGCTGATGACCGCGCTGAGCGTCACCCGGGAGCGGGAGCGCGGAACCATGGAGAGCCTCCTCGCCACGCCCGTCCGGCCGATCGAGGTGATGGCGGGCAAGCTGAGCCCCTATGTGGGAGTGGGGTTGGTCCAGACCCTGGTGATCCTTGGCGTCGCCGATCTGATGTTCGGGGTCCCGATGCCCGACACCGCGGCGTCCTGGAGCGCACTGGGCGTCGGCGTCGTGCTGTTCATCATCGGCAGCCTGGCGCTGGGCTTCCTGTTCTCGACCCTGGCTCAGACCCAGCTGCAGGCCATGCAGATGAGCTTCTTCTACATCATGCCGTCCGTGCTGCTGTCAGGCTTCGCCTTTCCCTTCCAGGGCATGCCGGTGTGGGCCCGGGATGTCGGCCAGCTGCTGCCGGTAACGCACTTCCTGCGCATCGTCCGCGGCACCGTGCTGAAGGGGGAGACCTTCGCCGACCTCACCGCAAGCCTCGCGGCCCTGGCGGCGTTTCTGGTCGCCATCACGAGCCTGGCCATGCTCCGCTACCGCACCACGCTGGACTGACGACGCAGATCGTCGGACCCGTTCGAGGTCGTGACGGCGGAGGCCGGTCACGGCACCCTTGCTGATCCGGCGTTTGATGTTGTCCGGGACGCCGCCACCACCCGGATGGCCGTCACCGTCGACGGCGCTGCAACCGGCTCGGAGGCGAACTGGCTCGGCTGGCCCGCATAGTGGAGCGGCACGGTTGCCACGACCTGACCACCCGCCAGCAGGTCGGCGCTGACCGTGAGGTCTGCCGCGTCCCAGAGCCCGCCCGGCGTGATCGGGCAGCCGCACATCATGCTGACCTTGGCCGAGATCGTCCGGGCGCCATCGGCACCGCGGGTGACGGCCGGCTCGATGGCGAAGCCGGGAAAGGTCAGGACCAGGCCGTCGCCGACCACGTCACGGCCCGGCAGCATCCACAGCGTCGACGATACGGAGATGGTCGAGGCCGGAACGCCGAGGGGGCCGCGGGCGTCGACGCGCACCAGGGTTGGCTCGGCCAGGTCGAGGACCGCTTCGTAGCCCGCCGTGGCGGCGTCGGCGAGCGTCTGCCCACGCGTGCGGGGCGTCTGCATGATCCTGGCCGTGTCACCGGTCCCGCCCAGAATCCGGCCGCTGGCGAGCACCCGGCCGGTGCGCACGTCCGTGAGGGTGACGTCGACTCCGCCCGTATGGGTTCCGATGAACTTCGCGTCCTGGGCCAGCGCCCGCACCATCAGCCGGGTCGGCTCGGCCAGGGCCGCCTGAACCGACAGGCCGAGCGCCATGATCCCGCACAGGGCCGCCGCGACGCGTCGCCTCATTTCCCGGCCTCCGGATGATAGATGTCGCAGAGCGTCCGCAGCAGCTGGATCACGGCCGGGTCCTCCAGCCGGTAGTAGATGGTCTGGGCAGAGCGGCGGGTCTCCACCAGCCGTTCGGCCCGAAGCTTGGCGAGGTGCTGAGACGCCGCGGTCTGCGACAGGCCAGACGCGCGCGCCAGCTCAAGGACCGAGCACTCGCCCTCCAGCAGCCGGCAGAGCAGCATCAGCCGCTGCTCGCTGGCGAGGAGCTTCATCATCCGCGTCGCCTGTCCGGCGCTGGCCTGGAGTTCTGCGAGCGCCGCCGGGCTCGGAGGGGCGATCTGGGGTGCGGTCAGGGTCATGCGCTCTTCGTCGGGGCCTTGGCGGTAAACTGATCGAAGGCCTCGAGGGCCTGGGCGGCGTACATAACGCTGGGTCCTGCACCCATATAGATCGCCATGCCCATGGTCTCCATGATCTCCTCGCGCGACGCGCCGTGCCGGGCGGCGGCCTCGGCGTGGAACGCGATGCAGCCATCACATCGCGTCGCGACGGAAATGCCAAGGGCGATCAGCTCCTTGGTCTTCGTCGGCAGGGCGTTTGGCTCCAGCGCCGCCCTGGCCAGGGCGCTGAAGGCGGCCATGGCGTCCGGTGCGCCGCCGCGGAGCGGCTTCATGGCCTGGCTGAGGGACGCGGCGACGCCGGGCCAGTCGTGGGTAGGGGCGGAGGTCATGAGCGTTGCCTTTCATCTCTCAGGACAATGTAGATCGCCGGGATCACCAGCACGGTCAGCAGGGTCGACGAGGCCAGCCCGAACAGCAGGGAGATTGCAAGGCCCTGGAAAATCGGGTCGGTAAGGATCACCGCCGCGCCGATCATGGCGGCTAGCGCGGTCAGCAGGATCGGCTTGACGCGGATGGCGCCCGCCTCCAACAGCACCTCGCGCAGGGGGCGACCGTCTCCTTGCGAATGGCGGATGAAGTCCACCAGTAGGATCGAGTTGCGCACGATGATCCCGGCCAGCGCGATGAAGCCGATCATCGAGGTGGCCGTGAACGGCGCCCTGAACAGCATGTGGCCGATGACGATGCCGACCAGGGTCAGGGGGATCGGGGTGAGGATCACCAGAGGCAGCTTGAAGCTGCCGAACTGGGCGACCACCAGGATGTAGATGCCGAGGATCGCTACGCCGAAGGCCGCCCCCATGTCGCGGAAGGTGACCCAGGTGATCTCCCATTCCCCGTCCCACAGCACGGTCGGGCGGGTCTCGTCCTCCGGCTGGCCGTTCAGGCGGATGGAGGGCCGCGGCAGGTCCTTCCAGTCGGTCCTGGCAATGGCGTCGTCGACTGCACCCATGCCGTAGATCGGGGCCTCATAGGCTCCGGCGAGTTCGCCCAGCACCATGTCCACGTCCCGTCCGTCGCGGCGGAAGATGTGCGGCGAGCCCTGGGTCTGAGCAGGGCTGGCGACCTCGCCGAGGGAGACCAGGCGGCCTGACGCGGCCGCCACCGGCAGGGCGGCGAGACCCGCGCTCCAGGTCCGGTCGGACTGGGCAAGCCGGATACTGACCGCCAGCGGATCACGGCCGTCGCCCCGCTGCACGTAGCCCACTGTGGCTCCGTTGAAAGCTGCGCCCATGGAGTCAAGCACGTCGCGTTCCGGCACGCCGAGGTGCTCCAGCCGCTCCCGGTCGGGCGTGATCTGCAGGCGGGGCGGAGGTTGTCCGAAACTGTCGTCCACATCGACGATGAAGGGCACGGAGCGGAAGATCGACTTCAGCTTCAGGGCGACGGCGCGGCGGGTGGCGGCGTCCGGGCCGTACACCTCGGCCAGCAGGGTCGCCATCACCGGCGGGCCGGGAGGCGCCTCCACCACCTTCAGCGCCGACCCGGCCGGCAGGGGCAGGGCCTTCAGCCGCTCCCGCAGGTCGAGGGCGATGGCGTGGCTGGCCCGGGACCGCTCTCCCTTCGGCGACAGGGTGACCGACAGGTCGCCCTGGGACGGGGATGTGCGTAGGTAGTAGTGCCGCACGAGGCCGTTGAAGTTGAATGGCGAGGCCGTGCCGGAATAGGCATCGACGGCGGTCACTTCCTGCACGGTGCGGGCAATGGCCGTGGCGTCGGCCAAGATCCGGGCGGTATCCTCGAGGGAGGCGCCCGCCGGCAGGTCCAGCACGACCTGCAGCTCGGACTTGTTGTCGAACGGCAGCAGTTTGACCGTGACCGTCTTAGTCGCGAACATCGCGCAGGCAAGCAGCGTCGCGACGCCGACGCAGGCAAGGAACTTCCAGGCCGAGGATCGCGTGGCGATTACCCGCCCGGCGACACGGCGATAGAGCTGGCCCAAACGTCCGCCCGTGGCGTCATGGGCCTTGTCATGTCCATGCCCGGCGATCGCCTTGCGGGCGAAGCGGACCATCAGCCACGGCGCCAGGACCACGGCGACGAAGAACGAGAACAGCATGGCCGCCGACGCATTCACCGGTATCGGCGCCATGTAGGGGCCCATCAGGCCGGACACGAACAGCATGGGCAGCAGCGCCGCCACCACGGTCAGGGTGGCGACCACGGTGGGATTGCCGACCTCGGCCACCGCCTCGACGGCGCCCTGGATCCGGCTGCGGCCATCGTTCATCGCCCAGTGCCGGGCGATGTTCTCGATCATCACGATGGCGTCGTCGACGAGGATGCCGATGGAGAAGATCAGGGCGAACAGGCTGACCCGATTCACCGTGTAGCCCATCAGCTTGGACGCGAAGAGAGTCAGCAGGATGGTGGTCGGGATGACCACGGCGGTGACCGCGGCTTCCCGCCAGCCGATAGCGAAGCCGATCAGGATGACGATCGAGACGGTTGCGAGGGCCAGATGGAACAGCAGTTCATTGGCCTTCTCGTTGGCGGACTCCCCGTAGTTGCGGGTCACCGCCACGTCGACGCCGGCGGGGATCAGCGAGCCCTTGAGCGCCTCGACGCGCTTCATCAGGGCCTCGCCGACCACCACGGCGTTGGCGCCCCGCCGCTTGGCGATGGCCAGGCTGACCGCCGGCGTCGTGGTCCAGCCGTCCCTTGTGAGGGCGGTGCGGATCACGTGGGTCTGGTCTTCGCGGGGGGCCTGGATCACCCGGGCGACGTCGCGCACATAGATGGTCCCGCCGGAGATGGAGGGGACGGCGATCAGCCCGACCTCGGCGGCGCTGCCGAGACTGCCGCCGGCGGCCATCTGCACCGCGTGACCGTCATTGCGCAGCACGCCGCCGGGGAAGCTGCGCCCGGCCTGACGAACCGCGTCGGTGAGCGCGGCGAGGGAGACGCCGCGGCTGGCCATGCGACCGGCGTCCGGCTCGATCCGCACCTCCTCCGGGCGACCACCGACGATGAAGGTCAGGCCCACATCGTCGACCTTGGTCAGTTCGGTACGCAGCTTCACGGCAAGGTCATGCAGCGCCTGGTCCGACCAGCGTCCGGCGGAGCCCGGTGCCGGTGACAGGGTCAGGACCACCGCGGGCACGTCATTGATGCCGCGGGCGACGACCTGAGGCTCGGACACGCCTGGCGGGATCCGGTCCGCATTGGCGCGCAGCTTCTCGTGGATGCGGACGACGGCGGCGTCCGGGTCGACCCCGACCTTGAAGCGGGCGGTGACCATGAAGTGGTCGTCGTCCACGAAGGTGTAGACGTGATCCACGTCCGGCACGCCCTTGACGATGGCCTCCAGCGGCTTGGCGGCCAGCTCGACGGCGTCGGTGGCGCGGAGTCCCGGCGTCTGCACCATGATGTCGACCATGGGAACGCTGATCTGCGGCTCCTCCTCCCTCGGGATGGTGGCCACGGCCAGCAGGCCCACCGCAAGGGCGGCGATCAGGAACAGGGGCGTGAGGGGCGAGCCGAGGCCGAAACGGGCCAGGGTCCCGGATAGGCCGAGTTTCATCGCGGCGTCGCCTTTTCGGCTGGCGCGCCGACGATCCGATCACCGGCCCGCAGCCCGGACAGGATCTCGACCTGATCCGCGGCTGCGGCGGGCGCGGTCTGGACGATGACGTCCTCCGCCGCGCCGTCGGTCCGCAGGAGGCGGACATAGTCGACGCCATAGCGGGTCGTGACCATGCGCCTCGGAACGACGATGGCGGAGCGGACCCCCACCGGGACCAGCACGTCGATCCGTTGTCCGACCAGGGCCTCACCCTGCGGGTCGGCGGCCAGATCGATGGTCACCTCGCCCCCGGACACGGAGGGGTAGACCTGGAGGACACGGTCGGAGGGCTTCAGAACGCCGTCGTCGCCGCGAATCTGCAGGGACTGGCCCGGCTTGACGGCGCCGGCCTGGGCCTCGGGAAGCTGCAGCCGGATCACCGGCGGTCCGGCGGAGAGGGTCGCGATGACCTGTCCGGGGCTGACCACCGACCCAGCCGGTATCGGCGCATGCAGCACGACGCCCGAAGCGGGCGCGAGGAGGACCCCCTGCCCCACCAGGTCGGCGCTGGCGGCATGCTGGGCCTTCGCCGCCTTCAGCTGCGCGTTTGCCGCACGGGCGCTGGCCTCCGCCTGTTCGAGGCGGGCCTTCGCATAGACCCCGTGCTCGAAAAGGTCCCGGGTCCGGGCCAGATCCGCATCGGCGCGACCCGCCTCCGCCGCCGCCGCCGAGACCATGGCGTCCGCGGCGCTGGACTGAAGGCCGAGACGCTCGTCCCGGACCTGGCCGATCACCTGGCCGCGACGGACCCTGTCTCCCTCCCGCACGCTCAGCGACACCAGGGTTCCGCCGATCCGCGCCCGGGCATCGGCCGCGTCACGCGGGGTGTAGATCGCCACGACCGGTCGCAGGTCCGCTGTCTGTCCAGCCGTCACAACCCACGCATCCGTTGCAGTGCCGATGGGTGCCCCGGCCTTCTCCAGCTTGTGCTCGGAACATCCCGCCAGCAGCGCCACCGCCGCCAGCGAGGCGAGCGCCGCGGTTCTCAGGGTCACAGGTCGATTGGCCATGGTTGTCACGTCCCCAAGCACGCTCAGTGCGATCCGCCCACGACGGTGGGCAGGCCGGCGGCCTTCCAGCCCATCAACCCGCCCGCCATGTGCGTGGTCACCGGCACGCCGGCCTTACGGCACATGTCGAGGGCGGTGGCCGACCGCTTGGCGGACCCGCAGTGCAGGATCACCGAAGCGCCTTCGGTCACCGGAAGGGCCTTTGGCTGGAAGCTGGAGAGAGGGCGCAGCAGAGCGCCGTCGATCCGTTCCGCGTCGTGCTCCGCCGCCTCGCGCACGTCGACCAGCACGACCCGACCCGTCCCGAGCGCCGCGTGGACCTCGGCCGGGGTCATTTCCGGGTGGGGTTTCGATCCGAACATGATGGGCTCCGAACTCCGAAAAACACATATTGCGTATATGCGCGTATGTGTATATTCAAGTCAAGCCCGCCGTGGGGATGTCGGTTCCTGCGGCCCCAGAGCGACAGGGGTGAGACGGGGCGAAACAGGGAGGATTCAAGCATGACGCGTGCAGCCAAGCCGCGGATCGTCATTCTCGGCGCCGGTCTGGGCGGCAGCATCGCCGCCTTCGAACTCCGCGAAGCCCTGGGCGATACGGTCGAACTGACAGTCGTCAACAAGGGCGACGTGTTCCACTTCGTGCCGTCGAACCCGTGGGTCGCCGTCAACTGGCGCGACCGGGACGCCATAGAGGTCCGGCTGGGGCCGGTGTTCCGCAAGCGCAGGATCGGCTTCAATTCCGGCGGCGCGGCCAGCCTGCACCCGGAGCGGAACGAGCTGGTCCTCAACGATGGTGCCGTGCTGCCTTACGACTATCTGGTCATCGCCACCGGCCCGGAGCTGGCCTTCGACGAGATCGAGGGGCTGGGACCCCACGGGGGCTTCACCCAGTCGGTCTGCCATGTGGACCATGCCGAAGACGCAGCCCGGGCCTTCGAAGACCTCGTCAAGGACCCCGGCCCGATCGTGGTCGGTGCCGTCCAGGGTGCCTCATGCTTCGGCCCGGCCTACGAGTTCGCCATGATCCTCGACACGGAACTGCGCCGCCGCCACGTCCGCGACCGGGTGCCGATGACCTTCGTCACCTCCGAGCCCTATATCGGCCATCTCGGCCTCGACGGTGTCGGCGACACCAAGGGCCTGCTGGAGTCCGAGATGCGCCAGCGGCACGTCAAGTGGATCACCAACGCCCGCGTGGCCAAGGTCGAGCCCGGCCTGATGCATGTCGAGGAACTCAACGACGACGGCGCCCTGAAAGCGGGGCATCAGGTCCCCTTCAAGTTCTCGATGATGCTCCCGGCTTTCCGCGGCGTTCCGGCCGTCAGCGGGATCGACGGGCTGACCAATCCCCGGGGCTTCATCCTCGTCGACAAGCACCAGCGCAATCCGAAGTTCCCGAACGTGTTCGCCCTCGGCGTCTGCGTCGCCATACCGCCGACCGGCAAGACCGCCGTGCCCGTCGGCGTGCCCAAGACCGGCTTCATGATCGAGAGCATGGTCACGGCCATCACCCTGAACCTCAAGCAGATCATCGCCGGCCAGGCACCCACCCATGAGGCCAGCTGGAACGCGATCTGCCTCGCCGACTTCGGCGACGGCGGCGTCTGCTTCATCGCCCAGCCGCAGATTCCGCCGCGCAATGTGAACTGGTCCGCCGACGGCGCGTGGGTCCACCTCGCCAAGATCGGCTTCGAGAAATACTTTCTCGGAAAGGTCCGGAAGGGTATCTCCGAGCCATTCTACGAGAAGTTGGCCCTCGAACTGATCGGTGTTCACAAGCTCAAATCAGCAAGCTGAAGCGGGAGATCATTGAGGTGTCTGTAGATCGCGCAGTCTTCGTCTTTGCCGGACTGGTCGTCCTGGCGGGGATCGTCCTCTCTCTCACCGTCCATCCCTGGTGGATCGCACTGTCTGCCTTTGCCGGCCTGAACATGATCCAGGCCGCCTTCACCGGCTTCTGCCCGGCGGCGATGGTGTTCAAGGCGCTGGGGCTGAAGCCCGGGGTCGCCTTCCGATGAACCGCAGCGCCCGTCTGGCTTCAGGGCTTGCACTGGCGCTGGCCCTGGCGGCCCCGCGGCCATCGCTGGCCACGTCGCTGGACGAGGCCATTGCCCGCGCCCTCAAGACGCACCCGGACATGGCCGAGGCCGCCGCCGACCTCGACCTGGCCGACGCCCGCTTGGCTGAGGCCCGGGCCGCCGGTCTGCCGCAGGTCGCCGTGGTCGGTCAGACCGGCCATGGAACGAGCGATCTCGGCGGCTTCTTCGGCTTCGGCAAGTCCACGGTGGATCCGCGGGCCGTGTCCCTGGAAGTCCGCCAGACCCTGTTCTCCGGAGGCGCGGTCCTCGGCGGCATGGAACAGGCCCGGCAGGGTCGCAGGGCCGCCGCGACCCTGTCTCGGGGGCAAGGGCTCAAGCTCGCCGCCCGCGTGGCGCAGGCCTACGGCGCGGTCCTGTCTGCGCGGGACAATCTGGCGCAGTCGGCGACCTATGCCTCAGCCACGGCCGAGATCGCCCGCCAGGCCGCGCTGCGCTTCAAGGCGGGTGAGATACCCCTCTCCGAGCTCTCGCAGGCGCAGGCGAGGCAGGCGGACGGCGCCGCCCGGCTGGCGGCGGCGCAGGGCGCGTCCGCTGATGCCGCCGCCGACTATGCCGCCTGGGTCGGTGTGCCGCCGGACCCGCTCGATCCGCTTCCGCCACCCGCCCCCCTGTCCGCAGATCTCGACGGACTGATTGCCGCGGCCGAGCAGGGCAACCCCGACCTCGCCGCCGCCGATGCGAGGGTCCAGGCGGCCCGGGCCGGCGTCCGGGTGGCGCAGGCCGAGCGGCTGCCGAATGTCGCCCTGACCGCCAGCGTGTCGAGCGCGCGGGATCAGTTCTTCCCCGGCTACCGGGCGGATGGCTCGATGATCGGCGTGCAGGGACGCTGGAGCCTGTTCTCGTCCGGCGGCACCAGCGCCCGGATCAGCGAGGCTCGCGCCGAGCTGCACAAGGCCGAGGCCGTTCTCGCCCGCGCCCGCTCCGACCTCAGGACAGCGGTCATCCGCACCTGGAACGCCGCCCGCACCGCCGCCGCAGCCGAGCGCGCGGCTCGGGACCAGGTCACGGCTGCCGAATCGGCGCGGGACAGCCTGCGCCACGAGGTGCGGGTCGGGCAAAAGCCCATCCTCGACCTGCTGAATGCCGAGCGCGACGTCCTGGAGGCCCGTGCCAAGCTGTCCCAGGCGGCGGCAGCCCGGACCGTCGCGTCCTACCAGCTCGCCGCCCTGCTGGGGTCGTCGAACCCATGACGAAAACCCTGCATCGTGTTAGCAATTTTGCCGGGAAGCAGCAGGGGCCTTCGGGCCTCATCCGCCGCTTCCGCGGACCTGGAGACTGAGCGGCATGCACCTCGATCCCTTCATCGTCTCCCGCATCCAGTTCGCCTTCACCGTGGCGTTCCACATCATCTTCCCGGCCTTCACCATCGGTCTGGGCAGCTATCTGGCGGTGCTGGAGGGGCTGTGGCTGCTGACGAAGCGGGAGGTGTTCCGCAACCTCTACCTGTTCTGGATAAAGGTGTTCGCGCTCGCCTTCGGCATGGGCGTCGTGTCCGGCGTGGTGATGAGCTACCAGTTCGGCACCAACTGGAGCGTGTTCGCCGTGAAGACCGGCAGCGTGCTGGGGCCGCTCCTCGGCTACGAGGTGCTGACCGCCTTCTTCCTCGAGGCGTCGTTCCTGGGCATCATGCTGTTCGGCTGGAAGCGGGTCGGGCCGGGGCTGCACTACACCGCCACCTGCTTCGTGGCCGGCGGCACCCTGTTCTCGGCCTTCTGGATCCTGTCCGCCAATTCCTGGATGCAGACCCCGGCGGGCTACGCCGTCGAGCACGGGCGCTATGTGGCCGTGGACTGGCTGAAGGTGATCTTCAACCCCTCCTTCCCGTCCCGCTTCGCCCACATGGTGACCGCAGCCTATCTGACCACGGGAATGACCGTGCTGGGCGCCAGCGGGCTGCTGGCCCTGCGCGGCCGCGCCACGGCGGAGAGCCGGACCATGCAGCGCATGGCCATCGGCCTGGTGGCGATCCTTGCCCCGCTGCAGCTACTGATCGGCCACGAGAGCGGCAAGGTCGCCCACGAATACCAGCCGACAAAGGTCGCGGCGATGGAGGGCTGGTGGGACACCGGGCGTCAACCCACCATCCTGATCGGCTGGCCCGACGACAAGGCCGAGACCACCCACGTGCTGCTGCAGACGCCGAAGGGCTTCGGCAGCTGGGTGGTGGCGGGCGACGCAAGCGCGGAGCTGAAGGGCCTCAAGGCCTGGCCGAAGGCGGACCGCCCCCCCAGCCTGATCCCGTTCTGGGCCTTCCGCTTCATGGTCGGCCTCGGCCTCTTGATGATCGCCGTCGGTCTGGGCGGCGCGGCGCTCTGGGCGACCGGACGGCTGGATCGGTCGAAGCTGTTCCAGTGGGCGGCCCTTGCGTCCGGGCCGTCGGGCTTTGCCGCGGTGATCTGCGGCTGGATGGCCACGGAAGTGGGCCGCCAGCCCTTCGTGGTGTTCGGACTGCTCCGCACCGCCGACGCGGTCTCGCCGGTGGCGGCCGTCGCGGTGCAGGCGTCCCTGGCCGGTTTCATGGTCGTCTACGCGATCGTGTTCAGCGCCGGCGTGCTCTATATCGGCCGCCTGCTCGTGCTGGGTCCGCAGCCCTCCGAGCCAGAGCCTGACGGACACCCCATGCCTGTGCGCCGGGTGCTGGTGACCTCCACGGAGCAAGGCGCATGAGCCTCGACCTTCCCCTCGTCTGGGCGGCGATCCTCGCCGTCGCGGTCCTGCTGTATGTGCTGCTCGACGGGTTCGACCTGGGCGTGGGTGCCTTGTTCGCCCTTGCGACGCCCGAGGAGCGGGACGTGATGACCGCCTCCATCGCCCCGGTCTGGGACGGCAACGAGACCTGGCTGGTGCTGGGCGGCGGCGGCCTGTTCGCAGCCTTCCCGCTGGCCTATGCGGTGGTCATGCCGGCCTTCTACCTGCCGATCATGCTGATGCTGGGGGCGCTGATCTTCCGGGGCGTGGCGTTCGAGTTCCGGGCCCATGGACGGCGCAGCGGTCGGCGCTTCTGGACCTTTGCCTTCTCTGCCGGGTCGATCACAGCCGTGCTGGCCCAGGGCTTCGTGCTGGGCGCCTTCGTCCAGGGGATCAAGGTCCGCGACCAGGCCTTTGCCGGCGGGCCGCTGGACTGGCTGACCCCGTTCAGCTGCCTGACCGCCGTCGCCCTGACCCTGGGCTATGCGCTGCTGGGTGCCTGCTGGCTGATCGCCAAGGCGGAGGGCGAGCTGCAGCGGAAGGCCCGCCGATGGGCCCGGCGGCTGACCGTCGCCGTCGCCGTGTGCATGGCCCTGGTCAGCGTCGCGACCCTGTCCGTCAATCCGGCGGTGACTGCGCGGTGGGGCGTTTCCATGAGCCACATCGACTGGTCGAAGCTCGCGCCCCTGTCGCCCGCGCCGCTGCTGGGCGGTCTGGCCCTGGCGTGGCTCTACCTCACCGCCGGACGGGACCAGACGACCTACGCCCCCTATGCCTCGGCAGCAGTGGCATTTCTCGCGGGCTATCTGGGGCTGGCCATCTCCATCGCGCCCTATGTGGCACCCTACCAGCTGACCCTGTGGGACTGCGCGGCCAAGGACAACGCGCTGGCCCTGATGCTGGTGGGCGTCGTGATTATGCTGCCCGTGATCCTCGGCTACACCGGCTTCGTCTACTGGATCTTCCGCGGCAAGGCGAAGGCCGAGCATGGCTACCACTGAGCCCCCGCCCGACTGGCGCAAGCGTCTGACCTGGTTTGTCGGTCTGTACCTCGCCGGAGCCGGGGTGACGATGCTGATCGCCTATGTCCTGCGTGGACTCCTGTTCATGGGGCGATAGGACCCGCAGGGTTCGGGCAGGGCGTGTACGGGATTTCGGACCTTGTCGGCCTTCTGCCTCCAGGACAGGCACAAGGCGGCGGTCGCGGCGAGGGAGCGGCGGCGGTGGTTTACCGGAGCCAGGGACGGCCCTAGCCTCCGGCGAGGCGCGCCCGGTCGCGCGGCCCCGACCCGGAGACAGCATGGAAAACCCGCCCGGCCCGACCCCGCACCGCCGGCAAGTGCTGCTGGCGGCGGCGAGCGCGCCCCCGCTCCTGGCCGGTGCCCTCACCGCCGGTGCCGCCGCCCAGACTCCCGCCGCCCAGACTCCCACCGCCCAGACCCCGGCCACCCAGCCCCCCGCGGTCGGTGCCCCGCCGCTGGCACCCAGCCTCGCCCCCGGGTCCATCCCGGTCAGTGCCCTGCCCGACCAGTTCGATGTCGAGCCGGGGGTGCACAATCTCGAGAACGGCTACTGGGGGATCATGCCGCGACCGGTGGCCGAGCACTATGTGCGGCAGACCCTGTTCATCAACCGCACCAATTCCATCTGGGCGCGGAACGTGCTGACCGGCGGCGCCTGCCTGTCGGCGGGCGGACGCGCGGCACGGGAGGCGATCGCACGGCAGGTCGGGGCCGGGACCGACGAGATCGCCATCACCCGCTCCGGCGCGGAAGCCCTGAACGCCCTGCTGACCCAGTACCGGCGGCTGAAGGCGGGGGACGCCGTCATCTGCTGCGACCTCGACTATGACGACATGGTCGCCAGCCTCGAGGGCCTCGTGACCCGGCGGGGGGTGGAGCTGGTCCGCTTCGCCATGCCGGAGCCCGCCACCACCGCCAACATCCTCGCCGCCTACGACGCGGTGCTGACGCGGACGCCCCACGCGCGGCTGCTGCTGGTCACCCAGGTCTCGAACAAGACCGGCCTCGTAACCCCCGTGCGCGACATCGTCGCCATGGCGCGGGCGCGGGGGGTGGACACGGTGGTCGACGCCGCCCACGGGGTGGCCTGCCTCGATTTCCGGATCGGGGACCTGGGCGCTGATTTCGTCGGATGGTCCGTGCACAAATGGACCGCGGCCCCCCTGGGCACGGGGGCGATGTATATCCGTCGGGAGCGCCTGCAGGACATCGACCCGGCCCCCGACCAACCCGACCCCGACCCCCACGACATCACCGCGCGGACGCCCGCCGGCACGGTGGACTTCGCCGCGGTGACGACCATCCCGGTGGCGGTGGACTTTCACTTCGCCGTCGGTGCCCGGGCCAAGGAGCAGCATCTGCGGGGCCTGCGCGACCGCTGGGTGCAGGCCCTGCGCGACACGCCCGAGGTGGAGATCTGCGTGCCGGACGACCCGGCCCGGTACTGCGCCATCACCAGCTTCCGCCTGAAGGGCATGGCGACGGACGCCCAGGCCCGGGCCCTGCAGAAGGTCCTCCTGGACCGTCACCGCATCCACACCATCTGGCGCACCGGCCCGGCCAGGGGGCCGGTGATCCGGGTGACCCCGGGTCTCTATTCCCGACCGGGGGATGTCGATGCCCTGGCAGCGGCACTGCGGGCGGAGCGCCGGATGTTCCTGTAGCGCCGTTCGCGGCGATCCTTCGCCGTTCAGCGGTGGCAGGCGGCCATCGCCCCGCATCCCAGGCCGACATAGGTCTCGGCGCGGACCTTCCAGGCACCATCCGACTTCACCCATTCGGCGAGGTAGACGCCGCTGCGCTGGCGCTCGCCGCCGCCCGCCTGGCGGTAGCGGCCCGTCCACCGGCCGAACTCCGCCGCCCGTTCTCCACCGGCACCCACCTCCACCCGGTCGGTGACCCGGTCGTAGGAGATGAAGGCGGGGTCCTGGAACTCGTGCGACGCATAGTCATCGACCAGCAACTTCGCGCCCTTGAAGACCGTGCCAGCGCTGTCGATGAGGGTGATGTCCGGCGACATGGACGCCAGGGTCCCCACGGGATCGCGGGCGGCGATCGCGGCGTTGCTGGCAAGGCGCAGCGCCCGGATCGCCGTCTGCGCCTCCGCCGTGGCCTTTGGTGAAGTGCCCGTATTGGCGTCGATCCCGCGGGTCAGGAAGCGCCCGGCGCGCCTGTGGGTCGCCTGCCCCGCGGAATAGACAAGCTCCCCGTTCACCCAGACCCGCTCCACCCCCGTCGCCGGTGCCCCGGGCGTGGCGGGGGTCGCGTGATCGGCGATGCTGTCCGGATCGAACAGCACCAGGTCGGCGAAGGCACCCGGCCGGATGACCCCGCGATCTGCCAGGCCCACATGCTCCGCCGCCAGTTCCGTCATCTTGTGGATCGCCGTCTCCAGGGTCAGGAGGTGATCCTCCCGCACATATTGCCGGAGGATCCTGGCGAAGGTGCCCGCCCCCCGGGGATGGAGGCTGCCCAGCGCGCCGTCGGAGCAGATGTTCGCGTTCGGCCAGGCGATGAAGGCCGCCACGTCCGCGCTGGCCATGGAGGTGGCGATGACGCTCTCCACCGGCGCGCCGGCGCGCACCCTGGGGTCGTCGGCATGGGTCTTCTCCCAGGCCTGCGACTGCTGGATGAGGGACAGATAGGTCTCGACCGGGTCCTCGTGCCGGGCCGCCGCCACCTCTGCGATGGTCTTGCCGACCACCTGCGGGTCCGGGAGGAAGGCACCGATGATGGCGCCCTGCGGCGTCGTCAGGTGCGTGAGGGCAAAGCGCGCCGCCTTGCGATCCGTGAAATCCCGCTCCGGCAGCATGACGGTGAGCGTCGACTGCCAGTATTCGTAGGGGTAGACGTCCGCCGTGACCCGGACGCCCTGCGCCCGCGCGCGGTCGAGCCTGGCCAGGACCGCCGCCGCGCCCCCCCAGCGGTCGACCATGGCGAGCTTCATGTGGGAGACCTGCACCGGCATCCCGGTCTTCCGGCCGATGTCCAGAAGCTCGTCCAGGGCCGCGTCGAAGCGCACGTCCTCGCTGCGCATGTGGCTGATGTAGCGCCCCCCCGCGGCGGCGGCGACGGCGGCCAGCTGCAGCACCTCCTCGTGGGTGGAGTAGATGCCGGGGTCGTATTCGAGGCCGGTCGACAGACCGAGCGACCCCGCCGCCATGTCCCGGGCCAGGAGGTCCCCCATGCGGCGGATCTCGTCCGGGGTCGCGGCGCGCCTGTAGTCCGGACCCATGACCGCGGCGCGGAGGGTCCCGTGGCCGGTGTAGCTCGCGACGTTCACGCTGATCGGGGCAGCCGCCAGCGCCGCCGCGGTCTCGGCGAAGGAGCCCATGCCGCTGAAGCCGTCATTGCCGACCACGAAGGTGGTCACCCCCTGCGCCAGCAGCGGTGCCATGTCCCGCGAGGCGAACCGGTCGCTGTCGAAGTGGCTGTGGGTGTCGATGAAGCCGGGCGCGAGGACGAGGCCGCGGGCGTCCACCACCTCCTCCCCCGGCGCGGGGGCAAGGTCGCCGACGGCGACCACATGGGCCCCCTCCATCCGCACTGCGGCGGCTCGCGCGGGGGCACCCGTGCCATCCACCAGGCGCGCATGGACGATCAGCGTCGTCGCCGCGCTCGCCGTCGAGGTCACGAGCCACAGGGCCGCAAGCGCGACGCCTGCGGAGAAAAGGCCCTTCGCGATGCGGGCGGTCCCGCGGTCCGATGTGGTCAGCATGCTCATGTCCCCGCCCAACACATGGCCCCGCTCGGTGCTGAAGGGCCGGTGATCATGGCATGACGGCGATGGCCTGGCGACCCGGGGGACGGTGTCCGGAGTCCGATGCCCGGAGACCGATGCCCGGAGACCGCCGCTGCGCCGGAGCGGACGCCATGCTAGCCTGCGCGGGCGGACCAAACCGAGTCCGCTAAAAAAGATATGGGAGGAACAATCCATGGCGAGCGAATATTCGGGGGGCTGCGACCACGTGCATGTCACGGCGTCCGGCGAGCCCATCGACAATCACGAGTGCCACTGCAATGTCTGCAAGGCCGTCACCGGCCAGCATTCCACCCATGTGGCGTTCTTCGACTACGGCAAGGTCAAGGTGGATCACCCCGAGAAGATCAAGCGGGTGCCGTTCAACGCCGAAAACCCCGCCGGACCGCTGGAAATCTGCCTGTGCACCGACTGCGGCGCGGTGCTGATGCTGGACGACAAGATGGGCCGCATCCGCGTCGCCGTGCCGAACGTGATGGGCTATGACGATGCGGCCTTCCCCAAGGCGAGCTATCACGCCTTCTGGGACGAGACGAAGGGCTATCCCGCGCCGAAGGACGGCCGTCCGGTCTACGAGGGTCTGCGCCCCGACTTCGTCTGGCCGGCCGGCGCCTGAGGCCGTCGTTCCCCATCAGGAAACGGAACAACCCCGGGCGGGCGCGTCGGCCTCAGAGGCCGCGCGCTCGCCCAACCTCGCCCGGTTTCATCCGCCCGGCAACGGGGATAGGCTGCCCCCACGCCCCTGTGGCGGCGGGCCACGGACCTTGATTGCCATGGGTGATGCGACTGACTCGATCCGGTCGGCGGAGACCGATGCGGACTATCAGGGCTTCGGCGGCATCTGCCGACTCTATCTCGCCTGGTGTCGCGAGCGGTACGGCGACATGCCCTGGTTCGTCGAGGCGGTCTTCGGTCACCAGTCCTTCGAGGCCGAACTGCAGCGTCTGCCGGTGACCTACGGCCCGCCCAACGGTCGGACCTTGATCGTGGAAAGGGATGGCAAGGTCATTGCGGGCGGGGCCTACCGGCATCTGGCCGCCGGGGTCTGCGAACTGAAGCGGCTCTATGTCACCGACGACGCCAGGGGGCTGGGGATCGGCCGCAGGCTTTCGGAGGCCCTGATGGCCGCGGCCCGGCAGGACGGTTACCGGCGTGTGCGGCTGGACACGGCCGACCGTCTGGTGGAGGCGATCTCGATGTATCGGTCGATGGGCTTCGCCCCCATTGCGCCATACCAGTCCTATCCCGAGACCCTGATGCCCCACCTGGTCTTCATGGAAAGGGCGCTCTGACGGCTGCCCCGTCAGGGATTGATGCCGGTCGTCCAGGGCGCGCGCCCGGCAGACGCCAGGGCATAGTCCTTCATGAGCTCCGGCCACTCCGCGTCGTCCGGGAAGCCCTTGAAGCTCCTGACAGCACCCGTTGTGGCAAAGGGAAGGCGGTCGGCGGTCTGGGTCTCCACAAAGGGGTCGAGACCGGTGGGATCATCGAGCATCGACGTGCGGAGGTTGACGAAGGACCACCCCTCCATTCGCGTGAACACCCAGCTGAAGCATTTCGGACAATGGTGGTGCATGGCCGGGTCGCCGACCCCACCGATGACCGCCTGTCCCGCCGTGACGGCAAAGCGCCCGGTGGGCACGGTGACACTGGTGGAGTACGGCCCGCCGGTCATGCGCTGGCACCCCCGGCAGTGGCACGCCAGGGTGATGAGGGGGGCCCCGGTGAACTGAAAGCGCAACTGCCCGCAGCGGCAGCCGCCCTCTCGAAATCGGCTCTCCGCATCCATCTCGTTCGGTGCCTCCGTGGACCAGGACATGCGACCTCTCACGTGCCCAGGTGCCCGGCCCGGCACCTTGGGAGAACCGCTAACACAATGAGGGTGCCAGGCAAGCGACCCTTCCCGGCGGCCCTCGCGGTCGGGACCGGCCGCGGCCCGGCGGAGCGGACCCCGCCTGCCCGGTCGGCGAAGGTCTCCGCGATCCCGGGGGCGACTAGGCCCCGCGCAGGACGCGTGACAGCTCCTCATTGCGGATTTCGAGCCGGGTCACCGCCGCCTCCAGGTCACGGACCCGCATGACATTCAGCGCCAGTCCGACCCGCTCGACCGCCCAGCCGATCAGCTCGACCTCGTCCGGGCGATAGTCGGATCCATCGGGCCTTGCACCGACCAGGACCGCGCCGGCCAGCTCATGGCCGACGACCATCGGTGCGGCGAGGGCGACGTCGGGGCTGTCGTGGACCGTCACCCCGGGGCTTGCGCGCAGGCGAACGGACAGGGGCGCATCGACCTCCAGCCTGGGCGCGCCGGTGCCCGTCGCCCGCTCCAGGGCGCCGGACGGATCGCGGAGATAGACCGCGACATCGGCGTCACCGAGATAGTCCCCGAGGGCACGATGCAGCGCCGCGATGAGGGCGTCGGCGCGGGCATAGAAGCCTGCCTCGCGCACGAAGCCGCGAAGCGCGGCCTCCCGCACCCGCCAATGGTGGAAGAAGATGCGTTCGATGCCTTCGCTGACCAGGTCCCGCACCCGGTGGAAGGTGAGGAACACGCCCAGCGCCACCGCCGCATCCAGCGCCATGTTTTCCTCGCGCCCCTCGAACGCCAGCAGCCGCTCTGCCGCCCATTCCAGCAGTCCGAAGCCGACCAGCAGCACCATGCTGGTGACGGCGTAGACCGCGGCCCGGTTCAGGGCGAAGCCGAGGTCGACCGTGCGGTGGCGCAACACGGCATAGGTCAGCAGGGCCGCGCCGATGACGACGGCCGCCGGCTGGACGACCGCGCCCACCAGGAATCCGTTGATCGTCCAGCCGCTGCCCAGCACGAGGGGCACGCCGAACAGGCTGAACAATGCGAGCCCGATCCAGCGGAAGCGCTCCCGCACGGCACCGGTGCTGTTGCGCCAGCCTTCGACCAGCGCCAGCAACGGGACGGCGGCGACCAGCACCTGGACCGGCAGGGCCCACGGCGCCAGGACCCGCATCGACCATCCGCACCAGGACAGGGCGTCGAACAGGCCGACCGCCCCCACCAGCAGGGCGTAGGCCGGCAATCCACGCCGGACAAAGCGCCGTCGATCCCGCGGATGGTCCTGCGGAAACGAGACCACGAAGACGGCCAGGAAATAGAAGGCAACCGCGCCGAACCCGATGGTCAGCCCGCTGATGATGGCCGGGAGGGAAGGCTGCGCTAGATCACCGCCCGGCAGGGTCGAAAGGCCCCGCGCCAGCAGCATCAGGGTCAGGGCCCGGTTCGCCCGGGACGGCGGTGCGCGCCATGCCAGGATGAGCGCGAAACCCAACAGCACCGGTGCCAGGGCGTAGGCCACGCAATTGACCAGCAGCGCGTCGGACGGATACCGCTCCAGCTCGGGCCGGACCGCCACGGTGCGCGCGCGGCCGGCATGCACGACGCGGAAACGGACCTGCTTGCCGGCTCGCACGACATCCGAGCCGCGGATGTCGACATAGCCCAGACGCACATCTGCGGGATCAAGCTGGACACGATCGCCGGGAACGACGCCGGCGCGGGCCAGCGGGCCATCCGGGCGCAGCTTCGCGACGACAACCTCGGCCGAGCCCGTGGCGGGCCCATCGTCGCTCCGCTCAAGTCCGACGCCGAAGACCTTTCCGGACCGCGCCACGTCGATCACCCGGGGCAAGGCGACGGCGGAAACCGCCAGGCCCAGGGCGCAGGCGAGGCTGATCAGGCTCTTGAACGCCCATCCGGACCGGACTGTCGACACGGCATGGCCTCCCCGACGCCGTCCACGTCGGTGCGTCCGCCTTGTCGCCACGCTATCCCAGGGTGCGGCGCGGTCAAAGGCGTTTGAGCCCGGGTAAAGGGCCATCCGGGCGGCCGCGGGCCTGCCCCCCGCATCCCTGTCCGATCGGCGGGCAATTCCGGCGACGTCACAGGCAGCTTCGGGCTTTCCCGATGGACGACCGGCCCGTACCGTGGCCGACGACTTGCCAGGACCGGCGATCGGACCCACCCATCGGGCCTCGCCGGATTTTCGAAAGGTCCAGGATGACAACCCACCTTCGATTGCTGGCCGCCGCCCTGTGCGCATCACTGTCGGTGTCATCGATGGTGTCCGCGTCGGGGTCCCCCTCCGGCGACCCCGGATCCTCAGGCCCGCAGACCGCCTGGAACCCCGAGGCGGCGGCGCGCTACCTGGACCGCCGGGAGGTGTGGTGGCAGTCCTGGGACCGGGCGCAGAAGGACCGGGGGACGGTCTGCGTCTCCTGCCACACCCAGGCACCCTATGCGCTGGCCCGGCCGGTCCTGCGCCACCGGCTCGGCCAGGACGGCCGGACCGACCCGGAAAAGGCGATGCTCGCCAGCATCGTCAAGCGGGTGAAGCAGTGGACGGTGATGCAGCCTTTCTACAGCGACATCATCTCCGGCCCGGGCAAGGAGGTGGAGGCCCACAATGCCGAAGCGGTCCTGAACGCCATCATCCTGGCGGGCTATGACCGGGAGACCGGGCATCTGACCGACACGACGCGCCTGGCCTTCGACCACGCCTGGGAGCTCCAGTCCCGCACGGGACCGGAGGCGGGGACCTGGGTGTGGCAGAACTTCAGCTATTCCCCCTGGGAAGGGGACACGTCCGCCTATCACTGGTCCGCCCTGATGGCGGGGGCCGTGGGGATGGCCCCGGACCACTATCGGGACGATCCGAAGATCGCCGCCAGCCTGGCCCTGCTCAGGGGGTATCTGCGGTCGCACCTGGCCCGGCAGCCCCTGCTCAACAAGGTGGTGCTCCTGCAGGCCTCCACCGGGTTGCCGGACCTGATGACCCCCGCCGAGCAGAGGCAGGTGATCGCGCAGCTTGTGAAACTGCAGCGGCCGGACGGAGGCTGGAGCCTTTCAGATCTCGGCGGCTGGGTGCGGAACGACATGACGGAGATCGACCCGCGGCCTGACGGCTATGCCACGGGGCTCGTCGTCCTGACCCTTGAATCCCTTCCGCCGGAGGCGCGTCCGCGTCCCGCCATCGCGAAGGGACTGGCCTGGATCCGCTCGGCGCAGGACCCGGAGACGGGACAGTGGCACGCCTGGTCGCTGAACAAGCAGCGTGATCCGAAATCCGACATCGGGCTGTTCATGAGCGATGCCGCGACGGGCTATGCCGTGCTCGCGCTCGAGGCGGCAAGATAGGGCTGGAACAGGCCATCCCGGGGTGACGCCCTGAACCCGGCAGGCCGCCGCCGCCCGTCTCCGGCCTGTGCCTCGACCCGGGCCATCGACCCGTGCCGGCAACTCAGGGCGCGGTGCCGTGTTTCGCAGGCAGGCCGCCCCGGTAGAAGGGCGTGCCGGCCCGCGCGTCCTCCAGCTCGGCCTCCGTCGGCGCTTCTCCCATGGCGGCGATCTGGCGCTCCAGCTGGTGCGTGACCAGCGCCGCCTGGGCGTTCTGGCCGCGCAGCCGGGTGATGGTGTTCAGGAAGCGGATCCTGGCGTCGGGGGTCAGCTCGACCGGATAGTGGAGGGCCCCCAGATTGGAGGCCTCCTGCGTTTCCTCGATGGCCCGGTCATTGATCATGCCGATGAAGTTGAAGGTGAAGGGGGCCTGGCGCCGGTAGCGGGCCGGAAAGTGCGACACGGTCCCTTCGGACACGATGGACCGCCAGGCTTCCGTGGGCCAGGGGCGCTCCGTGCCGGCAAAGACGGTGCCGTGCGGCACCCCGCACCAGGTCTGCGGCCTCGGCGTCCAATGGTTGGGAGAAGCGGCGATGGCGGTGGCGAGGTCCGCCAGATAGGTATCCCGGCAGTTCTCCAGGGCGATGCGCTCCTCGGCGAACACCGTCGCCTGCACCAGTTCCTGGTGGATGGCCTCCCGCGCCTCATGCACCTTTTCGGCCCAGTGGATGGCTTCGACCGCCTGCTCGAGGCCGAGGGCGATCAGGATGCCGCAGGTGATCGTGCCGATCTCGATCAGGAACTCGCGGAAGCTGTGCGCGGCCTTCGGCTTGTGAATGTCCATCCGTTCCCCCTTGCCCCCCGTGACCCTCTCACCCCGTGACCCCGGCTACCGCGATCAATGGACCAGTCTGGCGACGACCAGCAGCGCGCCGACCAGCAGTCCGATGATTGCTGCCCGCGCCAGACGCCACAAGAGATTCGGCGGCGATGACGGCCGGGTCTGCGCCTCGGTCTCGTGATCGGGCATGGAACGCCTCCCTGCCCCCCCTCAGCGAGACGGGGCGACGGCCGTCGAATGGAAGAACCGGATCTTCCAGGCCCCGTCCCGCCAGACGAGGACGGCGGACTCCAGCCACAGCTTCGGTTCGTCGCCGGCGGCCGTGGTGAAGGTTCCCCGGTTCGTCCAGGTGGCCCAGGCGAGGTCGCAGGTGACGTGGCTTTCCGGGGCGACCACATTCCAGCGGGGCTTCACCCCGGCCGCCTCGGCCTTCAGGATGAAGTCGGCGATCCCCTCCGGCGTAAAGCGCGCGCCACCGTCGAACAGATAGCCCTCCGACGTGAAGGCGGCGACCGTCTTCGCCCGATCGCCCGCCATGGCCGCCGCATACATCTGGCGGACCGCGTCCACCGGCTCGGCAGAGGCGGGGGCGCAGGTCTGAGCGGCGGCCGTGCCGACACTGGCGGCCAGGGCCAGGGCCGCGGCCCCCCACAACGCGATGAAAGGACGGTGACGTTCGAACATGGGGGACCCCTCCGAGCCGTGGCGGCCACCCAGCTATGAGGGCGATTGCCCGCCACGACAAGCGTCAGGGGTCGAGGTCCCCGGTCCGGATCAGGGGGTCAGGGACCCCACATAGGCCGCCAGGGCGATCATGTCCCTCTGGGTCAGCCGGGCGACGACCGCCTGCATGGGCAAGGCCGCCTCGCCGCCTCTCGCATGGGTCGAGAAGCCGTAGAGCTGCCGGAAGATGTAACTGGGCGAGCGACCGGCCAGGGGCGGGCCTGCGGCACCGGCCCCGCCGCACAGATCGCTTCCATGGCAGGTGCTGCAGGCAACGGTCCGTCCCGACCCACCCGTCCGGGCCAGGCCCTCCCCCCGCTTCAGCGCGCCCCTTGGAACCCAGGCCGTGTAGACGAGCCGGGGGTCCCGCCGCTCGAACCGTTCGAAATCCTCGGGCCCCTCCACGATCCGGTCGCCCAGTGGCTCGCCTGAGCCCGGCACGGCGCGCAGGAGAAAGGCCTTCGCCTCGACGCCGGTGATCCGGTCGGTCTCTACCACCCGGACATGCGCCCGTGCCGGTATGGCGGCGAAATAGGCGGCGGCCGCGTCGATCTCCGCGTCCGTGGCGTTGGCGGCGACCTGCGCCATCAGCCGGGTCGGCACATAGTCCGGCGCTGCGGAGGTGCGCGTCCCGGCCCGGAACGCCGCGACCTGGCGGCGGATATAGTCGGCCGGCAAGCCGCTCAGGCCGGCATTTTCAGGCCTGCCCGAGCCATCCGGCAAGTGGCAGTAGCCGCAGGCCGCCACCTCGCCCCGTCGCCCCTTCAGGACCGGCGTCGGCGCAGGCGGGTGGCTGTCCGGAAACCAGTCCGGCGCCAGGTAACCATCGTGGAGCGCCCCTTCGGCGAACCGGAGATCGGTGCCGGGCAGTCCGACCGGCGGGCTGACCTCCGCCGCATCTGCGGGACCGGGCTTCGGCTTGTTGGCGGGCGGGTAGGCCCATTGCGGAAAGCCCTCCGCCCGGGAAAAGGCCGCAAGCAGCATCGCGGCCACCACGCCAAGCGCCAGAACCCCGGCTCTGCTCAAAGGCCCTGCGGACTTCACCAGACACACCCCGTCGATTGTGTCCGAACATCTCGCGCGCAAGCGGGCGCGACACGGCAGCGCGGCGGACAACCCCGCGGACCACCATCCGCCGGACCGGGCCGGCTGGCAATGGCCGTGACGGGAGGGGGAGGGGCAGGGGGAGGGGGACCAGGTTCGTCCTCAGGAGATCGATGGTTCCGCCCAGGGGCTGAAGCTGCGCGCCCCGTCAAGGCATGGGTTCAGGGTCGGCGGATCAGCGCAAGCACGCCGCTGGCGTCGTCCCTTCCCTCTGCTAAGCTGGCCGGATGAGACCGATCCTGGCCATCGCACTGGGCGTAGCCATCGCCGGGGCCGACGCTGCCGGGGGCGCGCGGGCGCAGACCCCGGGCTGGTCGCTGGTCGAAGCAACATCGACCGATGTGAAGGACATATCCGATGAGCCCGGCGCTCCCCGCATATGCCTCGATGCAAGCTGCACAATGGGTCTGGACGGCTCCTGGCGGGTGAAATTCACCGTTGATCGCACCCTGTCGGGCGATCCGGTTTCAACGCCTCTGTTTCGGGATCAAGCCTCGGCGAGGCCCCGCGTGAATCTCCGGTATCTGCTGGTCGTGGCGCGCCGGGAGGGAAAGCAGACCATCGAATGGGCCGGTCCTCGAAGGGACGGCTTGTGCCTGACGGACGAAGACATCCGCAAATTCGGTCTCGCCGATGTTGCGGCGCGGATTCCCTGTCTGCGCTGAGGCGAGGGCTTTCCAATCCGGTCCGGGTGGAGAACAATTCGGTGCCGGACCCGGCGACATCAGGAGGCGAAAGGATGCTGAACGGCATCGCGCGTGGCGCACTCTGGCTCGACACCTGGCTGCAGGATCATCTCGGCCGACCGTACAACGCGCTCCTCGGCGTCGGCCTGATCATCGAGATCGTGCACCGGGGCGGGGAGATCATGGAGCGGATCACCGATCCGCCGCGGGTGGCCGGCCTCGGCTTCACCATCGCCATGGAGCTTGCCCTGCTCATCCACCAGGTCGGCGCCCTGTCCCACCATCTGGAACGCCGACGGAAGCTGACCCGCGGGGGCAAGACAGGCCCCGATCCAGCGGGGGAGTGACGGCCTGACCGCGGACGGACGGCCGTTCAGGCGCCGCGTCACCGCCCTGGACCCCGACGGACCGGCCCGGCGTGGACGGCATTCCCGACGGGCGGGGGAGGGTCAGTGCGACAGGAAGGTCGCGGCGACGGAGACCGCGAGCACCGCCGCCAGGAACAGGTCGCTGACCATGGCGACGGTCTCGTTGAGCGACCGGCCGCGCTCCGCCACGTGTCTCACCCCGGCGACGCCATAGAAGACACCGGCCGAGATCGACACCGGCAGGATGAACCCCGGCAGGGTGAGGGAGAGCACGCCCACCAGCCCGGTGGCGAGATTGGCGACCCCCAGTTCCCGCACCAGCGGCAATGCCTCATCGCTGGTCATGTGGAAGATCTCCCTGGCGGTGAAGGCCGGCTGCAGGAACTGACGAAGGCCCGCCAGGCCCAGCCGGACACCGACGCCCCAGAACACGAACCATCGGCCCATCAGGAAGACGATGGAGGTGGCCGGTTGCTGGGCATGCTCGATCAGCACCGAGGCCGACGGCAGCAGGAACATGGTCAGAGCGACGATCGCGATATACATCCCAGGTCCCCCGGAGCCGTCACGTCCTGGAACATAGCCGGACTTGCGCGCCTGGACCAAGGGCCGCTCCCCGTCCCGGGCACCTCGCCCGCCATGGGACCACAGCCCGTGATCCGCCCCGAAATCGGACGTGCCGGACGGTGGGGATGGGTGGAACGCGGTCGGTGACGCGCGGAAATCAGCCGGCGGTGGCTAGGTCATTGAGTCGAGCGGATCGCGTCGTACCGCCTCTGGTATCCAACTTCCGTGGGCGTGTCGGTCGGGAGGCAAACCGAGTCGAACGAGGATTCCACCGGAGAGCGAACAGGGGCTATTCCAATTTCGCGGAGTGCAGACGAGGACTCCGCGATGCGGACCCTGATGGCCGCATCGTCGGCCATGGCCTCACTCAGCGCCGAGCGAGCTGGATCGATCAGCGTCGCGGACGGGTGAGCCACGCCCTGAAGGGCCTCGAGGTGCGACCATTGCTGGCGCTCGTCGGCTTCGAGAAGAAGAATTTGGGCGAGCTGCCCATAGATGAAACTGAACCCCTTTTGCTCTTCAGTGCTCAGCAGGGCGGCCCGACCGCTCTGGGATGCCGCCTGCCAGCGCCCGCTCTGATTATCCCACGCATCGGGACGACCGATCCAATTCGGCGCGACATAGCCCGGGGTATTCGCCTTGGCGAGCGTCCGCCGCAATTCTGAAAACCTCTTGTCCAGACAGGGCTCGGACTTCACCCGGTTGCTCAACACGGCCAGGTTCGTGGCGACTTCCTTCGCGATCTGCTCCCGGGCTTCGGCGGCCACATGGTGCTCGTGGATTCGTTCGACTATCTGCTCCCCGGCCAGAGCAATGAGGATGCCGCAGACAATCACGCTGATCTCAGACAGGAACTCCTTGAGATTGTGAACCGGCTTCGGCTTGTGGATATCCATCGTGTTCCCCGCACTCCTGCGCCGTCGGGTCATATCAGGCGCTGGAATGGCAGAGAAGCACGCGGCGCGGAACTGCCCTCTTGCCGAGAGTCAGCCGTGGGTCGATACCGCCGCCCCGATCCGGGCCAGGCACCGGACATTCCGGATCAGGCAGCCCCGCCGGTCCCGCGCTGCCTGACCGGGTGTGCGCCTTGCCGCGGGGGCCCCGTCGGATCGCAGGATCGTCTCGACCCCGGGGGAGCGGCTTCCTATAGTCCACCCGCCCGCGAGCGGCGATGGAGTGGACCATGGGATATCGCAGACTCTTCGGCCTGGGTGCCGCCCTCAGTGTCGCCCTGTGGTCAGGGGCCGCCGCGGCCCAGGATGCCACCAACTTCGCCCGATCCGCCGCGGGCCTCCTCGAACTCACCGGCGAGGGTCTGGGAGAGGCCGCCCGGGGCGGGGCGTCCATCCTGGTGACGGCCACCGGCAAGGCCCACCTGCCCACCCCCCTGGTCGAGACCTTCGAACTGAACATCGAGGGGACGTCCGACTCCGCGGTGGAGGCGAGCCGCCTGCGCGACCAGAAGCTGTCGGTGGTCAAGGCGACAGCGGCGCGGCACCAGATCGGCATCGACTACGGACAGTCGACCATCACCCCGGTGATCGACCAGGCGGCGGTGGCGGCCCGGCGCCGGAAGACGGCGGCCACCGGCGTGACGGAACCGTCGTCGCCCCTGGAGAGCGAAGTGCATTTCGTGGCCCGGTCCACCCTGAAGTTCAGTGCGCCGGGGGGCCGGGACCTGGCGCCGTTCCTCGACGATCTGCGCAAGGCGGGGATCGGGCTGGTGGCGTCCAACGGCACCGTGGCCAGTCCCGGCGGCCTGTTCAATGCCACCCAGATCTTCGGCCTCGGCCAGGCGGACCAGGTGGCGCCTGCGATCTGGGACGACGCCACCAAGGCGGCCCTGGCGGAAGCGCGGCGGGAGGCGGAGGTGATCGCCGGGGCGTCCGGACGGTCCCTGGGCGCGGTGCGTCAGGTGACGGTGTTCAGCCGCAGCGCCTCCGGGGCCGAGGCGTCGGTCACCGTCTGCGTGAGATACGACTTCCGCGCCCCCTGACCCGCCGGGTGCGGCCATTCCGGGCAGGCGCTCAGGCGGCAACTCCGGCGGCGACCGGCCCCGGCCCGGGCAGGTGGGTGGCTGCGGTCCAGGCCTCGACCAGCGGCCCGGGCGCGCCTGAGCCGAACACGTAGCGGTCCGGGCGCACCAGCACGGCCTCGGCGGCGTGGGCGTCTAGCCAGCGCGTGATCGCCCGGGAGAACGGCGCGAGCAGCGGGCCGTCCAGGTCGGCGCGGCGCAGCAGCCAGGCATCAGTGCCGAGAACGTCGTCCAGCCGGGTGCCGTCGGCGGCCAGGGCCTGGGGGAAGTAGCTCCCCGCCCCCGGGCTCCCCGCGAGGATGAGGCCGGTCGACAGGTCGGGGTAGCCGGGCGGCCCGGCGGGGGCCCGTCCCAGGGCGCGGCCGAGACGCATGGACTGGTCGCGGAACCAGGCCGCCACGGGGTTTGTGGTGCAGACCAGCCGCCCCATCATGATCGCCATGTCGATGGTCGCGCGCACATGGGGTCCGCGCTCGGGCTGGTAGCTGTCCAGCAGGTCGGGCGGGGCCCCGTTGCGGATCACTGCCGCCAGCTTCCAGGCGAGGTTCGAGGCATCCCGCAGGCCCGAGCACAGCCCCTGTCCGGCAAACGGCGGGGTCTGGTGCGCGGCATCGCCGGCCAGCAGCACGCGTCCCTTGCGCCACCGCTCGGCGATCCGGGCGCGGAAGGTGTAGACGGCCTTGCGCTCGATCCGCACGGCGCCCTTCACGTCCCAGGGGGCCAGCAGCGTCTCGATGAAGGCGTCCTCGCTCACCTGTTCCGGCGTCTCCCCGGGCAGGATCATGAACTCCCAGCGATGGCGTCCCTCCCCCATCAGCACGCAGGTGGTCGGCCGCTTCGGATCGCAGATCTGCAGGTTGGCCGTCGGCAGGCGGGAGGGATCGTCCACCAGCGCGTCGACCACCAGCCAGGGCTCCTCGAAGCGCAGGTCGTCGAAGGCGATCCCGGCGGCCGTCCGCACCGGGGAGCGTGCGCCGTCGGCACCGACCAGGAAGCGGCTGCGCACGGTCCGGGGGCCCTCCGGCGTGGCGATCTGGCTGACCACCTGCGCGCCGTCATCGACGAAGCCCAGCAGCTCCCACCCCTGCTGCAGCCGGGCCTCGGGCAGGCGGGCGAGGGACCGGTGCAGCGCCGCCTCCACCGAGGGCTGGTGGATCATGTTGGCGGCGGGCCAGCCGCCGGGACCGGGGCGGTCGGCCCCCTCCAGGCGCATCAGCACGTCCCGGCGGGCGGTGAGGAAGTCATAGCGCGCGGCCCGGCGGCTGGTGGCGAACACCTCGTCGGCCGCGCCCGCGGCCTGCAGGATCCGCATGGCCTCGTGGTCGAGATGGGCGGCCCGCGGCAGGGGATAGATGGCGGCCTCCCGCTCCGCCACCACGACCCTGACGCCCAGGCGCGCCAGCAGGATGGCCAGGGTCACGCCGGTGGGGCCCCCGCCGGCGATCAGCACATCGCAATCGGTATCGTCCACGGCGGGTCTCCCGGTCAGGCCTCGGCGACCATGACGCCCTCGATATGTCCGAGGCCATCGACCTCGCAGCGGACCACGTCGCCGGGCTTGAGGAATTGGCGGGGGTCCATGGCCGCGCCGACTCCGCCGGGCGTGCCGGTGAACAGGCAGTCGCCGGGTTCGAGGGTCATGCCCACCGACAGGTGTTCCACCTGCTGCCAGATGTCGAACACCAGGTGGCGGGTATTGGAGTCCTGGCGCTTCTCGCCATTGACGAAGCAGCGCAGGCCCAGGGCGTGCGGGTCGGGCACCTCGTCGGCGGTGACGATCCAGGGGCCCATGGGCGCGTGGGTGTCGAAGCTCTTGCCCAGGGACCATTGCGGGCTGGCGTGCTGCCACATGCGCTCGGTGACGTCGTTGCCGACGCAGTAGCCGAAGATCGCGGCCGGAGCGTCCGCCGCGGCGATGTGCTTGCCGCCCCGGCCGACGATTGCCACCAGTTCCACCTCGTAGTCCGTGGTCATGGTCCCGCGGGCGATCTCGATGCCGTCAAAGGGCCCGTTGACGCTGGTCAGGGCCTTGGTGAACCAGACCTGCCGCTGGGGCGTCTCCATGTTCGACTCGGCGATGTGGTCGGCATAGTTCAGGCCGATCGCCCAGATCTTGCCGGGGCGTGGCACCGGGGCCTCCAGCTTCACCGCCGACAGGGGAACGCCGCCCCCGGCCGCGGCCCGCGCCTCCACCGCGGGACGGTGGGTGTCCCAGTCGCGGATCAGGTCGGTCATGGTCCCGGGCACGCCGGTGTCGATCACCCTGTCCCCGACCACCACGCCGGTGCGGGTGCGGTCCTCGACGGTATAGGTTGCGAGCTTCATGCGGGGGTCCTCTGCGGCGGGCGATGGAACAGGCGCTGGAGGCGCAGCAGCACCGCCAGCAAGAAGGAGACAAGGCCGGGCGGCGGCGGACGCTTCCCGGCGAACATCGGGTGCGGACTGCCCCACTGCACCGCCAGCAGCGCGCTCATGGGCTGGGTCTGGGGCGGGTCCGCCGCGGTGAACAGGTCCCCGTCCGTCCAGTGCTCCAGCTCGTTGCCGAAGGGGTCCTTCCAGTAGTCGAACACCTGGCTGCCCATGATGTGCCGACCCACGCCCCAGGCGGAGCGGTACTTCCGCGACTTCAGATACTGGTGGCCGAGCATCAGGTCGTCGAGGTCGGTCACCTCGAAGGCCGCGTGCAGCAGGCCGAGCGGTCCGGGCAGCTGGGCCAGGAACAGGGTGTGGTGGTCCGCGGGCCTGTCTCCCCGGTCGCAGCGCAGGAACGCGCCGACGGGCACCCCCTCCGCCGCCTGCACCTCGTCGGAGGTCAGGAAGCCGAAGCGCGCCTTGTACCAGAGCTCGGACCGCCGGAAGTCCGTCACCTTCAGGACCGCATGGCCGATGCGCCAGACCCGCGCGGGGCGGGGCGACAGGCGCACGGGCCGACGGAACCGGGACCGGACCGCCGCCGTGTTCCAGGCGGCCGGTTCGGGAAGGGGCTCCGGCGGGGCCTTGGCCTGTCCGGCCACCACCTCCACCCGATAGCCGTCGGGATCGGTCAGCCGCACGATCCGGCCGCCGCCGGGTTCGTCCAGGTCCTCGACCGTCACGCCCTCCTCCGCCGCCAGCCGGTCGAGGTCGGCCACATCCGCGGCGCGGAGGCCGACGGCGAGGAACCGCGCCTCGCCCAATTCCGTAACGTGCACGAACGGACGACCGTCGCCACCCTTGCCATAGAGTCGACCCTGCGCCTCGAACACCTCGAGGCCGAAGTCCTCCAGAAAGGCGCGCATCCGGCCGGTGTCCGGCGCAGCGAACCGGACGTGGGCGATGTCTTCGATCCTGATGACGGACAAGCGGGACCCCCGATCCGCAATTTGACTATTTGGTCACTTAAGTTGCAATTGACCGTTCAGTCAAGTAGGGTAGCATCGTGCGTCCCATGTCCGGTCTGTCCCCCCGCGCGGCGCGAACGCGCACTGCCCTGGTCGCCGCAGGGTTCGACCTGCTGGCCGCCAAGCCCATCGACGCCCTCACCATCGACGAGGTCGTCGCGGCGGCCGGCGTGGCCAAGGGCAGCTTCTTCAATCACTTCGCCGACAAGCACGCCTTCGCCGGTGCCATCGCGGGCGTGGTGCGCCAGGAACTGGAAGACGAGATCACCGCCATCAACCAGGGGATCGACAATCCCGTGGCGCGGATCGCCAACGGCATGTGGGTCTGTGCGGAGTTCGTCATCCACCACCCCAAGCGGACGGCGGTCCTCCTGCGGGCGTCGGGAAACATCACGGCCAGGTCCCATCCCCTGAACCGGGGGGTGTCGCGGGACTTCGACGATGCCGGGACCCTTGGCCTGATCAGCGCCCAGGCGGCGCGCACCGGCGTGCTCTTCTGGGTCGGCCTGTGCCAGGCGCTGATGGCCAGCGGCCTTGACCCGGGAATGGACCCGCCCACCCTCCGACAGCGGGCGCAGGACATGGTCTGGCTGGGCCTGACCGGCCTCGGGGTCGATCCGGCGCGGGTGACCGATCTGGCCCGCGGGTGCCACCGCACGCCCTGAGGGGCCCGACCCCGTGGCGCAGGGCCGTTCGCCGGGTTATGCTGCGGAAACGGCGGGAGACAGGGGATGAGCCTCCTTGATGCAGCGATTGCCGCGAACCGGTTCGGGCTCGGCGCCCGGCCCGGCGAACTGCGGGCCATCGCCGGCGACCCGCGGGGCTGGCTGAAGGCGCAGATCGCGCCGGAAACGGCACCGCCCGCGCCCCTCGCCGCCCTGCCCTCCACCGAGGCCGCGACGGGGGCCTTCAACCGGTGGCTCGCCTCCATCGGCCTGACGCCTGCCAGCGCCTCCGGCCTCTATGACAAGCGCGGCGGGGTGGCGGCCATGGGCGGCGGTGCGGCCATGGGTGCGCCGGGCCTGCCCCCGGGGGTCAGCATCGAGCAGTCCTTCGCCCGCACGCTGGGACCGGGCTATGCCCAGGCCGTGGCCGCGCGCATGGACGTGGCCGTGTCCACCGAGCGGCCGTATTTCGAGCGGCTGGTGCGGTTCTGGGGCAACCACTTCACCCTGTCGGCCTCCAAGCCCAATGCCTTTCCCATAGCCGGCATCTTCGAGCGCGACGTGGTGCGCCCCCGCTGCACCGGGCATTTCCGCGACATGCTGCTGGCCTCCTGCAAGCATCCGGGCATGCTGATCTATCTCGACAACTACATCTCCGTCGGGCCGAATTCGGTGATCGCCCGGAACCCGGCCCTGCTGCCCCCGTACCTGCGGGAGATCCTCAAGGGGCTGAACGAGAACCTGGGGCGGGAGATCCTGGAGCTGCACACCCTGGGCGTCCGATCCGGCTACACCCAGGCCGACGTGACGAGCCTGGCGCGGATCATCACCGGCTGGATGGTCCGGCAGCGGGAAGGTCCCGAGCGGATGGCCGGGGGCGGAGGCGACGACGCCTCCTCGATGTTCATCTTCCGCAGCGCCGCGCACGAACCGGGGGCCCAGACCCTGCTGGGCCGGACCTATCCCCAGGCGGGCCTGGCCCAGGGCGAGGCGGCGCTGGGCGACCTGGCCCGCCATCCGGCCACGGCGCACTTCATCGCCGGCAAGCTTGTCCGGCACTTCGTGGCGGACGAGCCCCCGCCCGCGGCGGTGGAGCGGATCGCCGCCGTGTTCCGCGACACCGAGGGCGATCTGGGGGCCGTGGCGACGGCCCTGGTGGACCTGCCCGAGGCCTGGGCACCGGACCAGAGGAAGTTCAAGCCGCCGGAGGACTACATCACCTCCGCGCTGCGGGCGATGGGCGGGCGGGTGCCCCTGACCGGCCCGCAGCTGATCGCCCTCCTCGGGCGGATGGGCCAGAGACCCTTCTACGCGCCGGGCCCCGATGGCTGGGCGGACATTTCCGGCGAGTGGATCTCCCCCGATGCGGTCTGGAAGCGGGTGGAATGGGCCGACGCCCTGGCCAAGGGCGTGGCCGACGCCAAGATCGCCCCCGCCCTGATAGCTCAGGAGGCGCTGGGGCCGACCCTGACGCCCGCAACCCTGCATGCGATCACCCTGGCCGAGAGCCCCGCCCAGGGCCTCGCCCTGTTCCTCACCGCGCCGGAGTTTCAACGCCGATGAGCGCCTCGGATTTCAGCCGCCGGGGCGTCCTCGCCGCCGGGCTCGCCGCCACCGCCGCGCCGCGGTTCGCCTTTGCCTCGGTCCCGACGGACAAGCGCCTCGTCATCGTCCTGCTGCGGGGCGCGATGGACGGCCTGAGCGCGGTTCCGGCCTTCGGGGACAGGGACTACCAGGCCGCGCGCAACGGCATCGGCACGCCGCCGCCGGGCGCGGGGGCCGATGCGGCGCTGGACCTGAACGGCTTCTTCGGCCTGTCCCCCGCCCTCCGGGGGCTGCACGGGCGCTATGCCAGGGGGGAGCTGGTGGTGCTTCACGCCATCGCCTCGCCCTATCGCGACCGCTCCCACTTCGATGGCCAGAACCTGCTCGAGAACGGGTCGGCGACCCCGTTCGGGCTGGCCGACGGCTGGGCCAACCGGTCGCTGGCGGCCCTGCCCGAGGCCACCCGGTCCGGGCGCAAGGACCTGGGCATCGCCATCGCCCCCTCCATGCCGCTGATGATGCGCGGCGCGGCCCCGGTGACATCCTGGTCGCCGTCGGTGCTGCCCGCGCCCAGTGCCGACCTGGTGGCGCGGATCCGGTCCATGTACGAGGCCGGCGACCCGGCGCTGGCCCGGGCCCTGGTCGCCGCGGCGGAGGCCAACGGGGCGGCCGGTCCCTCGGCGCGGGGCGATGACGCCTTCGCCGCCCTGATGGGGGCCGCCGCCCGGTTCATGACCTCACCGGACGGGCCGTGCCTGGCCATGGTCGAGTCCACCGGCTGGGACACCCACGCCAACCAGCTGGGGGCGTTCGGCGTGCTGTCCCGCAATCTCGCCGCGCTTGACCGGGGCATCGACGCCCTGGCCGCGGGCCTCGGCGACCGCTGGCGGGACACCGCGGTGCTGGTCGTGACCGAGTTCGGGCGCACCGTCGCCATGAACGGCACCCGCGGCACCGACCACGGGACGGCCGGGGCGGCCTTCCTGGTGGGTGGCGCCGTCAAGGGCGGCCGGGTGATCGCCGACTGGCCGGGCCTGAAGCCGGGCGACCTCCACGCCGGACGGGACCTGAAGCCGACGGCGGACCTGCGCTCGGTCATGAAGGCCGCGCTGGTCGAGCACATGGGTGCCGACCCCGGCCTCATCGAGCGGGTGGTCTTTCCCGACAGCCGCGCCGCCCCGGTCCTGTCCGGCCTGTTCCGCGGCTGAGGCGGACGAGGTCCGCGCCCCTCCGCTGCCGTGTCAGCGTCCGGGGGCCGCGCAGGCCGAGCCGGGCATCCGGCGGAGGGCCCCGATCACCAGAGCGGCCAGGCGGTCCGGCTGCTCCGGCAGCATGGCGTGTCCGGCATGGTCGACCACGGCGATCTCGACCCGGTCGGGGTGCTGGGCCTTGAGCGCCTCCGCATTGGCCGGTGGCGCGACGGCGTCGTCCGCCGCCTGGACGATGAAGATCGGGGCGGTGCCCCCGGAGGTCCAGGTGTCGGCCCCGGCCCCGGCCAGGGCCTTTCGCTGGTCCGCCGCCACGGCCGCATACCAGCCGTCCCGCCAGACCTGTGGATCATTGCCGGGGGCGAAGAAGGCCGTGCGCACCGCCTGCAGGTGCGCGGCCGGCGACAGGGCCGGATCGAACACGCCCAACAGCGCCCGGGCGACCTCCGGCTTCATGGCCACCTGTCCCCCCGCCGCCAGCAGCACGAGGGCGGAGACCAGCTCCGGGCGCTGGCTCGCCACGGCCCGGGCCAGGCGGTTACCGTAGGCGTGGCCGATGATCGGCACCGGCGCACCGCGGCCGCCGCAGTCCAGGCCCGTGAGGCTGACGATCACCTGGGCCACGTCCTCCACATAGTCGGCCAATGACGGCGACATGGCCGCCGCGCCCCGGCTGCGCCCGATGCCGCGGGGATTGACCGCGGCGGTGCGGAAACCGGCCCGGGCCAACCGCTGGGTCAGGTCGTCGAAGTCCTCCGCCCCGCGCCCGAGGGACGGCAGCAGCAGCACCAGGGGACCGGCACCGCGCAGCAGCACCTCCACCTCCACCCGGTCGTCCGCCGCGGTTGTGGCGCCCGGCCGCCGGTAGGACACCACCCGGCGCTCCCACGACATGGCATCTGCGGCGGCCAGGGCCGGGGCGGCACCGGCCAGCAGGGCCGCGGCGCCCAGGCCACCGACAGCGCTTCGCCGCGACAGGACCGGGGGCGAAACGGGGGACTGGGGCATGTCGGGTCTCCTGGACAGCGAGGTTCGAACGGATGGCTCATCGCGCCATCAGTCCCCTGGCCGCGTCAAGACGTCAGGGCTCCTGTGCCCCGGCCGGGGGCGCGGTCCACAGGTGCGGGGGCAGCAACTCCGGATGCCGACCGGCCAGGAGGATCAGCGCCTTCCAGAAGGCGGCCAGTTCCTCCGCCTCCGCCGGGTCCATGCCGACGGTGAGCTGCATGGCCAGCCCGTAGAGGAAGGTGTTGCTGAGGCTGCGGCGGAAATGGGCGACGGCGGGGGGATCTCCCACATCGGCGGCCAGGCGGCTCACCCACTGCTTCATGGCGGTCTCGTTGCCCTCGATGGCCGCCTCGGATTCCGCCCGCAGCTCCGGGTCGCTGCGCCGGGCCAGCAGGATCTCGAGCACCGCGACGAATTCCGGCTCCTTCACGAGGGCCCAGGTGGAATCGAACGAGCCCACATAGCGGGCGAGGGGGTCGGCAATGACCTCGGCCTGGGCCCGGTAGACGTCCAGCCGCTTCTCCGCCAGCCGCTCCACCACCGCCGTCATCAGCCGGGCCTTGGTGGGGAAGTGGTGCTGCAGGGAGCCCAGGCTCATGCCCGCCTCCGCGGCGATGGCCTTCACGCTGGCCGCGGAATAGCCGCCGTCCCGCAGCAGCCGGATGGTCGCCGTCAGCAGCCGTTCGCGGGATTCGGTGCTGCGCTCCGCCTGGGATCGTCTCGACCGTGGCGGGCGCGCCGGGGGGGAAGCCGTCTGTGTCATCCGGTGTGCTTTCGTCGGGTCTCGGGCACCCGCCCCGGAACCTGACGGGACTCTAGCCGGATTTTCCGATCCGACGCAGCCCAAAAAAGGTCCGGAGGTGCCATTTACAATAAATACATATTGCTTTTTACTCCCGATCAAGACGGCGACCGGCGAGACGTCGGGATCAGGCCGACACCAACAGGGAGGGGACCATGAACAGCTCGACACGACGCGGCCTCGTCACATGTGCATCCACGCTGGCCCTTGCCGCGACCGTCAGCCTGGCGGCACCGCGGGCGCGGGCCGAGGCGGCCGAGGCGGCGGCGGAGGCCCCCGCGACGGTGGCGGAGGTGATCGTCACCGCCGAGAAGCGCGGGGAAAAGACCCTGGACGTGCCCATGTCCCTGACCGCCCTCGGGGGCGCGGACCTGGTCCGGTCGGCGAGCTTCCGCCTCGAGGACTTCGTGGCCACGGTGCCGGGCCTGCAGATGGTGGGGGTGGGCGGCTTCGGCAGCCAGCTGGTCATCCGCGGCCTGACCACCGGTACGCTGAGCGTCAACAGCTCGGTGGCGACCTATATCGACGAGACGCCCTACACGGCCAACGGCACGGTGGGCCTGTCGGACTTCGTCACCCCGAACATCGACACCTTCGACCTGCAGCGGGTGGAGGTGCTGCGCGGGCCGCAGGGCACGCTCTATGGCGCCAATGCCCTGGGCGGGCTGCTGAAGTACGTCACCAACGCCCCGGACCCGACGCACTTCGCCGCCGCCGCCGAGGCGGGGATCAACACCGTGGACGGGGGCGGGTCCGGCCACGACCTGCACGGCATGGTCAACCTGCCCCTGGGGGACCGGCTGGCCCTGCGGATGGTGGGCTACAGCAACGACGCGCCGGGCTTCATCAACGATCCCTCCCGCGGGCTGAAGGACATCAATACCGCCTCCACCCGGGGCGGGCGGCTGTCCCTGCTGTTCAAGCCGACGGACAGCCTCTCGCTGCGGCTCAGCGCCGCCCTGCAGCGGCGGGCGTTCGACGACGCGGCGGCCGAGACGGTGCAGCCCTTCACCCTGCAACCCACCATTGCCCCCCTGGCCAAGTCCACCCTGATCGGCAATCCGGGGCATGTGGACAATGCGATCTACAACCTGACCGTGGACTACGCCCTGTCCTGGGCGCGGCTGGTCTCGTCAACCAGCTACACGCGCTATGACAGCGTGCTGCAGTCGGACGCCTCGTCCCTCTACAGCCCGATCCTGAACCCGATCTTCGCCGCGATCCTCGGCACCTACGTCCCCTATGGCCTGGCCCTGCCGCAACCGGCGGGCAACCACCAGGTGACCCAGGAGCTGCGCCTGTCCTCCCTGCCCGACCAGCCGCTGGAATGGCAGCTGGGGGCTTATTACGCCGACCAGAAGGGGCGGCTGGACCAGTTCACCTATCCCATCGACCCCACCAGCCGGCAGATCCTGTACAATTTCCCGATCAGCAGCGGCGGCTTCTATTTCCGCAACAGCTACCGGGAGACGGCGGTCTTCGCCGATGCCGACTGGCACGTGACCCCGACCTTCGACCTGGCCGCAGGTGGCCGCTACAGCCACAACGACCAGTCCTTCCACGAGGCGGGCTTCGGCCTGCTGGGCGGGACTGCGGTCTTCGGCGCGCCCTCGTCGGAGGGGGTGTTCACCTTCTCGACCGATGCCCGCTGGCACCTGCGGCCCTCGGTGATGGTCTATGCGAGGGTCGCCGAGGGCTTCGTCCCCGGCGGGCCGAACGCGGTGATCCCCACGGCCGACAACACCGTCCCCGTCGTCTTTCATTCCTCCACCACGCTGAACTACGAGACCGGGGTGAAGGCGAGCCTGGACCACGGCCGCATCGTCGCCGAGGTCTCGGCCTTCGACATCGAATGGCGCAAGATCCAGCTCTCGGCGGCCTTCGGCGGGGAGAGCGCGGTGGTCAACGGGGGCGAGGCCCGCAGCACCGGGCTGGAATGGAACCTCGGCTGGCGGCCCCTGGCGGGCCTGAACCTGGACGTCAACGGAGCCTATACCGACGCGCACCTGACCTCGGACACGCCGGCCAGCGTCAACGGCCATTCCGGCGACCGGCTGCCGGTGGTGCCCCGACTGAGCACCTCCGTCAGCGCGGACTATGAGCGCCACCTGGCCGGCCCCTGGTCCGGCTTCGTGGGGGTCAACTGGCGCACCACCGGCTCGCGCTATGCGGACTTCGACTTCACCGGGGGGCGGCAGATCACGCCTGCCTACAGCCTGACGGACCTCAAGGCCGGGCTGGCCACCGACCGCTGGACCCTGACCGCCTTCGTGAAGAACGCGGGAAACACCCTGGCGATCAATTCCCTGAGCTCCAATACCCTGGCGGGGGGCTTCGGGCCGCAGTCGGCGACCCTGTACCAGCCCCGCACCTTCGGCCTGTCCCTCGCCGCAAACTGGTGACCGGCCGCGGGGAGACGAGGGAGATGACCGGACCGCCGCCGCAGGGCCTGCGCCCCCCGCCGCGTCTGGCCCTGGGCGTGCGGCTGGCCTATGCGGCGGGCTCGGCGGCGTTCGGCATGAAGGCGGTGGCCATCGGCGCGGTCATGCTGTTCTACAACCAGGTGCTGGGCCTGCCGTCGGTCTGGGTGTCGGGGGCCATCGGCCTGGCCCTGATCGTGGATGCCCTGGCCAGCCCGGTGATCGGCCAGCTGTCGGACATGTGGCGATCGGCCTGGGGGCGGCGGCACCCCTTCATGTACGCCTCCGCCCTGCCCGCGGCGGCATCGGTCTGGGCGCTGCTCAATCCCCCGGGCCATCTGGAGCGCGGCCCCCTGTTCGGCTGGATGCTGGGCTGCATCATCTGCGCCCGCCTCTCCATCGCCCTGTTCGAGATCCCCAGCGCCTCCCTGCTGCCGGAGCTGGCGCCGGACTATGACGAGCGGACCCGCCTGGCGGGGTGGCGCTACCTGTTCGGCATCATCGCGCCGGTGGGGATGATCGTCTTCGCCCTGACGGTCCTGCTGCGGCCGTTCGTCGATACCCGGGGCCACGCCCTGCCGGGGCAGCTGAACCCGGCGGGCTATGCCGGCTACGGCACGGCGCTGGCGGGCATGATCCTGGTGTCGATCCTGGTCTGTGCGGCGGGCACCCACGGGCAGATCCGCCGCCTGAGCCGTCCGGAGCCCCACGGCACCCTGCGCGACCTGCTGGCCACCATCGGCGGGACCCTGCTGAACCGCAACTTCCTGGCCCTGACCCTGTCCGGCGTGATCTCCGGCATCGGCACGGGGCTGGTCGGCGGGCTGGGCGACTATTTCAACACCTATCTCTGGGAGCTGAGCGCGAAGGAGGTCTCCGCCATCACCGGCTCGGTGGGGATCACCCCGCTGGTCGCCTTCCTGCTGGCCCCCGCGCTCGGGGCACGGCTGGGCAAGAAGCGGGCGATCATCAGCACCTTCGCCCTGGCGTCCCTGTTCGGCGTCATGCCGATCAGCCTGCGCCTGCTCGGCGTGCTGCCCCCCAACGGCGCGCCGGTGATCCTGCCGCTGCTGGTCGTCGACGGCCTGTTCGGAGCGACGCTGGCCATTGTCGGGCTGGTCCTGGTGACCTCGATGATGGCCGACATCGTCGAGGACGTGCAGGCCGCCACCGGCCGCCGGTCGGAGGGGCTGCTGTTCTCCGCGGACACCATGCTGAAGCAGATCGTCACCGGCATCGGGTCCATGGGCACCGGCCTGATCCTGCAGTTCGTCCGCTTTCCAGAGCGGGCGATCCCCGGCCATGTCCCGGCGGAGGTGCTGCGCCACCTGGCCCTCATCTATCTTCCCATCACCGCGGTCACCAGCGGTCTGGCCATCTGCATGATCGCCTTCTACCGCATCGACCGCGCCAGCCACCTGTCCCGTCTCGCCAGCATCGCCCGCGCCGCGACCTCACCGGAGCCTTCCGCATGACCCCCTCCCCCCTCGCCCTGGCCGACGGCCGCCCCTTCGTCACCACGACCGGCCAGACATTCGACGTCACGGCATCGGGCAATGGCCGGGCCTATCGCCTGTTCGTCGACATTCCCCCCACCCCGCCGCCGCCGGAGGGCTTTCCGGTGATCACGGTCCTCGACGGCAACCTGCACTTCCCCCTGGCGGCGGGACTGCAGCGCAGCCTGGTCCTGGCCGGGGAGGCGCGCCCGGCGGTGGTGGTGGGGATCGGCTATCCCACCGAGGACCTGTTCGCCGCCCTCACCCTGCGGTTCCAGGACCTGTCCCTTCCGGCCCGGGCGGACTGGCTGGCGGGGCTGGGCTGGTCGGCGCCGGGCATGACCGTGGAGACCACCGGCGGCCTCGACGCCTTTCTCGACGTGCTGCGGGACGAGATCCGCCCGGCGCTGGCGCAGCTGGCACCGGTCAATCCCGCCGACCAGACCCTGTTCGGCCATTCCCTGGCGGGGCACGCGGCCCTGCACGCCCTGTTCCGGTCGCCGGGGGACTGGCGGACGGTCATCGCCTCCAGCCCGTCCATCTGGTGGGCCGACGACGCGGTCCTGGCGGGGGAGCGGACCCTGTCCGACCCTGACCTGGCCGGTCGCCGCCTCCTGCTCACCGCCGGGGCCCTGGAGGCCCATCCCGACCGGGCGGCGCTGGCCCATTTCGGCTCCCGCCCCGCCGCGGAGGCCGCCATGTCCCGCTCGCGGATGGTGGAGAATGTCCGCAGCCTGGGGGCCCGTCTCGCCGCCCGCCCGGGGGCGGAGGTGGCCACGGTGGTGTTCGAGGGCGAGGGGCATGTGAGCGTCATTCCCGCCGCCCTCGGCCGGGCCCTGACCTTCGCCCTCGGCTTCGACGCCGCGGGGGTGCCATGACCACCGCCGACAGCTTCGCGCCGGACTATGCCGGGGCCCGCGACCGGTTCACCGCCGCCGCCACCGCCGCCCAGGGACGGCTGGAGCGGCTGACCCATCCAGAGCCCGGCCCCGACGGCGGTTCGGTCTCCTGTGACGTGGCCTGGTTCGGCCCGGCGGAGGCCGAGGCGCTGCTGGTGGTCCTGTCCGGGACCCACGGGGTGGAGGGCTTTGCCGGATCGGGGGCGCAGGTAGACTGGCTGCGGCGCAGCGGAGGGGCGTCCCGGCTGCCCCCCGGGCTTGCAGTGCTGATGATCCACGGGGTGAACCCCCACGGCTTTGCCTGGGAGCGGCGGGTGACCCACGAGAATGTGGACATGAACCGCAACTGGATCGACTTCGCCGCGCCGCTGCCGGAAAACCCGGGCTATGACCAGCTCGCCGGCGTGATCTCCCCCGCCGTCTGGACCGACCGCGCCCGGCCGGAGGCGGAGGCCGCCTTCCAGGCCTATGCGGCCGCGCACGGTCCGGCGGCGCTCGGCGTGGCGCTCAGCGGCGGGCAGTACCGCCATCCCCGGGGCATCTATTATGGCGGAGACGCCCCCACCTGGTCCCGCCGGACCCAGACGGCGATCTTCGCCCACTATCTGGGCCAGGCGGGCCGGGTGGCGCTGATCGACGTGCATTCGGGCCTGGGGGCCCGCGGAATCGGGGAGCAGATCGTCACCGCGCCCCGGACCTCCGACGCCTTCCGCCGGGCCAGGGCCTGGTACGGTGCGGCGGTGACCTCCACCCGGGACGGGTCCTCGTCCTCCAGCCCCCTGGTGGGGGACGGCCTCACCGCCGCTGCGGACCTGCTGCGCCACGCGGAGGTGACGGCCATGGCCCTGGAGTTCGGCACCCTGCCGGGGGAGCAGGTGATCTGGTCCCTGATCGCCGACAACTGGCTGCACGCCCATGGCGATCCGCAGGGCCCCCTCGCCCGCGCGATCAAGCGGGACATCCGTGCCGCCTTCTATGTGGAGAGCGATGACTGGAAGGGCATGGTGGTCGCCCAGTTCGAGCTGGCCTGCCGCCAGGCCCTGCGGGCCCTGGCCTGAAGCTGCGCGCGCCGCCTTGCCTGCGCCGTTCGACTCCGGGCCCTCAGATTCCGGCCCCTTAGACTCCGACCCATTCCGCGCTACAGGAACCGGTCCGCATCGGTCCGACCGGGCGTCAGGCGAAGTCAGGGCAAAGATGATCCGATGGGTGGAACTGGGGACGGCGCGGGTGCCGGGCGGGACGGGCGAGCTGCGCCTGAGGCAGCGCGGCACCGAGTTCGCCATCTTCGCCGGGGCCGACGAGCTGATGGGCACCCGCCTCAGCGGCTCCGAGGAGGCCCTCGCCACCCTGACCGCCGACCGGCTGCAGGACCGGGCCCGGCCGGCGATCCTGATCGGCGGGCTGGGCATGGGCTTCACCCTGCGCGCGGCCCTCGCCCGGTTCGGGCCCCGGGCCAGCGTGACCGTCGCCGAACTGGTTCCCGAGGTGGTGGACTGGGCCCGGGGGCCGCTGGCCGGCATCCATGGCGACAGCCTGTCCGATCCCCGGGTGGCGCTGCATCTGGGCGATGTGGGCGAGCTGATCGCCGGTGCCGCGGCGCGCTACGACGCGATCCTGCTGGATGTGGACAACGGACCGGCCGGGCTGATGCGCGCGGCCAATGACGACCTCTATGACGCCCTCGGCCTGAGCGAGGCGCGCGCGGCCCTGCGGCCGGGGGGCATCCTCGCCATCTGGTCCGCCGCGCCGGAGCCCGCCTTCGCCCGGCGGCTGGGCTCGGTCGGCTTCCGGGTCGAGGAGCACCGCGTGCGCGCCAACGGCCGCAACAGCGGGCCGCGCCACGTGGTGTGGCTGGCCACCCCCAAGGGCTAGGCCCGGTCGCGCCCGCGGGCCGCGCCTATCGGTAGCGGATCTTCATCGTCAGAATGGCGAGTGCGAGCAGGAGGGTCACGGCATTGGCCAGGATGACGGGCCAGCTTGTGATCATCAGGCCATAGACCAGCCACAGGGCCACCCCCGCCGCGAACGCCGTCTGGGCCACGAGCGAGATCGACCGGGTGTCCCGGGTGCGCAGGATCCGGACGGCCTGGGGCACCCAGCACAGGGTCGTCAGGGCCGCGGCCGCCATGCCGAGGGTCTCCACCAGATCAGCGTGAGTCATTCGTGCTCGCAATTCGGGCCCGGCCCTGTCCGGTCCTGGACGGACGGGATGGCGCGGGGTGGGATTGAGCACATCCCGGTGCCGCGCGCCATGGTCAAGGCGCCGGTCCCCTGCCGCTCGGGCCGGATTGATGCGGGACAAGGCGACCTCCGACCGTTCGCGGCCAGATCGGACCGGTCGGCAGGGGCCGGTGAGCGCGCGCGAGGGAGGCGCAGATCATGGCGGCGACGGACCCGATCCCCCCGGTCACCGACACCGGGCCGGACTTCGAGGGGCTGGTCTGGGCCTATCGGGTCTTTGACAGCGGCGCGGCGGAGATCCTCCAGGGGCCTGTGCTGCGGGAGGCGCTGGAGCGGAAGGACGGCTGGCTGTGGCTGAACTTCGACCTCAGCGACGCCCGGGCCCCGCTGGAGATCGCCGCCCTGCCCCATCTGCCCCGGGAAGCGGTGGACATGCTGCTCACCCCCAGCGACCGCCAGCATGTGGAGATCTTCGGCGACGTGATCGCCGGGGTGGTGGCGGATTTCGAGCAGGAGGCGCGCCCGGACCTGCGGCGGGTGGTCCACTGGCAGTTCGTCATGGCCGCGCACCTGTTCGTCTCCGCGCGGCACCAGCCCGGCCACACCCTGCACCAGGTCCATCTCGACCTGCAGCACGGCCGGGCCTTTCCCGGTCCGCTGCACCTGTTCACGGCCCTGATCCACGAATTCACCTCCGCGACGTCCATGCTGCTGCACGAGCTGGCCCGGCAGCTGGACGCGCTGGAGGAACAGCTGATCGACCGGCCGGACGCCTCGGCCCCGGAGATTCTGGGCCATGTGCGGGCCAGCCTCGTGCGCCTGCACCGGCAGGCCATCCCGCTCCGGGCGGTGCTCGTGCACATGGCCACCCGTCGGCCGGCCTGGTTCACCGACGCCGCCGCCGCCGACTGCCGCCGGGTGGCGGAGCGGATGGACAGCCTGGCGGAGGACCTGTCGGCCCTTCGGGAGCGGGCCCGGGCCCTCACTGACGAGCTGAACGGACTGGAGGCCATCAAGACCAACAAGCGGCTGACCGTGCTGTCGGTCCTGTCGGCGGTCCTGCTGCCCCCGACCTTCATCACCGGCCTGTTCGGCATGGGGGTGCCGGGCCTGCCGTTCCACAACGACCCCCTGGGCTTTGCCTATGCCTGCGCCCTGATGGTCGGATCGGTGATCGACGTGCTGACCGTGCTGCGCCTGCAGCGCCTGCTCTGAGGACAGGCCGGGCGGCCCATCCCTCAGGACCGCCGCCCGCCCAGCACGTCCTGCAGGCGCAGCAGCACCGCCGTGCGCTGGGTGTCGTCGGACAGGCCCTCGAGGTGCGCGTCGAGGTGGCTGAGGAAGTCGCTCCGCCGGTTGTGCCAGTCCAGGGTGGTGGCGGCCTCCGCCGGCAGGCGCGGGGTGGAGGGCTCCGGCGCGGCATGGGTCGCTTCCAGGGAGAGGCACTCATCCAGCTCCGGCGTCAGGATGCGGTCGTCGAACAGCGGTGCCAGGCGGCGCTTCAGGGCCCGGATCGAGTCCGGCTCCCCGTGGGTGAGGATCAGGTTGCCCCGCACCGGGGCCCGGGCGCGGGCCCAGGCCTCGAGGCCGACGGCATCGGCATGGCCGGAATAGATGTCCAGGGACCGGATCCGGGCCTTGACCGAGATCGGTTCCCCCTGGATGTGCACGGCGGTGTGCCCGTCCTGCAGCAGCCGTCCCAGAGTGCCCGCGGCCTGGAAGCCGGTGAGCAGGACGGTAGTCTCGCGCTTCCACAGCAGGCGCTTGAGATGGCGGCGGATGCGGCCGGCATCGCACATGCCGCTGCCCGCCATGATCAGGTGCCAGCCGGTCAGCTTGTCCAGCCGGTCGCTCTCGGCGGGCTTTTCCAGGAAGTGCAGACGCCCCCCGGCCCGGACCTTCTCGAAGGGATTGTTCTCTCCGGTCCAGCCGTTGCGGAAGAAGATGTCGCAGGCCTTGATGGCCAGGGGACTGTCGAGGAACATCTCGCACGAGGGTGCCTCCCCCGCGGCGATGACCTGCAAGAGGTCCGCCAGCAGCTCCTGGGTCCGCTCCACCGCGAAGGCGGGCATCAGCAGGGGGCCCCCGGCCTGCTCCGCCGCGATCATCTCGTCGGCCAGGGCCTTGCGACGGGTCACCGGGTCCGTGGGCGGGCGTTCGGTTCCCCCATAGGTGCTTTCCATGATCAAGTGGTCGACGCCGGTGGTCGGCCCCTCCGGACCCGCCAGGAACGGGCTGCCGCTTGCCCCGAGGTCGCCGGAGAACAGCAGCCGAAGGGGCTCGCCACCGGACCGGGCCACCTCGATCTCCACCGATGCGGCGCCCAGCATGTGGCCCGCCCGCCACCACCGGGCGCGGATGTCGGGGGTGATCCTGCGCCAGTCATCGAAGTCCACCGGCTCGAAGGAGCGCATGGCCCGGGCCGCATCCTTGGCGGTGTAGATGGGCTCCACCAGCGGGCGGCCCCGCTGGGCATTGCGGCGGTTGAGGTGCTCGACCTCGCTCTCCTGGATGTGGCCGCAGTCGGCCAGCATGATCTCGCACAGCTCCCGGGTCTGGGGGGTGGCGAAGATCGGCCCGCGATACCCCGCCCGCACCAGCTTCGGCAGCTGGCCGGAATGGTCGATGTGGGCATGGGTCAGCAGCACCGCGTCGATCTGCTCCACGGCAAACGGAAAGGTGTTGTAGTTCAGGGCCTTGAGCGTCTTCGGCCCCTGGAACAGGCCGCAGTCGATCAGCACCCGGCTGTCCGGCGTCCGCAGCAGGTAGCAGGAGCCCGTCACGCAACCGGCGGCCCCGTGGAATGTCAGTGTGACCTTCATGGCGCGATTTCATCCTCGAGGGCTTGGGCCAGCAGGCCGGAGAGGTCCGCGGCATTGGTGGGATGGACGACGGAGGTGGTGGAGACGATGCGGTCGGCCCCGGCGGCGCGCAGCCTTGCCTCGACCGCCGGGTCGAACAGGGCATGGACGACGCCGATCTCGATGCGGGCGGCACCGGCCTCCCGCAGGCGGGACACGGCCTGCAAGAGGGTGCCACCGCTGGAGCAGATGTCGTCCACCACCGCGACATTGCGCCCGCGGAACGCGTCCGGCGATCCGATGTCCACCGCGACGGCGCGGTCGCCGGTCCGGGTCTTGGTCGCCACGCGCAGATCGGCTCCCAGGGCCTTTGCGATCCGGCCGGCCCAGGGGCGGGACTCCTGGTCCGGGCCCAGCACGACGGACGGCCGACCCTCGGCCAGGGCGGCGGCCAGGGGGGCCGCTGCCGACAGGTCCTCGGCGGGGGTCGATCCGAACACCTCGGCGAGGGACCGGGTGCGGTGCAGATGCGCGTCCACGGTGAGGATGCGGTCGAAGCGCGGGCCCAGCAGGGCCCCGACGACGTCGCGGCTGAGGGACTGGCCGGGCTCGAAGATCCGGTCCTGGCGCATGTAGCAGAGATAGGGGGCCACCAGCACCAGTCGCCGCGCCCCGGCCCGACGCCAGGCATCGCAGGCCAGCAAGAGGGCCATGAGGGTCTCGTTGGGCCGGTCGAGGCTGACATGGGCGATCACCGTGCCCGCGGTCGGCACCACCGTGGGCAGCCACTCCCCGTCCGGAAAGCGGTGCAGGGCCACGGGCCGGAAGGGCACGCCCAGCGCCTGGGCCAACCGTCCGGCGGGCCCGGCCTGGTCCTCGAATGCCTGCACGACGGGGCTGGCGGGAGACGCGACCATCACCGCACCTCGTATCCGGACAGGGCCTCGGCCGCGTCCCGGGCATAGGCGAAGTCGGTGGGATCGACCCCGTGGATCCGGTAGAGGGGGTCCCCCTTGCGCACCGTGTCGCCCACGGTCTTCAGCAGGTCCAGCCCGGCCCCGGGATCGGTGGGCGCACCGGCCAGCCGGGCCACGGCGGAGATCTGGCGGCAGTCCACCCGCGCCACCGTGCCGCCGGTCTGCGCCACGATCTCGGCGCACAGGGGGCCCAGCTCGACCCGGGCCGGGGGTGGTCCCTGAGCCTCGATGATGGTCTCCATCTGCCGCAGCGCCGCCCCGCTCTCCAGCAGGTCCCGCGCCACTGCCGCCCCGCGGCCGCGGACCTCCGGATCGAAGTCGAGCACCTTGCCCGCCAGCATCAGCGCCTTGGTCCGCAGGTCCTGCGGCGCCTCGGCCTCGCCGCGCAGGACCGACAGGACGTCCCGCGCCTCCAGCCACGGACCGACGCCGCGGCCCACGGGGCGGGTCCCGTCGGTGAGGGTGATCTCGAGGGTGAGGCCGAGCCGCTCGCTGATATAGGCGAACAGGCGGCCGAGCCCCGCCGCCTGCTCCGCCGTCTCCACCTTGGAGGACCGGCCCACGGGCACGTCCAGCACCAGGTGCGTCGAACCCGCCGCCTTCTTCTTGGACAGGATCGAGGCCACCATCTGCTCGGGCATGTCCACCTCCAGCGGACGCTCCACCGAGATCAGCACGTCGTCCGCCGGCGACAGGTCCACCCGCCCGCCCCATACGATGCAGCCGTGGCAGCGTTCGACCACGTCGCGCATCTCGTCCTCGTCCAGGGTCACCCGGGCCAGCACCTCCATCGTGTCCGCGGTGCCCGCCGGGGAGGTGATGGCCCGGGACGAGGTCTTGGGGATCATCAGCCCGTGCGCCGCCACGATGGGGGCGACGATCAGGGAGGTGCGGTTGCCGGGAATGCCGCCGATGCAGTGCTTGTCCACCACCATGGGGCGCGGCCAGTCCAGGGACCGGCCGGAGCCCACCATGGCCCGGGTCAGCTCCAGGGTCTCGTCCGGGGTCATGGACCCGGCACAGGCGACCAGGAAGGCGGCCAGCTCCATGTCCGAATAGGCGTGGGAGACGGCATCGCCGATCACGGCGGCGAAGTCGGCCGCGGACAGGACCTCGCCCCGCACCTTGCGGCGGACGGCATCCAGGCTGTCCGGCCGGCGGGCGGGGGTCACCTCCACCGGGGCCCCCTCCGGGACGCCGAGGCGGCGGAACAGGGGCTGGCTGAGCCCGGCCTGGGAGGGTGCGACGAGGCTGTCGTCATCGGTGATGATGAGGCCCGCATAGACCCGCCGCCCCCCGGCCCGGACCTCGACCTTGCGGGACCCGGCCAGGCGGTCCGGCCGCACGGACAGGCACCGGCGCGACAGCACCACGACGCTCTCGCGGTAGGTGTCCAGTGCAATGGGTCGGGCGGTGAGCATGGAAGGACTCATCAAATCTACTCGGGTCGGCCTGTCCGGCCTGACCCACGGATAAACGGTATCAGCCAAGCAGGATTTGCGGCAACGCAACTCCCGGGCGGCCGGATCCGGTCGGCGCTATTCGAAGCGCAGGGCCTCGATCGGGTTCAGCTTCGCGGCCTTGGCGGCGGGGTAGTAGCCGAAGAAGATGCCCACTATCGCCGAAAACAGGAACCCGCCGACAATGGCCACCGGGGAGATCTGGACCGGCCAGTGGGCCAGGCGGGCGATGGACAGGGACGCGCCGACCCCGACGACGACCCCCGCCGCCCCGCCGGTGAGGCTGAGGAACACCGCCTCCAGCAGGAACTGCAGCAGCACCTGCAGCCGCCGCGCCCCCAGCGCCATCCGCACGCCGATCTCCCGGGTGCGTTCGGTCACCGAGACCAGCAGGATGTTCATGATCCCGATGCCGCCCACCACCAGGGAGATGGAGGCGACCAGGGCCAGCAGGGCGCGCAGGGCCTCGCTGCTGCTCTCCTGGGCGTCGGCGATCTGGCTGAGGTTGCGGACGGTGAAGTTGTTCGGCTGGCCGGGCTGGATCCGGTGACGCCGGGCCAGGATCCGGGTGACCTGGGCAATGGCCGCCTGCACCTGGTCCGGCGCGGCCGCCTGGACATAGATGCTGTTCACATAGCCGGTGAGGCGCGGGGCGAGGCCGAAGGGATTGGTTGGGGCGGGATAGGCCGCGGCGATGGGATTGGCCCCGGACTGGGGCGAGGCCACGCCCAGCACCTTGCGCTCGGCCGTGGCGAAGGGGATCAGCACCACGTCGTCCTGGTCCTGGCCGTAGCCGGTCTGCCCCTTGGTCGCCAGCACGCCGACGATGCGCAGGGGCACGCCCCGGACCAGCAGGGTGGAGCCCACCGGGTCCACCCCCTCCCCGAACAGGTTGATCATCACCGTATGGCCGATCACGGCGACCTTCTCGGCGGCGTCGTTTTCCGGGTCCGTCAGGGGCTCCCCCGAGGCGATGCGCCAGTTGACGATGTCCAGATAGGACGGCGACACCCCCTGGATGGCCGTGGACCAGTTCTGGTCGCCGAACACCACCTGGCCGCTCTGACGGGACAGGTAGCCGACCTTGAGCACGGCCGGGGCCTGCTTGCCCAGGGCGTCGGCGTCGGCCACGGTGAGGGTCGAGGCACTGCCCGCCCCGCCCCGGGCGCCGCTGCCCGAGACCGCCCCCGGCTGGACCACGATCATGTTGGTGCCCAGGCTCTCCAGCTGCTGCTTGACGGCGCTGGCCGCCCCGTCCCCGACGGCGACCATGGCGATCAGGGCCGCCACCCCGATGAATACGCCGAGCATGGTCAGGGCCGAGCGCATCTTGTTCCGCGACAGGGCCTGCAGGGCCGCCGTGGCGATCATCCCCAGAAAGGCGAAGGGCAGGACCGCGTCACCCGTCGGACGCGGCACGGCGGGGGTCGGCGCCTGGGCCGGGGAGCGGACCTCGCCCGCCGGGGCCACCTTGCGCTCATCCGACAGGATCGCCCCGTCCCGCATGGTGATGACCCGGTCGGCATAGGCGCCGATGTCCGGCTCGTGGGTCACCAGGACCACGGTCAGACCCTCGTCCCGGTTCAGCCGCACGATGATGTCCATGATCTCGTGGGAGGTGCGGGTGTCCAGATTGCCCGTCGGCTCGTCCGCCAGCAGGACCGCCGGGTGGCTGATCAGGGCCCGGGCCAGGGCGACCCGCTGCTGCTGCCCACCGGACAGCTGGGCCGGGGTGTTCCGCTCCCGGTCGGTCAGGCCGACCCGGGCCAGCGCCTGGCGGCCGGTCTCCGCCCGCGCCTGGGCCGACAGGGTGGCGGAGCTGCCGTAGAGCAGGGGCAGGATGACGTTCTCCAGGGCGCTGGTCCGGGGCAGCAGGTTGAAGCTCTGGAAGACGAAGCCGATCCGGTCGCTGCGTACCTGGGCGAGATCGGGCTCGGACAGCTTCGAGACGTCCCGCCCCTCGAACAGGTAGGTCCCCTCGCTTGGCTGGTCGAGACAGCCGATCAGGTTCATCAGGGTGGACTTGCCGGAACCGGACGCCCCCATGATGGCGACGAACTCCCCGCGGCGGATCTCCAGATCGATGCCCTTGAGGGCCAGGACCTCCTCGCCGCCGATGGAGAACCGGCGGGTGAGGCCGGCCAGCCGGATGACCGGGTCCGTCACGGGAGCCTCACAGCCGCGGGCCGGTGGTCGCGGGGCTGCGGGGACCGCTGGCGACGCCGATGGCCACCCGGTCGCCGGTCTGCAGCGAAGGCGACCGCACCTCCGTGAAGGTCCCGTCGTCGAGCCCCTGGGTGACCTCCACCAGGGTCAGGCGACCCCCGCGGTCCACATAGACGCCCCGCTGCCCCTTCGCTCGCGGGGACGCGCCCGGCGGCGTGAAGCGCAGCGCCTGGGACGGCACCCGCAGCACGTTGCGGGCGTCGGCCAGGATGAAATGGGCGGTGGCCGTCATGCCGGGCTTCAGCTTCAGGGCGGAGTTGTCGACGGCGATGACCACGTCATAGGTGATGACGTTCTGCACGCTGACCGGGGCCTGGCGGACCTGGACCACGCGGCCCTCGAACGCGCGGCCGGGCCAGGCGTCCACGGTGAAGGTCGCCCGCGCTCCGGTGTGGATCAGGGCGATGTCGGACTCGCTCACATTGGCGTCCACCTGCATCTTGGTCAGGTCCTCGGCGATCAGGAACAGGGTCGGGGTCTGGAAGCTCGCTGCCACGGTCTGGCCGGCGGTGACGTTGCGCGACACCACGACGCCGGACACCGGGGAGGTGATCCGGGTGTAGCCGAGATTGACGTCCGCAGCCTCCAGCGCCGCCTGCCGCTGGGCCAGCTGGGCCTTGTCCACGGCGATCTGGGCATCGGCCTGCGACAGGGCGTTGGCGGCGGCGTCCACCGCATCGCCGGAGGTGGAGTCCGTGGCCGCAAGCTGCGCCTGCCTTTGGCGGCTCTGGGCCGCATAGGTCCGCGCCGCCTGGTCCTTGGCCAGCTGGGCCGCCGCGGCGTCCAGATTGGCCCGGGCCTGGTCGACGGCCACCACATAGGGCTTGGGGTCGATGCGGGCGCAGAGCTGGCCCTTGCGGACCTCGGTGTTGTAGTCGCAGTGGAGCTGGTCGATGACGCCGGAGACATAGGTCCCGACCTCGATCAGCTGGACGGGATTGACCGTCCCGCTGGCCACCACGAACTGCACCACGTCGCCCCGGTCCACCGGCACATAGGTCAGGGTGGCCGCCGCCCGGGGGCGGAACGCGATCAGGGCTATCCCCAGGACGAGGAGGGCGCCGATGGCCAGGGCGATGCGGAGGTTCCGGGAACGTGGGATCATGTCACCGAGACTGAAGGAGGGGCGCGGCGGGCACCTTGACCCACCGCAAGGGACCCACCGCAGGGGACGCGGCGGGACAGGAACGGTTATCGATAGCGGTCGGGGTTCTCCAGCAGCAGGGCCTCGAGCTTCGGCAGGCCCTTGGCAATGCCGTCGGCCAGCGCCCGACCGATCAGCCAGCCAAGGCCGAGGATTCCCGTCGCCCGGCCGGTCCAGGTCACCTCGCAGCCACCGTCCACGGCCTGCACCCGGTAATCCTCCACTGCCGCCTGCACGGGGAAGGTGGAGCGGTCGAAGCGGAAGGCCATGCGTTCCCCCTCGGTCCAGGAGAAGAAGCTCTCCTCCACCCGCTGGGCACCGATCTCCACCGTGCGGGTGGTGCCGACGCCGAAGGGCCGCGGGCTGGTCCAGGTGACGCCGGTCAGGGGCAGCCACTCCGTCCAGGCCCGGCCGTCCACGAAGGCCGACCAGATCGCGTCCGGAGGCACGGCCATGCGGCGGGACACCCGGAGCGTGGCACCGGTGAGGAAGTCCTCCCCCACCGCCCGGTGGGCGTTCATCTTCGGTGCCATGCACCCCTCCCCGTCGCTTCGCCGATCCGTTCGCGATCATTGATGCCCACCGGCGGAGGAAAGGTCAAAGCCCCGTGACCGCCGGGCGGCACCGTCCCTCACCGGGAGGCGGACGTTGACAGGGGCCGGGGGCGCGGGTCCAATCCCTCCGCACCCCCGCCGCGGACGAGACCCTTTGCTGCATGACCGACGCTGACGCCCACACCGCCGGACCGACCTCGCACAGCTTCGTGTCCCAGCGTCTTCGGCTGAACTATCTCGACTGGGGCAATCCGGACGCGCCGGTGCTGATCCTGCAGCACGGCGGGCGGGACCATGCCCGCAGCTGGGACTGGGTGGCGCGGGAGCTGCGTCGGGACTGGCACGTCATCGCCCCGGACCTGCGCGGGCACGGGGACAGCGCCTGGTCGCCGGACGGGGCCTACATGATGCCCTACTTCATCCACGACCTGGCCCAGCTGATCCACCAGCTGGACAGCGAGACCGTCACCCTCGTCGCCCATTCCCTCGGCGGGGCCATCGCCCTGCGCTATGCGGGCCTCTATCCGGAGAAGGTCCGCAGGATCTGCGCCATCGAGGGGCTGGGCTGGGCCCCGCGGCCGTCGGCGCCGCAACCCGCCGACCGCATAGCCGAACGCTGGCGCCAATGGATCCAGGAGCATCGCGACCTCAGCGGCCGCGCGCCCCGGCGCTATCCCAGCATCCAGGCGGCGCTGGAGCGGATGCAGGCCGAGAACAAGCACCTCAGCGCCGACCAGGCCCGGCATCTCACCGTCCACGGGGTGAGCCGCAACGAGGACGGCAGCTTCAGCTGGAAGTTCGACAACTATGTCCGCACCTCGCCGCCGGTGGACATGCCGGAGGCGGAGGTTCACGCCCTGTGGGGGCGGATCGCCTGTCCGACCCTGTTGTGCTTCGGCACCGACAGCTGGGCCCGCGATCCCCGCCGGACGGGAGAGGCGAGCCACTTCCGCGACGTGCAGGTGGCGGCATTCGAGAATGCCGGGCACTGGCTGCACCACGACCAGCTCGACCTGTTCATGTCGCGGCTTCGCGACTTCATCTGAGCCCCCGCCCCGCCCGAAAGGCCCCCGCCATGACCCGCGCCATCGGCTATGCCGCCCTCGATCCCGCCACTCCCCTGCAGCCCTTCCCCTTCGAGCGCCGGGCCCTGCGGGACAACGACGTCAGCCTGCGCATCCGCTATTGCGGCGTCTGCCATTCCGACCTGCACAGCTGCCGCAACGACTGGGGCAATGCCCGCTATCCCCTGGTCCCCGGCCACGAGATCGTCGGCGAGGTGACCGCCGTGGGGCCCGCCGTCACCCGGCACAGGGTCGGCGACCGGGTGGCCGTGGGCTGCCTGGTGGACAGCTGCATGGCCTGCCCGTCCTGCGAGATCAGCCACGAGCACCAGTGCGAGGCGGGCTCCACCGGCACCTACAACGGCAAGGACCGGGTGACGGGGGAGCTGACGCTCGGCGGCTATTCCGACCACATCGTGGTGCGGGAGGAATTCGTGCTGAAGGTGCCCGACCGGCTGGACCTGGCCCGGGCCGCGCCGATCCTGTGCGCCGGCATCACCACCTGGTCCCCCCTTCGGCGCTTCAAGGTGGGCAAGGGCTCGCGCATCGCAGTGGTGGGGCTGGGGGGGCTCGGCCACATGGGGGTGAAGCTGGCCGTGGGGCTGGGGGCCGACGTGACGGTGATCACCACCTCCGCCGGCAAGACCGCGGACGCGCTGGCGCTCGGTGCCTCGGCGGTGCTGCTGTCCACGGACCGGGAGGCCATGAAGGCGGCGAACCGGCGGTTCGACTTCATCCTCGACACCGTGCCCGTGCAGCACGACGTGGCCCCCTATGTGCGGCTGCTGCGGCCGGAGGGGGCGCTGGTCATGGTGGGCGCCATCGACGCACTGCCGAGCTTCCATTCCGGCCTGCTGCTCGGCGGCAACAAGGTGCTGGCGGGCTCGGCCATCGGCGGCATCGCCGAGACGCAGGAACTGCTCGACTTCTGCGCCGCCCACGACATCCACCCCGACTGCGAGATGATTTCCATGCAGGACATCAACCACGCCTGGGAGCGGATGGAGCGGGCCGACGTCAAGTACCGCTTCGTCATCGACATGGCGTCCCTCGAACAGGACCGGGCCTGACGGCGGAACGGGCAAATAATCCGGCTCCGGAAGGTCGGCGAATCAACGGCCCCTCCTTGGCGCGCCCAAAATGGGCGATTATTGGGATGCCCAGAACTTCAAAACCCAAAGTGAATAAACAGAAAAACCCGCATTAACCGAAATATTGAAACTGAACTAACTCCCGATATTTCGCTATATTTGTAAATTTGAGCGTATATTTTTCTATTGATCAATATCAACTTGAGTGATTTTCTTGATCAACAAAAATGAACACGGAACTATGTCTTGTGGGAGGGACATGGGGTGCGCCTGGAACTCGAAGAACGCGACATGTCAGGCTTTCCGGGGCCCCGGGATCCGGACGTGCGGTGGTCGCCGGCCACGACCGTGGCCCTGGTGGTGTCCACCTCCGCGGGGCTGTGGGCGCTGATTGCCCTTCTGACCCTGCGGCTGGCCCACGGCCTCTGACGACGGTGCCGCGCCGGAGGCCGGACGACCTAGATCGCCCGCCCGGCCAGGGACGACAGGGTTTCCGTCAGGTTCGCCGGCGAGATCGGCTTGGTGAGGAAGGCATCCACATGCGCCTTGACCTCGTCGTCGAGATGATCGAGGACCACCTGGTGGCTCATGATGACGATCGGGGCCGCCCCGCGGGACGACGGCCGCTCCGCGCTGCGCAGCTTCCGCGCGGTGGTCAGGCCGTCACAGTCCACGGACTGGAGATCGAGCAGCGCCGCATCGAAGGCCTCGACGGTCCACAGGGCCACGGCCTCCCGGTCGCTCTCGGCCACCACCAGGTCCACCATGGGCGGCGTCAGCAGCGCCTCGATCAGGCGGCGGTCCACCAGATTGGCGCACACCACCAGCAACCGGAGGGGGCGGTCCGGCCGGGTCCGCGGGGCGGCGGGGCGGACACCGGCCAGGTCGGCCACGGTGCCCTCCGCAGACTTCGCCGCCTCGGCAGGTCCGGGGACCGGCTTGGCCTTGGTATAGGCCACCTGGTATTCCGTCTTCACGCCGACACCGGCCAGGACATGGCGATCCAGCCGCCCTCCGGCGACGGACGCGGCGGCCACGACGGCGTCGGCCTGCGGCAGCGCGTTCGGATCGCCAGTATCCATGCAGTCCACCCGCAGGCGCAGCAGCGGCCCGTCGGGAATCCCCACGGCGTGCAGCTTGACCCACCCGCGCTCGGTCCGCTCCAGGGCGTGGTCGAGCATGCTGATCACCACGCCGCGCAGGGCCTGGGCATCGCCGAGGCAGAGCTGCCCTCCGGCCCCGTCCACGTCGAAGCTGAGCGCCACGCCCTTGGCGCGGAACAGGGCCTCCCGCGACACGGCAGCCTCGGCAATGGTGGCCAGCGGGTCGAGGGTGACGCGCCGGGCCCCCTGCCGGGCCTCGGCGTCCCGGAGCACGCCGTCCATGATGGCATAGACCTCGTCGGTGCTCTTCTGGACGAAGTCCTCCACCGTGCGGTTGGGCTCGTGACCCGTGGCGGATTCCACCAGACGGCCGGCCCCGCCGATCCCCTGAGCGGGGGACCACAGGGTGCGGATGACCTCGGCATAATAGTCCTCGGTCTCCGCCTGGGACGCCTCCGCCGCGTCCCGCGCCGCGGCCAGCTCCTTCAGCAGGTCCTGGGTCTCCGCGATCAGCGCCTTCTGCACCTCCACGGCGATCAGGGCGTCGAGGGTCGCGTCGGCGGGGGAGAAGTCCCACATCTGCAACTGGTATCCGGCGTCCGACCGCAGGGAGGCGGGGGCGTAGTTGACCAGGAAGAACAGCTCGTCCCCCTGGTCGACGATCACGCCCCTCAGCTTCAGGCCGTGGCGGCCCAGCAGCCAGACCTGGTCGCGGCTCTTCAGAAGCCGGGTCACGTCGAACTGGCCGATGGGCCGCTCCGCCGTGAAGTGATCCCACAGGGTGTCGCCGGGGACCACGTCGGGGAAGGCCCGGGCGATGGACGGGCCGAACGAACGGATCCGGAATTCGTAGTCGGTGACCAGATAGGCCGGATACAGCCGCCCCAGGACGTTGAAGCTCAAGCTCAGTGCCATGCCCGCAGCCTATTCCCGGAACGCGACGTGGAAGACGATGCCGAGGTCGGAGGGCCCCACCGCCACGACCGTGCCCTCAAGGCCGAACCGCGCCAGCAGACCGGCCAGCAGCCCCTTCACGAACGGCTCGAGTCCCACCCGCACCGAGCTGTAGCGCACATTCACGTATCCCTTCCCGTGGTCGAGGACCGTGAAGGACGGCAGCTCCGCCTCCGGCAGGGTCAGCTTGATCCCGGAATGCAGCCGGTCGAGGTTGCGGAGGCATTCGAGCAGGTTGTCCCCGGCCATGTCCAGCATGGCCGCATAGCCGCTGGTGCCGGCGAACCTGACCCAGTAGGCACCGAACTGCTCGAGCATTTCTTCCACCGGCACGTCCAGCTCGGTACTGACGGCACCGATCAGCCGCATCGTGGTCTCGTCGGAATAGACCTTGGCGCTGATCATGTCGTCGTCATGGATATCGGCGGCCCGGGACAGCTCCCGCCACCGGTCGGGCCCCAGACCCTCCGTCGCCATCTGGCGCACTGCCCGGTGGATCAATCCATACATCGACAAGCCATCCTTCGCCCGGACTTCAACTGCCCCAATTGCGAGGCCCCGTGAATACATAGAAGGCGCGACACTTGCAACATGCAATCAATTTTTTACTGACTTACAATGTGGCCATACGTCTTGTGTCCACACATGATTGAATTTGTCCGGCGTATATTCATATTTTGATGGAAATTGTACTGGTATGCGCCATACACGTTTCTCGAATCTAAAATTTTTCTACTACCATTTTTGAATTGAGGCGTGTAGAACGCAGCGGGGTCGCCTCCATGTTCGAGGACCTCCAGGTTCAGCGTACGGGGGCGAGAGGTACGGGTTTGGGTATCGTGACAGCCGTGTCAGAAGACGCGCAGGAAGTGTCGATCGATCTTGCACGTCAGCATGCCGCCATCCGGCGGATCCTGATCCTGTTCGGCGGATTCTCCGACCGGACCGGGTTGGGATCGGAAGAGGTCATGATCCTGCTGGCCCTGATGCTGGTGGCCCATGCCGACAGCCTGCGGCACGGCACGCCGGTGGTGGAGGCCCGCGCCATCCTCGGCGTCATCTCGCAGCTGACCAGCATTCCCAAGGAAACGGTGCGGCGAAAACTGAAGAAGCTCGCCGACCTGGAAGTGCTCGAGCAGGGGCCGGACTCCCTCTACGTCCTCAACCCGCAGAACGCCCACGTGTCGGCCCTGCTCTCCGGGCTCGAGGCATTCTGACCCGGACCGCGCGGTCCGGACGAAGGCCGGATCCGCGACGGCGGCGGATCATTCCGGGGCGTGGCGCGCCCTCAGGATCAGGGTCTGCCGCAGCAGCATGAGCGCGACCCGGGCGTTGCGGCTCCGCCCGCTGAGGACACTGCGCGGCCGGGCCAGGTCGGGCCAGTGGGATCGCCGGAAGCCCCGCCGCTCGAGGGCGATGTCGTCGACCACGCTGCGCAGATCGGCAAAGGCCCGGGCCAGCCCCAGATAGTCCTCGCGCACCAGGACATGGGTCGCCGCCACCCCGGTGATCCACTCGTGCAGCTCCGGGACCCGCTGCAGGGCCAGTTCCGGCCGCCGGGGCGGGGAAAAGGCGGCGAGGCAGCGACGGGTCTCCGCCTCCCAGGCCTCGTGCTCGGAGATCAGCTTGCTGACGGCGAGGATCGCCTCGGCCGAGGTCATCTCCGTCCCGAGCGGCGGGCCGGACACCGACGGCGGGAAGGTTGGCGACGTCACCTCGGCAGGTTCCGGCCGAACACACGCGGCCGATTCCTCGACGCCGGATGACGTCGCCGTCGCGATCTTGAATGTCGCGATCAATTCGGAGCCCCCTCCCAAGCAGTTATCCCCGAGAGGGCACCGTCGAAAACTGTAATATCAATTCCTTTATCGTCAATTAAGCACGATAAATTGTAGTTGTAATTTTTTATTCAGTATTTAATTGGGTTGCAGCAGAATTTGATGCGCATAGCGCGCCCAGGTTCTCCGTGTCGTTTTCCCCATTTTGGGGTTTGCCTCCAACGTCATGGTCCAAAATGGGGAGCCTCACCCTTGCGACCGCCGGCCCCGCCGAATCGCCCCCGCATGGCAGCCCCTCCGTTGATGGGGCGCGGATTGCGGCATAGTCTGGGAAAGGTCCCTGCCGCAGCCGTGCGGCGGGCCCCTGCTCCGGGTCGATGCCGACGAGACTGCCGAAGGGACGCCGCATGACCTTGACCGCCTCCGAGCTTCAGCACACGGCCGACGGGGTGCCCTTCCTGCGGACGGCGGACGGGGCCTTCGCGGCCCTGGACGGATATCCGTTCCCGCCGAACCACATCGATTTCGAGGGACTGCGGCTCCACTTCGTGGATGCCGGCCCGCGGGACGGCCCGGTGGCCCTGCTGATGCACGGCATGCCGACCTGGAGCTTCCTGAACCGGCACATCATCCACGCCCTGACCGCACGGGGCTGGCGGTGCATCGCGCCGGACCACATCGGCTTCGGCCGCTCCGACAAGGTCACCGATCCGGCCTGGTATTCCATCGCCCGGCACACACGGGCCTGCCGGACCCTGATCGAGACCCTCGACCTTTCCGGCATCACCCTGTTCGCCCAGGACTGGGGCGGCCCCACCGGCCTCGCCCAGGCCGCGGAGATGGGCGAGCGGTTCCACCGGCTGGTGATCATGAACACCTGGCTGCCGCATGACGGCTATGTCTACAGTCCGGCGATCCGCAACTGGGCGGACAGCTGGAAGCCCGGCGGGCTCTATGACACCGCGGTTCCGGAGCGGATGTCCCTCGGCACCATCATGATGCTGGCCCTGGGGCACCTGCCGATGAGCGCGGTTGCCGACCTCCTCGCCACGGGACGGGCCCCCGAGCTGTCGCCGCAGGCCCTGGCCGTGAAGCGGGGCTATGACGCGCCGCATCTGGGCCTCGACCCTGGTGCCCTGGCCGGGCCGCGGCGGTTTCCCCTCAGCATCCCGATCGACCGACCCGACGACCCCACCGCCCGGGACGGGGCCCGGCACTTCGCGGCGCTGAAGGGCTGGACCCGGCCGATCCACTTCATCTGGGGGGGCCAGGACCGGGTCTTCACCCCCGACTGGGGCCGGGCCTGGGCGGGGCTCTACCCCCAGGCGACCTTTGACCTTCTGCCCGATGCCGGACATTTTCCCCAGGAGACCCACGGGACGCAGATCGCGGACCTGGTGCTGGGCCATGTGGGGGCCGGAGCCCCGCTCGCAGACCTTGAGGGAGGGACCCCCTGATGAGACCGACCACCCCCGGCATCCTCGCCGCCGCCATCGCCATCACCGGTGCGGGCCTCGTGCCCGCGGGGGCCCGCGCGGACCCGGAGAAGCCCGTCACCGGCCCGGGCGCGGCGGTGCTGGCCTATATCGTGTCGCAGAACAGCCCTTTGCTGTCCCGGCGGGAGAAGATCGCCATTTCCCAGGACTTCAACGGCGCGCCGCTGGACGGGCCGGCGAAGATCCGGGTGGTGACCGCCGCCTCCGTCTCCTGCCGGGCGCGCAATCCCTCCTTCGGCCGGGCACCTCCCGTCTGCCTGCTCGACTTCGGCGGCGACCGCCCGGTGGAGCTGAAGGGGCAGGATCGCTACCGGCTGTTCAAGGCGCTCGGCAAGGTCGGGGCCGAGGACGATGCCGGCATGGGCCATGTGGAGCGCCGGGTCCTCGACGTGAAATGCACCGTGGATGACGCCAAGGCGCAGCATATCCCCTCCACCGGAGACGATGTCGCCGGATTTTCCTGTATCCTGCGGCTGGATGACTGAATTCGGGGGACGGGAGGCATCCGTGCATGCGCTGCTGGACGGCCATTGAGACCGGCGTGCTGACCCCGCCCGCGCCCGGCACCGCCCGTGGGAGGTCCGATGGAGGCTGACGGCGACGGCCCCGGTCCCGGCCCCTACCGGGCGTTCATCAGCTACAACCATGTGGACAAGGGGACGGCCGAATGGCTGCACCGGGCCCTTGAGCGGTACCGCGTCCCCGTCGAACTGGCGGCAGCGCTCGGCCCCTCCCCCTCCGGACGGCCCGGCTTCTACCCCATCTTCCGGGACCGGGAGGAGCTGTCCTCCGGCCCCAGCCTGGGCGACCAGATCAAGGAGGCCCTGGACCGGTCGGCCTGGCTGATCGTCCTGTGCTCCCCCGACGCGGCCTATTCCCGCTGGGTGAACGAGGAGATCCTGCATTTCAAGCGGATCGGCCGCCAGGACCACATCCTGGCCGTCATCCTGTCCGGGGAGCCCCATGCCACGGACACCGGGCGGCTGCACAAGGAATGCTTCCCCGCGGCCCTGCGTTACCGCCTGGGGCCGGACGGGGCCCTGTCGGACGAGCGGGTCGAGCCCCTGGCCGCGGACCTGCGCCCGGGGGGAGACGGCCGTGCCCTGGCCCTGCGAAAGGTGGCGGCGGGGCTGCTGGGAGTGGGCGTCGACGCCCTGACCCAGAGGCAGAAGCTGCAGCAGCGCCGTCGGCGAACCCTGCAGCTGGCCTCGGCATCGGTCGCGGCGGCGGCGCTGGTGGTCGCGGGGTTCGGCCTCCTGCGCTGGAGCCATTCGGTGACCTATTACCGCGCCATGACGGAGCGGTTCGGCCTGCCCGTGGGCGTCGGCCCCCTTGGCGAGGGGGAGGCAAAGCACCGGGACAGGCGCTTTGCCTTCCACTGGCGCTGGGGCCGCCTGGACCAGGTCCGGGTCGAGGGCGGGGCCGGGGCCCTGCGCCCCCTGGGCCGGGACGATCCCTTCTGGCGGGAGGACCTGCCGGGCACCACCTCGCAGATCCGGGTCGCGGCCGTGGACCGGGACGGCCGCCCGGTGTCCCTGGAATTCTACGACGACGCCAACACCCTGCAGCAGGTGCGGAACTTCGTCTTCACCGACCGGACCCGGGCGGTGCTGAACTTCACCAATCCCCGGACGGGGGCCTCGCAGATCAATCTGGGGGGGCATCCGGCCACCTTCAGCGAGGTCGCCGACGAAGGCCCCGGCGCGCCGCGCATCTCCAAGTATCAGCTCGACTTCGCGCCGGACGGCCGCCTGCTGGCCGAGCGCTATCTCGACTCCGACAATGTCCCCGCCGTGGCCTATGACAATGTGGCCGGGGAGGCCTTCACCCATGACGAGGCCGGTCGGCTGGTCCGCCGCAGCTTCGTCGATGCGCAGGACCGGCCGGTCCTGTCCCGCCACGGGTTCGCCGCCGTCGCCTATGACTATGACGGGACGGGTGAGGTCGGGGCGGTCACCACCCTCGATGCCGCCGCACGCCCCGTGGCCGACCCCGCCACCGGCGTCGCCCGGACGGTGGAGACCCGGGATCGCGGCGGCAACCTGACCGGGGAGGCCTATCTCGACGCCGCCGGACGCCCCGCGCCGCTGCCGGGCCACGGCTGCCTGGCCCGCAGCTTCGATCATGACAGCGCCGGAAACCTGTCGGTGGAGCGGTGCCTGGGACCCGCGGGCCGCCCGATGGCCGATGCGCGGACGGGGGTGGCCGTCACCACCTATCGCCACGACGCCCGGGGCCACCGCACGGAGGCCGCCTATTTCGGACCGGAGGGTCGGCCCGTCGCCGACCGGGACGGCATCGCCCGGGAGGTCCGCAGCTACACCCCCGACGGCATCGTGTCGGAGATCACCTATCTCGGCCTCTCCGGGGCCCCGACCCTCAACCACCGGGGCATTTCCCGCACCCGCTTCCAGGTGGATGCCCGGGGCTTCGTGGTGGGGGTGGAGTCCTTCGGCGTGGACGGACGGCCGAAGGCGGACACGGACGGGGTGGCCCGCCGGACCATGGGGGTGAACGATCACGGCCTGTGGCTGGAACAGCGGTTCTTCGGTGCCGACGGGCGACCGGTGCTGAACTCCAATGGGGAGGCGCGCTGGGTCGGCACCTATGACAGCCGGGAATACCTGGTCTCGCTCAGCTATTACGGGACCGACGACCGGCCGATCCTCGACCGCAAGGGCATCGCCCGGCAGACCGCCGTCTACGACGCCCAGGGCAACCGCATCCAGACCGACTATTTCGGCACGGACGGCAAGCCGATCCTCAACCGCCAGGGCATTGCCCGCCGGCGGGTGCGCTTCGACGCCCGGGGCAACCGGATCGAGGTGGAGAATTTCGGCACCGACGGGCGACCCATCGCCGACCGGGACGGGGTCGTGCGCTGGACCGCCGACTATGACGACCAGGGCCGCCGCGTCCGATGGAACCGCTACGGCCCCGGCGGCCGCCGACTGCCGGGGGACCGCAACTGAGCGCCTAGCGGCAGGGGCCGGGCCCGGAGACCGGGTTGCACCGGGCCGCCTGGCCGCCCGGCAGGGTCACCTGGTAGGGGTGGGCCGGGTCGGCGGGGGGCACCTCATAGTCCGTGGACACCACCTGGCCCCCGCTGGCAAAGGCCGCCCGGGCCCGGCTCGGATCATTGATCCGGGCTTCCCAGGTCTCGATGTCGGAGCGGGTGCGGACGAAGTATCCCCTGGCGACCTCGTCGCGGATCGCATCCCCGCGGGCCACGGCATTGTCGTCCAGGATGAAGGCGGCATGGGCCTGGCCGGGCTGGGAATCCATGAAGGCCACCCGTCCCTTCAGGCCGGGATGGCCGATCAGGTAGTCGGCGGCGCCGTCATGGCCGGTGGCCGTCATCAACAGGAACATCACCTTGCCCCGGGACCGGCCCAGGGTCGGCCAGGCCCCGGCCAGCACCGCGGCCTCGAGGGTGGGATAGCTGCCGCGGACATCGTCGGGGGTGATGATCCGGTCCCGCGGGATGCCTTCGAGGATGGTGCGGTCGATCTCGTCATAGGTCTGTGGCGTGAAGGGCGGCACCGGCTTCGAGCCGGGCAGGATCGGGAAGCTCTTCACCTTGGCCTCGACCATGACGAAGATCGGCACGTGGCCGGGATGGCGGTCGGACCAGGTCCGGATCTCGGCGATGCAGCTGCGGAAGGTCGGGCAGGTGCTGCGGAAGTCCACATCCGGCATGTGCAGGATCTTCAGCCCCGGCGCGGACACGGTCGCCGGATCGAAGGGCAGCAGGTCGCTGACCCCCTGGGCGCGCAGGATGCGATAGGCCGCCGGATCCGCATAGGCCCCGCCCTCCGGATCGGGATTGACGTCGATCTCCAGCCCGCGGACGCCCAGGTCGAGCTGCCGGGTCAGGGTCGGATGGCTGTAGTCCAGGGCCTGGCTGAAGCTCACGTCATTGGGGTGGTCGATCAGGAACTGGCGGCGGGCCGCCTCCGGCAGGCTGGCGACGATCTTGCCCATGGAGGGCAGCTTGCCGTCCATCATGGCCAGGATGTGGGGGTCGACGGCGGCGTGATAGCTGTTGTGCGTGCCCAGCACCTGGATCTGGTTGATCTTCAGGTCCGGCGACAGGTCCGGGGCCTCCACCGCGGCGGCGGCGGCGCTGGCCAGGGCCAGGCTGGCGGCGAGCAGCAGGGGCAGGCGGATCATCATCTTCGGCTCCGTCGACGGCGGCCGGGGCCGCGGAATGAAAGCGGCCCGCCCGGACCGGTGGACCGATCGGGCGGGCCTTTCAGGCCGGAACGGTGGGGGTCTTGCGTCCCGGCCCGGTCGTCAGGTCAGATCGGCTGACCTCAGTAGGTGTACTTCAGGAAGACCCCCGCGGTGCGGGAGGCATCCAGGGACTGGTAGTGCAGGAGCCCCAGCGCCCCGTACTGCTGCCAGCCGGTGGAGAAGTAGTGGTCGAAAAGGTTTCGGGCATAGACCCCGAACTCCAGACCCCGGGTCGGCATCTGGAAGCTGATCCGGGTGTTGACCAGGCCGTAGCCCTTCACTTCCGAATAGGCGGGCTGGCCGGTCACCGTCCAGATGTTCGACCGGTAGGCATAGTCCAGGGTCGCCTTCAGGGTCAGGAGGTCCGTGACCGGCCGCACATAGTCCGCCGCCACGAAACCGGCCCAGCGCGGCGCGTTGGTGAGGCGGGTATTGGTGTAGTTGGTGGTGGTGTTGGGCACGTAGTTGGTGAAGTAGGCGTCGGTATAGGTGACCGAACCGTTGAGGGTCAGGGCCTCGGTGGCCTTCCAGGCGAAGGTCGCCTCCCCGCCCTCGCTCTTCAGCCCGCCGGCATTGCCGATCACCGACTGGAGCAGCACGCTGCCGGGGATCGCCGTCAGGATGGTGGCCTGGAACTCCTTGAAGTCCTCGTCGAAGGCGTCCGCGTTCAGGCGCAGGCGGTGGTTGAACAGTTCGGACTTCACGCCGACCTCATAGGCCTTGACGGTCTCCTCGTGGAACGGGTCGTACTTGTTGCCCACGAAGGCCACGCCGCCGGGCTTGTAGCCGGTGGAATAGCTCGCATAGAGCATCACGTCGTCGGTCAGGCGATATTCCGGCGCGATCCGGTAGGAGAAGTTGTGGCCCACCAGGCTGCCCGCCGGCTGGAAGGGCTGGGCGCTGGTGGCCACGAACGTCACCTCGTGACCGACCAGCGGGGTCGGGTCGACGAAGGGATAGGACAGGGACTGGCTGTTGTTGTCATAGGTGTAGCGCCCGCCGAGGGCGACGTTGAACCGGCTGGTCAGGTTGAACTTCAGCTGGCCATAGGCCGCCGCCGTGGTGTTGCGGGCCATGAACAGGGAGATGTTGCCCGGCGCGCCGATGGCCCCGGTCAGGGCGTAGAGCTTGGTGGTGGACGCATTGAGCGGCGCGCCCAGGGTCGCCCACTGGAGCTGGGTCTGGTCGGCGATCAGCTTGTTGTAGAACAGGCCGCCCACATACTCGACCATCTGGCCGGTGGGTGAGGCCCAGCGCAGCTCCTGGCTCACCTTGGAGGTGGTCAGGTGGCCGGTGTTGAAGGGGATGTAGGCATAGGTGCTGGTGGGAACCAGGTCCGCCGGGGTGTCGTTGTCGTAGGTGGTGCCCCGCACCGCGGTGATCGAGGTCACGGTATCGCCGCCGACCTTCAGCTTGGCCTGGATCGAGGTGCCTTCGGAGGTGGTGAGGATGCGCCCGACGGAGCTGTCGGCGTCATTCCCGTTCTGCGGACCGGCGGTCACGCCCAGCGCCGCCTGGGTGGTGGCCACCAGGGCCGACTGGCCCGACACGGCCACGCGGATCGAGCTGTCCCAGTGGTGCTGGTAGTCGTTGAGCACCAGCAGTTCCAGGGTGTCGCTGGGCTTGTACAGCAGCTTGGCGCGATAGCCCCAGTCCTCGAACTGGCCCAGGGACTTGTGCACCGTGGTGTAGTTGCCGGGACCGTCCTGGCCCTGCTCGTAGGCGGTGATCCGCAGGGCGGCGTCCTGGCCGATCGGCAGGTTCACCGTGCCGTTGTAGTTGTGGTCGTTCCGCTCGCCGTAGCTGGCGGAGGTCTTGGCCGTGAACTGGCCGAGCTGCGGATTGGCGGTGGTCACCACGATGGCGCCGGAGGTGGAGTTCTTGCCGAACAGGGTGCCCTGCGGCCCCATCAGCACGTCGACCCGCTGGATGTCGGACAGGCCGGTCAGGCCGTTCTCCCGCTGGGCGTCCATCACCACGTCATCGACCACGACGCTCACCGACTTCTCGTTGGAGAAGTCGAAGGAGGTGCTGCCGACGCCGCGGATCTGGAAGGCCGCCCCCTGGGTGGGGTCGTACTGGACGCCGGGAACCACGAACTGCAGGTCCGTCAGGTTCTGGAAGTTAGTGTCCTCGAGGGTCTTGCCGCTGACCACGGTGACCGCGATCGGCACCAGCTGGACGCTTTCGTCCCGGTGCTGGGCGGTGATGATCACCGGGGCCAGGGTGTTGGCCTCGTCGGCGGCCGGCGCGGCCGCAAGGGCCAGAGGTGCACCGCAGACCGAAGCCGCAAAGGCGAGCGCCAGGGCGCGCCAGGAAGTGTGAACAGGCATGGATCGTCCCCCCAAAATACCGATAGGGCCTGCCTTACGCTCCGAATGTGACGGTCCATTGACAATTGTACGAAAGTAATTCCTTGTTGAAATATGGGTTTTTAAGCACTGTACGGACGTTTGTACGAAACTATCGGAAACTGCGCCGGACCCACGGACCGCCGGTCAGACGCCGGCCATCCACCGTTGGGCGAGCCCGATGCGGGCCTCGGTGGCCCCCGGGGAGACCTCCGTCACCGGCATGAGCAGGTCCGCGCCGACCATGCCGACGGCCAGGGTCTGGGCGGCGAGGCGGTCCATCCGCCGGAAGTCCGGGCTGCGACTGTGCAGGAGCCGCAGGAGGTTGATGCCCCGGCGACGGCGCATGTCCGCCGCGCAGGGAACGAGGCGCGGGATCCGGATGGCGGCCACCGCCACCGCGAAGGTCGCCCGGCCGACGTCGAGCCCTGCCATCGGATCCGCCGGAACCAGCGCGCCGGACCGGCTGGCCTCCACATCCGCCACCGAGGTCAGCAGGTGGGTGATGATGTATTCCAGACCGGCAATGACGAGGTCCTCCTGGGCCGGATAGCGATAGGCCAGGGTCGTGGGCCGGAGCCCCGCGCGCTGGGCCACGCTGCGGTGGGTCACGGCGGACACGCCCTGCTGGGTGAGCAGGATGGCACAGCACTTCGCGGCCTCCAGCCGCCAATCGGCGGGCAGCGATGCCCCGTGCACCACGGCCAGGGCGGCCGGATCCTCCGCCAACCGCTCATAGAGGACCTCCCCCAGCTCGCGATCATCCGCATACGGATCATCGACCGGCAGCAGGCCGCGGAACAGTCGCCGCAGGCACAGCCGACGCAGGGCGCGGTAGGCCGCCGATCCGGAAAGGGCGACGGAATAGGCCAGCTCGTCGATGAAATAGCCTTCGATGAGGCCGCCTTCGATCACGTCCCGGGGCACGCCCGCCTGCCGGGCCAGCCCGTTCCACGCGGCGGCGCGGACGGCGCGCCAGTCGGCCAGGGCCGCGCGGACCCGGGCGTCCCAGCCACTGGCCTGGACGCATTCCAGGAACAGGATCGTCCGCTCCCGGTGGTCCGAGGCGGCCTCGTCGAGCATCAGGTCGGCGAGATCGGCCAGGGGCAGGCCGTGGCCCTCGGGGATCCGGTCCCGCAGCCGTGCCCAGCCGGACAGCACCCGTCGGTCCTCCGCCGCGGCCTCGGCCAGCACCCGGGCGATGATGTCCTCCCGCGCTCCGTACCGGCTGGTCAGGGACGAGACCGAAACCCCCAGCTCACCGGCCAGGGGGCGGAGGGTCAGTCCGGCAAACCCGTCCCGGGCCACCAGGCCCGCCGCGGCCTGCAGCAGGGGGTCGGCGGCCGCCGGCGCGGCATCGGAGGGTGCGGGCGGAGGGGTCAGCATCGGCCGGTGACCCGGGGACCGGCCCGACCGGCACAGGTCATGGGTCGCCCTCCGGAGGGCCGGCTCATGCCGCCGACGTCCAGGTGCCTTCGAACACCACGCCCTGGACCTTCAGGTCCCGCAGACCGGCGGCGCCCACGGCGTAGGGGTCCTTGTCCAGCACGGCGAAGTCGGCCTGCTTTCCGGCGGCGATGGAGCCCACCAGGGCATCCATGCCGATCACCTGGGCCGCTTCGATGGTGATGGCGCGCAGGGCCTTGTCGAGGCTCAGCCGCTCCTCCGGCCCCTTCACCTTGCCGCCGACGGTGATGCGGTTGGTGGCCACCCAGGCGAGATAGAGCGGGTCGATGGGTGCCATGTTGAAGTCGCTGTGCAGGCCCAGCGGCACGCCCTTGCGCTCCAGCGAGCCAAGCCGGTTCATGGTCGCCGCCCGGTCGGGCCCCAGGCCCTCGGTGGCATAGATGTCCCCCAGCACCCGGATGTAGTTGGGCTGGGCCGACACCATCAGCCCCATGCGGGCGATGCGGCGGTTCTGCGCCTCGGTGGAAAAGCCCAGGTGCTCCAGGGTGACGGTCTGTCCCCGGCGCACCGGCAGGGTCTCCAGCGCGTCGAGCACCACGTCGGCCCCCTCGTCGCCATTGACGTGGATGTGGAAGGAGAAGCCCGCCTGCCAGTAGCGGTTGAACTCCGCCTGCAGGGCCGCGGGTTCGGTGATCCACTTGCCCTCGTGGCCGTCCGCATAGCCAGGGGGCTTCATGCGCATGTTCTGGGCGAAGAAGGCCCCGTCGGCGAACATCTTCACCCGGCGGTCCAGGCGCACATGGGGCCCGGCATAGGCGGTCCGGGCGCTGGCCAGCCAGGCATCCAGATCGCTCACCCGGTCCAGTTCGAGGGCCGTGGGCATCAGCATGACCCGGGAACAGTTGCCAGGCCGCTCGAAGGCGGCGCGGATCAGGGCGGCCTCGGTGGCGAAACCGGCAAAGATGCCCGTGGCCATGTCCGAGACCGTCGTCACCCCGCTGCGCAGCATCATGGTCTGCATGTCCGCCATGCCGCCCTTCAGCCGGGCCGGGGTCATGATCACCGGCCGCAGCTTGGCCAAGGCCACCGGCAGGGCGGTTTCGGTGAACGCCCCCTCGGCGAGGCTGGCATGGGCCGGGTCGGCATTGCCCGCCTTGAGGGCCGCGGCCAGGGCCGCCGGGTCGTCCAGCCCCCAGGCCCTGAGCATGGCCGAATTGACGATGACCTCGTGGAAGCTCCGCTGCCAGAGCACCAGCGGCCGGTCGGGGGACAGGGCGTCGAGGTCGGGCCGCCGGAGACGCCCGTGGAACAGGTCGTGATAGCCCCAGGTGATGAAGGGCGAGGCGGTCGAACCGGCCAGGGCCTGGACGAGGCGCTGGCGGTAGCCCTCCGGCGTGCGCACCCCGGCGGAAAAGCCGGACGGCAGCTTCCAGTCATCCGGGGCGATAAAGGGCAGGTTCAGCATGACCGAGGCCTGCATCGGATGGATGTGCGGATCGATGAAGCCGGGCATCAGCACCTGTCCGGCGAACCGCCGGTCCAGATGGACGGTGCGGCCCCGGGTCCAGGGCTCCAGCTCGGCCAGGCTGTCGGCGACGGACAGGATCATGCCGTCGGCCACGGCGACGAACCGCGCCGAGGGCTGCGACGGCTCCAGGGTGACGATGCGGGCGGCCTCGAAGACCTTCACCTGGTCGAAGGCCCCCGCCGCCCGGGCCACGCCGGAGAGCGCCATGGACGTTCCCAGCGCCGTGATCAGGTGTCTGCGGTTTGGCTGCATTCCAGCGGTCTCCAGAGGGCGCAAGGGCATCGCCCCCGACTCAAGACTAGAGGAGCCCCTCGCGGACGACCAGACGGCGCGGGCCGGATCGGTCGTCAGGTGCTCAGGCGGTGTAGCCCCCGTCCACATTGAGGGTGGCCCCGGTGATGTAGCCCGCCTCCTCCCCGCAGAGGAAGGCCACCAGGGCGGCCACGTCCGTGCCCTGGCCATAGGCCCCCGTGGCCAGCAGGGCCCGGGCCGCCCCGGCCCAGGGGCCGTCGGCGGGGTTCATGTCGGTGTCGATGGGGCCCGGCTGCACCAGGTTGACGGTGATCCCCCGGGGGCCGAGGTCCCGGGCCGCGCCCCGGGTCAGACCGGCCACGGCGGCCTTGGTGGCGGCATAGGCCGCACCTCCGGCAAAGGGGATGCGGTCGGCATTGACGCTGCCGATGGTGATGATCCGGCCCCCGGCGAGCATGAGGCGGGCGGCGGCCTGCATGGCCACGAACACGGCCCGGACATTGACGTCGAAGCACCGGTCATAGTCGGCCAGGCGTGCCTCGCCGATGACCCCCGCCACGCCCATGCCGGCATTGTTCACCAGGATGTCGAGGCGGCCGAACCGCGCGGCCGTGGCCTCCACCGCCCCGGTGACGGCGGCGGCATCCCCGGAATCCGCCTGCAGGGCCTCAGCTGTGCCACCGGCCGCGGTGATGCCGGCCACCACCTCTGCCGCCCGGTCGGCGGAGGCCTGCCAGGTCAGCAGCACGGAAGCCCCGTCCGCCGCCAGCCGCCGGGCGATGGCTGCGCCGATCCCGCGGCTGCCCCCGGTCACCAGGGCGGCCTTGCCCGTCAGTCGACCCATCTCCTGCCCCGCTCCCACATGATCCAGATCGTGCCGCCGCACCCGGACCGGATCCGTGCGACAGGGAACAGGGGTGTACCCCTTCCGGCCCGTCATTCAACGGCCATGAGCCCGGGGAAGGACCGCGCGGCGGACCGGACTCCACTTTTTTCCGGCAAGCCGGAACCGGATCCCCATATGCCGGAACACATCCCCGGGCTATCACCGGCGGCGGGTCGCAGGTGCCGCGCCTGCCGCCCTTCAGGAGCCTTTCGTGTCCGACACGCCCCAGCGATCCGTCCCCGCCAACCCGTGGCTGAGCTTTGCCGCCCTGTGCCTGCTGTTCTTCCTGGTCTCCGCCGGGGCCTTCAGCTCGCTTGGGGTGGTGCTCCCGGCCATGGTGGCGGAGCTGAAGTGGAACTGGACGGAGGCGGGCATGGGCTACAGCCTCCTGGGTGTGGCCTGCGGTCTGGCCAGCCTCCTGCCGGCGATCCTGATCCGCCGGATCGGCGTGTCCGGGACCATGGGGGTGGGCACGCTGATGCTGGTGGCGGGCTTCGGCCTGCTGGCGACGGCCCATGCCATCTGGCAGTACCTGGGCGGGACCCTGCTGATCGGCACGGCCTTCGCCCTGACCACCACCGTGCCCGGCACCCATGTGCTGACCGGCCTGTTCCAGCGCCAGTCCACCGTGCTGGGGGTCTATTTCACCTGCGGGTCCCTGGGCGGGGTGGCGGGTCCCCTGTTCTATGTGGCGATCCACTCCGTGACCGACGGCTGGCGGGCCTACTGGTGGGCGCTGATGGGGGCCGCGGCCCTGGTCGGCCTGTTCGCCGTGCTCACCACCCCGGGCCGACGCCGGGACGAGCCGGACATGGCCGACCCGCCGGAACAGGTCGGCCCTGCGGAGATGCTGGCGGAACTGAAGGACTGGACCGTGCGCCGGGCGCTGGCCACGCCGCAGTTCTACGTGATCGTCGGGGCCTACACCATGTACCTCCTGATCAACACCACCGCCCACGGCTTTGCGGTGGAGCACCTGACCGAGCGGGGCGTGGACGCCAAGGCCGCGGCGGGCATGCTGAGCCTGCAGGCCCTGATCGGCGCCGTGGTCTCCATCGTCGGGGGCGTGGTGGGGGAGAAGGTCTCGTCCAAGTCGCTGATGGTCTTCGCCCTCCTGTCCATCATCCTGGGCATGGAGGGGCTGACCCTGGCCCGGGGCATGGACCTGCCGGGCCTGGTGCTGATGGGGGGCTATGCCCTGGGGGTGGGCATCGGCGTCGGCCTGATGCACATCGCCTCGACCCTGCTGCTGCTGCAGTATTTCGGTCGGCGTCCGAATCTCGAGCTCTATTCGATCATGTGCCTGATCAGCACCAGCGCGGCCCTCGGCCCGGCCTTCGGCGGCTGGATGCGGGACCGGTTCGGCGACTTCGTGCTGACCTTCGAGGGCTGCACGGTGGCCGCCCTGGCCCTGCTTGTGGCCATGGCCTTCATCAAAAGACCGGTGCACGATCCGGAATGAACAACGCGCCGCGGCCCGCAACCGCGGCCCAGGGAAGGGAAACCGCACATGACCGCCACGGCCGCCAAGGGTCTCGACTTCGACCAGATGCCGACTCTGGGGGACATTGCCCGCTATCACGCCAGGGTGCGCCCCGAGGCGGTGGCCCTTCGGTTCGAGGGCCGGGAGACGCGCTTTTCCGCCTTTGACCGGCATGCGAGCCAGGTGGCCAATGCCCTCCTCGCCGCCGGGGTCCGCAAGGGGGACCGGGTCGCCTATGTGGGCAAGAACAGCGACCACTATTTCGAGCTGCTGTTCGGGGCGGCGAAGATGGGGGCGGTGGTGACCCCCATCGGCTGGCGGCTGGCCGCGCCGGAGATCGCCTACATCCTGCGGGATTCCGGCGCGCCCATGGTCTTCGTCGGACCGGAGGTGGCCGCCGCGGCGCAGGCCGCCGCCGCCGAGGCCGGGACCGGCGCGACCCTTGTCCTGATGGAGCCCGTCGAGGGCGTGGCAGCGCCCCTGTTCGAGGCCTGGCGGGACGCGGCCGCCGATACCGACCCGCAGACCGCGATCGCCCCGGAGCGGGACGTGGCGGTGCAGCTCTACACCTCCGGCACCACGGGTCGGCCCAAGGGCGCGATGTTGAGCCACGCCAACCTCCTGTCCGGCCGCCGGGCCGCGGCGGAGGCGAACATGCCCTGGAACGAGTGGGGGACGGAGGATGTGAGCCTGGTGGCCATGCCCGTCGCCCATATCGGCGGGACGGGCTGGGGCATTGTCGGCCTCTACAACGGGGCGCTCGGCGTCGTGGCGCGGGAGTTCGACCCCTTCCGCGTGCTGGACTTCATCGAACAGGACCGGGTGTCCAAGATGTTCGCCGTGCCCGCCGCCCTGCAGATCATCGTCCGCCAGCCCCGGGCGCGGGAGGTGGACTACAGCCGCCTGAAATACATCCTCTACGGGGCCTCCCCCATCCCCCTGGACCTTCTTCGGGAGTGCATGGAGGTGTTCGGCTGCGGCTTCTGCCAGCAGTACGGCATGACCGAGACCTGCGGCACCATCGTCTACCTGCCGCCGGAGGACCACCACCCGGACGGCACCCCCCGCATGCGCGGTGCCGGTCGCCCCCTGCCGGGCGTGGAACTGAAGATCATCGACGGCAACGGCCAGACCCTGCCCCCCGGCGTGGTGGGCGAGGTGGCCACCCGCTCCGTCGCCAACATGGTGGGCTACTGGCGGCTGGACGAGGCCACGGCCAGCACGGTGGGTCCGGACGGCTGGCTGCGCACGGGCGATGCCGGCTATCTGGACGAGGACGGCTATCTCTACATCCACGACCGGGTGAAGGACATGATCATCTCCGGCGCGGAGAACATCTATCCCGCCGAGGTGGAGAGCGCGATCTACGGCCATCCCGCCGTGGCCGAGGTGGCGGTGGTCGGCGTGCCCGACGACAAGTGGGGCGAGGCCGTCAAGGCCATGGTGGTGCTGAAGCCTGGCGCAGAGGCCGATCCCGCCGGCATCATCGCCTTTGCCCGCACCCGCATCGCCGCCTTCAAGGCCCCCAAGAGCATCGACTTCATCGAGGCCCTGCCGCGCAACGCCTCCGGCAAGATCCTGCGGCGGGAACTGCGGGCCCCCTACTGGGAAGGCCGGGACCGGCAGGTGAACTAGCCCGGCCCTCCCCGGCGGGGGCCTTGCCGGACCCCGCCGCGTCCTGACGTCCTCCGCAACGCCCCCTGACAAGAGCTCCCGATGCCCCCCAGCCCCCCGCTTCGCCCCACCGGTCCCGCCGAGGTCGTGCTGCCCTGCGACGACCTTGCCCCGACCCTGGCCTTCTTCGTGGACGTGCTGGGCTTTCGGGTGGAGACCATCTTCCCGGCGGAGGAGCCGAGCGTGGCGAGCCTGTCCGGCCACGGCCTGCGTCTGCGGCTGGCACCGGAGGCCGCCGACGGGGCCCCGCGGGATCCGGGGCGCATCCGGCTGGCCTGCGACGACCCGGGGCCGGAGGCGGACCGCATCCTGACCGCGCCCAACGGCACGGTGATCACCCTGGTGCCGACGGACCCGCCCCTGGCCCTGCCGCCCCTGGTCCCCGGCTTCGTGCTGACCCGCCGCCGGGACGCCCCGCAGATGGGGGAGGGCCGCGCCGGCATGCTCTACCGGGACCTGATCCCGGACCGACAGGGCGGCCGCTTCATCGCCTCGCACATCGCCATTCCTGAGGGCGGGCCGGTGTCGGACTGGGTGCATTTCCACAAGGTCCGCTTCCAGATGATCTTCTGCCGCACCGGCTGGGTGAAGGTGGTCTACGAGGACCAGGGGGAACCGTTCCTGCTCCGGGCCGGGGACTGCGTGGTGCAGCCGCCGCAGATCCGCCACCGGGTGCTGGAGGCCTCCCCCGGGCTGGAGGTGGTGGAGATCGGCTGTCCCGCCCTGCACGAGACCCTGGCCGACCACGGCATGACCCTGCCGACGGGCCGGACCCTGCCGGACCGCATCTTCGACGGCCAGCGCTTCCTGCGTCACGTGGCGGCGGACACGCCGTGGACACCCCTCGACGACACCGGCTTCGCGCAGCAGGCCACCGGCATGGCCAAGGCCACCGCCGGCGTGGCCGACGCCCGGGTGATCCGCCCCGAGACCCGCTCCGCCATCACCTTCCCGCCCCACGGGGGGGAGCTCCTGTTCAATTTCGTGCTGGAGGGAGAGGTCGTGCTCCAGCGCGGGGGAGACCATGCGCTGGAGGCCTGCGACGCCTTCGTCATCCCGGCGGGGGAGGCCTGGGGCCTCAGGGACGGGTCGGCGGGGCTGCGCCTGCTGCAGGTGCGCCTGCCCGGCGGCTGAGCGCGCGCCGCACCCAGTAGATCCCGGTCAGAAGCACCAGCCACGGCACACCCGCCACCCAGGACAGCTGCCAGTCCTTGTCGAGCCCCATGGTCACCAGCACCGCGGCGATCAGCACGACACCGGCGATCTGCATCCCGGGAAAGCCCGGCATCCGCACCGTCAGGTCCGCGGCCCGATGGTGGCGGCGAAAGCCCAGATGGCTCAAGAGGATGATGATCCACACGGTCATGGCCCCGAACAGGGCGATGCCGAACAGATAGTCATAGGCCTTGGGCGTGAACCGCGAGACCGCCCCCGCCACCAGGATGCAGGCCCCGGACACGAGGATGGCCGCCACCGGCGATCCCTCGGCATTGAGCCGCCCCAGGAAGGCCGGCGCATATCCGCCCCGGGACAGGGAGAACAGCATGCGCGAGCACAGGTAGATGTTGGTGTTCATGCCGGACAGGGCCGCGGTGATGACCACGAAGTTCATCACCCCGGCCGCCTCGCGCACGCCGGAATGGGCGAACACCTTGACGAAGGGACTGCCTGTCATGGTGGTCGTCCCGACCTCGGTCCAGGGCATGAAGGCCACCACCACGAACAGGGCCAGCACATAGAACAGGATCAGCCGCGCGGCCATGGAGCGCAGGGCCGCGGGGATGGCCCGGGCGGGGTCCGCCGTCTCCCCCGAGGTCACGGCGATCACCTCGATCCCGTTGTAGGAGAACAGGCCCATGATCACGGCCATCCACACGCCCTTGAGGCCATGGGGCATGAAGCCCCCCGGCAGGCCCACCACATTGTGCAGCCCCACCGGGGCCTGGCCGAGCCCGAACACCGCCGACAGGCCCAGGATGATGAAGACGATGATGGCGATCACCTTGATGGAGGTGAACCAGTACTCCAGCGAGCCGAAGTTGCGCACCGACCGGGAATTGATGAACAGCAGGGCCGAGGCAAAGCCCAGCGACCACAGCCACACCGGCGAGCCGGGGAACCAGAAGGACATGTAGATGCCCACGGCCACCGCCTCGCCGCCGATGGCCAGCACCTGGGCCATCCAGTAGGTGTAGCGGACGATGAACCCGGCCCAGGGATTGAGATAGGTCTCCGCATAGACGCCGAAGGACCCGGCGGCGGGGTGGGCGACGGCCATTTCCGACAGGCTGAGCACCATGACCAGGGCCACGAAGCCCGCGATCAGATAGCTGATCAGCACCGCCGGACCGGCATAGCCGATGGCCAGGCTCGACCCGGCGAACAGGCCGGTGCCGATGGCCCCGCCCAGCGCGATCATCACCACCTGGGCGCGGCTCAGGGTCCGCTGAAGGCCGGATTCCCGTCCGGCGGCCGCGTCGATCCGCTGATCGCTGTCATCCATTCGACGTCACGGGTCCTGGGCCTCGGGTCATTTGCGCCTGTCCTCTTTCCGGACCATTCGACCCCTGGTCGGCGGCCCTGGCAAGGGCGGGCGGTCGTCTAGCCGTTTGCGCGGCGGCGCGCGGGGACGGACACGGCTTCGGACGCAGGTCGTGCCCCGGACCTGGGCGCGACGGCATCGCCGGTGGGGAGCCGCCCCTCACCCTCCAGGAAGTCCCGCGCCATCCGGGCCGCCCAGCCGGGGGCGAGCCCGAGGTTCTGGCCCGACGTCTTGCCCGGCGTCTTGCCTGACAGGATCGCCCACAGGGACCGCCGGGGCGCAGGCATCGCCACCGCCGCCTCCGGCACCGCGTGGCGGGCCCGCCAGGCCCGGTAGGTGACGATCCGGTCGTCCTCGTCGGGGGTCCGGCCCCCGGTCTGCGGCGTGGTCATCGGCGTCTACTCCCACAGGTCCGAGCTTATCCCGTCCCGGGACAGGACGAGGAACTTCACCGGACGGCCCACCGTGTCATTGGAGGCCAGCTCCTCCCCGTGGACGATCATCTGCATGGACTTCCTTGCCAGCTCCGAAAGCCTCTGGGGACTGGCATTGCGGATGCTGGACAGGGTGTTCCGCAGGTTGAGGCTCTTCCGGGGCAGGGCGCTGTCGATCACATCGGACATGTTGCGGATCATGCCCGCGAAGATCGTGTCGATCTCCGCGGCCGCCGCCGCGGACATCCTGGCGGACCGGGCGCTGGCACTGCGCCGCATCAGGCTGACATAGTACTTCAACTCGTTGGCGATCCGCCGCCGGTTGCGGAAGCTGACCTTGTGCAGGAAGCTGTCCAGGGTCTCCGTCTGGGCGAAGGTGCGGATCACGGCGGTGCTGTCGAATTCGCTGGAAATGGCGTGACGACGCCGGTCCGTGACCTTGGTCAGGCCGCCGAAGCTGGGGAAGACGCGGAACTCCCGCGCCACGGGAAAGGGCGAGCCCGGATGGAAGCCGGCAAAGACCAGCCCGGCACTGAGGGACGCATAGCCGGCCGGCACCCAGTCGACCATGCAGGAGATCACCATCAGCCGGGTGATCTCGAAGATCGCGCTGCCGGACAGGTCCAGTGCCCGCGGATCGATCTCGAACTCGTAGCACACATAGGCGATCCCGCTGCGCAGGGCCTGTTCGAAGTTCTGCTCGAGGAAATCGAAGAATTCCGGCGCAGGGGCGTCCTCCTCCGACAGGGGGTCGTCGTCCCGTCCCCCTGCCCGGCGGCCGGACAGGATGTCGTCCTCCAGAAGGCTCAGGGCCTCCATGATGATGACGTCCACGGGCAAACGGCCGGGGACCCAGCCGATCCGCTGCAGGATCGAGACCAGCTGCGCCAGGAACAGCGCGACATATTCGTTGAAGGCCTCCAGCTCTGCCGCCTTGTCCACCCCGAAATAGGGGTCGTCCCCCACCTGCTCGAGGAAGGCCAGGAACCCGTCGGCCACCTCGTCCACCGTCTGGTTGCGGCCCTCGATCATCCGGGCGAAGCGTCCGAACAGGATCGACCAGCCCACCCCTCCGAACTGGACGGCATTGTAGAACATGGCCGCGATGGGCGGGTCCTGGCTGACGACGAAGAACTTGTCGACGTCATTGACGTGGAAGATCGGGTTGGACACGGCGCTGTCGGCGGCCAGGACCACGGCCTCCTGGTTCATCAACAAGACTTCGCTGGTCACCCGCCCCTCCGAAATCGCCCGCCACAGAGGCCCGGTCGGTCCTGTTTCCGGGCCCCGGCCGCAGGGACGGGACCCCGTCCGACCCTTGCAGGCTGGCGCGGCGTCGCGTGTCCGGAACCTTCCCTGAAATCCCCCGATATCCCCGGTTGGCAGCCTAGTCGGGTTGGACTGTCACCGCAAATGACACTCCCCTGACACGCGATCCGGGCGGATCCCGCCCGCGGGGTCGTCAGGCGAAGGCGATCCAGCGCCCCGCGGCGGCGGCGGTCACCCAGACCAGCACGGTCAGGCCGCCCACCACCGCGGCCAGGCGCGGGGACGGGAGCGCGGACGCATCCTGCGGCAGGGACCGGCCGGTGACCACCGCCGCCCCGAAGATCCACGCAGCCATGAGCCAGGCCAGGGCGACATTGGCCGGATCGGCATGGTCGAGATCTCCCGCCGCGATGAAGACGTGGGTCGCCAGATACATGAGGGCCAGGATCACGACCACGCCGCCGGTGAACAGGGTCCGCGTCCGCCCCCGGCTCACCGCGAACACCCCCAGCGCCGCGGCGGTCAGCACGTGGAACAGGCCCGGCGTGATCAGGCCGCCGGTCAGGAACACCCAGACCGCCAGCAGCCACACCCCGCCACCGGCGACGAGGGCCATGACGGAGCCGCGCCCCACCCGGCCGTCGGCCAGCGCCACGGGCCGCAGGGCCCCGAAGGTCAGGATCACCCCGGCCACCAGGGCCAGCATCTTGGCCACGAAGGCGGCGCTGTCATAGAGCCGCTCGGCATTGGCCATGCCGATCAGCAGGCCCGTGACCACCACCCCCACCACGCCGGTGACGAGGGTCGGCGCCAGGCCGCGATAGACCGCCGACGGCGGCTCGTCCTTCAGACCGGCCCCGGCCAGGCGAAGGCCGACCAGGATCGCCCCGCCCCCCAGAAGGACCAGGGACAGGATATGGAACACCTCCCAGATGGCGAAGTTCGGCTTGATGATCGTCGCCGGCCAGACATGGGCCAGGCCCAGGACCCAGGGCCGCAGGTGCGGGAACAGGATCGAGAACTTCATGGGTGCCGGGCTCCCGCCGTTGCGGTCAGGGACATGGCCCCGTGCTCCGACGCGGCGCATTCCTGCAGGGCGTTGATCACGTCCGGCTGGGGCTTGCCGCAGTCATACCAGTTGTAGGCGATGAACCGGCCCATCACGATCATCAGTACCCAGATGGTCAGCGAGATCAGGGCCGAGGCCCGTGCAGCCAGCGGGGGCGACGGGTTATGGTCCCAGTCCGGCTGGCGGCGCTGGATGCGCAGGTGGAAGATGGCGATGTTGATCATGGCCGCGGCCAGCAGCACCAGCTTCGCCCGGAACCAGATGTTGTGGTAGTAGGCCAGCGGCTTGGCGAAGAACAGGGCCGTGCCGCTCAGCAGCATCAGCACCAGCCCCGCCACGGTCAGCGGCAGCAGCCGGCGGCTGACCACGCTGACCGGCGTCCGGCGGTAGAGGACGCCCATCAGCCTCAGGTCCACGGCCAGGATGCAGCCGACGAACAGCATCAGCATCAGGAGGTGGGTGCCCTCCAGCAGGCTCCAGAAGTTCAGGGAGCCCAGGAGCGCCTCGCTCCACGACGCATCGTCCGGTCCGGGCCCCTTGCCCAGACGGGTCTGCAGCCAGACGAGAAACGCCCTGATCATCCCGCTTCCATCCCGCCGATGTACTGGCCGCAGTCCCTGGGCGGACTGTCCGGGCACCGGTCCTGTTCTGCACCCAGCCTGACGGGTGCATCCGGCGTCGTCAACCGACCCGCCCCCGGACGAACGGCCCTCCACGCAAGCATTGACACGGCCGCCGGGGAGCGGAACTGTGGCGGGGATCACCTACAAGAAGACAGCCCGGACCGTCATCGGCGGCACCGGGGGGATCGGGAGCGACATGCGCATCAGGATACCAGCGGTCGCCGCGGCGGCCCTGCTTGCCTTGGGCCTCGGGGCCGGGCAGCCGACCACGGCCCTGGCCCAGTCACAGGGCGCGGCACCGGCCTCGACCTGGAAGCCCCCCCGCGGTCCGGACCGCGTCCATCCCGACCTGAACGGCGTCTGGCAGGTGCTGAACACCGCCAATTACGACGTGGAGCCGCACGGGGCGTCCGCGGCCATGGCCTTCCGCCCCGGTCCGGTGATTCCCGTTCCTGCGGCCCAGGTGGTGGCGCTGGGTGCCGTGGGCGCGGTGCCGCCGGGTCCTGGCGTGGTGGTCGGCGGGGCCATTCCCTACAAGCCGGAAGCCAAGGCCCAGCGGGACGACAACCGGGCCCACTGGCTGGAGCGGGATCCAGAGATCAAGTGCTACCTGCCCGGCGTGCCGCGGGCCACCTACATGCCCTATCCCCTGCGCATCCTGCAGAGCGACCACGGCATGGTGATCGCCTACGAATATGCGAGCGCGGTGCGCACCCTGTTGTTCAAGGATCCCGGGCCTGCGCCGGTGGACAGCTGGATGGGCCAGTCCGTCGCCCACTGGGAGGGGGACACGCTGGTGGTGAAGGTCACAGGCCTGAATGACCAGAGCTGGCTCGACCGGGCCGGGAACTTCCATTCCGACCAGATGACCGTGGTCGAGCGCTATACCCTGACCAGCCCGATGACCATCCGCTACGAGGCGGAGATCACCGATCCGGAGGTCTATGCCCATCCCTGGAAGATGGAGATGACCCTCTACAAGGCCGTGGGTCCCGACGTGACCTTCGGCCAGTTCAAGTGCGTCGAGTTCGTCACCGAGCTGATGTACGGCGATCTGCGCAAGCAGCCTCTTCCCCACTGACCCCAGATGATCCGTCCACGAATGACTGGCCACGAATGACTGGAACGCCCATGACCCCAAGACACGCCCTGCGGACCGGCCTCGCCCTCGCCGCGAGCCTGGCCACCGTCCTCGCCGCGGCCGGACCGGCCAGCGCGCACCATGCCTTCGCCGCGGAATTCGACGGCAATTCCCCGGTCCTGCTGCGGGGCAAGGTGACCCGGGTGGAATGGATCAACCCCCATGCCTGGGTGCACATGATCGCCGTGTCCCCCGGCAAGCCGGACCAGGCCTGGATGGTGGAGGGGGGCACCCCCAACACCCTGCTGCGCGCCGGCGTCACCAAGGCCACCCTGAAGCCCGGCACGGTGATCATCGTCCGCGGCTATCAGTCCAAGGATCATCTGTGTACGCCGGAATGCCGCGCCAATGGCCGCGACGTCACCCTCGAGAACGGGGAAAAGGTGTTCATGGGCTCCAGCGGCACCGGCGCGCCCAAGGACGGCGCCGACCCGAACGACAAGTGAGCCCGCGTCCACCCCCTGCCGCGCGGCGCACCCACCGGGCGGCGCTCGCCCTGATGGCCGGCACCGCCGTGCTGCTGCACGGCTGCCAGCGTCCCGCGCCCCCGCCCCCGCCCCCGGCCCCGCCGCCCTACAATGTCAGCCTGTCCATGAAGGAGCTGATGGGCCACGTGGTCGATCCCGGGGCCTGGGCCTTCTGGCGGGCCTCCGGCACCGTCACCACCGAGACGGGGGAGCAGAGCCTGACCCCCACCACCGAACAGGGCTGGGAAACCGCGGAAAGCGGCGCGGCCCAGATCGCCGAGGCCGGAAACCTGCTTCTGCTGCCCGGCCGCAAGCGGGACGACGGGGACTGGGCGACCTTTGCCAGGACCCTGTCCCGCCAGGGACTGGAGGCCAAGGCCGCGGTGGAGGCCCGTGACACCCGCAGGATGTTCGAGAGCGGCGCGGCCATCTACCAGACCTGCACCGGCTGCCATGCCAAGTACGTGATGCCCTATCTGCCGCCGCCCTCGGGCAAGCCCACGCCCCTGCCCGACTGGCCGGGCGACGTGAAGGCCCGGCAGCAGCGCTTCCAGTCCCAGGGAAAGCCCGCCACATGAGCCTGGTTTCGTCCCGGTCTTCGGCCTTGAAGCGGCGGATCGCCCGGGCGCTGGTGTCCTTGGCCCTGGTCGCCCTGCCCACCGTGGCGGCGCGGGCCCAGACGGTCGCGTCGGCACCTGTCTCGGCGGAGACCGACGGGGCCGCTGTGTTCCAGGCGAAATGCCAGTCCTGCCACATGCCGCCGGTGGGGCGCGCCCCCAGCCGGGCAGACCTGTCCCGGCGGCCGGCGGCGGACATCTACACGGCCCTGACCAAGGGCATCATGGCCCCCATGGCCGAGGGCCTTTCCCCCGACCAGATCCGCGCCGTCAGCCGCTGGCTGGGGATGCCGGAACGGGCGGAGCTGGGAGACGGCAAGGCGGCGGCCCCGCCGATGCGGCGTCCGCCCCTGCCGGTGGTGCCGACCTCGGCGGAGCCCCGCTGCACTGCCCCGGGCCACATCCGCCCCGCGGCCGGGGACTGGGCGGAGCAGGGGGCGGATGCCCGCAGCCGCCGCTATCAGCCCGCCCCTGGCCTCACGGCGGCCGACCTGCCCCGGCTGAAACTGAAATGGGCCTTCTCCATGACCGGCGGCGGCCAGCCGGTGGTGGTGGGCGACTGGCTGTTCGTCACCAACCGCAACGGCCGCTTCTATGCCCTGGACGCGGGCACCGGCTGCGTCCGCTGGGTGCTGGAGGACGTGGTCTCGCGGACCACGCCGATGGTGGTGCGCAGCGCCGCCTCCCCCAGCGGCTGGGCGACCTTCGTGGGGGTCAGCGGCCGCCGGATCCGCGCCTATGACGCCGAGACCGGCCAGCAGATCTGGCAGAGCGAGCCGGTGGAGACCCACCCCGTGGCGGTGCTGACCGGCTCCCCCGTGGTGTCCGGCGACCGGCTGTTCGTGCCGGTGAGTTCCCTGGAGGAGGTCTCCTCCATCAACCCGGCCTATCCCTGCTGCACCTTCTCCGGCTCGGTGGCGGCCCTCGACCTGCGCACCGGCGCGATCCTGTGGCGCACCAAGGTGATTCCGGAGGTAAGCCGTTCTCTGCGCCGCAACGCCGCCGGGACCCAGATGTACGGCCCGGCCGGGGCGGCGATCTGGTCGGCCCCCGAAGCCGATGCGGCCCGGGGCCTCGTCTATGTGGCCACCGGCGACAGCTATACCGATGCCGACACGGTGGGCTCCGACGCCGTGGTGGCCCTGGACATGGCCACCGGGGCCGTCCGCTGGCGCCGTCAGGTGACCGCGGGGGACAACTTCATCATGGGCTGCCAGGGGGCCAAGGCCTCGGCCAACTGCCCGAGCCCGGTGGGACCGGACTACGACTTCGGCGCGACGCCGATCCTGATGCGCACGGCCAGCGGCAAGGACGTGCTGCTGGCCGGGCAGAAGTCGGGCCAGGTCTACGGCCTCGACCCGGATACCGGTGCCGTGCGCTGGACCACGGCGGTGGGGGCCGGTTCGGCCCTGGGCGGGGTGGAATGGGGCATGAGCGCGGACCCGCACCGGCTCTATGTGCCGATCTCCGACGTGGGCCTGCTCTATGCCGAGATCCGGGCGGAAACCGCCGACCCCACCGCCTCCCTGCCGCCGGACCACCGGCCCGCCCGGCCCGGCCTGTCCGCCCTCGACCCGGAAAGCGGCCGGATCCTGTGGACCACCCCGGCCCCCCGGGCGCCGTGCCACTACGGGCCAACGTCGATGGGAGGGCACCCGCCCCCCTGCATGCGCGCCCAGTCCGCGGCCCCGACCTCGATCCCCGGGGTGGTCTTCTCCGGCACCATGGACGGCTGGCTGCGGGCCTATGATGCCAAGACCGGCCACATCCTGTGGAGCGACAGCACCACCGCCCGCACCTATGACACCCTGAACGGGATCAAGGGCCAGCCGGGGGGATCGATCGACGGCCTGGGGGCCACGGTCGCCCATGGCCGGGTCTATGTGATGTCCGGTTTCGACGGCGCGGCCCGCGTCGGCGGCAACGGGATGAATGTCCTTTTGGCCTATTCGGTGGACGGTCGATGAGACCGCGCCCCCCAGCAGGAGCGACCTCCATGATCCGAGCCCGCCTGGCCGCCCTGGTGGCCACTGCCGCGCTGATCCCCCTCTCGGGGACGTTCCCCGGAACGTTTCCCGGCACGGCGTTCGCCGCCGGTGCGCCCTACAGCCCCCCGCGCCTGTCCTTCGGCCAGCCGGACCTGGGCGACACCTGGAGCAATGTGAGCATGACGCCCGAGACCCGCCCGCCGGGCCTCGGGACCAGGGCCGCCTATACGCCGGAGCAGGCTGCCGCCATCGAGCATGCCTCGGCCAAGGCCCTGGCCGCCGCCAACGAGAAGACCGATCCCAATGCCCCGCCGCCCACCGCCGGTGGCGACCGCCCGCCGCCGGGCACGCGACCGGAGTTCGCCCTCGCCGGCGGCAATGTCGGCGGCTACAACGCCTTCTGGCTGGACCCGGGCAATGCCATCATGCGGGTGCACGGGGAGGCGCGGACCTCGATCCTGACCACCCCGGACGGGCGGGTGCCGCCGGTGATCCCGGGGGCCAAGGCCCCGCCGGCCTGGGGCGGCGGCCTCGGCAGCTTCGACAATCCCGAATACCGGTCCCTGGGGGAGCGGTGCATCATGGGCTTCGGCCGCAATGCCGGTCCGCCCATGCTGGCCAACGGCTTCTACAACAACGACTATCAGTTCATCCAGACGCCGGACGCGGTGGCGATCATCGTCGAGATGAACCACGACGTCCGCTACATCCGCCTGAACGCCCAGCACCGCACCGACGACTACCGGCCGTGGATGGGGGACAGCATCGGCCACTGGGAGGGCAACACCCTGGTGGTGGAAACCGACCATATTCCCCGGGCCCAGGCCTATCACGGGTCGTGGAAGAACCTGAAGGTGACCGAGCGCTTCACCCGCACCGCCCCGGACCGCCTGCTCTACCAGTTCACCATCGAGGACCCGACCCTGTGGGCCGCGCCCTGGGGCGGGGAGTACGAGTTCTCGCCGCTGAAGGGGCAGGTCTATGAATATGCCTGCCACGAGGGCAACTATGCCCTGCGCAACATGCTGGCCGGAGCCCGGGCGGAAGACGCCAAGGCCGCGGCTGCCGCTGCCGCCGCCGCGCGCAAGCCGTGACACCCACGGCCTATTGAGGAACCCGGCCCATGTTCAGAACCGTCCGCCGTCTGGCCGCCCTCGTCCTTCTGGCGGCCGGTGCCGCCGGTGTCGCCCGGGCGGCACCGCCCACGGACCCGGGGCTGCAGCGGTTCCATGACACCTACAAGGAGCTGGTGGAGACCAACACCACCCTCTCCGCCGGGGACTGCACCCTGGCCGCGACCCGCATGGCGGCCCGCCTGAAGGCCGCCGGCTATCCTGACGCCGACCTGCACATCTTCGTGCCCCCCGGTCACCCGAAGGAGGGGGGCCTGGTCGCGGTGCTGCACGGGTCGGACCCGACGGCCAAGGCGGTGCTGATGCTCGCCCATGTGGACGTGGTGGAGGCCAGGCGCGAGGACTGGACCCGCGACCCCTTCACCCTGATCGAGGAGGGCGGCTACTTCTACGGCCGGGGCACCAGCGACATGAAGGCCCAGGCGGCCATCTGGGTCGACAACATGGTCCGCTACCGGGAGGAGGGGTTCCATCCCCGCCGCAGCATCAAGCTCGCCCTGACCTGCGGGGAGGAGACCAGCAGCGCCCTGAACGGGGCCGGCTGGCTGGCGACCCACGAACGGGACCTGATCGACGCCGCCTTCGCCCTGACCGAGGGGGTGGACGGGGTGCTGGACGACCAGGGCCGGCACGTGGCCATGGGGGTGCTGGCGGCGGAGAAGACGTCGCAGAACTACGTCCTCGAATCCACCAATCCCGGCGGGCACAGCTCCCGTCCGGTTCCCGACAATGCCATCTATCACCTGGTCCGGGCCGTGGACGCGGTGAGCCGCTACGAGTTCCCGGTGCAGCTTGACGACGCCAATCGCGGCTATTTCACCGGCATGGCCCCCATTGTCGGCGGCGAGGCGGGGAAGGCCATGCTGGCCGTGGTCAAGGACCCGCAGGACGCCGCCGCCGTGGCGATCCTGGACCGCAATACCGACTGGCATGCCATGCTGCGCACCACCTGCGTGGCCACCATGCTCGACGCGGGCCATGCCACCAATGCCCTGCCGCAGCGGGCCCGGGCCAACATCAACTGCCGCATCTTCCCCGGCGTTCCCCGGGAGGAGGTCCAGGCCCAGCTGGCCAAAGTCATCGCCGACCCCAAGGTGACCGTGACCATTCCCGAGGTCCGCGGTCCCGTGGCCCAGCCCGCCCCCCTGTCCCCGGAGATCATGGGGCCCATCGCCAAGGTGTCCCATGACCTGTGGCCGGGGGTGCCGGTGATCACCTCCCTCGAGCCCGGGGCCTCGGACGCCCAGTTCATGAACCCGGCGGGCATTCCCACCTACGGGGTGGAGGGCATCTTCGTCGATCCCGACGGGGGCCATATCCACGGCCTGAACGAGCGGGTGCGCATCCAGTCGGTCTATGAGGGCCGCACCTTCCTGTACCGGCTGGTGAAGCTCTACGCCGGGCGCTGACCGGGCAGCGGTGGCGCATCGTCGCCGGGCCCGCCGAGGGCCGTCGCGAGGCGCGCGGTCAGGTCGGCCAGCGACCGGACGTCCGTAGCGCTCCAGTCCGCGAGCGCCCGTGACAGAAGCCGTCGGCGCGCGGCGGTGATCCTTCCCACGACCTCGTCGCCGCCAGCAGTGAGGCCGACGAAGCGGACGCGCCGGTCGGACGGGGACGGGGTCCGGGCGACCAGCCCCCGGGCCTCGAGCCGGGCCAGCTGGCGGCTGACCGTGGTGCTGTCGCGACCGACGCTGTCGGCAAGGTCCCCGACACTGCACGCCCCCGTCCGGTCCAGCATCACCAGCAGGGCAAACAGGGCGCGGTCGAGCTCGACCCCTGCTTCCCTCAGCAGGATGTGGTCCCGCCGCGGGCTGTTGACGAGGCTGACAAGGCCGATCATCGCGGTCGCCAGCGCATCCATATTAGCTGTATTATACACCCTTTACGATCGCCTCCCGGACATGCAGAATAGGTGCATGATACATGCATCCCCCCTCCTCGTCATCGGCGGCAGCGTTCGCGCGGGCCGCCTCTGTCTCCAGATCGCCGACTGGGTCGCGGCGACCGGCCGGGAGACGACGGCCATGCCCTGCGAGGTCGTGGACCTGCGCAAATGGCGTCTGCCGATGGATGACGAGCCGGGCCTTCCCGCCGCCGGTCACTATGTCCGGGGCCATACCCGCGCCTGGAGCCGCAAGGTCGCCGGAGCGGCCGGGATCGTGTTCGTGACGCCCCAGTACAACTGGGGTTACCCGGCAGCCCTGAAGAACGCCATCGACCACCTCTATGCGGAGTGGCGCGGGAAGCCCGCCCTGATCATCACCTATGGCGGCCACGGGGGCGACAAGTGCGCCGCCCAGCTGCGCCAGGTGCTGGACGGCCTGGGAATGGTGCCGGTCCCGACCATGCCGGGGCTGGTGCTTCCCCGCCCGCTGATCGAGGCGAACACGGGAAAGATCGATCCGGCCACGGAATTCGCCGCCCACGTGCCGGACCTGCAGCAGGGGTTCCGGGACCTGCGGGCCCTGATCCGGGGTCAGGTGCCCGGTGCCGCGTCTACTTGCTGATCCGGGTGAGGGTATATTCGATGAGGCCGGGGGTGGAGACCATGCTGCGGGCCATGGCCCCCAGCCGCTCGTCCCGCCGGGTGCGCAGGACGCCGGAATACTGCAGCACCGTGCCCCCCTCCAGCAGGGCGTAGCTCAGCTCCTCGAACTGGACATTGTGCGCCTTCAGACGCTGGAGCAGGTCGGCTTCCGTGGGCGCCGCATCGGCGCGGAAGCGGAACGCCGCCTCGGCATAGGTGTTCACCGCCAGCCGCGCCTCCACGTAGCGCAGCAGGGTCAGGGTGATCAGGACCCCCACCGCGGCCACGCTGCCGGTCACCCACAGGCCCAGGCCGAACATCGCCCCGAAGGCCGCCGTGGCCCAGATCGACGCCGCCGTGGTCAGGCCCTGGATCGAGGCCCCCTGCTTGAAGATCACCCCCGCCCCCAGGAAGCCCACCCCGGTCATCACCCCCTGCAGCAGGTGGCTGTGGTCGAGCATGGCCGGTGTCCCGGCACCGAACATCTGCGGCAGGAAGACGGGGAGCCGGGCGCTCACCATCACCGTGGCGGAGGCCAGGCTGACCAGGGCATGGGTGCGGAAGCCCGCCGCCCGGCCGTTGACGCTGCGCTCCAGGCCCACCGCCATGCCGAACAGCCAGGCCGCCCCCAGTTCCGGCAGCACCACGAGCAGTTGCGGTTCCATCATCGCCCCCCTAGTCGCACGGTCCGGACCAGCCGGGCAGGTGCCGCGCGGCCTCCGACTTGGCCAGCTTCAGCGCCGTCTCGAGGGCGGAGTCGAAATGGCGGTCCACCCGCTCGGCCTTGATCCGGCGGCGGAGGAAATCCGCCCAGGTGAACTCGGCAAAGGGCGTGGTATCCTTGGCATAGCCGCCCAGCCGTCGGACGGCCCCGGACAGGCTGCGATAGGGATCGTCCTTCAGGTCCCGGATGCGGCGGGGGATGTCGTCGAAGTCCCGGCGGTTTCCGTGCTCGTCATAGGGATGGCACCAGGCGCGGTTGTCGGCAAAGGTCCAGAACTCGTCCTTGCCCAGGTGGCTGAGGTCGGCGATCACCGTGGTCAGCACGTCGGTGCCGCCCCCCTCGATCAGGGCCCGGGCCAGGTGGTGGTGGTCGATCACGTAGAGCCGTCCCTTGGGCCCGCGCAGCACCGGGATCAGGTGGTCCCCCAGGAAGGCCTCGGCGGAGGCGTCCGAGCGCGCCTGCCAGGTCCGGCGCTTCTCCGCCACCTCCCGCAGACCCACGGTCATCTGGGTGGGGCGCAGGTCCTCGAGTCGGACGGGGGTCAGGCGCGGTTCGCGGATCGACATGACGGCAGCTCCAGGGACGATCGACCGGCCCATGCTACAGCAACGGCAATGTCCGCATACAGCCGATAATCATCGGTGGCACTGCCGCCGGCCGGCCCCGAACTGCGAGCTTTATGGGCAGCTTCCTGCCTCCAGTGGCGGCAAATTCCGGACAATTGCCCAAGGATCGGGCATTTTCTCCCTTTTCGACCTCCGATCTCCTTGCTAGCTCCTGAGCAACACCGGTGCGCGACCGGGACGGCGGGGGAGACAGGCGATGATCAACAGGAATGCACCGGCGCTGGGCCTCTTCGGCCTGGCCGCCCTCCTGCCCGGCGCGGCACTGGCGCAAGGCACCGGTGAAGTCGCCGCCTCCGGGGACACGGCCTGGGTGCTGACGGCGACGGCGCTGGTCCTGTTCATGACCCTGCCGGGGCTGGCGCTGTTCTACGGCGGGCTGGTGCGGGCCAAGAACGTCCTGTCGGTCATGGCCCAGTGCGTGGCCATTGCCTGCCTGGCCTCGATGGTGTGGCTGTTCGGCGGCTATTCCCTCGCCTTTTCCGGCCATGGGCCGCTGATCGGGGACCTGGGGCGGTTCGGCCTCTTCCTCTTCCTCGTCCTCGTCCTGGTGGTGAAGCGGACCACCGGACTGCGGATCGGCGACGAGGCCATCGACGAGGGGCTTGACCTCGCGTCCCACGGGGAAAAGGCCTACCGCTCCGTCTCCTGACGCTTTCCAGGCCCGAAACGCCGCCTTGAGCGCCCTAGGCAGGGGCGCGGGCGTCTGCCAATCTTGACCGGACAGGGCGGCCGGACTGCACGAGCCGTCGGGGAGGAACGAGGAACCATGAAGGACTTCAGCGGCAAGATCGCGGTGGTGACCGGCGGCGGCACCGGCATGGGCCGGGAGCTGGTGCGCCAGCTGGCGGCGGAGGGCTGCCACGTGGCCATGTGCGACGTGTCGGCGAAGAGCATGGCCGAGACGATGCGCCTTTGCCAGGCCGACGGCCTGCCCCAGGGGGTGCGGGTGATCAGCCATGTGGCCGATGTCTCCAACGAGACCCAGGTCCTGGCCTTCCGCGATCACGTGGTCGCGACCCTGGCCGTCGACCATATCGACTACCTGTTCAACAATGCCGGCATCGGCGGCGGCGGGTCGATGATCACCGACACGCGGGAAGCCTGGGAGCGCACCTTCAATGTCTGCTGGGGCGGGGTCTATATCTGCACCCGGGTGTTCCTGCCGCTGGTGATCAAGTCCCAGGCCGGGCACATCACCAACACCTCCAGCGTCAACGGCTTCTATGCCTCCATCGGCCAGACGACGCCGCACACCGCCTATTCCGCCGCCAAGTTCGCGGTGAAGGGCTTCACCGAGGCGCTGATGACCGACCTGAAGGTCAATGCTCCCCATGTGAAGTGCTCGGTGGTCATGCCCGGCCACATCGGCACCGACATCGTGGCCAATTCCCGCAAGGTCCTGTCCGGCCGGGAGGATGACTCCGACGGGACCCTTACGGCGGAGGAGATCGCCAATGCCCGGGCCACGGTCCGCAACCGCGGCCTGGACGACAGCCAGCTGACCGACGAGATGATCGCGGCCTTCGTCCAGACCATGGCCGACGGCTTCCGCGACAACGCCCCCATGACGGCGGCGGACGCCTCCCGGGTCATCCTCGACGGGGTGCGCAACGAGCGCTGGCGGATCCTGGTGGGGGAGGACGCCCAGCGGCTGGACGCCTTTGTCCGCAACGATCCGGAACATGCCTATGACGTGGACTTCTTCACCCTGTTCCCCTCGGCGGCGGGAACCACCGCCTAGGGACACAGGGCGTGATTTCGGGCGTTGCATGACGTAGCGGAGCCGCGTCATGCTGCCGGAAAATTCGGGGCCGAACGGTCCGGACACGGGAGACGCCGCCAGATGAACCTCGACTTCTCGGACGACCAGAAGGCGCTGCAGGACCAGGTCCGGCGCTTCCTGGCGGAACGCTGCACCTCCGCCGCCGTGCGCCGGATCGTGGAGAGCGACGAGACCCATGACCGCGACCTCTATGCGGGTCTGGCGGAGTTGGGGGTGCTGGGTGCGGCCATCCCGGAGGCCTATGGCGGGGTCGGCCTGTCCAAGCTGGAACTGTGCCTGTTCGCGGAGGAGCTGGGCCGGGTGATCGCCCCGGTGCCGGTCTCGTCCTCCATCTATCTGGCGGCGGAGTTCCTGCTGCTGGCCGGAAGCGAGGCGCAGAAGACGACCTGGCTGCCGAAGCTGGCGGCGGGGGAGATCGTCGGCACCTTCGCCCTCACCGAGGGCTCCGGCCGCACCACGCCGGACAAGGTCAAGGCCAGCGTGCGCAACGGCAGGCTCACCGGAACCAAGGTGGCGGTGCCCGACGGGGCGGCGGCGGACCTGGCCGTGGTCGCGGCCCGGCACGGCACCGGCGAGGGGGCGGACGGCATATCCCTCTATCTGGTGGACCTGCGCGGCCCCGGCGTGGAGCGCACCGTGCTGACCACCCTCGACCCCTCCCGCAAGGCGGCGACCTTCACCTTCAAGGACGCCCCGGCGGACCTTCTGAGCGGCGAGGGCGACGGCTGGCACGTGGCGGGACAGGTGATGGACCGGGCGGCGATCCTCCTGGCATTCGAGCAGGTGGGCGGGTCGGACCGGGCGCTGGAAATGGCGCGGGACTATGCTCTGGACCGAATGGCCTTCGGTCGCCCCATCGGCTCGTTCCAGGCCATCAAGCACATGCTGGCGGACATGTATGTGTCGGCGACGCTGGCCCGCTCCAACTGCTATTACGCCGCCTGGGCGCTCTCGACCGACGCGGCGGAGCTGCCGGTGGCGGCGGCCACGGCCCGGGTCTCGGCCACCCAGTCCTTCCAGCACTGTGCCAAGAACAACATCCAGACCCACGGGGGCATGGGCTTCACCTGGGCCTTCGACTGCCACCTGTACTACCGCCGGTCCAATGCGCTGGCCCTGTCGCTCGGGTCCCTGTCCACCTGGGAAAGCCTGCTGATCGAACGCCTGCGGGGCGGCAACGCCGCCGTCGCCTGAGGAAGAGGACGCCAAGATGGATTTCGAAGACTCCCCCGAGGAAGCCGCCTTCCGCGCCCAGGTCCGCGCCTGGATCAGGGACAATGCCCCCCGTCACCTGGAAGCCGAGCTGAAGACGGCGGGCTTTGCCGACAACGGCATCCGCAGCACCGACCCGCTGGCCGCCTGCCGCGACTGGCAGAGGAAGAAGTACGAGGCGGGCTGGGCCTGCCTGCACTGGCCGAAGGAATACGGCGGCGGCGGCTATCAGCCGATCCAGCGGGTGATCTTCGGCCAGGAGGAGGGCATCTACGCCTCCCTCTCCGGTCCCTTCGGCATCGGCCAGGGCATGTGCGGCCCGACCCTGATGGCCTGGGCGGCGGAAGAGCACAAGCAGCGCTACCTGCCGCCGCTGGCGTCAGGGGAGGAGATCTGGTGCCAGCTGTTCTCCGAACCGGCCAGCGGCTCGGACCTGGCCGGTCTGCGCACCCGGGCCGAGCCCGCCGCCGACGGCTCCGGCGACTGGATCATCAACGGCCAGAAGATCTGGACCAGCGGGGCCCACCGCTCGGAATTCGGCCTTTTGATCACCCGCACCGACCCGTCGGTCCCGAAGCACAAGGGCCTGACCATGTTCTTCCTGGACATGCGCTCCCCCGGCGTGGAGGTGCGGCCGATCAAGCAGGCCAACGGCCAGTCGGAGTTCAACGAGGTCTATTTCACCGATGTCCGCATCCCCGACAGCCAGCGGCTGGGGGCCGTGGGCCAGGGGTGGGAGGTCTCCCTGACCACCCTGATGAACGAGCGCCTGTCCATCGGGTCCGGCATGTCGCTGGGCTTTCCGGAGCTGTTCGCCTTCTGCATGGAGGCCGAGATCGACGGCCGCCCGGCGGTGGACGACAGCGCCGTCCGCTCGCGCCTGGCCACCTACGCCGTGCGCCAGAGCGGGCTGAAATATACCGGCATGCGGGCCATCACCGCCCTGTCGAAGGGCCAGACGCCGGGGCCGGAGAACTCCATCGGCAAGCTGGTGGCCGGGGCCGCCATGCAGGAACTGGCCATGTTCGCCCTGGACCTGCAGGGCGCGGCGGGGGTGGAGATGGGGGACGACCAGCCCCTGCAGGGCCGCTTCCAGAAGATGCTGATGCGCTCCCCCGCCACCCGGATCGAGGGGGGCTCGGACGAGATCCTGCGCAACATCATCGGCGAGCGGGTGCTGGGCCTGCCCGGCGACGTGCGGGTGGACAAGACCGTGGCCTTCCGCGACATCCCCACCAGCGGGCGACAGAAGGCCTGACGGCAAGGGGGCCGGAGAGCCCGGCCCCCGCGCTCGTCTCCGTCAGAAATTGACCCGGCGGCTGAGGGCACCGTCGACGACCAGGTTCACCCCGCTGGTGAAGCTGGACAGCGGGCTCGACAGGAACACCGCCGCATGGGCGATGTCGTCCGGGGTCGCCATGCGGCCCATGGGGTTGCGGGCCATGGCCCCCTTGAACATGTCCGGCATGTTGGTCTCGACCATGTTCCAGACCCCGCCCTTGAAATAGACCGTGCCGGGGGAGACCACATTGGTCCGCACATGGGCCGGGGCATATTGCCGGGCCAGCCCCTTGGCGAAGTGGATCAGGGCCGCCTTGATCGGCCCGTAGGAGCTGGCGCTGTCGGTCTCCGCCGCGGAGATGGACGAGATGATGACGAAGGACGCGTCCCCCGTCGCCTCTGCCGCCGCCTTCAGGAACGGCTTGGCGGCATCGAAGGCATTGACCATGCCCAGCACGTCCAGCCGGAAGTTCTGCTCCCACGAGGCCGGGTCGCCCCCCTGGGCCAGGGCCCCGGCATTGGAGACCAGCATGTGGATGCCGCCCAGCTCCTCCCCCGCGGCCTTGATCCAGGCCTTGAGCGCGTCCCCGTCGACAATGTCCACCGACGCGCCGGTGGCCTTCACGCCGAGGCTCTTCAGATGGGCCACGGTCTCGGCCACCTGCTCGGCATTGCGGGCGCAGACGGCGACATTGGCCCCCTCCCGCGCCAGGCCCTCGGCAATGGCCCGTCCGATGCCCCGGGTGCCGCCGAGGATGACCGCGTTGCGGCCGCTGATCTGAAGATCCATGACTGTTCGTTTCCTGTGCGCGGGCCCTCCCTGTGATCCGGGGCCCTGTCGGTGGGCATCATGGCGCCCGGCGTGCCTTGCCACCACCGCCTTCGTCCCACAAACTCGCGCCGAACACGGGGGAAGCGATGATGAACCGGACATTCTGCGCCGCGGCGGCGGGACTGGCCCTGCTGGCAGCGGGCCTTGGAACGGCCACCCTGCCCACCCCCGCCCGGGCGGCCGCGCCCGGCTTCACGGTGGAGCAGGCCACCGCCTTTCCCTTTGTCGATGGCCTGGTCAGCGCCCGGACCACGGACCGGATCGCCTGGGTCCGCATGGTGCGGGGGGTGCGCAACATCTTCGTCGCCGACGGGCCGGATTTCACCCCCCGGCAGGTGACCCAGTTCACCGAGGATGACGGCCAGGAGCTGACCCAGCTCACCTTCTCCCCCGACGGGTCGGCGCTGGTCTTCGTCCGCGGGGGCGACCACGACGCCAACTGGCCGGCCAAGGGCGGGCTGCAGCCCAACCCCACCTCCTCCCCCATCGAGCCGAAGGTGACCCTGTGGGCCGCCGACCCCACCGGGGCCCAGCCGGCCCGCAAGCTGGTGGAGGGGGATGGGCCGGTCCTGTCCGCCACCGGTCGCCTCGCCTATCTCCTCAACGGCCAGGTCTGGACCGCCAAGCTGGACGGCAAGCCGGGGGAACGCCTGTTCTTCGACCGGGGCCGGGACAGCGAGCTCAGCTGGTCGCCGGACGGGTCGCAGCTGGCCTTCACCTCCGACCGGGGGGATCACAGCTTCATCGGCGTCTATTCCACCCCCACCGCGCCGATCCGCTGGATGGCCCCGTCCTTCGGCCATGACCTGCAGCCGGTCTGGTCCCCGGACGGGCGCAAGCTGGCCTTTGCCCGCCTGCCGGGGGAGGGTGGCCCGCCCCCGTCCCTGCTGACCCCCGTCCCCTCGCCCTGGGCGATCTGGACCGCGGACGCGGCCACCGGCAACGGCCATGTCGTCTGGACGAGCCCGGAGACCCTGCGCGGCTCCTTCCCCGACTTTGCCGGGGGGGCGAACCTGAACTGGGCGGGGAACGACAGGCTGACCTTCCTGTCGGAGGCGGACAACTGGCCGCACATGTATGCGGTGGCGGAGACCGGCGGCCCGGCCCGGCTGCTGACCCCCGGCGACTTCATGGTGGAGCACCTGGCCGTCAGCCGGGACGGCCGGTCGCTGGTCTATTCCGCCAATACCGGCGCGACGAAGGACGATGATGATCGCCGCCACCTGTTCCGGGTCTCCGTGGACGGGGGCGCGCCGGTGGCCCTGACCCGGGGGGAGGGTCTGGAATGGACTCCGGCGGCCCTGGGCTCGGGGGTGGCCTTCGTCTCCGCCGATGTCCGCCGCCCCCCCGCCGTGACGGTGCTGGCCAAGGACGGGGCCGCGCCGAAGGTGCTGGCCGGGCAGGAGCCGCCCACCGACTTCGCCGGGGCCCGCTTCATCACCCCGAAACAGGTGAGCTGGACCGCGCCCGACGGCCTGGTCATCCACGGCCAGCTGTTCCAGACGGCGGACACCTCCACCGCCAGGCCGAAGCCGGGGGTGATCTTCGTCCATGGGGGGCCGCCCCGGCAGATGATGCTGGGCTGGTCCTACATGCGCTACTATTCCAACGCCTATGCCATGAACCAGTATCTGGCGGCCCACGGCTTCGTGGTGCTGTCGGTGAACTATCGCCTCGGCATCGGCTACGGCTACGACTTCCAGCACCCCGCCCACGGGGGCTGGGCCGGGTCGTCGGAATACCAGGACGTGTTGTCCGGTGGCCGCTTTCTGGGCAGCCAGCCCGGGGTGGACGCAAAGCGCCTGGGCCTCTGGGGCGGCTCCTATGGCGGCTTCCTGACGGCGCTGGGCCTTGCCCGAAATTCCGACGTGTTCAGGGCGGGCGTGGACCTGCACGGGGTGCATGACTGGTCCCGGGACATCGGCTTCGACGAGGGCGGGCCGCCGCCGGTGCGCTACGAGAAGGGCGACCTGGAGGCGGCGCTGGCCGTGGCCTTCAAGGCCTCCCGGTGGCAGACGTGGACCGCTGGACCTCGCCGGTGCTGTTCATCCACGGGGACGACGACCGCAACGTGCATGTGGACCAGACCATCGACCTGGCCCGGCGCCTGCGGGACCGGGGCGTGCCCCACGAGGAGCTGATCATCCCCGACGACATCCACGACTTCCTGCGGGACGCCAACTGGCGCAAGGCGGACGCGGCGACGGCGGAGTTCCTGACCCGCAAGCTGGGCGCGGCGACCGGGCCGTGACCGACGCGCCCCGACCCGTCCTGCGGCAGAAGGTGCTGGTGCTGTACCTGGCCAATTCCGCCCTCGATGCCCCCACCGTCGCCTGGGCGGTCTATGACGGGACGGGACAGACCCTGCACATGGCGGGGGACGCGGACGAGCCCCCCTATCCCACGGGCCTGGCCGCCCTGAAGGACGGCTGGCGGCTGTTCCAGGCCTCGCAGCTGCTGCCCCATGCCCGGGGGGAGGAGTTCGACCTGGCCTATCTGAAGTACGAGTTCTTCTTCGAGCAGCTGGTGGAGATCGCCCCGTGACCGCGGTTCCCCTGCTCAACTCGGTCCAGATGGCCAGCTTCGTCGCCCGGGGCTTCCTGCGCTTCGACGGGGTGGTGCCGGAGGACATCAACCGCCAGTTCATGGCCGAGGCGGGGGAGATCCCGCAGGCCAGGGACGGGGTCCGCCTGCGCAAGGTCTATGGGGAGGCGCTGGCCGCCAATGACATACCGGAGGTGGCTGCCGGCACGCCGCTGGCAGAGGCCTACGCCCCCGGCAGCGCCCTGGCCCGGCTGCTCGCCCTGCCCCTGGTACGCGGGGCGGTGGAGAGCCTGATGGGAGACCGGCCGGTGTTCGACCACCATTTCCTGCACGTGACCTTTCCCCCAGCCTATCACGCGGCGGGCGGGGGCGAGAACGTGTCCCAGCACACCCACCAGGACTCCACCATCGATCCCCGCACGGCCTTCGACCTGCAGATCATGTACTATCCCCACGCGGTGACCCGGGAGATGGGGGGCACGCGCTTCGTCCCCGGCACCCACCTGCGCAAGGTCAGCGAGGTGGCGCTGGGCCGCTACCAGAACATCCGCGGCCAGCAGCACATGGTCTGCGAGGCGGGGACGCTGCTGTTCCTCCACCACGGCATCTGGCACGGGGGCGGGGTGAACCTGTCGGACCGCACCCGCTACATGTTCAAGATCCGGATGCATGCCTCCGGCCCGCAGACCCGGCGGTGGGACCTGTCGGACCTTCCGCCCCCCGGCCCGCAGCGAGCCATCTACTACCGCAAGTCCCCGCCGGAGCCGAACACCGTGGCCACCGTCCTGACCACGCCGGAGCCCTGGTTCGAGCAGGACACCGGGCGCCTCGAATATGTGAACCGCATCCGTCTTTGGCGCTGGCTGGCCGAGGACCCGGCCTTCGACGTGGACTACTGGATGACCCGGCTGGAGAGCGGTACCCCCTGACAGGGCGGACAAGGGCCGCAGCCCGTCGCCGGACGGTGCGGCTCAGCGGATCAGCTGGTCGGCCAGGGCCTCGGCATCGGCCAGGCCGAAATCCCGGGGCTGGATCGCCCCCTTGTTCAGCAGTTCGGCCAGGCCGTGGACGAAGGCCCAGGCCGCCACGGCGCTGAGGTCGGGGGTGCCGCGGCTCACGGCCGGGACATCCGCCGACGCGGCGCGGATCACGGCAAAGGCGTCCTTCCGGGCGGCGTTCAGGGCCTCGTCCTGGTTGAACCGGCCGCCCAGCCCCCCGAACATCAGCTGGAACAGGCTCGGATTGGCTGCGGCGAAGACCACATAGGCGACGCCGCTGGCATTGAGGCGGGCGCGGGCGTCCGGGGCCTGCTGCATCCGCGCCAGGCTGGTGGCGGCCAGCTCGCGGAAGCCCTCCGTCGCCACGGCGGCCAGCAGGGCGTGCTTGTCGGCAAAGTGGTGATAGGGCGCCTGGCGCGACACCCCGGCCCTGCGGGCGACGGCCCGGAGGCTCAGCGCCTCCAGCCCGTCCTCCTCCAGCAGGGCCCGGGCGGAGCGGATCAGCGCCGGGCGCAGTTCCCCGTGGTGGTAGGGCTGCCGCGCCGCCTCTCCCGGGGGTGCGGCGGATGGCCCGGGGCCGTCCTTGATGTCCGAATCCGTCATGCCCGCATCCTAGGCCCATTCCCCCCGCCGACAAACACAACTTGACAGGGGCAAGATTAGCCCGAATGATCATGACAGCGTCAAGATCAGGAGAGAGATCATGGGACGGATGGCAGGCTCGATCCGGAATCGGCTGATGGCCGGGATGGTGGCGGCTTCGGCCCTGCTGCTGGGGGGACCCGGGTTCCCGTCCCCGGCCCGGGCGGCGGAGGCGGGCTCCGGGGTGGACCTGGACCTGACCTTCCACGTGCACAAGTTCCCGACGGGGGCGCTGATGGTGGCGGTGTTCGACTCCGAGGCCGCCTATGCCTCCGGGGAAAAGCCTGTCGCGGCCCTGCGCCTGGAGGTGAAGGGCGACACCGTCCACACCGTGGTGCCGGGCCTGAAGGCCGGACGCTATGCCATCAAGATGTTCCACGACCTGAACGGTTCGGGGAAGCTCACCCTCAACATGTTCGGCATTCCGACCGAGCCGGTGGCCTTCTCCAACAATGCCAAGATCAACATGCGGGCCCCGAACTGGACCGAGACGGCCTTTGCCCTCGCCCCCGGTGCCGGATCGCAATCCATCGACATCGACTGACCCGGACGAAGGACACGGCCCCATGACACTTAGCCCTCTTCCCGACCGCCGCCGCGTGCTGGCCGGTGCCGCGGCCCTGGCCGCCCTGCCGCTGACGCCGGAGCTGGCGTCAGCCGCAGCCGCCGCCGCCGTGGCCGCCGACTGGCGGATCGCCTTCGGGGACCTGGAGGCCGATGTGGCGCCCCAGGCCATGACCCTGGTCCACGGCAAGGCCCCGGCGGGTCTGGCCGGCACCCTCTATCGCAACGGCGGCGCGAAGTTCCGCCGACCCGGCGGGGATGCGACCCACTGGTTCGACGGGGACGGCCTGATCCGCGCCTTCACCCTCGCCGACGGCAAGGCGACCCTGGCGGCCCGCTTCATCGACACCCCCAAGCGGCGGGCGGACACGGCGGCCAGGGCCGTGATCAGCGGCGGCTTCGGCACCCTGCCGGGGCCCGGCGCGCACATCGGCTCCCCCGACGATGTCAGCGGGGCCAATATCAGCGTCATCCGCCGGGGGGACCGGCTCTGGGCCCTGTGGGAGGCCGGATCGCCCTTCGCCATCGACCGGACCTCCCTGGCCACGATCGGACCGGTGACCCTGCGCGAGGACCTGGCGCACATGCCGTTCCTGGCCCACCCCCGGTTCGAGCCCGACGGACGGATCTGGAACCTGGGCCAGGTGGGGGACCGGGCGGTGATCTGGCAGGTGGAGGCCTCCGGCACCCTGCAGGCGGTCACGCCGATCCAGCTGCCCCGGGCCAGCTATATCCACGACTTCACCATGACCGACCGGCATCTGGTGATCGTGCTGCAGCCCTGGGTCTATGAGACCCCGTCCCTGGTGCCGCTTCAGTCCCTGAAATGGCGTCCGGCCCTGGGGACGCAGGTCCTGATCCTGGACAAGGCCGACCTCAGTGCCCGCCGGATCGTGGAGCTTCCCTCCTTCTTCGCCTTCCACATGACCGGCGCGTCGGAGACACCGGATGGGGAGATCCGCTTCGACATCTGCACCACCCCGACCCCGGACTTCGCCACGCGCACGGCGGTGGAGGTCATGAAGGGCACCTACCCGCCCACGCCCGTGCCGGAGCTGGCCCTGCTGACCATCCCCCGGGCCGGATCACCGCGCCTGGAGTCCACCGGCGTCGCGGCGGAGTTTCCCCGCACCGACAACCGGGTCGGAACCGGGCCCCACCGCTACACCCTGCACGCCACCGGACAGTCCCCCGACCGCCCCCTGTTCCGCGGGGTCGGGGTGCATGACTGGAAGACCCAGACGGCGGCCGCCTTCGACTTCGGCCCCGATCACCTGGTGGAGGAGATGGTCTTCACCCCCCGCCCCGGCGCGACGGAGGAGTTCGACGGCTGGATCATCGGACCGACCCTCAACCTGCGGGCCGGACGGTCGGAGCTCCATGTGTTCGACGCCCGGCGGGTGGCGGACGGTCCGGTGGCCAGCTGGCAGGCGGGGCTGGCGATCCCGGCCGGGCTGCACGGCATGTTCTGGCGCGCCTGAGCCTCAGCTGCCGGACGTCCACGGGGCGCTGAGCGCCCGGGCGAGGCCCGCGGCCGCCTCACCCGCGACGAGGTGGACGGTGAGGGCGGAGGGACGGGCCAGGGCGCGCAGTCCCAGGGCCGGGGCCTGGTCCTCGGCAAGCGCGACCGGCCGTCGCAGGGTCACGAGCACCCGGGTGGAGACGGCGGTCGCCTCCGCGATGTTCGCCGCACCGCCCAGGGCTACCAGCAGGGCACCAGCGGCGGCGGACGGGGCAGGGCCGGACAGGACTTCGCGGATCTCCCCGGCGATCAGGTCGGCCAGGGGGCCCAGGACCACCTGCACGGCCGTGTCCGACGGTCGCACGATCCCCCGGGCCCCCAGGCGGCGCAGGGTCGCCTCGTCCACCGCCCCCTGGTCCCGGACGGTCAGGCGCAGGCGGGTGGTGCAGGCGTCGAGGGTGACCAGGTTGGCCGCCCCGCCCAGGGCAGCGAGGAAGGCCGCGGCCCGGTCGGAGGGGGCCGTGGGCGTGGGTGCAGCCGCGGCCTCGGGCCCGGCCTCGCCCCGCCCCGGCGTCTTCAGGTTAAGGAGCCGGATTCCGGCGCGGAACAGGCCGTAATAGAGGGCGAAATAGGCGAGCCCCACCGGCAGCAGCAAAAGGGGCCGCGAGGCCAGCCGGAAATTGATGAGATAGTCGAACAGCCCGGCGGAGAAGGAGAAGCCCAGCTTCACCCCCAGGAGGTTCATGATCACGAAGGCCGCGCCGGTCAGGAGCATGTGCAGGCCGTAGAGGGCCGGGGCCAGGAACATGAAGGTGAACTCCACCGGCTCCGTCACCCCGGTCAGGAACGAGGTCAGGGCCATGGAGGCCAGCATGCCGCCCACCTCCGGCCGTCTTGCCCTGTCGGCGGCGTGGTACATGGCCAGGCACGCGGCGGGCAGGCCGAACATCATCACCGGGAAGAAGCCCGCCATGAACACCCCGGCGGTGGGGTCTCCGGCGAAGAAGCGCTTCAGGTCGCCGGTGGCCCCGTGGAAGTCGCCGATGATGAACCAGGCGATGTTGTTGAGGATGTGGTGCAGGCCGGTGACGATCAGCAGCCGGTTGAGCACGCCGTAGAGGAACAGGCCCCCGTCCCCCGCCTCCACCACCCGGCGGCCGGTGGCGATCAGCCCCGCATGCAACGCTTCATAGCCCTGGCCGACCACGAGGGCGATGACCGCCCCCACCAGGCCCATGAGGATGGGCACGAACCTCCGCCCGGCGAAGAAGGCCAGATATTCCGGCAGCCGGATGCCCGAATAGCGGTTGTAGCAGAGGCCGGCCAGCACCCCGGACAGGATCCCGATGGGCACGGACAGGTCGTGGATGGCCCGGCTCCTGGCATCGGCCATGACCAGGTCGGCCAGCGGGGGCGCGAGCCCCGCCGGGATGTCGGGATGGACCTGCAGCACCGCCCCCGCCCCGGTGGTCGCCACCAGGAAGCAGACCACCCCCGCCAGTCCCGCGGCGCCGTGGTTCTCCCGGGCCAGCCCCACCGCCGCGCCGATGGCGAACAACAGGCCGAGATTGTCGAAGATCGCCCCCCCCGCCGAGGCCAGGAAGGACAGGTGCACCAGGGGCAGGACCCTGGCCACCGGTCCGGCCACGTCGTCCTGTCCCAGCCGCAGCAGCAGCCCCGCCACCGGCAGGACGGCGATCGGCAGCATCAGCGCCCGTCCAAGCCCCTGCAGATGGTCGATGAACTTCATGGGGTCGCCTATGCGTCGAGATCGGGAAGGGTTTCGCGGACCAGGCTGCGCACCGCCGGGGCGGACGCCAGCCCCTGCGCCCGCCGGGCCAGGGCCGCGCACTGCCCCGCGTCCAGGGTCCGGATCAGGGCCTTGATGCGGGCCAGGCTGCCCAGGGTGCAGGACAGGCGGCGCACGCCCATCCCCACCAGGATCGGCACGGCCACGGGGTCCGAGGCCAGGCCGCCGCAGACCGACACCGGGCACCCCGCCGCGGCCGCCCCGTCCAGGGTCAGGGCGATGGCCCGCAGCACCGCCGGGTGCAGCGCGTCGGACGCCACCGCCAGCTCCGCCTCGGTGCGGTCCATGGCCAGCACGTACTGCGCCAGGTCATTGGTGCCGATGGACAGGAAGTCCGCTTCCCGGGCGAGGTCGGCGGCCAGCAGCACCGAGGCCGGGGTCTCCACCATCACGCCCAGGGCCGGGGGGGCATCCCGGCTGAGCTCCGCCGCGGTCTGCGCCAGGAGGTCCCGCACCATTGCCAGTTCCTCCAGCCCGGTGACCATCGGCAGCATGACCGAGACGCGAGCCCCCGGCGTCACCCGGGCGGCGGCGCGAAGCTGGGTGTGCAGCAGGTCCGGCCGGGCGAGGCTCGCCCGGATGCCGCGCAGGCCCAGCGCCGGATTGGCCTCGGTGCCGCGGGGCAGGTAGGCGATCGGCTTGTCGCCGCCGGCGTCCAGGGTCCGGATCACCAGGGGGCGACCCTCCAGCCCGTCCATCACCTGCTGGTAGGCCGCGCGCTGATCCTCCTCCGACGGAGGGACCTCGCGGTCCATGAACAGGAATTCGGTGCGCAGCAGGCCGCATCCCTCGGCCCCCGCGCGGACGGCCGGGGCGGCATCCGACGCCCGCCCGAGATTGGCGAAGACCGACAGGGTCTCCCCGTCCAGGGTCCGGGCCGGGGCCGTCGCCGCCGCCCCGGCCGCCCGGGCGAGGCCCTCGCGCCGGGCCATGCGGTCCCGGGCGGCGGTCAGCCGGTCGGCATCAGGGTCTGCGACCAGCTCCCCCCGGTCGGCATCGAGGATCAGCCACCGGCCCTCCGGCAGGGTCAGCACTTCCGGCCCCGCTGCGGTGAGCATGGGCAGGCCCATGGACGCGGCGATGATGGCCACATGGGCCGTGGGACCGCTGCGCGCCAGGCACACGCCCGCCAGCCCATCCGTGAGGTGATCTGCCAGCTCCGACGGTGTCAGGTCCTCCGCGATCAGGATGGCGCCTGGCGGCGGGCGGGTCACCGGAGCCGCGTCGGCTCCCGGAAGCTGGCGCAGCACCTGGCGCTCCACATCCTTCAGGTCCGCGACCCGCTCGGCCAGCCGGGCATCCCCGGTCCGCTCGAACATCGCCACGACATCGCGGATCGCCGAGCGCCAGGCCCAGGCCGCCGACGCCCCCGCGGCCACCTCCGCCCGGGCGGCATCGCGCAGGACGGGATCCTCCAGCAGGGCGGCATGGGCCTCCAGCACCTGGGCGAGGGGCCCCGTCGCCGACCGCGCCCGGATCGCCACCAGGGCCGCGTCGAGGGCGGTCTCCAGCAGACGGGCCTCCGCGTCCGGCGGCCCCCCCTCCCGGGACACGGGCCGGTCGGCGGCGGCGATGCGGAAGGCCGGGCCCACCGCTAGGCCGGGCGCCCCGGTCGCGCCGCGGATCACGCCGTCGGAAGAGGCGGGAGGGGGTGCCACGGGTGCCGTCGTAGCCTCACCGGCCAGGACGGCGGACACAGCCGCCATGGCCGCAGCCGCCCCCTCCCCCTGAAGCTCGATCTCCACCCGGTCGCCGGGCTTCAGGGCCAGGGCCATGACCGAGGCTGTGCTGCGCAGATCGGCACCCTCAATCCGACCGCTGACCCCGTGGTCGCGCAGGATGCGGGCGAGGGCCGCGGCGGGCCGGGCATGGACCCCCTCCGCCAGACCGATGGTCATTGCCCGCCGCAGGGGCCGCGCACCCTCGCCCGTCGGCGCGGCGGCACGCCCCCGCGACCGGACGCGCATCAGCGGGTCACCGGCGACGAGGACCCGGTCGAGGGTCCGCGCCACTAGCTCGAAGGCCTCGCCGTTCATCACCACCACCGGGCTGACGAGGCTGGGCGCCCGCCGGGCCACGGCATCCAGGTCGAAGCGGATCAGCAGGTCGCCTTCCCGCACCTCATCGCCGACGGCGACGCAGGCCTCGAAACCGGAGCCCCGCAGGCCCACCGTGTCGATTCCCACATGCACCAGCACCTCCAGTCCCGTGGCATGGCGCAGACCCACCGCGTGGGCCGAGTCCGGCAGGGTGACGACGGTTCCGTCAAAGGGCGCGCGCACCTCCCCCGACGTCGGGTCGATGGCCACGCCCTCGCCCATCACGCCCTCGGCAAAGACCGGGTCGGGGGTTTCGGAAAGGGCCGAGACCCAGCCGCGCAGGGGGGCGAGAATCGCTACCTCCCCGTCCCGCGAGGACTCCGGGCCGTCGGACCTCGTGCCGGGGGCAGGAGGTAGGGGGTTGCGGCTTTCGGGGGGCATGGTCTGGGGTCCTCCGGGTCAGTCGGCCTGCACGACGGTCCCGTCCCTGTACGGATCAGCGTGCGTTCGTCATGATCGGCGAGTCAATATGCCCCTCCGCCGTACGGCGAGGACCAGGGGCCGGGAAGGGAGCCGGAGTTTGGCGGAGATGAGGCGTCCACGGACCGGCCGGCGTCCCGCGGGGCAGACCCGCTGATGGATCTGGCCCTGGTCGAGGGTCGGGTGATGACCGACGCCGGACTGTGCGACGGCCTGGCCGTGGGCCTGGCCGGGGACCGGATCGGCTTTGTCGGGCCGCCGGCGGACCTGCCCCCCGACGTGCCGCGCCTTAACCTGGGCGGACAGAGCCTGCTGCCCGGCTTCATCGACGTCCAGGTGAACGGCGGCGGCGGCGTGCTGTTCAACGACACCCCCACCCCGGAGGGGGTCGCCGCCATCGGCCGGGCGCACCGGCGGTTCGGCACCACGGGCTTGCTGCCCACCCTGATCAGCGACCGGCTCGACGTGGTGCGGCGGGGCCTCCGCGCCGTGTCCGAAGCCATGGACAAGGGCACGCCGGGCCTGCTGGGCATCCATCTGGAGGGGCCGTTCCTGAACCCGGCCCGGAAGGGCATCCACGACGGGGCCGTGCTGCGCCGCCTCGACGCCGAGTTGCTGCCCGAACTGACGAGCCTGACACGGGGGAGGACCCTGGTCACCCTGGCACCGGAACTCCAGCCGCCGGGGACGATCGAGGCCCTGGTGGCGGCGGGGGTCATCGTCAGCGCCGGTCACACGGACGCGACCTATGAGGAGATGCGGCAGGCCCTGGCCCGCGGCGTGACCGGCGTCACCCACCTGTTCAACGCCATGTCCCCCCTGGGCCACCGCCGACCCGGCGCAGTGGGGGCGGCGCTGGAGGACCAGACCGCCTGGTGCGGCCTGATCGTCGACGGGCACCACGTGTCACCGGTGGTCCTGCGCCTGGCCCTGCGCTGCCGCCCCCTGTCCCGATTCCTGCTCGTGACCGACGCCATGCCCTGTGTCGGAAGCGACCAGACTGGCTTCACCCTGAACGGCCGCCCGATTTTCGTGCGGGACGGAACCTGCGTGGACGCGGAGGGCACCCTTGCGGGCTCGAACCTGGACATGGCCGGGGCCGTGCGCAACGCGGTGCGAGCGCTGGGCCTGACCCTGGCCGAGGCCTCCCGCCTCGCCAGCGGGAACCCGGCGGCCTTTCTCGGGCTGGACCACGAACTCGGGCGCATCGCACCGGGATACCGCGCCGATCTGGTGCTGCTCGACGACGCGCTGCAGGTGACGCAGACCTGGATCGCCGGGCAGACCCCGCTCGAAGGAGACCTGCATGCATGACCGGACGCGGCGACCGCCGTCCCGCCCGCGGGCCGGACAGCGCTTCGGCACCACCCTGGCCCTGGTCCTGGCGGCCATGACCTCGCCGCTGAGGGCCGCCGTGCCCGAGCCGCCAACGGCCCCGGCCGCGCAGCTGGCCCTGCGCTGGGAGGTGGAGACCTTCCAGCCGGGCCGCCCCCCCGGCCGTCCCGTCGCCCGGGCGGTGTTCACCGTGACCAACAAGGGACCGGCACCCCTGCCCGCCACCGGCTGGGCCCTGTACTTCACCTCGATTTCCGCCGTGCGGCCGATCCCGCAGGAGGACCGCGACACGGTGGAGCACGTGACCGGCAGCCTGTTCCGCGTCCGCGCCGCCGCCGGGACCGGCCCGCTGGCGCCGGGACAGACCCTGAGGCTGCCCGTGGAGCACACCGACCTGGTCCTGAAGAACAGCAAGGGCCCCACCGGCCCCTACATCGTGTTCGACCGGGCCCCGGGCACGGCGGCCGCCATTTCGGACTATGAGAGCGTGCCCTTCCCCCGCCTCGACCGGCTGCCGGGGCTGCCAGAGCCGGTCAGCACCCGGGTCAGCCCGGAGGAGACCTATGCCCGCAATGCCGGGCTGGGGGAGATGGCATCGTCCCGCACCCTGCCACTGCTGCCCACCCCGGCCCGGGTGGAGTTCGCCACCGGCCGGGTGACCGTGGGCCCCGGCTCGGAGGTTCTGGCGGCCGCCGGGCTGACCCGGGAGAAGGCCGCGGCGAAGACGCTGCTGGCGCGGTTCCCGTCCGGAGGGGCGGGGGCGTACCCGCGGCCGGTGCGCCTGGAGATCGGCGCGGTGCCGGGCCAGACCTCGCCGGAGGCCTATCGCCTGACCGCCGATCCGGCCACGGGCCTCACAATCACCGGGGCGAGCGCAGCGGGGGTGTTCTACGGCCTGCAGTCCCTGGCGCAGCTGGGGCCGGAGGTGCCCGCCCTGACACTGACCGACGGGCCGCGCTTTGCCTATCGCGGCCTGATGCTGGACGTGGCGCGCAACTTCCAGGGCAGGGACAAGGTGCTGGCGGTGCTCGACCTGATGGCGCGGTTCAAGCTGAACCGGCTGCACCTGCATTTCGCCGATGACGAGGGCTGGCGCATCGCCATCCGCGGCCTGCCGGAGCTGACCACCCTGGGGGCCCGGCGGGGCCACAGCGCGACGCCGGGGCGGATGCTGCCCCCCGCCTATGGCTCCGGCCCCGATCCTGAGGACCGGCACGGCTCGGGCTTCTACAGCCGCGCCGACTATGTGGCGATCCTGCGCCATGCCCGGGACCGGCACATCGAGGTGATCCCGGAGCTGGAAATGCCCGGCCATGCCCGGGCCGCGGCGCGGGCCATGGAGGCGCGGGCGCAGGCCCGGCGGCGGCGTCATCTGCCCGGGGCCGACCGCTATCTGCTGACGGACCCGCAGGATCAGTCGACCTACAGCTCCGCCCAGCTCTATTCGGACAATGTGATCAATCCGGGCCTGCCCTCCACCTATGTGTTCCTCGATCACGTGATCGCGGAGCTGGCCCGGATGCACCGGGCGGCGGGCCTGCCGCTGCGCACCCTGCACGTGGGCGGCGACGAGCTGGCCGCGGGGGCCTGGGAGAAGTCCCCGGCCGCGCTCCGGGAGATGCAGCGTCTGGGGGTCACCACCACCGCCGACCTGTGGGACGCCTTCTATGACCGGGTGGCCGACATCGCCCGCCGCCACGGGGCGACCCTGGCGGGGTGGGAGGAGCTGGGCGTGCGCAAGGCGACCGTGGACGGCCGCCCCACCCCGGCCCCCAACCCCCATTTCCTGCGCCCGGGCATCCAGCTCCAGGTCTGGAACAATCTGAGGGGGTCGGAGGACCTGGCCTACCGGCTGGCCAATGCCGGATATCCCCTGGTCCTGTCCCCGGCGACGAACCTCTATTTCGACATGGCCCACAGCCGCGATGCGCTGGAGCCGGGGCACAGCTGGGCGGCCTTCACGGAGCTGGCCGACGTCCACGGGTTCGACCCCTTCCACATGACCCGGGACAGCCGCACCCCGGGTCTGGTGCCCCTGTCGGACCAGGGCCGCGACCACATACTGGGACTCGAGGGGACCCTGTTCTCCGAAACCCTGCGGGACCCGGCCCGGCTGGACGACATGATGGCACCGCGGATCCTGGCGCTTGCGGAGCGGGCCTGGGCACCGGCCCCGGCCTGGACCATCACCGCCGACGCCGGGGAGGCAGCGCGGCTGCGGGCGCAGGACTGGTCGGCCTTTTCCCGCACCCTCGGGCAGCACGTCCTGCCGGGGCTGGACCGGGACCTGCCGGGACTGGCCTATCGCATCCCGCCCCCGGGTCTGGTGGTGAAGGACGGACAGGTGCTGGCCAATCACGCCTATCCCGGCTTCACCCTGCGCTACACCGTGGGCGGGGCGCAGCCGGACGGGACCAGTCCGGAGGTCACCGGCCCCATTTCCGCGCACGGCCGGATCACGGTCGCGGCCTTCTCCTCCCGCGGCCGCGCGGGCCCGGCCGCCGCCATCGACAATCCCTGACCCCTGCCGGTCGGCGGAGGGCGGCAGGACTAGCCCGTCGGGCCCTTGCCCCGGGCCTGGTTGCGGACCACGGCCATGCCGGCGGGATCGATCACCTGGCCATGCAGCACCCAGTTGTGGGCATGGGCCACGTGGTGGAGGTTGAAGGCCGACTGCACCGCCGTCCACAGGCCCTGGGCCTCCAGGGACTGGTTCACGCTCAGCTTGGCGAACTTCAGGCCGACGGTGGGACGCTGGGCGATCTTCTCCGCCATTTCCAGGGTGTAGGCCTCCAGTTCCTCCCGCGGGACCACCTGATTGACCATGCCCAGCACCTTGCCCTCCGCCGCGGTGATGGCCTCGCCGGTGAACAGCATCTCCTTGGCCTTGCGGTGGCCCAGTTCCCAGGCATGGACGAAGAACTCGTGCCCGTTGACGCCGAAGGCCACCACGGGGTCGGAGAACTCCGCATCCTCCGAGGCCACCACCAGATCGCACGGCCAGACCAGCATCAGCCCGCCGGCAATGACCTTGCCCTGGACCTGGGCGATGGTGGGCTTGGGCAGGTTGCGCCAGCGCCAGCAGAAGCCGAGATAGATCTCCTCCTCCCGGGAGAAATAGCCCTCCGGCCCCGGCAGGGCGAAGCCCCCGTGGCCGGTCACCGGCGGGCCGTGGTCCCCCACCTTCGATCCCGCATCGGAGAGGTCATGTCCGGAGGAGAAGTGGGGCCCGTCGGCCGCCAGGATGATCACCCGCACGGCATCGTCCTGCACCGCCAGGTCGAAGGCGGCGTTGAGCTGGTAGAGCATCTTCATGTCCTGGGCATTGCGCTTGTCGGGGCGGGCCAGGACGATGCGCGCCACCCGCTCGGTCGGGCGCTCGTAGCGGATCTCGGTGAAGGTCTGGGCGGTCATCCTCGGGTCCTCCGGCGACGGGTAGCGGAGCGTGGAGCCTAGTACATCGGAGACGGGACGGCGACGCCGGATGGGGGCCGTGGTCTCGGACCCGATGGACCCTTGCACCGATACGCAACCGGGATAACGCTGCGTCCATGATCACAACCCTCATCGCCTCCGCCCTGTCCCTCCTCCTGGCCGCCACCGGGACGCCCGCCGCCCCGAACGCGCCGCAGGCTACCCTCGCCGGGCTGACGCCCTCAGCCACAACGCGGATCGGCAAGACCGCGGACTGGGTACTGCCCACGGACGACGCCGTCTGGGTGGCCAGCACCGGCCCCTTTGCCGTCCATCGCCTCGACCCGAAGACCCGCGGCGTGGTGGCGAGTGTGCCCCTGCCGGGGGAGGCCTGTGCCGGGCTCACCATCGCGGCCGGACAGCTGTGGGTGCCCCTGTGTGGCAAGCCCAACGCCCTGGCGCGGGTAGACCTTGCGACAAACCGGCTGGTGGACATCCTGCCCCTCGGACCGGCGGCGGCGGAGGGCGGGATCACGGCCGGCGGCGGGAGTGTGTGGATGGTGACAGACGCCAAGGGACGTCTGGCGGAGATCGACGCCGCGACCGGTCAGCTGCGCCGGACCCTGGCCGTCCCGGCCGGGTCGTTCAATCCGCTCTACCGGGACGGGCAGGTCTGGGTCACCGGGCACGACACCGGCGGGGTCACCGTGCTGGACGCGGTCAGCGGGACAACCCTTGCGACCCTCCCCGTCGGTCCCGGACCACGGTTCCTGACCAGCGGCGGCGGGGCGATCTGGGTGCTGCTGCAGGGGACCGGAGAGGTGGTCAAGATCGATGCCGCCACGCGGACTGTCGTTGCGCGGGTGCCCGCCGGACTCGTGGGGCCGGGCGGGGACATCGCCTATGGGGCCGGGCAGGTCTGGCCGACCCTGATCGGCACACCCCTGACCCGCATTGACGGACAGACCCAGCAGATCCTGCGCCAGTGGACCGGCCCCGGCGGCGATTCCCTGGCCTGGGCGTTCGACGGCATCTGGCTCACGGACTACAAGGGCGGCACGGTCGCCTACTACCCGGCCGCGTCCCTCGGGGTGCACTGACCGCAGCCGGGCCGCGCCCTGCCCTAGCCTCCGGGGTGCAGGCCCGGCGCTTCCTGGCCGGTGCGGGCGACATATTCGGTGTAGCCGCCGCCGTACTGGTGGATGCCCTCCGGCGTCAGCTCCAGCACCCGGTTGGACAGGGCGGCCAGGAAGTGCCGGTCGTGGGAGACGAACAGCATGGTGCCCTCGAAATCCGCCAGGGCGGCCACCAGCATCTCCTTGGTCACCATGTCCAGGTGGTTGGTGGGCTCGTCCAGCACCAGCAGGTTCGGCGGGTCGAACAGCATCCGAGCCATGACCAGGCGGGCCTTCTCCCCCCCGGACAGGACGCGGCAGGGCTTTTCCACATCGTCGCCGGAGAAGCCGAAGCAACCCGCCAGTGTCCGCAGCGCCCCCTGCCCCGCCTGGGGGAAGGCCCCGTCGAGGGATTCGAAGATGGTCTCCTCCCCGTCCAGCAGGTCCATGGAGTGCTGGGCGAAATAGCCCATCCGGACGCTGGCGCCGACGGAGACCACCCCCTTGTCCGGCGTGATGTCCCCGGCCACCAGCTTCAGCAGGGTGGACTTGCCCGCGCCATTGGCCCCGAGCACGCACCAGCGCTCCTTGCGCCGCACGAGGAAGTCGAGGCCCTGGTAGATGGGCTGGTCCCCATAGGCCTTGTGCACGTCCCGCAGGCTGACCACGTCGTCGCCGGAGCGGGGCGGGCTGCGGAACTCGAACTGCACCGACTGGCGGCGGCGGGGGGCCTCCACCCGGTCGATCTTGTCGAGCTTCTTCACCCGGCTCTGCACCTGGGCGGCGTGGGAGGCCCGGGCCTTGAACCGCTCGATGAACTTGATCTCCTTGGCCAGCATGGCCTGCTGGCGCTCGTACTGGGCCTGGCGCTGCTGTTCGCTGAGCGCCCGCTGCTGGTCGAAGAAGTCGAGGTCGCCGGAATAGGTGATCAGGGACCCGCCATCGATCTCCACCACCTTGCCGATGATCCGGTTCATGAAGGCCCGGTCGTGGGAGGTCATCAGCAGGGCGCCGTCATAGGCCTTGAGGAAGGCCTCCAGCCAGATCAGGCTCTCCAGGTCCAGGTGGTTGCTGGGCTCGTCCAGCAGCATGGCGTCGGGGCGCATCAACAGGATGCGGGCCAGCGCCACCCGCATCTTCCAGCCGCCGGACAACAGGCCGACATCGGTCTCCATCCGCTCCGCACTGAAGCTCAGCCCCGCCAGCACCTCCCGCGCCCGGGCGTCCAGGGCATAGCCGTCCAGCTCCTCGAAGCGGCCCTGCACCTCGCCATAGCGTTCGATGATGCTGTCCAGCTGGTCGGCCTGGTCCGGATCGACCATGGCCGCCTCCAGCGCCGCCATCTCGGTGGCGAGCGCGCTCACCGGCCCCACCCCGTCCATCACCGCGGCCACGGCGGTCTGGCCGGACATCTCGCCCACGTCCTGGCTGAAATAGCCGATGGTCATGCCCGGATCGATGACCACCAGGCCGTCGTCCGGGGGCTCCTGCCCCGTGATCATGCGGAACAGGGTGGTCTTGCCGGCGCCGTTGGGGCCGACCAGCCCGACCTTCTCCCCCTTCTGGACGCCCATGGACGCCTCGATGAACAGGATCTGGTGGCCGTTCTGCTTGGAGATGTTGTCAAGGCGGATCATGGGCCGTCTGCTAGCGCGGGCCGCGGCGAAAGACCAGCCGTTGCAGGCGAGGGGTCGCTCCGCCCCGTCATCGACCACCCGTCATTGACCGTCCCCGCGCCCCATGCTTGGGAGAGGCCCATGGTGCAACCGCGGTGGCAGACATGACCGGAGGCCCGTTCGACATCCTGTTCGAGCCGGTGCGGATCGGGCCGGTGACGGCGCGCAACCGCTTCTACCAGGTCCCCCATTGCAGCGGCATGGGCCACCGCTATCCCGAGGCGGACTTCGCGCTTCGCGAAATGAAGGCCGAGGGCGGCTGGGCCGTGGTCTCCACCCAGGAGACGGAAATCCACGAGAGCGCCGATCTCACCCCGTCGAACCAGGGCCGTCTTTGGGCGGACGGCGACCTCGACCGGTTCCGCGGCCTGACGGAGCGGATCCACGCTCATGGCAGCCTGGCGGCGATCCAGCTGGCCCACGGCGGGCTGCACGCGGCCAACCGGCTGACGCGGATCGCTCCCTATGCCCCGTCACACGCCCTGGTGGATGCCGACGACCCGATCCAGGCCCGGGCCATGGACCGGGAGGACATCCGCGCCTTCCGCCGCTGGCACCGGGACGCCGCCGTCCGGGCACGGCAGGCGGGCTTCGACATCATCTATGTCTATGCCGGGCATGACATGACCCTGCTGCAGCATTTCCTGCTGGCCCGCCACAACCACCGCAGCGACGAATACGGCGGCTCCTTCGAGAACCGCCTGCGCCTGTTCCGGGAGGTGATCGACGACACCCGCGAGGCCATCGGCGACCGCTGTGCGCTCGCCGTTCGGCTGGCGGTGGACGAGCTGATGGGGCCGGACGGCCTGCGCCACGACCACGAGGGGCAGGACATTGTCGCCGCCCTGGCCGAAGTGCCGGACCTGTGGGACGTGAACCTTTCGGACTGGTCCAATGACAGCCAGACCTCCCGCTTTTCCCAGGAGGGGTACCAGGAGGCCTATGTCCGCTTCGTCAAGCCGCTGACCACCCGGCCCGTGGTCGGGGTCGGGCGCTTCACCTCGCCGGACACCATGGTCCGGATGGTGCGGCAGGGGGTGCTGGACCTGATCGGCGCCGCCCGGCCATCCATCGCCGATCCCTTCCTGCCCAACAAGATCCGCGACGGGCAGCTGGACAGCCTCAGGGAATGCATCGGCTGCAACATCTGCGTGTCCGGCGACAATCTGGCCACGCCCATGCGCTGCACCCAGAACCCGACCCTCGGCGAGGAGGCCCGGCGCGGCTGGCATCCGGAGCGCATTCCGCCCCTGGCCCGTGCCGAGCCGGTGCTGATCGTCGGCGGGGGTCCGGCGGGGCTGGAGGCCGCCCATGCCCTGGTCCGGCGGGGCGCCCCGGTGGTGCTGGCCGACGCCGCTGCGGAATGGGGCGGCCGGGTGGCGCGGGAAGCCCGCCTGCCGGGCCTCGCCGCCTGGGGCCGGGTGCGGGACCATCGCCTGCAGGCCCTGCGGGTGGCACCGCAGGCCGAGCTCTATCTGCAGAGCCGCCTGACCTCCGCCGACGTGCTGGCCTACGGGATCGGCAAGGTGGTGCTGGCCACCGGGGCTCGGTGGCGCACCGACGGGGTCGGCCGGGCGCACCGCTCCCCCCTGCCGTTCCTCGCCACGGGCAGGACCGTGTCCGTCGACGACCTGCTCGACGCCCCCGCCCTCGCCCTCGCGGGAGAGGTCGTGGTGTTCGACGACGACCGCTACTACATGGCCGGCGTGCTGGCGGAGCGGCTGGCCGCGGCCGGGGCGTCGGTGACCTATGTGACCCCGGCCCCCCTGGTGGCGGCCTGGACCGTCAACACCCTGGAGCAGGCGCGGATTCACCGGCGGCTGGTCGAGGTCGGGGTCCGGCTGGTGCTGTCCGCCCGCCTGGCCGACCGGGGGCCGGACAGCCTGACCCTGGCCTGCGTCCACACCGGCCGGACGCAGACGATTCCCTGCGACACCCTGGTGCCCGTCACCGCGCGGCTACCGGTGGACGGGCTCTGGCACGACCTGTCGGCGCAGCGGGAGGCCTGGGCCGATCACGGCCTGTCGTCGGTGGAGCGGATCGGGGACAGCCTGGCCCCCGGCACCCTCGCCGCCGCCGTCCATGCGGGACATGCCTTCGCCCGGTCCCTCTGACCCGTCGCCGGCTCAGGGGATCTTCGGGTGACCGCCGGACATCTCCACCAGGCCCATGGCATTGCCCGCCGGATCGGTGAACAGGCCCAGAACCACCACGCCCTTCACTTCGAACCGGGGCTGGACGATCTTCCCACCGTGCTGCACCACCCGGGCCAGGCTGGTCGTCACGTCGTCGACGCCCAGATAGATCACCTTGTTCATCGGGTCCTGCCGCAGGGCCCCGGCGAGCGGTGATCTGCTGACGGGAACGCTGAGGGTCCCGCCCGGGCCCGTCTGCCAGCCGAACACGTCCCGGTAGAAGGCCGCCTGGGTCGCCAGATCCGGTCCGGCAATGTCGAAGAAGACGATGGGGGCGGGCATGGGCGCTCCTTCGGCCACCGGGGCGGCGATCAGCAACAGCAGCAGGGCGGCGACGGCCAGACGCATGGAACCCTCCGGTCGGGAGGTTAACGCCGATCGCAGCATCGGGGCAACAACGGCCGCAACGGGGGCGGCAACCCGGGCGGGAGAGCCCCTCCCCACGCGGGGGGAAGTCTGCTAGCTTCCCCTCGATCCGCAAGGTCACCCTCCGTTCGTCCCGCCGCCTCCCGCCCCTGTTTCCGGGACACTTCGGCGCGCGGCGGTGGCTCCGGAAGCGCCCGCCCATGAAGCCTCAGGAATCTCCGGTGTCCCCGACCCTGTCTCCACGCCGCCTCCCCCAGCGCCGCGGCCTTGCGGTCCTGTTGCTGTCCCTGCTGGTGCTGATCGGCCTGCCCCACGGGGCGAGGGCCCAGGGGGCGCCCTTCGATCTGGACGGCCCCCGGCTGCAGGTGCAGGTGACCCGGGGCGGCGTGACCCTGCCCCTGGCCCGGGTTCCCAACCTGGCGGCGGGAGACCAGATCACCGTCGGGCTCCAGTCCCGGGACGTGCCGCACTCGGTCCTGATCCTGGCCTTCCTGCGCGGGGCGTCGGGACCGCCGCCCAGGTCCTGGTTCATCCCGGTGCGCACCTGGGGCGAGGGAGCCCCCGGTCGCCTGCATGCCACGGTGCCGCAAGGGGCGGAGCAGGCCCTCCTGTTCCTGGCCCCGGCCACGGGGGGAGACTTCGACACCATCGTCAATGCCGTCAGCGGCCGTCCCGGTGCCTTCGTGCGGGCGGCGCAGGACCTGAACCAGTCCTCCCGGGACCGGATGCGCCTGGACGCCTATGTGAAGACCATCCGCCAGCTGAGCCTGCAGTCCCCGGGGGCCCTGAAGACCGCCTCCCCCCTGCTGGCCCGGAGCCTGCTGATCAAGCTCGATCCCGAGTGCCTGCTGAAGACCGTGGAGCAGCAGGCCGGATGCCTGACGGAGGGCCGGGAAGCCCTGGTGTTGAGCGACGGGCGGGACGTGTCCCTAGTCCAGACCCTGACCAGCGGCGTCCCGGCGGATCTGGTCCAGCAGCTGAGCGCCACGCCCAAGGCGGGGCTCGGCTATTTCAGCCCCTACATCTCCTCGGCGATGGACATTGCCCGGCTGCTCGACGGGTTCCACACGGCCCAGTACCAGTACATCCCCGCCCTGATGCTGCCGGACGCCGACCGGGACGAGGTGCGGATGATGCTCAACACGCCCCCGTCCTTCTACAACCCGAAATCGGTGATGGTGGCGGCCCTGCCCCCGATCTCCCCGCCGCCGCATCCCGCCTTCGCCCTGGCGGAGCCGACCCATAATGCCTGCCTCGCCGCCCCCGGCGCGGTCCTGCCCCTGGAGGGGGTGCCCATCGCCTTTGCCACGGCCTTTGCCCAGGACCTGGTCCTGCGGGTGAGCGACGGGGCAGACCGGTCGCAGGAGATTCCCGTCCGGCTGGACCCCGTGGCCGGCGGGCTGGTTCCCACCGGTACCGGCAAGCCCCCCGCCCGGCCCCTGCTGGCGGGCACGGCGCACCTGACCGGGCGCTGGGGCTTCGACAGCTTCCAGGGACCCGACGCCGCGGTGGAGCTGGGGGCGGGCAGCGAGTGGAAGCCGCCGGCGGACCCGGCCGAGCTGCCCGTCGCCGGAACCCGCGCCGACCTGATCCTCACCGGGGAGGGGGGCGACTGCCTGGAGGGGGCCGAGCTCACCCCGGCGGACGGAAAGGCCCTTCCGCTCGAGGTCCACGCCCGGTCAAGGCGTTCGGTGACCCTGTCCCTGCCCGCGTCATTGACCGCCCCCGGGCCCCTGCGGATCGCCCTGCGGTTCCGCGGCCAGGCGGAGCCGGTCGTCGTCCAGACCCGGGTCTATGCCCCACTGCCCACCGTGCGGGCGGTGGACTATCACCAGGGCGACCGGTTTGCCCTGGTGCAGACCGATGCCCCGGCCCTGATCCAGTCCGTCACCCTGAACGGCCAGGCCCTGACCGCGGACCCGGAGGCCGTCCCGGCCGCCACCGGCCCGCGCCGCTTCACCCTGCCAGGCCCCTGGCCCGGCACCGCGCCCGCGGCGGAGGAGCGTCTGGAGGTGAGCCTCGTCCTGACGGATGGCCGGGTCCTGCACCGGACCGACACCGTCGGGGCCCCGCGCCCGGCGGCGGCGGTGGTGTCCCGCGCCGTGACGCCCCCGCAGGACAGCGGTCCGATCCGCATCGACCTCGGCACGGGCCAGGTGGCCCCCCTGGGCTCGGTGATCACCTTTGCCCTGCGGGCGACGGACCCGAAGGCCCTGTCAGCCCGGACCACGGTGCAGGTCAGCGCCGACGGAGGCCAGACCGTTACGACCATCGGCCGCAGCTCCGGCCTGGTGCTGGTGGACGCGGTCAATGCCCTGGTGAAGGTGGACACCGGGGCCCTGTTCGACCGCTCCACCCACGGGCCGCTCCTCTACCGGCTGGTGGCGAACGGGATGGAGGGGGACTGGCAGCCCGTGGTGACCCTGGTGCGGCTGCCGCGGATCACCGGCTATGCCTGCACAAGGGGGCCGCAGGCCCGGTGCCGGCTCACGGGCGAGAGCCTCGTCCAGATCCTCGCCCTGTCGGCGGACGAGACCTTTCAGGCGCACACCGATGTGCCCGTGGACCTCACCGCCCCCGAGATCGAGGTGCCCGGCAACGGTGCCAGCCGGACCCTGTTCGTGAAGCTGCGGGACGATCCGGCCACCGTCCATCGGCTGGACCTGCCGCGCCCCCGACGGGTTCCGGGCGCAGGCCGCGGCTAGGGCGGAGGTCCGGACGCTTCGACGGCCTATGACGGGTCGGGGGCGCGGGGCGGGCGGTTGTCGACCCGCAGGAGATGGACCTCGAGGGGCTTGCGGCGCTGGGCCGTGGCATGGTCCTCGAGGATGTCGCGCACGGCGGCGGCCTTGCGGGCCAGGGCGCGGGCCGCGGCCCGGGTCCCGGCCCGGCGCGTGGCGGCGAGGCCGAGACCGGCACTCAGCAGCGCGAGGACGAGGGCCAGGGCCAGCACCACCGCCACGCCGGTCGCAAGCCCCGCCGGCCGCAGCGCCAGAGCCGCGCCGCCCAACAGCAGGACCAGGCCCCCGGCGACCGCCCCGGCCCGGATCGCGGCCTGCCGGGCACGGGCGTCCAGGCGCGCCCGCAAAGCCTCCGCCCCGGACAGGTGGGGGCCCATCAGGTCCCGCAGCCGGTCCACGCTGGGGGCCACCTCCTCGTCCCGGCCGAGGATGAACCGGGTCGTGACCACCCCTGTCGACCGCACCCGGCGGCGCAGCAGGTCCGCGGCCACCCGCCGGGCGTCCTCGCTCACCAGGCACAGGCCGACGGTGTTGCCGGTGGCGTCGGCGGTCTCGAGGATCACGCGGATCGCGTCCCGCAGGGTCACATGGAACACCTCCCGCTTCTCGGCCGCCCGGTGGGGCTCCAGCCGCGCATGGACGTCGCATTCCAGCTTGGCCATGTTGGGGGCGAACAGGGCGAATTCCACGTTCAGCGGTCGGGCCAGGGCCGTGGAGAACATCTCCCGCGCCCGCACCGCGGGGTCGCGATAGGTCAGGCCGATCTTCGAGGCCCGGTTCCGGTACCAGCGGTCCTCGGGCTGGCGCAGGACATAGACCCACCCCGCCGCCGTCCAGCTCTTGGGGGTGCGCATGTCCCAGCTGCAGTGGACCGCGGCGTCGAGCCAGGCGGCCCGCACCTCCGCCTGCGGCGGGAACTCATGCTCGGGCAACAGGTCAGACATGCCCCCCCGGGGTCGATACGCCACACGCTGCCCCTGTCCGGGGGGCTTTTCCAGCCTAGCCACCCGCCGCGCCCCGGTCCAGTCGGCGGGGCGCCTTGCTTGACACCGGGACGCGGCCGGGGTCCCGTTCGCCGGTGATCTCCAGGAGACCCGATGAGCCAGACCCCCTGGGCCGAGTGGATCGGCCGCACCGAGACCCGGACCGACACCCTCTCCCCCACCCCGGTCCAGGCCCTGGAGGCCACCTTCGGCCGCAGCCCGCCGGACCTGCCCGCCGGGACCGAATGCCCGGCCCTGTGGAGCTGGCTCTACTTCCTGCCCCTGGCCCCCATGGGGGAGATCGGCGAGGACGGCCATCCGCGGCGGGGGGGCTTCCTGCCGCCCATCGACCTGCCCCGGCGCATGTGGGCGGGCAGCCGCTGCACGATCCACGGCCCCCTGCGGATCGGGGACGAGCTCCGCCGCACCTCGACCCTCGTGCAGATCACCCAGAAGACCGGCAGCGCCGGGCCGCTGGTGTTCGTCACCCTCCGCCACGAGGTGAGCGCGGCGGGGCGGCCTGCCCTGGTGGAGGAGCAGGACATCGTGTTCATGCAGATCCCCGACCGGTGGCAGCCGCCCGCCCCGACCCCCCTGCCGCCGTGCGCCTGGCAGGAGACGGTGCGGGCCGATCCGGTCTTCCTGTTCCGCATCTCCGCCCTGACCTTCAACGGCCACCGGATCCACTACGACCGGACCTATGCCATGGAGGTGGAGCATTATCCGGGTCTGGTGGTGCACGGCCCGGCCCAGGCCCTGCTGATGTTCGACGCCGCGCGGCGCCGCCATCCGGACCGGACCCCGGCCCGCTTCAGCTTCCGCGGCGTCCGCCCCCTGTTCGACTTCGACGAGGTCCGTGTCTGCGGCGCGCCCCGGGCGGACGGAGGGCTCGACCTCTACACCGCCAACGGGGACGGGGCCGTGGGCATGCAGGCGACCCTGGCCTGGGCCCCGTAGCGGCGAGGGGGCGAAGCGCCCCCTATTTCGGCATGCCGCTGAGACCGGAGGCCGTGCGCAGGGCGTCCCCGCTCAGACGATAGCCGTCGAGGAACACGGTCTGCACATGGCGCAGATTGCCCAGGTCCTTCGACACGTCCCCGTCCACCAGGATCAGGTCCGCGGTCTTGCCCGGCGCGATGGACCCCAGCCGGTCGTCCATGCCGGTCATCCGCGCCGGAACGATGGTGGCCGTCTGCAGGGCCTCCACATTGGTCAGCCCGGCCTTCTGGTAGAGCTCCAGCTCCCGCACCAGCTCCACGCCCGACCCGTCGGTCCCGGCCACGATCCGCACCCCGGCCTGGTGCAGCCGCCCCACCAGGTCCACCATCTTGGCGAAGCTCTTTCGATAGTCGTCCCGGGTCAGGCCCTCGGACAGGGGATAGCCGCCGATCTTCCAGGCCCGGGCCACGGACGGCGGCGCGATCTCGGCAAAGGGCGCATATTCGGGCGAGATGGCACTGCCGTCGGAGGTCATCAGCGGCTCCCACACGGTCAGGGTGGGGTCGATGATCGTGCCCCGCCGGGCCAGCTCCGCGTAGAAGGCCTTCATGGCCGGGGAGTCCAGGTCCACATCCTTGCCGTAGCGGGCGGGGCCCTCCAGCCGGGCGGCGGTGTTGGACTTGTCCACCACCGACTGGGGCATGGCCTGCATCATGATGAAGTTGATGTGGGTGACCTCGTCATAACCGGCCCGCACCGCGTCCAGGGGACGCATGCCGGCGGGGACATGGCCGTGGACGTGCATGCCGAGCCGGTGCGCCTCGGCGGCACCGGGGGCGATCCAGTCCGGGTTCATGGAGGTGTAGAACTTCACCCCCCACATGCCCGCCGCGTGGATCCGGTTTACCGCCGCCACCGTCTCTGCCGCGGAGGACACGGTCAGCGCGCCCTGGGCCGCCAGCGGGTCCTTGCGGTCGATGACCACCGACACCTTGCCGTCCGGGGCCAGCAGGTCCCCCGCGGCCCGGCGCTTGGCGATGCTGATCGCGTCCTCGATGGCGCTGCCGGGGCTGCGGTAGTTGGTCATCCCCGTGGCCACGTTCTGCAGCAGGTTCCAGTCATCCCCCACATGCTGGTGGGAGTCCCACAGGCCCGGGGTCAGGGTCCGGCCCCGTCCGTCGATCACCGTGGTCCCGGCCGGAGCCGCCAGGGTGCCCCCCGCCCCCACGGCGGCGACCTTGCCGTCGGCGATCAGCACCGCCCGATCGGGCAGGTAGCCCCCGGCGACGGAATCGAACATCAGCACATGGTCCACCAGGGTCGCGGAGCGATTGGCCGCTGTCAGGAAGCCGTGCGCCACCTCCCGGACCATGTCCGCCGTGGCCTTGTCCTGCACCGCCTTCAGCTTCGGGCCCGCGGCCTCGTAGCCCTCCGGCAGGAGGGAGATGTCCCCCGCGACGCCGAAGAAGTGGTTGTCAGCGTCCAGCCAGACCGGTGAGGGGGAGAAGCCGAACCCCTGCATGAAGGCGAGCTTCACGGTCCTTGGCCCCTTGGGCCCGTCGATCTGCACGGAGGGACCGATCTTCAGGCTGCCATGGCCGGTGGGCAGGAGGTCGAGGCCCTTGTCCCCCGCCGCCACCAGGGCCTCGATGTCCAGCTCCCCCGCCAGCCAGGGCCCGCCATAGGCGTTGTAGCGCCGGGTGCCGAAGGGGGCCGAGCCGGAATCGATCACCGTCTTCCAGTGGGCCATGCCACCGGCATCCACGGAGAAGTCCTCCGTCGCGTCCCCCTGGTCGGTATAGCCGCGCACGGCCAGGGCCACGGGGCGCTGGTCCGGTCCCAGGGTGACCAGGGCATCGTCCTCCGTCACCCAGCCCCGCAGGGACATGGACATCCGATAGGCCCGCCGTCCGTCGGACGTGGTCCAGGCCCACGCATCCCCGTGCTTTCCGGCGGTGGAGCTGATGGTGTAGTGCCGCGCCCCGACGGGAGGCCGGGCCAGGGCCGACGCGGCGGTGGGGGCCGCAGACGTGGCTTCCGCGCGGACAGCCGCGGCCGGGAGCGCCAGGAGGGCCGTGGCCGCGAGCAGGGCGGCGGTGAGGTTGCGGTGCATGTGTCGTCCCCGGATGGTGCAGGATGCCCAGCGTGACAAGCTCCCGCCGGATAGGCAATGACCGTTGCGGAAATGGCCCGGACCCAGCGCCGCGCCCCCAGCCTCCGGACCACCGGACACCGCGACTCACACCCGTCCGCAAACCCACAAAACGGCAGAATTCGGGCGCCGCTTTGAATAACTTCTTATCCCTAACAAGAATTCACCACAATTTTGACTTCGTAATTGTTGAGTCGGAATTTTACGAATACTAAAGCCTGCCTTGAGAATGATGACCTCATCGGAAACAAGGGCGGGGGACAGAAGTGTCCGCTGCACCAGAGGGCGGACGGTCGAAGCACCGAGCCGCATGCCAAGGAGAGCTTCATGCCGCATCGTGATGCCCGGACGCGGACGGTCCGTGCCGTTGCCCTGACCGCCATGGCCGTCCTGGGGCTGGCGACCGGTTCGGCCCGCGCGGAGCCCGAAAACGCGTCCGCTTCGCATGAACCCAGCGTCGACATCTTCGGGAACATCTCGGAAAAGGTGACGCACCGGTCGGGTCCGCACACCCAGGCCACGCGCCAGTTTGCACCGCCCACGGGCTCCAGCGCCCCCAACGCCAATCCGATCAGCTATCACAGGGGGCCGGTGATGACCTCCGTCTCCAAGGTGGTGGTGATCTGGTACGGCAACTGGGCCCAGTCCAACGGCACGGACAATGCGGCCGGCCAGCAGATCATCCTCGATGCCCTGTACGGCCTGTCCGCCCCGCCCAAGGCCGGAATGACCAACTATGCCGGGGTGACCACCGCGGCCGGGTCCAGCCTCGGCCAGTGGACCGAGAGCAACGGGATGGCGGTGACCCAGCTGTCCTCCCCCACCATCGTGCAGTATTCCCAGCACACCTCCGCCACCTATGGCGGCTATACCCTGACGGATGCGACGGTGCAGTCGCTGGTGGCCAGCTATGCCGGTTCGGCCCCCGATCCCAATGCGATCTATCTGGTGCTGTCCTCGTCGGACATCGGGGAAAGCTCGGGCTTCCTGACCTCCTACTGCGGCTGGCACACCTATTCGAACGTGGGCCGGACCACGATCAAGTACGGCTTCATCGGCAATCCGAACCGGTCCCTCGGCTCCTGCAACGTGAACACCGCGGGCGTCTCGCCCAACGGCAATCCGGCGGTGGATGCCATGATCTCGGTTATCGCGCATGAGCTGGAGGAGACGGTGAGCGATCCGCTGCTCAATGCCTGGTACAACCGGCAGGACTACGAGAACGGCGACATGTGCGCCTGGACCTTCGGCAATGCCCAGTCCCAGCTGCCCAACGGGGCCTACTACAACGTCACCCTGCCCACCGCATCGGGCGGCAGCCGCCACTATCTGGTCCAGAGAGCTTTGGCGCGCAGCAACTCGAAATGCTACGTCAATGCGACGGGGGCGATTCAGTAGTCCCCGATTCGGGGAGGGTCGGATTGACCGCAGCACGGACCGGGACACGGACGGGTAACGGCACGGGGCTCCGGTCGGCGGTCCTGGCCCTGCTGGTCCTCGTGCTGGCGTGGCCGACCCTGGCCCTGGCGGACGAGGCCAGCCTGGTCAGCGTCACCCTGGCCGACACCTCCCCGTCGGAGACCCGGCTGGTCCTGACCTTTGCCGGACCGCCGCCGTCGGTGACGATCACCGGCAATGACGGTGCCCACCCGGCCCTGGTCCTGTCCCGGTCCGGCCGCTCCCCCGGGGCCAACAGCCCGAACTTCGTCCGCGGTTATGTCCGGGACCTGGCCTTCGAGCAGCGGGGCGCGGACCTGGTCCTGAGCCCCTCCGCCCCCGGGACCATGCATGTGGAGACCGCCCCCGTGGGAGGGCAGGCGATCTTCGTCACCATCCATGCCGGTGACGCCCGGTCCGGCGGCCAGGCGGGATCGCGGACCCCCGCCGCCACACCGGCCCGGGGCGGGGCGCCGATCTCGCTGGCCATCTTCCGCGACCGCAGCGCCGAGGACGAGGAGTTCGCCGTCGTCCCGCTGAAATATGCCGATGTGAGCGAGATCGTGGGCCTGCTCAGCGACGGTCCGGCCCAGAAGCCCAACGACACCTTCATCCCCCAGGAGCCGGCCTTCGGCTCCTCCGGCATCACCGGCGGGTCGGCCGGCACCTACCAGCAGAACACGGCCCAGCTGAACCAGGACGCGCCCCCCATCGGGGCCCAGGTGGATGATGCCATCGGCATCGACCGGCGGCTGAACGCCGTCATCCTGCGCGGCCCGGCGGAGCGCATCCGCCGCCTACGCGACCGCATCGCCCTGCTCGACGTGCCGGTGAACAGCGTGCTGCTGGAAACCGTGTTCGTGGAGCTGACCGAGACCGGGGCCCGCAATGTGGGCATCGACTTCAAGAACAGCGCCGGAAAGTTCGGCGTGGTCACCGTCAACACCGGGGCCTTCACCCCCGGCGGCGGCATCGGGTCCACCGGCCTCACCAATGCCGCCCAGACCAGCGTCGCCCTGCAGGCCGCCATATATGCCCAGGTGGCCAAGGGGGAGGGTCGGATCATCTCCCGCCCGCGGATCTCGGCGCAGAGCGGGTCCTCGGCCAAGATCATCACCGGCGACGCCCTGCCGATCCTGACCTCCATCGCCCTGTCCGGGGTGAATGCGGTGTCGCAGCAGGTGCAGTACGTGAACGTGGGCGTCACCCTGCAGATCGCCCCCCGGGTCAGCGACGACGGCTATGTGACCTCCCACGTGTTCTGCGAGGTCTCCAGCGTCACCGGCTATTCCCAGGGCTATCCCACCATCAGCCAGCGGGAGGCCTCCACCACCGCGACGGTCATGGACGGGGAGTATTTCGTGATCGGTGGCCTGACCCAGGAAAACCGCCTGACCACCCAGGAAGCGCCCCCCGGCCTCGGCCAGATCCCGCTGATGGGGGAACTGTTCAAGCTGCATCTGTCCAGCGGGTCGCGGACCCAGCTCTACATCGTCGTGACGCCGCATATCGCCCGGCCCGCCGATGCGGCCGCGGCAAAGGCCCTCACCGAGAAATAGCGCGCGAGTCGAGACTCAGGGCGTTCCGAACAGGTGGCGGAAGGCCAGCAGGGCAGCGGGGTGGTAGATGCCACCGTGCCCCTCCCCCGGCCGGATGACGGTCACCTCCAGCCCGTGGCCCGCGCCGTTCAGGGCCGCCGCGAACCGATCCTGACGCGCCCGGTCCCTGGCCGCCGCCTCCGCGGGCGGGGGCGGGTCGTCAAAGGCGACAAAGGCCCGGCGACCGGCATATCCCCCGCGCCGCAGGTCGTCCGCCGCCCCGTCGACCAGCGCCCCCCGGTCCCACCACAGGCTGGGGCTGACGATCACATAGTCGTCGAAGTCCGCGGGGGCCTTCAGCAGGGTCTCGGCCACGAACAGCCCGGCCAGGGACTCCCCCATCAGGGCCGCCCGCCCGCCGGTCCGAAAATGGGCGGCGATGAAGGGGCGCACCTCCTCTCGCAGGAACCGGCGATAGGCCGCCGCCCCGCCGGAAGTGGGCAGCAGCCGCCGGTCGGCGGCGGTGGCGGAGGGCGAGGTCAGGTCGTGGCGGCGGTCCACCCCCTCGATCCCCACCACGATCACCTCCTGCCCCGCGCCATAGGCGGCATTGATCCGGGCCAGACCGGTGATGTGGTGGAAATCCTCCGTCAGTCCGCCATCCAGCAGATAGACCACGGGAAAGGTCCGCTTCGGGTCGTCATAGTGCTCCGGCAGGTAGACGTTCAGGCGGCGGCGGTCCCCGAGCAGGGCAGAGGGGATGACGTAGGAGGTGCCGATGACGATCGGCTGCCCCCCCTCCGGCGGCTGGGGCAGCGGCGCGGCCCCGCCCGCCGATCCGGCCAGGGCGACGAGGGTGAGGGTGAGCCCGGCAAGGGCGTGGCGAAGGCGCGGGGACATCATCGCCCCAGCATGGGGTGCGTCCGCGGCATCGGACAAGCCCGTCCGCCGGAACGGAGTCTCGAATTGCGGAGGAACCTGCTAGTCAGGAGGCACCCGACCGCCGGAGACCGACCCATGCAGATCCTGATGACCGCCGAAGCCCGCCAGCGGACCCATTCCCGCCTGTCGTCCCTGGGCGCGGAGCTGGACATCATCACCTTCGAGGTCGACGGCACCTTCCAGCGCAACGGAACCCCCGTACCGGCCGAGGCGGTGGACCCGGAGGTCTTCTGGCTGAGCCTCGACGCCTATTCCGGGCCGAACCCCGGCGCGCGGCTGGGGGCCTTTGCCAGCCAGGTGATGAAGGGCACGAAGGGCCGCTGGATCCAGGTGTTCAGCGCCGGCCTCGACCACCCCCTGTTCAAGGCCCTGATGGACAAGGGCCTGCGGCTCACCAAGAGCCAGGCCCAGTCCCCCGCCATTGCCGACTATGTGCTGTCCCATGCACTGAGCCTGCTGCACCCGATCGCCGACCAGGCCGCCGCCCAGGGCCGCCGGGAGTGGTGCACCGTGCCCTTCCGGGAAGTGGCCTCCACCCACTGGCTGCTGGTGGGCTATGGCGCCATCGGCCAGGAGATCGCCCGCCGGGTGAAGGGCTTCGGCGCCGCCGTCACCGTGGTGCGCCGGAACCCGAAGCCGGATGACCTGGTGGATGCGGTCCGGCCCCAGTCGGACCTGCAGGGCCTCCTGCCCGACGCCGATGTGGTGGTGCTGGCCTGCCCGCTGAACGCCGAGACCCTCAACCTGGCCGACGCGGCCTTCTTCGCGGCGATGAAGCCCGGCGCGCTGCTGATCAACATCGGTCGCGGCCAGCTGGTGGACGAGGACGCCCTGCGCGCCGGGCTGGACCGCCGCCAGCCGGCCCACGCCGTGCTGGACGTGTTCCGGACCGAGCCCCTGCCCGCGGACACCTGGTTCTGGTCCCACCCGCAGGTGCGGGTCACCGGCCACGCCTCCCACGCCGGGGACGGGGTCCGGGGCCGGGGCGATTCCCAGTTCCTGGAGAACCTGCGGCGCTACATCGACGGCCGCCCCCTGATCGCCGAGGCACATCCCGACGAGGCCCGCCTCTGACGCCTACCCCGGCGCCGACCGGGACCCGATCCGGTCGGGACCTGCCAGGGAACCGGCCAGAGAACCGGCCACGCCTCCACGATGCGGCATACCGAAGTAGATCACCGCGCCCACCGTGATGGCGGTCATGAGGCCGAAGCCCACCATGCCCGCGACGGCCCCGATGAGCCCGGCCCGCCGGACCTTGTCATGCTGGCGCCGTTCGAACTCCATTCCGCTCCGGAAATGTTCCATCGCCCCGGCCTGCTTCAGGGCGTTGCGGTGCTCCTCGCCATTTTCCCGCAAGGTCTGGAGGATCAGGGCGAGCAGGGCGTCGAGATCGATCATGGCGGCCTCCACTGGCTGTAAAAACGAGACAATGTCGTTTAACGCATTTTAATGCGTTAGCGCAAGCCATCTCGGGACCGCCTGCGATCACGGCCGCGTGAGGCGCATGGCAGCCCGACCCGGCTTGCGGCCGGGCGGACGTGTGCAGGGACTGTGTCAGGGTGAGGGACGCGGACGCGTCAGGCGCAGCGATCGATCAGCGGCGACGGGCTGGGCGGCGGCGCGTTCCACAGGGCTGCGGACGGCAGATGACCCTCGGCCATCCGCGCCAGATGCAGACGGGACTCCGCATTGTTGCTGCCGGTCAGGTTCCATTCCCCGTCCAGCATCACCCGGCTGTTGCGGGTCCAGGCGAGGCCCCGGGGACCGGCGGCGTCCTGCACCAGACGGGCGGCGTCGGCGACGGCGGCCGGCCGGACCAGGCCGATCAGCGGATCGGCGCGCCAGTCGCGCTTCAGATATTCGACCCGGTGCCTGAGGATCAGGGAGCGCAGCGGGGGTGTGTGCTCCATCAGCTCCGCCGCCGTCCAGAAGTCGACGCCCAGCTCGTCCGCAGCACTGCGGCAGAGCCAGTTGTCCGGCTGACAGGCCAGCGCGATGCCGGTGATGTCGTCCAGGGAGTGCAGCTTGCTGATCATCGCGCCGCAGGCGGCCAGCTGGGCCATCCTTTGCCCGCGGAACTGCCGGTCAATGGCCGTGTAGGCCAGCTCCAGCACCGGACTTTCCTCATTGGTCTGCACGCACAGGCTGACCCCGACCAGCCGCCGGGCGCGCCCCTCCTCCGTATAGATGGCGACGACATCCCCGTGCGTGACATGGGTGGCGAGCCGGCTGGGGCTGCGTTCGATCACATGGTGTTCGCCGTGAACGGCCATGAAGCCGCGAATGTCCCGGACCAGCCGATTGACCCTGCGGACATTCTGCGAGCCCAGCACCCGCGTGAGATGGAAGACGCGATGCGGCCTGAAACCGACGACCTTTTCCCCGACCCCTGCAAGCGGTCCCATCGGAACTTCCCGACAACGCCGTTTCGGCATTCCGCCTCGCCGGCGGGACCCCGTCCGGGCAGCATGGCCCAGCGGACGAAGACCCAACCGGAAAAGCTACTTCGGTGACTTTCTCTCCAAATACGTGAATCGTCAATATTATCCCCAAAATGTTTTATCGCATTATGTTGCGCTTTCCGGCCAATGGCGCTATCCAGCCTGAAAGGGAATTCGGAGCTTTGCCCATGATCAAGTCCTCCGAGGGGAGGCGCACGGCCGCCTCCCGTGCCGATGGGGATTCCAGCGCCGACGCAGAGTCTCCCGAAGCGTCCACGCTCCCCGTGGGCCGGGCGCTGCACAGGGGATGGGTGGAGGAGCTGGCGCGCACCGTGGCGACGGCGGACCTTTCCTCCCGGGAGACCTTCCATCATCTCATGTGGCTGATCATGGCCCTGGGCGGCAACCAGACCGCCTTTGCCGAGCGGCACGGCTACCAGCCCACCACGGTGAGCCGCTGGGTCAACGGCGCCGTTGCCCCGCCCCGCCTTCGCCGCCGGCCCATCATCCTCGACGCGATGGAGCATCTGCAGACCAATCTGATGGACCGGATTCCGGTCCCGCTGCGGGACTTCTCCGACGAGGAGGCCGATCCGGCGATGCGGGTCCGGTCCGGTCGGCCCGTCCGGCGCCCGGCCGCCGTCAACTGACAGCCTGTCCCGACCCGGCAGCGTCACGCCCTGTGCCGGGCCGCGGGGGAAGATCCCCGCCCTGACGGTCGGATGTCACCGGCCGACATCACTGGCCGGTATCACTTGCCGGTATCACTGGCCGGTATCACTGGCCACACGTCCCACCGAAGTCCCGCGATGCGGCCCTGACGGCCGACCCGGACAACCTGCGCCGACAATCGGCGATCCGGACCCATTGCCGACCGACTTCAGGCAGTGACAGAGCAATCACCAAATATTAACGATGAAATTATGACTTTCCATAAGACATTAATGAATCCGAGAGACTTTAACGACATATTTCTTACGTCGCGACAAAATGGGTTCAATGAAGATGGCCAAGAGGGGCGCATTCCGGTCGAACGAGGCGGGCAATATTCTCGTCACGACAGCCATATCGATTTCCGTATTGGCCGGTCTTATTGCCCTCGCCCTGGACGTGTCCAACCTGTACAACCAGAGATCGGAAGTGCAGAACGCCCTCGACACGGCCGTGCTGGCCGCGGCGTCCTCCACGGCGACCGATTCCTCCACCCTGCAGACGATCACCTCGACCGTCTTCAGTGCCAATCTGCCGGCAGCGGTGAAGTCCAGCGCCCAGATCAGCACCTTCAACTACAACACCTCCACGAAGAACATTACCGCCACCGCCACCGGCAGCTATTCCACCTATTTCGGCGGACTGGCCGGTCTGTCGACAGTACCGTACAGCGCGACCGCCTCCGGCCTGAAGTCCGCCAAGGGGACGGTGGAAGTGGCCCTCGTCCTCGACAACACCTATTCGATGAGCGTGGCCCTCGACAGCGCCGGGACGAAGATGCAGGTGCTGCAGACCGCCGCCACCAACCTCGTCAACGCCCTGATGACCACGCAGAACCAAGGCTTCGTGAAGGTCGCCGTGGTGCCCTATGCGGACTATGTGAACGTCGGCACGACCACCACCGGGAACTGGCTGTCCGTCGCCGCCAACTATTCCACCACCACCGCCGGCACCCCGGCCCAGCCCGCCGGCCCGCAGGTCTGCAACACCGTCTCCACCAAGACCACCTGCTCTGGCGGATCGATGCAGCCCTATGTGGTGTCGGTGATCGACGGGGTGGTGACCATGGGCACCCATCTGGTGGGCCAGACCTGCACCACCGTGCCCATCACCCCGGTCACCACCTGCTCGTCCACCCCGGCCAAGCCGGCCCAGCCCGGCGTCACCACCTGGTACAAGTGGTATGGCTGCGTGAACAACCTGGTGGGGTCCAACGGCCTGCTGGCCCCGCCGGAAACCGCGAGCGCGAGCAAGCCCTATGTGGGCTTCCTGACCACGTCCCAGCAGTGCCTGAACCCGATCCTGCCCCTGACCACGGATTCCGCCTCGGTCCTGGCCGCGATCAAGGGGCTGGTCTACCAGATCGGCAGCTACAAGCCGAACACCTACATCGCCGGCGGCATCACCTGGGGGGTGAACGTCCTGTCGCCCACCGCCACCTTCGCCTCCGGCGCGCCCTATGACACCGCCAACAAGATGCCGCGCAAGGTGATCATCCTGATGACCGACGGCTACAACACCAATTCCCTGAACGCGAACGGGACCCTGACGGGGGCCTCCTTCAACAGCGACGGCACCGTTGCCTCGTCCAGCCAGGCGGCCATCACCAAGTCCAACACCGCCGAGGTGGCGTCCTGCGCCTATGCCAAGTCGCAGAACATCGAGATCTATGCGATCGGCTTCGGGGTCTCCGACGCGACGTCCCTGTCCAACCTGCAGCAGTGCGCCACGGACTCCAGCCACTATTTCGATGCGAAGGATTCCGCCGCCCTCATCTCGGCCTTCCAGATCATCGCGGGGAACCTGCAAAATGTCCGCATTGCCAGCTGACCGGTCGGCCGCGGACCGGCCCGGCCGGAAGCGGCGGGGCTGGCGACGGGACCAGCGGGGGTCGACGGCGGTGGAATTCGCCCTCGTGGCCCTGCCGTTCCTGTTCATCCTCTTCTCGATCACCGAGGTCTGCGTGGCCAATGCCGTCTCGGCGGCCCTGGACAACGCCACCAACCTGGCGGCCCGGCAGATCATGACCGGTCAGTTCACCCTGACCGGCTCGGCCGCCACCACGGCGTTCAAGACCAAGGTCTGCGATCAGCTCAACTGGCTGGGATCGTCCTGCACCAGCAACCTGTCCGTCAGCGTGCAGACCTTCGCCGCCTTCTCCAATGCCACCCAGCCCAATGTGACGGTCAACGGCAGCTTCTCGGACCAGAACCTGGCCTTCGGCGGCAGTGCCGCCGGCAGCATCGTGATGGTCAACACCTATCTCAAGTGGCAGTTGCTGACGCCCTACTTCCTGACCGGATACAATGCGTCCAAAGATGGAACGACGGTGTTCGAGTCCACCGTGGCCTTCCGGAACGAGCCCTATGCGTGAGACGGCCCGATGGCGCGCGCTCCGCCGGCTGTGGCGGGATACCCGCGGCGTCTCCGCCGTGGAGTTCGCCCTGATCGCGCCCATGCTGATCCTGGTCTTCGTCGGGGCCGTGACGGTGGGGAGCTTTGCCACCATCGCCCGGCACGTGAACACGGTGGCCTTCACCATCGGCAACCTGGCCACCCAGGTCCAGACCCTGCACAATGCCGACATCACCGACATCTTCGCCGTGGGCAATGTGGTCATGGCCCCGGTGGATACCAGCCGCCTGACCATGCGCCTCACCAGCATCGAGGCGGTCTCGGTGAACAACGGGCCGATCACCGACGTGATCCAGTGGAGCGACGGCAGCAATGTCGCGGCCCTCACCGTGGGCACGGCGGTCACCCTGCCCACCGGCCTGCTCACCACCGCCGGTGACAGCGTGGTGATGGGCGAGGCGACCTACAGCTTCATCAGCCCCTCGACCCTGATGTTCCCCAACGGCCTGACCATCTCCAAGCAGTTCTACTTCCACCCCCGCAATTCCCCTACCGTGACCCGCATCAGCCCCTGATCCGGCCGGGCGCGCCCAGTTCGGGGCGCCAGTTGCCTCCGGTCGGCACCCCGGACGCGTGTAAAATTCAATTAACAATTGATGGACTTCGAACGGCGCCCTTAACTCCTGTCAATTACAGGAGACACCCAATGATCCGAGCCCTCTTCGCTGTCGCCGCCCTTTCCCTGGTCGCCACCTCGGCCTTCGCCACCCCGGTGTGCAAGACCGGCGTCCTGTGCGGCAACTCCTGCATCGCCAAGGACAAGGTCTGTCACAAGACGACGACGACGGCCAAGCCGGCCGCGGCGGCGACCCCGGCAGCTGCGGCGACCCCGGCCGCACCGGCCAAGCCGACCCGCTGCAAGACCGCCAAGGGCAAGTTCACCAAGTGCGGCACCCCCGGGGCCCTGCCGGTCACCTGATCCCTTTCCCGGAACGGCGGAGCCCACATCATGGGACTTTTCGATGACCTGGCGTCCATGGCCGAGCAGGAGCTGAAGGCCCAGGGACCGGCGCTGCTGAACCAGGCGCTGGCCCAGACTCCCCTCGGCGGGGCCAGCGGCCTGATCGACCAGCTGGTCCAGGGCGGGCTGGGCACCGCCGTCCAGGGGATGGCCTCCGGCAACGGAGCCGCCCTCACCCCGGAGCAGATCGGCAGCGCCCTCGACCCTGCCCACGTGCAGCAGCTGGCCCAGCAGTTCGGCGTGAACCCGACGGATGTGCTGTCCATGATCTCCCAGCACCTCCCGGCCCTGGTCCAGGCCAGGGGCTGACCGACCGGGCTGTCAGGGAATATCGGCTTCCTCGGTGAGGACGCCGACCCCCGGGCGCAACGTACAGGGCCCGAGAACAAGGCTGTGCGGCGGCGGACGGACCTTGCGGTCCTTCCTGACCGGACCGAGCGGCACGCTGCACCGTAGGCTGGGCAGGTGCGTCCCCTCCGGTGCCTGCCATCGCTCTCCCCCGGGGGTCGGCCCGTCCGGGCGCCTATCGGACAGCCCTGCGACTCCCCCCGTGGCCACGGGCGTGGGAGCATGACGCAGACAATAGGCCGCAACCACGGCATTGAAGGTCCGGCGCTTGTCCTGCGGTATGGCATCAATGACCGGTGCCTGCCGGGCCACGGCGGCGAGCCGGGCGTCGCAGTCCCGTCTCTCGTCCTCCGACAGTCGATCCAGATCGCCCGCCGCACAACGACTGACCCGGGCCAGGACCCGACGGAGGTCCGCACCGGACGGCCCGGATGGGGCGGAGGCGGAGGCATCTTCGGCTGTCGGCCCGTCGCGCGGGGGCGGCATCTGGCCTGGAGATACAGCGGCGGTCTCCATCGCCGGGGGAGGTCCCGGCACGGCTCGCCGCCGGAGGGGTGCCGCGGGTCGGAGCAACTGCACCTCGACCGTCGGGCCATCCGCCGGGACCCGCGGCCCGCCGTCGGTTCCACAGACCACAAGGGCGATCAGGGCAAGATCAAGGGTCGCGGCAACGAATGCCGCAGCCATCCTCCAGACCGGCTTGCGGATCAGCGGTCGCAGGACGCGGCCCCCTCAGCCCGCGACCGGGCCGGGGCCCGGCTCGAGCCCCCGCCATCCGGACCGTGCTAGGGGGTCCCGGTGCCGACCCGCACCCAGGCCGCGGCCTTCGGGTCGATGGGCAGGGTGGGGGCCGGGCCCATGCCGGTGATCTGGACCACCACGGGCGTGTCGCCGCCGGATCCGTCCCAGTGCACGGCCCCGCCGGGGTGGAACATCACGCTGCCCGGGCCCAGCGGCACGGCCTTCGACAGGTCGAACACCGGCCCCGTGCCCGTGTACCAGGTGCCGGACAGGACCGTGACCGTGCGGTCGTTGGGGTGGATGTGCGGCGTGTCCATCACGTGGGGCGGGAAGCTGGCGCGGATCACATAGGGACCGGGCTTGCCGGGGTCCCCCAGCACCACGGCAAAGCGGGCCCCGAGGCCGCCGGGAATCTCGATCCAGTGCAGCTGGGACGGGGTGATCCGCACGAAGGTGGGGGCCGCGGGGGCTGCTTCGGCCCGGGCGGAAGCCGGGTGGGCCAGGGCCACAGCCCCCATCAGAGCCGCCGCAATCCCTGCCGCTCCGCCTGCCGGTCGTCCCATGGTCGTCCCCTCCCTGTTGCCGGGCCAGCATTGGACCATCGGGTCGTGTGTCAAGCCCGGAGGACGACCGGCGAACACATTGCCGCACCCCGGCCTTCATGGCAGCCTTCCCCTTCCAGCGGAGGAGCCCCCGTGACCGTCACCGCCGAACAGGCCCGCGCCCTGGCCCTCGACCTCGCCGACAGCCGGGAAGTGCCGCATTTCGACCGGATGGCGTTCCGCACCCCCCGGCGGATCTTCGCCACCCTGTCCGCGGACGGCACCCAGCTGAACCTGATGTTCGACCCGGACCTGCAGGCCTTCTACTGCGAGCAGGCCCCGGAGGCCTTTGCGCCGGTGCCCGGCGGCTGGGGCCGGAACGGGGCCACCACCTGTGACCTCCGCGCCGTCGACCCGGCCACCTTCCAGGGGGCCCTGATCGCCGCCCATGCCCGGGCCTGCCTGCCGCCCCCGGGCCGGGCCCGCAAGCCCCGCGGGGGCTAGGACGGCCACCGGGTGCCTCCGGCTCAGGACACCGTCACCAGCATCGCGGACAGGCGGGGCAGCCGGACCTTCACCTGGGAGTCCGCCACGGTCAGGGCCTCCGCCGCGTCCGGCGTCCAGCTTCCGTCCGGCCCGATGGCCGCACCCTGCAGCCTAACGTCCGAGGTGGCGGTCAGGCTGGGGCCGGTGGCTCCGGGCGACAGCTGGGTCAGGGCCACCGCCGACGCCCGGGTCGCGGACCGGTGCAGGTACACCGTCACCTCCAGGTCCTCGGTCGGGTCCTTGTTGACCAGCACGACCCGCAGCCCGCGGCTGGCCGAGGTGATGGCATAGGCGGAGACATTGCGCCCGCCGGCATAGACCGCCGTCTGCCGCAGGGTTCCCGGCCCCATCAGATGGAACAGGGCCAGTCCGTAATAGAGCGGCCGGACCCCCACCACCGCGTTGTCGTGATCGGCAATGGGCGTGTAGGCGGACTGCCCCCCGCCGTGGAAATTGACCCCGCTCAGGCCGCCCTGGGCGCAGCTGAACAGGAAGTCGATCCCCCACAGGGCCGAGGCATAGGCATTGCTCGCCCCGTGCGCGCCGCCATTGTAGAAGGAGTTGCACTCCGACAGGCGCACCGGGGTTCCGGCTGCCGTCCCGGCCTGCTTCAAGGCCGCCAGCATCTGGCCCAGTGCCCCGTCCGGGGTGACCAGCCTTGCCGCGGTGGAGGTCGGGTCCAGGCCATTGGCCCGGTAATAGTGATGGGTCAGCCATTCGAACTGGCCCTTCTCCGCACTGGCAAACGGGGCGGTCCAGCGCTGGACGCTGCCCGCGGTGGACGGCCCCGTGACCGTGACGCCGGGGGTCGCGGCAACGATGGCATCCCGGTACCGGCGCCACAGGGCCTCGAAGGCGGCGGCGTTCCAGGTCGATCTGGGGAAATAGCCGATGTCGCCGTACAGGTCGGGTTCATTGCCGATCTCGATCCCCGCCAGGGAGGTGCCCAGCGCCCTGGCGACGTATTTCACCTCCTCCGCCGCCAGCACGGGGGAGGTTGCATTGGTGGCCGCACCGGCCAGGTTGACCCCGTAGAGGCACCGCCAGCCGCAGGCCTTGAGGAACCCGGCCAGGGCGTCCACGTCCGCGGGCGCGATCTGGCCGGGGACCCCGCCCCGTCCCCCCGCCGTCCAGACCTGCCGCTCCACCGTATTGCCGCCGAGGCGCAGGAGGCTCGGCCCCAGCCGCCGGAACAGGCCGACGAGATCGGCATTGGCGGCGGTGAACAGGCGCTCGGTCACGGTCGCCTTCTCGTAGGACAGGCCGGCGAAGCCCCCTCCGACGACGCCGACGGGGGCGGGACCCACCGCCACGCTGGCCTGGACCACCGGTGAACCGGCCACCGTCGCCGCGGTCGCCGCCGATGAGGGGGTGTCCGCAAGCACGACCCCGGCCGCCGCCAGGGCCAGGGCCAGGGTCTGGCGACGGGACGGGTCCGGGCGATCGGACGGGAGCAAGGGCAGGGCTTCAGGGGGGGCTTCAGGCGGCATGGGAACACTCCGGAACGCGACCGACGGTCGTTCCATCGGTTCATCAATGCGTCTTCCGGTAGCATGTATTATTACGGTTTGCTACCCTAGGCACCTCTGCCTCAGGACACCGTCACCAGCACCGCGGACAGGCGGGGCAGACGGACCTTCAGTTGACCGTCCGCCACGGGCACGACCTCCGCCGCGTCCGGCGTCCAGTGTCCGTCCAGCCCGATGGTCGCGCCCTGCAGCCTCACGCCCGAGGTGGCGGTCAGGCTGGGGCCTGAGGCCCCGGGCGATCTCTGTTCGAGGGACAGGGCCGTGGCGCGTCCGGCAGGACGCGGCAGGGCCACCGCCACGTCGAGGTCCTGCCCGAGGTCCTTGTTGACGAGGACAAGGCGCAGGCTTCCATCGTCGGCGGCCACCGCATAGGCCGACACATTGCGCCCGCCGGCCCGGATCGCCGTCGGCAGCACGCGGCCCCGACCGGCCAGCTGGAACAGCTTCAGCCCGTAGAAACAGGGGCGAACGTCCACAACCGCATCGGCCTGGTCGGCAATGGGGGTATAGGCGCTGACACCACCCCCCTGGAGGTTCACGCCGGAGGCATCCCCCAGGGCACAGGTGAACAGGAAGTCGATCACCCAGAGGGCCGAGGCATAGGCATTGCTGACGCCCGGCGCACCCCCGCTGTAATAGGAGTTGCCCTCCGTGATCCGCACCGGCGCGGCCGCCCCCCATCCCGCCCGCTTCAGGGCGTCCAGATAGCCGGGCAGCCGGGTGTCGGGGGTGATCAGGTTGGCGGCGGTGGCCCCGCCGTCGAGACCGTTCCCCCGGTAGTAGTGCTGGGTCACCATGTGCAGGCGACCCTTCTGGGCGACGGCGAAGGGCGCGGTCCAGTCGCCGATCCGCGAGACGCAGCCGGGGCCGGAGATGGCAACCTTCGGATTGATGTGGACGATCGTGTCGCGAAAGCTGCGCCAGAGGGTCTCGTAGGTCTGGAAGGTCCAGGTCTCTTCCGGGAAATAGCCGCCGGCCCCATAGAATTCCGGCTCGTTGCCGATCTCGATCCCGGCCAGGGACGGCCCCAGGGCACCCGTTGCATAACGCACCTCGTCCGCGGCCATGGCCGGCGAGGTGGCATTGGTGGAGGCCCCGGCCAGATTGATCCCATAGAGGCACCGCCAGCCCGTCGCCCTGAGGAAGCCCGCCAGGGCGTCCACGTCCGCCGGGGCAATCTGGCGGTGGGTCCGGCCCTGCCCGCCCGGCGTCCAGATGAACATGTCCACCGTCGCCCCGCCGACCCGCAGCAGCCCGGGCCCCAGGCTCCGAAACAGGCCCACGAGGTCGGTGTTGGCGGCCGTGAAGAGCCGCTCGGTCAGGGCATACTTCTCGTAGGCCAGACCGACGAACTCACGACCGATGATCCGGTCGGCACCGGAGGCGAAGACCGTGACGGTCGCCGCACTGGCCGCCGCCGCATGGGCCGGGCCGAGCCCCGCCAGAGGACCGGTCGCAGCGGCTGCGACAGACAGTCCGACGAGACGCCGCCGGGACAGGCCGCGACCTGATGGATTGGACAACATGACATCCCCTCTCCCGGCCGGAGGCAAGCCCGGGGCCGGTTCACAATCTGGGATAGCATGGGATCCGAAGAAAATCAGCCTCTAATTTTGTTGGCTCGCCGGGCCTGCCACCTGGAGTTGCCATCTGGCCAGGGCGTCATAGTGGGGCATGGCCGCGTCGGCCACCCGCCGCAGGGCGTCGGGCAGGTCCGGCAGGTCGCCCTCCGGCCGGGACTGGAAGCCGGTGGATCGCTCCACCTGGTCGTACCAGGCGGGGGCCCAGACCCCGTCGCTGGCCCGGCGACCGGCGGGCCAGGAGAGCATCTCGTCCCGGAAGGGCACGTCCAGGGCCGCGCACAGGGCCGACAGGGCCCCGCGGGGATCGCGCAGCACCTCGGCGGACTCGATCACGGGCGGGGCGTGGCCCAGGCGGTCGGCCTCCCGCTCGAACAGGTCCCGCTGGCGGACCACGCCGATGTCGGCCAGCGCCGCCGTCTCCCGCTTCTCCACATAGGAGGCCAGCACCCGTGCGGGATGGCGGATCAGGAAGGCGTTGCGGCAGGCGGCGGTCCAGCCGAGGTCCATGTCCGGCAGCATGTGATGGGTCATGTGCTTCTGGTAGAAGACCGGCGCCCCGTGCGGGGCCGCGCCCGTGAGGCCCGGGACCACCGCCCGCCAGTCCGTGGGCTGGCTGGCCAGCACCTCCGCCCGCATCGGGTGGTCGAGCCCGGTGGCGGCCAGATAGGCGGCATAGAAGGGCTCGTCCACCACGTCCGTGTCGGGGCGGTTCTCGAAGGACCGCATCATGGCCGTGGAGATGTTCCGTGGCCCCGACCACATGGCGATCCGCAGGGTCTCGGCCCCGCTCAAACCCCCGCCTCCCGGTCCTTCAGGGCCTCGTAGAGGGCGCGCAGGCGGGTGGTCACCGGTCCCGGCAGGGCGCAGGGCAGGACATGGCCGTCGATCTCCCGCACGGGGGTCAGGCCGCCGAAGGTGCCGGTGACGAAGGCCTCGTCCGCCGCATGGGCCATGTCCAGGTCGAAGTCGCACAGGGCCACGGGAATGCCGTGGACCCGGCACAGGTCGATGACATTGGCCCGGGTGACGCCGTTGAAGCAGTACTCCCCCGTGGAGGTCAGCACATGGCCGTCCCGGACGATGAACAGGTTCGTCGCATTGCAGCTGGAAACGAAGCCGTGCGGGTCCAGCATCAGGGCCTCGTCCGCCCCCTTGTCGATGGCCTGCAGCAGGGCGGAGATCAGGTTCAGCCGACTGTGGGAGTTCAGGCGCATGTCGAACATCTCCGCCGGCGTGCAGCGGATGTCGGATGTGGCGAGCGACAGGCCCCGTGTCGCCAGCGCCGGGCTCGGCACCTTGCGCTCCGCCAGGATCACCACGGTCGGGCGGCCCAGCGCATTGCGCGGGTCCTGGTTGGCCCCGGACTTGGGCCCGCGGGTGACCATCACCCGGATATGCACCCCGTCCTCGAAGCCGTTGGCGGCCATGGTCGCCCACAGGGCCGCGGTCAGGGCCGGCCGGTCGAGGCCGATGTCCAGGCGGATCTGCGCCGCCCCGGCATAGAGCCGGTCCAGGTGGGTCTCGAGGAACAGCAGCGCGCCCCGGTGCAGGCGCAGCCCCTCCCACACCCCGTCGCCGACCACGAAGCCCGCGTCGAAGATCGACACCTTCGCCTCGTCCCGGGGCACCAGGTCGCCGTTCAGCCAGACCTTCACGATGCGGTTGCGGGGGTCATCCTCGAAGTCCTGGCTGCCGGCCATGGGAAGTCCTGTGTTGGAGAGAAGGTGCCGTCAGAGGCGGTCGATGGCCGGTTGCGGCTCGGTGAACCACCGGGCACCCGCGTCCGTCACATACATGTGGTCCTCCAGCCGCACGCCGAAGCGGTCGGGCACCACGATCATCGGCTCGTTGGAGAAGCACATGCCCGCCGCCAGGGGGGTGCGGTCGCCGCGCACCAGATAGGCGGGCTCGTGGATGCTGAGGCCGATGCCGTGGCCGGTGCGGTGCGGCGTACCGGGCAGGTCGTAGTCGGGACCCAGCCCGTGCTTCACCAGCACCGCCCGGGCGGCGGCATCCACATCCTCGCAGGGCACCCCGATCTCCACCCGGGCAAAGGCGGCGGCCTGGGCCTCCTTCTCGATGTCCCAGATGCGCTGCTGCTCCGCCGTCGGGCGGCCGAAGACATAGGTGCGGGTGATGTCGGACTGGTAGCCCTGCACGTAGCAGCCGGTGTCGATCAGCACGAGGTCCCCGTCCTTCAGGGTCTGCTCCCCCGGCAGGCCGTGGGGAAAGGCCGTGCCGCGGCCGAACTGGACGATGACGAAGCTGGACCCCGCGGCCCCCACCCGGCGGTGGGCGGCGGCGATGAAGTCCCGCACCTCCGCGGTCGTGATCCCCTCCCGCAGCATCCGGGCCGTGGCCTGCTGCACCTGCAGGGTCATGGACTTGGCCTGCTGCATCAGGGCGATCTCGGCGGCGGACTTGACCATCCGGCAGCCATGGATCACGGGCCCGGCCTCCACCAGCTCCAGCCCCGTGTCCCTGCCAAGCCGCGTGACCGCCTCGAAGCTGATCGCGGGGTCCACCGCCAGCCGTCCGCCCCCCAGGTCCCGCATCGCCCGGCCCACCAGGGCATAGGGGCTCTCGTGCTCCTGCCACAGGCGCAGTTCCACGGGCAGCTTCAGCTCTGCCTCCAGGGAGCCGCGCTCGAAATGCGGGCAGATCAGCACCGGGTCGCCGTCCACGGGCAGGAGCATGGCCACCAGCCGCTCCGACGCCCCCCAGGGGATGCCGAGGAAGTAGTTCAGGCTCGCCCCTGCATTCACCAGCAGGGCGGCGCAGCCCAGGTCCCGGGTCAGGCGGCGGGCCTTGTCCAGGCGCGCCAGCCTTTCGTCCGCGGAGATGCCAGGCGCCGGGGTCGGCCAGGGGGCCAGGGCCGCCAGTTCGGCGGCGGCGGTGGAGCTTCCGATCACGGGTGCGGGTCCTTCGGGCTTCAGTCTGGGTCTGGGGTCAGGGGTTGGGGGCCATCCTTGAACACATCCGGCCCTGGCGGCAAGGCGAGCGCAGGGCCCGCTTGCCAGCGGGCGCGGGTCCGCTAGGCTGAGCCTCTTTTCCGAGGGGACCGCCGATGCTGAAGACCTTGCTTGCCACCACCGCCTTGCTGGCCGCGCTGACCACCGCCGCCGCGGCCGCGGACACCGCCGCCCCCCGGGCGGGCGAGGCGGACTTCCGCGCCCTCTACAAGGAGCTGGTGGAGACCAACACCACCCTGTCCGCGGGCAGCTGCACCCTGGCGGCGGAGCGGCTGGCCAACCGGCTGAAGGCGGCGGGCATCCCCGACGCGGACATCCATCCCTTCGCCGCGCCGGACCATCCCAAGGAAGGGGGCCTCGTGGTCATCTATCCGGGACGGGAGGCCAAGGCCCGGCCGGTGCTGATGCTGGCCCACATCGACGTGGTGGAGGCCAAGCGCGAGGACTGGACCCGCGATCCCTTCACCCTGGTGGAGGAGAACGGCAACTTCTATGGCCGGGGCGTGGCGGACGACAAGTCCATGGCCGCGATCTGGGTGGACACCCTGATCCGCTACAAGCACGAGAACTACCGCCCCCGCCGGACCGTGAAGCTCGCCCTGACCTGCGGGGAGGAGACCAACGGCGCCTTCAACGGGGCCCAGTACCTGGCCACCAACATGCGCGACCTGATCGATGCGGCCTTCGCCGTGAACGAGGGGGGCGGCGGGCTGCTCAATGCCGAGGGCAAGCCCGTGTTCCTGGGCATCCAGGTGGGGGAGAAGCTGTCGCAGAACTATACGCTGGAGGTGACCAATCCCGGCGGCCACAGCTCCCGCCCCGTGCCGGACAATGCCATCTATCACCTGGCCAATGCCCTGGTGAAGATCCAGGCCTATCGCTTCCCGGTGGAGTTCAATGACACCACGAGGGACTTCTTCGGCCGCATGGCCCTGACCCTGCCCCCCGCCCAGCGCGCGCCGCTGGAAGCCCTGCTGAAGAACCCGAAGGACGAGACCGCCCGGGCCCTGGTTGAGACCGACCCCGACGCCAACGCCATTCTGCACACCAACTGCGTGGCCACCATGCTGGACGCGGGCCATGCCACCAACGCCCTGCCGCAGCGGGCCAAGGCCAATGTGAACTGCCGCATCTTCCCGGGCAGCACCACCGAAGGGGTGCGCCAGACCCTGGAGCAGGTGATCGGCGACCCCAAGGTGGCGGTGAAGGTCCGGGAGATCCGCAACATCCCGTCCGCGCCGCCGCCCCTCGACCCCAAGGTGCTGGGCCCGGCGGAGAAGCTGGCGGCGCAGATGTGGCCGGGGGTGCCCCAGCTGCGGCTGATGTCCGCCGGGGCCACGGACGGGGCGTTCCTGACCCCCGTCGGCATTCCCACCTACGGCATCAGCGGCGACTTCGGCGATCCGGACGGGGACGGGGTCCACGGCCTGAACGAGCGCATCCGGGTGAAGGTGCTCCTCGACAGCCGGGACTATCTGTACCGGCTGATGAAGATCTACGCCGACCAGGCCGACTAGGCCCCTACCAGATGCGGACGCGATCCTTCGGCGCCAGGTAATAGGCGCCGGAGGAGATGCCGAAGGCCGTGTACCAGGCATCCACATTTCGCGTGGCGCCCAGCACCCGGAACCCGTCGGGGGAGTGCGGGTCGCTGGACATCTGCGCCTTCAGGGCGTCATCCCGTTCCTTGGCCCGCCAGGACTGGCCATAGGACAGGAACAGGCGCTGGTCGCCGGTCAGGCCGTCGATCACCGGCGCGGGCCTGCCCTTCAGGGAGGCGTGATAGGCGTCCAGCGCCATCAGCAGGCCGCCCAGGTCGGCGATGTTCTCGCCATTGGTCAGCTTGCCGTTGATGTGCATGCCCTTCACCGGCTCGTAAGTGTCGTACTGCCGGGCCAGCGCGTCGGCCTGGGCGTCGAACTGCTTGGCGTCGGCGGCGGTCCACCAGTCCCGCAGCTTGCCGGTGGCATCGATCCGGCGGCCGTCGTCGTCGAAGCCGTGGGTGATCTCGTGGCCGATGATGGCGCCGATGGAGCCGTAGTTCACCGCATCATCCGCCGCCGGATCGAAATAGGGGGGCTGCAGGATGCCGGCGGGGAACACGATCTTGTTCTCGAAGCCGCCATTGTAGGCGTTCACCGTCTGCGGGGTCATGCCCCACTTCTTGTGGTCCACGGCCTTGTTCAGGTCCTCGAGCTGATAGGCCCATTCGAAGGCGTCGCTGCGGGCCACGTCTCCCACCAGATCGTCGCTGCGGATGTCGAGCTTCGAATAGTCCCGCCACTTGTCCGGATAGCCGATCTGCACATCCATGCCGGAGAGCTTCTTCAGCGCTTCCGCCTTGGTGGAGGGGGCCATCCAGGCGGCGGCCTCGATGCGGTGGGACATGGCGAGCTTCAGATTGGCCACCAGGTCCACCATCTTGGCCTTGGAGGACGGCGGGAACCACCGGGCCACATATTCGTGGCCCAGGTCCTCGCCCAGGGTCTGGTCGATCAGGGCCACGCCCCGCTTCCAGCGCGGCCGCTGTTCGGTGACGCCGGTGAGCGATTTTGTGAAGGCGAACCGGTTGTCGACGAAGCGCTTCGACAGGTACGGGGCCACGTCGTGGGTCACGTGGAAGGCCTCCCAGGCCTTCAGGGTCGACAGCGGCGTCGCGGCATAGAGGGCGGCGATCTTCTGCACCGCGCTCTTTTCCCCGACCACCAGGGCCGCCTGACCCTTCACGCCGGAGGCCTCGAAATAGGCGGTCCAGTCCAGCCCGGGGGCATAGGCCGACAGCTCCGCCATCGTCATCGGGTTGATGGCCTTGGTCAGGTCCCGGCGATCCGCTGCCGCCCAGCTGACCTCGGCAATGCGGGTCTCGAAGGCCAGGATGTCCGCCGCCGTCTTGGCCGGATCGGCATCACCCGTCAGGGTCAGGGTGCGGGTGATGTAGGCGAGATAGGCCTCCCGCTGGGGCTTGAAGCCGTCGGTCAGGTAGTAGTCCCGGTCGGGCAGGCCGAGCCCCGCCTGCCCCACATAGAGGGTGTTGAGCTCCGGCTTCGCCGGGTCGGGGCTGGGGCCGATGGCGATCAGCGACATGCCGAAGCCGCCATTGCTCTCCCCCATCAGCCGGGTGAAGGCGGCCTTGTCCGTCACCGCGGCGATGGCGGCCAGGCGCGGCTTCAGGGGCGCGTCGTCCAGCTTTTCCACCCGCGCCTCGTCCATGAAGGCGTTGTAGAGGGCGCCGACCCGGGCCGCCGCCGGGGTCTGGGCCGTCCCCGCCGCCGCGGCCCGGGACGAGGTGTCCACCAGGTCCTTCAGCTGGGCTTCCACCCGGTCGAACACGTCATAGCCGACCCCGGTGGAGGTCTTGTCCGCGGGGATCACCGCCTTGGCCAGCCAGGCACCCTCGATATAGCGGAAGAAGTCGTCCCCTGGCTTCACCGACTTGTCCATGGTGGAGAGGTCCACCCCCCAGGTGCCGTACAGGGGCTTGGCCGGAGCGGGTGCCTCGGCCGCCTGGGCGGCGGTTCCTGCCAGCTGGAGAACGGCGACCGACACGGCGGCGAGGAGGGAAGACTTCATCATGGGACCCCGAAGTGACAAAGACGCAACCATGACCCCGAAGACCGGGGTCGCCAAGTTAAACATCCTTCATGGGGGGCTCAGATCGGGTCCGAGAATGCGCGGCAGGGCCTGTTGCAGGGTGGAATAGTGCGAAAGCCCGTCCAGCCAGGTCAGGCTGCGCACATCGGGCAGGACCCGGGCCAGGGCCTCGGCCATCTGCGGCGGGGTCCAGGTGTCGTCCCGCCCCTGCCAGATGCGCACCGGTCGATGCAGCCGCGCCAGCCGTGCCGCGTCCTGGGTGGCATAGGCCCGCATGTCCTGGCGGTAGATCGCAGCCCCCCGCGAAAGCGTTCCGCGCACCATCCGTGCCATCCCGCGCCGGAAGTCCGGATCGGCGGTCAGGGCCGCCTCCGGCCCCGTGGCCCCGGCGAACAACCGGCCCACCAGCCAGCCCGGGGCGAGGCCCGCCACCAGCCTCTGCACCGCCGTCAGGGCGTCGAAGGCCGCCGGGGCGTCACGGGCCAGGCGGAACACTGGACCTCCCGCCATCCGGGGCAGGAAATCCCCCAGCGCCAGGGGGCCGGCGGGACTGACCAGGTCGAGGGACACGGGCAGGTCCGGGGCCGTGTCGGCCAGGCGAAGCGCCACCTCCATCGCCACGAAGGCCCCGAGGGAAAAGCCGATCAGCCGAACGGGAGAGGCGTTCGCCGCAAGCGCCGCCGCCGTCACCGCGACGCGGCCGTGGAACCCCGGTGCCGGGTCATCCAGCGCCCGGTCGGCCGCCTGCACCCCGGACCGGGCAGCAAGGTCCGCCGCTCCGACCAGGCCCAGCTCCGCCGGACTTCCGGGCTGGCCGTGGAAATAGACGATCCGAGCGGTCATGCCGTCCTCCTGCCCTTGACCCGCTGTGACAGATTTGGTCGCCGCGGTCAGCATCTACTGGCGGGCGAGCGTCATGTTGCCTATCGTCTTAAGATGGAGCCAAGTCCCGCGGAGCTGGAGACCCTGGCCCGGCGGCTGGAGGGCTCGCCGGACTACCGGGTGCTGCGCCGGGTTACCCCCGTGCCCACCCGTCCCGTGCCCGACGGCCTGCAGACGCGGCTCGGCCTGTTCGTGGACGTGGAGACCACGGGCCTCGATGCCGGGACGGACGAGATCATCGAACTGGCCATGCTGCCCTTCACCTATGGGCTGGACGGGGGGATCTACCAGGTCCATCCGCCCTTCTCGCAGCTGCGCCAGCCGGGCCGTCCGATCCCGCCGGAGATCACCCGGCTGACGGGCATCGACGACGCCCTGGTGGCGGGGCAGCAGATCGCACCGGAGGCGGTCGCGGCCTTCATCGCGCCGGCCGCCCTGATCGTGGCGCACAATGCCGCCTTCGACCGCCTGTTCCTGGAGGCCTTCTGCGAGGCCTTCGCGGCCAAGCCCTGGGGCTGTTCCCTGGCCCAGGTGCCCTGGTCGGAGGAGGGGTTCGAGGGGGGCAAGCTCGGCCACCTGCTGATGCAGGCGGGGCGGTTCTTCGACGGGCACCGGGCCGTGCACGACTGCGAGGCGGCGGTGGAGCTGCTCAGCCTGCCCCTGCCCCGCTCCGGCCGCCCCGCTCTGCTGCCCCTGCTGGAAGCCGCGCGGATGCGGGGTCGGCGGGTCTGGGCGGTACAGGCCCCCTTCGAGGCCCGGACCCGGCTGAAGGCCCGGGGCTATCGCTGGAACGACGGGGAGAACGGCCGCCCGAAGGCCTGGCACATCGATGTGGAGGAGGCCGCGGTGGAGGCGGAGCGGCAGTTCCTCACCTCCGAGATCTATGGCCGGGAGACGGAGATCCTCACCACCCCGGTGACCGCCTACAACCGCTTCTCCGCCCGCGTCTGAGCCCGGCTGTCAGGCGAGGGCCGCCTCCAGGGCGAAGGCACTGCCGAGCACCTCCGCATCGTCCCCCGCTCCGCCGGACAGCAACACGCCCATCGGCGTTCCCGCCTTGCCCATGGGCAGGGACACGCCGGGGGCGTCGACGAAGCTCAACATCATGGTGTTGCGCAGCACCCGGACATTGAGGGCCATCATGTCGGACAGCGAGGCTTCGCACGCGGCCCGGGTCGGGACCTTGCAGCAGACCGACGGCAACAGCAGAAGGTCCCCCGCCAGCTCGTCCGCGAACCGGCGCGTCAGGTCCGGACGGGCGGTGCGCAGGGCCTCCACCCGGTCCAGCGGCATGTCCGCCCCGGCCGCCAGCCGCATCCCCACCAGGGGGTCCAGGGCCGCCACCTGATCGGGATGCTCCAGCAGGTGCCGGTGCACGCACGCTGCCTCCCAGGTGGCCAAGCTGCCCAGCTCCGCCAGCAGGTCGGACACGGCCTCCAGCGACGGCACGGGCCGCCGGGTGATGGTCCAGCCCGCGCGGGACAGGCGCTCCACCGTGGCCTCGAACACCTCCTCGACCTCGGCATCCATGCCCGCGCCCAGGCCGCCCACGGGAATGCACAGACACCGGGGACCCGCGGGTACCACCGCGTCCCCCTGCCGGAAGGCGGCGTCCAGATGGGCCAGGTCCTGCACGCAGGTGGCCAGGGGCCCCACGCTGTCGAGATTGGGGGCCAGGGGAAAGACGCCGGTCTGACTGATCCGCGTCCGGCTGGGCCGGAACCCCGCCACCCGGTTGAAGGCCGCCGGAATGCGGATGGAGCCGGACGTGTCCGTGCCCACGGCCCCGCTCACCACCCCCCGCGCAACGGCCACCGCCGATCCGGACGACGACCCGCCGGGAATGGCCCCGGGCTGCACCGCATTGTCCGGCGTGCCGAAATGCGGGTTCAGCCCCAGGCCGGAAAAGGCGAACTCCGACAGGTTGGTCTTGCCGATCAGCACCGCCCCTGCCGCCGCCAGCCGCGCGGCGACGGTCGCGTCCGAAGCGGCGGGTCGGGCGTGGCGGCGCAGTTCCGAGGCCGCCGTGGTGACAGTCCCCGCCACATCCACCAGGTCCTTCACGGCCACCGGCACACCGTCCAGCGGCCCCAGCGGGTTTCCGGCGCGCCAGCGGGCGGCGCTGGCCCGGGCCTCGATCCGCGCCCGGTCGGCGGTCAGGCGGATGAAGGCATGGGCGCAGGCAGGGGCGTCCGCGGCGGCCAGCGCCCGCTCCGTCGCCTCCACCGGCGTGTCGCGCCCGGAAGCATAGGCCGCGGTGAAGTCGGCAAAGGTCCGGAGGGCGGCAGCGCTCATCCCTTCACCCCGCCCTCGGACTCCGGCGCGCCGGACACCAGCATGTCCCAGCTCACCGGCTCGCCCCGGGTCAGGTCACGGGCCGCCCGGGCCCCGTGGACCTGCGGCAGGTGGCGGGGGGCCAGGCCGAAGCCGGGGCGGATGGAGCGCACCGCGTCCGGGCCCAGCACCTCCCCCGCCGCCACGTCGCGCACCACATAGAGGGACCGGCGGAACTGGCGGTTGCCGGTCTCGTCCGTCCCCCGGCGATAGTCGGCCTCCCCCAGGGCCTCCCAGGCGTGGCGGCAGTCCTGCACCAGCCGCACCAGCTCGTCCGGCTCCAGGCTGAAGGCGGAGTCCGGCCCGCCATCGGCCCGGGCCAGGGTCACGTGCTTCTCGATCACCACGGCCCCCAGCGCCACACCGGCCACCGCCGCCGCGGTGCCCGGCGTGTGGTCCGACAGACCCGCCAGACAGCCGAAATCCGCCGCCAGCCGGGGGATGGCCCGCAAGTTCGCGTCGGCGAAGCGGGCGGGATAGGTGCTCACACAGTGCAGCAGCACCACGCCCCCTGCCCCCGCCCCCCGGGCCGTCGCCACCGCATCGCCGATCTCCTCCGGCGAGGTCATGCCGGTGGAGATGATCAGCGGCCGCCCGGCGCGGGAGGCCCTTGCGATCAGGGGCAGGTCGATGGCCTCGAAGGACGCGATCTTGTAGGCGGGGGCGTCCAGGCCCTCGAGCAATTCCACCGCCGTCTCGTCGAAGGGGGAGGAGAACACGATCAGCCCCAGGTCCCGGGCGCAGCGGAACAGGGGTTCGTGCCACTCATAGGGGGTGAAGGCCTCCCCATAGAGCTCGTACAGGGTGCGACCGGCCCACAGGCCCGTCTCCAGCCGGAAGCCCGGCCCGTCATGGCGGATGGTGATGGTGTCCGGCGTGTAGGTCTGCAGCTTCACCGCATCCGCGCCGGACCGGGCGCACATCTCCATCAGCCGCTTGGCCCGGTCGAGGTCGCCGTTATGATTGCCGCTCAGTTCGGCAATGATCAGCGGGGGCGTGTCCGCCGCCACCCGACGGCCGGCAATGTCGATGGACAGGGCTTCGGAGGGCGGCATGCGGGGGCGATCCTTCGGCGGAAAGTTAAATCTTAACCCTCCAAACTTAACCATTGGCTGACGCGCTTCGGCGGTTCTGGAGGCGGATTTCAGCATGCTGGCGATACTGCAGGCGCGGATGAGCTCCTCGCGACTGCCCGGCAAGGTCCTGCGGCCGATCCTGGGCCAGCCGATGATCGGCCGCCAGATCGAGCGCCTGCGCCGGGCCCGGCGGCTGGACCGCCTGGTGCTGGCCACCAGCACCGGAGCGGAGGACGACGTCCTGGCCGCCTATGTGGAGGGGCTGGGGGTGCCGGTGTTCCGCGGGCCGCTGGACGATGTGATGGCCCGGTTCCAGGGGGCCCTGGCCGCCCACGGGCCCGCCCCGACCTTCCTGCGGCTGACCGGCGACTGTCCGCTGGCGGACCCGGACGTGATCGACCGGGTGATCGACCACCATGTCGCGGGGGGTTACGACTACACCTACAACACCGCCGACGGGTCATTTCCCAAGGGCCTCGATGTGGAGGTGATCCAGCGCGCGGCCTTCGGCCGGGCCTGTGCCGCCGCCTCCACGCCCTATGAGCATGAGCATGTGACGCCCTATCTCTACGGACATCCGGAGCAGTTCCGCATCGGCCGGGTGGGACAGTCCCCGCCCCAGCCCTGGCGCTGGACCGTGGACACGCCGGAGGATTTCGCCTTCGTCACCGCCGTCTACGAGGCTCTGTATCCCGACAAGCCGGACTTCCGCATGGCCGACATCCTCGCCTGGCAGGCGGTCCATCCTGACCTCGTCCTCGTCAATTCCGGGCCGCCGCCCGCCGCGGTGATCCCATGAGCGTGGCCCTGCACCCCCTGACGGACGCGGACGGCCCCCGGGTGCTGGCCTGGCGCAACAGCGAGGCCGTGGCCCCCTACATGTATTCCGAGGCCGTGATCGGCGAGGCGGACCATGCCCGCTGGCTGCACGCGGCCCTGACGGAGCCGGACCGGTGCTACTGGGTGATCCGGCTGGACGACCATCCCGTGGGCCTGGCCAATCTGGCGCGGATCGACCGGCACAACCGCCGCTGCGACTGGGCCTATTACCTGGCCGATCCGTCGGTGCGGGGGCGCGGCGTCGGCCAGGCGGTGGAGTTCGCCGTGCTGGCCCATGTGTTCGAGACCCTGAAGCTCAACAAGCTGTGGTGCGAGGTGTTCCTCGACAATGACGTGGTCTGGCAGCTGCACGAACGGTTCGGCTTCACCCGGGAGGCCCTGTTCCGCCAGCACGTGTTCAAGGGCGGCGTGCCACGGGACGTGGTGGGGCTGGGCCTGCTGGCCCGCGACTGGCCGGACGCCCGGGCCGCGGCGCTGGCCCGCTTTGCCGAAAAGGGTCAGGCCCCGGCGCGGATCGTAGACTGACGCCAAAGCGCCAGCAGCGCCTGCGCCACCCGGTCGGCCCCCTGCCCGTCGCACAGCGCCGCCGCCCGGTCCGCCAGCTTCCGTCGCAGGCCCGCGTCCTGCAGCCGGTCATAGGCCGCGGCCAGGGCCGTCTCGAAATCCGGCTGGTCCAGGTCCACGGACAGGAGCCCGCCGTCCTGGGCCAGCCGTTCGATCATCCGCCGCTGGTTCTCCGCCACGATCACGGCCAGGGTCGGCAGGCGCAGGGCCGCCCGCTCCCAGGTGGAGCCGCCCCCCGCGCCGATGGCGAGGTCCGCTGCCCCCATCAGGGCGGCCACATCGGTGGCGTTCACATGCAGGTGCAGGTGCGGGTCCCCGGCCGCCCGGGCCCGCAGGGCGGGCAGGCTCTGCACCCCCTCGGCCAGGGCGAGGTCGACCGGCACGCCGGCCAGCCGTGAGCGCAGGGCCTCATGCACCCGCAGCGCCACCCCGCCGGGGTCGCTGAGCCCGAAGGAGACGAACACCCGTCGCACCGGGCCGTGGCGGTCCCGCCCCCGATCCGCCGCCGCCCGCTCCGCAAAGGCAGGGCGCAGCAGGGCATGGGACGGACCCGTCAGCACCGTGGCCCCGGGGGGAACCCGGCCCGCATAGTCCTGCGCCGTGCGGCCATATCCCGGGTCCAGCAGCAGGTCGCAGGCGTGGGGCCGGTCGGCCAGGTCGTCGATCACGGCGACGGTGCAGCCCGCGGCCCGCACCGGGGCCTCGGTCGCCGCATCGATGCGGTAGCTGTCGAACACCACGATGTCCGCCCCCTCCGCCAGAACCCCGTCAGGGGACCGCACGGGATAGCGGTCCTCGCCGAACTGCCGCACCAGGGCCGCGCCGTCCGGCTCACAGGCAAAGTCGCAACGGGCCCCGCGGGCGCGCAGGGCCTCCGCCAGGGCCAGGCACCGCATCACATGGCCCCCGCCGACCCCCGGCCCGGACGCCGGACGGAAGCGGACCCGCGGGCCGTCCCCTGGCTTCGTCCCTGTCACGGAGACACGGGGCCCGCAGCCTGGGCGGCGATGGCCGCCCCCAGCGCCGCCACGACCCGGTCCTGATCGGCCTCGGTCAGGTCCGGGAAGATCGGCAGGGTGAAGGTCGCGGCATAGAAGGCCTCCGCCTCCGGGAAGTCCCCGTCCCGGAAGCCCATGGCCCGGTAATAGGGCTGGGTATGGACCGGGATGTAGAGAACCTGCACGCCGATCTCCGCCGCCACCATGGCGGCATAGACCCGCGCCCGGTCGATCTGCGGGGCGAGGCGGACGATGTACAGGTGCCAGGAGGAGTCCTGGTCCGGGGCCCGGAACGGCAGGGTCACATGGGGCGAGGCGGCCAGCAGGGTGTCGTAGCGCCGCGCCAGGGCCCGGCGCCGCGCGAGGAAGTCCGGCAGCCGGTCCAGCTGGCTGAGGCCCAGCGCCGCATGGATGTCGGTCATCCGGTAATTGTAGCCCAGGGCCACCTGCTCATAGGCCCAGGGACCGTCCAGGGGGCGGGTGAGCAGGGCCTCGTCCTTGGTCACCCCGTGGCTGCGCAGCAGCCGCAGGCGGCTGTCCAGGGCCGGGTCGTTGGTCAGCGCCGCGCCCCCCTCGCCGGAGGTGATGATCTTCACCGGATGGAAGCTGAAGACGGTGATGTCGCTGTAGCGGCTGTCCCCCACGGGGCGGCCCTGATAGGTCGCGCCGACGGCGTGGGAGGCATCCTCGATGATCCGGAAGCCGAAGCGTCGGCCCAGCGCCGCGATCCGCGCCATGTCGCAGGCCTGTCCGGCGAAGTGCACCGGCACAACGATTTTCGGCAGGCATCCGTCGCGCTGGGCCCGGACCAGCTTTTCCTCCAGCCGGTCGGGGTCCAGCAGATAGGTCTTCGGGTCGATGTCCACGAAATCCACCCGGGCCCCGCAATAGAGACCGGCATTGGCCGAGGCGACGAAGGTGTTGGGCGTGGTCCACAGTGCGTCCCCCGGACCCAGGTCGAGGGCCAGGCAGGCCATGTGCAGGGCGGAGGTGGCGCTGTTGGCGGCCACGGCGTGGCGGCTGCCGGTCAACTCGGCCAGGGCCGCCTCGAACCGGGGCACCACCGGCCCCTGGGTCAGCAGCGGCGAGCGCAGGACCGCGGTCACCGCCGCGATGTCCGCCTCGCTGATCGACTGCCGTCCGTAGGGCACCCACATGGGCCGTTCTCTCGTCGCCTCTGACGGGGCCAGCCTGACATCTTCAGGGTTAACAAATCCGCCAGTGACGTCTCTGGCCGACCCCCTGTCCGGGGCCCGCGGACTTGGTCAGCTTGCCCGCAGCGCCAGCATAAACAGGCTGGTAACTATACAAAAAAACGGCCCGTTAAGCCAATTCGGCCATTTTGACGGCGGAATTAAAGACAATCCGCGGCAAGTGATCACATCAAAGCTGTATTCAGTCGCGGGATCCAAAAAGTTTACCGAATTCAAAATGCCGGTGAACGACAACAGTGGTGGGCGGACTGAAGTGGCGAGCTATCTGAGAAGGATTCTTGGATATGTGCGGTCCGACTCCCGGGGCGCGACCGCCGTGGAGTTCGCCCTGGTCTCCGCCCCCCTGATCGCGGTGGTGCTGGCCATGCTGCAGACCTCGATCATCTTCTTCTTCGACCAGGCCCTGCAGTCCGCGGCCCAGACCTCCGCCCGGCAGTTGATGACCGGCGCGGCCCAGACCTCGGGCATGACCCAGTCCCAGTTCAAGCAACTGGTCTGCACCAACGCCTCCACGGCCTTCACCTGCGCCAACATGATGGTGGACGTGCAGTCGGCCTCCAACTTCGCGGCCATCAGCACCAGCCCGATCACCCTGACCTACAACGGCTCCGGACAGGTGACGAACAGCTGGTCCTACAATCCCGGCAACCCCGGCGACATCGTCATCGTCCGCGTCATGTACGACTGGCCGATCTTCGGCCAGATGCTGGGTCTGGGACTCAACAACCAGCCCGACGGCGGCCACCTGCTGGTGGCCACGGCGGTCTACAAGAACGAGCCCTATCAATGAGCCGCCCCCGCATCCCAGGTCTGCTCCGCCGGTTCCGGCGGGACCGCCGGGGCGTGGCCCTGGTGGAGTTCGCCCTGATCTTCCCGATGCTGGTGGCCCTGTATTTCGGTGGCTACGAGGTCTGCAACATGACCGCGACCTACCGCAAGCTGACCGACACGACGGTGGAGCTGGCCAATGTCACGGCCCAGTATTCGACCCTTGCGGCGTCGGACGTGTCCACCGTCTTCGCCGCCACGTCGCAGATCATGGCCCCCTACAGCACGGCGAACCTGAAGATCGTCCTGTCGGAGGTCACGACGGACGCCAACAGCAATGCCACCGTCACCTGGAGCCAGGCCTACAACGGCGCCACCGCCCTCACCGCCGGCAGTGCCGTGACCATGCCGACCGGGCTGGCGTCGCCCAGCTCGAACTACATCCTGGTCCAGACCACCTACAACTACACGCCCACCGTCGGCTCCGCCTTCATCAGCGCGGTGCCGATGACGTCGAGCATCTACATCATCCCGCGGAATTCCCCGTCGATCCCTTACACAGGCTAGAGGTGGACATGATGCCGTCGCTGAAATCCCTCGCACGCCTGGCCCTGGTGGTGCGCCGCCTGCTGCCGGAATCCCGCGGCAACGTGGCCATCACCGTGGCCGTGCTGCTGGCCCCGCTGGTCCTGGCCGTGGGGATGAGCACGGACTACACCCTGGCCCGCACCCGGCAGGACCGGCTGAACGGCATTGCCGACACCGCCGCCCTGGCCGCGGTGACGCCCACCATGATGAACCAGACCACCGCGACTGCCCAGGCGGCGGCCCTGGCGGTGATCCGCTCCGGCGTCGCCACCGTGCCCAATGTCACCTACAATGCCAGCGACATCACCGTGACCGTGAACGACACCACCAACGGCACCAATGTGACCCGGGTCGCCACGGTGAACTTCGCCGCGGCCTCGACCACGGTGTTCAGCAGCATCCTCGGGATCAACAGCCTGCCGGTGACCGGGTCGTCCTCGGCCAAGTCGTCGGTCTCGCCGAAGATCGACTTCTACATGCTGCTCGACACGTCGCCGTCCATGGCCATTGCCGCCACCACCTCGGGCATCGCGACCATGGTGTCGAACACGGCGAGCCAGGGCGGCTGTGCCTTTGCCTGCCACGAGACCAACCCGGCGTCGGACAACCTCGGCAATCCCGGGGGAATCGACAACTACCAGCTGGCGCGCAATCTCGGCGTGACCCTGCGGATCGATCTGGTCAATTCCGCGGTCCAGGACCTGATGACGCTGGCCCCCACCACCGCGGCGCAGAACTATACGAGCTACCGGGTGGCGCTCTACACCATCGATTACAACTTCACCCAGCTGAGCCCGCTGACCAGCAACTTCTCGGCGGCCAAGACCGCCGCCGGCACCCTGCAGGCGGTGACGGTCTACAACAACAACTGCCTTACGGTCAGCAACTGCAACAGCGACGAGGATTCCTACCTCGACATGGGCCTGCAGCAGATCAACAGCACCATGCCCAACCCCGGCACCGGTACCGGCAATACCGGGGACACGCCGGAGGAAGTGTTGTTCATCGTGTCCGACGGGGTGGAGGACTACATCTACAGCGGCAACCGCAACTATGGCCCGATCAACACCCACACCAACTACTGCCAGACCATCAAGAACCGGGGCATCCGCATCGCCTTCCTGTACCTGACCTACAATCCGCTGCCGACCAACGGCTGGTACAACACCTACATCGCCCCCATCCAGAGCAGCATCGCCACCACGGCACAGAACTGCGCCTCTCCGGGCCTGTACTTCCAGGTGAACACCGACGGGGACATTTCCGGCGCCCTGACGAACCTGTTCCAGAAGGCCGTGTCCACCGCCCACCTGGTCTCCATGTCCTGAGACTGCAGGAACGGGAAAGGCCCGGCGCGTCCCCGCACCGGGCCCTCCTTCCGACCTGTCCGGTCCGGACGGACGTGGGCGGCCTAGCGGCCGGCGCCCATCCCGTTGGCCTCGGGGGCGCGGCGGGCGCTGTCGGCCGGGGCGGCGGCCCGCAGGCGCTGGTAGCGGCGCAGGCCCGTCTGGTAGGCGGCGCGCTCGCAGGCCGGGCGCTCGTAGATGCCGGCGGGATCGCCGTCATAGGCCGAGCGGCAGACCTCGGCGGCGGCACCGGCGATCGCGGCGCGGACCTGCCCCGGCGTCTTGCCGACGACACTGACGCGATATTCGCCGGCCTGGGCGGCTCCGGCCAGCAGGACGGCGCCGAGGGTGAGGATGAGTGTGCGGTTCATGTGAGTTCTCCGAAAAGATGTGAAAGACAATCTTTCCGGACGCTTCCTTGGCCCCATTCTCGAGCGGGCCGTCGGGGTGACTCGCCGCAGCGGCCAACCTCCATGGATCCCTGATAGGGCCCATCTAAGCATTGTCAACATTTCGGCGCGAAGTCCGGGTCGCCCCTGCGGATCCGCCGTCCGACTGCCTGAAAAGACAGCAGCCGAAGCCCAACTGATCAATGTTCACTCACCTGGGACGCGCACGGCCTGTCGCTGCTGCGGTGGGCCGCAAACGGCAGAACGCCGCCCCTCCGGTGGGAGGGACGGCGCTCTGGTCTTCCGATGTCCGAGGTCCGGTCGTCAGGCCCTGAGGCGTGACGACCGGGGTCCCGAAGATCCTACCACTTCTTCGACAGGCGGCCGAAGAACTGGCGGCCGATCATGTCGTAGGCGTTCAGAGCCGAGGTACCGATCCGGAACTCGCCGGTGGACACCGCAGGCGGCGCCTCGTCGAACAGGTTCCGGATGCCCGCGGTGGCTTCGATGTTCATGGCCGCGAGGCGCTTGGTGATCGACAGGTCGTGATAGATCCGGGCGTTCACGTGGAAGTTCGCATAGGTGGTCTGCGAAGCGTTGCCCGCCGGGAGGTTGTAGTACTTCGAGTTGTAGTAGGTGTCATAGCCGAAGAACGGAACGTCCGAACCCTTGCCGATGAACTGGGAGTTCCAGAACACCGTCCAGTCGTTGATGTCCCAGCGCAGCGAGGCGTTACCGGCGAACACGGGGCCGTCATAGTCATAGGTCCCGCCGTTCTGGTTGAACACCGCGGCCCCACCGAGAAGGACGTTCTTGTCCGTCAGGGTCCAGGACATGTTGCTCTCGAAGGAGACCTTGCCCTGGGCGCCGAAGTTGTGGTCGGCGCGGATGGTGGCATCGATCCGGTTCACATACTGGCTGGCAACGTTCACGTAGTTGTTGTTGACGCTCAGGATGTTGAAGTAGGTCGGCGACGCCGGGTTCAGGTCCCGGGTGAAGAGCGAGCAGAACGCCGTCTGGCCGCTCAGGCACTGGGAGATGATGTTGTAGGCACCGAAGGTCTGGACCTCGTTGGACACCTTGAACTGGAAGTAGTCGATCGCGACCGACAGGTTGGTCCAGGTGTCGATGCCGAAGTGCTTCGGCGTGATTACGATGCCGACGCTCTTGGCCAGGGAGGTCTCGGCCTGCAGGTTGCCGATGCCGCCGCCCGTGGAGATGGTGGCCGAGGCCCCACCACCCGGGTTCTGGGTCCCGGTGTAGTTGTTCGGGATGCCCAGGGCCGTACAGGCCGCGACGATCTGCGGACCGGGGTTGTTGGTGCCGTAGTTGTAGCACGGGTCAACCGAGGACTGGCCGAGGAAGCCGGTCTGGTGCGCCAGATACAGCTCGTACAGCGCCGGGGCGCGGAACGAGGTTCCGACCGATCCGCGGAACTTCAGTTCCGGGGTCACGGTCCAGTTGCCGGACACCTTGTAGGTCGTGGTCGAACCGTAGGAGTTGTAGTCCGAGTAACGGCCCGAGACGTCGGTGGTCAGGTTCTGGATGAACGGCACGTCCTTGATCAGCGGAACGTTCAGCTCGAGATAGGCTTCCCCGACGCCGTCGGCGCCCGCCGTGTGGCCGGCGGCCGTCTGGCCCCAGAGGTTGCTCAGCTGGGCCTGCGGGTCCGGCGTGTCGCTGATGCGGTCATGCCGGTAGCTGACACCGAAGGCCGAGCCCAGCGGGCCCGCCGGCAGGGTGAGCAGGTCGCCCGTGAAATCGCTTTCCAGGATCACCTGATCATACTGGGTGGTGCCGTGCGCCTTGAAGAACAGGAAGTTCCGCTCGGCGGAGGTGAAGTTGCCGCTCACGACACGCTGGCTGAGCCAGGGGATGCCGCCCGCGGGCAGGGTGGAGCAGTCGAAGCCGGACAGGTTCGGCGTCAGCGGGTTGCAGGCACCGGCCCCCGTGGTGGTGGCCACGACCCGGTCGTTGTAGATCGAGTCGTTCTGGTAGGTGGCGTCGGACCGCGAGTAGACGACATAGGCGTCATAGCTGAACCGGTTGAACCAGCCCATGTTGCGGATGTCGCCCTTGATGCCGGCCACGCCGCGATAATACTTCACGTCCTGGCGGTAGTCCGACGGCAGCTCGATGATCGGGTAGGTCGGCGAAACGCCGGTCCCGGCAAAGATGTTGTTCGGATTGCTGGCCTTCCAGGTCGCACCCAGGGTCGGGAACAGCTGGCGGGCGCCGGTCTGGTAGGACAGGCGGTCGCTCAGCTCGAACTGGCCGTACAGGTGCGAGCTGGCGTCCAGGTCATAGCCGAGATTGGCGCTGATGTTGTAGTGCCGGTCCGGCTCGATCACCGACGCGCGGTTGGTGAGCGGCGAGGAGTAGTTGGCATAGGGATAGGTCAGCGGGTAACCGGCGCGGGCCTGACGGGCGAAGAGCGCGGCGATGGAGGCCGGCACGTTGTTGCCCTGGGCCGACGTCGGATAGACGACGCCCGGCTGCAGGTACTGCAGGGTGCCGGCCGAGGTCGAGATGTCGTTGTTGGTCGAGTTGTAGCACTTGTAATTGTGCCCGTAGTTGTAGGTCGCCGGGTCGGCCGTGTAGTCGATCCGCGCACCCGTCGCCGGGTTGAACAGGTAGTCTTCGGAGCAGTTGGTGTAGCTCCGCTGGCCCTTGGTCAGGGCGTCCTGCTCGTAGTACTCGCCGGCGATTTCCAGGTAGCCCTTGTCGAAGGTCTTACCGAAGTCGCCGCTGAGCTGGTACGAATTGCCGCCGCCGCCTTGCGAGGCGTCGCCATAGGCGTCCAGCTGGGCGCCGTCGTGCTTCTTCTTGGTGATGATGTTGACCACGCCGGCCACGGCGTCGGAGCCGTAGATGGACGAGGCACCGTCCTTCAGGACTTCGATCTTGTCGATGATCGACTGCGGAATGACGTTCAGGTCAACCGGGCCGACCGTGCCGCCGACACCGGCGGGGCCGAGACGCTTGCCGTCCAGCAGGATAATGGTGCGCTGGGCGCCGAGCTTGCCCAGGTTCAGGGTCTGGGCACCCGGACCGCCGGTCACCACATAGCCGGTCAGCTGGCCGTTGGTCTGGAACGACCCGGCCGCGATGGACGACTGCTGCAGCATGGAAGCGGTGTCGGCATAGCCGGCCAGCTTGGCGCTGTCGGCGGTGATCACCAGGATGGGCTCGGGCGCGTTGAAGGCGTCCTTCTTCACCCGCGAACCGGTCACGACCACTTCGGTCACGTCCGTCGGGGAGGCCGCGGCCTGGGCCATCGCCTGATCGGCGATCGCCATCGACGCCAGAAGCGCCGTCCCCATCAGCAAACTCACCTTTTTCATCATACCCCCACTCAAGGCTGACATGCGCCCGGCGTTCGGCCAGCGTCATTCGATGACGATTTAGTGTTGGTTGAATGTCCGTTTTGCAATCTCGGTCAGCACGACCGGGCGCATTCGCTCCGCCGTTGCGACAATTTTACAACGCCGGTAAAAGCAGGTTATGCCGGTCAGCCGGGGCATTCCCGGTGACTTTTGTGCGTTTCTGCCGCGGAAAGGCGAAATTTCACACGGAATTTCCGGTCCTGCCGCAGCGGCCTGCACCGATCAGGCCCGACGGCCACACAGTATCTGCGGCCTTTCGAAGGTCATGGAGCCGGGGGAGTCGAGGCGGTCTCAAGTGCTGCCGACGACGATCTTCTTCAGGATGAATTCCTCTTCACACGTTTGTTCTCCCGCATGACCGCCAGGCACCGGATCAGGGGACAGCCTGGCCGCCATGATTGGAAACCGGGCCGGGAATGACCCGCCGCCGGGTCGCGCGCCTGTGACAAGGTCGCCCGGACCGGGCGGTATTCGTTTCGCGCCGATTGACGAGGAACCGCTGGCGCATTTCTATGAAGGTCCAGATCGGGGATTGTTCATGCGTCATTCGTTCCGTTTCGGGCTCGGCCTTGCCGGAGCCCTCCTCCTGTCCGCCACCGCCCTTGGCAGCGCCACGGCCGCCGGCGCGCCGCCCTCGGTGGCCACCTACGGAGCCCTGCCCAGCATCGAGCGGCTGCACCTGTCCCCGTCGGGCAAGTTCGTGGCGCTGTTCGTCAACGGCGGCAAACAGCGCCTTCTGGTGGTCCGCCGCCTCGAGGGGGACAAGGGGATCGTCACGTCGCTGGAAGTGACCGACCGCAACGGCGTTGCCGAATGGGCGGACGACGATCACCTGTTCGTCTACACCCACCGGACCGAGAACACCGGCACCAACTATGTCTACGAGCAGGGCTTCCTGTTCCTGATCAACCTGAAGACCGGCAAGACCCAGCAGGTGGCCCCCGTCGAGGAGGAAGCCTCCAACGGCCGCCGGGCCGACCCGGACTTCAACAGCATCGGCCTGCCGGAGCGCGTGCTGCACGAGAACGGCCGCACCTACGGCTATTTCCAGGGCGGTCGCCTGCTCTACCGGGTGGATCTGGACAACCTGCAGATCATCAAGGTCGCCCGCTCGGGGGAGGATCAGGGGGACTTCATCCTGACCGCCGACGCCAAGATCGCGGCGCGGATGGAATACAAGGACCATGGCCGCAAGTGGACCATCCTGAAGGGGGAGAACGATCCCACGGTGCTGGCCAAGGGTGAGGCCGACGTGGGGGGCGGGGCCGTGATCGGCCTGGGGCGTACCCCTGACACCGTGCTGTTCTCCCTCAACGAGAACGGGTCCCGGGGCGGGGTTCGCGAGATCAACCTGACCACTGGCACCATGGGCGAGGACCTGGTCAAGGGCGCGGTGGACGTGGATCCCCTGTTCGACCGCCGGTCCCATCTGCTGATCGGCTTCTATCTCGGCGGCTTCCTGGAAACCTTCCAGTTCCTGGACGAGACCGTGCAGGGCCGCTGGAACTCCGTCCGCGCGGCCTTCCCGGGGAAGAAGGTCCATTTCGAAAGCTACAGCGAGGACAAGTCCCGCTGGATCATCCGGGTCGATGGCGCCCATGATGCCGGCCACTATTTCCTGATCGACCTCACCAACCACCAGGCGATCCCGCTGGGGGCCGCCTATCCGGACATCCCCGACGATCAGGTGGGTGAGTTCAGCTGGTTCGACTACACCACCGGCGACGGCCTGCACGAGAAGGCGCTGGTGACCGTGCCGCCGGGCTACACCCGGGCCACGGCGAAGAACCTGCCTGCGGTGGTGCTGCCGCACGGCGGTCCGCAGGGCCGGGACTATTACGGCTTCGACTGGTGGGCCCAGGCCCTGGCCAGCCGCGGCTATGTGGTGATCCAGCCGGAATTCCGCGGATCCGGCGGCTTCGGCATCGAATTTGCCCGGGCCGGCTGGGGCCAGTGGGGCAAGCTGATGCAGACCGACGTGTCCGACGCGTTCAAGGCGGTGGCCGCCGCCGGAATCATCGATCCGGCCCGGGCCTGCGTCGTGGGCTGGAGCTACGGGGGCTACGCCACCCTCGCCAGCGTCACCGTGCAGACCGGCCTCTATCGCTGCGCCGCCGCCGGGGCCCCGGTGTCGGACCTCAATGCCATGCTGGTCTGGTCCCGGGACCGGGCGGGCAAGCTGAGCGAGGTCATGCGCTACTGGAAGAGCTCCATGGGCCTGAAGGGCGAGGCCGACCCCGCGGGCGATGCGGTGTCGCCGGCCAAGCTGGCCGCCCGGGTGACGGTGCCCCTGATGCTGATCCACGGCCGCCAGGACACCACCGTGCCCCTGGAGCAGAGCCAGGAAATGGTCGATGCCATGCGCCAGGCGGGCAAGCCGGTGGAGTTCGTGATCCTCGAGAACGAGACCCACCACATCGAGTCCGCCTCCACCCGGACCAAGATGCTGGAGGCCATGACCGGCTTCCTGGCTCGCTACAACCCCGTGAACTGAGCACTCTGGCCGGTCGGCGGGACGGCATGATCATCGCGCATTAAGGGCTCACGGTGTAGTCTTGTCGCTTCGAGACATCACTGTGAGCCGCCTATGCCCCTCTCACCGCCCCGCCCGTCGCTCCGCCCCGGCCCGCTCGTGGCGTCCGCGCTTCTGGTCACAAGCCTGTTCGCAGGCCTGTCCGGAACGGCCAGTGCCCAGTCGGTGGCGGCGACCACCACGGTGAGCTCCAGCTGGGTGATCCTGCCGTCGGAAGACGTGATCTACCGCTATTATCCCAAGTACCAGCAGGACCACGGCATTGCCGGGGTGGTGGACATCAACTGCCACGTCCGCAACCGCCGCGACCTGGACCAGTGCCTGATCAAGTCCGAAACGCCGGAACACAACGACTTCGGCGCGGCGGCCGTGAGGATGGCGGAGGCGGAGTTCCACGTGCTGCCCGAACCCGTGACCGGCGCGGAAATCAATTCGTCGGTGACCATCCGGGTCTCCTTCACCCCCAAGCTGGCCGCCGGGTCCGAGAGCGCCGCGGCCGCGACCGCCCCCGCCACCGCCGCCATCGGGGCCGAGGATCCTGCCGCGGTGATCAGCTGGGGCCAGTCGGTGACGCCGCTGGACTGGCACTATGCAGCCCCCGCCAAGGGGCAGATCTCGTTCTGGAAGGCGGAGGCGCGCCTGTCCCCCACCACCGTGCGCGGGTCGGTCCGCTACGAATACTATGACCGGGCCGATGCCCCGGCGACCACCGTGCGCTCCTCCGTGGTGACCTACGAGTTCGACTGCGCCGGGCACGGCTATCGGCCGCTGGGCGTCACCACCTATGTGCAGCCCAACCTCGCCGGCGCGCCCACGGTGCTGAGCGGCCCGGCGGCGGCCTCGCAGAAGCTGGAGCCCGGCACGGTGCTGGAGGATGCGGCCTCCCGCGTCTGTCAGTTCGACGCGGCCGGTCCCTCCGGCGCGGCGAATATGGCCGCCACCTCGGCCTCGCCCAGCAAGCCGTAGGACCCGGGGGCCAGGTCGTCCGGCAGGGCCAGCGCCCCGATCCGGTCCCGGTGCAGGGCCTCCACATGATTGCCCACCGCGGCGAACATGCGGCGGACCTGGTGATAGCGTCCCTCCGTCACCGTCAGATGGGCAGTGGTGGGGGACAGGGGCTCCAGCACCGCCGGGGCCACGGGCTTTTCGTCCCCCTCCAGCATCAGGGTGCCTGAGGCGAACCGCGCCCCCTCCGACCCGTCCAGGGGGCGGGCCAGGGTGGCCAGATAGCGCTTGGGCACGTGCCGCTTCGGCGAGATGATCCGGTGCAGCAGGTCCCCGTCGTCGGTGAGCAGCAGAAGCCCCGTCGTCTCCTTGTCCAGCCGCCCGACGGTGGAGATGGCGGGCTCCCGGCTGCGCCAGCGGGGGGGCAGCAGGGAATAGACCAGCGGCCCCGCATCCTTGTGCGAGCAGGTGACCCCCAGCGGCTTGTGCAGCATCAGCACCACCCCCGGCGGCGGGTCGAGCCTGTGGCCGCGGACGGTCATCCGCTGCGCCAGGTCCTGGGAGGCGGCGATCTTCATGTCCGCCACGGTGACCGGTGCCCCGTCCAGCCGGATCTGCCCCGCGCGGACCATCTGCTGCACCTCCCGGCGGGAGCCGTAGCCCATGTTGGCCAAAAGCCGGTCGAGGCGGACGACGACGCTCACCTGCGGGCCTCGTAAACCTTGAAGCCCCCCGCGTCCCGCACCGGCGTCACCCGGCTGAACAGGCGGGTCAGGCTCTCCTCGTAGGGCAGGTGCCGGTTGGCCACCAGCCAAAGCACCCCGCCCTTGCGCAGGATCGCCGCCGCCCGGGTGATGAAGGCGATGCCCAGGCCCCGGCTCTCCACGCCTGCCTCATGGAAGGGTGGGTTCATGACCACGAAATCGAGGCCGGACAGCTCCGGCGTTCCCCGTCCGTCGCCCCAGACCAGGCGGGCCCGGGGGTCGGTGAGGTTGCGCTTCGCCGCATCGATGGCCCGGCGGTCGATGTCCACCAGGGTCAGCTCCGTGACCGCGGGGGACGCCAGCACGGCCCGGGCAATCTGGCCGAGGCCGCAGCCCAGGTCGGCCCCGGCCCCGGCGAGGACCGGCAGGTTCCGGATCAGCAGCTCCGTGCCCGGGTCCGGCCGGTCCCAGCTGAACACGCCGGGTTGGGTCCAAAGCTCGATCCGGTCGAGCCGCTGCGGCCCCCCGGCGGTGATCGCGGCGTCGAGCCCCTCCGGCACCGCCGGGCGCAGGACCCGGCAGATGCGCTGGTGCCGACGGCCGGTCTCCTCCACCTCGCAGCCGAAGCCGGTCAGTTCCCCCTTCATCCGCGCCCCGCCCCGGTCCTTGGGGGCCAGCACGACCAGCTCCCCGCCCGGCTTCAGGGCCCGCAGCGCCAGGGCTTCCACATAGCGACGCTCCAGCGTGCCCGGCGGGGCGGCGATCACGGCCCGCTCCAGGCTCTGGGGCGCGAGGTCCTCCAGCGCCGTCGATCCGGGCACGAGGGGCGAGGTCTGCACCGCATCGGCCCCGGCCTCCACCAGTTCAGGGGACGGGGTGCCGTAGACCACGGCAGCGGGCACAGCAGGCGGGACGGGGTGGGTTTCGGACGACATGGCTCCCGAGTGCGGCGCCGCCCGCCGGAAGTCCAGCCCTGAACGCGGCGGGCCGCCGTTGCGGGCGCTGGTGGAACCGGCGCGGGATTGCTAAGTCTGGCGACCCTTCCGTTCTTCAGACCCGGACGCTCCCATGGCCGACGCCTCGGCACTGTATTACGAGCCCGCCAGCGGCCACGGCCTGCGGCATGATCCGTTCAACGCCATTGTCGGCCCGCGGCCCATCGGCTGGATCTCCACCGTCAGTGCGGACGGGGTGCGCAACCTCGCCCCCTACAGCTTCTTCAACGCCTTCAACTATGTGCCGCCCATCGTCGGCTTTTCCACCATCGGCTGGAAGGACACCGTCGCCAATGCCCAGGCCACGGGGGAATTCGTCTGGAACCTGGCCACCCGGGCCCTGGCCGACGCCATGAATGCCAGCTGCGCCTCCGTCGGGCCGGAGGTGGACGAGTTCACCCTGGCGGGCCTGACCCCGGTGCCGGGTCGGCGGGTGAAGGTCGACCGGGTGCTGGAGAGCCCCGTGAATTTCGAGTGCCGGGTGACCCAGATCCTGCGCCTGACCACCGCCGCGGGGGCCGAGGTGGACAGCTGGCTGACCCTGGGGGAGGTGGTGGCCGTGCACATCGACCCGTCCCTGGTGGTGGACGGGGTCTATGACACCGCCGCGGCCCGGCCGATCCTGCGGGCCGGGCGGATGGGGGACTATGTGGAGGTCACGCCGGAAGCCTTCTTCGAGATGCGCCGCCCGCGCTAGGTCGGTCCGGAAACACCGCCGCCGGCGGGCCGCTTTCCAAGCCCCGCGCCCTGTGCCACAGCTTGGCGGCACGAGGGAGCACCGCACATGTCCGCCACGACGACCCACACGCCGGAGGGGACGGCGGACACCCTGCCCCTGTCCCAGGTGGCCGCCGTGGGCGTGGGCAACGCCCTGGAATTCTACGACTTCCTGTCCTTCAGCTTCTTCGCCCTGCAGATCGGCCACACCTTCTTCCCGGCCAGCCAGACCTCCCACGGCCTGCTCTATGCCCTGGCCACCTTCGGCGTGGGCTTCCTGACCCGGCCGCTGGGCGGACTGGTGCTGGGGGCCTATGGGGACCGGGTGGGGCGCAAGCCCGCCATGATCCTCAGCTTCTCCCTCATGGGGGTGGCGATCTTCGGCCTGGCCCTCACCCCCGGCTATGCGCAGATCGGCATCGCCGCGCCGATCCTTCTGGTCATGTTCCGCCTGATCCAGGGCTTTGCCCTCGGCGGCGAGGTCGGCCCCTCCACCGCCTTCCTGATGGAGGCTTCCCCCCGGCGGCACCGGGGCCTCTATATCGGCCTGCAGATGGCGACCCAGGACCTGGCCGTGCTGGTGGCGGGGTTGGTGGGCTTTGGCCTGTCCCTGGTCATGAGCCCCGGCGTTCTGGATGCCTGGGGCTGGCGGGTGGCCTTCCTGCTGGGGGCCCTGATCGTGCCCTTCGGTCTGGCCGTGCGCCGGAACCTGCCGGAGACCTTCCACCAGCACCACCGGGCGGCCGCACCGCCGACCAAGGTGATCACCCATGCCCGGGTGGTGGTGCTGGGCATCCTGATGCTGGGGGCCTCCACCATCGCCTATTACGGCATCGAGTACATGAACACCTATGCCCAGGACACGCTGCACCTGTCGGTGAAGCTGGCCTTCGGCACCACCATCGTGCTGGGCCTGGTCATGGTGGTGACGGACGTGCTGTGCGGCATGCTGACCGACCGGATCGGGCGGCGGCCGGTGATGATCGTGGCCTCCGCCTGCGTGGTGCTGGTGATCGCGCCGGCCTTCACCCTGCTGAACCGCTTTCCCCAGCCGGGCCTGATCTTCGCGGTGACGGCGATCCTGGGCATCCTCAGCGCCCTGATCACGGGCCCGGCCCTGATCGCGGTGACGGAGAGCCTGCCGCGGCACGTGCGCTCCGGCCTGCTGGGGGCCCTCTATGCCGTGGCCATGTCGGCCTTCGGCGGCACCACCCAGTTCGTATCCCGGGGCCTGATCGAGATCAGCCACAACCCCGTGGCCCCGGCCTTCTACATCACCGGGGCCATGGTGGTGGGCATTGCCTGCATGTGGCTGCTGGGCGAGACCGCCCCCGCCCGCAGCGGCACCTCCGCCGAAGACTGAGCGGACTCAGCCGCGCCGCCGCCAGACGGTGAGCTGGGCCAGCGTGTGCTGGTGCTTGCGCGCCGTCTCGCGGATGACGAAGGGCACGTCCTGCGGGGCGGCGATCTCCTCGAAGTCCGCCGCGAGCGCCAGTTGCAGGGCCCGGTAGGTGGTCACCGACTCTCCGTTCTGGCGCACGCCCCCCAGCCAGTTGGCCCTGGGCGTGAAGGTCTCCAGCCAGGTATAGGGCGAGGTCAGCACCAGCACCCCGCCCGGCTTGATCCGGTTCCCGATGTCCGCCAGGAACCGGGCCGGTTCCCGCAGGCGGTCGATCAGGTTGGCGGCCAGCACCAGGTCATAGCCGGTATATTTGGGCTTCAGGTTCAGGGCGTCCCCCTGGCTGAACTGCACCCGCGCCGCCTGGTCCGCCCCAAGGCCCAGGGGGGCCAGGCGCACCTCGTGATAGTCCACCAGCTCCCCCTCCACCGGCAGGGTGTAGCGATAGCTGTCCTGGGCGATCAGCTGCAGGGCGGCGTCGATGAAGCGGGCGGAGAAGTCCACCCCGTCCACATGTTCGAACCCGCGGGCCAGCTCCAGGCTGGCGCGGCCGACGGCACAGCCGATGTCCAGCGCCCGGCCGCCATTCGGGCAGTGGGCGAGCGCGATCTCCGCCAGGGCCCTGGGGAAATTGGGCACGCCGAAATGCTCGGCACCATAGTGGAAGTGCAGGTACTGGCAGACCTGCTCGTCAGTTTCGTAGGGATTTTCCAAGGCGGGCTCTTTGTAGCTGGACACGACGTAGCGCAGGCCCGCGTGCTGGAAGAAGTGACGGCGGAAGGCATAGCGGGACGAGGCCAGAGCCTCGTTGCCGGTGGAGATGAAGCTGCCGCCCTTGATCAGGTCGTGCTTGCCGTCGAAGGTGGGGGTGGAGAAGTCGTCATAGCGCGGATGGACCGCAAAGCCCGCATAGCCGCTGATGGGCGTCGAGGTCCACTGCCAGACATTGCCGACGATGTCGAACAGGCCGTCCCCCTGCGGGAACAGGTCCACCGGACAGGCACTGGCCCAGTGGGCGAGGTTGATGTTGCCGGGCGTGGTCTCCCAGTCCGGCTGGTCGCCGGGGACCTGGCGGCGCAGGGCCACCCATTCCGCCTCGCCGGGCAGTTGCACCGGACGGCCGGTGACATCGGCCTTCCAGCGACAGAAGGCCGCGGCCTCCAGGGCATTGACCTCCACCGGCCAGTCCCAGGGCATGGGCACTTCCCGGGTCATCAGCCGCAGCTTCAGCCCCTCCGGACGGTCGGGATCGCCCACCCAGAAGGTCGGGGCCGCGGCCCTGGCAAAGCTGCGCCAGCCCCGGCCCTCCTCCGACCACCAGCGGTCGTCGGCATAGCCGCCGGCGGCCACGAATTCGAGATATTCGGCGTTGCTGACCAGCATGGCCGACGCCTCGAAGGGGGCGAGGCTCACCCGCTGGGTGCCGTACTCGTTGTCCCAGCCATAGGTCGCATCCCGCTTGCCCAGCACCAGCTCCCCCCCGGCCACGGGGACCAGGCGGTTGGCGGGAACCGTCGCCCGGTCCGTCCGCGCCGTGGGACAGACGGGCCAGTGGGGCTGGTCCTGCACCCAGTCCAGGGGCAGCTGGCGGATCAGGACGCTGGAGGTCTCCAGATGGATGCGCTCGTGCTCGATCCCCATCAGGATCACCCAGGCCGGGCTCTCCCAGGTGATGGGCAGCGACAGCGGCATGGACAAGATGTGGCGGGACACCAGCTCCCGCACCCGGGCGCGATAGGCGCGCAGGGCAGCGACCGTGGGCCAGTCGTAGTTGCGCTCGTCCAGGTCGTCCCAGCTCATCTCGTCGACGCCGATGGCCACCTGGGCCTCGATCACTGGGTCGATCCGCTCCCCGATCTGGCCGTCGGCCAGCAGCTTGTTCACGAAGAAAGCCGCGGTGTGCCCGAAATAGAAGATCAGCGGGTGGCGCAGCGGGATGGCCTTGGTGAAGTAGCCCCGCTCGTCGGCGATGCAGTCGAACAGCCGCTCGTACAGGTCGAAGGTCTGGTGGAAATAGGTCAGGATCTCCTGGCGCTTGGCCAGGACGGAGGGGCCGTCGAGCCGCAGGGTCCGGGTCGGCGGCGGCAGGGCCTGTTCAGCGGTTCGGAGAGCGTCGGCCGGTCGCAAGGCAAGGTCCTGTCGGTAGGGGAACGGATCGCCTCGGCGGCCCCGCGGCGGGGAGCGGCGTCCGGGCCGCCAGGGCCGCCCGCACCGAGAAGGGAAGAAATCTGCAACAACTACACAGAGTTAACGCAAGTCAGCCGTGTAAATAGGTCGTTCCGACCCGGGATTCAATGCAGCAGTGACGGAATAGTCGATTCGTCACAAATATTTGGCCGACCCCGGAGGTCGGCGATCAGCGCCGGACGACCGGGGGCGGGGTCCAGCGGCCTTCCAGCACCTCCGGCTTCGGCAGATAGAGCCGCAGGGTCAGGGTGAACGGGTCGGCCAGGGTCGGCAGCCAGTTGGCGGCGCGGCGGGCATCGGCGGGCGGGGTCTGGCCGATGGTCAGGTCCAGGGACCCGTCCGGATTGTAGACCAGCGGGTCCCGGTCGCCGACGGCATAGCGCTTCTGCGGCGTCAGGATCGGAAAGCCCTCCCGGTCATAGGCGGTCAGGGACCAGAAGGCCCCGGCCGGCGGCATCTGGTCCTTGGCGAAGTGCAGGACATAGCTGTTCGATCCCACCAGCGGATGGCCGTCGGCGTCCTCGTCCGTGTTCGGATAGATGGCATCCTCCACCCGGTTGGCCCCAAGACCGCCCAGGGCCACCTGGGCCCGGAACCGGTAGTCGCCGCCATAGGCCCCCAGATGGCCCGGCTGGAAGTTCCAGTGACCGATCCGTTTCAGCCCACCGACGCCCGCCCCCCGCAGTCCCGCCAGACCGTCGCGCACCGCCATCCGCACCCCCGCCTGGATGGCCGGGGGCTGCTTCGACAGGTCATAGGGCTGGCCGGGATGGAAGCCGATCCGCGCCAGCAGGGTCAGCACCGGCTGGTCCACGTCATGGGCGGGGTAGAGCCCGGTCAGCTCGGCCGCCCGGGCGAAATACTGGTCCGCCGACAGGCTGGACATCAGCCGCGCCGGGGGGGCCATCCGGTCGAAGGACGTGTCCACCTCCGGCGGCCCGGGGGGCACCGACGGGGTCAGGGTGATCTTCTGCTGCAGGGCGTGGACATGGTCGTAGTCGGTGGGGGAGTTGGTCTGGATCCGGGCGATCAGCCACACCTTGTCCGTCGGCGCGCGGATCACCTCCGCATCCTTGGGGGCCTCCCCCTTCCAGTTGCGGCTGACGATCAGGTACCGGCCCCCGGCCTTGCCCAGGGTCCGGGTCCCGGGCACGGCGAACACGTCGGTCCACATGTCCATCAGGGGCAGCAGGTAGTAGCGGTCGAGCCCCGGCTGCACGGCCATCGTCACCGGCCCCTTGGACACATCGATCCAGGCCATGGAATAGAGGGTGTCGAAATTCGGCCGCACGACGATCCGGAACTCACCCGGCGGGAAGGTCGGGCTGTGGGCCAGCACGTTCTCCACCCCGGTGCGGGGGGCGCGGCCCTCCGCCGTCACCGTGGTCTGGACCCGGCGTGTGAAGTCCATGGTCAGCAGCGGGAACAGGAAGTCGTAGCCTTCCCGGGCGATGGCGTAGGCCTCGTCCTGGCTGACGGCCGCTGCGGTGGCCTGCGCCGTCGTCCCGCCGTCCATCGCCGGAGCGGCGGCCGAGACGGCCGGGGACGCGGCGAGCGCCAGGGCCCCCACCAGGGCTGCAAAGGTGACGTTCATCGGTGCGATTCTCCCGCCGGGCGCCTGGGCGGGCGCCTCTGATCTCGTATGACCGGCAGTCTGGCCGCTGCCGTCGCCGAGGTAAAGGATATCCGGTGACGGGCAGGCCCGATCTCAGGCGTGGGAGACGAGGGCGCGGTCGATCAGCACGGCCAGCAGCAGGGCCGGTCCCCCATGGGCCTCCCAGGCGTGGTTGGTGCCCCGCTGGATCACCACCTGCCCCGGCTTCACCCGGGTGCGCTGGCCCTCCAGGATCAGGGACACATCCCCCTGCAGCAGGCAGATCACGTCGATGGAGTGGGTCTCGTGCATGGCCGGATGCAGGGTCTGGTCGATGATGTGGTGCGCGCCGCCGAAGGCCGCGAAGCGGTCCCGGGTCGCCGCATCCAGCTCGGCCTTGGGCACCCCCTCCGGCAGGGGGGCGACCACGAACCAGCGGACCTGCACATTGCCCGGTCGCGGGCCCAGCACTGGCCGGGTTGTGCCCAGGTCCCGATGGTCCCGGGGATCCAGGGGGCCGGAGGCGGCATCCTCCCAGATCTCGAACAGGCCGCCGATGTCCGGGGCCCCGGAGGCCGACGACGGTCCGCCGTCGAGGATGATGACGGACCGGCCGTCCGCGTCGTCACCGGTGATGATCCGGCGCATGGCGTCCTTGATGGCTGACATGGTGCTGCGCGTCCCCCGCAAGTGATTTTGGTGCATTGGAAGTTGGAACGGCGGGCATGACAATCCCGCCCGGCCGCCGCTAGACTGGAGGCCCTGTTCCCCATCCCCCGTCAGGAAGCGCATGACCCGTCCCGTTCTCGGCATCATCTGCTGCAACCGCTCCGTCGGCGTGGAGACCGCCCAGGCGGTGATGCAGCGCTATGTCACCGCCGCGCTCCGGCATGCGGAGGCCGCGGCGCTGCTGATCCCGTCCCTGCCCGGACTGATGCATGCCGAGGACGTGGCCCCGCGGATCGACGGCCTGTTGCTCACCGGCAGCCCGTCCAATGTGGAGCCGCACCGCTACGGCCACGGGGATGCCGAGGACGCCTACGGTCCCTTCGATCCCGACCGGGACGAGATGACCTTCGGGCTGATCCGGGCCATGATCGCCCGGGGGCGGCCGGTGTTCGGCATCTGCCGCGGGTTCCAGGAGCTGAACCTGGCCTTCGGCGGCACCCTGCGCCGGGACTGCGCCACCCATCCGGAGCTGATCGCCCACCACACCCCCGACGGGGTGGCGTTCGACGCCATGTTCGACCTGACCCATCCGGTGACCCTGACCCCCGGCGGCCAGCTGGCCAGCGCCTACGGCCGGACGGAGCTTGCGGTAAATTCCGTGCACTACCAGGGGGTGGACCGGCTGGGAGACGGCCTGACCGTCGAGGCCCGGGCGCCGGACGGGCTGGTGGAGGCCATTTCCGGCACCTTCGACGGGGCCCCGGTGCTGGCGGTGCAGTGGCACCCCGAATGGCAGGTGGACCGCCACCCGGACAGCCAACGCTATTTCCACCTGCTGGGCCAGGCGCTCCGGGCCTGAAACGCCGAACGCCCCCCGGAGGCGAAACCTCCGGAGGGCGCGGGACCGGTCACAGATCGTCGGGTGACTAGAAGGCCACCTTCAGGGTCGCCTGGAAGCTCCGCGGCGGGGCATATTGCGGCGCATTGGCCGCACCGCCCTGGGCCGAGGTCAGGGCGAAGGCGTTGGTCCCGGCCACCAGGGCCGACCCCTTCATCCCCACCAGATAGGACTTGTCCGCCAGGTTCAGCACCTGCACCTGGAAGGCATAGCGGTCAAACCGGTAGGTCAGCGCGGCATTGGCCTGGGACCAGGTCTTGATCAGGCCCGTCGGCCCGGTCGCCCCCTTGGCCGCCGTCGCCAGCTGCGGACCCACCGTCTTGGAATCGAGGGTGAAGGTCAGGTCGTCCGTGTCGCGGAACAGGCGCTTCACGTCATAGCGGATGCCGCCTGCATAGGTCCAGCGGGGGGCGCCCGCCAGGATCTTGCCGTTTCCGCCCGGGTTCACCGCGTCATCCTTGGCCTTGGTGGCATTCTCGCTGAAGTTGGCGAAGGTGGAGAAGTTCCGGGTCCAGGCATAGGTGATCTGGCCTTCCAGACCCTTGTAATCCGCCCCGCCGGAATTGGTGTAGTAGGACTGGCCGGACACCGGATCGGTGTTCGACTGCAGCTTGTGGCTGAAGTTGATCGAGTAGATGTCCACGTCCCAGGTCAGCGGGCCGCGGGCATAGACGGCCCCGGTCTGATAGGCCATGGACTCCTGCGGCCGGATCGCGCCGTAGTTCTGGTTCACCACATAGAACGAGCCGATGTTCGGCACCAGGAAGCCCTGGGAGATCTGGCCGTAGAAGCTCAGATAGGACGTCATCCGGTAGTTGGTGGACAGGAAGCCCAGGGTCTTCTGGTAGGTCTTTTCCTCGTAGAGGGGCTGCAGCACCGCCGATTCCACCGGCGCATGCACATAGAGCTTGAAGTTCAGGTACTTCACCCCCGGCGTGATGGTCCACTGGTCGGTCACCTTCCAGGCGAACTGGCCGAAGGTCTGGTAGTAGTGCCAGCCGGAATATTCGTTGTAACGGGTGTTCAGCGGGGTGGCGCAGGCCCCGTTGTCGGTCTTGCCCGCCGCGACGATGACCGGATAGCCGGCGCAGCCCGGGGTCGCCGGGATGACCGGATACTTCGCCGCCGCCTCGATATTGTAGATCGGGGTCTGGAACTGGGAGATGCCCGAACCGGGGACCGGCAGGGCGACGTCGAAGATGAAACGCTTGGTCTTGGCCACCTCGTAGAGGCCGCCCACGGTCAGGGTGCCGAAGTCGAAGTCCTTGACCATCTTCAGCGTGTCACCGGTGACCCGGTATTCGTTGCGCTTCCAGTAGCCGGCGAGACCGGGCGAGGTGGCGGCCACCTTGGCCCCGGCGGCGGGATAGGTTGCCGGCTGGACCAGGGCGATCTGGTTGCCTCCCGTGGCGTCCCCGGCCTTGCTGTAGTCCTGGGTGTTGGCCGACAGGGTCCGGTTCGAATACCAGTAGCTGTAGGTCGTATTGTCGAAGGTCAGGCCGGGGGCGATCTCTCCCGCCTCCTTGATGTATTCGAAATCCGTTTCCTTCTTGGTGTAGTTGTAGCCCTTGTAGCAGGCATACAGTGGGTCATTGCACAGACCGAAGTTCTTCTGACCGGTCTTCTCGATTTCCGCCACCGTGCCGCCGGAAATGTCCGACTGGTAGTAGTTGTCGTCGTTGCGCGTATAGAGCGTCGTCAGGTTGATCTTCGAGGTCAGCGGCAGGACGAACTTCAGATACTGGTTGCCACCGTTGGACGGACTGTTCGTGAGGTATCCGTCCGTGTGGTATTCCTGAAAATTGACGATGGCGTTCAGGCCGTGGGCCTGGGCGATCGGGCCGGTGGCCAGGGTGGTCACGGACTGGACGTCGCCCCAGCTGCCCAGGGTCACCTTCTGGCGCACGCCCATCTGGTCTTCCACGGGCAGGGAATAGAGGTTCACCGAGCCGCCAAAGCTGGCCTGGCCGATGTCCAGGGCCGTGCCGGGGCTGCGGTCGATGACCACGCCGCCGATGGTGGAGTTCGGGAAGAACGAGTTGGCATGGTGCGACGGGCCGTTGGTATCGCCCCAGGCCACGCCGTCATAGGTGATGTTGAAAGAGCCGTCGGCCACGCCCCGCAGGGACAGCTTGGCCCCGTCGGTGGAACCCGGTCCGTTGGCGTTGGGGGCCGAGACCATGGACGGTGCCAGGGACGCGGTGGTGGTGTAGTCCCCGATGGCCGGGGTGTTCTGCTCGATGAAGGCCCGGTCGATGATGGCCACGGGCGAGGTGGCCTTCAGGGTCGACTTCACCGGTGCCACGTCCGCACCCTCGGTCTTCGGTGCGATGACCAGGACGGCCTCGACGTCGGCTTCCTCGACATTGGGCTTGTGCGCCACCGGCGCATCCGCCGCCTGGGCACCGGCAAAGGCCAGCAGGCTGGCACTCATGGCCAGCAGGGAGACGGCCGCCTGCCGCCCCCGCGAAATCGTGAAGTTCATCCCACCCCCCAGTGACCGTCAGGTCGGGGCCCCGACGCTCCGGCACCTGCCGGCTTCGAGCCCAGACGGGATCAGGGGATAGCTCCGAGATTCGACGGAATGACCACAGTTTGGGTTCAGTATTGTGAAAATTAAGGAAATGTTAACGCGTAATGATCCGGCCAGCTGTTCGAATGGAGCCGGGCACGCTTCCAGGTCCGGAAAGGATGCCCCGGCCATGCTGCAAACAAAAAAGAGGCGGCCGAAGCCGCCTCTGATCTGAAGGTGATGAGATCTGGCTCTAGAACTTGGTGTTCAGGGTCAGATAGGCCGAGACGGGTGCGCCGATGTAGAAGAAGGGCGTGTTGCCGCTGATCGTGTCGGTGTTGGCCGCCACGATCGGGTTGACGTTGGCCACCGTCGACACCCGGCTGAAGTACTTGGACGCGAACATGTTGTAGACGTTCAGCTGGAGGAAGGTCTTCGGAGCGAGCCAGCTCATGTCGTACTTCGCATCGAAGTCCGTCACGATGTTGGCCTTCAGGGACGAGTCGTTGGTGTCCGAGATGAACCGCTTGCCCGTGTACTTGGTCTGCAGACCGAGGGTCAGGGCGTCATCGAACATCCGGTACTCCCCCCGCACCGCATAGGTGACGTCGGGGGTCAGGACCAGCTCCTTGCCGGCCACCGGCAGAGCCACCGCCAGACCCTTGTCCGGGCCGCTGGCATAGGTCACTTCGTAGCTGTTCTGCAGCTCGGAGTGCGTATAGGCCGCCGAGGCGTACAGGTTGAACTTGTTGGTGACCTTCCAGCCCATCTCCAGGTCCAGGCCGTAGAGCTTCACGGCACCGACGTTGCGGTCGATGCTGAGGGTGGGATCGTTCGGGTCGAAGGACTGGACGATGTGGTTGTTCCAGTTGGCACCCCACAGGCTCACCGAGGTGGTGAAGCTGGGCAGGTGGTAGCGGTAGCCAACGCCGTACTGGTCGCTGGTTTCCGGCTTCACCGTGTCGCCGGAGCTGACGTACAGGTCGTCGGTCTTCGGCGCGGAGAAACCCTGGGCGTAGGTGGCATAGACCTGGCTCTGCGGAGTCAGGTCGAAGCTGGCGCCCAGGTTCGGCAGGGCCTTGTCGTACTTGTAGGTCTGCTTGAACGGCAGGCGGAAGTTGGCCTGGCCGTTGGCACCGTACTTCACCGTCGTGCCCAGCAGGCTGGTCAGGTTGGTGGCGGTGGTGCCGGCGACGCGCACCGCGGCCGCATTGTCGGCGGCCAGGGCCGTGGCGACGGTGGAGACGGCCACGTTGTCGCAGTAGACGCTGCTGCCGTTGTACTCATAGCAGAACTCGTGCAGGTCGCGCTCGAAGTGCGGGTCGCGCACGCCGATGTTCACATGCAGCCGGTCGTCGAAGAACTTGCCGATGTAGTTCAGCGAGATCTGGTTCAGCTTGGCGATGGAGAAGCGGTCCCGCTTGCGCAGGATGGAGCCGTCCGTGGTCAGGATCGGCGTGCCGTAGCCCGGACGGGCCCCGAACACGTCGGAGGGCTGGCCGGTCAGCGGGTTGATCGTCGAATATTCGCCGGTCTGGCGGTGACGACCGTAGTCATAGGTGTAGGACGCCTGGAAGCGGTTGTGGTCGTCCATGTCCCAGATCAGCGAGCTGTTGAGGCTGTAGCGGAAGGTCTGGGTGTTGCTCGGCGAATAGACCAGCACGGAGTCCTTGCAGTCCCCGTCGCCGTTCAGGTCGACGCCCGCGCCGCCGCCGGCGCAGGCCGGGGCCGTGCCGGAGTTCACCAGACGCTTGTCGGTCTCGCTCAGGGCGGTCGCGCCGCCGCCGTTGGCCAGGGTGTAGAAGAAGGACGGGTCGAAGGTGAAGGTCAGGTTGTGACCGAGGTTGAACTTCGACTGGCCCCGGACGCTGCCGAAGTCCACCGGGTTCGGGTGCAGGCCGTAGAAGTTGCTGTCGTTGCCGGCCTGGTTGACGGAACCGCCGCCCACCGGGGTCGCCACGCCGTCGGCCACGCCCTTCACCGCGGTCGGGATCGCCCACTGCGTGTTGTAGTCGAAGTTGCGGCCGTACTGGGCCAGCTGGGCCGCCGAGCCGCTGTAGTAGAAGATCGGCCGGTCGGACGCATAGGTGAAGGTCAGGCTCAGGAAGCCGTCATTGACGATCGGCTGGTAGAGGCGGCCGTCGAAGCCCCAGCGCTTGATTTCCCCGGCGCCCTTGTACTTGTCGGCATCCACATAGTTGGCGCTGAGCCAGCTGCGCAGGCCCGTCGGCCCGATGGCGCCGGTGTCGAAGTCGCCATAGAGGCGGGTGTAGTTGAAGCTGCCGCCGGTGGCCTTCAGCTGGCCGTCCGCGGTGGCGCTGGGCAGCCGGGTGACCACGTTCACGGTACCGCCGATGGACGAGGCCGTCGGGCTGTCGACTTCGGTCTGTCCGGTGTTGACGGTGATCCGCTCCACCGATTCACCGACCGAATATTCCCCCGGATAGATGGCGTAGTTGCCGGTGTCGTTGACCGGGGTTCCGTCGATGGTGAAGGAGACGTGGGCCCCGTCGAAGCCGTGCATGCGGAAGTCGCTGCTCAGGATGCCGGTGGGATCCTCGGTGGAGTAGCTGACGCCCGGGACCAGGTTGATCGACTGGGCCAGGTTGGTGCTGCCCAGCTGGGTCTTGATGTAGTCCTTGGTGACGATCGCCTGATCCTTGGCCGCCTTGACCACCACGGCGAGGCCGTCGGTGGACTGTTGCTTGGCGGTCACCACGACCGCTTCCACGGTCTGGGATCCGGTCGACTGGGCGCTGGCCGTGCCCGCCGCAAGCATCACACCCATCAGGGTCATCACAGCGCTCGACGCGCTGACCAGGCAATTCCGCTTCAATGACATCCGTACCCCCGGAAAATCCGTTTCAGAAATGTTGTCCCCGGCCCGGTTCGCGGGGAGGGGGGACCTAACCGATCCTTAAGCAGTGTTAATGTGACAGTTTGAGTACAGTCGACCCCCTTTTCGACACGAAGCCGCGGCCGGGGCCTGCAGGGCAACGCTCCTGGGCGTGGTGTTGCAATTCTGCAATGGGTCCGGAGTGGCTGGCACGCCGGGGGCGGCTGGCTGTAGGGTCGCGGGATTGGCGAGGGAGCGCCCCCGAGGGAGGCCCCCCGGGACAGACGGAGCGAGACGACACCCATGGCCCAGACGATACCCAGCCGCGCGACCTGCACCTTCCTGGCGACCCTGGTCCTGATGGCCGCCGGGTGTGCCGCACCCGTTCTCGCCGGGAGCCCCGCGCGACCCGCGACCGCTGCGACCGCGCCCCTCGACGCCGCGGCGGTGGCCGCCTCCGACGTCTACGGGGCCCGGGCCGCCGCCGAGATCCTGAAGGCCGGCGGCAATGCGGTGGACGCCGCCGTGGCCCTCGCCTTCGTCGAGGCCGTGACCTATCCGGAGGCCGGAAACCTCGGCGGCGGCGGCTTTGCCACCGTGTGGTTCGAGGGCAAGCCCTACTTCCTCGACTATCGCGAGACGGCGCCCGCGGCGTCCGGTCCGGACATGTATCTGGACAAGGCGGGCAACGTGATCCCGGACCTCAGCCTGGTGGGCAACCTGTCCTCCGGCGTGCCGGGCACGGTGCGGGGCATGGACGAGCTGCATCACCGCTTCGCCCGCCTGTCCTGGGCGCGGGACCTGGCCCCGGCCATCCGCCTCGCCCGCCGCGGGTTCGTGGTCGACCAGACCCTGGTCGCCCAGCTGCACGGGGAGGATGTGGCCGCCTTCAAGGACACCACCAACTTCCGCCGCTATTTCGGCGGTCTGAAGACGGGCCGGATCCTTCGCCAGCCGGAGCTGGCCGCCACCCTCACCCGGATCGCGCGGCACGGGCCGGACGAGTTCTATCGCGGCCGGACCGCAGACCTGCTGGTGGCGCAGATGGCCCGGGGCGAGGTGAAGGGCCGGATCACCCGGGCGGACCTGGCCGGTTACCGGGCGGTGTGGCGCGATCCGCTGGTGGTGAACTGGCGAGGCTTCCAGGCCATCACCGCCCCGCCCCCCAGCTCCGGCGGCGTGGCCCTGATGCAGATGCTGCAGATGAAGGAGGACGCCGCCCCCCTGTTCGCCGGCGTGGCGCTCAACTCCCCCCAGTACATCCACCTGGTGTCGGAGATCGAGAAGCGGGTCTTCGCCGATCGGGCGGAGTACATGGGCGACCCCGGCTTCGTGCAGGTGCCCGTGGCCCGGCTGATCGACCCCGCCTACAACGCCCGCCGGGCGAAGGAGATCGATCCTGATCATCCCTCGGTGCTGGCGGGGGTGAAGCCCGGCCTGGAAAAGCCCCAGACCACCCACTTCTCCGTGGTCGACCGCTGGGGCAATGCGGTGTCCAACACCTATACGCTGAACGGCTGGTTCGGCTCCGGCGTCGTGGTGGAGGGGGCGGGCTTCCTCATGAACGACGAGATGGACGACTTCTCCGCCAAGCCGAACACCCCCAACGGCTCCGGCGTGGTGGGCGGGGATTCCAACGCCATCGCGCCGGGCAAGCGGCCCCTGTCCTCCATGACCCCCACCATCCTGACCCGGGACGGTCAGGTGTCGATGGTCATCGGCACGCCGGGGGCCTCCCGCATCTTCACCTCGATCTTCCAGGTGCTGGCGGACGTCTATGACTTCCACCTGCCCCTGGCCGAGGCGCAGAAGGCGTTCCGCTTCCACCACCAGCTGCTGCCGGACAACGTGATCTTCAACGAGCCCTTCGCCCGGTTCCCCGCTCCGGTGGTCAAGGACCTGGAGGGGCGCGGCTACAAGGTGGTGGAGCAGAGCTGGAACGGCGACATCGAGGCCATCCAGATCGTCGGCCGCACCCCGGTGCCCGCCGCGGACCCCAGGGCCCGGGGCCGGGCCCTGGTCATCCGCTGAGGCGGGTCACAGGGAATTCGTCTCCCGGAATTCGGGGCCTAGAACTCGTCCCAGCTCTCCGTCGGTGCGGGCTGGACGGCCAGGGCCGTGCGTCCGCCGCCTGCGGCCCGGGCCACCGGTCGCGCCGCCGGGGCCGGACGGCCGGAGGACGCCGCCGTGGCGGCCGGGGCGCTGCGCCGGTGGGTTCCCCCGGACGAGGTGCGGAACCGGCTGACCTGCTGGGCCAGGGCCGCGGCCTCCACCTTCAGGCTGCCGACGGCGGCGGTGGCCTGCTCCACCATGGCCGCGTTCTGCTGGGTGAACTGGTCCATCTGGTTGACGGCCACATTCACCTCGCTGAGCCCCCCGGACTGCTCCTGGGCGGACTGGGAGATCTCGGCGATCAGCCGGTCGATCTCGCTCACCCGGTCGACGATGCCGCCGAGCGCCTTGCCCGTCTCGCCCACCAGCTTCACCCCGTGTCCCACCTGGGTGGAGCTCGAGGAGATCAGCCCCTTGATCTCCTTGGCCGCCTCGGCGGAGCGCTGGGCCAGGGCCCGGACCTCCTGGGCCACCACGGCGAAGCCGCGACCGGCATCCCCGGCCCGGGCCGCCTCGACCCCGGCATTGAGGGCGAGAAGGTTGGTCTGGAAGGCGATCTCGTCGATCACGCCGATGATCTGCGCCACCCGGCCGGAGCTCTGTTCGATCTCCCCCATGGCGGCCACCGCCTGCTCCATCACCTCGCCGGAGCGAACCGCCTGGGTCCGGGCCTCGGTGGCCACGTCGGAGGCGCGCTTGGCCCCCTCGGCGCTGCGCTTCACCGTCTCGGTGATCTCGTCCATGGCCGCGGCGGTCTGTTCCAGATTGGCGGCCTGCTGCTCGGTGCGGCGGGACAGGTCCTCCGACGCAGACGCGATCTCCTCGGAACTGCCGTTCAGCCCCTCGATGGACTGGGCGACCCCGGCCATGGCCTCCTCCAGTCGGGCGATCGCCCGGTTGAAGTCGTCCTTGATGCGGATGTGCTCCCCCTGGAAATCCTCGTGGATGCGCACCGTCAGGTCGCCGTCGGCCATCTGGCTCAGGCGTTCGGCCAGCACCTCCACCACGGCGCTCTGGGCGGCCTCGGTCTCGCGCCGGGCCCGGTCGGCGGCTTCCCGCGCCTCGGCCAGGTTGTCGAGATAGACGGTGATGGCCAGGTCCATGTCCAGCAGGGTCGCCTTGGCGAGTGCCCCCAGCTCGGCCCCCAGCTTCTGCGCCCCGTCCCGGCGACCGCCCAGCACGCCCTTGGGCCAGCGGGCCTCCACCACCTTGGCGATCAGCCGCTCCATGACCATGGCATAGCCGCCGATGTACCACCGGGGCTCCAGCCCGATCCGGGCGTGGACATCCCCCACCGTGGTGACAGCCTGCATGTATTTCTCGTCGAACTGGCCGCTGGAAATGGCGTCCCAGTGACCGACCTGGCGGCTCTTGGCCGCATCCATGTGCCGGTCGCTGGTGAAGAACTTCCGTGTCTCCGGATGAGAGCGGACCTTGCCGTAGAAGACGTCGAGCGCCCCCGGCAGCTCCTTCATGATCACCGGGCGGATGTCGGAGATGTCTCGGCGGGCCGCCTGATCGAAGCCGATGAAGTCCAGACGCTCTGTCAGGGTATTTTTCGAAGTCATCCTGCTTCCCCTTGCCAACTGCTGTGAATGCGGGGACTTCATGCGCCGGATTTCCATCTTTCCGGCACGAACCGCATTCGCATCAAATGTAAGAGACGCTCCCATTTCTTACTTAATAGTATTCATGCAAACCATTGCGATGCGAAATCGCCACATCCCGACCCACAAACGCCGAAAGACATGGAGAATACTGAAAAAATCGCACCCATGTACAGAATCGATTTCAAGAGAAGATTTCAAAAACCGGCGCGAAAACTGACTATAAAACCCCCTTTAACCGCAACAGTCCCTGAAACGCCCCGGTCGAACCGCAGACGATTCGCCCAGAATGGGCGAATTTCGCATCACATCATTTGCTGGCTGACCGTTCCGGAGGCCTGAACCATCGGCGCAAGCCGCCTCGACCTTGGTGTTGCGGCGCTTTTTCCATCGATTTTCCAGCGGAAATCCACGACCGTGCCGTCACGGGCGCCTGACAGCGAGGCGGGAGATGGAACCATGAGACGCAAGATCCGCAGCGGGTCCGATTCGCTGTCCCCTCTCCTGTGCGCGGGCCTGCTGCCATGCCTCGTGCTCCTCGGCGCGGCGGCGGCACCCCCCGGGCAGGCAGACAGGTTCACCGCCGACGGCCGCCTGCGCCCCCCGTCCGACTACCGCGAATGGGTGTTCCTGAGCTCGGGGCTCGACATGGCCTATACGGACAACCCTGCCACCACCGGACACGCCGTGTTCGACAACGTGTTCGTCGACCCGGCCTCGTGGACCGCCTTCAAGGCCACGGGGCACTGGCCGGACGGGACGGTGTTCATCCTCGAGAACCGCCTGGGGGCCAGCCAGGGCTCCATCAACCGGCAGGGCCATTTCCAGTCCGGCGAGGTGCTGGGGCTCGAGGCCCATGTCCGGGACACCACCCGCTTCAAGGGGGGCTGGGGCTTCTATGCCCTGAACGGGGACGGACCGGCCCGGATGATCGACCGGACGGCGGCCTGCTATGCCTGCCACGAGGCCCACGGGGCGCTGGACACCACCTTCACCCAGTTCTACCCCGTCGCCCGGGCCATCGCCGTCAAGGCGGGAACATGGCAGGACAGGTGAACATCCTGTTAAGGGTAATATAAATAAACCCATCCTGTAATTAAATTGTCAATTCAATCCCAGCAAAACAGCATGGAGATCATGCGATCGGGGCTGGGGACAAGATGCGTCAAGGTCAACGACTTCGGATTGGCGCATCCATTATTACGGCCCTTGCTGCCAGTACCCTGCCGGGGACCTCACTCGCGCAATCGGCGGCCGACGGGCCGGTACAGCCCTTCTATGGCAAGATCGCGCCCTTCTACGGCGATGTGGGACCGGAATACGGGAAGATCGCCCCCTTCTATGGCAAGATCGCGCCGTTCTTCGGCAAGATCGCCCCCTTCTTCGGGGCCATCGACCCGCAGTACGGCAAGATCGCGCCCTTCACCGGGGGCAGTGGCCTCTGGACCGGTGCCGATCCCTACGTGGCGACGACCTCCGGTGCGGCCTCGGCCTATCTCGGCACCGGGGTGGACCCGTTCTGGGGCGGCGGAGAGGGGAACCCGTATCTGCACAATCCGAGCCGCGAGGTGTCCTTCAAGGCCCTCGCCGGCTTCTGGACCACCACGGGACAGAGCTGGTCCGGCATCATGGCCAACTGGTCCAGGGCCTCGACCACCGCCGACTATTCCGCCCTCGCCTCCCAGATCAAGGCCAGCATCCTCGACCCCTCCAGTGCCTTCTGGTCCAAGGCCGTGGCGGCCGGGCGGCCGAGCGTCGGGGTGGCGGTCATTCCCCGGGAGGATACCGCACCGGCCACCTTCAAGGCGCTGGCGACCGCGGTGCTCGGCACCTACGGCATCCGCGTCGACAGCACGGGTGCCGTCGATGCCGCCAGCCTCGCCAGCGTCTCCCAGACCGAGCAGGCCGAGGCCTTCCTGGCGCTGTACGACAACCTGATGGCCTACAGCGGCGCCCCGCACGTGGACTGGTGGATGGGCCAGATCGGCTGGTCGCCCTACCTGGCCAAGCAGGTCAGCGACATTGCCGCGCGGCGGCGTCCGATCTCGGTGGGGGTCCTCGACCTGTCCACCAGCTATGCGGGGGACACCTATGCAGGGGCCCTCTATCAGTACGGCAACCACATCTTCAGCGACGGCCACGGGGCGGCGGTCTCCAGCCTCATCCTCGGGTCCATGGACGGGTCCGGCGTCATGGGGGTGGTGCCGTCCCAGTTGGCGCGGGTCGCCGTCTATGACCCCTATGACAGCACCCTGACCACCAACTGGACCGATGTGGGCAAGGGCGTGGACGCCCTGTCGGCCCTGCTGTTCGGCACGGCGGGCAGCGACGCCCCGGTGGGGGTGCTGAACGCCTCCCTCGGGGTGCGGGGCCAGACCCTGGATGCCGGGTGGAACACGGCCCTGGCCTCAGGTTCGGCCCATGGCCACGTGCTGGTGGTGGCGGCCGGAAACGACGGCGCGACCCAGACCACCAGCATCCCGTGGAACTTCGCGGTGAACCCGTCCCTGCTAGTGGTGGGGTCCGTGGGCCTCGACGGCACCATCTCGAACTTCTCCAACCGTCCGGGGGAGGCCTGCCTCATCGACACGGCCACCGGGGCCTGCACGCCGCTGAAGACCCATTTCATCGTCGCCCCGGGGGAGATGATCCTGGTCTCCGACGGACAGGGGGGCACGACCCGCCAGTCGGGGACCTCCCTCGCCGCGCCGCTGGTGTCCGGGGCCGTGGTGCTGCTGCAGGCGCGGTGGCCGTGGCTGGCCTGGCACCCGAACGCGCTGGTGGACATCATCACCCGCTCGGCCACGCCCCTGGGCACGACGCCGGGTGCCGACCCGGTCTACGGGGTGGGGGAGCTGAACATCGCCGCCTCCCAGTCGCCGCTGAACTGGAATGCCCTGCAGTACTACACCGTCGACAGCCAGCACCCGCAGATCGGCAAGGGTGACGGGACGCCGATCAGCCTTTCCCAGGTCACGACCCTGATCAATTCCGGCTCCCAGGCCGTGTGGAACAGCAGCAAGCTGTACATCACCGCCGTCGAGCCCATCGACGACACCGCCCGGGACTTCAAGATCCCCCTCGCCACCACCCTGGTGGGCCAGCGGGTCGCCGACCATGCCGGACTGCCGGTGCTGCAGAGCTTCCTGTCCACGGCCCTGATCAACTGGGCGAAGACCGGCGGCCAGGCACCGGGTCTGGCACCCCGCGCCTTTGCCGCCGGCACCGGGACGGTCTCGGACGTCGGGCAGGTGGCCGGCTATGCCGTGCGCCTGTCCATGGCACCGGCCCCGGCATCGGCCAGCTACGGCTTCCGGGAGACCGGCAACCCCGTCGCCACCGACCTCAGCCTGGTGGGCACCCGAGCGGCCTTCCGCACCGGTTATGGGGACAATCCGGCGGCCCTTGGCCTGTCGGAGGCGTTTTCCTCCGCTGACGGGTTCGACCGCGGGCGCAGCGCCGCCGATCCCTTCCTGCGGCTGGCGGCGGGCGGGGCCTATGGCCGGGTCGAGCTGAATGCCCTGCCCCGCACCACCTTCTCCGCCACGGTGACCGAGACCCGCCTGGCGCGGGACACCGAGGTGTTCGGCCCGGCGGTGCAGGTGTCCGGCGCGGCGGTCTATGCCGCCCACGCCTCGTCCCTGGCCGTGGCCTATGCCGTGTCCGGCCACGCCTCCCTCCGCCTGACCCTGACGGACCTGGCCGAGGACAAGGCCCTGCTGGGCATCCAGTCCCTGACCCCGGACGTGCTGGGCCGGGGGGCCGAGACCCGGGCCCTGGGCCTCGAGGTCCATGCGGACCTGGCGAAATCCCTCTCCGTCCACGGGGAGTTCACCGCGGGCCGCACCACCACCCGCGCAGGACAGGCCCTGCAGTCCGGCGGCGACGGACTGATCAGCACCGCCGCCGCCGTGTCGGTGGTCCGGTCCGACCTGATGGTGCCGGGCGACGCGGTGAAGCTGACCCTGTCCCAGCCCATGCACATCGCCTCGGGCCAGATCACCTTCAACAGCTATGGCGTGGTGGACCGGGAGACCGGGGCCATGGGTCTGATCGCCCAGGACGCCACGCCGCGCCTGACCGCGCCCTTCGCGGCGGAGCTGGACTACGGCCGCCGGTTGGCACCCGGTCGCGAGGTCGGGGCCTTCCTCCGCTACGAGACCCAGACGCCGGTCCCCGGCGGCCTGCTGGTGCCCTCGACCCTGGTCGGTGTGAAGCTCCATGCCCGATACTGAGCCCCGCCCCCGCCCCTTCAGGCAAACGCAAGGTCTCGCTGGCACACTGCGCGAAATCCTTGGGGAGCGGTGGCGGATGGGCGGAATGCGGTTCTGGGCGGCGGGAGTGTTGGCCCTGATCCTTGCCGCGCTCGCCCCCGCGTCCGGCCTGGCCGCGCCCGCGCCCGCGCCGTTCGAGGCGGAGATCGCCGCGGCGAAGGGTGCGATGATGGCGGACCCGTCCGCGGCCCTGACCCGGGCCCGGACGGCGGAGCGTCTGGCAGGCCCCAGCCACGACCCGACCACCGAGCTCGCCCGGGCCACCGCCCTGTGGCTGGAAGCCGAGGCCCTGGTCCGCCTCGACCGCGCGCCGGAGGGGCTGAGCCTGGCGGGAAGCGCCCGGCGGATTGCCGAACGGATGGCCCCCGACTCCAAGCTGGTGGGGGACCTGCTGATCACCGAAGGCTATGCGGACCAGACCACCGGAAAGCCGGCGGAGGCCCTGCGGGACTATCAGCGGGCCAGCGCGATCCTGCACAAGGTCGGCGACCTGCGCGGCCAGTCCAAGACCCTGCAGATGATCGGCGGCATCTATGACGATGCCAAGGACTATGCCCGCGCCCTGGACTATTACCGGCAGGCCTCGGACATCTATCGCCTGGACGACGCCCTGTCCCTGTCCGCCTTCAACAATGCCGGCGTGACCCTCAAGAACCTCGGCCGCTATGCCGAGGCGGAGCAGTCCTTCCGCCGCGCCCTGCACACGGCGGACCAGCTGGACAGCAACAGCCTGCGCCTGCGCATCCTGACCAACATCGCCGACGACCTGGCCCGGAGCGGACACCTCGACGCCGCGCGGGCCGAGATCGCCCGGGCCCGGGCCATCGCGGCCCGCGACCCGTCCGTGGCCGACTGGGTCCCGTTCCTGTGGGGGGTCCAGGCCGAGGTGGACCTGGCCGCAGGGCGGGTCGACCTGGCCGCCCAGCACATCGGCCGGGCCTTTGCCGGTGCCGACCTGGCCACCACGCCGGAACCCTTCCGGGAATTCCACCAGCTGGCCTACCGGATCTACAAGCGCCAGGGGGACTATGGCCGGAGCCTCGCCCATCTGGAGGCCTTCAAGCGGCTGGAGGACGCCTCCTGGCAGCTGGCCGGGTCCACCAGCGGCCAGCTGGCCGCCGCGCAGTTCGACTTCACCAACCAGACCCTGCAGATCGCGCGGCTGAAGCTGTCCAAGCTGTCGGAACAGCAGCGCTTCTCCGCCGAGCGGGACGGGCTGACGGCGCTGCTGCTGGCGGTGTTCACCGTGGCACTGGCCCTGGCCGTCACCGCCTTCCTGATCGCCCGGCGGGGGCATCACTTCGCCCAGGACGCCAATCGCCGGCTGGAGGAGGCCAACCAGTCCCTCGAGCGCGCGGTGGCGGCGCGGACGGAGTTCCTGGCAAGGACCAGCCACGAGATCCGGACCCCGCTGAACGGCATCATCGGCGTCGCCCACGCCCTCCTGAGCCGCTCGGACCTGACCCCGGAGGTCCGCAGCATGCTGTCCATGCTGCGCCACTGCGGGGATGCCATGGCCTCCCTCGTCAGCGACATCCTCGACATGGCCGCCATCGAGCGCAAGGCCGTCAGTCTCGCCGAGGCGGACCACGAGCTCGGCACCCTGCTGCACGACGCGGTGGAGGTCTGGCGGTGGCGCGCCCGGGACAAGGGCCTGAGCTTCGAGGTCGAGGCTCCCGGCGAGCTGCCCCGCATCGTCTGCGACGGGGTCAAGTTCCGGCAGGTCCTCGACAACCTCTTGTCCAATGCCCTGAAGTTCACCGCGGAGGGGGGCATCGGCGTGGCTTGCGTCGTCGCCGGCGAGGGGGAGGCGGTCCGGGTGGCGATCACGGTCCGCGACACCGGCATCGGCATCGGTGCCGGGCAGCGGGAGCGGATCTTCGAGCCCTTCCACCAGGTGGATGGCGGCACAAGTCGCCGCTACGAGGGGACGGGTCTGGGCCTGTCGATCAGCCGGGAACTGGCCCGGCTCATGGGCGGGGACCTGGTGCTGGAGGCGCAGGCCGACGGCTCGGCCTTCACCTTCCACTTCATCGCGCAGGGCCTCGCCCGGCCGACGGCCGCTGCCGGGGATCCGGCCTCGCCGCCCATCGGTGGGGACACGCTGCTGCTGGTGGATCCGAACCCGCTGAACGCGACCTTCCTGCGGATGGGGCTGAAGGCGTCGGGCCGGTCCATCCGCACGGTGTCCGACCTGCAGGACGAGGCCGTGTCCGCTGGCCAGGACGCGCCGGCCATCGTGCTCCTGTCCATCGACGGGCCGGACACCGCCGGGCCCGCGGTGCGCCTGGCCCGGACCCGCTTTCCCGCGGCAAGGCTTCTGGTGCTGTGCGCGCCGGACCATCGTCCGGACGCCCGGTCCGTCGACCACGGGCTGGCGGAGGCCTGGCTGGACAAACCCCTGCCCCTGCCCGCGCTGATGGCGGCCCTGGACCGGCCGGCCCCGGCGGCCCCGATCGCCGGAACCACCGCCGCATAACCCAATCTTAGCGCCCTTCCGGCTACAACTCTTCCCAAGGTGCCGCGCCCCCGTGCGGACCCTGGAGGAGCGGCGTCCCATGCGGGCACTGTGCATCGACGATCACCCGGTCAACCGCCGCGTGCTGGTCGTCCTGCTGGCCACGGCCGGCATCGAGGCCGACGAGGCGGAGTCCGGGCCCGAGGGGCTGCAGCGGATCGAAGCCTGCGACTACGACCTCGTCTTCATGGACCTGCGCATGCCGGAGATGGACGGGCTGGAGGCGGCGGCGCGCATCCGCGGCCGGGGTGACGAAAAGGGCGAGGTGCCCATCATCCTGGTGACCGCAGACGTGGAATTCTCCATCGACACCCCGCGGGCGGGGGATCACCTGGACGGGGCCATCTTCAAGCCGATCAAGCCCGACGCCCTGTTCGAGGCGATCGCCAGCGCACTGGTGTCCCGGGGCAGCGACCGCGCCCGGCTGAACTGAGCCCAGGCCCCCGGGCCCGGACAGAGCCTGGCCTCAGACGAAGCCCAGGTTCGACACCGGGAAGTTCTTCAGATTCGGGAAGATCGCGGCGATGTCCGTGGCGGAGAGGCCGAACCAGGCAGCGATGGTGCCCATGTACTGGTCCACCGAGGTGGTGGGGATCACCACCGACCCGACCATGTCCGGGTTCTTGAAGGTCGCCGTGTCGATGCCGATGGTGGGGTACTGGCCATAGATGTCCCCGCCCTTGACCGCGCCGCCCAGGACGAAGTGGTGGCCGCCCCAGGCATGGTCGGTGCCGTCCCCGTTGGTGGCCAGCGTGCGGGAGAAGTCCGACGCGGTGAAGGTCGTCACCTGCGAGCGCATGTCCACGCCCCCCATGCTGGACAGGGCCTGGTCCAGATAGACCATGGCCTGGGCCAGCTTGGCCAGGTTGTTGGGCTGGTCGTCGTTCTGGTTGTCGTGGGTGTCGTGGCCGTTCATGTTGACGAAGAAGACCTGGCGCTTGATCCCCAGGGACGGGGCCGCCGCCATCATCCGCGCCACGGTGTAGATCTGCTGCAGATAGGAGTTGGACTGGGTCGCGCCGGTGATCACGTCGGTATAGGTCGGCGGCGTGGGCAGGGCCGTGACCGCCGGGTTGCTCATGGCCGAATTGATGGTGGAGACGGCGTTCAGGGAGCGGACGTCCACGGCCGCATAGTCGCTGGTGATGTCCACCGTCGAGGACGTGTCGGTGATCAGGGCCTTGATAGCCTGGGGGGCCGTCGAGGAGCCATCATAGCTCGAGCCCGCCGTCGCCGAGACCGCCACCGCCGGCAGGGCCCCCGTGCTGACCTGGTACTGGAAGGTGGACGCCCCGGACAGGAACACCCAGTTGCCCGCCGTCGAGGTGGCCGTGAAGATGGAGTTCGTGCCGTTGCCCGACACGATCCGGTCGCCGATCATTCCGCCATAGCCGAACTGCGTCCCCTCGATCCCGCCGGACTGCCACATGGACTGCTGGTCGTTGTGCGAGAACAGGTTGCGCGGGATGGGCACCGTCGCGTTGTAGTTGGCCGCATACTGGGCCTTGGTGGTGGGCTGGATCAGGGTCCCCACATTGGCGACGATCGCCAGCCGCCCCTGGGTGTAGAGGGGCAGGATCGGGGCCAGCATGGGGTGCAGGGCGAAGGTGCGGGTGGTGGCATTGGTGCCGGCGGGGATCGCCTGGGCGGTCTTGGGCACGATGGGCAGGACGCCGCCCCAGGCCGCCGGGTCGTTGGCGCCCGTGACGGTCCGCCCGGCCACCGCGCTCACCTGGCCGACGGCGACCGGGGCCGTGCCCGGGGGCATCAGGGCGATGGGCGAGCTGCCGGTGTTGCGGGTGGCGAAATAGCGGCCCCAGGTATCGGAATCCGTCGCCAGGACGGTGTTGTGGCTGTCGTTGCCGCCCTGCTGGAAGATGCAGATGATGGCCTTGTAGTCCGGCTGGGTGCCCGCCCCCGCCGCCCGGCTGACGGCGGCCAGCTGGGCCGCGAAGGGCAGGGCCCCGCCGGTGATGAGGGAGGCAGCCCCCGCATAGCGGAGGAAGCGGCGTCGGCTGGGTGTCTGACCGGTCATTGCGGGCCTACCTCTGGGTCAGATATTCGGGGGAGGCGACGGCGATGGAGATCGCCACCCGCACGCGGTTGGTCTGCGCCGCCGTGATCTGGGCGGCCGTCGCCGTCCCGCCGGGGATCGCCACGGAATTGATGTTGTCCGTCAGGATCTGCTGCAGACCCGCCGACATGTTGCCGTAGAACAGCAGCTTGTTGATCCGCGCCACCAGCTGCGGCGCGGTGGTGCTGAGGGGAATCTCGGTGGTGAAGGGCACCTGGATGTCCCGGGTCGAGGTGCCCGTCTGCACCGCACCGGCCCCGCTGTTGATCACCGAGGTCATGGTGTTGATGTAGGTGGCGACGGAGACCTCGTTCACCACCTGGAATTCCGGCACGGTGAGCTGGGCCGCGCCCATCTTGCCGTTCGGCGGCACATAGCCGGGCCGCCAGAAGTTGAACACCGACGGACTGTCGAGGGCCCCCTGGTAGAGGGAGGTGCTGGCGCTGGTGTCGCCGATGGTCCACAGGCCCGTCTGGGAGGTCGCGCCGAAGGACCGCATCAGGTTGGTCATCCGGACCAGCGGCTCGCGCAGCTTGCCGGAGGTGGCGTCCGAAGTCGCCGGGGCCGTGCGCGCCTCTGAATCGGTGAGAATCGCGGTGATCACGGCGGCCAGGTCGCCGCGCACGCCGGAGCCGTTGTTGTTGAACACCGCCGCAACCCGGGAGACATAGGCCGGGCTGGGGTTCGAGGTGACCAGCCGCTGGATCAGCTGGCGGCCGATGAAGGGCCCCACATTGGGATGGTTGAAGATGGCGTCCAGCGCGGTCTTCACGTCGGCGGCGGCATTGGCCGTGGTCGTGGCCGGGATGGTGGTGCCGAGGAAGTCCTTCTCCGAAATGGAGTGGTACTGGTTGTAGTAGATCATCGGCGCATATTCCGCCGTGGGATCCTTGCCGGCACCGTAGAAGGTCGAGTTGGTGGGCGACGGGGAATAGTAGCTGATCCCCGTGAAGACCTTGGCCAGACCGGCAATGTCCGCATGGGTGTAGGTGGCGATCGGATTGCCGGAGCCGTCGAGCTTCTGGGTGCCGTCCTGGTTCAGCTGCCACAGGCCGATGGTCATCAGCTGCATCAGTTCCCGGGCATAGTTCTCGTCCGGAACCTGACCCGTGGCCGTGTTCTCCTTCAGATTGCCCAGATAGGTCAGGTAGTGACCCATCTGCGGGCTGAGGGTCACGTCCTCCATCAGGGTCCGGAAGTTGCCGAAGGCGTCCCGGCCGAGAATGTCCCAGTAGGCCCCCATGCCGACCCCGTCCTGGTGTCCGGACTGGTAGGAGGTGACGAAGATCTCCGACAGGGCCAGCTGCACCCGCTGCCGCAGCTGGTCAGGGGCCGTGACTGCCTGCTGGAACACATAGTTGTTGCTGGTGGCGGTGCCGTTGAAGAAGGCGGTAGGGCTGGCCGCCAGCAGGGCCGCCTTGGCCGCGGCCTGGAAGCTCTGCGCCGTTCCGGTGGCAGACAGGCCCATCTGGTTCTGGATCCAGCCCTTGTAGCCCTGGCTCTCCACGCTGGAGATGTCCGCGTCGGTCACCCCCATGCTCGCCTGGGTCAGGAAGCGCGCGGCATCGGCGTCGGAGATCGGCACCGTCGAGGGCGGGGTCGCGGTTCCGCTGCTGCCACCCCCACCGCCGCCACCACATCCGGCCAGCACGAGGCAGGCCGAAGCGGCCGCCGCGGCAAGCCCCCTCGCTCCGATGCGATCCGTCATTCCAAGACCCCGGTGGTTTCCGCTCGCCCGGCGCCCTCCTCGGAAAGACCCGGAGAAGACTTCGCAGCGCCCATCAGAATGGCAGGGTGGAATTACTATTTTATGAAATGAATATATTCCAATTCACGATTTCGCTTTTGTTTGAGTTTTGAACAGTAAAAATGTGAATGTTTGTAAATGATTCGTTAAAATGACAAGCCGAGACAGCGACCCTGTCCGGGACTGCGGGACAACGCCCGGCATGGGCCGGTGCCCCGTCGGCGGACCGAGCTTTCGATTTGCAATCCGGAGACGTGATGTAGTCTGCTCCCAGGATCACGCCGGCGGTCGGTGCACATCGACCCGGATCGGCAGCGGGGGAGCACGGATGGCGGGCAAGGGTCTTCTGGACACATATCCACTGGGCAGGTCGCTCCTTTTCGGGCTTCTGGCCGCCGCCGCCCTGGCACCGGGCATGGCCCGGAGCGAGACCGTCGACAGCCTGCTGGCCAAGCACATCGCGGCCCGGGGGGGCCTTGTGGCCCTGCAGGCGGTGACGTCGGTCACCTCCACCGGCAAGCTGCGCCCTCCCGGCTTCGACGGGGACCTCGCCTATTCGGAAACCATCGTCCGGGGCGGCAAGGTGCGGGTGAACATCACCCTGCAGGGCCTGACCGCGGTGCAGAGCTATGACGGCACGGCGGGCTGGCAGATCCAGCCCTTCGGCGGCCGCAAGGACCCGGAAAAGCTGTCCGACGACGATGTGAAGAGCCTGCAGGAGGAAGCCGATTTCGAAGGCGGCCTGGTGGATGCAAAGGCCAAGGGCAACACCCTCACCTATCTGGGGACGGAGGATGTGGACGGGGCCCCGGCCCATGCCCTGCGGGTCCAGCTGAAGAACGGCGACACCCAGACCTGGTACCTGGACCCGGATGCCTTCCTGGCCGTGCGGGTCGTCACCCGCACCGTGCAGCGGGGGACGGAGAGCGTGTCCGTCACCGATTTCGGCGACTACGAGAAGGTGGCCGGCGTCTGGTTCCCCTTCGAGCAGGAGAGCGGGCCCAAGGGCTCCCCCCAGCGCCAGCGCCTGACCCTGAGCAAGATCGAGGTGAACGCCCCCGTCGATGCGGCGCAGTTCGTCCAGCCGACCGCCCCCCAGCCGACAGCCCCGTCGGCGGTGCAGAAGTGAAGGGACGCCCGACCATGATCCGCAACCGGACCTCCGCCCGCCGCCCCCTCGCCCTGGCCCTTGCCACGGCGGTCAGCCTGACGGCCCTCGCCCACGCCTCGGCGGAAACGCCGGTCGGTGCCGCACCCGCCGCCACACCCGCCCCCAGCCTTTCCGGCCTCGGCATCCGCAACATCGGCTCCGCCGCCATGGCGGGGCGCATCTCCGCCCTGACCGGACGGGCCGAGGCCGACGGTCGGACCACGCTGCTGGTGGGGGCAGCGTCCGGCGGGGTGTGGAAGTCCCGGGACGGGGGCACCACCTTCACCCCGATCTTCGACAGAGAGCCGGTGCAGTCCATCGGGGCCATCACCCTCGATCCCAACCATGCGGACACCTACTGGGTGGGTACGGGGGAGGCCTGGACCCGCAACTCCGTCTCCGTCGGCGACGGCATCTACAAGACCACCGACGGCGGCGACACCTGGAAGAACATGGGCCTGCCGAACTCGGAGCGGATCGCGAAGATCGTCGTCGACCCGCGCAATTCCGACACGGTCTATGCCTGCGTCACCGGACGGCTGTGGAGCGATTCCGCCGACCGGGGCCTCTACAAGACCACCGACGGCGGCGTGACCTGGCGCCAGGTCCTGAAGGGTCCGAACCTGTCCACGGGCTGCGCGTCCCTGTCCATCGACCCGAAGAACCCGGACAAGCTGTTCGCGTCCCTGTGGGACTTCCGGCGCAAGGGCTGGACCTTCCGCTCCGGCGGGGAGGGTCCGGACAAGCCGTCGGGCAGCGGCCTCTATGTCTCCACCGACGGGGGGGCCAGCTGGACCCGGCAGACACCGGAGACGCACAAGGGCTTCCCGGCGGGGCCGCTGGGGCGGATCGGTGTCACCGTCGCCCCCTCCGACCCCAACATCGTCTATGCCATGATCGAGAGCGCCCGCTCCGCCCTCTTCCGCTCCGATGACGGCGGCCGGACCTGGAGCGAGCGGGACCGCAGCCAGTTCATGGTCTGGCGGCCCTTCTACTTCGCCAACATCACCGTGGATCCGAAGAACCCCGACCGGGTGTTCAAGGGAGACCTGCAGCTGATCGCCAGCGAGGACGGGGGCAAGAGCTTTTCCAGCATCGCCAGCGGCATGCACGGGGACAACCACCAGGTCTGGGTCGACGCCAGCAATACCGCCCACATCGTCACCGGCGACGACGGCGGCCTGTGGAACAGCGCCGACGGGGGCAACCGCTGGCACCGCAACGACAACCTGCCCGTCTCGCAGTTCTATCATGTCAGCCTCGACATGAAGGACCCCTACCAGGTCTATGGCGGCCTGCAGGACAACACCAACTGGGTGGGGGACAGCGCCTATCCCGGCGGCATCACCAACAGCCGGTGGGAACCGTTCATGGGGGGCGACGGCTTCTTCGTCTATCCCGACCCCACGGACCCGGAGAACTACCTCTATGGCGAGACCCAAGGGGGCACCATCGCCCGGGTCAACCGCCACACCCTGGAGCAGCGGGACATCCAGCCCAAGCCGGACCGGCTGGAAAAGCTGCGCTTCAACTGGAACGCGCCCATGGCGCTCAGCCCGCATGACAAGAGCGCGCTCTATCTCGGGGCCCAGTACCTGTACCGCACCCGGGACCACGGCCAGAGCTGGGACCGCCTGTCCCCGGACCTGACCACCAACGACCCGGCCAAGCAGAAGCAGGAGGAGTCCGGGGGCATCACCGTCGACAATTCCGCCGCCGAGATGCACACGACCATCTATGCCATCTCCGAAAGCCCGGTGAAGGCCGGTCTGATCTGGGTCGGCACGGATGACGGCAACCTGCAGCTCACCCGGGACGACGGCAAGACCTGGACCAACACCATCAAGGCGGTGAAGGGCCTGCCCCCCGCCTCCTGGGTGTCCTGGGTCGAGGCCAGCCCCCATGACGAGGGCACGGCCTATGCCACCTTCGACCGGCACACCTTCGGCGACTTCAGCCCCTATCTCTACCGCACCACCGACTTCGGCCGGACCTGGACGCCCCTGGTCACCCCCGGCTCCGTGGTGCGGGGCTATGCCCACGTGATCAAGCAGGACCTGAAGCGGCCGGACATCCTCTATCTGGGGACAGAGTTCGGCCTGTTCATCTCCATCGACGCCGGGGCCCACTGGACGGAGTTCAAGGGCTCGGACTTCCCGTCCGTGGCCGTGCGCGACATCGCCCAGCATCCCCGGGACAACGACCTGGTGCTGGCCACCCACGGGCGGGGCATCTGGATCATCGACGACGTCACCCCCCTGCAGGGCCTGACGCCGGAGGTGCTGAAGCGCGACCTGACCCTGCTGCCCTCCCGGCCGATCCAGCAGCGGATCGAGGCCAATGGCGGCTGGAACGGCGGGGACGACAAGTTCACCGGCGACAATCCCGCCTCCGGGGCCGTGATCACCTACTACCAGCCCACCCGCGCCCTGTTCGGCAAGCTGAAGATCGAGGTGCTGGATGCCGCGGGCCAGGTGGTGGACACCCTGCCCGCCTCCAAGAAGCCCGGCGTCAACCGGGTGGCCTGGAGCATGCGGGCCCCGGCCCCCAAGGCTCCGCCCGCGGCCCAGGTGGCCTTCAATGCCAGCCAGGGGCCGCGCCTGCTGCCCGGAACCTACACCGTGCGGATCACCAAGGGGGGCCAGGTGCAGACCGCGCCGCTGACCGTCGGCCTCGACCGCCGGGCGGGCTTCACCCTGGACGACCGCAAGGCCCAGTTCGCCGCGGTCCAGCGGGCCGGGGCCATGTTCAACCGCATGACGGAGCTGGTGGAGAAGATCCAGTCGGTGCGCGAGGGGGCCGACGCCACCGCGTCCACGGTGAAGGACGCCCGCCTGAAGGCCCGGCTGGCCGGTCTCTCAGGCCAGGCCGATGCCCTGCGCAAGGAGATCGTCGCCACCAAGGAAGGCGGGGCCATCACCGGGGAGGAGCGGCTGCGGGAGCATCTGGACAGCCTCTACGGGGCCATCAACGGCTATGAGGGCCGCCCGGGCACGTACCAGGTCACCTATCTCGGCGTGCTGGACGCCCAGCTGACGGACCTGGAGAAGCGCTTCGACGCCCTGTCGAAGGGCGACCTCGTCCAGGTGAACGCGGCGCTGGGCAAGGCTGGGCTGAAGCCGATCACCGTGGCGGAGGCCGAGGCGGCAGACACCGGCACCGGCGGCAACCGCAGCCTGGCGGCGCTGAAGGACTGGCGCTTCTCCTTCCGGGCCACCGCGGTGGTGGCCCAGGCCACGGACGAGCGGGACTGAGAGGCCCGCGGGCGGGGGGTCTACTTCCCGTCCGCGTAGAGCTTGACGACGCGGTAGAGGTATTCCCGGCCCTCCATCAGGGACTGGACGCTGATCCGCTCGTTCAGGCCGTGGATGTTGCCGAGGCTCGCGTCGGCGAACATGCCGGACAGGCCATAGGTCGGAATGCCCCCGGCGTTCAGATAGCTGCCGTCGGTGGCACCGGTGCTCATCATCGGCAGGACCGGCACGCCGGGCCACATGGCATGGGCCACGGCCTCGGCCGGGCCCAGCACCCGCTCCGTCAGGGGCGGCGGCGGCGGGGTCGGGGCCAGGTTCCCCACCGGGGTGACGGAGACCTTCGGATCGTTCACCACCGCCGTCAGGATCGCCTGGACTTCCGGCACGCTCATGCCCGGGAAGATGCGGCAGTTCACATTGGCCGCCGCCCGCTGCGGCAGGGCATTGGCCGCGTGGCCGCCCTCCAGCATCGTCGCCACGCAGGTGGTGCGCAGCATGGAGTGCCAGACCGGGTCCCGGGAGACGATGGCATCGGCGGCCTTGTCGTCGGGATGGGCCACAAGGGTGGTCATGGCCGCCGCCGCCTCCCCGCCCACCAGGGGCGCGGTGCGGGTGAAATAGGCCTTGGTGGTGTCGCTCATCCGGATGGGAAACTCGTAGGCCGACAGGTGGGCCAGGGCCACGGCCACATGATAGATGGCGTTGTCGGGCCGCGGCAGGGAGGAGTGACCGCCGGGATTGGTCGCCTCCAGCCGGAAGTCCTGATAGACCTTCTCCCCCGCCTGGATGCCCATGTAGACCCGCCGGCCCTTGTCATCCAGCGCCCCGCCGGCCCCCTCGTTCAGGGCGAATTCGGCGTCGATCAGGTCCTTGTGGGTCTTGACCAGCCACTCCGCCCCGTCAAAGGCCAGACCGCCGTTCTCCTCGCCGCAGGTCAGGGCCAGCTTCACGTCCCGGCGGGGGCGGAAGCCCTCCTTCCTGTAGCGGATCATGTTGTCGGCAAAGGCCGCGGCCATGGCCTTGTCGTCGGAGGTGCCCCGTCCGTAGAAATAGCCCCCCTCCTCCACCAGGGTGAAGGGATCGCGGGTCCAGTCGGCGCGCTTGGCCTCCACCACGTCGATGTGGGCGAGCAGCAGGATCGCCTTGGCCTTGGAATCCCGCCCATGCAGGGTGGCGATCAGCCCGCCCTCCTTCGGATGGCCCGGCGCGGTGAACACGTTCAGGTCGGCATCGGCATAGCCCGCCGCCTTCATCCGCGCGGCGATCTGCTGGGCGGCCACGGTGCAGTCCCCGGAGGACAGGGTGGTGTTGGTCTCCACCAGCTCCTTGTAGAGGGCCCGGAAAGCCGGTTCCGTGGGATCGGCGGCCCGCGCCGCCGACGGGGCAAGGCCAAGCGCCCCCAGAACCGAGACACACACGACAACGGAAGCGAAAAGGCGCATCAGACCCGACCTCAGGACTCAAGGAATTTCCGGACAACAGAGCAGACTACGGCCCCTGACGCCAGAGCGGGGTTCAGCCGTCCAGGGCCGCGTCGATCCGCGACTGGAACCAGGCGACGGCCGCCTCGTGGGTGCGGACGGCCGCCCCGACGTGGAACGCCGGGCCTCGCAGGGACTTCTGGACATGCTCGCAGAAGACCGCGCTCTTCTCCGTGGCGGACTCGGAGGCGACGATGGCCGCGTCGACGGTCGGGTCCTCAGGCGCATGCAGGAAGACGTGATGGACGCCGGTGCGATCGACGCCCATGGGCTGCAGATGCTCGATCAGCAGGACGCCGCGATAGAGCGAGAACTTCAGGTTCGGCCAGACGAATACCCAGGCGCTGTCCGCCTCGCCGCCCGCAACGGCCGGTGACGAGAACAGGATGTCCCCGTCCCCTCCCGGCCCGCCGGGCAGGGCATCGGAATGGGAACTGAGGAAGTTCTCCACGTGGATCTTCCAGTTGCAGTCCACCGGGTGGCAGTGCTGCAGCCGGGCTGGTCGCGCCTGCGGGGCGGCCATGCGGTCATCGATGGGCTTCAGCAGGGCCGCCAGCGGGGCCGCACCGGGATCGAGATTGACGAAGATGAACTCCCGCCAGGTCTGCACCTGGACCGGATAGAGGCCGTAGTCGGCGGCGGCGAAGCCCGCCACCCCCGCATAGTCCGGGGCCTCCAGCAGGTCCCCGGTGAAGTCGAAGCGCCACCCGTGGACCTTGCACACGATCGCCTTGTCGCACCGGCCGCGGTCGTCGCCCACCAGGGGCCCCGCCCGGTGGGGGCAGACATTGTGGAACCCGCGCAAGTCCCCGGACCGGTCCCTCACGACCATCACCGGCATGCCGCAGACATCCGCGGCCACATAGTCTCCCGGGCGGACACAATCCGACGCAAGGCCGAAGAACTGCCAGGTCCGGGCGAAGATCCGTTGCCGTTCCCGGTCGTGGTACCCGTCGTCCAGATAGCGGTCCGCCATGGTCATCATCGGCTCGTCCCCCGTCCCTCCGGCGCGCCCGGATCGGCGCCGCCCAGCGCCAGATAGAGGGCCGCCACGTCGGTCAACTGGGTGGCCCGGGCCTGGATCAGCGCCAGCCGGGCCTGCCGCGCCACCGTTTCGGCCTGCAGGACGGTCGTGGCGCTCACATCCCCCAGCGCCTCCTGGCGTCGCGCGATGTCGAGACTGTCCCCGGCCGCTGTATCCAGGGCCCGGGCTGCCGTCGCCGCATCTCCGTCGGCAAGCACCGCATGCAGGGCGTCGGCCATGTTCTGCACCGCCCCGATCACCGCACCGCGATAGGTGGCATCCGCCTGGTCGAAGGCCGCCTGCGCCGCCTTCTGCCGGTGGCGGAGTTGCCCGCCGGCGAACAGGGGCTGGGTGATCGATCCGGTGACGGTCCAGAAGCTCGTCCCCGGACCGAAGCCGGGCAGCAGGTGCAGGGCGGCACTGCCGGCGGCGGCGTCGATCTGCACATCGGGAAGCCGCGCGGCGACGGCGATGCCGATCTCCGCGCTGGCGGCATGCAGCGCCGCCTCGGCCATCCGGACGTCGGGCCGATGGCGGACCAGCTCCGCCGGCAGGCGCACCGGCAGGTCCGCCGGCAGGACGAGGCCGTCCAGCTCCACCCCCGCGATCTCAACCTCGCCCGGCGAGGTGCCCAGGAGCGCGGCGAGCAGGTCCCGGTTGATGGCCCGCTGTCGTTCCAGGGGGGGCAGCCCTGCCTCCGTCTGGGCGAGCAGTGCGCGCTGGGCCAGAAGGTCGGCCCGGGCGGACTGGCCGAGGGCCAGCTGCCGCTCGATCGACAGGGCGATGGACCGCTGGATCGCGATCAGCCGCCGGGTCTCGTCGATCTGGGCGCGCAGCTCCGCATCGGTGACCGCGGCGACTACGACATTGGCGGCCAGGGCCTGCTGCGCCGCCGAAAGCTCGAACCGGGCCACGTCCTGCTGGGCCGCAAGGCTCTCCACCGCGCGACGATTGGCCCCGAACAGGTCGGGGGCGAAGCCGACCGTGAGCTGGCTGGTGGTCAGGTCGTAGACGCTGTTGCCCGCCTGGGTCGGACTGGCGAGCGTCCGGGCAAAGGACTGGTGACCGGGCGAAACGCTCGCCCCCACCTGCGGCAGATAGGCCCCCCGCTGCGCGGCCGTCAGTTCCCGGGCCGCCCGCAGCGCCGCCCGCGCGGCATCGAGGGAGGGGTTGTTGCGCAGCGCCCGGTCCACCAGGGCGTCGATGGCGGGGGAACGGAACCGGGTCCACCACCGGTCCGGCACGGGGGCGTCCGGGCGCAGCGGACCGGCATCCGCCGACACGGGCAGCTCGACCCCGTAGCTCATGTTCCGCGGGGGCGGCGGCGCATGGAAGTCCGGCCCCACGGCGCAGGCAGACAGGACCGACAGGCACAGGAGGCCGGCACCGGTCCGGGCGGCAGACGATGGGCGCATCATTCGTCCTCCGCTTGGCGGCGCAGGTCCTGCCTCGTCTCGAACGCCCGCTCCATGGCGAAATAGAGCGCCGGAAGGATGAACAGGGTCAACAGGGTGGCGATGGCCAGGCCCCCGACCACCACCGTGGCGAGCCCGCGCTGCACATCGGTCCCCACGCCCGTGGCCAATGCCGCCGGCAGCATGCCGAAGCTGGCCACCGTGGCGGTGAGCAGCACCGGCCGGAAGCGCTCCGACGCGCCGGCCACCACGGCGGCTTCCAGCGACGGGTGACGGGTGCGGACCCGCCGGATGTTCGAGACCATGATGATCCCGTTCTGCACCGCGACGCCGAACAGGGCGATGAAGCCGACGGCGGTGGCGATGTTCAGGGTCTCGTGCCGGACGGCCAGGGCGATCAGCCCGCCGAGGCTGGCAAGGGGCACCACGCCCAGGATCAGGGCGGCGAAGCGCAGGGCCCGGAACTGCAGGAACAGCAGCAGTGCCATGAACACCAGGACGAGGCTCATGACCACCACGAGGCGCGCCTGCGCCCGCTGCTGGTTCTCGAACTGGCCGGCCCACTCCAGACGATAGGCCGCCGGGTTGAAATGGACCCCGGCCGCGATCCGGGTCCGGGCGTCGGCCAGGTACTGGGACAGGGCCCGCCCCCGGTTGTCGATGCGGATGGTCAGCTGCCGCTCCCCCTGCTGGTGGGCGATGGTGCTCTCGCCGCTCTGCAGGCGGATATGCGCCACCTGCGACAGGGGAATCTGCGCGCCGCCGGGGACCGTCAGCACCAGGGCACCGAGGCGGCGGGGGCTGGAGGTCACCTCCGGCGGCAGGCGCACGGTGATGTTGTGGGTCCTGTCTGCGGTGTAGATCTGGGTGACCGGGGCACCGCCGACGGCGTTCTGCACCAGGTTCATGATGTCGCCCACACTGATCCCGTAGCGCGCGGCGGCGTCCCGGTCCGCCTCGATCTCGATCTGGGGAATGGGCGGCTCCTGGAAGATCGAGGCCTCGCCCGTGCCGGGGGTCGCGTGCAGCACGTCCACGATCTCCCCGCCGATGCGGCGCAGCTCCTTGAAGTCCTCCCCGTAGATGCGCAGGACGAGGGGGCTGTGGGCCCCGCCGACCATGTCGTTCACCCCGTCGATGATGGGCTGGCTGATGCCCACCTGGAGACCGGGGATCTGCGCCAGCCGGTCGCTGAGCTTGCGGACGAACTGGGCCTTGGTCTCGTGACCCGGCCAGGTGGAATAGGGCGTCAGGCCGACCCCGGACTCGATGTGCGACGGGGTCCACGGGTCGGTGCCGGTGTCGTTGCGGCCGGTCTGGGTGACGATGTAGGCCACCTCGGGGAAGGACCGGACCACCCGGCGCAGCTCCCCGGCCATCTCGCTGGCCTTTTCGAGGGACAGTCCCGTGGGCATCTGGACCTGCAGCCAGAGGGACCCCTCGTCCATGTCGGGCAGGAACTCCTGGCCCACCGACGCGCCCAGGACAAGGACGGCCACCAGACACGCGCCGGTGGCGGCATAGACCACCGGAAGGTGGTTCAGCAGTTGTGCGAGCCGGGCCCGGTAGCCCTGGCGCAGCCACTCGATCATGCGGTTGGGCCGGATCTCCACCGGCGACTTCAGCGCCTCGAAGATCAGCCCCGGCGTCAGGGTCATGGCGAACAGCAGGGCGCCGAACAGGGCGAAGCCGACGGTGAAGGCCATGGGCCGGAACAGCCTGCCCTCGGCATTCTGGAACGCCATCAGCGGCGCATAGGCGGTGATGATGATGAGGGTCGCGAACACGATGGGGTGGGCGACCTGCTGGGCCGTGGTGACCGCCAGGTCCGGCGGCATCTCGTCCCGGGGCAGGCGCTCCCGCACCCGCAGCATGGCCTCGGCCACGACGATGGCCCCGTCGACGATGACGCCGAAGTCGATGGCACCGAGCGAGAACAGGTTGGCCGGCATCCCCATCAGGCTCATCAGGATGAACACCACTGCCAGCGCCACCGGGATGGTGGCCGCGACGATCACCGCCACCGGGGCGCTGCCGAGGAACAGGATCAGGATGATGCAGACCAGCACCACGCCCTCGATGATGGTGTGCGCCACATTGTCCACCGTGGCGTGGACCAGGTTCTCCCGGTCGATATAGGGAACGATCCGCACGCCCTGGGGAGCCAGGCGGCGGTTCAGCTCGTCCACCCTGGCATGGACCCGGTCCAGCACCCGGGACGGGTTCTCGTATTTCAGCAGGTTGACGATGCCCTCGACGGCGTCGGGATTGGAGTCCTTGCCGACGATGCCCTCGCGCACCTGGTGGCCGATCTGCATCCGGCCCAGGTCCCGCACGCGCACGGGCACGCCGTTGTGCTGGGTCACGGCGATGGCGCCGATGTCCGACAGGGTCAGCACCCGGCCGACGCCGCGGATGACGTAGGACTGCTCGCCCCGGGTCACCCGCCCGCCCCCGGCGACGGCGGTGTTGTTGTTGATGGCCCCGACGATGTCGCTGACCGACACCCCATGGCGGGTGAGCTGCTGCGGATCGAGCAACAGCTGGAACTCCTTGGTGAACCCGCCGAAATTGTCGACGCCGGCCACACCCTGGATCTGGTTCAGTGCCGGCACGACGGTCCAGCGCTGGATCTCCGACAGCTCCATCAGGTTCCGGGTGTCGGACTCCAGCGTGTAGCGATAGATCTCCCCCGAGGGGCTGGACACCGGGTCCTGCGACGGCGTCACGCCGTTGGGCAGGGTGACCTGGGAGATCCGCTCGGTGACCCTCTGCCGCTCCCAGTAGTCCTCGGCACCCTCGCGGAAGACCAGGGTGATCAGGGACAGGCCGAAGGTGCTGCTGGAGCGCATGGAGACCAGCCCCGGCGTGCTGCCGAGGCCGCGTTCCAGGGGAAGGGTGACCTGCTGCTCGATCTCCTCCGCCGCCAGGCCAGGAAGCTGGGTGGTCACCTGCACGGTCACCGGCGACAGCTCCGGATAGGCCTCGATCGACAGGCTGGTCCAGGCGAGGGCGCCGCCGACCAGCAGGAGCACCGCCAGCGCCCAGGCCGCGCGGCGATGGTCGAAGCAGACCTGAAGCAGGCGATCAATCATTCAGGAGAATTCCGCCCCGGGTGACGATGCGCTCCCCGCGGGACAGTCCGCTCACCACCTGGACCTGGTCGGCGGTCTCGTCGCCGAGCTGGACCTTGCGGCGCTCGAAGGTCCAGGGGCCGGTCTCCACCAGCACGGTGGTGGCGTCGTTGTTCATCAGCAGCGCGGACTGGGGGGCCCAGACACCGTCAGAGGTCGTGGCGATCCGGACCGTGGCATACATGTTGGGCTTCAGCCGGCCGTCAGCATTGTCGACGACCATGCGCACCTTCTCCCGCCGGGTGTCGGGCTCGAGCACCGGGTTCACCGCGCCGATCCGGGCCCGGATCACGGCGGTCGGATCGGCCACCAGCCGGACTTCCGCCGCCATGCCGACGGAGACCCTGCTCAGGTCGGTTTCCGGGACGGCGGCCGTGACATAGAGGCGCGCGACGTTGGTCACCGTCATCAGCACCGCCGTCGGATCGCTGACCTGCGCTCCCGGGGCCATGGCCAGGGCCGTGACGACGCCGTCCTGCGGCGCGCTCAGGATCAGGTTGCGTCCGCCCTGCGCCGGTCCGCCCTGTGCCGGTCCAAGGGACGCGGCCCGGGTCCGGGCACGGGTCAGTTCGACCTCGGCCTGGGCATGGGCACTGCGGGCGGCCTCCACATCCTTGTCGGCACCGCCGCCCGCGGCGCGGACCCCCTCCGCACGCTCGAGGGACCGACGGGCGAGCTGCAGGGCATCGGCGGCCTTCTCCACGTCCGCCATCGCCTGGGCATGGTCACCGGACGCGATCACCGCCAGGGTCTGGCCGCGCCGGACGTGATCCCCCAGCGCGACATTCACCGAGACGATGCGCCCCGTCACCGGCGACAGGATGTTGGCCACCCGTCGCGGATCTGCCTCGACGGTCGCGGGAATGTCCAGCGACGGCGACGCCTCGGACGCACCGGCCACGCCGATCACCAGCCGCTTGCGGATCGGCGACCCCTCCGGCACGTGGACCCGCCCGTTCTCCACGGTGAACATCGCCGCGCCATCCCCGGCGGTATCGGCCGGTCGACTGCAGCCGGCCGCGGTCAGGCACGCCGCAAGGGTGACGCACAGCCAGCGGGCTGGATGCTTCATCAATTTCGCTCACCCCTTCGGTCTGGTACCGGCCCGAGAGGCATCCGGGACCCGTCGGATCGCCCCGGCGCAGGACGATCATGGCCCCATAACGCCAATTGCCGAATATGCCTATCACGGACAAATGACAGAACCGTGGTGGCACCGGGTCCGCCCTGGGGAAACACCCACGCGCCGGACCCGCCCGGAGACGGAGATGGACATGGGGAACGGCGTGCCCGCATCCTCCCCGGCTGGACGTGACCTGAGGAGGACGCCGACATGGCCCTGCTGCCCCCTAGCACCAATGCGGACTATCGCGGGTCGAACCTTGCCGCCGGGTTCCTGATGCTGTCCGGCGTGCTGACCCTGGTTCCGGGGCTGATCCACTACGTCCTTCCAGACGGCGGCTCCGGCGTCATCGCGCATATCGACCTCTCCACCCGCGCCGACACGATCATCGCCCTGTTCGCCTGGTACGGGGCGATGCAGATCCCCTTCGGCCTGCTGATCCTGGTCATTGCCGCGAGATACCGCACCCTGACGCCGCTGGTGCTTCTGATGCTGGTGCTGATGCAGTCGCTCAGCGCCTTCGCGGCCTGGTTCGGCAAGGGTTCGCACGGCGATCACCACCCGCCGGAGCACTATGGCAGCGCCGCCTTCGTCGTGCTGGGCCTGGTCTTCCTCGGCCTGTCACTGCGCGACCGCAAGGCCGCCTCCCCGGACCGGTGACCGCCGGACGGACCGGATCAGTTGCCCGAGAACGTCCCCGGACGCTTCTCGAAGAAGGCGGTGGCTCCCTCCCTGAAGTCCTCGGTGCGCACGGTGAGCAGGTACTGGTCCCGGTCCATGTAGCTGGTGGCGTGATGCAGGGCGTTGGCGGTGGCGTTCACCGCCTCCTTGGTCATGCGCACCGGCAGCGGCGGCAGGGCGGCCACCTTCGCCGCCCACCGGCCCGCGGCCGCCCGGGCCTCGCCGGCGGGGACCACCTCGTCGGCCATGCCCCAGGCGAGGCAGGTGGCCGCATCCGCCGGCTCGCCGAACATGACGAAGCGCTTGGCCCGGGACGGCCCGGCCAGGGTGGTGATGCGGGGGATGGAGCGCCAGCTCATGTTGATGCCCAGCGGCACCTCCGGCAGGCGGAGATAGGCCCCTTCGCCCATGATGCGGAAGTCGCAGGACACCGCCAGCGCACAGCCCCCGCCGATGCAGTAGCCCTCGATGGCGACCAGGGTCACGGCCTCGACCTCCTCCCAGGCCCGGCACATGTCGGGGCCGAGGCTGATGGCCTCCCGGGTCTCCAGCACCGACGGGGCCGCGGTCCGCGCCTGCACCCCGCCCAGGTCCGCCCCGGCGGAGAAGTAGCGCTCGCCCCCGGCCAGGATCACCGCCAGCACGTCGGTGCGCAGGCGAAGGGCCCGGGCGACCTCGGTCAGTTCCTGCATCAGGAGGGTGTTGAGGGCGTTGCGCGCCTCGGGCCGGTTCAGGGCCACCGTCGCCACGGGCCCGTCACGGGTGACCGCAAGATGGGTCCAGGACCTGTCGAACACGGGGTCGGTCATCATCTCTCTCCTCGGGCGGCCTGGCCGGTCGGCATCGCGACCATCGCTCCGGCCGCAGCCTAGTCCGCCTTGCCGTCCGGCGCACGGGGGGGCGTCGGCGCCGCCTCCACCGCCTCCGAGGCCGCAGCGTTGCACTAAACAAATGATCAGTGCAAGCTGCCCCGGCCGGGCGGGAAGGGTCCATCGCCTCCCTCGGCACAGCTGCTCACCACCCCGGGGACCTGACCATGGACGCCCGCATTGCTTCACCGGTCCTGCGCATCACCGACCTGCTGGATCGCATGGCCGGTCGGGATCCGGAGGGGATCAGCGCCCTCGATGCCGGGCGTGGCCTGACGTTCGCCCAGCTGGTCGGGGCCCGCGACCGGTATGCGCGGGCGCTGCTGGCGGCGGGGGTGAAGCGCGGCGACCGGGTGGCCATGGTGACGCCGCCGTGCCTGGACTTCTGGGTGGTGATCCATGCCGCCACCTCCATCGGGGCCATCTGGGTCGGGATCAATCCCCGCTACCAGGCCCGGGACTTCGCCATGCTGCTGGGTGATTCCCGGCCCGCCCTGCTGGTGGCCGTCTCCCCGTTCGAGGACCGCGACTATGTGGCGGAGCTGGCCCCCCTCCTGCCGGCGGATGTGACCGTCGTCGGGCACGGGCCCGCCCATCCCCGGGCCGTGACCGAAGACGCCTTCCTCGCCGCCGGGGACCGGGTCGGCGACGCCGACCTCGCCGCCGCCCAGGCCGCCGTGGATCCGGAGGACCCGGCGGTGATCGTCTACACCTCCGGCACCACCGGCCGGCCCAAGGGGGCCATGCTGTCGCACCGCGCCATCGCCCTCTCCGCCCAGGCCAATGCCGCGTGGATGGGATCGGCGAACCTGTCCGGAGCCATCTGCGCCGCGCCGGTGAATCACGTGGGCGCCATCAACAACATCTGCATGAACGTGCTGGCGGGGGGCGGGCGGATCCTCTTCTTCCCCCGGGTGGACCTTCCCGCCCTTGCGGCCCTGAGCCTGCGGGAGAAGCCGACCTATCTGGTCTCCTCGCCCACGGGCTTCGCCATGATGCTGGCCGGGGGCGAGGCGGCGCTGAAGCGGATGTCCGGCATCCGGCTGACCGTCTTCGGCGGCGCGGCCACGGCCCTGTCGGTGCTGCAGCAGATCGCCCCCTGCGGATCGCGGCTGTCGTCCGTCTACGGACAGACCGAGACCTGCGGCATCATCACCCGCACCACCGACGCCGATACGCTGGAGGCCCATGCCGCCACCATCGGCACGGTGCTGCCGGGGGCGGAGCTGCGCATCGCCGACCCCGCGGGCGCGCCCCTGCCCGACGGCCAGACGGGGGAGATCCAGATCCGCGGGCCCTATGTCATGTCCGGCTATTTCAACAATCCGGCGGCCACGGCGGAGGCCTTCACCGCCGACGGGTTCCTGCGCACCGGCGATCTCGGCCTGATCCGCGCAGACGGCAATGTCGTGTTCGTCGGCCGGTTGAAGGAGATGTTCAAGTCCGGCGGCTACAACATCTATCCCGTCGAGATCGAACAGGCGATCTGCGAGCATCCGGACGTGGCCCTGGCCGTGGTGGTGGCCGTGGACGATCCGAAGTTCCAGGAGGTCGGCCACGCCTTCGTCCAGCCGGAGCCCGGCCGCCCGGTGACCGGCGCGGCCATCGCCGCCTTCCTGCGGGAACGGATCGCCAACTACAAGATACCCAAGGCCTTCACCATCGAGGCCGAGCTGCCGACCCTGCCCAATGGCAAGCTCGACCGGATGGGGCTGAAGCGCCGGGTCGCCCCCCTCGACACCCCGGATCAGTCCGCCCCTTCCGGCCCGGGGGGAAGGCCGTAGCCCCGCAGCAGCAACTGGCCATAGGCCCGGTGCCGGCGGCGCCACAACTCCCTGTCGAAACCGGACCGGCCCAGGATGCGCTTCACATAGGGGTCGAGCAGCGTGGTTCCGAGTTCGAGATAGACCATCAGGAACGGCAGCCACAGGCGGTCGACATCGGGTCGGATCAGGCCGCGGGCATCCATCCGGGTGACCGTGTCCTGGGCGATGGCGTAGAACCGGGCGAAGATCTTCGCCCCCCACTCGCTCTCGTCCAGAAGCGCCCGCCGGAAATAGCCGAACAGGGCCGAGGCCTCATCCTCGTGACGGTTGATCCAGTCATCGGCCCATTCGTCCAGCGGCGCGGGCGGGGCGTCATCGTCCGGCCCCGGCAGCACCTGCTGCGCCTCCTCGAACTGGGCCATGAAATAGTCGTCCACCGCCTCGCGCAGCCCCTCCTTGGAGCCGAAATGGTGGTTGATCAGGCCGATGGAGACGTCCGACGCCCGGGCGAGGTCGCGGACCGTGACCCCGTCGAAGCCGCGCTCGGCGAACAGGGCCAGCGCCGTGGTGATCAGCCGCTGGCGGCCATCCGGCGTATCGACGCCTCCCTCCGCCGCCATGCGACTCCCCCTTGCCCCTGATCGGTCCGTCCCGACCGGTGGGATGCTATCGCGCCGGTGCCCCCGTACAGGCAAGCCCCTTCGCAGGGCCGGTCGGGCCCGGCACCCTTGAACAGGGGCCGGCGCTGAACTACCGTTCAGCGAAACCCGGCAATGTGGAGCGGGACATTGACCCTTCAACCCCGCGGACGGGTCGCCATCGTGGCCGGCACGGCGGCGGCACCGGAATGACCGGTCTCGACGGCGAGGGGTTCGCGACCCACGCGGTCCGGCTGGGGGAGGTCCGCCTGGCCGCCTGGAGCCTCGGCCCCGCCGACGGGCCGGTCCTCCTGGTCTGCCACGGCGGGGCGCTCGACCACGCCTCCTTCCGCCCGTTCGCCCGCGCCTGGGCGGAGCGGTACCGGGTGATCCTGTGGGACCTGCCCGGCCACGGGCAGAGCGAGGGGCTGCGCGAGCCCTTCACCGCCGCCGCCTGCGCCCGGGCCCTCGGGGCGGTGATGGACGCGCTGGAGGCCCGCGACGCCGTGACCCTGGGCTTCTCCTTCGGCGGCGTGGTGGCCCAGATGGCGGCGAGGGCCCGGCCGGAACTGGTCCGCCGGTTCATCGCCTATGGCTGCCTGTCCCCCCATCTGGGCGCGCCGATCATCCCGCCCGCCCTCGCGCCGGCCCTGGTGAAGAGCCTGTTCGGCCTCCGCTCCTGGGCGGCGATCCGGCAGCGCTTCGGCGCGCTCTGCTGCGTGACGGAGGACGGACGGCGACGGGTCGAGCAGGACATGGCCCCCGTGGGCAAGGCGGGGTTCCTGGCCATGGCCCGCGCCAACCTGACCGCCTCGGACCGGGGCGGGGACTTCCGCATTCCCGGTGGGGTGGACCTGCTGGCCGGTGCCCTGGACAGCAATGCCGAAGCCATCCGGCGGACCTTTCGCGCCTTCGAGGCCGCTTATCCGGCCGCCCGCAGGATCATGATCGACGGTGCCGGCCACTGTGCCCATCTGGATCGACCCGACGCCTTCGCCGACGCCATGTCCCGTCTCCTCGACTGACGGTGAGGAAGTTCAGCGCGACGGGCCGCCAATACCGCCATCAGCTCGCGGAATATCCCATGGGATGGAGGGGGTCGCGGTCATCGCCCGGCCGGTCCCAGCGACGCCGGCGCACGTGATCCATGGACCGGGGCAGGCTGAAGGGTGTCCGTCCCCGGCAGATGGACTGGCCGGTCAGCACATCGAGGATCGCCGCGTCGCTCGCGCCGAAGTCCAGGACGAGGTCGGTGGCGAGGGCTTCGATCTCGGTCAGCACCGCCGGCCGATCGAGATGCGCCACCACGATGAGGCGCAGGCCCGGCGGCAGGGCCTTCAGGGCCATCAGGTCCGGGTCCTCCGGCTTGAAGTCGAGGTCGCCCTCGTGCTGGCGGCTGCCGAAGAAATAGGTCGGGTGCAGGTGCTGGAAGGGCGCGGACAGCCTCACCAGCGCGACGGTGGCCTGGGCCGGGTCGGAGACGACGGTGACGCCGCGGCCAACGAGGGTGCCATCCGGCAGGCCACGCAGCAGCACCCGGTCGCCCGGGCGCAGGGCGGGTCCCGGTCCGAGCTTCAGCCGGACCAGGGACTGGCGCTGGGCCTGCTCGCCGGCCGTGCGAAACGGAGGCGACCCGACGATCCGCGCCGCTTCGTCCGCATCGACGAACGGATGCTCGAACAGGCCGAGCTCGAACTTCTGCTTCAGGATCCGCAGCACGGACTGGTCGATCCGCGCCTGGGAAATCCGCCCCTCGCGCAGCGCCTGCAGCAGCAGGGACGGGTCGTTCTCGCCCCCGAACTGGTCCAGTCCCGCATTCACGCCCAGGGCGATGCGCTCGACGGCGGGCAGGTCCTCGACCCCCCAGGACATGGCGATGTCGGCGGGTCGCTGCGGCGGCTGTCCCGTGCGGCAGGCGGTGTTGCAGTCCTTGGATATGGCCCAGTCGGACAGGATGACGCCGTCGAACCGGTGGGTGCCGCGCAGCAGGTCCGTCAGCAGGCGGCGGCTGAAGCCCGCGCCCACCTGTTCCACCCGCTGGCCGTCGACCGTCACGCAGCGCAGGATGTTGTAGGTGGGCATGACGCCGGACACCCGGAAGGCCAGCGCGTCCCGGAAGGCGTCCACATGGGCGTCGAACGCGCCCCCGGGAAAGGCGGAGTAGCGGCCGTAGTGGTTGTGACCGTCGAAGCCGTCCTCGGAGGCACCGTAGCCGACCCAGTGCTTCACCACCGCCGCGACACCCGTCGGCGTCAGGCCCGACCGACCGCCCTGCAGGCCCTCCACATAGGCGCCGACCATAGCCCGCACCCGCACCGGGTCCTCGCCGAAGGTGCCGTCGATCCGCGGCCACATGGGCGAGGTGGCCAGATCCGCCTGCGGGGACAGGGCCATGGTGATCCCCACCGCGCGATATTCCTGCCGCACGATCTCGCCGAAGCGGCGCACCAGGTCCACGTCGTCGATCGCCGCCAGACCGAGGGTCTCGGGCCATTGGGAAAAGCCGACCGCTCCCTGGCTGGCCCCGGCCGTCGACTTGAAGTGATGGCGCGGGTCGGTGCTGATCGTCAGCGGGATGCCGAGCCGGCCCCGGGCCGCGAGGGTCTGCAGCGCATTGTTCTGGGCCGCGAACGCCGCCGGAGGCAAGGCCAGGCGCGTGATGGCGCAGGTGACCCCTGCGCCCAGTATCAGACGCTCCGCCGCCGCCAGGTCATAGGCCGGTCCATAGCCCAGCATGCCGAACGGCCCGGACGCGGGAAGGGTCCCGTGCAGCATCAGGCCGACCTTCTCCGCCGGGGTCATGCGCCCGAGCAGGTCGCGGGCGCGCACCTCCACCGGCAGGCGCCAGTCCTCGTAGGGCGAGACCTGTCCGTCGTGGTCGAGGTCGCGGAACCACTCGCCCTGATGCCGGATCATTCCCGTTTGACTCCCGGGACCGGGCGGACCGGCCTGGCCCGCCTTGGCCGGTCCGCTCATCAGGGAAGCCGCAAGGCCCGCAATCACCATGGTTCGACGGTCTGGATGCTGTGGGGGCATGCCGCTATCCTTTTGAAGGATTCAATAATTGCCAAGATCATGGGCGACGACCACGGGACCGGAATAGAACTTCCTGATCGGCACCAGATATACACGCTCAAGATCCTGCTCGGGGACTTCAGGTGCGAGATGGGTCAGCAAGACCGACTTGACACCTGCCGCGCTGGCCATGCGACCGACGTCTTCCGGTGACAGGTGATCCTCCTTGAAATGCCGCAGGACGTCCTGGAGCTTCGGCCCCGAACCCTTTGACCCGCGCGCATTTGCGGGAGTCGGAGGATTTTTCGTGAAGTAGGCAATCAACTCCGGGACGTTGATGACCTCGGATATCAATAGATCCGCACCCTTTGCCAGTTCCACAACACGTGCGCTCGGCCCGGTGTCTCCGGTATAGACGATCACTCGGTCCGGGGTCTGAAACCTGTAGGCATACGATCTTGCCCGACCATGGGCGGGGCTGCCTGCAGCGAAATGGAAATGGTCATTTTCGACCGCGGTCACGATGATGTTGCGGTCCCGGTACACGACGCCCGGGGCTGATATATCTCTCGCGAAAAAGACCGCTTCCGGAGGCACCTGGTGATCGGCCTCCGACATGCGGATGTCGGCATTGACCCTGAAGAATTCCATGAATCCCTTCATGGCCGCCTCCGTCCCGGCAGGGCCGTAAACGGTAATCGGCGCCACTCGCCCGGACGAGTATTCAACCCCCATCAGCGTGCCCATGTCGGCGTTGTGGTCATTGTGGTTGTGCGAGATGAATATGCTGGAAACCACTGCCGGATTGATCCCGGCCTTGAACAATTGGCCCGCAACACCGTTGCCTGCGTCCACCACGTAGACTTCGCCATTGACGATCAGGGCATTTGCCGGTTGGGCGCTCGATCCGACGACGGGTCCGGCATGAACACCCAGGGTTATCCAGCGGGTGCCTTCCCCGGCATTGGCGAGGTCTGCAGCGCGACCTACCGAAGGGCCCGCAGCAACGAGCGCCACAGCGCCCAAGGTTGCGGCCACCAACCCACCCAAGCGCGACATGTCTTCCTCCACCGCAAATTCGTGATTCGAGGGCCCGCTACCCGACGGGTCTTTCATTTGAAAAATCGATGACCTCGAGGCTTCCGAAACGGCGGAGGCCAGTGGGGTGTCGAGCTGACCTGAACGGCTCCGTCATGGGGTCAGCCGCCCGTCCGAATCCGGCGCACCACAGGGCGTCGTTCGATCTCGTAGCTCTGAAGCGGCTTGGCGTCGTGTGCCCCATCGGTCGCCTGGGCGAGGTGCCCGGCCAGGCAAAGCGCGTCTGCGACGCCGAGCGCCAAGCCGTCCTGACCTGCAGTGGAGATCGGATGGGCGGCATCACCGGCCAGGATCACCCGTCCCCGGCCGAAGGCGACGGCGATCTCGTCCTCCAGGTCTATGTCCAGGAAGTTCCGCACGAGGCTGCCGGCACCGTCACACCCCACCAGATACCCGGCGCGGACCTGTTGCTGCCCGTCCCCCTGCACCTGCATCAGGTGGGCGGTGACCCCGTCGGCGAACCGCTCGAAGCCGAACAGGCACCAGCCGGGGCGAAGGCTGACACGGGGGTCGGCGTGAATGTCCGCCAGGGTGAAGGGGGCAAGTCCTGCGGGCAGGTCCACCGGCGTGATCCGGCCGGGGTCCGCCAGGATCGAACGGACGCCCTGGCGGGACAGGGCGAGGGCCAGGGTCAGCCCCACCGGCCCGCCGCCGGCGATCAGCACCGGGGTCTCGATCATGCCGCCATCTCCTGCGGGCGGGGCCGGGGAAGCCCGGCGGCGAAGGCGGCCAGCACCGGCCGCAGCGCGGCGATCCGTCCTGCGTCAAAGACGACCCGGTCCGGCCGAACCAGCGCGAAGTCGACGCGGGCCCCGTCCAGCCAGCCGCCGAGGACGTCGGCAGCATCGCCGATCACGCCGTCGCCGTGTCCCACATCGATGCCGAACACGGCGAGGTCCAGTCCGGCCTCCGCCACGGCCTTGCGAACCGTCGGCAGATGGGTGGCCCGGGCAAGGATCACGCTGCGCGGTCCCAGGGCCTCGTCCAGCAGCATCGCGCCCTTTGCGGTTCGGACGCCGGGCTGGGGCAGGAGGTGTCCGGCCAGCTTCGGGGCGTTGCGGCCGATGAAGCCGCATTCGATGGGGCGCTTGCGGTTGGCAAGGTCCGTGAACACCTGGCGCAGGGGGGCAAACCGGCTCGGCAGGGCGAAGGCCAGCAGGTTGCGGATCGCCGCCACCGATCGCCGCCGTGTCTGGATCACGTTGCCGAGGAACATGGCCCCCTCGATGATGTGCCGGACATGGGCGGACCGCTCGTCCTCGTAGTGCTGAAGCACGGTCTCGTCGGCCTTTCCGGCCAGGACCAGGTCGAGCCGCCAGGAGAGGCTCATGGCATCGCGCACGCCCGAGCACATGCCCTGGCCGAGGAAGGGCGGCATCTGGTGGGCGGCATCCCCGGCCAGCAGGATGCGGCCATTGCGCCAGGTCTTCGCCCACAGAGCGTGGAAGTGGTAGTAGGCGATGCGGATGATCTCGACCTGCCCGGGCGGGACGAAGGCGCGGAGCAGCCGCCGGACATGGGCCGGGTCCGTCGCCTCCGCCTCCGACCGTCCATCCGTCACCATGAACTGCCACTCGTAATAGGGGCCGGTCATGGGCACGAAGGTCACCGGCTGGGCCGGATCGCAGAGCTGGTAGTGATGGGCCGGCAGGGCCGGGTCCTTGGTGCCGGTCAGGGACTTCACGTCCACCACAACCCAGGGCTCGTCGAAATCGGCGGTTTCCAGGGTCAGGCCCGCCTCCCGCCGCACGGTGCTGCGCCCACCATCGCAGCCGATGACATAGCGGGCGCGGATCCGCTGCTCGCCCCCGTCGGCATCGCGGGTGGTCACCGTCGCCCCGGTGGCATCCTGGCGGACGGTGGAGACGGTGCGGCCGAACAGGGTCTGCACCCGGGGAAAACGGCTCAGTCCCGCCCGCAGATGGCGCTCCAGGGTCGGCTGGTGGAACCACCAGGCCCCCGCCCAGCCATAGGGTGCGCCCGGATGGCCGACCTGGGAGGCCAGCGCCGGTGGCCCGCCGGCCTTCAACAGGAAGGCCATGTCACGGAAGGGCTCGCAGACCCCCGCCAGCCCTTCCGCAAGCCCCGCATGCTGGAAGATGCGCATGATCTCGTCGTCGAAATGCACGGCCTTGGGGGCGTAGTAGATGTCCTCCTCACGCTCGAGGGCGATGACCGACCGGCCGGACTGGCCGAGCACGTTGGCCAGCACCGCACCCGTGGGGCCCAGCCCGACAATGGCCACGTCACAGTCGAGGGCCGCGCCGCTCACCGGCGGGTCCCGCCCAGGGCGACCGGGCGGCTGGCCCAGCCCACCAGCAGCACCAGCGCCCCCAGGACGAACACGTGCACCACGTCCCCGTGCAGCACCGCCAGCTGGGCCAGCAGGGCCCCGCCGCAGATGCCCGCCAGCATCACGGCACCCACAAAGGCCGTGCGGGGCCACAGGAGCGCCAGGGCCCCCAGCCCCTCGATCCCGCCGGTGACATAGCGGAAGGCCTGGCCGAGGCCGAGCTCCCCGAACTCCGCCACCATCTTCGGGCTGCCGGACAGCTTCAGCCCCGCCGCCGCCAGAAAGGCCAGCGCCACCAGCGCCTTCACGATCCACAGGCCGATCCGGCCCAGCTGTCCGTCCCGCCGACGGCGTCGTCCGATTTCCAGGGTCATCCGGGGTCTGTCCTCAAGCCTTCAGGGGGTCAGCGATTGCGCAGCCAGTCGACCAGGGCCACCGCCCGGCCGGCGACGGCGGTCTTCACGGCCCCGGCCCGGGGCTGGGGCTTCACCCGTTTCGCCTCCGCCGCCTCGGCCTTCGCGGCGAACTGCGGGAACAGCTTCAGGGCGTGGCCCCGGTCGATGCCGTTCATCGTCGGTCCGTCGAACACGGTCAGGGCCTCGAGGTTCTGCACCTCCACCCCGATCAGCGGGGCGGGCGCAAAGGGGAAGTCGCTGCCGAACAGGATGTGGCTGGGGTCCACCAGCTCCTTCAGCGCCGCCATGGCGAAGGGCGAGGGCGACAGGGCGGTGTCGTAGTAGAACCGCCGGGCATAGGTCAGCACCCCCTGCGGTGCCCGCTCGACAAAGGCCGGGAAGTTGTTGGCGAGCGACACCCGCCAGGCGATGTAGGGCAGGAAGCCCCCCGCATGGGACAGGATCCAGCGGATGTCGGGGTACTTCTCCATCGTCCCGGACAGGATCAGGTTCACCGCCGCCCGGGTGGTGTCGCAGAGGAACTCCACGATGAACAGCGGGGTGGCGAGGCCGATCTGGTCGGTGGTGGCGTGCAGGTTCGGGTGGACGAAGACCACCGTCTTTCGCCGGTTCAGTTCCGCCATCAGTTCGTCGAAGGACGGATCGCCGAGGAACTTGCCGTCCGTGGAGCCGAGCAGGACGATCCCGTCGGCCTTCAGCACGTCGAGGGCGTAGATCGCCTCGGCGCAGGCCTCCGCGGTGAAGGGCATGGGCAGCACGGCGAAGGACCCGAAGCGGGTCGGGTGCTGCTGCTTCATCCCGGCCGCGAACTCGTTGCAGGCGCGGGCCAGCGAGACCGCGTCGGCCCGGGAGTCGAAATACGTCCCCGGCGCCGACAGGGAGGTCAGGGCCACGTCGATGCCGTTCATGTCCATCACGTCCAGGGACTGCTGGACCGTCCATTTCGGCAGGGGGGTGGAGGCGACCTCCGTCAGTCCCCGCACCTCCATGGCGGCGGTGAAGGCGGGGGGGATCAGGTGGTGGTGGACGTCGATGCGTCCCCGGGCGGGAGCCTTGCGCGCCATCAGACGGCCGCCTTCACGGGCGGTTCGGCTTCCCGGGTGACCTCGGTGAACAGGGCGTCGGGCATGGACAGGATGTTCTGGTACATGTCCGCCGGGAAGTGCGGGTGCGGCTTTGTCGGATCATAGGCGGGCTGGGGCACGGCCCCGCCCTCGCCGGCATAGGCGGCCGGACGGACATAACGGGAGAGGTCCTCCGGCGTCACGCCGGTGAATTCCATCACCTCCGGATCGACCCAGCGGTCCGGGGTCAGTTCGCCGGTGTAGGTGGACACCTCGAGGGCGAGATCCTCCGGTCCGGCGAAGTAGATGGACTTGCAGAAGCCGTGGTCCATCGGTCCCACGACGTTGATCCCGCGGGAACGGATGCGGTCGCGCATGTTCAGCAGATCGAGCTCTGAGTCCACGTTCAGGGCCAGATGCTGCATTGTTCCGGGGGCGGACGAATTCAGCGCCGTACCCGGATGAGTGACGCCGATCACCCGTTCGATGGACTTGTTCTGCGGCGTCTGCACGAAGGCGACGGCGCACTTGTCGTTCAGCTTCAGGAAGCCGTGGACGGTCTGTTCCGCCCCGTGCATCCAGTAGAGGGCCATCAGCTCCATCCCCAGCACGTCGGAGAAGAACTCGATCTGGCTCTTGATGTCGCCCGTGGACAGGGCGAGGTGATTGAGTGCGTTGGGCTTGATCGACGTCATCGGGGTCGCTCCTCTCAGATGTTGGCCAGCACGAAGGCGTGCACGGCGTCGGAGAATTCGGCGGTGTGGAACAGCATCAGCTGGTGGCTGGCACCCGCGAAGATCTTGAACTCCACCGGACCGGCGATGGAATCGGCGGCCATCTTCATGACGAAGGGGGGGAAGGTCGGGTCCTTCTCGCCGGCGGCCACCAGGATCGGCTTGGTGTTCTGGCTGGCGGGCACCTTGGGCTGGTGCTGGAAGATGGTGGCCCAGGAGGCGAGGTCGTAGGACCAGGTGTTCCACGGATCGAGGCGCTTCTGCTCACCCGCCCCGGCATAGCCGTAGTCCTCGTCGAAATTGAACAGGATGCCCACATCCACCCGCGCGGCGCGGCCCAGCTGGGCGATGGCCTCCTTGAAGCCGTCGGTGCGCCAGGGCCCGGCCCGCATCTCGATCACGGCGGCGGACGGGATGACCGGCGATCCCATCAGGATCGCCCCGGTGATGGCGTCGGAATGCAGGGCCGAGAAGGCCGCCGCGACGCCCAGGCTCGATCCCAGGGTGAAGACCGGCAGGCCGGTGGTCTTCTTCACATGCTCCGCATAGGTGACGGAGGCTTCCGTCCACTCCTCCAGCGTCCACTGGCCGCGGGGGCGGTTGGTGGTGGACTTGCCGTGACCGGGCGCGGAATAGCTCCAGATGTCCGCGCCCCGGGCCGCGTGGTGGGTGCAGAACACGTCATAGATGCCGCCGTGGCTGGCGATGCCGTGGGAGATGACCAGGGCGTATTTCGGGTCCTCGCCCCGGTAGCGGACGGCGTGCAGCTCGTCGACGACATGTTCTTCGCGCAGCATGGAAATCTCCTCGGGTCGGGCCCGGCTCAGAGGCCGAACTCCTTGTGGTAACGGGGGATGAACAGGGACTTGCCCTTGATGGCGGCGGTCAGCATCGGCCCGACGACGGTGCCGTTGCGCCCGACGGGCAGCACGCTCGCCCCCCGCTTCGGACCCAGCGGCACGAGGATCGGCGGCGAGGTCCAAGCCGCATAGGTCGGCAGGTCCTCGACGGCCTTGCCGGCGGCGACGGCTTCCAGGGTCTTCGCCAGCCAGGGCGCCTGCCGCGAGGCGGCGACGATGGTCATCATGTCGCCATTGGCCGCCATGTCGCCCAGCGCGAAGACCCGCTTCAGCCCCGCCGGACGCATCCAGCCGTCGGTCTCGACCCGTCCCAGCCGGTCGAAGCGCGCGGCCGGGGCCCCGGTCAGCACGGCGGTGTCGGGGCGGGCGCCCATGGCCGGGATCACCAGATCGGCGGCGATCACCTCGCCCGTGTCGAGGCGCAGCGGACCCGCCACCGGGCGATCCGCGGCACCGAGCCCCTCGGCGCGGACGCCCATGCGGACGGTGACGCCCAGTTTGCGCAGGTCCGCGGCCAGCCGCTGGCCCAGGCCCGGCGCGAACTCCGGGAACAGGGTCGCCCCGGCGGACACCAGGGTCACCGACTTGCCCCGGACCGACGCGGCGATCTCGCCCGCCAGTTCGACCCCCACCGCCCCCGCACCGACGATGGCGATGGAGGACGCCCGCTTGATCGCGGCCTCGGTGGCGGCCGAGGCAGCGCGGAAGTCGGCCATGCTGTCGGTGACCGGCTTGAACGGCTGGGCATAGCCCGAACCCGTGGCCAGCACGATGAAGTCAGCCTCCAGCGAGCCGCCCGAGGCCAGCCGCACGCTTCCATCGGCCACCGCCGTGACCCGCTCGCGGACCACGCGGCCGCGCTTCAGCAGGCGGTCATAGGGCAGAATGATCTGGTCCAGCAGCCCCGGCTCGACCACCGCGCGGATCGCGGCGACATTGTGAAGGAATGCCTCCCGCGGCTCGACCAGCACCACCTCGAACGCGGCATCGAGGGCCCGCGCAAGGCTCGTTCCGGCATAGCCGCCGCCGACGATGATGACACGCTTCATGGCCCCGCCCGTCGCCCTGATCGATTGATCAGGACTATACAGAGCCTGATCGATTGATCAAGATGCGCGGCCATCCGGGGTCGTTCGAGAGATCATGTCTGCACTGTCGCCCAAGCCTCCCGCACAGCCGGTCCCCGGCGAGGCGCGGGAGCGGATCATCGCCGCGGCCCGCAAGGCGTTCGCGTCTGCCGGCTTCGAGGGGGCGGCCACCCGGCAGATCGCCGCCGAGGCCGGGGTGGCGCAAAGCCTGCTGCTCTATCATTTCAAGTCCAAGGACGCCCTCTGGCGGGCGGTCATCGACCAGATGTTCGCCGACCTGGACGGGCGCATGGCAGTCGCCGCCCGCCGGTCGCAGGGCGGAACCGTGCGCGAGCGGCTGATGTCGGTGGTCCGGGCCTTCATCGACCTGTGCGCCGAGGATGCGGACATTCACCGGATCATGACCATCGAGGGTCGCCAGCCCACGGAGCGGCTGCGCTGGCTGGTGGATCAGCACCTGCGCGACAACCACCGGGCGGCCTGCGCCCTGATCGGGGAGGGCCAGGCCCTCGGCGTCATCAGACCCGGCGACCCGACCCTGATCTATTACAGCTTCATCGCCATCGCGGGCACGGCCTTCAGCCTCGCCCCCGAAATCCGGCTGGTGAGCGGCGACCAGACCGCCATCTCCCCGGACGCGATCGAAGACCTGATCGCGGCCCTGCTGTTCGTCGGAGCCTGAGCCGCAGCGTCAGCCGCCAACTGCCAGCCGACTGTGCCTGGCGCAGACCGGGTCATCCCGGTCCGCCCCGGGCCGGAACGCAGGCGAGCCCGCGGGCCTCGAGGCCGCGGCAGGCCTGGCGGGCCTCAGTGAGAGTGCGGTAGGCCCCGACCCGCCCGCGATAGCGCACCACACCGGCGACCACCACGCGCTCGATCGACAGGGCATGGTCGCCGATGAGCGGCGCGACCGTGGGGGCGAGGCGCTGGACCATCTCCCGGACCTGGGCCTGCGACGTGCTCGAGACGAACTGGGCGTAGTAGCCGCCGTCCGTGGCCGGTGCCGGGGCGGGTTTCGTCGGCAGTGGCGGTGGTCCGGCGAGGGTGGCCATGGCCAGGATCGGCACCGGCGGAGGGGGCGTGTCGAAGCGGCAGGCCTCGTGGGCGAGCTGGCGCAGCCAGGCGGCGCTGCCCGAGGCGATCCATTCCCCGTCGAGGCGCGCGGGATGGGCCGCCCCCTGCGCGCCGGGATCGGGCAGGATCACCAGGTCGCGGCTGCGGTACCAGCCGTTGCGGCAGTCCAGATCGACGGTGACCTGGCCGGAGCGCCCGCCAAGGGCCTGCTGCAGCTTCGGGCTGACGATCCGCACGGGCACGACCGCGCCGACGATCCGGCCATCCGGATGCAGCAGCCCGGGATCGAGCTCTGCCGCGGCAATGGCCCCGTTGGACCGGGCCCGGTCCGGCGCCGTGGCGATCACGCCGCCGCCGCTCCGATCCTCGTCGGTGCCGGCGAAGGCGGCCATGGCGGCGGCGGCGACAAGTCCCGCGGAAAGTCCTGCCGCCCACAGACGGATGCCCATGCCTCCCCCATCCCCGGCACCCCGGCCGGGACCCTCGTCGATGACGCAGGATAGACTGCCCTTCCAGTGGGGCAAAACTGCGCCCGGAACGGTCTGCGTCCCCCCCACGGACCCGGTCGCCTCAAAAGTCCTTCCGGATGCCGAAATAGCCGTGATAGCCGAGGGTGTAGTTGGTCTGGGACGGCGACTTGTCCTTCATCCAATCCACGCCCAGCTCCGGCTCCAGCTGGATGCGGGCGAAGCTCACATAGGTCGCCCGGAGCAGGGACTGGACCGAGACCTCGTCGCCGGCGGTCAGCTTGTTGTCGCGATAGCCGAACGAGAGGCTGGGATTGACCCGCAGGTCCTTGGTGAAGGGATAGCGGGCGCTGAGGTCGATGAAATAGCGGTCGGAATTGGTGGTGTTGGCGTAGCGCAGTCCGACAATGCCCGTGTCGCCGGTCTTCAGCACGCCCTGGTTCACCAGCTGGACGGAGTAATAGTACTCCACCCGGGTGGGGTCCGCCGCCGGGACATTGCCGGAGGCGGGCATGCCCCCCATCCGGCTGATGCTGAGATCGGAATTGACGGTGGTCTTCGGCGTGACCGGATAGGACACGCCGAGATTGACGGTGGAGCTGTAGGCCGTGCGGTCCAGCGCCAGCTGCTTGATCTCGGCATCGGTGTAGAAGCTGCGCAGCTGGCCGAGATTGGTGACCTGCTGGCCGATCACCGCGTCATTGCTGAACAGCAGAGGCGAATGCCGGTAGTCCAGTCCGAAATTGAACAGCCCGCCCTTCAGGAAGCCGATGCTGGTGTTGAAGATCGCGTAGTTCAGCTGGTTGAAATAGATGTCGTAGTCGACCACCGCATAGGCGGAGCTGCCGGGCTGCATGTAGCGCACCTCGCCCCCCACCGCCCGACGGTCGAGCATGCCGTAGGCGTGCTGCTCCGCCGCGTAGATGTCGAAGTCCCAGGCCTTGGCGATCCGTCCGATGGGCAGGGCCACGGAGTAGAAGTACTTGTCGGTGTTGAAGCTCACCAGGTGGGAGCTGTCCACCGGTGCCCCGGCCGTGACCTGCAGCTTGAGGATGTCGGTCAGCTTCACCGCCACCGTGGCCCCGTCGAACCGGCCGAGCACCCCGCCGGTGGTCAGGGTCTGGCGGCCGATGCGGCCATAGAGCCCGTTTCCTGGGGTCGAGGCCTCGATGTACAGGTTGCTGAGGGTTCCGGGCCGGTTGTAGATCGAGTTCAGCTGGAAGAAGCTCGGCGTATTGGTCCGCAGGTCGTCCGTATAGGACCCCGTCGCGCGGAACTTCACCTTCACATTGGCGTTCTGATAGGTGGCGGTGAGGTCCGCATCGGTCATCACCTGGTTCAGGTTGGTGTCGGTCTGGTGGGTGCTGATGCCGCTGACCGGGTCCTTGAAGGTCTGGTCGCTCTTGTCGACCATGTAGTAGGTGGCGACGCTGCCGTTCAGGCTCCAGACCCCTGCCTTGGGGTCGCGGGGCTTCTGGCCCGGGCGGGACGGCTTGGCGAACACATCCACATTGTGCGGCGTGGTCTTGTAGATCAGGGCGGCCAGGCGCTGGCGCACCCGCTCCGCATTGGGCCCCTGGGGCACCAGCTCCAGATAGGCCTGGTATTCGTTGCGGGCGAGGGTGAGGTCGCCGTTCCGCTCCCGGGCCACGCCCAGGAGCTCCCGCGCCGCGGCGCTCGTGGGGCCGGACAGATGGCCGAGGAGCTGGGTCAGCACGACCACGGCGTGTCCCGCATCCCCCGCGGTCAGGGACGCCCGCGCCTCCGTCAGCAGCGACCGGTCTTCGGGGTTGAGCTCGTTGTCGAGGGCGAGGCTCTCCGCCGTCGTGGGGGGCAGGCCGATCTCCGGGGGCGGACCGGCGGACGCCCCGGCCCGGGTCAGCGGCTGGGATTCGGGCTTGCAGGTGGGGTTGGGGGTCCTGGCGGACACGGTCAGGGACAGGCTGCGGAAGTCGCCGCCCTGGGCCAGGACGTAGTTCATCGGCCGGTCGAAGGTCACCGTCAGGGTGGGACCGGAGGGGTTGTCCCCGTCGAACTCGATCCGCTGCACGGTGACATTGGCACCGGCGGGGGCGTGGATGGATTCCCAGATGCCGGCCGTGGCCACCTGCTCGGCACCCGCCACCGGGGCGATGCGGATCTGCAGCTCCGACGCATTGCTGGGCGGCAGGGCCGACAGCAGCCGCACCGGCGAATTCAGCAGGATGCCCACCACCGCGCAGTCGTCCCCGTCCCGGACGATGGCCTCGGACAGGACCCGCTCCGCCGACTGGGCCCGGGCGAGGACGGGTGCTGCGGCCAGGGCCAGGGCGAGGCCAAGTCCGGCCGCCCGCGAAAGCGCGGAGGTCCGTCGGCCCATCTCTACCAGTTCCCGTTGTTGACGGTGTGGTGTCCGGTGCCGTTGTGGCAGGCCCCGCTGCAGTTCTGCAGTTCGACCACCGTGTAATAGGTCTGCGGCGAGGTGCCCTTGGGGTGGCTGTTGGGCTGGTACCGGTTCCCGTGGCAGGCGGCGCAGTTGGGCGCATAGGAGGCGTTGAAGCTGTAGGTCGGCGTCTGCGAGTTTGAGGCGTGGCACGACGAACAGGCCAGGGAGTTGTGGCCCGTCCCCGGCCAGTATCCCAGCCCCGTCGGGTGGGTATAGGTCACCGACGTGGTCCAGCTGGTGGTCGAGTGGTGGCAGTCGTCGCACTGGTGGGTGGTGACGAAGTGGTTGGCCGGCTTGCCCGTCACCCCGTCCGTGCCTGTGTGGCAGGTGGCGCACAGGCCGGCGGAACCGGAATGGTTGTAGTTGGCCCCGGTCCACTGGAGGGTGCCGTGGCACGAGCCGCAGTCGATGCCGCCGGGCACGGTGATGTGGGTGGGCGACTGGCCGTCGATTCCGTTGGTGCCGTTGTGGCAGCTGGCGCAGGTGCCGATCACGTCGTTGTGGTTCACCTGGTTGGCGGCCACGGTCCAGTTCGCCGTGGTGTGGCAGTCCCCGCAGCTGGTGTTGGAATTGATGTGGAAGGCACCGCCCAGGCCCTTGCCGTCGGCGGTCGTGCCGTTGTGGCAGGACGCGCAGGTCCCGCTGACGGAGGTGTGGTCGAACTGGATCACCGTCCAGTCCGTCGTGCTCTTGTGGCAGGTGTCGCAGGCCCCGGTGGTGGCGATGTGGGTCGCGGCCTTGCCCGTGGCGATGACCCCGTTGTGGCAGGTGGCGCACGCGCCGACGACGGCGGAGTGGTCGAAGTGGATGGTCGTCCAGTTGGCCGTGATGTGGCAGGTGTCGCAGGCGGCGGTGGTGGAGATGTGGCCGACGCCCTGGCCCTCGGCCGTGGTTCCGTTGTGGCAGGTGGCACACGCCCCCGTGACCTGGGTGTGGTCGAAGTTGATCGTCGTCCAGTTGGCCGTGATGTGACAGGCGTCGCAGGCCCCGTTGGTGGCGATGTGGGTGGCGGGCTTGCCCTCGGCGGTGGTTCCATTGTGGCAGGTGGCGCAGGCCCCGGTGACCTGGGTGTGGTCGAACTGGATCACCGTCCAGGAGGTGGTGCTCTTGTGGCAGGCGTCGCAGGCCCCGGTGGTGACGATGTGGGTCGGCGGCTTGCCCGTGGCCGTGGTGCCGTTGTGGCAGGTGGCGCAGGCCCCGCTGACCAGGGTGTGATCGACCACGACGGTGGTCCAGTTGGCGGTGGTGGTGTGGCAGCCGTCGCAGGCGCCGGAGGTGGCGATGTGGGTCGCCGGCTTGCCTTCCGCCGTGGTGCCGTTGTGGCAGTTGGCGCAGGCCCCGCTCACCTGGCTGTGGTCGAAGTGCACCGTCGTCCAGTTGGCGGTGATGTGGCAGGCATCGCAGGCACCGTTGGTGGCGATGTGGGTGGGCGGCTTGCCTTCGGCGGTGGTGCCGTTGTGGCAGGTGGCGCAGGCCCCGGTGACGGCGGAGTGGTCGAAATTCACCGTCGTCCAGTTGGCGGTGATGTGGCAGGTGTCGCATCCGGCGCTGGTCTGGATGTGGGTCGCCGGCTTGCCCTCCGCGGCCACGTTGTTGTGGCAGGTGGCGCAGGGCTGGGTCACCTGGGAATGGTCGAACACCGCCGTGACCCAGGTCGAGGTCCGGTGGCAGCTGTCGCAGTTGGCATTGGTCGGGAAGTGGGTCGGCGGCTTGCCGGGCACGAAGAAGTTGTTGTGGCAACTGACGCAGCTGGCGGAGGTCTGGCTGTGCTCGAAGCGGATGACGGTCCAGTTCTTGGCCGTATGGCAGGTGTCGCAGGCCTGGCTGGTGGGGATGTGCTTTACCGGCTTGCCGGGGGCCATGCGGTTGTCGTGGCAGCCGGCGCAGGTGCGGGGGGCCGACTTGAACACCCCGCCCATGTGGCAGCTCTCGCAGGCCACGGCCCGGTGGGCGTCGGTCAGGGGAAAGCCGGTCTTGAAGTGGTCGAAACCGCCCGAAATGGACACACCGCCAGCATTCGCGGGTTGACCGAGGGCCGCATCAGCAGAAACGCCGCCCTGCCAGGCCAATGTTGCGCAGACAAGAAGCGCCAGAACGCCCACGACGGCCGCGCCGGACACGCCCAGCGCTTTCCGCAGCCGATCCAGGGCGTCCCTTCCGCGCATGGAGACCTCACATTGCCTCAGAATCCTATAGGGGGGATTTGCGGTTAAAGTCGAGTTTAATATTGGTTACTTTGTGTCGTTTCACTCATGCGATGTGAAGACTTGTGAATCGTTCATTTACAAAGGGAATTTCGTTTCGATCCGGGACATTTCCGGGCCAATTCCGACCGCGACAGCCCCGCTCACAGGGGCAATCCCGCCTGACCTGCCTGACCCGCCGGATCAGCGAGAGACCCGCGCGCCGCGCCAGGTCTCGGTGGTGTGGCATTGCTCGCAACCCGGTCCGAAGGCCCCGTTGTGAACGTCGTCCCCGGCATGGCAGCTGCTGCAACCGGTGGACACCCGGCCGCGCCCAGGCCTGTGACAATCGGCGCAGGGGACGGTTCCATGCCGACCGTCAAGCGGGAAGCGGGTCTTCGCATGGTCGAAGCTCACGGCCTTCCAGTTCGCCGGATTGTGGCAGCCCTCGCAGCCGAGGCGGTAGGCCCCCTTGTGCGGATCGACCTTGGCGTGACAGCTGACGCAGGCGATCTTCGCGTCCTTGAACTTCGGGCTGGCATGGCAGTCCGCGCACTTCACCGCCGCGTGCTTGCCCAGCAGCGGGAAGGCCGTCTGGTCATGGTCGAAGCGGATCGGCTGCCCCCAGACCGTCGTATTGTGGCAGGTGCCGCAGGCCGCGCCCAGCTGGCCCGCATGCTTGTCGTCCCTGGCGTGGCAACTGCCGCAGCCGATGTCGAGCTTGACCTTGTCCGCCGGCTCCACATGGCAGGCCTTGCATTCGATCCTGCCGTGGGCACCGGTGAGCGGGAAGCGGGTCTTGCCGTGGTCGAAGGTGGCGTTCTTCCAGCTGGTGGTGGAATGGCAGCTCTCGCACTTGGGACCGTTCAGGCCCTTGTGCTTGTCGTCCTTGGCGTGACAGGTCAGGCACTCCGTCCCCGGGGGCTTGACACGGGCGGGGGACGGCGACGGGGCATGGCAGGCATTGCAGGTCAGCCGGGCGTGCCCGCCGGTCAGCGCCCAGCCCGTGCGGCCGTGGTCGAACTTCGAGACCTTCCAGTCCCGGGAATTGTGGCACTCGGCGCAGTTGGGCCCGTACTTTCCGAGGTGGACGTCGTCCTTGGTATGACAGCTGCCGCAGCCGGGCTTGGCGTCGTGATAGCGGCCATTGGCGTGGCAGTCGCTGCAATCGGCCCGGGCATGGGCCCCCACCAGGGGAAAGCCGGTCCTGCCGTGATCGAAGTGGGCCGGCTTCCAGGCGACGGCGGTGTGGCAGGTGCCGCACTGGGGGCCGAGCCCGCCCTTGTGGGCGTCGTCCTTGGCGTGACAGGAGATGCAGGTCGACGGCGTGGCCTTGAAATCCTGGGTCTTGTGGCAGCTCTGGCAGGTGGCCTTTGCGTGGGCCCCCAGCAGCGGGAAGGCGGTCCTGCCGTGGTCGAAGCGGGTCTCCTTCCAGCTCGCCTCGGTGTGGCAGTCGGCGCATTTGGGTCCCAGCGAGCCCTTGTGCACGTCATTCTTCGTGTGGCAGCCGACGCAGGCCACCGGGGCCGCGCGGAACCTGGCGCCCGGAGCGTGGCAGGTGGCGCAGGCGACCTTCAGGTGCGCGCCGCGCAGGGGATATTCGGTCTGGTCGTGGTTGAAGCTCTTCGGGTCGAAGACCACCAGCTTCGCTGCCCGGCCCTTGTGCTCCGTGTGGCAGGTGCGGCACTCCACCCCCGCCACCTTCGGGTTCTTTCCGTGGAAGCCCCGGTGCTGGGCCACGTCGGCGGCGACCGGCTTGTGGCAGTCATTGCACATCCGGTTCTGCGACGACTTGTCGAAGGCCGCGTGGCAGGACTTGCAGTTGCTTTCGAACTTCGCATGCGCCGAGGCCAGAGGGCCGGGGGAGACCAGCTTCTCGATCACCGTCTGGGCGCGGGTCGCCGGCGCGGCGACCAGGACGGTCGCCAGCAGTGCCAGCAATTGCAGGGCCCGGGACAGACGGCGCATCGGCCGGTCAGTACAGATGCACCGCGACCACGTGAATGATCGCGGTGATGACGAGGAGGATGAACAGGGGCACGTGCAGCACGTGCCACAGGGAGAACAGCCGCTCATAGATGCCCAGCGTCGCGGTGTTCCGCACGGAGTTGAAATAGGTGCGCAGCTTGCGGCGCTCCGCGGCCCGGCGCTTGCGCACCGTCGCCTTGGACCAGCCGTCGGCCCGGGCGTCGATCCGGATCTCCGCGTCGATCAGGCCCGTGACCTTGCGGCGGCAGGCCGCGATCTGGCCGTTGATGGTCAGCGCCCGGCCGAGGGCGGACAGCACGGTCGGCGTGTCCGCCAGGGCCCTGCGCTCGAAATCGGCCAGCACCTCCCGCCAGGGATGGCTTCCGCCCAGATCGCCGCCCAGGGTCTGGCGCCAGCCGATGGCCTCCTCCCGCATGGCGCGGGCCTCCAGCTTCTGGCCATAGAGGCCCCGGTGGATGCGGCCATAGAGATAGCGTCCGGCCACGCCGCTGCCCGCGACGATCAGCATGGCCACCAGCGCCACGGTGGCGTTGGTGGAAGCGAGGCGGAAGTTGGAATGGATCACGATCAGCATGGGGCCGAGGATGCCCAGCACCATGTGCCAGCGGAACCACCCCGCCGGATTGCCCCAGGTCCGCATGGCCCGCAGGCGCTTGCGCAGGGGATAGAGCACCAGCGCCAGCATCAGCACCGCCCCGGCAATGCCGATATCGTAGCCGAGCCCGGTCTTGGGATCGATCAGCCCGGTCTCCCTCTGGGTCCAGGCCCAGACCAGCGCCCCCGTGACCAGGGCGCTGAACAGGGTGACGGCGACGCCGCCATCCCCCTTGGTCCGCCGGTCCGCCCTTCGGTCGCGCATCGGATGCGGCCGGTCATTCCGGGCGGGCTGCGCTGTTCGGAGTTCGAGACTCATGCCGTCAATTGTTCCCCTGGCTGGTCCGGGCCGTGCTCCGGTAAATCCGAACTCGACGCACTTCAGCAGCAGACTCTCTTAAGGACGAAAATGGTAACTCGAAGGCGACCGAAGTGCACCTTGTCCGCAGAAATGCCCGAATCAAGTCTATGAGTCGGTTTGGTAAGGATGGTGTGAATGATCGCTGACCTTGGGCAGTTTTGCCTCTATCTCGCCCTGGCACTTTCACTGGTCCAGACTGCGGCGGGCTTCGTCGGCCCCCTGCGCAACAGTTCACGGATCATCACCCTGTCGCAGACCGCAGCCCTCGGACAGGGCCTGTTCATCGCCCTGGCCTTCGCGGCCCTGGTGCGGTTGTTTGCAACCTCCGATTTCTCCGTGATGGTGGTGGCGGCCAATTCCCACACGACCAAGCCGCTGTTCTACAAGATCGCCGCCACCTGGGGGCACCACGAGGGCTCGATGCTGCTCTGGGTCCTTGTCCTGGCGGTGTTCGGGGCCGCCATCTCGGTGTTCGGGCGCAGCATGCCGGACAGCTTCCGCGCCCGGGTGCTGGGGGTGCAGGGCCTGATCGGTGTCTTCTTCCTGCTGTTCATCCTGTTCACCTCGAACCCGTTCGTGCGCCTGTTCCCGGTTCCGCTGGAGGGGGAGGGGTTCAATCCCCTGTTGCAGGACCCGGGCATCGTCTCCCACCCGCCGATGCTCTATCTGGGCTATGTGGGCTTCTCCACGGCCTTCTCCTTCGCCGTCGCCGCCCTGATCGAGGGACCGGCCGGGGGCCTGTGGGTGCGCTATGCCCGGCCCTGGATCCTGGCGGCCTGGATCTGCCTGACCATCGGCATCACCCTTGGCTCATTGTGGGCATATTCGGTGCTGGGCTGGGGCGGATGGTGGTTCTGGGATCCGGTGGAGAATGCGTCCCTGATGCCCTGGCTGCTGGGCACGGCCCTGGTCCACTCCGCCCTGGTGGTGGAGCGGCGGTTCGCCCTGGAGCGGTGGACCCTGCTGCTGTCGATCCTGACCTTCTCCATGAGCCTGCTGGGCACCTTCGTGGTCCGTTCGGGCATATTGACCAGCGTCCACGCCTTTGCCGTCGATCCGGCCCGGGGCACCTTCATCCTGATCATCCTGGTGCTGGCCACGGGAGGGGGCCTCGCCCTCTACGGCCTGCGGGCACCGGGCCTGCCGTCCGGCCGGGTGTTCGGCCTGTTCAGCCGGGAGGGCAGCCTGGTGCTGAACAACATCCTCCTGGTGACCATCACCGGCACGGTGTTCCTGGGCACCTTCTATCCCCTGTTCATCGAGCTGGCGGGCCAGGACAAGATCTCCGTGGGCGTGCCCTACTACGCCCTGACCTTCGTGCCCCTGTCGGCCCCCCTGCTGCTGGCCATGGTCATCGGCCCGCTGCTGCTCTGGCGCAAGGATGGCGGCAAGGGATGGGTCGAGCGCATCGGTCCCGGGGTCTTCGCCGCCTTTTCGGTGCTGATCCTGACCGGCGCCGCCACCCATGGCCACAACCTGCTGCTGGCCCTGTGGCTGGGCCTGGCCACCTGGCTGATCGTCGGCGCCGCCCTGATCCTGGTCCGCCGGGCGCGGATCGGCAAGGCCCCGGCGGGGGACTCCCTGCGCCTGGCCCGGGCCCTGCCCATGGCCACCTGGGGAGCGATCCTGGCGCATCTGGGCATCGGCCTGCTGGTGGCCGGCCTCGGCGGCGCCACCACCGCCAAGGAGGAGGGTGTGGCCCTGCTCGCCCCCGGCCAGAGCACGCCCTTCGCCGGCCGCACCCTGGAGCTGAAGGACATCTCCTCTGGCAAGGGGCCGAACTTCGAGTATGTCCGCGCCCGAATCGACGCGGTGTCCCCCGGCGGCGGGGTGGTCCACCTCGCGCCGGAGCGGCGCTTCTATCCGGAGCGCCAGTCGGAGACCACCAAGGCCAGCGTCCGCGAGACCCCGCTGGGCAATCTCTATGTGGCCCTGGGCGATCAGGTGAATGACGGCCGCTGGACCGTGCGCTTCTACAGCCACCCCCTGGCCATCTGGATCTGGCTTGGCGGGTTCGTCATGGCCCTCGGGGGGCTGCTGGCCCTGATCGGCAACCGCACCCAGTCCGGACCCCGCGCCGGTGACAGCGCCGCCGAGGTGCGGGCCCAGGCCGCCGCGTCCGCCGGGGCCGCGCCGCAGCCGGAGGGCACCGCATGAGACTGTCCCGTCCGGCCCTGCTGGCGGCGTCCGTCGCCCCGCTGGCCCTGTTCGGCGTTCTGGCCGTGGTCCTCTGGGCCGGGCTGCAGCACGATCCCTCCACCCTGCCGTCGGTGCTCATCGGCAAGCCGGTGCCCGCCTTCGACCTCGGGCCGGTGCGGGAGGGGGACCGGGGCTTTCGCCGGGACGACCTTGGCGGCAAGGTCACGCTGGTGAACGTGTGGGGGTCCTGGTGCGGGGCCTGCAAGATGGAGCATCCCTATCTGATGCAGCTCGCCTCCACCGGCGTGCCCCTCTACGGCGTCGACTGGAAGGATGACCCGGCCGACGGGGCCAAGACCCTGAAGTTGCTGGGCGACCCCTATCAGCGGGTCGGCAATGACCAGGCCGGACGCCTCAGCCTGGACCTGGGCGTCACCGGCGCGCCGGAGACCTTCGTCGTCGATCGCCAGGGCCGCATCCGCTACAAGCAGATCGGCCCGATCACGCCGGAGGTCTGGCACGACACCCTGCAGCCGCTGATCCAGAGACTGGAGGCGGGACAATGACCGGTCGTCACCGGACACGTCACCGAACCCTGGCCGGGGGCTGCGCCGCCCTCGCCCTGCTGCTGGCCGGCGGGGCCGCCCGGGCGGTGGAACCGGACGAGATGCTGGCCGATCCGGCGCTGGAGGCCCGCGCCCAGCACATCAGCAAGGAGCTGCGCTGCGTCGTCTGCCAGAACCAGAACATCGACGACAGCGCCGCCCCCCTCGCAAGGGACATGCGCCTGATGGTGCGGGAGCGCCTGACCGCCGGGGACACCGACGACCAGGCCAAGGCCTTCCTGGTGGCCCGCTACGGCAATTTCGTGCTGCTGCGGCCCCCGTTCCAGCCGGACACCTGGGCCCTGTGGCTCGGCCCCTTCGCCATCCTCGCCGTCGCAGGCACGGCCTTGGTCTTCGCCGCCCGCACGGGGTCCACCGACCCGGCCGGGGACGACGAGACGCCCGACCCCTACAGCTGACCCCCCGACATCGAACGACAGACGCCCGACCGGAGACCCGCCCCATGGCCACCATGATCCTCTGTTTCCTGCTCGGCGCGGTGGCGATGGGCCTCGTGCTCTATCCGCTCCTGCGCGGACGGCCGGGTGCCCCGCCCCCCGCGGGAACACCGGAAGCCCCCGCCGCGGCAGCCCCCGCGGGCGAGGCGCTTCTGTTCGGCTATCCGCGGAAGTGGGTCCTGACCGGCGGCGCAGGCGCGGCGGTCCTGGTGGCCGCAGGAACGCTCTATGCCGTCACCGGGGACAAGGGGACCACCCCGACGCCGGGCGCGGGCGGGCTCCCCGGCGTTGCGGCGACCGCCGGCGCGCCCGGTGCCCCCCCGGCCCTGCCGGACGTGGACACCATGATGACCCGGCTGGAGAAGCGGCTCGAGGCCAAGCCCGACGATGCCGACGGCTGGCGCATGCTCGGCTGGTCCTACTACGCCACCCAGAAGTACGACCAGTCCGTCCGTGCCTATGCCCGGGCCGTGGCCCTGAAGCCCGGCAATGCCGCCTTCCAGTCCGCCTATGGCGAGGCGATCACCAAGGCCGCCGGGGACAGGGTGACCACCGAGGCCCAGGCCGCCTTCCGCAAGGCCCTGGCCGCCGACCCCGCCGACGCCCGGGCGAGGATCTACATGGCCCGCCTGCGGCATGAGCGCGGCGACAGCCGGGGGGCGCTGGACGAGCTGTTCGGTATTCTCCATGCCCAGGCCCCGGATTCCAGCGAGGCCGTGGCCGCCAAGGAGGCGATCCTGAAGGTCTCCGCCGCCAGCGGGATCGATGTGGCCGACCGGCTGCCGCCGGAGGTGAAGCCGCCCATGGCCGCCGCATCCGCACCCGCAGCCGCAGCCGCATCCGGCACCATGGCCGGCCCCTCCGCGGCTCAGGTCCAGGCGGCCCAGCAGCTCTCCCCCCAGGACCGGCAGTCCATGGTGGAAGGGATGGTGGCCAAGCTCGAGGCCCGGCTGGCCACCTCGCCCAGGGATACCGACGGCTGGATCATGCTGATCCGCTCCCGCAAGCAGATGGGACAGGATGACCGGGCCCACGCCGCCCTCACCCACGGCCTGGCCGCCTTTGCCGACGACGCCGCCGCCCAGGCGCGGATCCGCGACGCCGCCCGCAGCTACGGAGTGCCGTGACCTTGCCGGAGTGGATCAACGGACTGACCCTTCCCCCGTGGCTGGACGAGCAGTGGCTGTTCTATCCGGCCCTGTGCCTGCCGATCCTGATCTACTGGTTCCTGCGCCGCCGGGCCGTCGAGGCCCGCAGCCTCGCCCGTCAGCGCGACGCCCGGGAGACGGGCCTGGACGAGCCCCCGTCCCTGCATCCGGTGATCGATCCGGTGAAGTGCATCGGCTGCGGCGCCTGCGCCAAGGCCTGCCCGGAAGGGGACATACTGGGCATGATCCGGGGCAAGGCCGAGCTGGTCCAGCCCAGCCACTGCATCGGCCACGGGGCGTGCCGCGCGGCCTGCCCCGTGGGGGCCATCACCCTGGTCTTCGGCACGGAGCGCCGCGGGGTGGAGCTGCCGCATGTGGGCCCGGACTTCCAGACCAATGTTCCGGGCATCTACATTGCCGGCGAGCTGGGGGGCATGGGCCTGATCCGCAACGCCGTCGAGCAGGGTCGCCAGGCGGTGGCCGAGATCGCCCGGCGGCTGAAGTCCCAGGGACGGCGACGGGACACGGAATACGACCTGGCCATCATCGGAGGCGGTCCGGCGGGCATCTCCGCCAGTCTTGCGGCGAAGCTGGCGGGCCTGCGCTTCATCACCCTCGAACAGCAGACCCTCGGCGGCACCGTGGCCCACTATCCACGGGGCAAGGTGGTGATGACCCAGCCGGCGGAGCTGCCCGGGCACGGCCAGATGAACTTCCGCGAGGTGAACAAGGAGACGCTGCTGGCCTTCTGGAGCGACGTGATCGCCCGGGCGGGCCTGCGCATCCACCATGACGAGCGGGTCGATGCGGTGCGGGCCTCGGGCTCGGGCTTCGAGCTCAGCACCTCCCGCCGCACCATCAGCACCGCCACCGTGCTGCTGGCCATCGGCCGCCGCGGCACCCCCCGCACCCTGGGCGTTCCGGGGGAGGAGTTGGACAAGGTCGTCTACCGGCTCATCGATCCGCAGCAATATGCCGGTCGCAGGGTGCTGGTGGTCGGCGGCGGCGACAGTGCCCTCGAGGCCGCGGCAAGCCTGGTGGAGGAGACGGACGCCACCGTGACCCTGGTCTATCGCGGCCAGGCCTTCCAGCGCGCCAAGCGGCGGAACATGGACCGGGTGGAGGCTGCTCGGGCCGCGGGTCGGCTGCGGGTCTCGATGGAGACGGACGTGGAGCGGATCGACCCGGACACGGTCACCCTGGTCGCCGGCGACCGCCGCGGCACCCTCGCCAATGACGACGTGATCATCTGCGCCGGCGGCGTCCTGCCCTCGGCCTTCCTCCGCCAGATCGGCATAGACGTCGAGGTCCGCTACGGAACCTGACCTGCGGCAGGGAGGGGGGGAGAAAATTGGCGCGCCCGGAACGATTCGAACGTCCGACCCTCAGATTCGTAGTCTGATGCTCTATCCAGCTGAGCTACGGGCGCGCTGTCACCCTAGGGCGAGGGCGCGGAACCTAGCGAGTTGAGGCATTGAGCGCAACCCGGTCGGTCGCATTTTTCTCTGCCCAAACTTTCACCGCCTGCCGGGCCGTCTGCGGCTTCCGGCGGATGCGGACGCAGGACCGCTTGCACCCCGGCGACCGGGGGGAGTATGCGCGTCGGTGGGGGCGGGCTGCCGCCGCGCGAAGGGGACTGCCGATGATCGCCGCATACCGTCCGGACCGGACCGCAGCCGACGCGCCCGGGAGTGTCCGCGGGACAAGCCGGGTCCGGGTCCTGGCCCTCGCCCTCACCCTCGGCCTCCTCGCCGCCGGCAGTGCCGACGCAGCCTTCGCCCGGGAGGCCCACCGGAGCGCGGTCACCCACGCCCTGGTGGTGGCGGCGGAGCCCGATGCGGCGGACGCCGGGCTGAAGGTGCTGCGGGCCGGGGGCAATGCCGTGGACGCCGCCGTGGCCGTGCAGGCCGTGCTGGGGCTGGAGGAGCCGCAGAGCACCAGCCTGACCGGCGGGGCCTTCCTCGTCTATTATGACGCCAGGACCCATCGCACGACCGTCTACAACGGCCGGGAAAAGGCCCCCGCCACGGCCACGTCGAAGCTGTTCTTCGACGACAAGGGCCAGGAGATGGGCAAGCTGGCCGCCATCATGTCCGGCCGCTCCGCCGGCGCGCCGGGGGCCGTGCCGATGCTGGCCCGGGCCCATGCCGACCATGGCGTCCGGCCCTGGGCGTCCCTGTGGACCGATGCCGAGCACCTGGCCCGGGACGGCTTCGTCGTGCCCGGCCGCATGGGGGCGGCGATGAACAGCGGCTATCCCATGGCATCCACGCCCGCGGCCACGGCCTATTTCACCAAGGCCGACGGCCAGCGCTACAAGGCCGGGGAGACGATGCACAATCCCGACTATGCCCGCACCGTCGCCAGGATCGCTGCGGAGGGGCCCAAGGGCCTGCTGACCGGCGAGACCGCGGCCGCGATCCTGGCCAGCGTGGCGGCGGGTCCGGTGCCCGGAGGCCTGACCCAGGCCGATCTCGACGCCTATGCGCCGGAGGTGATGCCCGCCCTGTGCCGCCCCTATCACGGCTACCGCATCTGCACCGCCCCGCCCCCCGCCAGCGGCGTGGGGGTGCTGGAGATCCTCAACATCCTCAGCCAGACGGACATAGCGAGCCGCGGGCCTACGGATCCGCAGGCCTGGTACCTGTTCGCCCAGGCGAGCCGCCTCGCCTATGCCGACCGGGACTTCTACGAGGGGGACCCGGACTTCGTCACCACGCCGGTGGAGGGTCTGCTGGACCCCGCCTACGGGGCGACGCGGGCGGCGCTGATCCCCACCACGGGCGCGGCGGCCCCGCCCCCCGGAAAGCCGCCGGGTGCCCCGTCGCCGGGCCCGGACGGCACCCATGAGCCGGGGGGCACGACCCATTTCGTGATCATCGACCGCAAGGGCAACATCGTCTCCATGACCACCACGGTGGAGTCGATCTTCGGCTCCGGCCGGATGGCGGCGGGGATGTTCCTGAACAACCAGCTGACCGACTTCTCGTCCCCCACAGGCGTGGACGGCCGTCCCGCCGCCAATGCGCCGGGTCCGGGCAAGCGGCCGCGCTCGTCCATGTCCCCGGTGATCGTGTTCGATGGCGAGGGCCGACCCGTGGCCGCCTTCGGCTCCCCCGGGGGCAATTCCATCGTCGCCTATGTGGCCAAGACGGTGGTGGGCTGGATCGACTGGAAGCTGTCCCTGCAGGCGGCGGTGAACCTGCCCAATGTGGTGGCCCGGGGCAATGTGGTGTCGGTGGAGAAGGGCATGGACCCCGCCGTGGTGGCCGCCCTGAAGGCCCACGGGCTGGATGTGCGCCCGGACGCCGGGGAGAATTCCGGCATCAACGGCTTTGCCCTGCGCCACGGGGTGCTGGAGACCGCGCAGGACCCGAGGCGGGAGGCCGTGGCCCGGCACGACACCCGGGGCAACTGACCGCGCTCAGGCGCCGCCCGGCGACCCGTCCGGCCCCGCGTGGGGCGGTGACAGGGGCAGGGACAGCTCGAAGGTGGCACCGGTCTCGTCGGAGGACACCAGCGCCAGGTCGCCCCCGTGCCCGGCCGCCAGCTCGTGGGCGATGGCGAGGCCCAGCCCCGTGCCGTCGGGCCTCTGGGACCCGGAAAAGGCCTGGAACAGCCGCGCCCTTGCCCGTTCCGGCAGGCCCGGGCCGTTGTCGGCAATGCGGATGCGCAGGGTGCCGTCCGCAACCTCTGTGGTGACGCGGACGAGACCGGGGGCCGCGGGGGCCGGACGGGTCTCGATGGCCTGGCGGGCATTGCGGAACAGGTTGACGAAGATCCGGTGCAGCTGGTCCGGATCGGCTCGGACGGCCCGATGAGCGGTCGCGGCCACCTCCAGGATCACGCCGGGGCCTGCATCGCCCGCTTGGGAGGCCGTCGGAGGGGCCGCCGGATCGGCCTCGCCCTCTGCCAGCAGGCCCGCATCCTCCCCCGCATCCCTCAGCACCGTGGCGAGATCGAGGGTCCGGGGCACCGGGGCGGCCTCCTCCGACTTGCCGTAGGCCAGCACCCCCTCCGCCAGACGCACGGCCCGGCCCAGGGCCCGCTCCAGCCGGGGCAGGGCCTGGGTGACATTGGGGTCCCCGGAGGCGGCCAGGCGTTCGGAGGCGAACTGGGCGCTGGTCAGCATGTTGCGCAGGTCGTGGTTGATCTTGGCCACCGCCTCCCCCAGGGCGGCAAGGCGGGCGCGGCTGTGCAGGGCGGCCAGCAGGTCCTCCTGCATCTGGTTCAGCTCCACCTCCGCCCGGCCGATCTCGTCATTGCGGCCACTGGGCTTCAGCCGGGCCTGGGGATCGTCGGGGCGGGCGCGGAACCGCTCCATGGCCCCGGTGATCCGGCGCATGGGCCGCACCAGCACCGCATTGAGGGAGACATAGACCAGCACCCCGGCCACCAGGGAGATGAACACCGAGCTCAGGAGGATGCTGCCCAGATAGGCGGTCAGGTCCTCCCGCAGGGGGCCCTCCGGTGCCACGATCTCCACGAAGTCCCCGTCCCGGAACTGGGGCTTGGCCACCACCCGCAGCATCCGCGGCGGTCCGGGGGCGAGGGTCTCGAAGGGGGCGGTCAGCCGCTCGAAGCTGTTGCGGTGGCGAAGGTCGATCAGGGTCGGTGCCGTCTCCATCCGCGGACCGGCCAGCAACAGGCGGCGCAGGCCGTGGGAGGACACCGCCACGGTGACGACGCCGGCCCCTTCCAGCAGCTGGGCGGTCTTGCGCTGGGGGATGGCACCGGCGGGGGCCAGCTCCACCGCCACGGAGGCCTCCTCCGCCAGGCGGGTGCGGACGATCAGCCAGTTCTCGTGGAACCCGGCCATGGACGGGGCCAGGATCATCAGTTCCGCCAGCATGACGAACAGCGCCGTCAGTCCGAGGAGGCGCGCGGACAACCCGCCCGGCCAGCCCCGGAAGGACCAGCTCTGGCGACGCTCTTTCGCGCCAACGGTCATGGATCCTCGATTCCTGTCCGCATGGACCGTGCCCGCAAGGTCTGGCCGATCCGCCTACCGACCTACTTCACCCCCGGGGCTCAGGCAATCGCCGCGACCGGCCGGGGTGCCGAATTCACCCGTGGCGGCGCTGCCACCAGAGCCGCCAGGCCACCGGGATCAGGGCCAGCGCCGCCAGGCCCGCGAGCGTCGCCAGCCACTGGGGCTGCAGAAGCAGCGCCGGGTCCGGCCGCTGGCCCCGCTCGAACATGCGCCCGAAGTCCGAGCCGATGGCGGCATAGACGATGGTGGACGGGGCGATCCCCACCATGGTGGCCACCAGATAGGCCACCAGCCGCATGCGCAGCAGCCCCGCCGTGACATTCACCAGCCAGATGGGCACCCCCGGGATCAGCCGCAGCATCAGGATGGAGGTGAAGGCGTTGCGGCTGGCCCCCGCCTCCAGCCGCTGGACCAGCCCCCCGGCGCGCACGGCCCGGGCGCGGAGCGCCTCGCCCCAGGCGGAGCGGGCGGCCAGGAACATGGCCGTGCAACCCGCCGTGGCCCCGCAGACGGCGGCAGCGGCGCCCTCCCACATGCCGAACAGGAAGCCGCCGGTCAGGGTCATGACCAGGGCCCCCGGCAGGGACAGGCCCGTGACCAGGAAATAGGCCCCCATGTAGATGAAGAGACTGATGGCCGGATGCTCCCGCACCGCGTCCTGCAGCTGGTGGCGGCGAGCCTGGAGCTGGGCGAGACTGAGCGTGTGGCCGGGATCCAGCGCCATCACCCCCATGAACAGCAGGGGGGACAGGGCGATGAGGCTGATCAGGGCCATGCGCCGCCGGTCCGAAAGCGGCCGGGGTCCCGGCGCGCCGCCCTCGGGGACGGACATGGCGGACAGGTCCGGCGGGTCGATCTGCATGGTCGGACGTGACCTTTCCTGCCCGCGATCGCACCCCAAATCGGCCCGGGATGCCCGACGACAGTTGACACGTCTTCTGCATTGCCGCATAGACGCGCGCTCAATTTGAACCGTCGTTTTCTACAACGAGGCCCGTCGTGAAGCGCACCTACCAGCCCAGCCGCCTTGTGCGCAAGCGCCGTCACGGCTTCCGCAGCCGCATGGCAACCAAGAATGGCCAGAAGGTCATTGCCCGTCGCCGTGCGCGCGGTCGCAAGCGTCTGACGGCCTAGTCGGCCGGAAGACGGGCGCCTGCGCGACCTGCAGGGGTCGCACGCCGTGACAGCGCCAGCTGAACAATTTGCCCGCCTGACCCGCCGCGTCGAGTTCCTCGCCGCGGCGAAAGGCCGTTATTGTGCCCGGGGTGCCGTGCTGGTGCAGATGCGCCCGCGGGACGACGGGGCGGCCCAGGTCCGGGTGGGCTTCACCGCCACCCGCAAGATCGGCGGGGCCGTGGTCCGCAACAAGGCCAAGCGCCGCCTGCGGGAAGTGGCCCGGGCCCTCCTGCCCCGGCTCGCCCTGCCCGGCTGCGACTATGTGTTCATCGCCAGGTCCGGTGCCCCCGACCGGCCATTTCCCCTGCTGCTGGAGGATGCCGGCAAGGCGCTGGCCCAGCTGGCGCGGGAGCGCGCCGCCCCTCCGACCCAAGGCACCCCCCCATGACCGACACCCCGCTCTTCACCCCGGAGGCCCTGGAGGCCGCCCGGATTCACTTCGCCCATCCGGTGGAGTTCGTCATGGGCTGTGCCCAGATCGACCAGCTGCCGCCCCCCGACGTGCCGGAGGTGGCCTTTGCCGGGCGCTCGAACGTGGGCAAGTCCAGCCTGATCAACGCCGTCACCGGCCGCCACGGCCTGGCCCGGGCCTCGTCCGAGCCCGGCCGCACCCGGGAGGTGAACATCTTCCGCATGGACTGCGGGGTGCGCCTGATCGACCTGCCGGGCTACGGCTTTGCCAAGGCCGCCAAGAGCGACACGCGCAAGTTCCAGAACCTGGGCCGGTCCTATCTGCGGGGCCGCCCGAACCTGAAGCGGGTCTATCTGCTGATCGATGCCCGCCACGGGCTGAAGAGCGCCGACACCGAGGCCCTGGACGCGCTCGACCTGGCGGCGGTGTCCTACCAGATCGTGCTGACCAAGGCCGACAAGATCCGCCCGGCGGAGGCGCAGGCGACGGCGCAGCGGTGCCTCGCCGCCGTGGCCCGTCGCCCGGCGGCGTTTCCCCGGGTGGCGGTGACCTCGTCGGAGACCGCGGGCGGAATTGCGGAGTTGCGGGCGGAGATCGCGCTCGCCACCCATCTGCTGGACGAGACCGCGCTTGCCTGATCAGGTGAGCCGCAGGGTCAGCCCGTCCTCGAAGTCCCGGAGCAGGTCGGCATATTCGTCGAAGGGGATCGGCGTGTCCCCCAGGTTCAGGGTGCGGTAGCGCCAGAACTGGATGATGTGCTGCAGCTGGCCGATGGAATCCCCCAGCTGCACGAACAGCTCCGGCGCCGTCAGCAGGAACCGCTTGAAGCCCAGCGGGTCCTGGGCGGAGGTCATGCCGGCATAGGCCTGGTCATAGTTCGCGATGATGTCGGCCAGGCGGTTGTACGTGGCCACCATGCCCCGGCCGAGGCGGCGGCGGGAGGCCTCCAGGGCGATCTGGGCATCGGAATCCACTCCGCGCACCGGCTGGCGGTCGCGCATCTCCCGCACCACCGGGGCGATGTTCTGCTCCACCGTCTTTGCGCACCATTTGTAGTAGAGGAAGCCCTTCCAGCAAAACATGCCCTCGCGGAACTCGGACTCGTTCAGCTTCAGCACGTCGCGCAGGGGCTCCATCTCCTTGTCGTACTGGCTGGACAGGAGCTTCTTCACCAGCCGGTTGATGCTTTCCGTATGCGGCTGGCCCATCAGGGACATGGCCACCAGCTGGGAGATCTCCTTGAAGACGAAGGCCTCCATCTTGGCCACGTCCCCCAGGCTGAGCTCGAAATAGCGGCTGTCGGGATAGACCCCGTGCCGGGCCAGCCATTCCCGCAGCAGGAACGGATCGAAGGAGGGCAGCCGGTCCAGCGCCTCCATCACCCGGATGTCGAGGGGCCGCTGGGTGACATCGAGGCCCGTGGCCTCAGTCAGGGTCTCGATGTAGTTGCGCTGACCCACATAGAGATAGCGCCCCCCGGCATCCAGATTGGAAAAGTCGATGGGGATCAGGATCTTGGTGGCCGTGGCGCGACCGTCCTCGAAGATTTCCGTCTCGTTGCGCCGCAGCCGGTGCTTGATCACGAAGCACTTGTTGAGGACGTGGTGGGTGAAGAACGGCTTCTCGATGGGTTCGTTGTCGAACAGGGCGTTCTCGTGGACCTTCAGCAGGTCCAGCACACGGGCCGTGGAGCCGGCCTTGTGCAGGCGGGTGAGACTGCGGACACTGGTTTCGACCTGCGGACTGGCCATGTTTCGCCGGGCTCGGCGCGGCACCGGGGCCGCGGACAGAATTGTTGATATTTGTGTTAGCCAACATCCTTTAACGATTGGCCAACGACGTTGGTCGGCCGCGCCCCTCCGCAGGGGTGGGGGAAGGGCTCGGGAAAATCTTCACTCCCCATGGGCCCGGGTTTCGGCTATCTCGCCGCACATGACCGACGCAAATCCCTCCGCCAGCATCGAGGAACAGGGCTGGGCCACCGCCCGGACCCTGGCCGAAGCCCTGCCCTACATCCAGATCTATGACCGCGAGACGGTGGTGATCAAATACGGCGGCCACGCCATGGGCGAGGAGACCGTGGCCCAGAAGTTCGCCGCCGATGCGGTGCTGCTGAAGCTGCTGGGCGTGCATCCGGTGGTGGTCCACGGGGGCGGTCCGCAGATCAGCCGGATGCTGGACCGGGCCGGCGTGAAGTCCACCTTCGTCGACGGCCTTCGGGTCACCGACAAGGCCACCATGGAAGTGGCCGAGATGGTCCTGTCCGGCGCCATCAACAAGGAGATCGTCCACTGGATCAACCGCGCCGGGGCCGAGGCCGACGTGCGCGGCGTGGGCCTGTCCGGCAAGGATGCCCGGCTGATCACCGTGGAAAAGGCCACCCGCACCCGAAAGGACCCGGAATCCAAGCTGGAGCAAGTGGTGGACCTGGGCTTTGTCGGGGAGCCGACCCGGGTCGATCCCAAGATCATCGAGGCCCTGATCTTCGCCGACCAGGACTATGTGCCGGTGGTGGCCCCCATCGGGGTCTCCGACGCGGGCGAGACCTACAACATCAATGCCGACACGGTGGCGGGCGCGCTCGCCGGTGCCCTGCGGGCCAAGCGGATGCTGCTGCTGACGGATGTGTCGGGGGTGCTGGGGGCGGACGGGCAACTCATCCGCCAGATGACCGTGGCAGAGGCCCGGGCCGCCATTGCCGATGGCGTGGCCAGCGGCGGCATGATCCCCAAGCTCGAGACCGCCATTGCCGCGGTGGAGGCGGGGGTGGAATCGGTGGTCATCCTCGACGGCCGCCGCCCCCACGCCATGCTGGTGGAGCTGTTCACCGAGCACGGCGCAGGCACCCTGATCAAGCCATGAGCGCCGCCGACCTCCGCGGCATCGACACCTGGATCTTCGATCTCGACAACACCCTCTACCCCCCCGAGACCGAGTTCATGGCCCTGATCGACGATCGGATCACCGAATTCGTGATGCGCGAGACGGGCCTGCCCCGGGACGAGGCCCGGGTGCTGCAGCGGCGGTTCCTGGACGATCACGGGACCACGCTGGCGGGGATGATGGGCCAGTACGGCATCGACCCCTTCCACTTCCTGGACGAGGTGCACGACGTCTCCCACGACCGGCTGGTCCCCGACCCCGCCGTGCGCGCGGGGATCGCAAGGCTGCCGGGGCGGCGCCTGGTCTTCACCAACGGCTCCGCGAAACATGCGGAGCGGGTGCTGGAGAGCCTGAAGCTGGCCGACCTGTTCGCCGATGTCTTCCACCTGGAGGCCGCCGATCTGACGCCCAAGCCCCGGCCGGAGAGCTATGCCTCCCTGATCCGCACCCATGGCGTGGTTCCGGCGACCTCGTGCTTCTTCGAGGACAATGCCCGCAACCTCGCCCCCGCCGCCGCGCTCGGCATGACCACCGTGCTGGTCGGGCCCCATGCTCTGGACGAAGCGGGGGATTTCATTCACCACCGTACCCTGACCCTGGCCCCGTTCCTGGCGGCCGCCCGCCTCAGCGCCTGAGAAACCGCACCCCATGTCTGACCTGGAACACCGCATCGAAGCCCTGTGGGACCGCCGGACGGAGCTCTCCGCCCGCGACACCGACGCCCGCGACCTGGTCAGCGAGGTGATCGGCCTCCTCGACACCGGCGCCCGCCGGGTGGCGGAGAAGGTGGACGGCACCTGGATCACGCACCAGTGGCTGAAGAAGGCCGTGCTCTTGTCCTTCCGCCTGTGGGACAACCAGATCATGGGCACGGATGCCCCTCCCGGCCCCTGGTGGGACAAGGTGCCCACCAAGTTCGAGGGCTGGGGCGATGCCGCCTTCGCCGAGTCCGGCCTGCGGGCCGTGCCGGGCGCCATCGTGCGCCGGGGGGCCCATGTGGCGAAGGGCGCGGTGCTGATGCCGAGCTTCGTCAATATCGGTGCCTTTGTGGGCGAGGGGACCATGGTGGACACCTGGACCACCGTCGGCTCCTGCGCCCAGATCGGCGCCCGGGTGCACCTGTCCGGCGGCGTCGGCATCGGCGGGGTGCTGGAGCCCCTGCAGGCCAATCCCACCATCATCGAGGACGACTGCTTCATCGGTGCCCGGTCCGAGGTGGCGGAGGGGGTGATCGTCGAGCAGGGGGCCGTGCTGGCCATGGGCGTGTTCCTGTCCGCCTCGACCAGGATCATCGACCGGGCGACGGGGGAGGTGTTCCGCGGCCGGGTACCGGCCTATTCCGTCGTGGTGCCCGGCAGCCTGCCCGACCCGAACGGCGGGCCGAGCCTCTACTGCGCCGTGATCGTCAAGCGGGTGGACGCCCAGACCCGGTCCAAGACCTCGATCAACGAGCTGCTGCGGGATTGATGTGCGTCCTTCGAGACGGGCCTGCGGCCCTCCTCAGGATGACGCGCGTTTGTTCTACTCGCGGATGGGGCCGTGGGCGCGAATACCCCAACCTTCGTCATGGTGAGGAGCCCTGAAAGGGCGTCTCGAACCACGCACTCCTAGAACAACACCCGCGGGTTCATGATCCGCACAGGGTCCAGCGCCCCCCGCACCGCCTGCATCGCCGCCACCGCCACGGGGTCCTTGTAGCGCAGGGCCTCCGCCGTCTTCATGGTGCCGAGCCCGTGCTCGGCGGAGATCGAGCCGCCCATGCCCGCGGCAATGTCGTGCACGATCCGCGATCCCGCATCCCGCAGCGCCGAATGCGCCGCCCCGTCCCCGCCCACGGGCTGGAGCACGTCGAAATGGATGTTGCCGTCCCCCACATGGCCGAAGGCGCAGACCCGCACGCCCGGCGCAAACGCCTCCACCGCCGCCGTGGCCGTCGCCATGAACTCCGGCACCCTGGCCACCGGCACGGACACGTCGTGCTTCCAGGCCGTCCCCTCCGGCTTCTGGGCCGCGGACTGGCCCTCCCGCAGACGCCAGAAGTCGTGGCGCTGGGTCTGCGACTGGGCGAGCGCCGCATCGGCGATCAGGTCGCTGTCCAGGGCCTGTTCGAGAATCCGGGCCAGCGCCACCTCCGCATGGCCGTCCTCGGACGAGGCGATCTCGATCAGCACATACCAGGCATGGACCGGGGACAGGGGGTTGCGGCAGCCGGGCAGGTGGCGCTCGGCAAAGCCCATCCCCGGCGCGCTGATCAGCTCGAAGGCCTCCACCCCGCCGCCGCTGTCGTGCTTGGCCCGGGCGAGCAACTCCAGCGCCGCTGCGGGGCTGTCGAGCCCCACCAGGGCCGTGGCGCGGGAGCGCAGCGCCGGGAACAGCTTCAGGGCCGCGGCGGTGACCACCCCCAGCGTCCCCTCCGCTCCGATCAGCAGCTGTTTCAGGTCATAGCCGGTATTGTCCTTGCGCAGACGCTTCAGCCCGTGGAACACCGAGCCGTCCGGCAGCACCGCCTCGATCCCCAGCACCAGGTCGCGCATGGTGCCGTAGCGCAGCACCGCCACCCCCCCGGCATTGGTGCTGATCAGCCCGCCGATGGTGGCCGTGCCCTCCGACGCCAGGCTCAAGGGAAAGAACCGCCCCGCCGCCGCCGCCGTCTCCTGGGCCGTGACCAGGGGCAGGCCCGCCTCCACGATCATCACGTCGTCCAGGGGGGAGACCTCCCGCACCGCCGTCATCTTCTCAAGGGAGAGCAGCACCTCCCCGTCGGGAATCTGTCCGCCCACCAGGCCGGTATTGCCCCCCTGCGGCGTGATCGCCACCCGCTGCGCGGCGCACCAGCCCACCAGGGCCGCCACCTCCGCCGTGGTGCGGGGCAGAAGCAGCAGGGGCGTGGTGCCCCGCCAGCGGTCCCGCCACTCCACCAGCTTGGGCGCGAGGCGGTCGGGGTCGTCGCTCCAGCCGTCGGGACCGGCCAGCGCCTTGAGGGGGGAGAGATCGACGGCGGTCATGGGCGCGCTCCTTCAGTCCGGGCGGCGGCGGTGTAACGGCGGGGATCAAGGCGCCCGGCCAGGGTGCGGGACAGGGGCCGGGGCGCGCCCAGCACCTGGGCCGCCACCTGTTCCGCCAGCAGGGGGGCGAGGGTGAAGCCCCGCCCGCCGAAGCCGGTGAGCAGGTAAAGGCCCGGTGCCGCCTCCCCCGCCAGCGGCATGTGGTCAGGGGTGCTGGCGCGGATCGCCGCCCGGTGGCCCAGGGGGGCCAGACCGACCCGGCGGGCCAGAGCCGGGCGCACGGTGGCCAGGCTCTCCAGATTGTCCGCATCGTCGGCGGAGCGGGCGCGGCGGTCGTCATCCCCCCGCTGATGGGTCGCCCCGAACAGCAGACCGTCCCGCGTCGGGATCACATAGCCCCCCCAGGCGGTGGCCTCCCCCTCCAGCCGCTGGGCGGAGGTGGTGACCTGCCCCCGCACCGGGCGCAGCGCCGTGTCCGCCACCAGGGCCGCCGTGTCGAAGCCCGCCGCCACGCAGACCGCATCGAAGGTGCCCAGAGCCGCCCCGGCGGCATCGGCCAGGGTCCAGCCCTCAGTCGCGGGGGTGAGGGACGCCACCCGCTGCCGCTGCGGCGTCGCGTCCACGAGAAAGGCCGCCAGCACCGCCGCCGGTTCCAGCACCAGGGCATCGCGATAGCGCAGGGCCCCGCCGCTCACCGGCTCCCCCACCCGGCGGCCTGCCTCCGCCGCCGCCAGCCGCTGCAGCCCCCCCGGTGCGAAGCCGTCCCAGCTGCTCAGCGTGTCGAAGCGGGCCAGGTCCTTCGGGCCCTTTTCCAGCTGCAGGGCGCCTCGGGCGATCAGGGCCTCCATGGCCTCGGTGCGATAGACGCCGATGGCGTGGGCATAGGCTTCCGCATGCAGCCCGGCCACGTCACCCAGCCCGGCGTCCAGGCGGGGCGTGACCAGGGCTGCGGGATTGCCGGACGCCCCGGCACCCATGCCGTCGGCCTCGAACAGGGTCACGGCGTGGCCCGCCCGGCGGAAGGCGCGGACCAGGGCTGCTCCGGCAATGCCCCCACCGATCACCGCCACCCGCGGGGCCGGATCGGCGGGTGCCTCGCCGGGCATGACCGCCTCCAGCCGCTCCCGCTTGCGGCCGAAGCCCGGGCGCTTGGCGACCTCGAGGCCCGCGGCGGCCAGGCGACGGCGCACGTCCCCGGCCACGGTGAAGCTCGACGCCATGCAGCCGGGGGCGGAACGGGCCGCCACCCGGGACAGCACCGCCTCGGTCCACATGTCCGGATTGCGGGCGGGGGCGAAGCCGTCGAGGAACCAGGCGTCCATCCGGGCGTCGAGGCCCGCGAGCACCGGTTCCACCTCCCCCAGGCACAGGATCAGGGTCGCGCCGAAGTCGGGGAAGTCGATGAGGTGCCGCCCCCGTCGCCCGTCCGGCCACTGGGCCAGCAGCTCCGCCGCCCCCTCCGCCAGCTCGGGAAAGGCTGCCAGGGCCCGGGCGGCATCGGCGGCGGAGATCAGATAGCCCTCCACCGACACCACGGTCAGGCGCGCCGTCGGATGCGGCCGATGACGCCGCCACAGGTCGATGAGGGCCAGGATGTTCAGCCCGGTGCCGAAGCCCAGCTCCCCCACATGGAAGGCCCGTCGCCCGGCAAAGCGGCCCGGAAGGCCGCAACCGTCCAGGAACACAGCCCGGCTTTCCGCCAGACCGTCGGCCAGCTGGAAATAGACGTCGTCGAAGCGCGTCGAGCGCGGCCCCTCCCCCGTCCAGTCCAGTTCCGACATGTGAGTCCATCCCAAAGGCTTGGCGCCTCATACCCCGGCGCTGCCCCGGGGGGAATCACTGCATGACGACAGCGCCCCGTTTCCTGGGCTATAGGTGCGGCATGAGCCTGAAGGACCTGCCGAATCTGGTGACCGCCGCGCGGATCGCGCTGGCCTTGGGGGTGTTCGCCCTGCTGGCCGCCGCGGCGGGGCTGGGTCCGGTGGCCGCAGCGGCGGACGCCCGGGCGGCCGTGATCGGCAGCGCGCTGGCCCTGTTCGTGATTGCCGCCCTGACGGACTTCCTCGACGGCTGGCTGGCGCGCAGGCTCGATGCCCGCTCGGCGCTGGGGGTCATGCTGGACCCGATTGCCGACAAGATCGCCCTGGTCGCGGCCGTGGTGGGGCTGTCGGCCCTGGACGCCCCGCTGGTGGCCTGGCCCGGCACCCTGATGCTGATGCGGGAGCTGTTCGTGGCGGGCCTGCGGGAGACCGGCATGAAACTGCCCGTCTCGCAGCTGGCCAAGTGGAAGACCACGGTCCAGCTTACGGGCCTCTGCGCCGCCATGGGGGCGGAGCTGGTCCCCGCCCTGCGCCCGGCGGCGGCGGCACTGCTCTGGCTGGCCACGGGGCTGACCCTGTGGACCGGCCTCGACTATCTGCGCCGCACCCTCGCCAACTTGAAGGGCTGAACGGCCCTAGGCCAGCCCGTCGAGCTTGAGCTTGCCCCGCACCAGCTGGCCATAGTCCTCCATCAGGGACAGGGACACATTGCCGGGGGTGAAGCGGTACTCGCCGATCTCGGACACCGGCGTCACCTCGGCGGCGGAGCCGGTGATGAAGCACTCGGAGAACTGGGTCATCTCCTCCGGCTTGATGTGCCGCTCCACCACCTCGAAGCCCCGGGCGCGGGCCAGCTCGATCACCGTCTGGCGGGTCAGGCCGTTCAGGAAGCAGTCGGCCAGCGGGGTAATGATCACCCCGTCCTGCACGAAGAAGATGTTGGCCCCCGTCGCCTCGGCCACATAGCCGCGATAGTCCAACATCAGGGCGTCGGAATAGCCCGCCCGGGCGGCCGCGTCCTTGGACAGGGTGCAGATCATGTACAGGCCCGCGGCCTTGGCCTCGGTGGGGGCGGAATTGGGGGCCGGGCGGGCATAGGGGGCATGCATCATGCGGATGCCGCGACGCTTCACCTCCGGATCGAAATAGCTCGGCCACTCCCAGGCGGCGATGGCCACATGGGTGCGGGTTCCCAGACCCGCCACGCCCATCTGCTCCGGCCCGCGGAAGGCCACCGGGCGGACATAGGCGTTCTCGAACCCCATCCGGGCGACGGTTTCCTTGCAGGCGGCGTCGATCTCCGCCACGGTGAAGGGGATTTCCATCTCGAGAATCTCGGCGGAGCGGAACAGGCGCTTGGTATGCGGCGTGAGCTTGAAGATCTCCCCGTCATAGAGGCGCTCGCCCTCGAAGACGCAGCTGCCGTAATGCAGGCCGTGGGTCAGCACGTGGACCTTGGCTTCGCGCCAGGGCACAAACTCGCCGTTCATCCAGATCCAGCCGTCACGATCGTCGAAGGGAATGATGGTCATTGGAATATTTCCGGCATAAACGGGGTTTTCAGTAGCATGTTTTACCCTTCCAACGGCCGGTCCGCAATGTCCCGGCCGGGTCAGGGGTTCGAAGCGTGTCCCTGAGCCCTAGCATGCCGACGCCGGTGGATGCACGTCTGATCCTGTCCGACGATGCCCTGGACCGGACCCTGGAACTGTTCCTGCTGGCGGAGGCGGCCCTGTGGCTGACGGCGGACGGGGGCCTGGACGGGGAGCCGCACCGGCTGGGCCGGGGCCACTACCGCGCCGCCTTCCTGCTCAAGCGGCGGCCGGGGCTGGGGGTGCAGGACCTGGCCCACCTCACGGGCCTGTCCAAGCAGGGGGCCAGCCGGGTGCTGGCCGACCTGTGCGAGGCCGGTTACGCCCTGCGGGACCAGGGGGAGGCCGATGCCCGCCGCCGCCCCGTGCGCCTGACGGAGGCCGGACTGGCCTTCGAGGCCCGGGTCAGCCACCGCCTGCGCCAGGCCTTTGCCCGGGCCTATCGCGCCGGGGGGCTGGACAAGGCCCCCCAGGCTGCCGCCATGCTGCAGGCGCTCGCCGCCACGGTGCTGCGGGAGGCGGAGCTGCCCGCATGACCACGACCCTTGCGACCCCGGCGGACGGCCAGGCCCGCCACCTGCTGGTGGTGGATGACGACGACCGCATCCGCAACCTCCTGAAGGAATACCTGGCCCGGGCCGGGTTCCGGGTCACCGGCGCGCCGGACGCCGCCGCCGCCCGCAAGCTGGTGCTGAGCCTCGACTTCGACCTGATGGTGCTGGACGTGATGATGCCCGGCGAGGACGGCTTTTCCCTGGCCCGCTGGATCCGCAGCCGCCAGTCGACCCCGGTTCTGATGCTCACCGCCCGGGACGCCGCCAACGACCGGATCGAGGGGCTGAGCCTGGGGGCCGACGACTATCTGTCCAAGCCCTTCGACCCCCGGGAGCTGGTGCTGCGCATCGAGGCGATCCTGCGCCGGGTGCAGGCGGTGCCCCGGGCCTCGGTGCTGGCCCTGGGGGCCTGCGCCTTCGATGCGGGGCGCGGGGAACTGACCCGGGACGGCCAGCCCGTGCGCCTGACGGAGGCGGAGGCCAAGCTGCTGCGCCGTCTGGCGGCCAATCCCCATGCCCCCATCGACCGTCTGGAGCTGGCGCGGGACACTGCCGACCCCACCGGCCGGGCGGTGGACGTGCAGGTGACCCGGCTGCGGCGCAAGATCGAGGCGGACCCCCGCAATCCGCGCTATCTGCAGACGGTGCGGGGCGTCGGCTACATGCTGGCACCGGACTGAGCCCCGATGGAGCCGCACCTCGACACTGCTGCAGAGCGTCCCGCCCCCGCCCGTCCCCGTCGGCGGCGCCTGCACCTGTGGCCCCGGCTGCTGAAACGCTGGGCCCCGACCTCGCTGTTCGCCCGGTCCCTGCTGATCATCATCCTGCCGGTGGCGATCATGCAGGTGGCGGTGACCTGGGTGTTCTTCGAGGCCTACTGGCAGACCATGACCGCCCAGCTGTCCGAGGCCCTGGCCGGGGACGTGGCCTGGGACGTGGCCAGCTTCGAGTCCGATCCCTCGCCGGTGAGCTTCAGCCACATTGCCGATCGGGCCGAGCGCACCCAGTCCCTGCGCCTGGCCTTCCAGCCGGGGCGGGCCCTGCCCACCAGCCATCCCCGCGGCCGGGTGCTGCCCAGCTTCGACCAGGCCCTGCGCAATGCACTGGATGACCGGCTGACGGAGGACTTCTGGCTCGACACCACCCGCTACCCCACCTTCATCGAGATGCGGGTGAAGGTGCACGGCGGGGTGCTGCGCATCTATGCCCCGCGGGACCGGGCCTTTGCCGCCCGCGGCCATGTGTTCATCATGTGGCTGGCAGGGGCGACCTTCGTGCTCACCGCGCTCTCCATCGCCTTCATCCGCAACCAGGTCCGGGCCATCGAGCGACTGGCCGCGGCGGCGGAGGCCTTCGGCAAGGGGGTGGACGTCCCCAGCTTCAAGCCCCACGGGGCGCGGGAGGTGCGCCAGGCGGCGGCCGCCTTCATCGACATGAAGTCCCGCATCCAGCGGCACATCGAGCAGCGGACCACCCTCCTGGCCTCCGTCAGCCACGACCTGCGCACCCCGCTCACCCGCCTGCGGCTGGAGGCGGAGCTCGCTCCCCCCAGCCCGCGGATCGAGGCCATCAAGGGTGACCTGGCCGAGATGGAGCACATGATCGAGGAGTTCCTGGCCTTTGCCCGGGGCGAGGGCGGGGAGCCGGTGGAGCCGGTGGATGTGGGCGAGCTGGTCCGGTCCGTGGCCCAGGGCGCGGCCCGGGCCGGGGCGGCCGTGGAGGTGGAGGCGCCGGAGGGGCTGGTGGCCCAGCTGCGGCCCAATGCGGTGAAGCGGTCCCTGTCGAACCTGGTGATGAACGCGGTGGCCCATGCGGCGCGGGTGCAGGTGGCGGCCCGGGCCCTGCCCTCGGGCGGGGTGGAGATCACCGTGGACGACGACGGCCCCGGCATTCCGGAGTCCCAGTACGAGGAGGCCTTCAAGCCGTTCTCGCGGCTGGACGAGTCCCGCAACCAGAACGTCAAGGGGGTGGGGCTGGGCCTCGCCATCGCCCGGGACGTGGCCCGCAGCCACGGGGGCGAGATCGAACTCGCCCGCAGCCCGCTGGGGGGCCTGCGGGCCAGCATGCGGCTGGCGGGGTAGGACGAGGCCCTGCGTCCTTCGAGACGGGCCTTCGGCCCTCCTCAGGATGACGCACGGTGTGGAACAATCGTCTGGTGGTCAGGGCTCGATCAACACCCTTCGTCATGGTGAGGAGCGCGGAACGCGCGTCTCGAACCACGCAGCACCGGACCTGCGTCCTTCGAGACGGGCCTTCGGCCCTCCTCAGGATGACGCACGGTGTGGAACAATCGTCTGGTGGTCAGGGCTCGATCAACACCCTTCGTCATGGTGAGGAGCGCGGAACGCGCGTCTCGAACCACGCAGCCCCTAGTGGTGGTGCCCGTGCTCGTCGTCCTCGTGGGGTTCGAGGAGCTTGTGGGCGTGGACGATCACGTAGCGCATCAGGGCGTTGTCCACCGTGGACTGGGCCTTGGACTTCCAGGCCCGGTGCGCCTCCGCATAGTTGGGATAGGCCCCCACGAACTCGATCTTCGTCAGGTCGCGGAACTCGAGCGCGGTGACATCCTTCAGTTCGCCGCCGAACACGAGGTGAAGAAGCTGCTTGTCGGGCATCGGTTTTCCGGAGTCAGGAGGGAAGTGTGAGGAACGCGGTCCGCGACAGGATCTCGGCATGAAGCCCCGGCGCGGCACAGATCAGGCTGCGCACCTTGGCACCGGGAGAGTTAAAGCTGAGTTCACCGCCCTGGTGATCGGTGACCACCGCCCCCGCCTCCTGGCAGAGCAGGGTGGCCGCGGCCAGGTCCCAGTCCCGCTTGGAACTGAGGGACAGGGCCGCATCGAAGGCCCCGGAGGCCACCAGCGCCATGCGGTAGGCCACGGCATTGCGGTCGACGATGCGCATGGGCGGCCAGGGGGTCGGCCAGCGGGGATCGGCGAACAGGGGGGCGTCCCCCAGCATGGCCGCGCCCTCCAGCGCCCGGGTCCCGCTCGCCCGGATCGGCTGGCCGTTCAGGGTGGCCCCGCCCCCGCGGGTGACCTGATAGAGCTCGTCCAGGGCCGGGGCATAGAGCACGCCGGCAAGGGTCTGGCCCGCCTCCACCACGGCGATGGAGACCACGTACCAGGGATCACCCTTCAGATAGGCCTTGGTCCCGTCGATGGGGTCGACGATGAACTGGCGGGCGGTGCGCAGGCGCGCGGGGTCGTCCGCCGTCTCCTCCGACAGCCAGCCATAGTCCGGCCGGGCGGCGGTCAGGCGCTCGAACAGCAGCCGGTCCACCGCCTCGTCCGCCTCGGTCACCGGGGTGCCGTCGGTCTTGGTGCGCACCTTCACCCCGTCGGCCCGGTGGGCGAGGGCCAGCGTGCCCCCGGCCCGGGCTGCCTCGGAGATGAGGGCGAGGTCGTCGCTCATGCGCCGGCGATGGCCAGGGCGTCCACCAGCAGGCTGGGGGCGTTGCTGGAGCCGCGGATCTCCAGGTCCGAGGCCGGGACGATCCGCTTGTAGATGTCGATCAGATTGCCCGCCACGGTGATCTCGTTCACCGGATAGGCCAGCTCCCCCTTCTCGAACCAGATGCCCGACACGCCGACGGACCAGTCGCCGGTGTTGGAATTGAGGGACGGGCCGAACATGGAGGTGACCCACAGGCCCTCGCCTGCGGCCCTTCGCAGGGCGTCGGGCGTCTCCGTCCCCGGCTGGAAGGTGAGGTTGTGGGTGCTGACCCCCGGTGCCCCGGCCAGGCCCCGGCTGGCATGGCCGGTGGTCTCCATTCCCAGCTGCCGGGCGCTGGCGACATTGAGCAGCCAGGTGGTGAGCACGCCGTCGGCGATCAGGTCCCGGGTCTCGGTCGCCACCCCCTCGTCGTCGAAGGGGACGGAGCCCAGACCCTTCAGCCGGTGCGGTGCCTCGGAGATGCGGATGCCCGGAGCGAACACCGGCTGTCCCAGCTTGTCCTTCAGGAACGACACCCCCCGGGCGACGGCCCCTCCGGAAATGGCTCCCACCAGGGGGCCCAGCAGGGCGGTGGCGATGCGGTTCTCGAAGAAGACGGGTGCCGTGCGGCTCTCCAGGCGACGGGGATTGAGCCGGGCCACGGTGCGCTCCGCCGCCGTGGCGCCGATCTCGGCTTCGCTGGGCAGGTCGGCCAGCCAGCGGGTGGCCCGGCCCTCGCCGCCCCGCTCCATCCCCGCGCCCTCTCCGGCGATCATGGTGGCGGAGAGGGAGAAGACGGAGGCCTGGTGCGACCCCTCGAACCCCTCGCTGGTGACCATGGACCAGCCGCCGGAGGACCAGCCCGCCGATCCCCCGTCGCTCTTGCTCACCCCCGGATTCTGCAGGGCCGCCTGCTCCACCGCCTGGGCGGCGGCCTCCAGTTCCGCGGCGGTGCGCGGGGTCGGGTCATACTGGGCCAGGTCGGGGACCGGGCCTCGGAACAGGCGCTCCTGCGGGGCGAGACCCGCATAGATGTCCTCCGGCGCCAGGCGGGCCATGGCCACGGCCCGCTCCACCAGCCGGGCCCGGGCGTCCGCCGACAGGTCGGAGCCGGACACCACCGCCTGGGAGCGGCCGACGAAGACCCGAAGGCCCAGGTCCCGGCTCTCCTCGTTCTCCACATCCTCCAGCCGCCCCTCGCGGACGGAGACGGACAGGGACTTGCGCTCCGCCCCCACGGCTTCGGCTGCGTCCGCACCGGCGCGCAGGGCGGCGGCGACCACGTCGTGGAGAAGCTCGGTATTCATCAGCCAGGGTCCGATGCAAGGGGGACAGGGTCCCCGGGTGTATGGCGGTGCCGGTGCCCCCTTGCAAGACGTGCCCCCGGCAGGCGCTTGTCCGACGGACCGGCACAGCCTATCCCGGGAGCATGAGCCAGACGCCCTCCCCGCTTCTGTGTCTGGGTGCCACCAGCCTGATCGGCGGGGCGCTTTGGGCGCTCCCCGACCGCCCCCGGCTGATCGGCGTCAGCCGCCGCCCGCCGCCGGAGGGTGTCGCGCCCGGAGACCGCTGGATCAACGCCGACCTCGGCGACCCTGCGCCCCTGCCGGTGCGGGAGGTGGAGACGGCGCTGGGGCTTGCCCCCATCTGGGTGGTGGCCCCGGCCGTCGATCGTCTGGCCCGGGCGGGCATCACCCGGATCGTGGCCTTTTCCTCCACCAGCCGCTGGACCAAGGCCCGCTCCGCCGACGACGCCGAGCGGGAGATCGCGGACCGTCTGGCCCGGTCGGAGGACGCCTTCATCACCGCCTGCGACCGGGCCGGGATCGGCTGGACGCTGCTGCGCCCGACCCTCATCTATCGGGAGGGGCAGGACGGCAATGTCAGCCGCCTGGCCGGCCTCGCCCGGCGGTTCGGCGTCATTCCCCTGGCAGGCACCGGCGCGGGCCTGCGCCAGCCGGTGCATGCGCAGGACCTGGCCCGGGGCGCGCTGGCCGTGCTGGACCATCCGGTGACCCGGGGCCGGGCCTATGACCTGCCCGGCGGGGAGACCCTGAGCTACCGGGCCATGGTCGAGCGGGTGTTCGAGGGGATGGGTCGCCGCCCCGTGGTCCTGTCCGTACCGCCGCAGCTCTGGCGGGCGGGCTTTGCCGTGGCCGGGCGCTTCCTGCCCGGGGCCAATGCCCAGATGGGGGCGCGGATGGAGGCGGACCTGACCTTCGACTCCGGACCGGCGCAGCGGGACTTCAACTGGCGTCCGCGGGACTTCCGGCCGCGCTTTCCCGCCTGAGCCGGGCCACCAGGTTCACGGCGAAGACCAGGGCCCCGGCCCAGATGAAGGCGAAGGAGACCAGGCTCTGCCAGGTCAGCCGCTCCCCCTGCCACAGGCCGCAGGCGAACTGCAGGGTCGGCGTGATGAACTGGATGAAGCCCACCACATTGAACGGCAGCCGCCGGGCGGCAAAGGCGAACAGGGCCAGCGGGGCCACGGTCACCGGCCCGCAGGTGAGCAGCAAAAGGGTGATGTCGATCCCCTGACCGAACTTCAGGCTGCCGTGCTGCGCCAGCCACACCAGCAGGCCCACGGCGAAGGGGGACAGGATCAGGCACTCGATCAGCAGGCCCCCCTGGGCGTCGGCCTTGGACTGCTTGCGCACCGCGCCGTAGCCGGCAAAGCTGCCCGCCAGCACCAGGGCCACCCACGGCGGGGCCCCCAGCGCCACCGCCTGGGCCAGCACGCCGATGGTGGCCAGCGTCAGGGCCACCACGCCCCAGCGGTTGATCTTCTCCCGGAAGAACAGGGCCCCCACGGCGGCATTGACCAGGGGGTTGATGTAGTAGCCCAGGCTGGCGGCCAGGGTCTGGCCCGCGCCCACCGCCCAGACATAGACGGTCCAATTGGTGGCGATCAGGGTGGCGGACAGGGCCAGCAGGGCCAGCTGCCGCGGCTGGGCCAGCACGGCCGCCACATGGCCCGTGCCCCGGGTCAGCAGCACCAGGGCCAGCGACACGGGCACGGCGAAGACGGTCCGCCAGCCCACGATCTCCCAGGCGCTGGCCCCCCGCACCCCCATCTGGTGGAACAGCAGCGGAAACGTCCCCCAGATCACGTAGCAGATCAGGGCGGCGATCAGTCCGGTGCGGTCGAGGCCTTCCGGCGGACGGGTCGGGGCGGCGGCGGAGACGCTCATCCCGCAGCCGGGCGTTCGGAGATGTAATCGGCGGAGCGCATTTCCTGCAGGCGGCTGGCGGTGCGCTCGAACTCGAAGGCCCCGTCCCCGGCGGGATAGAGGTCCTCCGGCTCCGCCTCGGCCAGCATCACCAGCTTGGCCCGGGCCTCGTACAGGGCATCCACCAGGGTGACGAAGCGCGCGGCCTCGTTACGGCGGGCGGGGGTCAGCCGGGGCACGTCCCACAGGAACACGGTGTGGAACCGCTCGGCGATGGCCAGATAGTCCTGTGGTCCCAGAGCCAGGCCGCAGACACTGTTGAAATGGGTCTTCAGCCGCCCGCCCACGGCATGGGGAAAGGTCAGCTGGCGGCCGAGAACGTTCAAGGTGGCCCCCGTCTCCGCATCCCCGGCCAGCATCTCGTCCCACAGGGCGTCGAAGGCGGCGGACTGGGCGGGGGTGATGGGGGTGAAATAGACCGGGCGACCCTTCAGCCGGTCCAGGCGGAAGTCCTTGGGCCCGGCCACCTCCACCACCTCCATCCGGTCCCGGATCAGGGCGATGAAGGGCAGGAACAGCTGGCGGTTGATGCCCCCGGCATAGAGGGCGTCCGGCGCCCGGTTGGAGGTGGCGACGATCACCACCCCCCGCTCGAACAGGGCCTCGAACAGGCGGCCGAGGATCATGGCGTCGGCAATGTCGGTGACGTGGAACTCGTCGAAGCACAGAAGCCGCGCCCCCTCGGCGATCCGATAGGCGGTGGGCGCGATGGGATCGTCGCCCTTGGCCATGCCGAAGCGGGCCTTGCGGGCGGCGGCGTCCCCCTCCCGCCAGGCCTTGATGTCCGCATGGACGCCGGCCATGAAGGCGTGGAAGTGGTCCCGGCGCTTGCGCGTCACCGGGGCGGACTCGAAGAACAGGTCCATCAGCATGGACTTGCCCCGCCCCACCGGCCCGTAGAGATAGACCCCCCGGGGCGGCTCTTTCCGACGGAAGGGATTGAGGCTGAAGCCGGGTTCCCCCCAGCCGTTCAGCTCCCCTTCCAGCCGGGCGAGGCTCTCCACCGCGCGGGCCTGGGCGGCGTCGGCAGTGATCTCGCCCCGCTTCAGGCGCGTGTCGTAGGCGGTGCGGATGGATTGCGGCATGGCGGGTCCCCGGGGCCCCGTCCTAGCGGATTGACGCAGGCTCGCAACCCCGGACGCCCGCATTGCGCGCTCCGGCTGCGACAAATCCCGCCGCAGGGGAAGGGATCGGTGCGGTCCCCCCTTTATTCATAGGGAAAATCCGCTAGTCTCGCCGACCCACTTCAGGACGGCGGGCACGGATCGGCCTTCGATTCGGACCCCTCGGCCGCAGCATCCGGACGACCCCATGAAGCTCAATATCGAGCGCGCGGCGCTGATGAAGGCGCTCGGACACGTGCAGAGCGTCGTTGAGCGGCGCAACACCATCCCGATCCTGTCCAACGTGCTCCTGTCGGCGGAGCGGGGGGGCCTGTCCTTCTCCGCCACCGACCTCGACATGGAGATCGTCGACGAGACCGCCGCGGAGGTGAGCGCCACGGGCCAGATCACCGCCCCCGCCCACATCCTGTACGAGATCGTGCGCAAGCTGCCCGACGGCGCGCAGGTGGAGCTGAAGTTCAACGGGGAGGACCCGCGCCTGTCCATCCAGGCGGGCCGGTCCAAGTTCAACCTGCCGGTGCTGCCCGCGGGGGACTTTCCGGTCATGTCCTCGGACGGCCTGTCGTCGCGGATCAGCGTGGATTCCGACGCCCTGACCCGGCTGATCGACAAGACCCGCTTCGCCATCTCCACGGAAGAGACCCGCTATTATCTGAACGGCCTCTATGTGCACACGGTGATGGAGGATGGCTCGCCCAAGCTGCGCTGCGTGGCCACGGACGGCCACCGGCTGGCGCTGGCCGAAATGCCCGCCCCGGAAGGCTCCGTCGGCGCCCCCGGCGTGATCATCCCCCGCAAGACCATCCAGGAGGCCCGGCGCCTGCTGGAGGATGCGGGCGAGATGGTGGAGCTGCAGGTGTCCCCGGCCAAGGTGCGCTTCGAGTTCGGCAAGGCGTCCCTGACCTCCAAGGTGATCGACGGGGCCTTCCCCGACTACATGCGGGTCATTCCGAAGGACAACACCAAGATCGTGCGGCTGGACAACAAGCTGTTCGAACAGGCCGTGGACCGGGTGGCCACCATCTCGGCGGAGAAGTCCCGCTCGGTGAAGCTGGCCATCGAGGCCGGTCGCCTGACCCTGACCGTCCGCAACATGGAGGCGGGCCAGGGGGTCGAGGAGCTGGAAATCGATTACGACGGCGACGCCTTCGAGATCGGCTTCAACGCCCGCTACCTGCTGGACGTCTGCGGCCAGATCGAGGGGGAGACCATGGAGATGCGCTTTGCCGATCCGGCCTCGCCCACCCTGGTCCTCGACCCCACCGATGCGGGCGTGCAGTACGTGCTGATGCCGCTGCGGGTCTGATCCCGAGCGGCTGAAGGGTTCGGATTTTCAGGAATTGTAACGGCCTGTGACCGGTCGCCCCCGCCAGTGTGCGAGAGCGACAGGTCGTCAGGTCGTGGTCGTCACGGCAGCGTTCGGTCTCAGAACGACTGCGCGACGAAGCCGATGGCCGCGACCGGCAGAGCGGTCAGCAGAACCACCAGAACCGAGTTGCCGAAATGATCGGCCCAGTTGGCAAAGTTCGTCATCTTCTATCCCCGTATTATGTCGCCGCCGATGCGAGACAGCCGAAGATCAGCACTGACCCCAAAAACACACATTCAGGGGTAGATCATGCCTCGTCAGCGACAGATGGGTATATAGTTAGCCCCCATTCCCTTTTCAAATTAAATTGCTGCAATGCGGCATGAGCCGGTGGGACGGCCTCGCCTGGGGCGGCGGAGCATGCTTAAGGTCGCGCTGATGCCCGCCCCGCCGATCCAGTCCCTGACCCTGACCGACTTCCGCAGCTATGCGGCGGCCAGCCTCGACCTGTCCGGCGGCAGCGTGTTCCTGTTCGGGCCCAACGGGGCGGGGAAGACCAATGTGCTGGAGGCCGTCAGCTGGCTGGCCCCCGGCCGCGGCCTGCGCGGTGCCCCGGCCCTGGAGGCCGGGCGCCGCATGCCCGGCGAGACCGTCGGCCGGGCCTGGGCCGTTGCTGCGGCGGTGCAGCTGCCCGCCGATGGCGAGGGGGCGGAGCCTCGCCGGATCGGCACCGGTCTGGATAGCCCCGGCGGGCGGCGGATCGTGCGCATCGACGCCGAGCCCGCCCAGCCCGGCCGCCTGTCGGAGTTCCTGCGCCTGGTCTGGCTGACCCCCGCCCACGACCGGCTGTTCATCGAGGGCGCATCGGAGCGCCGCCGCTTCCTCGACCGGCTGGTGTTCGCCGACGATCCCGGCCACGCCCGGGAGGTGAACGCCTATGAGCGCGCCCTGCGGGAGCGTATGCGCCTGCTCACCGGCGACGGCCCCGCCGACCCCGCCTGGCTGGACGCCCTGGAGGCCCAGGCGGCGGAGGCCGGGGCCCAGATGGCCTTTGCCCGGGCCCGCACCGTGGCCGCCCTCACCGACGAGATCGGCCGCCGCAGCGACCGGCCCTTCCCGCTGGCCCGCCTCGACCTGACCGGCCCCTTCGAGCAGGCGGCGCTTGCGGGGGAGCCGTTCTTCGAGGTGCAGGACGCCCTGCGGCTGGGCCTCGCCCGCAGCCGCCCCCGGGACGCCGCCGCCGGGCGGGCCCTGACCGGCCCCCACCGTACGGACCTGGCCGTGACGCACGTGGACAAGGACCGGCCCGCCGCCGAATGCTCCACCGGGGAGCAGAAGGCCATGCTGCTGAACATCGTGCTGGCCCAGGCCGCGCGCCTCGCCCGGGACCCCGCCGCCCCGCCCCCGGTTCTGCTGCTGGACGAGGTGGCCGCGCACCTGGACCGGACCCGTCGCGCCGGGCTCTATGGAGAGCTTCAGGAACTGGGCCTGCAGGCCTTTCTGACGGGGGTGGAGCGGCCCCTGTTCGACGGTCTGGACGCCGCGCGCGGGATCCGTGTCGAAGATGGCGCACTCCATCCCGCCTGACGCCGCCCCCTGCGCCGCAACCGATCAGAAGACGTGATATTTCCGGCGGTTCAGCCTATATGGAAGGAGGCTTCCACGGCTGCGATTCTGGCCGATCCCGAAGCGATGTTCTGGGACTGTTCATGACCGATATTGCCGACGACGCGCCTGACGCCACCCCCGAGGCCCTGGCTTCCGATTATGGCGCGGATTCCATCCGGGTCCTGAAGGGTCTGGACGCCGTCCGCAAGCGTCCGGGCATGTATATCGGCGACACGGACGACGGCTCCGGCCTGCATCACATGGTCTACGAGGTGGTGGACAACGCCATCGACGAGGTGCTGGCGGGCTGGGCGACCCAGGTGACCGTCACCCTCAATCCCGACGGCTCGGCCACCATCACCGACGACGGCCGGGGCATTCCCACCGACATCCACACCGAGGAGGGAGTCTCCGCCGCCGAGGTGATCATGACCCAGCTGCATGCCGGCGGGAAGTTCGACCAGAACAGCTACAAGGTCTCCGGCGGTCTGCACGGGGTGGGCGTGTCGGTGGTGAACGCGCTGTCCGACTGGCTGGACCTGAAGATCTGGCGGGACGGCAAGGTGCACGAGATGCGCTTTGCCCGGGGTGACGCGGTCAGCCCCCTGAAGGTCACCGGCGAGGCCCCCCGGCGGGAGAACGGGGAGTATCTGTCCGGCACCAGCGTCAGCTTTTTCCCCTCCGTCGAGACGTTCTCGCGCATCGAGTTCGACCGCAAGACGCTCGAGCACCGGCTGCGGGAGCTGGCCTTCCTCAATTCCGGTGTGACCATCAAGTTCCGCGACCTGCGGGGCCTGGAGCCCTACGAGGAGGTGCTGCACTACGAGGGCGGGGTGGAGGCGTTCGTCCGCCACCTGGACAAGTCCAAGACCCCCGTGGTCCGCGCGCCGATCGTCGTCCGCGGCCGTCGCGAGAAGGTCGAGGTCGACCTCGCCGTGTGGTGGAACGACAGCTACCACGAGACCATGCTGTGCTTCACCAACAACATCCCGCAGAAGGACGGGGGCACCCACCTGGCCGCCTTCCGCGGCGCGCTGACCCGGGTGATCTCGGCCTATATGGAAAGCTCCGGCGCGGCCAAGCGGGAGAAGGTCAATGTGTCGGGCGAAGACGCCCGGGAAGGCATGACCTGCGTCCTGTCGGTGAAGCTGCCCGACCCCAAGTTCTCCTCCCAGACCAAGGACAAGCTGGTCTCCTCCGAGGCGCGCCCCGCCGTGGAGGGCCTGGTGCACGAGGCGCTCAGCCAGTGGTTCGAGGAGCATCCGCTGGAAGCCAAGGCCATTGTCGGCAAGATCTGCGAAGCCGCCGCCGCCCGGGAAGCCGCGCGGAAGGCCCGCGAACTCACCCGGCGCAAGTCGGCGCTCGACATCACCTCCCTGCCCGGCAAGCTGGCCGACTGTCAGGAGCGGGACCCCGCCAAGTCGGAACTGTTCATCGTGGAAGGGGATTCCGCCGGCGGCTCCGCCAAGCAGGGCCGCAACCGGGAGAACCAGGCCGTGCTGCCCCTGCGCGGCAAGGTGCTGAACGTGGAGCGGGCCCGCTTCGACAAGATGCTGGGCTCCGAGCAGATCGGCACCCTGATCACGGCGCTGGGCGCCGGCATCGGCCGGGACGATTTCGACATAGAGAAGATCCGCTATCACCGGATCATCATCATGACCGACGCCGACGTGGACGGGGCGCACATCCGCACCCTTCTGCTCACCTTCTTCTATCGCCAGATGCCGCAGGTGATCGAGCGGGGCTATCTCTACATCGCCCAGCCGCCCCTCTACAAAGCCTCCAAGGGCAAGTCCTCCCGCTATCTGAAGGACGATGCCGAATACGAGGCCTTCCTGTTCGAGGAGGGCTCGGACGGGGCCACCCTGCAACTGGCCTCCGGTGAGACCCTCGCCGGCGAGGACCTGATCCGCCTGGTGCGGGAGGCCCGCTCCGCCAAGTCCCTGATCGACCGGCTGGCAGCCCGCGCCCCCACCTTCGCCGTGGAGCAGGCAGCCATTTCCGGCCTGTTCGGCCCGACACCGGACCCGGCCAAGGCCGCGGAACGGATGAACCGCTACGCCGAGGAGGGCGACGGCACCTGGTCCGGAGAGGCCTCCGTCGACGGTGCCGTGGGCGGCTATGTGTTCAGCCGGATCAAGCGCGGCGTGTCCGAGCGGATCGTGCTGGACGAGACGATGTTGCACGCCGCCGATGCCCGCCGTCTGGCGGAGCGGGCCGCGGCGCTGGCCGACACCTTCTCCGGCCTCGGCACCTTCCGCCGCAAGGAGCAGTCCACCCCCGTGCGCGGGCCCCTGGACCTGGTCCAGGCGGTTCTGGACGCCGGACGCAAGGGCCTGTCCATCCAGCGCTACAAGGGGCTGGGGGAGATGAACGCCAGCCAGCTGTGGGAGACCACCCTCGACGCCAATGCCCGCACCCTCTTGCAGGTGAAGGTGAACCACGCCGACGACGCCGACGACATGTTCTCCCGCCTGATGGGGGACCTGGTGGAGCCGCGACGGGAATTCATCCAGGAATTCGCCCTCGACGCCGAGGTGGACGTCTAGGACCCGCTCAGACGCGGCCTCTCGCGGCCATCGCCGCGGCAAGGGCGGCATCGGGCACGGTGAGCACCGGCACGCCTTGCGCGCCCGCCACTCCGGCAGGGGCCATGGAGCACTGGGCCAGCGCGATGCGGTCCGCGCCTGCCGCCACGGCCTCTCCCATGGCCTGGCGGATGAGGGCGATGTGCCGCCCCGCGTCCCCCGCGCGGAAGGCCGCCCAGGCCCCCTCGACGCACCGGACCTCCGGCACCCCCTGCCCCGCCTCCGCTGCAGCGCGGAACACCCGCTCCGTCGGCCCGCGGGAGGTGGGGGCGGTATACAGCACCGCCACTCGACCGGGGTCCCGCAGGGCCGCCGCCGCCAGGGCCGCATCGGCGCGGATCACCGGGCCCTCCGGATCGACGGCCTCGCCCAGGGACGAGCAGGTCAGGATCACGGCGTCTGCCGTCGCGGCCAGTTCCGCCAGGGCGGCGGTGAGCCCTGCCGCGATCTCTGCCGTCAGTTCCCCGCGGGCCTCGACTGCCGCCAGCAGGTCGGCCCGCACCACATGGGTCAGGACCAGCCCCAGCGGCGCGGCGGCGGCATCGAACAGGGGGGCATTGCTGGGGGCTGTGTGCAGGCAGGCGATCCGGGGCATGGCGTGCGTCTACCCCACTGTCCGCGGGACAGAAAGCCTCAGTGGCCGTCCAGCTTGGGATAGGTCAGGCGCACCCGCAGCAGGTGCCCGTCAAAGCCCAGGCTGGTGTCGCGCAGCACCTGATACTTGACCTTGTCACCCGGCACATGGGCCGCTTCCACCGGTTGCTGGATCAGGCCGGGATGGCTGGACAGCTCCCCCCAGGCGCTGGGCGAGACCGCATGATCGACATTGGCCGGACCGGGATCGGCCAGACCGGGAAGCCGGACGGTCACGCCGCCGGCCACGGTCCACTGGTCCGGTGCCATCTCGCCCGATCCCGGCCCGGTCCGGGCGAAGGCGGCCACCGGCCGGGGCGCGGCCCCCGTGCCGCACCCGGCGGCGTCCGAAATCTGCGTCGACGGGGCCTCGGCCGGATCGATGTCGGAGGACGCCGTGGGCAGCAGCCGACCCGCCTGCAACCGGGGATCGGCGGTCAGTTCGCACAGGGCTGTCTCGTAGGCCTCCACCGGGCGGCGGGCCGCCCCCTCGCCCAGGCCGTGGGCGCGGCGGGCCTCGGGGTCGTTCCAGTCGAGAATGGAGAGGGGACCCGGCTCGTCCAGCCGCAGGCCAGGATCCCGGGCCACCGGTGCGATGACGGCGCGGTCCGCCTCACCCGCCGGGGCGGCGGCGGCGATCAGCACAGCCAGGATGGGAGCAAGGAGGGCCATGGAACGTCACATCCGGAGACCGGGCAGGCCGGTCACACTTGGTTAACAATTCCTGAAAGTAAGGGAAAGCCCCCCGCACACAAGTGAATTTTTCCCGTGCATCGCGAGTCCGGGTCGGGCCCGAAGGTCCGTCCGCACAACGAAAACCCCGCCGCCACGGGGGCGCCGGGGTCTCGAATGTCAGGATCGCCGTCCGCGGATGCGGCTCAGGCGACTGCAGCTCAGGCGGCGGCTGTTTCGCCGGCCTGCTTGGCCTTGATCTGGCGCTTGATCTTCAGGGCGCGGGGCGAGAGCACCTCGTCGCGGCTGTTGAGCAGCACCTGGTCCAGACCGCCGCGGAAATCGATGGTCCGCAGGGCCGCATTGGTGATCTTCAGGGTGAAGGACTGGCCGAGGCTGTCCGACGCCAGCGAGATGTCCTTCAGGGAGGGAAGGAAACGACGCTTGGTCTTGATGTTCGAGTGGCTCACATTGTGACCCACCATCGGACCTACGCCCGTAATTTCGCAACGACGCGACATGGTGCTGACCTTCAGCGCGATGAAAGACAAAAGACGATGTGCCACGGCCCTGACGGGTCCGCGCACGGGAGGCGGTGTGTTAGGGCCAAGGGGGGGATGAGTCAAGGGTGCGTGGTTCGAGACGCCCCGTGCCGGGGCTCCTCACCATGACGAAGAGTGTGGGTAGGGCCCACAACCTGACAAGTCACCACCAACGCGCGTCATCCTGAGGAGGGCCGCAAGGCCCGTCTCGAAGGACGCAGTGGCGGCCCTGCGTGGTTCGAGATGCCCCTTAACGAGGCTCCTCACCATGACGAAGGATGTGGGTCGAGCACCCACCCTGAGAGGGTACCTACAACGCGCGTCATCCTGAGGAGGGCGAAGCCCGTCTCGAAGGACGCCACCTCCCGCTCAGTTGATCCTCAAAACACGCGATGGCCCCTTCCGTCGTGAACGATGATCACTAAGATGCGCTCCAACGGTCCGGCCGCACCGCGCGGCCTCGCTGAAGGACCTGCCCCCCGGGAGGATGACATGCGTGACTATCTGAAGTTCTACATCGACGGTGCCTGGGTCGACCCGGTGGCACCCAAGACCCTCGACGTGATCAACCCCGCCACCGAAGGCGTGGCCGGGCGCATCAGCCTGGGCGGTGCCGCCGACGTGGACAAGGCCGTCAAGGCCGCCCGCAAGGCCTTCGAGACCTTCTCCCGCACCACCCGCGAACAGCGCATCGAGCTGCTGGAGCGGATCGTCGAGGAGTACCAGAAGCGCTATTCCGACATGGCCGAGGCGATCACCGAGGAAATGGGCGCGCCGGGCTGGCTGAGCCAGCGGGCCCAGGCAGCCATGGGCGTCGGCCACCTGCAGACCGCCATCGAGGTGCTGAAGACCTACCACTTCGAGGAGCTGCGCGGCACCACCCTGATCGCCAAGGAGCCCATCGGCGTCTGCGGCTTCATCACCCCGTGGAACTGGCCGGTGAACCAGATCGCCACCAAGGTCGCCCCGGCGCTGGCCACCGGCTGCACCATGGTGCTGAAGCCGTCGGAAGTGGCCCCCTTCTCCGGCTATATCTGGACCGAGATCATGCATGCGGCCGGCGTGCCGGCGGGCGTGTTCAACATGGTCAATGGCGACGGCCCGTCCGTCGGCGCGGCGATCTCCAGCCATCCCGGCGTCGACATGGTGTCCTTCACCGGCTCGACCCGCGCCGGCATCGACGTGGCCACCAAGGCCGCGGCCACCGTCAAGCGCGTGCACCAGGAGCTGGGCGGCAAGTCGCCGAACATCATCCTGGAGAATGTCGACCTGGCCGCCGCCGTGAAGCGGGGCGTGCAGTCGGTGATGACCAATTCCGGTCAGTCCTGCAATGCGCCGACCCGGATGCTGGCCCCGGCCAAGAAGATGGACGAGGTCATCGCCTATGCCAGGGAAGCCGCCGAGGCGACCACCGTCGGCGACCCCAACGGCAACTCGCAGATGGGGCCGGTGGTGTCCGAAGTGCAGTGGAACAAGATCCAGACCCTGATCAAGAAGGGCATCGAGGAGGGTGCCACCCTCGTCGCCGGGGGTCCGGGCCGTCCGGAGGGCCTGGACAAGGGCTATTATGTGAAGCCCACCGTCTTCGCCAATGTCACCCCGGACATGAGCATCTCCCGCGAGGAGATCTTCGGGCCGGTGCTGGCGATCCTGCCCTACGAGACCGTGGACCAGGCCATCGCCATCGGCAACGACACCGAATACGGCCTGGCCGCCTATGTGCAGGGCTCGGACATCAAGGAAGTCCGTGACGTGGCGTCGAAGATGCGGGCCGGTCAGGTGATCCTGAACGGCGCGGGTCCGGACATGATGGCCCCCTTCGGCGGCTACAAGCAGTCGGGCAACGGCCGGGAATGGGGCGACCACGCGTTCGGCGAGTTCCTCGAGACCAAGGCGGTGATCGGCTACGGTAGCTGATCTCCGGACACTGACCAATCGTCACGACCGCGCCCCCCTCCGGCCACGGAGGGGGGCGCTTTCGTCTGGGACACGATTATTTCACGCGACACGCCCGTGACGGCGGCCGGGAATTTACGTAGGCTCAAGGTCGAACCTGGCGCGGGATCGTCAGGATGCGAACAACGCCTGCCGCGGGAGCTGCACCAGACCATGAGCACTCAGGACATCGTCATCGTCTCCGCCGCCCGGACCCCGGTCGGTTCCTTCAACGGCGCCCTGTCGGGCGTCGCCGCCAGCGAGCTGGGGTCCACCGCCATCCAGGCAGCCCTGACCCGGGCCGGGATCGCGGCGTCGGACGTGGACGAGGTGATCCTGGGCCAGGTGCTGCAGGCCGGTGCCGGCCAGGGCCCCGCCCGTCAGGCGGCGGTGAAGGCCGGCATTCCGGTGGAGAGCCCGGCCTGGAGCCTGAACCAGCTGTGCGGCTCGGGGCTGCGGTCCGTGGCGCTCGCCTATCAGCAGATCGCGCAAGGGGATGCGAAGATCGTCGTCGCCGGGGGCCAGGAGAGCATGAGCGCCGCCCCCCACGCCGCGCACCTGCGCAACGGCACCAAGATGGGCGACCTCGGCCTCGTCGACACCATGATCAAGGACGGCCTGTGGGACGCCTTCCACGGCTATCACATGGGCCAGACGGCCGAGAACATCGCCGCCCGCTGGCAGATCACCCGGGAGGACCAGGACCGCTTCGCCGTGGCCTCGCAGAACAAGGCCGAGGCCGCCCAGAAGTCCGGCCGCTTCAAGGACGAGATCGCGCCGGTGACCATCAAGGGCCGCAAGGGCGACGTGGTGGTGGACCAGGACGAGTATATCCGCCACGGGGCCACCTATGACAGCGTGTCCGGCCTGCGCCCGGCCTTCACCAAGGACGGCAGCGTCACCGCGGCCAATGCGTCCGGCCTGAACGATGGTGCCGCGGCGCTGGTGGTGATGAGCGCGGCGGAGGCGAGGGCCCGGGGCCTCACCCCCCTCGTCCGCATCGCCTCCTGGGCCAATGCGGGCGTGCCGCCGGAGATCATGGGCACCGGCCCGATCCCGGCCATGCGCAAGGCCCTGGAAAAGGCCGGCTGGTCCGTGGCCGACCTCGATCTGGTGGAGTCCAACGAGGCCTTCGCCGCCCAGTCCCTGTGCGTGGTCCGCGAGCTGGGCCTCGACCCGGCCAAGGTGAACGTGAACGGCGGGGCCATCGCCATCGGCCACCCCATCGGGGCCTCGGGGGCGCGGATCCTGACCACCCTCATCCACGAGATGATCAAGTCCGACGCGAAGAAGGGCGCCGCGACCCTGTGCGTCGGCGGCGGCATGGGCGTGGCTCTCTGCGTCGAGCGCTGAGCCCCGCCTCCTCCACCTGACAAGACCCGCCGAACGCCAAAAGGGCGACCAATCCATAGGGAGACTGATATGACCGGACGTGTCGCACTGGTGACGGGTGGAACCCGGGGGATCGGCAAGGCCATCACCGCCCGGCTGGCGGCCGATGGCTACCGGGTCTGCGCCGGCTATGCGGGCAATGACGAGGCGGCCCGGGCCAGCGCCAAGGAGCTGGGCGTGGAGATCGTCAAGGGCAATGTGGGCGACTTCGACGACTGCGTCCGCGCCGTGAAGGAGGTCGAGGCCAAGCTCGGACCGGTGGAGATCCTGGTGAACAATGCCGGAATCACCCGGGACGCCATGCTGCACAAGATGTCCAAGGAGCAGTGGAACGAGGTGATCTTCGTCAACCTGGCCTCGATCTTCAACATGAGCCGCCAGGTCATCGACGGCATGCGGGAGCGGGGCTTCGGCCGGATCATCAACATCAGCTCCATCAACGGCCAGAAGGGCCAGATGGGCCAGACCAACTATTCCGCCGCCAAGGCCGGGGTGATCGGCTTCACCAAGGCGCTGGCCCAGGAGACCGCGGCCAAGGGCATCACCGTCAACGCCGTGGCCCCCGGCTATATCGACACCGAGATGGTCTCCGCCGTGCCGGAAGCGGCCCTGGCCAAGATCGTGGCGGGGATTCCCGTCGGGCGCCTGGGCCATGCGGACGAGATCGCCGCCTGCGTGGCCTTCCTGGCCCGGGACGATTCCAGCTTCATCACCGGGGCCACCATCACCGCCAATGGCGGGCAGTACTTCACCAGCTGATCTTCGCCGCGGGCGTGGGCGCCACACCGCGGTGAATTCCACAGCGGGAAAATCAATTGGCGCGGCGGCGCCCAAAATGCGCCCCACTCGCACGGCAACTCGGAGGCATGGGTAGTTGGGACAGACGCCCGCGTCTCGCGCGGGTCACGGGTTGGCTGCGGTCGGTCGCTCCGGTCGCGCTGGTCGTGGTCGGCTGCGTTTCGACGTCTGCGGCGTCTGCCCAGTCCCCCAGCCTCCGTGACTTCCTCTTCCCCCACCGGCAGGACGTCGCCGGTCTGAACCCCGGCCGCTATGTGCCGTCGGAGGGGGAGACCTTCTTCGTCGACCGGGGGACGTCGGGGGCCCTGCTGCTGCGCTTCGGCGACAGTCCGGAGGTCTGGGCCCTGAAGCCCGTGTCCGGTCCCCGGGGGGACATCATCTACAAGGACGATGCGGGGGAGGACGTCCTGCGCGCCACCCGCCTCGGCGGCCTGACCCTGTTCACCTCGGAGCGGCCGGGCGGTGCGCCTGCCGCCTATGCCGGGGACGGCCCCAGCCTTCGCCCCGCCGCGGTCAGCGGGGCCAACGGCCTGTTCCAGACCCTGGTCCAGTCCTCCATCCGGGCCAGCCGCGCCGCCCAGCACCTGATCGTGTTCGAGGCCCCGGACCTGACGCCCCGGGACACCACCGCCGCGGCCAGCGCCATGCTGGCCGATGCCGCCGGCGTCACGGCGGAGGCCTTCACCCGCCTGGCCGGTCGCGGGCCCGCGGGTCGCACGGTGGTGGCGAAGGTCGCCCGGGTCCAGTTCCAGACCGGGCGGGAGGCCCAGGCCAAGTCGTCCGGCACGGTGGTGACGATCACCGTCAGCCCCGACAAGGGCTTCGCCGGTCGGCCCTCCTCGGCGCGGATCATCACCACGCTGATGAAGAAGTAGGGCTGTTCTGAATGAGGTTCCCGCCTCAAGGGCGGGAATGACGGGATAAAAATATGGTCGTCATTCCCGGGCGAAGACCCGGGAACCTCGATCAGGACAACCGCAAATCCCTAGTGCTGGCTTTCCGGCAGACGCACGGTCAGGCCGTCCAGGGCGTCGGACACCTTGATCTGGCAGGACAGGCGGGAGTTGCTCTCCACGTTCTCGGCGAAGTCGAGCATGCTCTCCTCCATGGCCGAGGGCTTGCCGGTCTTGTCGAGCCAGGCCGGGTCCACATAGACGTGGCAGGTGGCGCAGGCGCAGGCCCCGCCGCAGTCCGCGTCGATACCGGGGACGTTGTTCTTGACGGCGGCTTCCATCACGGAAAGGCCGGTCTTCGCATCGACCTCGTGGGTCGCGCCGGAGTGCTCGATAAAGATGATCTTGGCCATGGGTTCCGTTGTCTCTCGCGGGGATTAGGCCGCGACCTCCTTCATTGATACCGATGTATCTCTTAGTTTTTCCGGCGCAACCGGTTTTCTGTTCCCGACCAGCAGGCGTCCGGCCATGAATTCCGGCGCGGCATTGATGGCCTCCACCGCCTGGACGCGGTTTTCCGCATCCAGGTGGAACACGGCGAACTTCGCGTCTGCGGGATTGCCGCGGATCACCCGGGTCACGGCGTGATGGGGCAGGCCCGCGATCTGCAGCTTGATGTCGTACTGGTCCGACCAGAACCAGGGCGTTTCCGGGGCCGGCGCGGGACGGCCGCAGAGCAGCGACGCCACCTGCTTGGCCTGTTCCAGCGCGTTGGGCACGCTTTCCAGCCGGCCACTGAGGCCATAGAGGGGCAGCGGCCGCTGGGTGCAGTCGCCGATGGCATAGATGTGCGCGACCGAGGTGCGGGTCGCCTCGTCCACCACGATGCCCTGGCGGCACTCGCACCCCGCCAGCCGGGCCAGGCTCTCGTGCGGCAGGGCACCGATGCCCACCAGGGCCACGTCGCAGGGCAGGGTCCGCCCATCCCCCAGGGCCACGCCGCCGACCCGGCCGTCCGTACCGACAAAGCCCTGGACCTGGGCGTTCACCTCGAAGGTCACGCCGCGGGCCGCATGATAGTCCTGGAAGAAGCCGGACAGTTCCTCGCAGGCGACCCGGGCCAGCACCCGGGGCTCCCGCTCGATGACCACGGCCTCGGCACCGAGGGCCCGGGCGGACGCCGCCGCCTCCAGCCCCACATAGCCGCCGCCGATCACCGCCAGCCGCTTGCCGGGGCCCAGCGCGTTCTTCAGCAGTTCCGCATCCGCCGCCGTGCGCAGCTCGAGCACGCCCGCGAGTTCCGCGCCCGGAACGGGCAGCTTCCGCGCTGCGGCCCCCACCGCCAGGATCAGGTGATCGAAGGCCACGGCCTCCCCGCTGTCCAGGGTGACCATGCGGGCGGCGGTGTTGATCCCAGACACCCCCGTGGACAGGCGAAGCCGGATGGACTGTTCCGTGTAGAAGCTGGCCGGACGCAGGGCCAGGCTGTCCCCGTCCGCCTCGCCCTTCAGCCAGGCCTTGGACAGGGGCGGGCGCTGATAGGGGATCAGCGGCTCGTCACCGATCAGGGTGATGGGGCCCGTCCAGCCATATTGCCGCAGCAGCGCCGCCGCCGACCCGCCGGCATGGCCCGCGCCCACGATGACGACCCGACCCGACAGGTCCGGTGATTGCGCCGCCTCAGTCCCTGGATCGCCCGTCACGGACACCTCTCCCCCGACCGCCTCCGGTGGTTCCGGATAATTTATGACGCCCGCGTCACTTTCGCGCAAGCGCCATCCGCGCGGTAACCTGACCGAGGCCCTGCGGCCCCGTCCTTGATCCTGCGCACTTGCCTGCCGCGATAACCCATGGAAAAGCCTTCGTCCATGACGTCGGGAGCGCAAACCCTGCAATGGAAGCTCGCCGGAGCCGACGGGACCCGTGCCCTGGCCCGGCGGCTGGCGGCGCGGCTGCAGCCCGGGGACGCGGTCCTGCTCAGCGGCCCCTTGGGCGCGGGCAAGTCCACCCTGGCCCGGGCCCTGATCCGCGCCCTGACCTCCGAGGACGAGGAGGTGCCCAGCCCGACCTTCACCCTGGTGCAGGGCTATACCGCCCGCAGCGGCCTGGAACTGGCCCATTTCGACCTCTATCGCCTCACCGATCCGGACGAGGCGACGGAGCTGGGCCTGGACGAGGCCCTCGACACCGGCGCGGTGCTGGTGGAATGGCCGGAGCGCCTGGGGGACCGGCTGCCGCGGGACCGACTCAGCCTACGATTGGACCCCCTGCCCGATGCGGGGGAAGATGACGGCGACGATGCGCCAAGGCAGGTGACCGCCACCGGTCACGGCCACTGGGCGGCGCGGATGGATGGACTGGATCATGACGGATAGGGCGACGGCCGCGGCAGAGGCGCGGGAAGCGCAGCGCCGGGCCTTTCTGGCACAGGCGGGCTTCGGCGCGGCCGTGCGCACGAAGATGTCCGGGGACGCCTCCACCCGCAGCTATGAGCGCCTGGCCCTGCCCGGCGGGGACACCCGCATCCTGATGGACGCCCCCCCCGCGGCGGAGAGCGAACCGGCGGGGCCGGACACGACCCAGGACCAGCGCCGGGCCATGGGCTACAATGCGCTCGCCCGCCTCGCCGCCGGACGGGTGGACGCCTTCGCCGCCGCCGCCGCCTTCCTGCGCGCCCGGGGCCTGTCCGCGCCGCAGGTGGAGGCGCTGGACGTGGCCCAAGGCTTCGCCGTGATCGAGGACCTGGGGGACGACCTGTTCGCCCGCAAGATCGCGGGCGGAGAGCCCGCCGGCCCCCTCTATGCCGACGCCGTGGACGTGCTGGTGCGCTTGCAGTCGGAGCCGCCGCCGGTCTGGCTGGACTGGGAAAGCGGCGGGGACCGCGGCCGCTGGCCCCTGCTGCCCTATGACGACCTGGCCCTGCAGACCGGCTGCGACCTGTTCCTGGAGTGGTGGCCGAAATATGCGGGCCTGCCCGCCTTCTCCGCCGAGGCAGTGGCCGAGTGGCGCGCGCTGTGGGCCCCGATCCGCAGCGTCGGCCACCGGGCGGCCATGGGGCCGGAGGGGGTGTTCACCCACCGGGACTATCATGCGGAGAACCTGTTGTGGCTGCCGCAGCGGTCGGGCCTGGCCCGGGTCGGCCTCCTGGACTTCCAGGACGCGGTGAAGGCCCACCCGGCCTGGGACCTGCTGCACCTCTTGCAGGACGCCCGCCGGGACGTGGCCCCGGACCTGGCCGCGGCCATGCTGGACCGCTATCTCGACCAGCGGCCGGGGATCGACCGGGAGGAATTCCGCCACGCCTATCACGGTCTGGCGGCCCTGAACGCGGCGCGGATCCTGTTCATCTTCGCCCGGCAGGTGGCGGGCTTCGGCAAGCCCCGCTACCGGGACTTCATCCCCAGGACCTGGGCGGCGCTGGAGTTCAACCTGGCCCAGCCGGGGCTGGAGGCCCTGCAGGCCTGGTTCGCCCGGCATGTCCCGCCGGAGGCCCGGGCATGAGCGCCCCCCTCTCCACCGCCATGGTGCTGGCCGCCGGTCTGGGCACCCGCATGCGCCCCCTGACCGACGACCGGCCCAAGGCCCTGGTGGAGGTGGGCGGCCGCGCGCTGGTGGATCACATGCTGGACCGGCTGGCGGAGGGGGGTGTCACCCGGGCGGTGGTGAACCTGCACGCCTTTGCCGACCGGCTGGAGGCGCACCTGCGCACCCGCACCGCCGCGCCCGTGCTGAGCTTTTCCGACGAGCGCGCCGCGCCGCTGGAGACCGGCGGCGGCCTCCACCACGCCCGCGCCCTGCTGGGGAACGATCCGGTGCTGGTGGCCAATATCGACAGTGTCTGGATCGAGACAGGCCGCCCCGCCGTGGCCGACCTGCGGGCGCGCTTCGATCCAGACCGGATGGACGCCCTCCTGCTGCTGACCCCCACGAAGGAGGCCGTGGGCTTTGACGGCCCCGGTGACTTCCACATGGATGCACAGGGCCACCTGACCCCCCGCCGGGTCGCCGGAACCGCCACCGCCCCCTTCGCCTATATCGGCGTTCACGCCACCCGCACCGAGGCGATATTCGCCCATCCGCCGGGCAAGTTCAGCCTGATGCCGGAGATCTGGGGGGCCATGGCCGCCGCCGGACGCCTGCACGGCCTTGTGCTGCAAGGCCAGTGGATGCATGTGGGCGACCCCGCCGCCCGGGATGCAGCGGAAGCGCGGCTGCGGTCATGACCCACCGGCCGGACACCGCCTCGGGAGAGCTGCCCTTCGGGGAGCCGGTGTTCGCCCGGGTGCTCGGCCGTCCCCGGCCCCGCTGGTTCAACATCCCCGCCCACCGGCCCTTTGTCGACGACCTGGCCCGGGGGCTCGTGGAGATCCTGTCCCCCATCGGGCCGGAAGCCCTGTCCGACGCCATCGTGCTGACCCCCACGCGGCGGGGCATGCGCGCCCTGACGGAGGCCTTTGTCCGCGCCGCCGACGGCCGCGCCACCCTGTTGCCGCAGATCCGCGCCCTGGGCGACCTGGACGAGGGGGAGCCGCCCTTCGAGCCCGGCGACCTGGCCGTGGACCTGCCGCCTGCGGTCAGCGCCCTTCGCCGCCGGTTCGAGCTGGCCCGGCTGATCTGCGACCACGCCCATCTGCTGGAGCGGGACGGAGTGGACGCCCGGGACGCCCTGGACCTCGCCGACAGCCTGGGGGCCTTCCTGGATTCGGTGCAGATCGAGGAGGTGGGCGGCCTCGACGGTCTGGCCGGGCTGGTGGAGGGGGACATGGCGGAGCACTGGATCCGCTCCGTCCGCTTCCTGTCCATCGCCACGGAGCTCTGGCCCAAGCGGCTGGAGGAACTGGGCCTCGTCGACGTGAATGTCCGCCGCACGCGGCTGTTGCGGGTGCTGGCCGACCAGTGGACGCACAACCCGCCCCCCCGGGCCCTGATCGCCGCCGGCTCCACCGGCACGGCCCCGGCGACGGCAGAGCTGCTGAAGGTGATCGCCAATGCACCGCAGGGAGCCGTGGTGCTGCCGGGCCTGGACCAGGAACTGGAGGACAAGGCCTGGGACGAGGTCCGCGACGCCCATCCGCAGGGGGCCCTGAAGCGGCTGCTGGAACGGGCCGGGATCACGCGGGCCGAGGTGCACGCCTGGCCCTGTCCGGACACGGCAGCGCAGGCCGTCATCGGCCGCTCCCGCCGCCGGGTGATCAACGAGGCGCTCCGTCCGGCGGAGGTGACCAATGACTGGCTGGCCCAGATCGACCGGATGCTGGAGGAGGGCCGACCCACCGGCGTCAATCCGGTGGCGGAGGGGCTGCAGGGCCTGAGCCTGATCCGCGCCCGGGACGAGATCGAGGCGGCGGACCTCGCCGCGCTGGCCCTGCGGGAGACGCTGGAGACGCCGGGGGCCACAGGGGCGCTGGTGACCCCGGACGCGGTGCTGGCGAGGCGGGTGTCCGCGGCCCTGACCCGCTGGGGGATCGAGGCGGACAGCTCCGCCGGTCAGGGACTTGGCGTGCTGCCGGTGGGCATGCTGCTGGGGCTGATGGCCCGGGCGGCGGCGCGGCCCATGGACCCGGTGCTGCTGCTGGCCCTTCTGAAGCACCGCTTCACCCGGCTGGGCTATGCGCCGCTGGCCCTGTCCGGCCGGGCGCGGACCATCGAGCGCCTCGGCCTGCGGGGCGTGGCGCCGCGGGACCGGGCCATGCTGCTGGCCCGTCTGAAGGACCATGCGGACGCGCAGGAGGCGGCGGGCCGCCTGCTGGACGCGGTCGCCATCGCCGCGGACGCCTTCCGCGACGGTCCGGCCCGGGCCCCGGACGCCATGCGCGCCATCGCCGAGGCCATGGAAAAGCTCGCCATCGACGACCGGGGCGCGCCGGGCGACCTGTGGGCCGGGCCGGGGGGCGAGAGCGCCGCCAGCCTGATCGCCGGTGTGCTGCGGGAGGCGGAACCCCTGCCCCCCTGCGACGCGGCGACCTTTGCCGGTCTGGTGGAGCGGCTGGTGGCGGACGAGACCGTGCGCACCGGCGGGGCCAGCCATCCCCGCCTGCGGATCCTGGGGGCCATGGAGGCCCGCCTGGTCCGGGCCGACCGGCTGATCCTGGCGGGTCTGGAGGAAGGCACCTGGCCCCAGTCCCCGCGCCTGGACCCGTTCCTCTCCCGCCCTATGCGGACCGCGCTCGGCCTGCCCCCGCCGGAGCGGCGGATCGGGCTTGCCGCCCACGACTTCGCCCAGGCCGCCTGCGCGCCGCAGGTGCTGCTGATCACCGCCGAGCGCCGGGATGGCCAGCCGGCCGTGCGCTCCCGCTGGCTGTGGCGGCTGGAGACCCTGGCCCGGGGGGCCGGGGCGGAGATCGACGGCGGCGACACCCTGCGCGCCTGGCGTCAGGGGCTGGACGCCCGCCTCTGGCCCGTTCCGCCCGAGCTGGCCCAGGCCCCCCGCCCGGCGCCGACCCCGCCGCTGGCCGCCCGGCCCCGGCAGCTGCCGGTGACGGCTGTGGAGACCTGGGTCCGCGACCCCTATGCCGTCTATGCAAGGCGGATCCTGAACCTGAAGCCCATGGACCGCCCGGCCAAGCCCTTCGACAACCGCACCCGTGGCACGGCCATCCACAAGGCGGCGGAGAATTTCGCCCGGGCCTGGCCCCTGCCCGGACAGGACTCCGCCCGGGCCTTTGCCGACGACTATCTGGCCCAGGTGGCCGACGCCGGGGCCACGGCCACGGACCTGGTCCGCGAAGGGGCGCTGGCCGTGCGCACCGGGGCCTGGATGACGACCTTCGAGCGCGGACGCCGCACCCCGGCGATGCGGCTGGTGATGGAGGAGCCCGGCGAGATGGTGCGCCCCGGCCCGCTGGGTCCCTTCAAGGTCACCGCCAAGGCCGACCGGCTGGAGGTGATGGGCGAGACGGTGAACGTGCTGGACTTCAAGACCGGCGCGCCCCCCGGCGAGAAGGAGGTGGAGGCCGGCTTCTCCCCCCAGCTGACCCTCACCGCCGCCATGGTCCGGGCCGGGGGCTACGAGAAGATCGGCCCGGCGAGGATCGGGGCCCTGACCTATGTGCGCCTCACCGGCCGCGGCGACGGGGGCGAGACCCGGGACATCGGCCGGGGCCGGGAGGACGCGCTGGCCGACTCGGCGCTGGAGGGGCTGGACAAATGGATCGCCCGCTTCGACGACCCGGGCCAGCCCTATGTCTCCCGCCTTGCCGTGAAGTTCATGTCGACTCCCAGTGACTACGACCACCTGGCCCGGCGGCAGGAATGGGCGTCCGGCGATGCGGACGGGGGGGACGAATGAGCCTTTTGTTCGATCCGCAGACCGCCGCCGCCAATCCGGCCATCTCCGCCGCCGTCAGCGCCAATGCCGGCTCCGGCAAGACCAAGACCCTGGTGGACCGGGTGGCGCGCCTGCTGCTGCAGGGGGCGAGGCCCGAGACCATATTGTGCGTCACCTTCACCAAGGCCGCCGCCTCGGAGATGCAGCGCCGCCTGTTCCAGACGCTCGGTGCCTTCGCCATCGCCCGGGACGAGGTGCTGGTGACGGCCCTGTCCCAGCTGGAGGGCCGTGCGGCGGACACCTATGACGAGGGCCAGCTGTCCGCCGCAAGGCGGCTGTTCGCGCTGGCGCTGGAGACCCCCGGCGGGCTGAAGATCCAGACCCTGCACGGCTTCTGCGAGAAGCTGCTGCGCCAGTTCCCGCTGGAGGCCGGGGTGACGCCGGGCTTCACCGTGCTGGACGACGTGGCCGAGGCGGAGATCACCCGCCGGGCCCGGGACCGGCTGGCCGAGGCCGCGGCAGATCCGGACACGGGGCTGGGCCAGGCCTATGCCCGGCTGTCGGTGAAGCTCGATTTCACGGCCTTCGAGGCCCTGTTCACCCAACTGGCCCAGAACCGCGAGGCCATCGCCGCCAGCATCGCCGCCGCGGAGGGGGACCTGGCGGGGACCATTGCCAAGAGCCTCGGCCTCGACGGCTGGACGACGGCGGAGGCGGAGCTGGAGCGGGGCCTCTCCGAACCCGCCCTGGACGTCGCGGCCTATGGCGGGGCGGCGGCGGCCCTGTCGCTGGGGTCGGAAAAGACCGACCGGCCCAACGGCCTGAAGCTGCAGGCCATCCTCGAGGCGGCCCGCGCCGGACAGGCCGACGAGGATGCCGTGTTCGGGCTGTTCTTCACCGAGAAGGGCGAGCCCCGGCGGGCGAACTTTCCCACCAAGGGCGTCGATCCCTGGGTGCGGGATTGGATCGAGCGGGAACAGGCCCGACTGAGCGAGGTCCGTGAGCGTGTCCGCGCCGCCCGCACGGCGGCGGAGACCCTGGACGTGCTGCTGGTGGGCGGCTTCTATGCGATCGCCCATGACGCGGCCAAGGCGGCCTCGGGGGCGCTGGACTTCGCTGACCTGATCGTGAAGGCCAGGGCGCTGTTGTCCGACCGCCCCTCCGCTGCCTGGGTGCTGTTCAAGCTGGACGGCGGGGTGGAGCACATCCTGATCGACGAGGCGCAGGACACCAGCCCCGACCAGTGGGCGATCCTGACCGCCCTGGTGGCGGAGTTCTTCGCCGGGGAGGACGGCCGGGAGCGCCGCCTGCAGCGCACCGTGTTCATCGTCGGCGACGAGAAGCAGTCGATCTTCTCCTTCCAGGGGGCCGCGCCGCACCTGCTGCTGGCCCAGAGCCAGCGGGTGCAGGCCCTGGCCCACGGGGCGGGGCGGACCTTCGAGAGCATCCAGCTGAACATGTCCTGGCGCTCCACCCCGGAGGTGCTGGCGTTCGTGGATACGGTGTTCCGCGGCTCCGACCGGGCGAGCCAGCTGGCCCCTCATCTGGGCGCGGCCTCCGACGGGGAGGCGGTGCGGCACGTGGCCCAGCGGGCGAACGACCCCGGCTGCGTCGACTTCTGGCCCCCGGTCAGCGAGATGGCCACCGAGCCGCAGGACGCCTGGGACCCGGTGGACGCGGCCCACACCACCGGGGCCTGGCGCACGCTGGCGGAGCGGATCGCGGTGGAGTGCGAGGCCATGGTCCGCCGCGGCGACCGGGTGAAGGACCGCACCGGCGAGCGCCCGGTGGACTATGGCGATATCCTCATCCTCGTGCGCAAGCGCGGCCCCCTGTTCGAGGAGACCCTGCGGGAGCTTAAGCGCCGGGGCGTGCCGGTAGCGGGGGCCGACCGGCTGAAGCTGTCGGAGCACCTGGTGTTCCAGGACCTGACCTCGCTCGCCCGCTACGCCCTCTATCCCTGGGACGACCTCACCGTGGCAGAGCTGCTGCGCAGCCCGCTCTGCGACCTGACGGAGACCGACCTGTTCGACCTGGCCGTGGGCCGTCGCGAGAGCCTGTCCGCCGCCCTGATGGCCCGCAGCGCCGAGCGGCCCGCCTGGACCCGGGCGGCGCAGGTGCTGGCGCTGGCCCGGGACCTGGGACAATCGGTGCCGCCCTTCGAGTTCTTTGCCCGGCTGCTGTGCGTCGCCGATCACAAGGGCCGCAGCCTGCGCCAGCGCTTCGTCACCCGGCTGGGGGCCGAGGCGGGGGAGGCGCTGGACGCCTTCCTCGGTCAGGCCCTGGCGGCGGAGGGCCGCAACATCTTCGACCTGGAGCGGTTCTGCGCCGGGCTCGACACCCTGGACCTGACCCTGAAGCGGGAGATGGACGAGCCGAAGGGCGAGGTGCGGGTGATGACCGCCCATGGCGCCAAGGGGCTGGAGGCCCCGGTGGTGTTCATGGCCGACACCGTCTTCACCGACAAGTCCCGCGCCGCCCTGACGCCTCTGGAGGACGGGGGGGCGCTGATCTGGCTGGCCGCGGGGGGCACCGACGACTGCCGGGTGGCCAGGGCGGCGCGGGAGACGGCCAAGCTGCGGGAGCGGGACGAGCTGGCCCGGCTCCTCTATGTGGGCCTGACCCGGGCCCGGGATCGGCTGATCCTGTGCGGCCGCCTGAATGCCCGGACGACGCTGGACAAGGCCAGGGGCTGGCTGCCCTGGCTGGCGGAGGCCTTCGACGTGCGCCTGGCGGACACGGCGCGGGAGCTGGTCGACGACCAGGGCTTTGCCTTCCACAGATACGGGGCCGACCCGGTGCGCGGGGCCGCGGCGGTGGCGAGCCGTGCGGAACCGGCATCCACACCCGCCTGGGTCACCCGCCCGGCCCCGGCCTCCCCCGCGGCCCAGGCCTGGGCCTCGCCCACCGCCCTGGCGGAGCGCAGCCGCGGGGCCACGCCGTCGCCTCTGGCCGCCACCGGGGGGTTGGGCCGGTTCCGCCGGGGGGACCTGATCCACCGCCTGTTCCAGCTGCTGCCCGACCTGCCCGGCCCCGACCGGGCCGCCGCCGCGGCGCGGATCCTGGCCAAGGAGCGGGACCTGACCCCGGAACAGCGGCTGGAAATGGCCGCCGCCGCCCTCGCCGTGCTGGAGGACCCGCGCTTTGCCGAGGTGTTCGGCCCCGGCAGCCGGCCCGAGGCGGCCGTGGCCGGGACCGCGCCGGACCTTCCCCCGGGGCTCGCCATTTCCGGCCGGGTGGACCGGATGACGATCACCCCCGACCGGGTGCTGGTGGTGGACTTCAAGACCAACCGTCCGGCCCCGGACCGGGTGGACAATGCCGATCCCGCCTATCTGACGCAGATGGCGGTCTATGTGGCGGTGCTGCGGGCCATCTTCCCCGGCCGTCGGGTGGAGGCGGCCCTGGTCTGGACCGATGGACCCAGGCTGATGCCGGTACCGGAAAATCTGATCGTCGAGCGGCTCAATGCCCTGCGCCGCGCCAGTTGATCGCAAGGGCCCGGCGGCTTACATCTCAGTTCACGGGGCGGCCGACCAGGTGCGCCCGCAAAGGAGCGTAGCATGAGCACCCTGAAGGTGACCGACGAGACGTTTGAACGCGACGTGCTGAAGGCCGGCCAGCCCGTGCTGGTGGATTTCTGGGCGGAATGGTGCGGTCCCTGCAAGCAGATCGCCCCGGTCCTCGACCAGATCGCCGAGGAGCTGTCGGGCCGCGTCACCATCGCCAAGCTGAACATCGAGGACAGCCCGTCCACCCCCGGCCGCTACGGCGTCCGCGGCATCCCCACCATGATGCTGTTCAAGGACGGCCAGATGTCGTCCATGAAGGTCGGGGCCATGCCCAAGGCCAAGATCCTGGAATGGCTGACGGAGACGGGCGTCAGCGCCTGATGTCCACCCCTGCCGCCGACCGCATCGCCGCCGCCTGGGACCGACTGGACCGGGCGGCGGCGTCGTCACGTCTGACCCCCATCCTCGACCGGTTTGCCGCCGAGCCGGACCGGCTGGCCCGCCTGACGGTGGAGGCCGCGGGCCTGACCCTGGACCTCGCCAAGCAGAGCTGGTCCCTGGACGGGCTGGACGCGGTGCTGGAACTGGTCCGCGCCAGCGGCGTGGAAGCCGCGCGGGACGGCCTGTTCGGCGGGGCCATCGTCAACCGGTCCGAGGGCCGGGCGGTGCTGCACAGCGCCCTTCGCGCCCCGGACGGGTCCGACCTGCACGCTGACGGGGTGCCGGTGAGCGCGGAGGTGGAAGCCGGACGCCACCGCATGCGGGCCCTGGCCGACGGGGTGCGGGACGGGACGATCCGCGGCGCCACGGGCAATGCCTTCAAGGCCATCCTGCACATCGGCATCGGCGGCTCCGACCTCGGACCGCGGCTGGTATGGGAGGCGCTGAAGCCCCTCGACCCGTCGATCGACCTGCGCTTCGTCGCCAATGTGGACGGGGCGGAGATCGTCCAGGCCCTGACCGGCCTCGACCCCGAGACCACCCTGGTCATCGCGGTCTCCAAGACCTTCACCACGCTGGAGACCCTGGCCAATGCCGAGGCCGCCCGGGACTGGCTGCGGGCCGGTCTGGGGGAGGATGGCGCGCGCCTGCACTTCGCCGCCGTCTCCGCCGCGCCGGAGCGGGCGGTGGCCTTCGGCGTCAACCCGGACCGGGTGTTCGCCTTCTGGGATTGGGTCGGCGGGCGGTTCTCCATCTGGTCGGCGGTGGGTCTCTCCTGCGCCGTGGCGCTGGGCTATGACGTGTTCCAGAGGTTCCTGGAGGGTGCCGCGGCCATGGACCGGCACTTTGCGCAAGCCCCGCTGGAGGCCAATGCCCCGGTGCTGCTGGCGGGTGCGCACCTGTTCAACCGCAATGGCCTCGGCCGCGCGGCCCGGGCCGTGGTGCCCTATGCCCAGCGGCTGCGGCTGCTGCCCGCCTTCCTCCAGCAGCTGGAAATGGAATCCAACGGCAAGCAGACCGGCACGGACGGCCGCCCGGTGGCCCGCCCCACCGCCACGGTGGTGTTCGGCGATGCGGGCACCAACGGCCAGCACGCCTTCTTCCAGCTGCTGCACCAGGGGGTGGACGTGATCCCCGTGGACCTGGTGGGCTTCGCCGCGTCGGACGAGGGTCCGGCGGACATGCATGCCAAGCTTACCGCCAACCTGCTGGCCCAGGCCGAGGCCCTGATGATCGGCCGCAGCGAGGCCGACGTGCGCGCCGAGCTCACGGCCAAGGGGCTTTCCCCCGCGGAGATCGACATCCTGGCCCCACAGCGGACCTTCCCGGGCAACCGCCCCACCAGCCTGATCCTGGGGGAGCGCCTGTCGCCGGAGACCCTGGGGGCGCTGCTGGCCCTCTATGAGCACAAGACCTTCGTGGAAGGGGTGATCTGGGGGATCAACAGCTTCGACCAGTGGGGGGTGGAGCTGGGCAAGACCCTGGCCGTGCGCCTGCTGGACGAGCTGGAGGGCGGTTCCCGCCGGGCCCATGACCCGTCCACCACCGCCCTGGTGGCGCGCCTGGCCGGAGCCCACCGTTGAGGTCCCCACCCTTCACCGCCTGCTTGTGACCGGCCGCCCTTGAGCCGCCTTCCCCGCAAGCTTCCCGACCTGACGACCCCGGCGCGCCTCGCCCTTTTGGCGGTGTTCGTCGCCGTGGTGGCCAGTGCCGTGTCCTATGCGGACAACATGCGCTGGATGCGCGCGGCGCTGGGGGACACCGACGACGCCACCCGGCTGGTGATGGTGCGCGAGCTGCTGGCCGGACGGGGCTGGTGGGACCAGCACTGGCTGCGCCTGCAGCCCCCGGTGGGGGTCTACATGCACTGGTCGCGGCTGCTGGACGGGGGACTGGCGGGGCTGACCCTGCTGTTCCGTCTGGTCCTGTCCCCGGCGGATGCGGAATATGCCACCCGGATCGTCTGGCCGGGCCTGTGGATCATCCCGGCGGCCTGGGCCACCCTGGTCAGCGCCCGGGCACTGGCGGTCTCCACCGGACGTCATGACCGGGCCCAGCCCGCGGTGATCGCGGCCACGGTGCTGCTGCTGCTGAACGTGTCCCTCTATGCCTCCCAGTTCCATTCCGGGCGGGTGGACCACCACAATGCCCAGATCGCCCTGACCCTGGTGGCCCTGGCCGGAGCCCTGCAGCCCAGCCACCGCCGGGCCTGGGCCGTGACCGCCGGGATTGCCGGAGGCCTCGGCCTGGCCATCGGGCTGGAGGCCCTGTTCTTCCAGGTGCTGATCGCCGGATCGATCGCGCTGAGGTTCGTGCTCGATCCCGGCACACGGCGGTTCGTGCGCAGCTACGGCCTGGCGCTGGCAGCCTCCACCGTGATCGCCCAGGGCATCCAGACCCCGCCGGACCGCTGGGCCGTGTCCGCCTGCGACGCCATCGGCCTCAATCTGGTGGCCGGCGTGGTGGCCGGGATCGCCGTGCTTTGGGTCGGCATGGCGCTCAGCCGGTTCCGGGACAGCCGCTTCCGGGCCCTGGCCGTGGTGCTGGCCGGAGGTGCCGCCCTCGCCGCCTATCTGGGCCTCGACCCCAACTGCGTGCATGGCCCCTTCGCCGATGTGGACCCCCGCATCCGGGCCATCTGGCTCGACCATGTGAACGAGGTGGCCAACTGGTGGGTGCTCCATCAGCGGGACGCCGGGCGGGCCATGACCCTCGCGGGTGCCGCCGTCGTCGGCGTGCTGGCGACGCTGGGCCTGTTGTGGCAGCCCCGCCGGCTGATGGACGGGGCCTGGTGGACCACGGCCCTCTCCCTGGCGCTGGGCCTCGTCGTCGGGGCCCTGGCCGCGCGGATGACGGCCTATGCCCTGTGGTTCGAGATCCCGCCCATCGCCGTGGCGGCCGCGGTCCTGGCCCGGCGCTACGAGGCCGGTGTGGCGAGCTTTGCCGCCATCGGCGCGGCCATGCTGCTGACCCCGGACGGCTGGGGTTCCATGGCCCAGATGGGGGCCGAGCGTCTCGCCGCCCTGCAGACCCCGCCGCCCCCCGCCGCGGCCCCGCGCCACACGACCGGGACAAGGTCCACGCCCAAGGTCGCCGCCAAGCCCCGGCCACCCCGGGACTACTGCCTGAACGCGTCGTCCTATGACGTGCTGGCCCGGGCCCCGAAGGGCCTGACGGTGAGCGAGATCGACCTCGGTCCCTTCGTCCTGGCCCACACCCCCTCCTCCAGCCTGTCCGGCCCCTATCACCGGCTCAGCTGGGGGATCATGGCGGCGCGGAGCATCCTGTCCGCCCGGGGGGAGGCAGCCTATGACCGGGCCCGCCAGCTGGGGGTGACCTATGTGCTGGAATGCCCCGTCCACCACCGCAATGCCGACCGGCGGGGGCTGGCACCCGACGCCCTGCAGGCCCAGCTGGACCGCAGCGCCGCGCCGGACTGGCTGGTGCCGATGACCGCCCTCAACGCCCCGGTGGTAGTCTACCGGGTCCGCCCGCCGGAGGACCGCGCGGCGGCAAAGACCCAGTAGCGGGACAGGAGGAACAGGGTGACCGTATAGGTGCCCATGGCGCAGAGCTGGGCCGCCACCCGGGCCAGGTCACCCGCCGGCAGCACCGCCCGCAGCCCCTGCAGCACGGCGAGGTTCAGGCCGTAGCACAGGGCCACGGCCGCCAGGTACCGGGGGCCCGCGGCACTCACCCCCGCCTGCGACTTGAACACGAACCCCCGGTTCAGCCCGAAGCCCACGGCAAACCCCACCCCGTAGCCCGCGGCATTGGCCACCACGGGGGAGGCTTTCAGCCCGAACTCCACCAACAGGACCACCGCCAGCCCGAGGGCGGTATTCACCGCCCCCACCAGCCCGAAGCGGACCAGAAGGCCGATCAGCGATGACCGGGGTGCGGCCTCCATCCCCGGCTCAGGCCCGGGCGACGGTGTAGTACTGCGCCCCCACGGGCAGGGCGCTCATGGCCGGTTCCAGGGGGCGGAGCGCCCGCAGGGGGCCGGGGAAGAAGCCGGTATAGCGGGTCTCCACCCGGGCAAAGCCCGCCGCCTTCTGCCGGTTGGCAAGGGTCGGGGCCGGGATCAGCACCGCATTCTCGTCAAAGGGGCAGGTGGCGACGATGTAGCGGGTCACCGGATTGACGGGGTTGTGCTCGAAGATCACCAGCCGGCCGCCCGGGCGCAGCAGGCGCTTCAGCTCCGCAAACAGGCGGGTGTGCTCGGCCGCGTCGATGTGGTGGAAGACGCAGGCGGAGAAGATCAGGTCCTGGCTGGCGTCGGCCAGGGGCACTTCGGCCCCGTCATAGGGGACGAGGGTGGCGATCCCGGGAAAGCGGCTCTCGGCAATGGCCAGGCTCTTGTGGCTCACATCCAGTCCGGTGAGGGCTGCCCCGGGGAAGGCCGCGTGCAGATGCGGCAGGCTGGCCCCGATGCCGCAGCCGAAGTCCAGCACGGCGGCGGGCTCCGCCAGGCCCTGGCGGGTCCACAGGCGGCGCAGTTCCTCGAGCTTGTAGCGGGCGAAATAGTCCGGGGCCTCACCGGAGATCTTCAGGTTGTCCGTGTGGGTCGCCAGATATTCCTCGGCGAACTTGTCGAACTCGGCGGCGTCCATCAGCCCTTTGCCTCCGGCGGGGGGGAGCGGACGGCGATCTCGTCGATCATGTAGAGGGGCCGTCCCTTGGACTGCATGTAGGTGCGGCCCAGATATTCGCCAAATATGGCCAGGCACGCGAGCTGGGCGGTGGAGAAGAACACCACGATCAGCGCAAGGCTCGTCCAGCCGGGCGTGGCCGAATGGGTCAGGAAGCCCCACAGCACGTAGATCATCAGCCCCACCGCCACCACCAGGCCGAAGCCCGCCAGCACCATGGCCAGGCGCAGCGGTGCGGTGGAAAAGCCGGTCAGGCCGTCGATGGCCAGCCGGACCATGCGCCGCAGGGTGTAGTTCGTCTGTCCCGCCAGCCGCGGGTCGCGGTCGTACAACAGCTCCGTCTGCCGCCCGCCGAGCCAGGCCACCATGCCGCGGATGAAGCGGTCCCGCTCGGGCATGGCGTTCAGCCGGTCGACGATGCGCCGGGACATCAGCCGGAAGTCCCCGGTGTCCAGGGGGATCTCGGTCTCGGTCAGGGCGGCGAGGGTGCGGTAGAAGGCCGACGCCGTGGCCCGCTTGAAGATGCTCTCCCCCGCCCGCTGGCGGCGGCGGCCGAACACCACGTCATAGCCCTCGTCGAGCCTTGCGATCATCTCCCCCACCAGTTCCGGCGGGTCCTGCAGGTCGGCATCGATGACCATGATCCGGCGACCCCGGACCAGGGACAGGCCCGCCGTCACCGCCAGCTGGTGGCCGTGGTTGCGGGACAGGCGCACACCGACGATCCGGGGATGGTCCGACGCCAGGCCGCGGATCACGCTCCAGGTCCGGTCGCGGGAGCCGTCGTCCACCAGGATCAGCTCGTAGTCGCTCCCCGCCACGGCGTCCGCCGCCGCGGTCATCCGGGCGACGAAGGCCGCGAGCCCCGCCTCCTCGTTGTAGCAGGGGGCGACGATGGTCAGGGCGAGGGTATCGGTCATCGGTGCCACGCCCGGGCGCAGGCGATCACGCCGATCGCGCCCCTCCCATAGTTGCGGCAGCCGAAACCGGGATCGAGCTGGGCGATCCGGGGCGGAAAGCGGGTCGCCGCCGTCCCCCGGACTTCGGTGTCATAGAGCCACAGGATCACGCTGTCCGGCTTCCTCGCAGACTGGACGAGCCGGAGATTCGGGTCCTCGTCGGGGGCCAGCATCACCGGGATGACCGTCGCTGTCGACCCGGCACGGTGAAAGAAGGCCCCGCCGAACATGGCGTACTGGCTGGGGGCCTCCACCTGCTGGGCGGGATGGTCCCACAGGAACACCAGTCGCGCCGGACGGGTGGCCATCAGGTCCCGGCTGGCAGCCTGGAAGCTGTAGGGATGGCTGAGGCGACCGGCCACCTCGCTGGTCCACTGGGCACTGAGCACCGCGGCCATCAGCATCAGGCCGGTGACCGCGCCGCTGAACACCGGTGCCAGGGCCCGGGCCCCCAGCACCAGCGCAAGCCCCACCCCCGGGGCAAACGGGGTCAGGTAGCGCAGGGAAAAGCTCGGCCGCAGGGCCCCGATGGCCAGCATGGCCGCCGCCGCCAGCCCGGTGGCCAGGGCCGCCAGCCAGGGTCCCGGCGGGCCCGCGGCCACGGTCTGGCGCTTGAGAAGACGGTCGGCCGCCCGCAGGAGACCCACCCCCGGCAGGGCATAGAGCCAGCCGGAATGGGTCAGGTACAGGCCCGCCGCCCCCACCGTCGCCCAGGTCACCAGCGGGTACCAGGCCACGTCCGGCCGGGCGAACAGGGCCAGTCGCGGCGCATGCCACAGGCCCACGCCCAGCACCGGCAGGGCCAGCAGAGCGGCCGGCCACAGCCTCGCGGCCCGCCCCCGATGGGTGGCCAGCAGCACCAGCCCCTGGGCCACTCCCAGCACCGCCGCCTGATAGTGGGTCAGCACCGCAAGCCCCGCCAGACCGACGAAGACCGCGGCGCGGGTCAGGTCCGGCCGCCGGATCAGGTCGAGGAACACCAGGGTCTGGGCCATGGCCAGCAACAGCAGCAGGGCATAGCACCTCGCCTCCCCCGCCTGCAGCAGGCCCTCGGGCCATACGGTGAGCAGGGTGGCGAGCGCCAGCCGGTCCTCCACCCGCAGGCCGTCCCCCCGCCAGCCCGCCACCAGCAGCGGCGTGGCCAGGCTGAAGGCGAAGGACGGCACCCGCAGGGCCGTGTCGGAGGTGCCGGCCAGCTGGGCCCAGCCGTGGATCAGCAGGGGATAGAGGGGCGCATTGGCGTCCAGCCAGACCTGCTGCAGGGTCGTCTTCCAGTCCGGCAGACCGGCCATTCCGAGGGTCCAGGCCTCGTCCAGCCACAGGGTCCGGCCGGGGGCCAGGGCGAAGCGGGCATGGACCGAGAGCGCCAGGGCCGCGCAGAAGATCCACAGGACCGGTCCCTCGGCCCGGACAAGGTCGGTGCCGCGCCACAGGCGGGCCAGACGGCGCAGCGCTGGAGCCGCCCCCCGCCGCGCCGCCGCCGCGGTCACCGCCCCAGCCGGGCGCACAGCCGCTCCACCGGGGCGGAGCGGGCGGCGAACACGTAGTCGGGCCGGGTCACCGTCACCGGTCCCACCCCCGCCGCGGCCAGGGCCCCGGCCACGTCGAACAGGTCCGCCCCCTTCACCAGCATGCCGTCCGACCGAAGGGCCGCCTCGGCGCTGACCCAGGGCGTCACCGCCCGGGCCGCGGCTTCGGCCTGGACCACCGGCCAGGACAGGGCGGCCAGCTGGCGGCCCGTGGCCCGGCCCTCGATCACCGACATCAGCCGGTTGAGGGTGGCGATCTGGCCGTCGCTCCAGCGCGCGGTCAGGCTGGCGGCCAGCTGGGCCTGGCTGCGCAGGATCACCCCGTCGGCCAAGATCTTGAGATTGTTGGCGGCGAGCGTGGCACCGCTGGAGGTGATGTCCACCACCAGCTCCGCCACCCCCGCGGCCGGGGCCCCCTCGGTGGCGCCCAGGCTCTCGACGATGCGGTAGTCGGCCACCCCGTGGGCGGCGAAGAAGGCGCGGGTCTGCACATGGTACTTGGTGGCCACCCGCATCCGGCGGCCGTTGCGGGCCAGATAGGCGTGGGCCACCTCGTCCACATCGGCCATCACGTCCACGTCGATCCAGCTCTGCGGCGCGGCCACCACCAGATCGGCGCGGCCGAAGCCCAGGGCCCGCAGCAGCAGCACCCGGGCGTCCACGTCCCCGCCCCGCTCCCGCAGCAGGTCCTCCCCCGTCAGGCCCAGATGCACGTCCCCGGCATCCAGGGACTGGGCGATGTCGGAGGCGGACAAAAGCCGCACCTCCGCGTCCGGCAGTCCCTGCAGTTTCGCCCGATAGCCCCGGTCGCCCCCCACCGTCTCCAGCCGGAAGCCGCAGTCGGACAGCCAGGCCTCGGTCTGTTCCTTCAACCGGCCCTTGGAGGGCAGGGCGATGATCAGGGCGTCGCTCATGCAGCACGTCCTTCCACAGCGCGTCCGGGGCGAACCATGCAGCCCACCGCCCCCGGCGTGCCGCCGAAGCGGGACGGCAGGGCGTCATAGCGCCCGCCCGCCGCCACCGGCTGGTCGGGGCCAAGGGCGTCGCTGCGCACCTCGAACAGCATGCCGTCATAATAACCGAAGGGCCGCACGAAGGCCGTGGTCAGGGTCAGGGCGCGTTCCGGGACACCGGCCGCCGCCAGGGCCGCCAGCCGCCGCCGCCAGCCGTCCAGCAGGGGGGCCAGCGCCGCCGCCGCCGGACCGGCCAGACGGGCGATCTCGTCCAGGGCCGTCCGCGGCGGGCCGGAAATGGCCAGGAAGGCCTCGATGCCCGCGACCTGTGCCGCTGTCAGGCCCGGGGCCCGCGCCGCCTCGGCCCTTGCGGTGAGGCGATGCACGATCTCCGCCGCCGAGCGGCCGCCCACGGGCGCGATGCCGGACAGGCGCCAGACCTCCTCCAGCAGGGCCGTGGCGTCGGCCTCGCCGAGACCGGACAACAGGTCCGCCAGCCGGGCATGGCGGCTGTCATCGGCCGCAGGCTCCCGCCCCAGGGCCAGGGCCAGCGCCCGGGGACTGCTCAGCGCCCGCTCCAGCCGCAGCGCCGCCGAGGGGGCCACGGCAAGCGCCTGCAGGATGCCCCGGAACAGGCCCGGATCTCCCAGAAGCAGGGACAGGTCCGTCCGTCCCCCGGCCACGGACGCGGTCCAGGCGAGCGCCGCGACCCGGGCATCATCCGCACAGGGGTCCGCGCCGGTGCCGAACAGTTCCGCCCCGATCTGCAGGAATTCCGAGGGCAGCTCCGACCCCGGTTCCGGGGCGAGGAAGGCCTTGCCCTCATAGACATAACGCCCCGCCGGGGCCCCGGAGGCGATGTGCGACTGGACCACGGGGATGGTGAAGTCCGGGCGCAGGGCCTGCTCCTCGGCGCTCTCGCTCTGCACCACGAACAGGCGGGCGCGCAGGCCCTCCCCCGCCAGGTCCAGCAACAGGCTGAGCGGCTGCAGCACCGGCGCATCCACCCGCGTGCCGCCAAAGGCCGCGAAGGGGGCCCGGATGGCCGCCAGCGTCTCGGGAAGCAGGGCGGGTTCGGAGATCAGCACGCTCAGCCCTTCAGGATCCGCTGGACGAATGGGATCATCTCCCCCCGGGGCACCGTCGCCTGGCCCGGCCGCTCCGCCCGCCAGGTCTCGTTGTCCGACACGCCCGCCGCGAGGCTGCGGCCCAGGTCCAGGTCCTTGATGGTCACAGTGCCGGCCGCGATCTCGTCGCCGCCGAGCATGATCACCGCAGGCGACATCCGCCGGTCGGCATATTTCATCTGCGCCTTCATGCCCGAGGTGCCCAGATAGACCTCCGCCGCGATCCCGGCGGCGCGGAGTTCCCCCGCCACCTGGAAGTACTGGGGCATGTGCGCCCCGTCGAACACGATCACCACCACCGGGCCGCGGACGGCGTCAGCCGCCGCCTGCCCCGCCGCCCGCAGCGCCGCCGCCAGACGGCTGACGCCGAAGGAGAAGCCCGTGGCCGGGACCGGCTCGCCGGTGAAGCGCGCCACCAGGTCGTCATAGCGCCCGCCGCCGCCGATGGAGCCGAAGCGCACCCGCTCCCCCCGCTCGTCCACGGTGTCCAGCAGGATCTCGGCCTCGAACACCGCGCCGGTATAGTATTCCAGGCCCCGGACGATGGACGGCTCGAACATCGCCTGGTCGTCGGCCACGCCGAGACCGGTCAGGGCCGCGTCGATCCGCGCCAGGTCCTCGAGCCCGGCATCCCCCTCCGCCGAGCCGCCGATCACGCCGGCGAGACGCTCCAGGGTCTGCGACCGGGTGCCACCCCCCGCCGCCACGAACTGCAGCACCGCCTCCGCCGACTTGGCCGCCAGGCCCGCGCCCCTGGTGAAGGCCCCGGATTCGTCCTTGCGGCCTTCGCCCAGCAGCAGGCGCACCCCGTCGGGGCCCAGGCGGTCCAGCTTGTCCACGGCCCGCAGCACGGCCAGCTTCTGACCCGCCGCCGTCACGCCGGTGGCGTCCAGCAGGCCGTTGAGCAGTTTGCGATTGTTGATCTTCAGGGCCGCGGTGCCCCGGGGCAGGCCGGCGGCTTCCAGGCCTGCGACGGCGAGCGCGATGATCTCCGCGTCCGCCTCGGGCCGGGCGCTGCCCACCGTGTCGGCGTCGCACTGGAGGAACTCGCGGAAGCGGCCCGGGCCCGGCTTCTCGTTGCGCCAGACCGGACCGTAGGCATAGCGCCGGAACGGCTTGGGCAGGGTCTCCCAGTGCTGGGCGGCGAAGCGGGCCAGGGGCGCGGTCAGGTCATAGCGCAGGGCCATCCACTGCTCGTCATCGTCCTGCAGGGCGAACACGCCCTCGTTGGGACGGTCGGAATCCGGCAGGAACTTGCCGAGCGCATCGGCATATTCGAAGGCCGAGGTGTCCAGGGCCTCGAACCCGTAGGCCTCATAGACCGCCGAGACCCGGGCCAGCAGGGTCCGCTCCGCCCGCAGATCCCGGGCGCGGCGATCCTGGAACCCCCGCGGGGCGCGGGCTTCGGGACGGAAGACTTCGGTGTCGGTCATGGGCTCACGAAACGGCTGGAGGCTGGGCGGGATTAGCGGATCGGGCCCGGCGAAGCAACGGATGCCGCCACCCGTCCCCGGATTACCCCCTTGGCGAATGGCCGGTTTTGCGCTTTACGGAGGCTTCACGCGATCGTGACCCTATCATCGCGCGCGGCGTATGGACGCCCTGGACCGACGTCATGACCTACCTAGACCAGGCTGTGAGAGGGGCGGAACGACTGCTCCTCCGCGTTCCGGAGGGCCTCATCCGGTTCCTGGGCGTCGGTTTCGGTGGGCTGGCGGTGGACCAGTCCGTCCTGTGGGTGTCCGAGCACATGGGCGTGCCCTTTGCCATCGCCCGGGCGCTGGCCATCTTCATCGCCACCGTCTTCACCTATGTACTGAACCGGCGCTTCACCTTCCCCGACAGCGGCCGGTCCGTCATGGCCGAAGCCCTGCGCTATTTCGGCGTCGCCTTTGCGGCGCAGAGCGTGAACTACGGCGTCTCGGTGCTGATCTGGTCCAGGATGCCCTACCTGCCGCACCCGCTCATCGCCTTCATCGGCGCGGTGATCGCCACGGTCTTCTCCTATTCCGGCCAGAGGTTCTTCACCTTTGCCCGCAAACCCGAACCCGAGGCCATAAGCCCCCGTGACTGACATTCCCGCCTCCCCGCCGCCCACGGCCGCGGACACCGACGTGTTCATCATCGGGGCCGGACCCGCCGGGCTGACCGCGGGCTACCTGCTGACCAAGGCCGGCCGGTCCGTCACCGTGATCGAGCGCGACCCCGTCTATGTGGGGGGCATCAGCCGCACGGTGCGCTACAAGGACTTCCTGTTCGACATCGGCGGCCACCGCTTCTTCTCCAAGTCCCGGGAAGTGGTGGACCTGTGGAACGAGATCCTGCCCCAGGACTTCATCGACCGGCCGCGCCTGTCGCGGATCTTCTACGGGCGGAAGTACTACGCCTATCCGCTGAAGGCGTTCGAGGCGCTGACCAATCTCGGCATCTTCACCTCGGCCCTGTGCATGATGTCCTACGCCAGGGCGAAGGCGTTTCCGGTGAAGAACCCGAAGACCTTCCACCAGTGGGTGGCCAACCAGTTCGGCGAGAAGCTGTTCTCGATCTTCTTCAAGACCTACACGGAAAAGGTCTGGGGGATGGACTGCGACGACATCTCCGCCGACTGGGCCGCCCAGCGGATCAAGGGCCTGAGCCTGGGCCACGCCATCATCGACGCCCTGAAGCGCTCTGCCGGGCTGAACAACAGGCCCGCCGCGACGCTGGGCGAACAGGGGGGCGTGAAGACCCTGCTGGAGAGCTTCCGCTATCCCCGCAAGGGCCCGGGCATGATGTGGGAAACCGCCGCCCGGCGCATCACCGAGCAGGGGGGCGAGATCCGCATGGGCCGCACCCTGACGACCCTGGACTGGTCCGACGCCACGGGCCTCTGGACCATCACCGCCACCCTGGCGGACGGAAGCCGGGAGATCACCACGGCGCGGCACGTGATCTCGTCCGCCCCCATCACGGAGCTGGCCACCAGCTTCGCCACCCCGCTTGCGGCCGCGGAGAAGGCCTTTGCCCTGCGCTACCGGGACTTCATCACCGTGGCCCTGGTGACCCGGGCCGGGCGCTCGTTCCCGGACAACTGGATCTACATCCATGATCCCACGGTGAAGGTCGGGCGCATCCAGAACTTCCTGTCCTGGTCGCCGGAAATGGCACCGGAGGGCTATGCCTGCCTCGGCCTCGAATATTTCTGCTTCGAGGGGGACGGCCTGTGGACCTCTCCCGATGCGGAGCTGATCGAACTGGCCAAGCGGGAGATCGACCAGATCGGCCTGATCCGCGCCGAGGACGTGATCGACGCCGCCGTGGTGCGCCAGCCCAAGGCCTATCCGGTCTATGACGACAGCTACCAGGCCAATGTGGAGGCCGTGCGGGAAGAGGTGGAGCGGCTCTATCCCACCCTGCACCTGGTCGGCCGCAACGGCATGCACAAGTACAACAACCAGGACCACGCCATGATGACCGCCATGCTGACGGTGGAGAACATCCTGGCCGGGGGCCGGACCTTCGACGTCTGGCAGGTGAACGAGGACGCCGAATATGCCGAGGCCGGCATGGCCGGCGCGCAGGAGGCCCTGAAGAGCGAGCGGCTGGTGCCGCGCCGGGTCACGGCCTGAACCCCGGCACCGGACTGCCCAGAGCCCGTCCCGGACGGGGCAAGGCTTGCCTAGTCCGGAAGTTTCTGCCCGGTATGGTTAACCGGGGGGCAAGGCGAGCGGAATGCACCGACAGTCTATTACTTTGTTTTGACTTGAAGTTTTAGTTCGACGGGCTCTGGCACCACCATTGCTCCTCTCCGATCCAGATCCAGACCATTTCGCGTCCCCTCGCGGGCGATCATGGCTGAAAGAGAGGACCGGACCCCATGTCGACGAACAGCATCAACACCAATACCGGCGCGATCATCGCCCTGCAGAACCTGAACCTCACGGCGACCCAGCTGCAGGAGACCCAGAACCGGGTGTCCACCGGCCTGTCGGTCTCCTCGGCCAAGGACAACGGTGCCATCTGGGGGATTGCCCAGAACGAACGCTCCTCGGTGTCGTCCCTCGACGCGGTGAAGCAGTCCCTGCAACGGGCCCAGTCCACGGTGGACGTGGCCGTGTCCGCCGGTCAGACCATCTCGGACCTCCTGAACCAGATCAAGGCCAAGACCCTGGCCGCGTCGGACACCTCCCTCGATGCCACCAGCCGCACCGCGCTGGGCAACGACGTCACCGCCCTGGTCGCCCAGATCGGCCGGATCGTGAACAATGCCGACTTCAACGGCACCAACATCATCAAGAACGGCGGCACCACCATCAGCGCGCTGGCCAATGCCGCTGGCACCAACGTGCTGACCGTCCTGCCGCAGGACCTGTCGTCCACCGGTTCCACCACCGGCGTGGTCGGGGGCTGGGCGACGGCGGCCTCGGCGGCCACCGTGCTGACGGCGGTGAACACCGCCATCACCAACACCAACGCCGCGGTGGCCAAGCTCGGCACGGCCTCCAACGCCCTGACCACGCACCTGAACTTCATCGGCAACCTGCAGGACACCCTCACCCAGGGCGTCGGCAATCTGGTGGACGCCGACGTGGCCAAGGAAAGCGCGAACCTCACGGCCCTGCAGACCAAGCAGCAGCTGGGCGTGCAGGCCCTGTCGATCGCCAACACCTCCAAGCAGGGCCTCTTGAGCCTGTTCCGCTAGGTTCGATTCCTCGTCGAGTTCGGCTCCAATATAGGTTAACGTAACTGAGGCGGTCGTGATCTGGGCCGCCTCAGGTCGTTTGTCCGACGCCCTGAAGGACGACCCACGGGGAGGACGGCGACCATGTCCGAGACACGCTTTTTCCGGGTTCGCGCCCTGGCCGCAGCCGTTGCCGCCATGGCAAGCCTTCTGTCCCTGTCCGACGTCGGGGCCCAGCCCATGAGCCCGGCCCCCGACCCCCGCGCCGCCGCGCCGGGTCCGCAGGCTCCGCCCCCCGCGGGTTACGGTGCCGACAGCCGCTATGGCCCGAGCTACGGTCCGGCATACGGCCCGGCTTACGGTCCAGGCACCGCACCCGGCTACGGCCCCCGGGGGCTGCGCCACCGCCGCCACCATCGCGGACACCCGATCCGTCCCCGCCCCGAGTGCGAGCTGGGGCTGCACGGCTGCCTCGGCCGCGACGGGCTCTATCACGGCAAGTTCTAGGCCGGGCCAGCGGCCACCCGCGCCTTCAGCTCGGCCAGCAGGGCGGCACGGTCCGGCTGGAAATCCGCCGCCAGCCACCAATCCTCCAGCGCCTTCAGTCGGCGGCCCACCGCCGGGCCCGGCGGGGTCCCCGCGGCCACCACATCGTCTCCGGTGACCGGGAAGGCCGGGGGCGTCCAGTGATCGGCCACGGCCGTCAGCGCAGCCCAGGCCTCGGACGGCTGGAGCGCCCGGGCAAGCCGCATCCGGTCCCGCACCGCCTCGGCCCCTGAACGCCAGATGCACCGGCGAACCTCGGCCCCGGTGAGATCCGGGGAGATCTGCGGCACTACGGCACAGGCCGCCGCCAGCCGGTCGCGGACCCGGTTGGGCAGGCGCAGGCGCCGGGCGACGGCCTCGCCCACCGGCCCGTCCAGCAGGGCCGCCAGCCGCAGCACCGGATCGGTTCCTTCGGACCCCAGGGCCACCAGGCCCTCGAACCGGTCCAGGGACCCCGCCTCGGGCAGCACCGCCGCCAGCACGCCGGTCCCGGCCATCAGCCCCACGGCGGGGCGCGGATCAGGGGCGGCCAGCAGCTTCAGGAGCTCCTTCGACACCCGCTCGGCGGACAGGCCGTCCAGCCCGGCCTTCAGCGCCGCGCAGGCGGCCACGGCCGCGGCATCCGCGGGGCCCTGTCCGTAATGGGCGAAAAACCGGAAGAAGCGCAGGATGCGCAGATAGTCCTCGGCGATGCGGGTGGCCGGGTCCCCCACGAACACCACCCGGCCCGCCAGGGCGTCGTCCACGCCGCAGCCGGTGGGGTCGTGCAGGGTCCCGTCCGGATCGGCATAGAGGGCGTTCAGGCGGAAGTCCCGCCGGGCCGCGTCCTCGCCCCAGTCGTCGGTGAAGGCCACCACCGCATGGCGGCCGTCGGTGACCACGTCCCGGCGCAGCGTGGTGATCTCCACCGGCCGGCCGTGGGCGACGGCGGTGATTGTGCCGTGCTCGATACCCGTGGGCACCGCCTTCAGCCCCGCCCGGGTCAGGGCCGCGACCACCGCGTCGGGCGGGAGGGGAGTGGCCACGTCGATGTCCATGTCCAGCCCGTCCCGCGCCAGCAGGGCGTCGCGGACACAGCCGCCGACGAAGCGCGCCGCGTCGCGCCCGCCCGCCGCCTGCAATGCCGCGATCACCGCGACCGTGGCAGGCGCCGTCATCCAGGGGCGGGGGCCGAGGCGGTTCATCATGACTCCTGTCTAGCCGAAACCGTCCCGGATCAGAACAATGCGGCGCAGAAAGTTGCACCGCCTAAACCGAACCTTCACGGGTCATCCCGCATAAACCCGCAAAACAAGCGTGTCCGCCAACGAGCGGGCACCGGTGATGTGAGGTGTCTTTTCATGGCCAAGCGCGTGCTCGTCGTCGACGACGATCCGACCCAACGGCGGTTGATCCAGGCGGTTCTGGAGCGCGAGGGATTCGCCGTCTCCCAGGCCGACGGGGGCGACAGCGCCCTGGACCAGCTGGCTGCAGGCCTTGCGCCGGACGTGGTGATCCTGGACCTGGTCATGCCCTCCATGCCCGGCATCGAGGTGCTGAAGGACATGCGCGCCCGGGGTCTCGACATGCCGGTGATCGTGCTGACCGCCACGGGCGGCGTGGACACGGTGGTGAAGGCCATGCAGGCGGGAGCCCAGGACTTCTTCATCAAGCCCGCCTCGCCGGAGCGGATCATCATCTCCATCCAGAACGCCCTGCAGCTGGGCTCGCTGAAGGGCGAGGTGGACCGGCTGAAGAAGCGTCAGACGGGCACCATGAGCTTTGCCGACCTGATCGGCGACAGCGGCCCCATGCGCATGGTCAAGGCGCTCGGGGAACGGGCGGCGCGGTCCTCCATCCCCGTGCTGATCCTGGGGGAGAGCGGCGTCGGCAAGGAGATGATCGCCCGCGCCGTGCACGGCAGCAGCGACCGCGCCGGCAAGCCCTTCGTGGCGGTGAACTGCGGCGCCCTGCCCGCCAATCTGGTGGAGAGCATCCTGTTCGGCCACGAGAAGGGCAGCTTCACCGGGGCCCATGACAAGCACCTGGGCAAGTTCCAGGAGGCCCATGGGGGCACCCTGTTCCTGGACGAGATCGGCGAGCTGCCCCTGGACATGCAGGTCAAGCTGCTCCGCGCCCTTCAGGAGGGTGAGATCGACCCGGTCGGGTCCAAGCGTCCCGTGAAGGTGGACGTGCGCATCCTGTCCGCCACCAACCGCAACCTGGCCGACCAGGTGAAGGAGGGGCGCTTCCGCGAGGACCTGTTCTATCGCCTGAACGTGTTCCCCATCGAGGCCCCGTCCCTGCGCGAACGGCGCGAGGACATCCCCGCCCTGGTGGAGGCCTTCATCCGCCGGTTCAATGCCGAGGAGGGCCGCCGGGTCATGGGGGCCATGAGCGATACCCTGGCCATGCTCCAGGCCTTCGACTGGCCGGGCAATGTCCGCCAGCTGGAGAACGCCGTCTATCGCGCCATCGTGCTGGCCGACGGACCCTATCTGACGCTGGCGGACTTTCCGTCCATCTCCGGGGTGGCGCCGACGGCGCTGGCCCCGTCTCCGGCGGCACCGGTGGCCCTGAACAGCCTGGCCCCCGCCCCGGGACCGGCCGCCACCGATCGCGTGGCCGCCGAGGGCGATGCCGCGAGCCCCATCCGCATCCTCGACCACCGGGGCCATCTGCGGACCCTGGAGGACATCGAGCGGGACCTGATCCAGCTGGCCATCGAGATCTATTCCGGCCACATGACCGAGGTCGCCCGTCGCCTGGGCATCGGCCGCTCCACCCTCTACCGCAAGGTGCGGGAACAGGGCCTGGAAGGGGCGATCACCGAGGCGATGTAGCCGCGGGCACGGCACCCATCGCCGGAAAGTCCACGACGATCCTGAGGCCCGGACCGGCATCCTCCGCCCGGATCTCCGCCCCGTGGGCGTGGGCCACGGCGCTGGCGAGGCTGAGCCCCAGGCCGGAGCCCGGCGTGGTGCGGCTGCGCTCCACCCGGTAGAAGCGGCGGAAGATCTGCGCCCGGTCGGCATCGGGTACGCCGGGGCCGTCATCCTCCACCGTCAGGCGCACGGCCCGGCCCAGGGGCTCCACCCGGATCTCGAGGGTCGACCCGGCGGGGGTGTGGATCAGGGCATTTTCCACGAAATTGGCCAGCATCTGGGTGACCAGGGACTTCTCCCCGGCGATCCATTCCGGCCGAGGGGCGTGCAGGGTCAGCACATGGTCCGCATCCTCGGCCGACGGGCGGTAGGCCTCCACCACCTGGCGGGCCACTTCCGACAGGTCCAGGGCCTGGAAGGTGGCGAGGTTGGCCCCCGCCTCCAGCTGGCCGATGCGCAGCAGGGCCTCGAAGGTGGTGAGCACGCTGTCGATCTTCTCCACCGCCCCTTCCAGGGCCGCGCGATAGGCCTCGGCGTCCGGGGGACCGGCCAGGGCCACCTCCACCCGCTGGCGCAGGTGGGCCAGCGGCGTGCGCAGGTCGTGGGCCACGTCGTCGGACACCTGCCGCACGCTGATCACCAGGCGCTGAATCTCGTCCAACATGCGGTTCATGGCCATGGCCAGCTGGTCGATGTCGTCCCGGCGCTCCGGCGGACGGACGGGGGCGCGCAGGCCCATCTCGCCGCTGGTGGAGACCGCATCGGCGGTCGCGGCGATCACCTCGATCCGCCGCAGGATGCGAGTGACATAGCTCAGCCCCACGGCGAGCGCGATGAACAGGGCCGCGCCGGAGGTGAGGATGAAGGTCCGCAGGAAGGCCGCCTGCAACTGGTGCGAACGCTCCAGGTCCTCGCCCACGGACAGCATGGCCCCGTCGGGCATGCGGGCCGTCAGCACCCGGATGCGCACCACGTCACCCTCGGCGGGCGGGCTTGCCGCCACCTGCCAGCGCAGGGTGGTGAAGCCCTCCCCATAGGCCTGTTCCGGCAGGTCCCCGGCCAGGCGCCGCCCTTCGGGATCGGTGATGCGGAAGTTGTAGCCCGTGGGCCGCCGCTCCCGCTCCGTGATCAGGCGAACGGCCTCGGGGGCCTTGTGGGTGGTGTAGAGGGTGGTGGTCAGGCCCACCTCCCGCAGCAGCCGGGCCTGGGCGCTCTCGTCCACCGGGGCGGTGAGGGCCAGCCAGGTGGCGAGCCCCGACACCCCGAAGGCGGCGAGGAACAGCAGGGACATGAAGGCCGCCACCCGGGCCCGGGTGGAGCGCAGCGGGAGCCTAATCTGCATTCAGCATGTATCCGGCGCCCCGGACCGTGTGGATGGTCGGCGCCGCGTCGCCGCAGGCCTCCAGCTTGGCGCGGATGCGGCTGATATGGGTCTCGACGATGGTGGTCTTGGGATCGAAGTGGAAGTCCCAGACATGCTCCAGCAGCATGGTGCGGGTCACCACCCGGTCGGCGTTCAGCATCAGGTATTCCAGAAGCTGGAACTCCTTCGGCTTCAGGTCCAGCGCCTTGTCGCCCACCCTGGCGCTGCGCTGCAGGCGGTTCAGCTCCAGCGCCCCCAGGCGGATGACGGCGGCGGCCTGTTCCCGCAGGGGGGCGCGACGGCCCAGCGCATTCACCCGGGCGTTCAGCTCGGAAAAGGAGAAGGGCTTGACCAGATAGTCGTCGGCCCCGGCCTCCAGCCCCTCCACCCGGTCGCCGACGCCGCCGAGGGCCGTGAGGAAGATGACCGGCGTCTCCACCCCCCCGGCGCGCAGGCTCTTGATCACCGAAAGCCCGTCCAGGCCCGGCACCATCCGGTCCATGACGATGACGTCGAAGCTCTGGTCCAGGGCCAGGAACAGGCCGTCGCGGCCGTCGGCGGCCACCTCCACCCCGTGCCCCTGTTCCTTCAGCCCGCGCGCGACATAGGCGGCGGTCTCGGAATCATCCTCGACGACCAGAACCTTCATGCGCCCATGATACGGGCAAATGTCGGCTTTCACCATGCACCGAAGGGCCTCTTTCGGTTGCTAAGCCCGGTGGGCCTTTCTATAACCCCCCCGCCGGAGGCGATGATCGATCCTCGCCCCGCCTACGCCCGACGTCGTTCCAACCTGCACAGGGACAGCCATGAACATCCACGAACACCAGGCCAAGGCCGTCCTCAAGGAATTCGGCGTGCCGGTCCCGGCGGGCTTTGCCGCCTTCACCGTGGCCGAGGCCGTCAAGGCCGCCAAGGCCCTGAAGGGCACCAAGGTGTTCGTGGTGAAGTCCCAGATCCATGCCGGCGGCCGGGGCAAGGGCCGCTTCGAGGGCCTGCCCGCCACCGCCAAGGGCGGCGTCCGGGTGGTCAAGTCCGTGGACGAGGTCAAGGCCAGCGCCAAGGAGATGCTCGGCCGGGTGCTGGTCACCCACCAGACGGGCCCCAAGGGCAAGCAGGTGAACCGCCTGTACATCGAGGAAGGCGCGGACATCGCCCGGGAACTCTACCTGTCCCTGCTGGTGGATCGCGAAACCAGCCGGGTCTCCGTCGTCGCCTCCACCGAGGGCGGGATGGACATCGAGGACGTGGCCCACTCCACGCCTGAAAAGATCATCTCCTTCTCCATCGACCCGGCCACCGGCGTGTTCCCGCACCACGGCCGCCACCTGGCCCAGGCCCTGAACCTGACCGGCGACCTGGCCAAGCAGGGCGCGGCCCTGCTCGGCCAGCTCTATGCCGCCTTCGTGGCCAAGGACATGGAGATGCTGGAGATCAACCCGCTGATCGTCACCGGCGGCGGGCAGCTGCGGGTGCTGGACGCCAAGGTCAGCTTCGACGGCAATGCCCTCTATCGCCACCCGGACATCGTCGCCCTGCGGGACACGACGGAAGAGGACGCCAAGGAGATCGAGGCCTCCAAGTACGACCTCAGCTACATCGCCCTGGACGGGGAGATCGGCTGCATGGTCAACGGCGCGGGCCTGGCCATGGCCACCCTCGACATCATCAAGCTCTACGGGGCGGAGCCCGCCAACTTCCTCGACGTGGGCGGCGGCGCTTCCAAGGAAAAGGTCACCGCGGCCTTCAAGATCATCACCGCCGACCCAAACGTGAAGGGCATCCTCGTCAACATCTTCGGCGGCATCATGCGCTGCGACATCATCGCCGAGGGGGTGGTGGCCGCGGCCCGGGAGATCAGCCTGTCGGTGCCGCTGGTGGTGCGCCTCGAGGGCACCAACGTGCAGCAGGGCAAGGACATCCTAGCCGCCTCCGGCCTCGCCATCACCCCGGCCAACGACCTGGCCGACGCCGCCGCCAAGATCGTCAAGGCCGTGAAGGGCTAAGGCCCCGCCGCGCCGCACCTCACAATTTCGCCACCGGGTCCGCCCGGTCCGGCCAGGGATGATTTGAAACCATGTCCATTCTGATTGACGCCAACACCAAGGTCATCTGCCAGGGCATCACCGGCAGCCAGGGCACCTTCCACACCGAGCAGGCCATCGCCTACGGCACCAAGATGGTCGGCGGGGTCACCCCCGGAAAGGGCGGCCAGACCCATGTGGGCGTGCCCGTGTTCAACACGGTGGAGGAAGCCGTCCACGCCACGGGGGCCACGGCCTCGGTCGTGTACGTCCCGCCGCCGTTCGCCGCCGACTCCATCATGGAGGCCATCGACGCCGAGATCCCCCTGATCATCTGCATCACCGAAGGCATTCCGGTGCAGGACATGGTCAAGGTGAAGCGCTCCCTGTCGGGCTCCAAGTCCCGGCTGATCGGGCCCAACTGCCCGGGCGTCCTGACCCCCAACCAGTGCAAGATCGGCATCATGCCGGGTAACATCTTCTCGGTGGGCTCGGTGGGCGTCGTCTCGCGCTCCGGCACCCTGACCTATGAAGCCGTGTTCCAGACCACCAATGCGGGGCTGGGCCAGACCACCGCCGTGGGCATCGGCGGCGACCCGGTGAAGGGCACCGAGTTCATCGACATGCTGGAAATGTTCCTGGCGGACGAGGCCACCAAGTCGATCATCATGATCGGCGAGATCGGCGGCTCGGCCGAGGAAGACGCCGCCCAGTTCATCCTGGACGAGGCCAAGCGCGGGCGGAAGAAGCCCATGGCAGGCTTCATCGCCGGCCGCACGGCCCCTCCGGGCCGCCGCATGGGCCATGCGGGCGCCATCATCTCCGGCGGCAAGGGCGGGGCGGAAGACAAGATCGCCGCGATGGAACGGGCGGGAATCAAGGTATCCCCGTCTCCGGCGGCCCTTGGGGAAACGCTTCTCGAAGTGCTGAAAAACGCCTGATTGTGACTATGTAAAGGAATGCACCCCATCTCGGGGGTGATATTCATTCAGCAGACGGCCTTGCGCTTCGTTAACCATGGCGGCGGGGCCGTCCGCCAGGGAACGGAAAAATGGCGGACGATACCGGACGGATCAACCAGGTCCTGGCGGAGACTTCCTTCCTCTACGGAGGCAACCTCGCCTATGTGGAGGACCTCTACGCCCGCTATGCCCAGGATCCGGGCAGCGTTCCCCCCAGCTGGCGGGCCTTCTTCGACGCCCTGAGGGAAAACCCCGAGGCGATCGCCCAGTTCAGCGCCGATCCGGCCTGGACCTATCCGCCGATGGCCGAGGACCGGCCGGAATGGCTGTCCGCCCTGGACGGCCAGTGGCCCGAGGCCGTGGCCGCCAAGTCCGCCGTGGGCGTTGCCGCCGCCAATCCCGGTGCGACCCAGGCCCAGATCCGTGCCGCCACCCTGGACAGCGTCCGGGCGATCATGATGATCCGCGCCTTCCGCATCCGGGGGCACCTGCACGCCAATCTCGACCCGCTCGGGCTCGAGCCCAAGGCCCACAATGCGGAGCTGGAACCCAGCTTCTACGGCTTCACCGAGGCCGACTGGGACAAGCCGATCTTCATCGACAACGTGCTGGGCCTCGAGACCGCGACCCTGCGGGAGATCATGGCCATCCTGCGCCGCACCTACTGCGGCAATGTGGGCGTGCAGTTCATGCACATCTCCGACCCCGACGAGAAGCGCTGGATCCAGGAGCGCGTCGAGGGCAAGGACAAGGAGATCACCTTCACGCCCGAGGGCAAGAAGGCGATCCTGAAGAAGCTGATCGAGACCGAGACCTGGGAGCGCTTCCTGCACAAGCGCTTCCCCGGCACCAAGCGCTTCGGCCTGGACGGGGGCGAAAGCCTGGTCCCGGCCATGGAGCAGATCATCAAGCGCGGCGGCGCGCTGGGCGTCGACGAGATCGTGCTGGGCATGCCCCACCGGGGCCGCCTGAACGTGCTGGCCGCGGTGATGGGCAAGCCCTACCGCGCCATTTTGCACGAGTTCCAGGGGGGCTCCTCCACCCCGTCGGACATCGAGGGCTCCGGCGACGTGAAGTACCATCTGGGCGCTAGCTCCGACCGGGCCTTCGACGGCAACAGCGTGCACCTGAGCCTCACCGCCAATCCCAGCCACCTGGAGATCGTCAATCCGGTGGTGCTGGGCAAAGCCCGGGCCAAGCAGGCCTTCGACATCCGCGACAACGCCCAGGCGGGGCGCGGCAAGGTGATGGGCATCCTGCTGCACGGGGACGCCGCCTTCGCCGGACAGGGGGTGGTGGCCGAGTGCTTCGCCCTGATGGGGCTGAAGGGCTATGCCACCGGCGGCACCATCCACCTGATCGTCAACAACCAGATCGGCTTCACCACCAGCCCGCGCAACAGCCGCTCCACCCCCTATCCGTCGGACGTGGCGTTGATGGTCCAGGCCCCGATCCTGCACTGCAACGGGGACGATCCGGAGGCCGTGGTCTATTGCGCCAAGGTGGCCACGGAATACCGCCAGAAGTTCGCCAAGGACGTGGTGGTGGACATGTTCTGCTATCGCCGCTTCGGTCACAACGAAGGCGACGACCCGACCATGACCCAGCCCCTGATGTACAAGATCATCAAGGACCAGCCGTCGACCCGGGAACTCTATACCCGCCGCCTGGTTGCCGAGGGCGTCATCACCGAGGCCGACTCGGCCCAGTGGATCGCCGAGTTCGAGGCCTTCCTCGACGCGGAGTTCGAGGCCGCCAAGACCTTCAAGGCGGAAAAGGCCGACTGGCTGGACGGCAAGTGGTCCGGCATCGAGAGCACCCGCCAGTCGGACCTGCGGGGCGACACCGCCGTGCCGCTGGCGAAGCTCAAGGCGCTGGGCGCCAAGGTCACGGACATCCCCAAGTCCATCGACATGCACCGCACCGTCGCCCGGGTGATCGAGGCCCGTCGCCTCGCCATCGAGACCGGCGAGGGGCTGGACTGGGCCACGGCGGAAATGCTCGCCTTCGCCACCCTGATCGACGAGGGCCATCCCATCCGCCTGTCCGGCCAGGACAGCGTGCGCGGCACCTTCAGCCAGCGGCATTCCGGCATTGTCGACCAGACCACCGAGGCCCGCTACATCCCCCTGCAGAACCTGAGGCCCGGCCAGCCGGAGTTCGAGGTGATCGATTCCGCCCTGTCGGAAGAGGCGGTTCTGGGCTTCGAATACGGCTACAGCCTGGCCGACCCGGACACGCTGGTCATGTGGGAAGCCCAGTTCGGCGACTTTGCCAACGGCGCCCAGGTGGTGGTGGACCAGTTCATCTCGTCCGGCGAACGCAAGTGGCTGCGCATGTCCGGCCTGACCATGCTGCTGCCCCACGGCTATGAGGGCCAGGGGCCGGAGCATTCCTCCGCCCGTCTGGAGCGCTATCTGCAGATGTGCGCCGAGGACAACATGCAGGTGGTCAATGCCACGACACCGGCCAACTACTACCACGCGCTCCGCCGCCAGCTGCACCGGCCGTTCCGCAAGCCCCTGGTGGTGATGACGCCCAAGTCCCTCCTGCGGCACAAGAAGGCCGTGTCGAGCCTGGCGGACCTGGCGGACGGCTCGTCCTTCCACCGCCTGCTGTGGGACGATGCGGAGCGCAATCCGGAGATCGCCGGCAACGTCAAGCTGGCGGCCGACGACCAGATCCGCCGGGTCATCCTGTGCTCCGGCAAGGTCTATTACGACCTGCTAGACGCCCGGGAGAAGAAGGGCGTCAACGACGTCTACATCCTGCGGCTGGAGCAGTTCTATCCCTGGCCCATGCAGTCCCTGCGCAAGGAGCTGTCCCGCTTCAAGACCGCGGAAGTGGTCTGGTGCCAGGAAGAGCCCAAGAACATGGGCGGCTGGACCTTCGTCGATCCCTGGATCGAGCTGACCCTGGAGAAGGTGACGATCAAGGCGAAGCGGGCCCGCTATGTGGGTCGCCCGGCCTCGGCCTCCACCGCCGCGGGTCTGATGAGCCGCCACCTCAAGGAACTGGAAGCCTTCACCACCGAGGCCTTCGCCTAGACCCCACCTGACGGCCCCACACCGGCCGGCAAAGACGAACACTGGAGCTTGTTTGATGGCCGATATCATGACGCCGACGCTGGGCGAGTCCGTCAGCGAGGCGACCATCGCGCGCTGGACCAAGAAGGTCGGCGAGGTCGTGCGCAAGGACGAGGTCCTGGTGGAGCTCGAGACCGACAAGGTCAGCCTGGAAGTGGCCGCCCCCATTGACGGGGTGGTGACCGAGATCACCGCACCGGAAGGGGCCACCGTCGTCCCCGGCCAGAAGCTGGGCGCGGTCTCCAACGCCGCCGGCCAGCCCGCTGCGGCTCCGGCGACGGCCGCCCCGGCCGCGAAGGCCCCCGCGGCACCGGCTCCGGCCGCACCGGCTGCGGCCCCAGCCCCGGCAGCGTCCGGCGGCCCGGTGGACGTGACCACCCCGGCCATGGGGGAGAGCGTCTCCGAAGGCACGCTGGGCCAATGGACCAAGAAGGCCGGTGACCGGGTCACCAAGGACGAACTGCTGGTGGAGATCGAGACCGACAAGGTCGCGCTGGAGGTCACCGCCCCCACCACCGGCGTGATCGCCCAGATCCTGAGCCAGAGCGGCGCTTCGGTGACCCCCGGCCAGATCATTGCCCGCATCGTCGCCGATGCCGGGGCTGCCGTGTCCGCTCCGGCCGCGGCTCCGGCCCCCGCAGCCGCGCCTGCGCCTGCGGCGGACGCCCTGCCCCTGTCCCCGTCGGTGCAGCGCATCGTCACCGAGTCCGGCGTCAACCCGTCCACCATCCCCGGCACCGGCCGCGACGGCCGCATCACCAAGGGCGATGCCCTGGCCGCCGTGGCGGGCCAGTCCGGTGCCTCGGCCGCCCCTGCCGCCGCCGCGGCCGCTGCAGCCGCAGTCGCTGCGACCCCGACCCCCACCGCGCCCCCCCGTCCGCCGGGCGCCCGGGAGGAGCGGGTGCGCATGACCCGCCTGCGCCAGACCATCGCGCGGCGCCTGAAGGACGCCCAGAACACCGCGGCTATGCTGACCACTTTCAACGAGGTGGACATGTCGACGGTCATGGCGCTGCGCAACGACTACAAGGCCGCCTTCGAGCAGCGCCACGGGGTGAAGCTGGGCTTCATGAGCTTCTTCGTGAAGGCGGTGATCGCCGCCCTGAAGGAAGTGCCCGCGGTGAACGCCGAGATCGACGGCCAGGACCTGATCTACAAGAACCACTACGACATCGGCGTGGCCGTCGGCACCGACAAGGGCCTGGTGGTTCCCGTGCTGCGGGACGCCGACGCCTTGAACCTCGCTGGCATCGAGAAGGGCATCGGCGCGCTGGGCAAGCAGGCCCGGGACGGGACGCTGAGCCTCGACCAGCTGCAGGGCGGCACCTTCACCATCTCCAATGGCGGGGTCTATGGCTCGCTCATGTCCACGCCGATCCTGAATGCGCCGCAGTCGGGCATCCTGGGCATGCACAAGATCCAGGAGCGTCCCATGGCCATCAAGGGTCAGGTGGTGATCCGGCCGATGATGTACCTGGCGCTCTCCTATGACCACCGGGTGATCGACGGCAAGGAGGCGGTGACCTTCCTCGTCTCGGTGAAGGACCATATCGAGGATCCACAGCGCCTCGTGCTGGACCTCTGATCCGCAGCCACCCGGCAAAGCCGCTTCGCATTCCCGCCCGCGGGACCTAAGGTCGCCGGATGCCCCTGCGCGCCCAGATTCTGCTGCCCCTGCCGCTGCCGGAGGCCTTCGACTACGCCGTGCCCGACGGCTGGGCCCCCCTGTCGCCGGGGGACCAGGTGGTGGCGCCGCTGGGCCCCCGCCAGATTCGCGGCGTGGTGCTGGAGGTGAAGGACGCCACCGGCCACAACCGCCCGCTCAAGCCCCTGATCGAGGCCCTGGACGCCCCGCCCCTGCCCGAAGGGTCGCTGGCCTTCATCCAGTGGGCGTCCCGCTATGCCTGCCAGCCGCCGGGGGAGGCCCTTGCCATGGCGCTCCGCGGCCTGCGCCACCCGCGACCGAAGCCCATTCGCTGCGTCGTGGCCTCGGGCCAGGAACCCCAGCGGATGACCCCGGCCCGCCGGGCGGTCCTCGACGCCGCGACCGAGCCCCTGCCCGCCGCCGAACTGGCCCGCCGGGCCGGAGTCTCTGCCGGCGTGGTGAAGGGGCTGGTGGACGACGGCGCCCTGTCCGTCGTGGAGCAGCCCGCCCCCCGGCCGTTCGGCGTCCCCGACCCCTCCGCCAACCCCGCCCATCTGCTCAATCCCAGCCAGTCGGCGTCGGCGGACGTACTGAAATCCCTGGTGGGGCAGGGCTTCCAGGCCGCCCTGCTGGACGGGGTCACGGGCTCCGGCAAGACCGAGGTCTATCTGGAGGCCGCCGCCGCGGCGCTCGCCCGCGACCCTGACGCCCAGGTGCTGATCCTGCTGCCGGAGATCGCCCTGACCCAGGCGGTGCTGAAGCGGGTGGAGGGCCGGTTCCGTGCGGCCCCGGGGGAGTGGCATTCCGGCGTCGCCGGCCCCGCCCGCCGCCAGCTGTGGGAGGCGGTGGCCGCCGGGGACTGCCGGATCGTGGTGGGGGCCCGCTCCGCCCTGTTCCTGCCCTATCGCAAGCTCGCCCTCATCGTCGTCGACGAGGAGCATGACGGCTCCTACAAGCAGGAGGACGGCTTCATCTATCAGGCCCGTGACATGGCCGTGGCCCGCGCCAAGCTCGAAGGCGCGCTGGTGGTGCTGGCCTCCGCCACCCCCTCGCTGGAGACCCTGTGGAACGCCGAGAGCGGCCGCTATCGCTGGCTGCGCCTGGCGGAACGGCACGGGGTCGCCACCCTGCCGGACATCACCCTGATCGACCTGCGCGCCGACCCGCCGGAGACCGGCCGCTGGCTGTCCCGCCCCCTGGTCACCGCCATGGCCGAGACCTATCAGCGGGGGGAGCAGACCCTGTTGTTCCTCAACCGCCGGGGCTATGCGCCGCTGGTGCTGTGCCGGGCCTGCGGCGAGAAGCTGACCGCGCCGGACACGGACAGCTGGCTGGTGGAGCACCGCTATTCCAACCGGCTGGTCTGCCACCTGACGGGCTTTTCCATGCCCAGGCCCGAGCGCTGCCCCCACTGCAACGCGAAGGACAGCCTGGTCCCCGTGGGGCCGGGGGTGGAGCGGCTGGAGGAGGAGGCGAGAAGCCTGTTCCCCGAGGCGCGGATCGCCGTCTTCTCCTCCGACACCACCCCGGAGGCGGACCAGGCCCGGGCCCTGGTGGACCGGATGGCGGCGGGCGAGATCGACATACTGGTCGCCACCCAGGCCGCGGCCAAGGGCCACAACTTCCCCAACCTGACCCTGGTGGGGGTGGTGGATGCCGATCTCGGCCTGCGCGGCGGGGACCTGCGGGCGGCGGAGCGGACCTTCCAGCTGCTGGCCCAGGCCACGGGCCGCGCCGGACGGGCGGACCGGCCGGGCCGGGCCCTGGTGCAGACCTGGGCCCCGGACCACGCCGTCATGCAGGCCCTCAAGGACCAGGACCGGGACGCCTTCACTGCGGCGGAGCTGGACCAGCGGCGCCTGAGCGGCCTGCCTCCCTTCGGCCGTCTGGCGGCCCTGATCGCCTCGGGCGAGGATGCGGGGGCCCTGGACAGCTTCGTCCGCGCCCTGGCCGCCGCCGCGCCCAATGCCGAGGGAGTGGAGGTCTACGGCCCCGCCGATGCCCCCCAGGCCCTGATTCGCGGACGGCGACGCAAGCGCTTCCTCGTCCGGGCCGACCGCAATATCGACCTGCAGGGGTACCTGAGCGCCTGGCGGGCCCGGGTGAAGGTGCCCGGTGCCCTGCGGTTGACCATCGACGTCGATCCCTACAGCTTCCTCTGACCCCCGCCGGAGTGTCCCTTGCCCGACCTGTCGTCCCTGATGACCTTCGACACCCTGGTGTCCTTCCTGGCCCTGACCTTCCTCGAGGTGGTGCTGGGGGTAGACAACATCGTGTTCGTGGCGCTGGCCGCCGACACCCTGCCGCCGAAGGACCGGGGCCGGGGGCGGCTGCTCGGCCTGTGGCTGGCCATGGGCCTGCGGGTGCTGATGCTCCTGGGGATCGTCTGGATCACCAAGCTCGAGACCGTGCTGTTCACCCTGCCCAACGGGCCGTTCAGCGTGAAGGACGCGGTGCTGGCCGGGGGCGGGCTTTTCCTGCTCTACAAGGCCTCCACCGAGATCCATGACGAGCTGGAACCCGCCGCGAAACACGCAAGGCGCAAGGTCTCCGCCCCCCAGCAACAGGCCCGGTTCTGGGCCGTGGTGCTGGAGATCGGCGTGATCAACATCGTCTTCTCCCTCGACAGCGTGATCACAGCCGTGGGCATGTCGGGGCAGATTCCGGTGATGGTGGGCGCGGTGGTGGTGGCCACCCTGATGATGATGGTCGCCGCCGCCCCGGTGGCCCGGTTCATCGAGCGCCGACCCTCGGCCAAGGTGCTGGCGCTGAGCTTCATCCTCTTGATCGGCATGGCCCTGATCGCCGAGGGGACCGGCTTCCACGTGCCCAGGGGCTATGTCTATTTCGCCATGGGATTCTCGCTGTTCGTGGAGATGCTGAACACCTTCCGCCGCCGGTCCCATCCCCATGGCTGAGGCGGGGCGGGATGTTGGCTAAAAGCCCGTTCACCCTTTGAAATGCTACGGACCCTTAACCTGACCGCCGCGATACTGGTCGCTCACGGGAGGCATGGGTCAGATGCGAGAGCCGAATACCGAACCGGACGGGGTCACCGTCGCGCTGGACGCCGCGCTCGCCCATGCCCGCGCCGCCGGTGCCCTGGCGACCCTGAGCCTCGCCCCGACCCCGGATGCCGTCGCGCCCCTGGCCGAGGCCCTGGACCGGATGGTCACCGCCGGAGACACCCGTCCCACCACCCGCGCCGCCGCGGGCCTGACCGCTGCCCGGCACGCAGCCGACGCGCCCCTGACCTCCCACAGCCTGCGCCTGTTGGCCGAGGCCCTGGCCGATCCGGACCCGGCCCATGCCGAGACCGTGACCACCGACCTGCACCGGGCGACCCTGCGCACCCCGCGGGAGAGCGCGCCGCTGGCCAATGCCTTCAGCGGCCTGGCCCTGCTGACCCGGGTGCTGGCCGCCCGCACCGCCCGGGACTTCACCCTGACCGTGGATGCGGGAAACGTGCAGGCCTGCGCCGACCAGCTGGACCACTGGCGCGGGGCCGCCATGCTGATGGCCGAATTCATCCTGGAGCGGGCCACCGCCCCCGCCGTCACCGTGGCCCTGGTGGCCCGGCAGGCGGGCAGTGCCGTCAGCCTGTCCGTGGACCTGCCCGCCGGGGTCCGGGTCCAGCCCGCCTTCAGCCTGGCCGACGCCCTGATGCGCGCCCTTGAGGACGAGACCACCGACAGCATGATCATCGACACGGCCGGAGAATTCACCGCCCTTGAGGCCGCTGCCGCGGACCTGGGCGGCTCCATCGCCGTGGAGACCCTGGCCGATGGCCGGAGCCAGCGACTGGTCCTGCTGGCCGGCCGGGCGGTCCATCCGCCGTTCCGGCCGCAGCTCCGCACCGTGTCGTCCCGTCCGGTCCGGCGCGCTGCCCGGGCGGCGGCCTGAGCGGGGATGGTCGAGGGGGGATGAAGCGCGTGAGGACCTGCCTGGTGGTCGATGACAGCCGCGTCATGCGCAAGGTCGCGATCCGCATCGTCGAGCAGCTGGAGTTCGAGGGAGTCGAGGCCGGAGACGGGCTCGAGGCCCTCACCTATTGCCGCGCGGCCATGCCGGACGCCATCCTGCTGGACTGGTCCATGCCGGTGATGGACGGGATCGAGTTCCTGCGTCGACTTCGTGCCGAGCCGGACGGGGCGCGGCCGGTGGTGGTGTTCTGCTCCGCCGAGTCCCGGCCCGAACGCATCCGGCTGGCCATTGATCACGGGGCGGCGGAATACATCATGAAGCCCTTCGACGGCGACATCATCGCCTCGAAGTTCGAAGCGGTGGGCCTCATATGACCCCCGCCGACCTGGATTTCGTCGCGGCCCTGGTCCGGGCGCATGCGGGCGTGGTGATCCGCGCCGACAAGGCCTTCTTCATCGAGACCCGCCTCGGCCCTGTCGCCCGGCGGGAAAAGGTGCCCGGCGTTCCGGCCCTGCTGGAAAAGCTGCGCCAGACCCCCGATCCGGTCCTGACGAGGCAGGTGGTGGAAGCCACCCTGATGCAGGAAACGAGCTTCTTCCGCGACCGCGCCGTGTTCGAGCGGATCGGCAAGGTGCTGCTGCCGGAACTGGCCGCCCGCCGGCCGGATGGCCGCCTGCGGGTCCTGTGCGCGGGCTGCGCCACCGGACAGGAGGCCTATTCCATCGCCATGCTGGCCACCGACCTCGCGGCCCCGGCGGCGGTGGAGATCGTGGCCGTGGACTTCGGCCAGTTCCCCCTGGAGAAGGCCCGCACCGGCCTCTACACCCATTTCGAGGTGCAGCGCGGCCTGCCCATCCGGCGGCTGCTGGCCCATTTCGACAAGATCGACGAGAACTGGCGGATCCGCGCCGACCTGCGGCAGATGGTCCAGTGGGTGGAGTTGAACCTGCTGGACGACCTGACCGGGCTGGGGAACTTCGACCTCGTCCTGTGCCGCAACGTGCTGGGCAGCCTGACGCCGGAGGCCCAGACCCGGGTGCTGGCCTCCCTCGAAGCCGCCTGCCGTCCCGACGCCGTGCTGGTGGTGGGGGCGCAGGAGACGCCCGCCCTGTCCGCGGCCTTCCGCCCAGCCGGCAGCCCCGGCCTCTGGCAGCGCAGCCCGACGGTCGCCCCTGTACCCTCATCGGCATCCACGCCGGTCCCGGCCCGCACACAGGCTTGACCACCCCCCGCCCCACGGGTCATTGACCGGAGACGGCGCGCGAGACGCCGGCCTCTCCGGGAGACGACCCATGACCTCGACCCTCTTCGACCTGACCGGCCAGGTGGCCATCATCACCGGCTCCTCCCGGGGCATCGGCAAGGCCATTGCCGAGCGCATGGCCGAAGCCGGGGCGAAGGTGGTCATCTCGTCGCGCAAGGCCGCCCCCTGCGAGGAGGTGGCCGCCGAGATCAATGCCCGCCACGGGGCCGGAACCGCCATCGCGGTGCCCGCCAACATCTCCTCCAAGGACGAGCTGCAGGCGCTCTACGACGCCACCATGGCCGCCTTCGGCCAGGTGACGACGGTGGTCTGCAACGCCGCCTCCAACCCCTATTACGGCCCCATGTCGGGGATTTCCGACGACCAGTTCACCAAGATCCTGGCCAACAACGTCATCGCCAACCACTGGCTGATCCAGATGGCCGTGCCGCAGATGGTGGAGCGCAAGTCCGGCTCGGTGATCATCGTCTCGTCCATCGGCGGCCTGCGGGGCTCCCCCGTCATCGGGGCCTACAACGTGTCCAAGGCCGCGGATTTCCAGCTGGCCCGCAACCTCGCCGTGGAACTGGGTCCGCACGGGGTGCGGGTGAACTGCATCGCGCCGGGCCTGGTGCGCACCGACTTCGCCCGGGCGCTCTGGGAGAATCCGGAGACCCTGAAGCGCGCCACCTCCGGCTCCCCCCTGCGGCGGATCGGCGAGCCGGACGAGATTGCCGGGGCCGCGGTCTATCTGGCGTCGAAGGCCTCGGCCTTCATGACCGGCCAGGCCCTGGTGATCGACGGGGGCGCCACCATCGGCTGACCACGGCCGGTTCCCGGCCGCCCGGGTTCTTGCATAGGCGGGCAAGGGTGCCTAAACCACGCCCATGTCCACCCCCCGGCCCACCTTCGCGCAGGACATCCTCTGGCGTCTCGAGGCCGCGGCCTATGTCGTGGTGTTCGCCCTCCTGCGGCTGATGGACATCGAGACGGCCTCGGCGCTCGGCGGCTGGCTGGCCCTGCGGCTGGGGCCCCTGACCGGCTCGCACAGGGTGGTGCAGCGCAACCTGCGACTGGCCTTTCCCGACATGCCCGAAGCCGAGCGCGAGGCACTGGCCCGGGCCCAGTGGGACAATCTGGGCCGCTCCACCTTTGAACTGCCCTTCATGGAGGAGCTGCAGCCCCATCGCGGCCGGGTGCAGGTAGTGGGGGCCGAGCGGCTGGAGGAGATCCGCCGGTCCGGCCAGCCGGTGGTGTTCATCTCCGGCCACTTCTCCAACTGGGAGGTGATGCCCTGCGCCATCGTCGATGCCGGGATCACCTGCCAGATGACCTATCGGGCGGCGAACAATGTCTATGTGGACAAGCTGATCCGCGATGCCCGGGCGCGCTACGGCGTGCGGCTGTTCGCGCCCAAGGGCTCCGACGGCAGCCGGGAACTGCTGGCCGCCATGAAGCGCGGGGAATCCGTCGCCCTGATGAACGACCAGAAGTTCAATGGCGGCGTGGCCGCGCCCTTCATGGGGCATCTCGCCCATACCGCCGCAGCCCCCAGCCGCCTGGCCCTGCGCTTCGGCACGGTGCTGCAGCCCATGTCGGTGGAACGGCTGCCGAAGGCGCACTTCCGGGTGATCGTGCATCCCCCCATCGTGCTGGAGCACACCGGGTCCCGCAACGGGGACCTGGAGGCGGGCGTGGCCAAGGTCAATGCCTTCATCGAGGCCCAGGTCCGCGCCCGGCCCCTGGAATGGTTCTGGGTGCACAAGCGCTGGTCCAACGCCGCCTATGCGAGCCTGGACTAGGGGCGGCCCTGCGTCCTTCGAGACGGGCCGTTCCGGCCCTCCTCAGGATGACGCGCGTGGGCTCTATACGCGGATCAGGAGGTGGGCTCGAATACCCCAACCTGCGTCATGGTGAGGAGCGCGGCACGCGCGTCTCGAACCACGCAGTGCGTCCTTCGAGACGGGCCGTTCCGGCCCTCCTCAGGATGACGCGCGTGGGTTCCACACGCGGATCAGGAGGTGGGCTCGAATACCCCAACCTGCGTCATGGTGAGGAGCGCGGCACGCGCGTCTCGAACCACGCAGCCCCCTCACCCCGCAGCGATGGCCTCGGCCACGGCGACGGTCTTCTCCGCCTGGGCCAGATGCAGGCGCTCCGCCATCTTGCCCTCCACCCGGATCGCCCCCTTGTCGGCGTTCTCCGGCCGGGCGAAGGCGTCGATCACGGCCCGGGCAAAGGCCACCTCGTCCCCGGTAGGAGCGAAGACCGCATTGGCGATCTCCACCTGGTTGGGGTGGATCAGGGTCTTGCCGTCGAAGCCGAACTCCAGCCCCTGGCGGCACTGGGCCTCGAAACCCTCCGGATCGTCCAGGCCGTTGAACACCCCGTCGAGGATGGCGAGCCCGTAGGCCCGCGCCGCGGCCACGCTGAGGGACAGGGGCCCCCACAGGGCGTGGCGCTCGGTGGTCAGGCGCGCGCCCGTCTCCTTCACCAGGTCGTTGGTGCCCATCACCCAGCAGGCGAGGCGGGAGGTCTGCGCCGCCTGGGCCACCCCCTCCAGATGGAACAGCACCCGGCCGGTCTCGATCATGGCCCAGAGCCGCGTGTGGGCCGGGGCGGGGTCGATGTGGTTGTTGTAGCGGGCGACATCGCCGCCGTTGTTGATCTTCGGCACCAGGATGGCGTCGGGGCCGGCGGCGGCAGCAGCAGCCAGGTCCGCGGCCCCCCAGGGGGTGTCGAGGCCGTTGACCCGGATCACCACCTCCCGCCGGCCGAAGCCGCCGGCCTTCACCGCATCCACGGCCTGGGCCCGGGCCATGTCCTTGGCCTCGGGGGCCACCGCGTCCTCCAGGTCGAGGATCACCGCATCGCAGGGGAGTGTCCGGGCCTTGTCGATGGCCTTCTGGTTGGAGGCCGGCATGTAGAGGACGCTGCGGCGGGGACGAAGGGTCATGATGGGCTCGCGGCTTCGAGGACGGGAGGGTCCAGCCTATAGACCGCCGCGCGCCAACGAAAAAGGGCCGGAGACGCGTGTCCCCGGCCCCTGATCTGTGATCCCCGAAGGATCCTCAGCGGCGGTTGCCGCCCATGATCGACATCAGGAACTGGAACAGGTTGATGAAGTCCAGATAGAGGCTCAGCGCCCCGTAGCTGGTGGCGACGCCCATGGCCGCCTGGTCCCCGCCCAGATGGTAGTAGGTCAGCTTCAGCCGCTGGGTGTCATAGGCGGTCAGGCCCGCGAAGATCAGCACGCCGAGGATGGAGACGATGAAGCTGATCATGCCGGAATGCATGAACATGTTCACCACCGAGGCGATGATGATGCCGAACATCCCCATGATCAGGAAGGAGCCCATGCCGGTCAGGTCCCGCTTGGTCGCGTAGCCGAACAGGCTCAGCCCCCCGAAGGCGGCGGCGGTGATGAAGAACACCTGCGCCACGGAACCCAGGCTGAAGATCACGAACCACACCGACAGGCTGGCCCCGATCAGGGACACCATGCCCCAGTAGAGCAGGGCCGCGCTCTGCGGCGTGGGGTTCCTCATCAGGAAGGAGGCCCCGAGGATCAGCAGCAGCGGGGCCCAGCGGATGGCCATGCCGAGCCCGGTCAGGCCGACGGGCTGGTTCCCCGACATCTCGTAGAACAGGCCGGCCAGCGGCGTATAGGCGAAGGCGTAGGCCAGGGCGCCGGACAGGACGAGGCCGAGCGCCAGCTTGTTGTAGACGCCCAGCATGAAGGCGCGCAGGCCCGCGTCCACCGACATGTCGGCGGCGGCGGCGGTGGGGCGCGCGAAACGGCGATCGAAATCGCTCATGGCGGAAAGTTCCTTTGCAAGACGCCCGGTTGGGCGTTGCCTCATATATCGCTCTCAAACCCCTTGGCTTCAAGGGGATATGGCGGGGCGGGCGCGAAGCGCTCGACGGAGGGCCGGGCCATGGCATAGGGTGGCCCCATGACCCGACCCGTCGACATGATGCGCCAGCTGGCCCCCCAGGTGCTGATGGCCTCGCCCCACGCCGCCGCCATCGGCATGGAGGTGGTCTCCATCGATCCCGCCGAGGCGGTGCTGCGGGTTCGCTTCCGCCCGGACCTGGTGGGGGACCCGGACACCGGCGTGATCGCCGGGGGGGTGGTCACAGCCCTCCTCGACCACACCTGCGGCCAGTCGGTCATGTCGGCCCTGGAGAGCTACCAGCCCATCGCCACCCTGGACCTGCGGATCGACTACATGCGTCCGGCGGGGTCCGGCCTCGACATCTTCTGCCACGCCCACTGCTACAAGGTCACCCGCTCCGTCGCCTTCGTCCGGGCCCAGGCCTATGACCTGGACCGGGAGGACCCGGTGGCCACGGCCCAGGCGGCCTTCATGATCAATGCCAACCGGGCCATGAGCCCGGCGGAGACCGTCGCCCGGGCGCTGGGCCATGAACCGGACGGGGCGAAGGGATGAGCGACGTGTCCGGCACCACCCCCGACCTCGACCTCGACGCCCGGCTGGCGGAGATCCTGCAGCGCATCCCCTATGCCCGGTTCCTGGGCGTCCGCGCCGAGCTGGCGGGGGACGAGATGACCGCGGTCCTGCCCTTTTCCCAGCACCTGATCGGCAATCCCAGCCTGCCGGCCATCCATGGGGGGGTGATCGGCGCCTTCATGGAGATGACGGCGGTGGCCCAGCTCGGCCTCTCGCAGCTCTCCTCGGCCACGGGTCTGGTGCGCCAGCCCCGGACCATCGACGTGACCATCGAATATCTGCGCAGCGGCCGCCCCCGGACCACCTTTGCCCGGGCCACCATCAAGCGCGAAGGCCGCCGCATCGCCAATGTGCAGGTGGAGGCCTGGCAGGACACCCGCGCCGCCCCCATCGCCGCCCTGCACGGCCACTTCCTGCTGGGCGCGAAGGACGAGGCCTGAGGGTGGCACGGAAGCCGAAGAAGGCCGACCTGCCGCAGAAGACCTGCGCCACCTGCGGCCGGCCCTTCACCTGGCGCAAGAAGTGGGAAAAGGTCTGGGACGAGGTGAAATACTGCTCGGACCGGTGCCGGGGGAGGTGATGTGCGTGGTTCGAGACGCCCCTTTCGGGGCTCCTCACCATGACGCAGGTTGGGGTTTTCGAGCCCACTCCCCCTACCGGCGCGGAGCACTCACGCGCGTCATCCTGAGGAGGGCGAAGCCCATCTCGAAGGACGCAGGGCCGGTGGTGCGTGGTTCGAGACGCCCTTTCAGGGCTCCTCACCATGACGCAGGTTGGGGTATTCGAGCCCACATCCTGATCCGCGAGTGGAACAAACGCGCGTCATCCTGAGGAGGGCCGAAGGCCCGTCTCGAAGGACGCAGGTCAGCCCCGATAGCTCGGCGGGGCCCCCACGGGTTCCGCCAGCGCCCGGGCGAGGCCGAGGCTGGTCTCGTCGTCCCAGGCGAGCGCCTGGACGGACAACGGCAGCTCGTCCCCCGACAGGCCCATGGGGAAGGCCGTGGCGGGCAGACCCACCACATTGCCGAGCGTCGTGAACAGGGCCACGTCCGGGGACTGGCCGGTCTCGAAGCTGTAGGCGGTGCAGGGCGTGGTGGGCATGAGCACGCCCTGATAGGCCCCCAGCGCCGCCCGCGCCGCCTCCGCCAGGCCCGCCAGCTCGCGATAGGCCGCGGCCAGCACCGCCGCCGTCTGCTCCCCGCCATAGGCCATGTTGCGGCGGAACTCCTCGGAGAAGCCCTGCGGGTCGGCGGCGAGCGCCTCGGCGTGATCGGCCATGGACTCGGCCCCGGAGATGATCACCCCCAGGCGCAGGGCCTCGCGGAAGTCGTAGCCGTCCAGCGCCACCTCCTCCACCTCGAAGCCCAGGTGCCGGGCCTTGGCCACCGCCGCGGCCAGGGCGGCCTTCTGGGCGTCGTCGCAGGGCAGGCCGTCCAGCCGCAGCACCGCCATGGGCGCGTCGATCAGGCTGTCCAGGGGCGAGGGCCTCGCGATCTCGCTGGCCAGCTCCGCCTCCGCCCCGCAGGCGGCGGCCAGCAACCGGGCGCAGTCGTCGGCGGAGCGGCCATGGGTGCCCACATGGTCCAGGGTCCAGCTCATGGGGATCACGTCGCCGGTGGAGATCAGTCCTTGCGTCGGCTTGTGACCGAAGATGCCGGTGAAGGAGGACGGGATGCGCACCGAGCCCAGTGTGTCGCTGCCCAGGGCCGCGGCACACAGGCCCGCCGACACCGCCGCCGCCGAGCCGCCGGACGAGCCGCCGGCGCTGTGGCCGTGCCGCCAGGGGTTCTGGGTGCGGCCGAACCAGGGATTGTCGGTCAGGGCCCCGAACGCCCCCTCGTGCATGTTGACCAGCCCCAGGATCACTGCCCCCGCGGCCCGCAGCTGGGCCACCACGGGGGCGTCCTCCTCGGCGATGCGGTCGCGGAAGGCCCCGATGCCACCGTGCCAGGGCAGGCCCGCCACGGCGATGTTGGCCTTTACCGCAATGGGGGCCCCGTCGATGAGGGACAGGGCCGCGCCCCTCGCCCAGCGCTCCGCACTCTCGTGCGCCGCCTGCTCCGCCCCGGCCCGGTCCAGGGCCACATAGCAGCCCAGCGCCCCGTCCAGCCCGTCGATCCGGGACTGATAGGACTGGAACACCTCCACCGGCGTCACGGCGCGGTCGGCGAACAGGTCGGTCAGGCCGGACAGACCGGCCTCGATGATGGGGTTGGTAAAGCTCATGGGGCATCTTGGCAGGGCAATTGCGGTCGTGTCACGACCTTTGCGCAACTGATCACAGGTTACCGACCCCCCGATCGGCACCCCTTTGATCCGCCCCTTTCACAGGTCCGTATTTTGCGGCATGGGTCGGGCGATCCTTCGAAGGTGAGACCCATGACCCGCAAGCTGCGATCCCAGGCCTGGTTCGGCGGACACGACCGGGACAGCTTCATCCACCGCAGCTGGATGAAGAACCACGGGGAACCGGCGGACAGCTTCGACGGCCGCCCGGTGATCGGCATCTGCAACACCTTCTCCGAACTGACCCCCTGCAACGCCCATTTCCGCGAGCTGGCCGAGAAGGTGAAGCGCGGCGTGCTGCAGGCCGGGGGCTATCCGGTGGAATTCCCGGTGATGTCCCTGGGCGAGACCAATCTGCGGCCCACGGCCATGCTGTTCCGCAACCTCGCCTCCATGGACGTGGAGGAATCGATCCGCGCCAATCCCATCGACGGGGTGGTGCTGCTGGCGGGGTGCGACAAGACCACGCCTGCGCTCGTCATGGGGGCGGCCAGCTGCGACCTGCCGACCATCGTCGTCTCCGGCGGGCCGATGCTGAACGGGCGGTTTCAGGGCAAGACGCTGGGCAGCGGCACCGACGTCTGGCGCCTGTCGGAGGAGGTTCGCGCAGGCACCCTGCCCCTGTCGGAGTTCCTGGAGGCGGAGGCGGCCAACAGCCGCTCCGCCGGGCACTGCAACACCATGGGCACGGCCTCGACCATGGCCACCATGGTGGAGGCGCTGGGCCTCACCCTGCCCGGCAATGCCGCCCTGCCGGGTCCCGACGCCCGCCGCGCGACGCTCGCCCAGATGTCCGGCCGCCGGATCGTGGAGATGGTGCACGAGGACCTGACCCCCTCGAAGATCCTGACCCGGGAGGCGTTCGAGAACGCCGTGAAGGTGATCGGCGCCGTGGGCGGCTCGACCAATGCCGTGGTGCATCTCCTGGCCATTGCCGGGCGGATCGAGACGCCCTTTACCCTGGACGACTGGGACCGGCTGGGCCGCGACCTGCCCTGCATCGTCGACCTGATGCCCTCGGGCCGGTTCCTGATGGAGGACTTCTGCTATGCCGGGGGCGTGCCCGCGGTGATGAAGGAGCTGGGGGACCGGCTGAACACCGGTGCCCTGACCGTCACCGGCCGCACCGTCGGCGAGAACGTCAGGGACGCCGTCTGCTGGAACCGGGAGGTGATCCGCACCCTCGACAACCCCCTCACCCCGCAGGGGGGGCTGGCGGTGCTGCGCGGCAATCTCGCGCCCCAGGGGGCGGTGATCAAGCCGTCGGCGGCGACGCCGGCCCTGACACAGCACCGGGGTCCGGCGCTCTGCTTCGAGTCCATCGAGGATTTCCATGCCCGGGTGGACGATCCGGACCTGCCGGTCACCCCGGACACGGTGCTGGTGCTGAAGAACTGCGGCCCCCGCGGCTATCCGGGCATGCCGGAGGTGGGCAACATGCCCATTCCGAAGAAGCTGCTGGCCCAGGGGGTGCGGGACATGGTCCGGGTGTCCGACGCGCGGATGAGCGGCACGGCCTATGGCGCCGCGGTGCTGCACGTGGCACCGGAAGCGGCGCTCGGCGGGCCCCTGGCCCTGGTCCGGGACGGGGACATGATCGAGCTGGACGTGGCGGGCCGCCGCCTGCACCTGGAGGTCAGCGACGAAGAGCTCGCCCGGCGCAAGGCCGCCTGGACCGCCCCGGAACCGGCCATGAAGGGCGGCTACCAGTCTCTCTATGTCTCCCATGTGCTGCAGGCGGACCGGGGCGCGGACCTGGACTTCCTGGTGGGCCGCCGGGGGGCCGCCGTCCCCCGCGAGAGCCACTGATCCCATGATCCGCCTGTTCGTGTCCCAGCCCCTGGGGGCGGGGAAGACCCTGACGACGACGGCGGACCAGCACCGCTATCTCACCGGCGTCATGCGCCTGGGGGTCGGGGACGCGATCCTTGTGTTCAACGGCACGGACGGGGAATGGCGGGCAGAACTGTCCGCCATCGGCAAGCGGGACAGCGTCCTGGAGGTGACGGAGCTCACCCGCCCGCAGACGGCGTCCCCCGATCTGGAGCTGGTGCTGGCCCTGATCAAGCGCACCCCCCTGGAATGGGTGGTGGAGAAGGCGACGGAGCTGGGGGTGCGGCGCATCCGCCTCGTCACCACCCGCAGGACGAATTCGGATCACACCAATGTGTCTCGTCTTCACCTCCTCGCCACCGAGGCGGCGGAGCAGTGCGGCCGTCTGGACGTGCCCGAAATCCTGCCGCCCGTGCCCCTGGAGCGGCTGCTGGACACCTGGCCCGCCGACCGCCCCCTGACCTTCTGCGACGAGACCCTGGCCCGGCCCGACGGCGCCCCCGCGGACCCGGCGCAATCCCTTGTCCCGTCAGGCGGTGGGGTGGACCCGCAGACCCCTTCCCGTCCAGCGTCCGGCGCGGTGCTGATCGGACCCGAGGGCGGCTTCGATCCGGCGGAAACGGCCCGCCTGCGGAGCCATCCCGCTGTCACGGCGATGTCGCTGGGTCCGCGCATCCTGCGAGCGGAAACGGCGGCCGTGGCGGCGCTGGTCCTGTGGCAGGCCTGCCGGGGGGACTGGCCCCGCTCTTGAGCCCGGTCCAATAGCAGCTTATGTGGCGAGTCCGCCGTCCGTGGCGGTGAGACCGATCGGCAAACGACGGCTCGACGGGGTGGGGGAATTCAGTCTTGGCGGACTCAACGAAGAACGACGCGCCCCTGACCATGGATGACCTTGTCGGCGCCATGGCCAAGGGCTGCAAGCCCCGGGAAGCCTGGCGCGTCGGGGCGGAGCACGAGAAGTTCGGCTACCGCAAGGGCTCCCACGCCCCCATTCCCTACGAGGGCGAGACCGGCATCCACGCCCTGCTCACCGGCCTGATGCGCTTCGGCTGGACCGGGGTCTACGAGGACCGTCCCGACGGCGGCCAGACCCTGATCGGCCTGGAACGTCCGGGTGAGGAGGGCATCGGCGCCAATGTCAGCCTGGAGCCCGGCGGCCAGTTCGAGCTCAGCGGCGCGCCTCTCAGGTCCATGCACGACATCTGCAAGGAGACCGGCGACCACCTGCGGGAGGTGCGGGAGGTGGCCGACGAGCTGGGCCTGGGCTTCATCGGCCTGGGCTTCACCCCCAAGCTCACCCGGGAGGAGATCCCGGTCATGCCCAAGGGCCGCTATGGCATCATGCGCCAGTACATGCCCAAGCGCGGCGGCATGGGCCTCGACATGATGTTCCGCACCTGCACCGTGCAGGCCAATCTGGATTTCAGCTCCGAAGCCGACATGGTGAAGAAGTTCCGGATGAGCCTGGCCCTGCAGCCCCTGGGCACGGCCCTGTTCGCCAATTCCCCCTTCGTGGAGGGCAAGCCCACCGGCTGGCTGTCCTCCCGCGCCCGGGTGTGGACCGACACCGATCCGGACCGCACGGGCCTGCTGGATTTCGTGTTCGAGGACGGCTTCGGCTTCGAGGCCTATGCCGAATACGCCCTGGACGTGCCCATGTACTTCGCCAAGCGCAAGGGCCTGTATGTGGACCTGTCGGGCCAGTCCTTCCGCAGGTTCCGGGACGGCCAGCTGGACGCGATGCCCGGCGACCGGGCCAATGCCAAGGACTGGAGCGACCACCTCACCACCCTGTTCCCCGAGGTGCGGCTGAAGAGCTATCTGGAGATGCGCGGTTCGGACTCCGGCCCCTGGGACCGGATCTGCGCCCTGCCCGCCCTGTGGACCGGGGTGTTCTACGACGATGCGGCGCTCGAGGCCGCCTGGGATCTGGCCAAGCACTGGACGCCGGAGCAGCGCCGCCAGCTGCGCCTCGACGCCGCGCGGCTGGGCCTCAAGGCGGAGATTGCCGGGCGGTCCCTGCAGGACGTGGCGAAGGACTTCGTGGCCATTTCCAGGCACGGCCTGAAGCGCCGGGGCGAATTGTCCGGCGGCCTGGTGGACGAGACCGGCTACCTCGCCCCGCTGGAAGAGATCGCCGAGTCCGGCATGACCCCCGCCGACCGGCTGCTGGAGCTCTACCACGGGGCCTGGGGCGGCGACGTGATGAAGGTCTACGACACGTTCAGCTATTGAGGGGTTGCGTCCTTCGAGACGGGCTTTGCCCTCCTCAGGATGACGCGCGTGGGTTCCACACGCGGATCAGGGCGTAGGCTCGATCACAAACCGGCGTCATGGTGAGGAGCCCCGAAGGGGCGTCTCGAACCACGCACCCCCTCACCACCCCCGGAAGTGCTTGGACAGCTTCAGCCCCTGGCGCTGATAGTGGGAGCCGTCCTCGCCATAGAGCCGTTCCGGCCGCTCGGTCAGGGGCTCGAACACCAGCCGGGCGACGGTCTGGCCGTCCTCCAGCAGGAAGGGCGTCTCGTGGCTGCGCACCTCCAGCACGCCCCGGCTGCCGGTGGCACCCGCCTCCTCCGTGCCGAAGCCGGGATCGAAGAAGCCCGCATAATGCACCCGGAACTCCCCCACCGAGGGGTCGATCGGGGTCATTTCGGCCGCCTGCAGGGACGGGATCTCGATCGCCGCCTTGGAGGCCAGGATGTAGAACTCCCCCGGGTCCAGCAGCAGCTCCCCTCGCCGGGGCTCCAGCGGCTCCCAGAAGTCCTTCGGGTCGTGGCCGTCCTCGTGGTCGAGATCGACCACCCCTGCATGCCGCCTGGCGCGGAAGCCGGCCAGGGCCCCGGTCAGGTCGACGCCCACGTCGAGGCTGCCCAGCACCGGCGGCGTGCCGCTCTTCAGGCGCAGCTGGTTCAGCCTTGTGCCCGTGCGCACCAGCACGCTGAAGGTCTGGGGGGCGATCTCGAGATAGAGGGGCCCGTCATAGCCCGGGGCCACGTCGTCGAAGCGGTCGCCATTGTCGGTCAGCAGGCGGACGAATACGTCCACCCGGCCGGTGGAGCTCTTCGGATTGGCCCGGGCGGAGAGGCCGCGGGGCAGACACAGGCGCTCCTGCAGCCTGGCGATGTAGACACAGCCCTTTTCCAGCACCGCGCCCTGAGTCAGGTCCAGCCGGTGCATCGCCACGTCCGCCAGCCGGTCGGCCACGGTGCGCCCGGCCCGGGGCAGGAACGAGGCCCGCACCCGCCAGGCCGTTTCCGCCAGCCGCAGGTCCAGGCTGGCCGGCTGGATCTGGTCCGGGGCAAAGGCCGTCGCGGCGGTGATCGCCCCCTGGTCCGCCAGAAGACGCAGGGCCTGGCTGGGCAGGATGCCGGAAGAAGGTGGGGAGTCGGGCGCGCGCATGGCCGGGACACTCGCCGCTCGGCCCGCCAAAGGCAAGAGGGCGGGACCTTGGGCCGGATCGCGAATGGGCCTATGCAGGGACCATGACGCCCCAGGCCCCCCTTCCCGAACAGCTCCAGCGCGCCCTCGATCAGAAGTCCGTCGCCCTGCAGAGGCTTTGGGACTCCGCCGGCGACCTGGCGGTGAACCTGTTGATCGCCGCCGTCTTCGTGGTGGCCACGGTCTGGGCCAGCGGTCTGGCCGCGCGCATCGTGCGACGGGCCATGCAGCGCCTGCCCGCCACGAGGGACGACGCCACCCTGCAGGGCTTTGCCGCGTCCCTCGCCCGCTACAGCGTGGTGATCATCGGCGCGGTGGCGGTCCTGCACCGGCTGGGGGTGGAGACCACCTCCATCATAACCGTGCTGGGGGCCGCGTCCCTGGCCGTGGGCCTGGCCCTGCAGGGGGCGCTGAGCAACGTGGCCGCAGGCGTGATGATCCTGGTCTTCCGCCCCTACCGGGTGGGGGACTATGTGACCCTGGCCGGCAAGTCCGGCACGGTGACCCGCCTCGACCTGTTCAATACCGAGCTCATCGACGCCGACGGACTGAAGATCATCGCACCGAACGGCAAGGGTTTTTCCGATGTGGTGGTGAACTATACCGACATCCCCAACCGCCGGATCGAGATCAGCTACCAGATGCGCTACGACGACGATCTGGACACCGCGCTGGAGGTGCTGCGCAGCGTCTGCGCCGCGGAGGGCCGCCTGCTGCCCGATCCCGCGCCCTGGGCCGGGGTGACGGAGCTCGGGACCTCCAGCATCACCGTGACGCTCCGGGCCTGGTCGTCCCTGGCCGTCTACTGGGACGTGCGCTTCGACCTGCTGCGGGCAGTGAAGCTCGGCATGGACCGGGCGGGCATCCGCCACGGGTATCCGGTGCAGATCACGGGGTGAGGGTCTGGCGGGCCTGCGTCCTTCGAGAGGGGCCGTTCCGGCCCTCCTCAGGATGACGCGCGTTTGTGCCACGCGCGGATCAGGATGTGGGTTCGAACACACAAACCTGCGTCATGGTGAGGAGCCCCGGAACGGGGCGTCTCGAACCACGCACACCCTTCGCGCCCCCTCCTTCGCGGAAAACGACCCCCAAATCCCCGGACTTGTGGATAAAATTTTTCGGCGTATCGTCATCCTGGTAAAAGCGCGTGTGACCCACGGCTGAGTGGCGTCCGGTCAGCCGGTTCCTGAGACGCACGGCATCCATAATTGCGAGGGGGCCCTTTGCCCGCCCGGTAGCCACGCGAGCCATGCCGCTCCCCTCGTCCAAGGGAAGAGATGCGCATGAACGGTTACAAGCTTTGGGCTGCCGGCATCGCCGCGGCCACGATGATGATGGGCGCGCAGGCCCTGGCCTCGCCCTGCACGGACACCTGCAACGACAGGTTCACCACCTGCCAGAATTCCGGCTCGGACGGCACCCGCTGCCTGGCCACCTGGCACCAGTGCAAGGACCGCTGCCAGGCCCCGACCCTGCAGAAGACCTCCACCACCCAGACCCCGGTGCCCAAGGTGAAGGCCGCGGCCACGCCACCGCACTGATCCACGGACGTCCGTCCCGGGGGGCCGGGGGCCCTGGACGTCCCCGCCCCCTTGCACGTCGGCTGCAAACCGGGTCTGATCAAGGGACAGCGACCTTGCGCCGCTGCCCCTCCGCGCACCTGCGCCCAGCCGAGTGATCCTGATCCGTCGTGAAGCCCGAGCCTGTCGTGAAGCCTGTGTCTGCCGTGAAGAAAGATCGCCGCCCATGGCCGCCGACGACCTGACCCTGGCGCCGAGCTCGGGCAAGCGGGAGCAGACCAAGGCCGCCAACCGGACCGCCATCCTCGACGCCGCCCGCGCCGTGTTCGGGGAGATGGGCTATGACGGGGCCACGGTGCGCGACATCATCCGCCGCACGGGCCTCAGCGTGGGGGCCTTCTACAACTACTACCGCTCCAAGGAGGAGGTGTACGAGGCCCTGTCCGACGACGGGGCCCGGCGCTTCCGGCCGATCCTGCGGGCCCAGCACGAGCAGGCCACGGACTTCCCGGCCTATATCCGCGGCGCCATCACCGCCTATCTGGAATTCCTGGTGGACGAGGAGGCGGCCTGGCAGCGCAATGCCCGCACGGAGGGCGGCGGCCATCCCCATGTGCAGGTGGAGACACCGGAGATGCGGGCCGTGTTCAACGAGGTGAAGGCGGCCATCAGCGACGGGATCGAGCGCGGCCTCGCCCCCCGGGTGGACGCCGACTATCTGGCCGGGGTGTGCATCGGCGTGGCCCGGGAGGTGGGTGAGCGGATGCTGGAGCGTCGCCCCATCGACGTGGCCGCCGCGGCGGAGTTCGCCGTCTCCCTGATCCTGGGCGGGGTTCCGGCCCTGCCGCGCCAGCCTCCCACCGATCCCGCCTGATCCGACAGACACCCCGCCGACACCTTCCGACCTGACCCCTCCCGGAGCGCCCCGTCCATGGCCGACCTTGCCCTGCAGAAGCTGGCGCTGAAAGCGATCCTGAGCCTGCCGACCCCGATCCTGCGGGTGCTGTCCGGGGGCGGGGTGGTGCACAAGGGCGGCCGGACCCTGGACCCGCATTTCCAGCTGATGGCAGCCCAGGCCAAGGGCCAGCCCCCCATGTCCAGCGTCACGGCGGTGGAGGCGCGGATGGGCGCCAAGGCCGGCTTTGCCCTGGCCTCGGCCAAGCCGGAGCCCGGGGTGCGCTGGGAGGGCCGGGTGCTGGACGGCCCCGACGGTCCCGTGCCCACCCGGGTCTATCGCCCGGACAACCAGGACCCGGACATGCCGGCGCTGGTCTATCTGCACATGGGCGGCGGGGTGATCGGCGACCTGGAAACCTGCCACGCCTTCTGCACCGTGCTGGCGAGGACCATCCGCTGCGCCGTGATCTCCGTGGACTACCGCCTGGCGCCGGAGCACCGCTATCCCGCCGGGCTGGACGACAGCCTGTTCGCCTACCGCTTCGTCCGCGACCATGCGGGGGAGTTCGGCGCGCCGGAGGGCCAGGCGGCCGTCGGCGGGGATTCCATGGGGGGCTATTTCGCCGCCATCATCGCCCAGGACCTGAAGGCGGCGGGGGAGCCGCAGCCCTCCTATGTGCTGATGATCTATCCCTGCGTGGACGTGGCGTCGGAGACCCCGTCCATGACCCTGCATGCGGACACCTATCCCCTGACCCGGGACACGATGAACTGGTTCATGGCCCAGTATCTGAGCGCCGATGCGGACCCGGCCGCGCCGCGGCTGTCGCCGATCCGGGCGACGGACCTTTCGGGGCTGGCCCCCACCCTGCTGGTGACCGCGGGCTTCGACCCCCTGAGCGACCAGGGGGAGGCCTATGCCCGGCGGCTGATGGAGGCCGGGGTGCCCACGGTGTTCCGCTGCTATGACAGCCTGCCCCACGGCTTCACCGGCTTCGGGGCCCTGCCCGCCGCGGACCAGGCCTGCCGGGAGATCGCCGCCCTGGCCCGTCGCGTGGCCACGGGGGAGCTTTTCAAGGCCGGCTGAGGGCGACCCGCCTCAGTTCGGGTGGCCCGCCACCCAGTCTCAGTTCGGGTGGCCTGCCACCCAGCGGTCGATCTCCGGCAGACGCTGGTCCCGCAGGCGCCGGGCGAGGCGGATCGCCCCCCGGGCCGCGGTCAGGGCGCGGGGCGTCACCGCCGACGGATCGGCAGCGGCATAGGCGTCCAGCTTCTCGATGGCGTCCAGCTCCGATGACCTCGCCGCCAGATCCGGCATGAAGCGGACCCGGCTGTTGGAATCGAGGCGGGCACTCACCTCCGTCGGATGGGCGAGGGCGAAGTCCAGGGCCAGGTCCGGATGCTGCATCGACACGGCGCGGACGATGTTCAGCCCCTCCGTCGCGGGAACGTCGGGGGTGAAGGCAAGGTCCAGGGCCTGCCGGGCCAGGGCGGTGTCCCGGGCAAGGCCGAGGAGTCCGAGGAACTCCTGCTTCTCCAGGGCCGTGGGGGCCGACAGGGCCCGGGCCTTCAGCTCGTCCCAGGTGGCGGCATCGGCGTGGCGGGCGACGGTCTGCAGGGTGGCGCGGCGCTCGTCCGCCCGCAGGGCCGTCGGATCGGCCTTCCATGCCGCATAGCGCGCCCGGGCGGCGTCGATCACCGCCGGATCGTCAAAGGCGGCGAGGGCGGAGCTGAGGCTGGTGCGCAGCTGGGTCAGCTGGGCGTCGGTGGCCAGACGGGGCTCGGCCTCCACCCGGGCCAGCAGGGGAGACAGGTGCCGCACGGCAAAGGCCTTGAAGGCCGCCTCGCCGCGGCTGCCCCGCTCCAGCTCCCCGAGTTGCACGAGCTTCGCCACCACGGTCTGCCCGACCACGGGGTCGAGCTCCGTCCCCGCCCGGTCCAGCAGGGACAGCAGGTCGGCCATGGGCTGGTCGCCGTTCAGGGCGAGTGCCGCGGTGTCGTTCAAGAGGCCCAGCTGGTCTGCCGGGGTCAGGCGCGGCCAGGCCTCGGCCACGCGGCTGAACATGGGCCCGGTGTACAGGGTGCGGAAATAGCCGGACTGGCCGGCATTGACGATCAGCCCGTCCACCGGGGCTTTCAGATTGGCCGGCTCCACCGTGGAGACCAGACCCCGCCAGGACCCGGCCCCATAGGCCCGGGCCGTGGTCACCGGCACCTCCCAGCGCAGCTTCGCCCGGGATGCCTCGTCCAGGCCGAAGCGGGACTGGCCAAGGGTGGCGCCCAGCCCGTCCGGGGCCACGGTGATCAGCGGCACGCCCGGCTGGAGGGTGAAGTCATGGGCGATGTTGGTGATCTTCAGCGGGCTGACCGCGTCCACGTCCTTCCACAGGTCGTCGGTCACCGCCGAGCCCCTGGCATGTTCGCGCACATAGCGGCGGATGGCCTCGCGGAAGGTGTCGGGACCGACGAAGGTCTCCAGCATGCCGATGACGGCCGCGCCCTTCTGGTAGGCAATGGCGTCGAAGGCCTCGCTGGCCTGACGCACGTCCTTGATGTGCTGGATGATGGGGTGGGAGCCCTCCCGCGCATCCACGCCCATGGCGGCGTTGCGCTGACCCTCGGCCTTCAGCTCCAGCCGCCATTCCGGATGGAAGTGGCTGGTGGCCTTGGTCTGCATCCAGGTGGCGAAGCCCTCGTTCAGCCACAGGTCGTCCCACCATTCCATGGTCACCAGGTCGCCGAACCACTGGTGCGCCATCTCGTGCGCCACCACGGTATAGACCCGCTCCTTGTCCGACTGGGTGGACAGGTCCGGATCGATCAGGATGGCCCGCTCGAAATAGAACAGGGCACCCCAGTTCTCCATGGCCCCGAAGAACTGGTTGGAGCCGGGACCGGCGATCATGTCCATCTTCGGCAGGGGATAGGGTGTGCCGAAATAGTCGTTGTAATAGGCCAGGAGGTCAGCGGCGGCATCGAGGGCGTATTTCGCCCGGGCCGTCTCACCCCGCTTCACCACCACGCCGATCTCGGTCTCGCCCACCTGGCGGGTGACCCGCTCGAAATCCCCCAGGCCGAAGAACAGCAGATAGGAGGACATTTCCGGCGTTTCGCGGAAATGCACCCGCTTCAGGCCCGACGGCAGGGTCTCCGACGACAGCTCCGGCATGTTGGAGATGGCCATCAGGTCGGCGGGCACGTCCGCGGTCAGGGTGAAGGTGGCCTTGCGCGCCGGCTCGTCCCAGCTGGGGAAGACCCGCCGGGCATCCGCGGTCTCGAACTGGGTGAACAGCGCCGTCTTCGTTGCCTCGCCCGCCTTGTAGTCCAGATGGAACAGACCCGCGGCCTGGGACGCGATCCTGCCGTCATAGGCGATCGACAGGGTATAGCGGCCCGGCTTCAGGGGCTGGGCGAAGTTCAGGGCCACGGTCTCGGTCTTGGGGTCCATCACCCACTTCGGCGTCACCGGCAGGCCGGAGGCGGCGCTGAGCTTGACCGTCTGGAAGGTCAGGTCCGCGGCGTTCAGCTTCAGCTGGCGGGTGGCGGTCTTCACCGTCACGTCGATCCGCACCCGGCCGGAGAAGGTGTTCTTCGCCAGATCGGGGACGAGGGTCAGGTCGTAATGGGTGGGGGCCGCATAGGCCGGCAGGATCATCCGGTCCGCCCGGGAGGGGGGCGTCAGGATCTGCGGCTTGGGCGGCGGGGGCGGCGGCGGCAGCTTCGCCACCTTTTCCGGCTTGCCGTGCCGGCCGTGCTTGCCGTGCTTGCCCTCCGACGCCTCCGCCTTGGCATGGCCCCCCTTGCCGTGGGCCGCCTTGCCATGGGCGGTCTTGCCGTGGGCCGTTTCGTGGGACTTGCCCGCATGCCCCTTGGCCCCGTGGCTGCCCTTGGCCGCGCCCTTGGCGTGACCCGCCGAGGCATGGGCCGCAGCCTTGTGCGCCCCGTGCTTGGCGGTGGCAGACTTTTCCGCCGCCAGGCTCGCCGAGGCCGGAACCAGCAGGGCCGCCGCCAGGACGGCCGAAAGGGCAGTTGAGGACTTCATCATCGACTCCGGATCACGTGCGCGGAAGCTAAACAAGACGCAGGCGAACCGCTAGAGCCGTTCCGTCGCGCCGAACCGATCCGGACAGACTAGGGGACGAATGTGTTGGCCCTCGGGCGGACCGGCTATGCTGACGGGGACGCCCCTTCGACAGGTTGGGAGTCAGTTCAACAAGTTTAAAATCTGTAATGCAATTTATATTTGCAGGATTTTGTGGAGTTGCGTTGCGATCTTATATCCTATTATTTTGTTCGATCCTGGTGGGTATTGATGTAAATGTCGATTCCAGTGGGATTGCGCCTTGAGACTGACGAACCTGCGGGGACATTCATGCGCGAATTCACGACCTCAGAGCGGCATCAGGTTGGCGGTGGCAACCGGATCTACGATGACGCCTCCCATACCTATCCCACAGATGGCGACATATTCGGCTCAACAGTTGCGCTCGACGTGGCAAGCGACGGGGGTGGCGTATGATCTGGTGTCATAGCCTCCCGTGGTCCGTCGACCTTACAGGTGATGCCGTTCAACGACATCGCCGCAACAGTGGGTTTCGAACGGGCTGCGAACGGGAAGCCAAGCCAGAAGCAAGTCATGCGTCGTAGCATCGAGAATACAGGCTCTGCCGTTGCCCCATCGCCAGAAATAGGTCGTTGAACCAAAATGCACCTGAACAGGATTGAGAGGATCGGCATTCTCGTTGTCATGGGGATACTCGGCCCGATCCAGTTCGGGCTGAACCGGATGAGCCGTAGACGACGCGAGAAGCGGCTGGAGCAGGGGGCGGAGGAAGCCTATTTCGAGGAATGGCGGGCGATGAAGGCCTATCCGCCCTCGTCACGGGGATCCTGGGTCCCCCTGGCTCTGTACGAGGCCTTGCTGCTGCTGTTGGTCCTGTGGACAGCCCTGGAAGTGATATAACCTGAACGGACCGACGGCCGGGTCGCGTCTCCCGGTCGAGCCCCGCGCCAGAGCCTGACCTGTGACACCTGCCGCAGCTGGTCATCCCACCGTGACCCTCGCCCTTGATGATTTCCGCCTGCACCCCGCCGCCCTGGGTCCGGCGGAGCAGCAGGCCCTCGTCACCGCCGTGCTCGCCGCCGTGACCGAGGTGCCCCTTCGCCACAGCCAGACCCCTGGCGGGCGGCGGATGAGTGTGGCCATGTCCAATCTCGGCCCCCTGGGCTGGGTGACGGACGGGCGGGGCTATCGCTACCAGTCCACCGACCCGCTCACCGGCCGTCCCTGGCCGCCGATGCCGCCGATCGTGGCCGCCCTCTGGCCGCGCTTCACCGGGCGGGCGGATGCCGCCGATGCGTGCCTGGTGAACCTCTACCGGGACGGGGCGAAGATGGGTCTGCACCAGGACCGGGACGAGGCCGACCTCACCGCGCCGGTGGTATCGGTGTCCCTGGGCGACACCGCCGTCTTCCGCATCGGCGGGGCGAGCCGCCGCGACCCCACCCGCACGGTCCGCCTGAGCAGCGGCGATGTCTGCGTGCTGGACGGGGCGGCGCGGCTGGCGTTCCATGGGGTGGACCGGGTGCTGGCCGGCTCGTCCCGGCTGATTCCCGGCGGCGGCCGGCTGAACCTGACCCTCAGGCGGGCGGGGCAGGCCCCTTGAGGCCGGACGGCCCGCCACCCATGTCCCTGATCTGTCCCGCCAGACTCTGGAGCCGCCGATGACGACCCCTCACCTCACCCGCCCGGACGGGTCCCTGCCGGAAGACTTCCATCTCACCCGCCGGGGCGTCGCCTCCCTGCTGTTCGCGGGCTATGCCGTGGCCGCCGTCTCGGCAGAGGCCGCGCCCATCGCCACGGACGCCGCGGGGCTGGTCACCGACCAGGTGATGATCAACCGGGACCTGCCCGCCTATGTGGCCAGGCCCGCCGCCCCCGGCCCGCATCCGGTGGTGCTGGTGGTGTCGGAGATCTTCGGCGTGCACGAATGGGTCCGCGACATTGCCCGGCGCTTCGCCAAGCTGGGCTATGTGGCCATCGCGCCCAACTTCTTCTTCCGCGCCGACCCGGACAACACCCTGCCGACCCTGGCCGATTACGGCGCGATCTTCCGGATCGTGGCCACGGCCAAGAACGAGCAGGTGATGGGCGACATCGCCGCCACCCTCGCCTGGACCCGGGCGCAGGCCTTTGCCGACAGCCGCAGGATCGGCCTCACCGGCTTCTGCTGGGGCGGCGGCGTGGCCTGGATGGCGGCGGAGCGGTTTTCCGAGCTGAAGGCCGTCGGGGCCTTCTACGGTGCCGTGGCTCCCCGTGCCCCGGGCTCCCCCCTGGCCGAGCCCGGCCGGAAATGGCCCCTCGACGGGGTGGCGGAGCTGAAGGCCCCCGTGCTGGGCCAGTATGGCGGCAAGGACAAGGGCATCCCGCAGACCGATCTCGACGCCATGAAGGCGGCGCTGGCCAGGGCCGGGCGCACCGACTGCGAGATCGTGGTCTATCCGGAGGCCGAGCACGGCTTCCTGGCGGACTATCGGCCGAGCTACAGCCCGGAGGCGGGTCCCGCGGCCTGGGCCCGGCTCCTGGCCTTCTTCAAGGCCCACGGAGTGGCCTGAGGCACAAGGCGGCGGATCTGCCCCGCGGCCTCCGCCACCGGGGCGAGATAGGCCTCCACCACCGTGGCGTGGCCCGCCTCGTCGGGGCCGAGGCCGAGGGTCAGATGGTCGCGCCCCGTGGGCAGGACCAGCGTCCCCGCCATCCAGTCCCAGACGGACAGCAGATAGCCCAGGTTCCGGTCATGGTGCGCCGGATCGCTGGAATGGTGCAGGTGATGGTGCGCGGGGCTGTGCAGCAGCTTGCCCCAGAGGCCCGTGAAGGCGATGGGCACGTGGCTGTGCCGCACATGGTGGAAGGTGGCCAGGTGCAGGGCCATCAGCAGGGTCTGCACCGTCAGCGCCTGGCCCTGCGCGGCATCGCCGAAGGCGAAGGCGGCCAGGCCATAGACAGTGCCGGAGGTCGCCCCATAGACCATGGGGAACACCAGGAACTCCACCGGATGCTGGCGCCATTCCGTGGCCGGGGTCATCACCTGCGCGGAATGGTGCACCTTGTGGAAGGCCCACAGGACCGGGACGCGGTGCATGGCCCAGTGCGCCAGCCAGTAGCCCGCATCCAGCGCCGCAAGCGACGCCAGCCCGCACCCGGCGATGACCAGCGGCTGCAGCCCGGTCGCCGCCGCGGCGTGGGGACCGAAGGCCGCGGTCAGCAGGGCCTTCACCCCGTTCCGCCAGACCTCCGGCCCGATGATCAGGAGGTCGACGCCCCCGATCACCACCACCGAATTGATCACGAACAGCTTGTAGTCCAGGCGACTGGACGGGGCCCACCAGACCCGCTTCGGGAACAGGAAGCGGACCAGCACCCGCAGGGGCGGCAGGGCCCGGCCTGACCGGCGGCGGACGAACAGGATGCTGGCCAGGATGAAGACCGCGCCGCCCAGCAGCCAGGGCAGGCCAAGCGCATTGTCCACCGACACAAGCCGGGTCAGCGGATAGGTGAGAACATCCACGAGGCGGGCGACGGGGTCGGTCATGCCCACCACCCTACGGCCGCCAGACTTACCGTCGGATGAAGGTGGTGGCGGTCCCGAACCGGTTGAAGCTCACTTCCCGGCGCTTGAAGTCGATGGTCACCTTCCGGAACTTGCCCAGGATGTCCATGCCCAGCAGCAGGGCCGGGCGGTTGCCCAGGCCATAGATCTCGAAGGTGTGCAGCCGGGCGAAGGCCAGGGGCAGGTTCTTCACCTCCAGTGTCCCGATCTCCAGGGACGGGATGATCTCGTAGTCGGCAGGGACGGTCTGGCCGGTGACGCTGATCACCTTGGTGGACAGGAACTGGTCCTTGGCCGGGTCACCGGTGGTGAGCAGCCGCCGCAGCACGTCATTGCCGATGGAGGTCTGGGCCCCGGTGTCGAGGATCACATAGACCACCACGTTGCGGATGTGGGCGTCCACCAGGATCAGCTGGCCGAACCGGTACTGGCCGCGGACGATGATGGCACCCTCCTCGTCCGGGTCCTTGCGGCTGTGGCTGCTGGTCATCCGGTGATGCTCGAAGTCCAGCACGATGTGCTGGTCCTTCAGGGCATCGATGCCCAGCATCCCCGCCGCCCCCAGGTCCGCCTCGGCCAGCAGGGGGGCGTCCACGTCGCGGATGGTCCGCTCCCCCACCTGCAGGGCCCGGACGGCGGCGGTGGGGGTGTCCTCGTCCCCGGCCGCGCCCCGGACCACGATCCTGGGTCCGTCCGGCAGATGGGCGGCGGCGGCCACCTCGCGGGACAGGACGGTGCGCTCCGCCGCGGTGTCGATGACGAAATCGAAGGGCCCCTGCCCGTCCACCATGACCGGCAGGGTCAGGCGGGAGGCGGCATCGGCGGCGAGCTTCAGGGTCTCCGGCGGCTGGGTCGGGTCCGGCGGGGTCACCACTGCCCCCGGCGCAATGGCCAGGCCCCCGGGCGACGGGGGCGGGGCAGGCTGTGGGGCCGCGGCCCCCGTCAGGGCGAGCCCCGCCAGCAGGATCGGCCAGATCATCGCGACAGTCGGGCGTTGCATGCAATCCTCGCGCGATCGAAGGGGCATGGAAACAGGTACGGGCCGGACTGTAAACCGGGGGGGGGTGGTGGGGGGGACTTCGAGACGGGTATCGCCCGCCTCCGGATGACGAAGGTTGTAAAACGCGCGTCATGGTGAGGAGCGCGGAACGCGCGTCTCGAACCACGCACCACCGGACCTGCGTCCTTCGAGACGGGCTTTGCCCTCCTCAGGATGACGCACGTTGAGGAAGAACGTCGGCCGGCGTGGGCTCGATCCACACCCTTCGTCAGGGTGATGAGCTCCCGCGACCCCCGCAGCCCCCGCAACGGCTGACAGGTCCGGCCATTGCCGCTATAAATCGTTCATGACGCACGATCACGCCCACGCCCCCCATGACCATGACCATGACCACGGTCATGAACACGGGCACGACCACGATCACGACCATCATCATGACCACGGGCATCACCACCACGGGCACGGGCACCATCACCACCACCATCACGTCCCGGAAAGCTTCGGCCGGGCCTTCGCCATCGGTGCGGCCCTCAATGTCGGCTTCGTGCTGGTGGAGGGCATCTATGGCCTGATCAGCGGGTCGGTCGCCCTGCTGGCCGATGCGGGCCACAATCTGGGGGACGTGCTGGGCCTGTTGACCGCCTGGGGGGCCAGCCGTCTGGCCCTGCGCCAGCCCAGCGACCGGTTCACCTACGGCCTGCGGTCCACCTCCATGCTGGCGGCCCTGTTCAATGCCACCACCCTGTTGCTGGTCACCGGCGGCGTGGTGACGGAGGCCCTGCACCGCCTGGTCGTTCCCGGCCCCGTGGCGGGACCGACCGTGATGGTGGTTGCCGCCATCGGCATCGCCATCAACGGGGCCACGGCGGCCCTGTTCGCCTCCGGCCGCAAGGGGGACATCAACATCCGCGGGGCCTTCCTGCACATGCTGTCCGACGCGGTGGTCTCCGCGGGCGTGGTGGTGGCGGGGGGCGTCATCTGGCTCACCGGCTGGACCTTCATCGACCCCCTGGTCAGCCTGGTGATCTCGGGCCTGATCATCTGGGGCACCTGGGGCCTCTTGCGGGAATCCCTCAACATGGTGCTGCACGCCGTGCCCGAGGCCATCGAACCGCGCAAGGTGAGGGACGCCCTGGGGGCCCTGCCCGGCGTGACGGCCCTGCACGACCTGCACATCTGGCCCATGAGCACCACCGAGACCGCCCTGACCTGCCATCTGGTCATGCCCGGCGGCCATCCCGGCGATGCCTTCCTGGCGGAGGCCTGCCAGATGCTGCAGTCACGCTACAAGATCGGTCACGCCACCTTACAGGTCGAGGTCGACGAGGGCTTTGCCTGCCCCCTGGAACCCGACCACGTGGTGTGAGGGGGCGCTTTGCGTCCTTCGAGACGGGCTTCGCCCTCCTCAGGATGACGACCGTTGTTGAAGCCCAAAAACCTGCGTCAGGGTGAGGAGCGCGGGCCACGCGCGTCTCGAACCACGCTCACCCCTGGACCGCCCCTTCCCGGGCGAGGAAGTCTGCCAGGGGACCGGGGTCCACGGCCTTTTCCACCCAGGTGTCGCCGATGGCCCGGGGCAGGATCAGGGTGATGCCGCCCCCTTCCGCCTTCTTGTCCTGGCGCATGTGGGAGACCAGCGCCGCCACCCGGAAGGGCGCACCGGGGATGTCCGCCATCGTGGTTGGCAGGCCCGCCGCGGAGATGGCCCGCACGGCCCGCTCCGCGTCCTGGCGGGTGCAGTGGCCCTGGTCGGCGCTGTAGCGGAAGGCCAGCGCCATGCCGGCCGCCACCCCTTCCCCATGCAGCAGGTCGCCGCCGAAGCCGGTTTCCGCCTCCAGGGCATGGCCGAAGGTGTGGCCGAGATTGAGGAGGGCGCGTCGCCCCGTCTCCCGCTCGTCCTCGGCCACGATCTCAGCCTTCATCCGCACCGACTGCGCCACCGCCCAGGTGAGCGCCGCCGGGTCCCCGGCCAGCACGTCCGCGCCCCTTGCCTCCAGCCCCTCGAAGAAGGTCCGGTCCCCCAGCAGGCCGTATTTCAGCACCTCTGCATAGCCGGCGCGCAGCTCCCGCACAGGCAGGGTGACCAGCACGTCGATGTCCGCCAGCACACGCCTGGGCTGGTGGAAGGCCCCGATCAGGTTCTTGCCCCGGGGGGTGTCGATGGCGGTCTTGCCGCCGACGGAGCTGTCCACCTGTGCCAGCAGCGTGGTGGGCAGCTGCACGAAGTCGATGCCGCGCTTGTAGATGGCCGCGGCAAAGCCGGTCAGGTCGCCGATCACCCCGCCGCCCAGGGCGGTGATCACGTCCCCCCGGTCCAGGGTCTCGGCCAGCAGCCGGTCGCAGAGATCGGCCAGGCCCTCGAAGCTCTTGGTCTGCTCCCCCGGGGGCAGGACGATCAGCCGGGCGGCGATCCCGCCGTCCGAGAGCGCCGCCAGCACCCGGTCCCCGTGCAGCCCGGCCACGGTCGCGTCCGTCACCACCACCGTCCGGCGACGGGGCATCACATCGGCCAGAAGCGCCCCGGCCCGGTCCAGCAGGCCGGGGCCGATCCGGACCTCGTAGGTGCGGTCGCCCAGGCCCACGGGCACCCGGCTCAGGCCGTCCTCGGGTCCGCTCATGCGGCACCCCCTTCCGTGTGCTGCAGGTCCAGGCGCCGTCGCAGGGCGGAGATCACCAGTTCCACCGTCGCCGGATGGCTGGTCTCCCCGGTGTCGATGGTCAGGTCCGCCTCCGCATAGGCGGGGTAGCGCGCCTCGGCCAGGGCCGTGAGCACCGCCACCGGGTCCTTGCCGCTGAGCAGGGGGCGGGTGTCCTTGCGCCCCACCCGTCGGGCCAGGACGGCAATGTCGGCCCTGAGCCAGATGGTGATGGCCCGGGCCTTCAGCAGGGCGCGGGTCTCCGGCTGGGCGAAGGCTCCGCCGCCGGTGGCCAGCACATGGGGTGGCTCGTCCAGCAGGCGGGCGATGACCCGGCGCTCGCCGGCCCGGAACTCCGCCTCGCCCCGGTCGGCGAAGATCTCGGAAATGGTGCGACCGGCGGCCTTCTCGATGGCCTCATCCGCGTCCCGGAACGGCATGCCCAAGGCCTGGGCCAGGCGCTTGCCCACGCTGGTCTTGCCCACCCCCATCAGGCCCACCAGGGCAATGGTCCGCGCCCGCAGCCGGGGCGCCTCGTCATGGGGCACGGCAGCCACGGCCGGATCAGCCGGTGCGGCTCCGGCAGGGGCCGGTATCGTCGGGGGGGGCGGGTCAGCGGCGGTCATCGGGGCAAGCCTTACACGATCGCCTGAAACCGCCACAAGCGGCGCGGGCGGCCCCGCGGACCCTGCCCGGCCAAATTTCGCCCCCTCGGGGTCTTTACAGGGAATGGCGCTTGCGGCCCTGTCTGGGACGCTCACCCGGCTCAAAGGTGCGAGGTTCCCCGGCCATGTCCCCGTTCGATTCCCATTTCCGCCTCTCCGGGCCCGGTCGGCGTCTCGGGATGGCCGTGCTCCTCGCCACCCTGTCCGCCGCGGCCCCGGGCCTGGCCCAGACCGTGGCGACCCCGGCCGCCCCTGTGGCCGCCACCCCTCCGGTCGCCGACCCCCCAATCTACGCCCCCCCCATTTCCGGCACGATCGTCGAGACCACTGCCCTGGCCAGCCTCGACTATTTCTCCGCCGCCGGGCGCAGGACGGGCCTCTCCAACGACCTGTGGAAGGGATCCTCCGCCGACCTCGCCCGGAGCAGCCTGCCCAGTCTCGGCACCCGGCCGCTGGAGCCCGGCCTCGCCCAATTGGCGCGGCAGGTGCTGGCCACCGGGGCCCGGGGGCCGGAGGGGGCGCACGACGATGCCGATCTGGCGGGAGAGCGGGTGCTGGCCCTGATCCGGCTGGGGGATTTCGAGGCCGCCCGCAGCGTGCTGGCCCGCACCCCGGGGGTGGCCGCCCATCCCCGCCTGTCCCAGGCCGCGGCGGAGCTGGCCCTGTGGTCCGGCGATGTGGAGCGGGCCTGCACCGTGGGCAATGCCCTGTCGGAGGGCCGGGACTTGGGCTTCTGGCTGCGTCTGCGGGCCCTGTGCCTCGCCACCGCCGGCAAGACCTCCGAGGCGCAGCTGGCCCTGGAGCTGGCCGCCGCCAATCCGGCGAAGGACCCGGCCGTGACCCGGCTGCTGGCCGCGCTGGTGAACGGGGGCACGGCCCCGCCTCCCGCCGTGGAGACCGCGCTGGCCTATGCCGCCAGCCGGGCCCTGAAGCTCGACCTGACCGCCGCCGTGGCCACCGCCCCCCTGCCCGCCCTGCTGGCCCTGGCCAGTGACGAGGGCCAGAGCCCGGCGGTGCGGCGCCTGGCGGCCCTGCGGCTGATCGAGACCGGGGCCGATGCGGCGGAGGTGATCCGTCCCGTCCTGCTGCTGCCCCCGCCGCCGCAGACCGCCACCACACCGGAGCCGGAGGCCCCGCCGCCGCGCAAGGGACGGCACGGAGTCCATCCCCGGCCGCAGGCCCCCGCAGCGGTCCCGGCACCGTCCGAGGAGACCCGCGCGGCGGAACTGGCCCGCCTCTATGCCACCGCCCGCAGCGCCGCCGATGCGGGGGAGCGCGCCCGGGCCCTCATCGCCCTGCTGCGTCCCGCCCGCGGTGCCAGCTTCCGGGCCCTGAGCGGCCTGGTGGCCCCGGAACTGGCCCTGGTGACCCCCGACGGCCTGTCGGCGGAGGATCGCAGCCTGCTGGCTCTCGCCGCCGCCACGGTGGACGCCGCCTCCGCCCAGAGCCTGCGGGACAGCCTGACCCGGGACGGCACCAGTGCCACCCCGGCCCTGACCCTCGCCCTGATCGACGCCGTGCGCGCCGTGGCCACCCCCGGCCGCCCCGTGGGCGAGGTGATGGACCGGATGGTGGACACGGGCAGCCGCGCGGCACCGTCCGATGCCCTGCGGGCCCAGGGCGCCGCGCTGATCCTGTTCGGCATCGGCGATCCGGCGGGCACGGACCTGTCGCCCCAGGCCCGGCTTCAGCTGTCCCGGTTCGAGCCCGGCCCTGCGCGCCATGCGGGGGCGGCCCTGGTGGCCTTCGCCGCCGCGGCCCGCAGCGCCCCCGGAGAAGTCGCCCTTCTGACCCTGGCGGCGGCGCAGACGGACGGCACCGCGCCCCTGGCACCGGCGGAGCGGTCCCTGTTCCTGCGCCCCCTCGTCCGGATCGGGCTGGCGGCGGAGGCCCGGTCCCTGGCCCTGGACGGCCTCCTCGCCCTCGCCGGTCGATGAGCGACGCCCAGATCGAGGCCTTCCTGGAGTCCATGGCGGCGGAGCGGGCCAGCGCCGCCAACACCCTGCGCGCCTATGGCAATGATCTGGCGGATCTGGAGGCCTTCCTGAAGGCCCGGAAGGAAACGGCGATCTCCGCCCCCGCCCCGTCGGTGGAGGCCTATTTCGAGGCCCTGGGCCGCCGGGGCCTGGCCCCCGCCACCGCCGCCCGACGCCGGGCCTCCGTCCGCCAGTTCTACCGCTTTGCCCTGGCGGAGGGCTGGCGCAGCGACGATCCCAGCCGCCGGGTGGAGGCGCCCAGACCCGGCCGCCCCCTGCCCAAGACCCTGTCCCACGGCGAGATGACCGCCCTGATCGCCGCTGCCGCCGCCCGCCCGGGACCGCCGGAGGACGTGGCCCGCCTGGTCTGCGCCCTGGAGGTGCTCTATGCGTCAGGCCTGCGCATCTCGGAGCTTTTGTCCCTGACCCTGCAGGCGGTGGCCCGGGACCCGGCCTATCTGATCGTCAAGGGCAAGGGCGGCAAGGAGCGGCTGGCCCCCCTCAACCGGTCGGCCCGGGCGGCCATTGCCGCCTATCTGCCCCTGCGCCCCCGCCACCTGCCCACGGGTGCCACGTCCAGCCCGTGGCTGTTCCCCTCCCGCGGGGGGACCGGCGCGGAGACGGGGCGGCTGACGCGGCGCCGCTTTGCCCAGCTATTGGACGAGACGGCGCTGGCCGCCGGTCTCGACCCGGCCATGGTCAGCCCGCACGTGCTGCGCCACGCCTTCGCCACCCAGCTGCTGGACGGGGGTGCCGACCTGCGCACGGTGCAGACCCTGCTGGGCCATGCCGACATCTCCACCACCGAGATCTACACCCATGTGGCGGGAGAGCGCCTGCGGGAGGTGGTGGCGACGAAGCACCCCCTGTCCCGCCGCAGGACCGGGCCTACATCGGAGGATTGACGCCGTTGGCGCCGGTGGTCACCCGGTTGGTCATGAAGGTGCCGTCCGCCATCTTCATCGCCCCGATGAACACCCCCGCGCCGGGCTTCAGCAGCGCCTTGTCCCCCAGGCCGAACTGCACGATCGGGATATTGGCGGGGATCTCCACATGGCGCACGCCGCCGGGATAGGACACGTCCACCGTGCGGCCGCTGACGCCGGCCACCACATTGTCGATGGTGCCGTTGGTCATGTTGGAGCCGGGCTTCAGGTCCCAGGGATAGTGGCCCTCACCCATCTTCATGCCCGGGGGAAACACGTGGACTTCCAGGGACATGCCGGTGCCGTCGGGCTTGTCCACCTCGGTAGTGCCGATGAAGCTGCCCTTCTGGATGGCATCGGGGGACACGGGCTTCACCTCCGTCACCGACCAGTCGGGGGTCAGCTTCACCACCGCCACGCCGCCCTCCCGGGTGGCGACGGTCAAGACATTGCCGTCGAGGCTGGTCACCTTGCCGCGGATCAGGGTGGGGCGCGGAGCCGGAGCGGGCGCCGGGGCCGGTGCGGCGGCCGGTGCCGTCTGGGCCAGCGCCGGGGCACTGATGAAGGGCAGGGCGACTGTCAGGGTCGCGGCCAGAAGGGTCATGCGCATCCGGGGTTCCTCGTTCCAGGTTTTCCCGAGGCTATCCCAGCCGGAGGGGGCCGCATAGGCCCCGCGTCCACGCCCTCTGGCGCGGGGCGTCCCGTTGCGCTACCGACGGGCAGACCACGACACCGGAGCCGGACCGCCATGACCAAGACCCCCCGCGGATTCTTCAAGCCCCTGGCCATCGGCGCGCCCCAGCCCTATCGCGAGCTGCCCTCCCGGGTGGAGCGGATGCTGCACTTCGTTCCTCCGCACCTGGACAAGGTCCGCGCCAAGATCGGCGAGACCCTGAAGGAGGTGGACGTGATCGTCGGCAATCTGGAGGATGCCATTCCGGCGGAGTTCAAGACCGCCGCCCGGGCCGGCTTCATCGAGATGGCCCGCGCCCACGACTTCGCCGCTGCCGGCGTCGGCCTGTGGACCCGGATCAACTGCCTGAACTCCCCCTGGCACCTGGACGACGTCACCGAGATCGTCGCCGCCGTGGGCAACCAGCTGGACGTGATCATCGTCCCCAAGGTCGAAGGCCCCTGGGACATCCACTACATGGACCAGCTGCTGGCCCTGCTGGAGGCCAAGCACGGGGTGACCCGGCCGATCCTGCTGCACGCCCTCCTGGAAACGGCGGAGGGGGTGAACAATGTGGAGGCCATCTGCGCCGCCAGCCCGCGGATGCAGGGGGTCAGCCTCGGCCCCGCCGACCTGGCCGCCAGCCGGGGCATGAAGACCACAAGGGTCGGCGGCGGCCACCCCTTCTATCGGGTCATGGAGGATCCCCACGCCGACGGCAGCCCCCGGGCCAGCGTGCAGCAGGACCTGTGGCACTACACCCTGGCGAAGATGGTGGACGCCTGCGCCGCCCATGGGATCAAGGCCTTCTACGGCCCCTTCGGCGACATTGCCGACCTCGAGGCCTGCGAGCAGCAGTTCAAGAACGCCTTCCTGCTGGGCTGCACCGGGGCGTGGAGCCTGCACCCCTCCCAGATCGCCGTGGCCAAGAAGGTGTTCAGCCCCGATCCGGGCGAAGTCGCCTTTGCGAAACGCATTCTCGAGGCCATGCCCGACGGCTCGGGCGTGGCCATGATCGACGGCAAGATGCAGGACGACGCCACCTGGAAGCAGGCCAGGGTGCTGGTGGACTGCGCCCGCCAGATCGCCGGCAAGGACCCGGTCCTGGCCGAGGTCTACGGCCTCTAGGTCATGTCACAGCGGCCGATCCGCACTTTCGGCGGCGGCCTGCTGGGGGCGCTGGTCCTGGCGGTCTCCGGTCCGGCCCTGGCGGACCCGTCCCGCCTGGTGGTCTGGGCCTGGGAGCGGCCGGAGGACCTGCGCTTCCTGCCCCCGGACACGGAGATCGCCGTGCAGACCGCCTTCATCGAGATCCGCGGGGCCGACCTGTTCGTCCGCGCCCGGCGCTTTCCCCTGCTGGCCCGGCCGGAGCAGGTCACCACCGCCGTGGCCCATGTGCAGATCCGTCGGCACCAGGTCCCGGTCTGGTCCGACGCCCTGGCCGAGCGGCTGGCCGAGGCAGTGGTGCGCCTGACCGCGCCGGGCCACCCGCAGCGGGTGCAGCTCGATTTCGAGGTCCGGGCCTCCCAGCGGCAGATGCTGCTGGACACGGTCCGCGCCGTGCGCCGCCGCCTGCCTGCGGGCACGATCCTTTCCATGACCGCGCTGGCCTCCTGGTGCGACACGGAGGACTGGCTCGGTGCCGCGGAGGTGGACGAGGTGGTGCCCATGCTGTTCCGAATGGGACCGCAGGGCGAGGGGCTGATGCAGGCCCTGACCAACGGGGCCGACTTCGCGCAGCCGGCGTGCCGCACGGCGCTGGGCATTGCCGCCGACCTGCCGCCGGGACGTGCACCGACCGGTCGGCGGGTGTATCTGTTCAACCCGCGAAGCTGGACGGCGGATCGCTTCACGCAGGTTCGGGAAAGGGTCGAGGCATGGGGAACCGCACACTAGCGACCGTGGCGCTGGCGCTGGCCGTGGCGGCGGCGACTTTGCCGCTGGCCCCGGTGGCCCAGGCCAGCGGCCCCGCGGCTCCCGCCCCCTGGTACCTCGACCCCTATGGCGGCGAGGCGGCGCGGATGGGGCCGGTCTATGCCGGACAGCCGGGGATCGTCATGGCTCGCTCGCCCCGGCCCCTGCTCTATCTGGACTGGCGGCTGCTGCACGGCCAGGAGGTGGGGCCGGTGGTCGGCCCGACCCTGACGCGGCCCTGCTGCGACGCCCCCTTCGTGCCCGACTCGCCCCCCGCCGGGGCGCAGGTCTGGCGCGCCGCCCGGCTGACGGTGAAGGACGCGCCGGCGATCCCGCCCTTCCTGCCCACCGCCCGGCCGGGTCCGGACTTCACCAGCCGGGAGAACTGCTTTCCCGACGCCTTCGAGACCGCCGCCGCCACCCTGAACGACCGGATGAACCGGGAGGGCGGGGCCACCCCCGCCGTCCGGGCCTGGCTGGCGACCCAGGATGCGGTGTTCGACGCCTGCGGTGCGGAGGGCGCGACCCTGCCCCCGCCCATGGTCGGGGCCCCCGCCTGGCTGAAGGCCGACCGGGCCTATCAGGAGGCGGCCTTCGCCCTCTACATGGACCGGGACCTGGAGGCGGCGGACCGCTTTGCCGTCATCGGCCGGGACCGGGCCTCCCCCTGGCGGCGGATGGCCCCCTATCTGCAGGCCCGCGCCCTGTTGCGGGAGGCGAAGAGCCGCCCCTCGCCCCAGGCCTTTGTCCGGGCCGAGGGGGCCATCGCCGCCCTGGAACGCCTGCCCGCCGACGCCTTTGGCCGCAGCACCGCCGAGGATCTTTCGCACGCCCTCCTGTTCCGCGCCCATCCCGACCGGCTGGGAGCCGAGATCACTGCGGCACTGGCCGCCCATGACGCGGCACCGCACACCGATGTCCTGTTCCGCGACCTGTCGGACCTGTTCGATGCGGGACAGGTGCCCTTCGACGCCCTGGACTGGATGGCCACCCTGCGCCCCCGGGCCACGGCGGACGAGGCCAAGGCCCAGACCGATGCCGATACCCGCCTGTTCGGGCCGGACGGCACCGCCGACCTGAAGGGCCGGGCCCGGGCCACCCGGCTGCGGCAACAGACGGCACAGGCCGCCCGCCGCCGCGCCCTGGACCATGCCCGCCAGCGCTGGGGCGAGACCCATGACCCCGCCTGGCTGCTGGCGGGCCTCAGCCTGGCCCTGCCCGGGGATGCGGAGACGGCAGAGCTGATCGCCGCCGGGCAGGCCCTGGGCGAGGGCGACCCGGCCTGGCTGACGGTGCAACTGCACCTCGTGCGCCTCGCCCTGGCCGCCGACACCGGCAGCGCGGGGGACGCCGAGGCCCGCAACCGCGTGCGCGCCCGGCTGGATGCCCTGATCGCCCGCCCGGACCTGCGGGTGGCGGACCGCAACCTGTTCCGGGCCCAGCGCCTGCAACTGGCGCGGGACCTGCCGGAGCTGGTGACCCTGGCATTGCGGGAGCGGATCTGCGGGTCTCCTCCGGCCAACCCGACCCCGCAGGTCTACTGTCTGAGGGACAACTGGCCCCTGTTTTCCGCCCAGTATGGCGGCGTGTTCGACGGGGAGGGCCAGACGGGCACCCGGGGCCTGGGGGAGGATGCCCGGGCGGTGATCGACCGCATGCCCCTGGCCCAGCGGCTGCGCCTCGCGGAGGACAAGGGCCTGCCGGACCTGATCCGCCGGGACATCGCCCTGACCAACTTTGCCCGGGCCGTGGCCCTGCAGGCCCCGCCGGCCATCGACCGATCGGCGCGGCTCCTGGTCGGCCTGCTGCCGGTCATGGCCGACGACTTCCTGCGGGTGGCGGCCACGCCGCCCGGGACGGACAAGCGCTTTGCCGAGTTCTTCGTCCTGGCCAAGCTGCCCGGCCTGCGCATGGACCTGGTGACCTATACCCGTCCGGAAAAGACCGTGGCGGACTTCCAGGGCACCTGGATGGACTGGGTCATCCGCCCCGCCGCCGCGCCGCAGCCCGAGGCCGCCCCGCCGCCCCTGGCCCTCTATCAGCAGGCCGGGACGGGGGAGATCGACGCGCCCGATGCGACCACGGACCTGGTGTGCCTGGGCCTGTGCAGCGCCGCCCCGTCCCCCCTGCGGCTGCCCGGCTTCGTGGCGGCGGCCGACGGGGTGGCGAAGACGGAGCGGGCGATCTTCGCCCAGGCCCCGGATGCCTATTATTCCAGCGGCCAGACCAATCCTGCCCAGACCCTGCCGCCGGGCGCCGTGGCCGTGTGGGACGAGATGCTGGACTATGTGACCGCCCACCGGGACGACCCCCGGGCGGCGGAGGCCCTGTGCTGGCTGGTGCACGTGGGTCACTTCGGCGGCAGCCACAACCACAGTGGCCGCCGGGCCTTCCGGCTGCTGAAGGCGCGCTATCCCCAGTCGGACTGGGCGGTCCGGACCCGGTACTATTTCGACTGACGATCCGGCCCGCGCTTCGGTGCGGGGTTCAGGTCGGCCGTCGTCAGGCGGCCTTTTCGGCTCGGCGCTTGCGGGTGCCGGCATAGGCCTCGCTGTTGAAGCGGCGCCGGTCGGGACCAACATACATCTGCGCCTCGATCCAGTCCCGAGGCTTGAGCATGACGTTCTCCACCCGGCGGAACAGGTCCTTGATGGCATAGGGCTTGCGCAGGAACTCGTGCGCACCCGCGTCCCGGGCCCCCTTGATGGACTCCACCGTCGCCTCGGCGGTGTAGAGGATCACCGGCACGGTCCGCTGGGACAGGCGGCTGCGGCGCAGTTCCCGTACGAATTCGACCCCGTCGAACTCCGGTCCCCGGTACTCGGTGATGATCAGCTGGGGGTCCATGTTGGCGACCACGCCCAGGGCCCCGGCGGTCTTGTGCACCATGGAGATCTGGCGGGATCCGAAGTCCCTGAGGAACTCGCCCATCATCTTGCCGCTGGTGGGGACCGGGTCGAGGATCAGGACCCGTTCAATGCGCGGTCCAAGCTTCTTCAACAGGACAGGATCAGCTGCATACATTCCGGAATCTCTTGAAATCTGATGCCGAAATCTAGGCTAACCCCCGTAAAGAACAGATTGATGTTACCGCCCCGGGGGTCAGTTCTGACACCTAGCGTGCCGCCTGATCGCTCAAATTGGGCCCTGAAGCCCGGGTCCGTTCGCCCTCCCAATAGGCGCGGCCGGAGACGGGTCGCATGAGCAGACGCGGGGCCCCGTCCTTTCTCTGGACCCCGAACAGGTTGGCCCCGGGGGAGTAGAGCAGCCGGTCGCCGTTGCTGGCCCGCACCGTCGTCTCCACGTCCGCCGGGGGATGGTCGAAGAAGGCATGGACCCGGGTCAGATAGTCCTCGAGGGATCGGGCCCCGATGTCGGTCCCGCGGTGTTCGAACTGGTAGCGGGCATTGTCTTCCGCTCCGCCATGGCGATTTTCCGCCCACAGGGGCTCCCCGTGGAACAGGGGCGTGACCCGGCGAGCGGACCGGCTACCCCCGGTCATCCCCGTCGACCCCGCCGCGGAGCCGGTCTGCGCGCCAACCTCCGCCACGGGGGCTGCCAGCGCCGCCGCCCGATCCTCCGGCCCCGCGGGGGGACGGGCCGCTGCCGCCCGGGGCCGCTCCCCGCAGCCAGCCAGCAGGACAATCCCCAGTAGCAGCAGGGTCATGAGCCAAAGCGGCCCACGCACCGCCCGGGACTGCCCGGACAGGTCCGGCCCCCCACCCGGCCAGGAGACATGTCCGAATTGCGTCATGACCATGGCTCAACTACCTCCCATGGTTGTCAATCTATCCGAACATTTGGCGAACGTCTCGCCGCTTGCTATGCAGCGGCCTGAGACATGTGGCCGCAGGGCCTCGTTGGAGACACAGGGTCCGGTGAAGACGAAATCGGTGCTGCTGATCGTGGGGGGCGGGATCGCCGCCTACAAGTCGCTGGAACTGGTGCGCCTGCTGGTACGCGCCGGGATCGGCGTGCGGGCCATCCTGACCGAGGCCGGGGCCCAGTTCGTCACGCCCCTGTCCCTGTCGGCCCTGTCCGGCCAGCCGGTGTACCAGGCGCTGTTCGACCTCACGGACGAGGCGGAGATGGGCCATATCCAGCTGTCCCGCAGCGCCGACCTCGTCGTGGTCGCCCCCGCCACCGCCGACCTGATGGCCAAGGCGGCCCAGGGCCTTGCCCCGGACCTCGCCACCACGGCCCTGCTGGCCACGGACAAGCCCGTGCTGATGGCACCGGCCATGAACGTGCGCATGTGGCAGCACCCGGCGACGCAGCGCAATCTCGCCACCCTGACCGCCGACGGGGTCCGCTTCGTCGGACCGGACGAGGGGGCCATGGCCTGCGGGGAGTTCGGACCCGGGCGCATGGCCGAGCCGGAAGCGATCCTGGCCGCCATCCTCGCGCAGCTGGAAGCACCCGCCGCCCATCGGCCGCTGGCCGGGACACGGGTGCTGGTCACCGCCGGGCCGACGCACGAGCCCATCGACCCGGTGCGCTACATCGCCAACCGCTCCTCCGGCAAGCAGGGCTATGCCCTGGCCGCGGCCCTGGCCGGTCTGGGGGCGGAGGTGACCCTGGTCTCCGGCCCCACCGCGCTCCCAGCCCCCGCCGGTGTGCATCGGCTGTCGGTGGAGACCGCCCGCCAGATGCTGGACGCCGCCCGCGCCGCCCTGCCGGTCGATGCCGCCGTCATGGTCGCCGCCGTGGCCGACTGGCGTCCGGCCACGACCGAGGCGCGGAAGGTCAAGAAGGGAGAAGGGGCCGCGCCGCCGCCCCTGACGCTCGAGGAAAATCCGGACATCCTGGCCACCCTGTCCCGTCCCGGCCCCGACCGGCCGCGCCTGGTGGTGGGCTTTGCCGCGGAGACGAACGACGTGATCCCCCACGCCGTGGCCAAGCGCGCGCGCAAGGGCTGCGACTGGATCGTGGCCAATGACGTGTCCGGGGACGTGATGGGCGGGGACGCCAATGCCGTCTCCCTCGTCACCGCCGACGGGGTGGAGACCTGGCCCTCCCTGCCGAAGGACGAGGTGGCCCGCCGCCTGGCCCTGCGCATCGCCGAGGCCCTGGTGGGGCCCCTGTCCGGCACGGCGGAATCGCTCTAGCCGTCTCGGCCATGAGCACGCCCACCGTCACCCTCGCCCTTCGCCGCCTGCCCCATGGACAGGGCCTGGCCCTGCCCGCCTACGAGACGGAGGGGGCGGCCGGCATGGACCTGCGCGCCGCCGTGCCCGAGGACGCCCCCGTGACCCTCCGGCCCGGGGAGCGGCAGATGATCCCCACCGGTCTCTCCATGGCGATCCCGCCGGGCTATGAGTTGCAGGTGCGGCCCCGGTCCGGCCTGGCGGCGAAGCATGGCCTGACCTGCCTGAACTCCCCCGGGACCGTGGACAGCGACTACCGGGGGGAGCTGAAGGTCATCCTGATCAATCTCGGGGCGGAGCCCTTCGTGGTGCAGCGGGGGGAGCGCATCGCCCAGATGGTGGTCGCCCCCGTGACCCGCGGCGTGTTCGAGGAGGTGGAGGTCCTGCCCGAGACGGCCCGCGGCGAGGGGGGCTTCGGCTCCACGGGACGGTAGGGTTCAGGCCTTCAGGGCCTCGACCCCCGGCAGGACCTTGCCTTCCATCCATTCCAGGAACGCGCCCCCGGCCGTGGAGACGAAGGTGAAGTCGTCGGCGACCCCTGCGGCATGCAGGGCGGCGACGGTGTCGCCCCCTCCGGCCACGGCAATGATCTTCCCGGCCTTGGCGAGTGCCGCGGCATGCCGGGCCACGGCCACGGTGGCCGCATCGAAGGGCGGAACCTCGAACACGCCCAGCGGGCCGTTCCAGACCACGGTGGCGGCGGCATCGATGGCGGCAATCAGACGGGCGACGGAGGCCGGGCCCGCATCGAAGATCTTGTCCCCGTCCGCCACCCCGTCCAGGGCGCGGGTGTGGGTGGCAACACCGGGCTTCAGGTCCTCGGCGCAGACCAGGTCCACCGGCAGCAGCAGCTCGCAGCCCTTTTTCGCGGCCTCGGCCATGATCGCCCGGGCGGTGTCGGCCATGTCCTTCTCGCACAGGGAGGCCCCGACGGGGTGACCTTGCGCGAACAGGAAGGTGTTGGCCATGCCGCCGCCGATGGCCAGGCTGTCGAGCTTGCCCACCAGGTTCTGCAGCAGGTCGAGCTTGGTGGAGACCTTGGAGCCGCCCACCACGCCCACCACGGGCCGCTTCGGCGTGGACAGCGCCGCCTGCAGCGCCTCCAACTCCCGCTGCATGGAGCGGCCGGCATAGGCGGGCCGGCGGTGAGCCAGCCCCTCGGTGGAGGCGTGGGCCCGGTGCGCGGCGGAGAAGGCGTCGTTCACATAGACATCGCCGAGCGCCGCCAGGGCCTCGGCAAAGGCCGGGTCATTGGCCTCCTCGCCCTTGTGGAAGCGGACATTCTCCAGCAGCAGCACCCCGCCCGCAGGCAGGGCGGCGATGGCACCGGCGGCGTCCGGGCCGATGCAGTCCTCGGCAAAGGCCACCGGCGCGCCCAGCAGGGACGACAGGCGGGCCACCACGGGCTGCAGGCTCATGGACGGCACCCGCTGGCCCTTGGGCCGGTCGAAGTGCGCCAGCAGGGCCACCTTCGCCCCCTTGCCGGTCAGGTCGCGGATCGTCGGCAGGGCGACCCGCAGGCGGGTATCGTCGCTGATCGACCCGTTCTCCATGGGGACATTGAAGTCCACCCGGACAAGGGCGGTCTTGCCCGACAGGTCCGAGACGTCGTCGAGGGTGCGGAATGCGGACATGGGCGGGTCCTGACTGAGGAGAATGATCGGCCTTACAGGAACTTCGCCATGGCCAGCGCCGTGTCGGCCATGCGGGTGGAGAAGCCCCACTCGTTGTCGTACCAGGTCAGGATGCGGGCCAGCTGGCCCTCGATCACCTGGGTCTGGGCCAGCGCCACGGTGGAGGAGGCGGGCTGGTGGTTGAAGTCGGTGGACACCAGCGGCTCGTCGGTGACGGCCAGCACGCCCTTCATCGCCCCGTTGGCGGCGGCGGTGATGGCGGCATTGATCTCGTCCACGGTCACCTTGCGGGTGGGGACGATCTTCAGGTCCACGACGGAGACATTGGCCGTGGGCACCCGCACGGAGGAGCCGTCCAGCTTGCCCTTCAGCTCCGGCAGCACCAGGCCCACGGCCTTGGCCGCGCCGGTGGAGGTGGGGATCATGGACAGGGCCGCGGCCCGGGCCCGGTACAGGTCCTTGTGCATCTGGTCCAGGGACGGCTGGTCATTGGTGTAGGAGTGGATGGTGGTCATGTAGCCGCGCTCGATCCCGCACAGCTCCTGCAGCACCTTGGCCACGGGGGCGAGGCAGTTGGTGGTGCAGGACGCATTGGACACCACCGTGTCCGCGGCGCTCAGAACCCCGTGGTTCACGCCATAGACGATGGTCTGGTCGGCATTGTCGCAGGGGGCGGACACCAGCACCCGCTTGGCACCGGCGGCCAGGTGGGCGGCGGCCTTGTCCCGGCTGGTGAAGATACCGGTGCACTCGAAGGCGATGTCCACGCCCAGTTCGGCGTGCGGCAGCTTGGCCGGGTCCCGCTCGGCGGTGACCTTGATGGGGCCGAAGCCCACGTCCAGGGTGTCGCCCTTCACGGTCACGGCACCGGGGAAGCGGCCGTGGGTGGAGTCGTAGCGCAGCAGATGGGCATTGGTCTCGATGGGGCCCAGGTCGTTGATGGCCACGACCTCGATGTCCGTGCGGCCATGCTCGACGATGGAGCGCAGGACAAGACGGCCGATCCGGCCAAAACCGTTGATGGCGACGCGAAGGGCCATGTGAGACTGCTCCCGGCAATTGTGGTTCGCCGCGCCGCACTGAGCGGGCGGGGCCTGTTGTGTGGCGGGGTTTGTGAGCCTGGACGCGGTGAAGTCAACCCCTGCACCGGTCAAATCCGGTTACCGAATCTGACGGGCGGCCGGTCGAGGGGCCCGGCGGCCGCACCCGGTCCGGGGAGGGACGGGGCCGGGATTTGCGAAGTTCGGGTGACAAGCTGGCAGAGCGTTGTATGAACATTTCCCGGTGGATCGTGTGAAACGCCTTTGGGGGACTGCGGGGATGAAGCGCGGATGACGGACCTGGAACCGGAGCTGAACCTGACCGGAGAGGCCGGTACGGCGACCTCCGACACGGCGCTCGGAGACGCCACCCGCCGGCTGGAACTGGCGCTGAACCGTCTGGAAGCCCGCCTGGCGGAGCGCGTCTCCCGGGCGGGGGACAGCGATGCCTTTGCCGAGGACCGGGCGCGGCTCGCCGCGGACCTGGACGCCGCCCGGGCCCGGGAAAAGGCCCTGGAACAGGTGGCGGCAGAGGCCTCCGCGGCGCTGGGTCGCGCGGCAGCCGAGGTGCGCGCGGCACTGGCGGCGGAACTGGCCGGCGAGATGGCCGATCATCTGCAGGCGGAGGACTAGGCCATGGCCACAGTGACGGTGACCGTCAACGGGCGGTCCTACAGCGTCGGCTGCGAGGACGGTCAGGAGAGCCATGTGGCGAACCTCGCCAGGAATTTCGACTCCCAGGTGCGGGAAGTGGCCGACGCCGTGGGCCAGGTGGGGGAGCTGCGCCTGTTCCTGATGGCTGCCCTGCTGACCGCGGACGAGGCGGCGGACCAGCGCTATCGCATCGAGCAGCTGGAAGCGGAGCTGGAGCGCCTGCGCACCGCCCGGGCCGAGGTGGAAGCCGTCGCCGCCCGGGCCATCGCCTCCACCGCCGCCCGGATCGAGGACCTGACCCTGCGCCTGGAGGGGTGAGGGAGTTGTTTTCCGTCCGTCATTCTCGGCCTTGAGCCGAGAACCTCGTTCCGGATATGGCGCTTCATTCTGACCGGGGTTCCCGGGTCAGGCCCGGGAATGACGATCATAAAATCATAGATATATCCCCGTCATTCCCGCCCTTGAGGCGGGAACCTCCCTCCGGACGTGACGCTAGTTCACCACCCGGCCGGGATCGGGCAGGTCCAGGCTGAAGGGGGGGATCAGGGCCTCGAAGGTCTCGCCGTCGGCGGTGACCATCCGGTACTCCCCCTCCATCACCCCGGATGCCGTGGTCAGGGGACAGCCGGAGGAGTAGCGGAACGCCTCGCCGGGCTTCAGCACCGGCTGCTCGCCCACCACGCCGTCGCCCTCGACCTCCTCCACCCGACCCAGCGCGTCGGTAATCACCCAGTGGCGGGAGACCAGCTGCACCACCTCGGTCCCGTGGTTCTCGATCTCCACGTCATAGCCCCAGACCCACTTGCGGTCCTGCGGGTCCGACTGGTCCGGCAGGAAATAGGGGTTCACCCGCACCACCAGATCGCGGGTGCGGGCCTCGTAGGGAACGGGATCCAGCCTCCGGCCCATGCGCCTAGATCGCATGGAGGGCGCGGTCGATGTCCCGCGACAGGTCGGCCACGTCCTCCAGGCCCACGGACAGGCGGACCCAGCCCTCCGTCAGGCCGATCTGCAGGCGGTCCGCCTCGCTCATGGCCCGGTGGGTGGTGGTGGGCGGGTGGACCGCCATGGACTTGGCATCCCCCAGATTGTTGGAGATGTCGATCACCTGCAGGGCATTGAGGAAGGCAAAGGCCTTCTCCCGGGTGCCGAAGTCGAAGGCCACCAGGGTCGAACCGGCGCTCATCTGGCGCATGGCCACGTCGTGCTGCGGATGGTCCTTGCGGGTGGGATAACGGATGGCCAGCACATGGGGCGACAGGGCGATCTGGTCGGCCAGCACCGCCGCCGTCTGCGACTGGTGGCGCACCCGCAGATCCAGGGTCTCCAGCCCCTTCAGCAGCACCCAGGCATTGAAGGGCGACAGGGCAGGACCCGTGTGGCGCAGGATGTCGCGATAGGCGTCCTCCAGCAGCTGGGTCGGCCCCAGGATCGCGCCCCCCATCACCCGGCCCTGGCCGTCGATGTGCTTGGTGGCGGAATAGACGACGATGTCGGCCCCCAGCTGCAGGGGCTTCTGCAGGATCGGCGTGGCGAACACATTGTCCACGATCACCTTCGCACCCGCGGCATGGGCCAGCGCGCAGATGGCGGCCACGTCCACGACTTCCAGCAGGGGATTGGCCGGGCTCTCGATCAGCACGACCTTTGTGTTGGGACGAAAGCCCTTTTCCCACTGGGCCAGGTCCGGCCCGTCCACCACGCTGGTCTCCACCCCGAAGCGGGGGAAATACTCCGTCAGCAGCCAGCGGCAGGAGCCGAACAGGGCCCGGCTGGCCAGGATATGGTCGCCTGCGCGCACCAGACCCGTCAGGGCGGTGAAGATCGCCGCCATGCCCGACGCGGTGGAGCGGCAGAACTCCGCCCCCTCGATCAGGGCGAGGCGGTCCTCGAACATCTTCACGGTGGGATTGGCGTAGCGGCTGTAGATATAGCCCGGGTTCTCCCCGGCGAACCGGGCATTGGCCGCCTCGGCGCTGTCATAGACAAAGCTCTGGGTGAGGAACATGGCCTCCGCCGTCTCGCCGAAGGGCGAGCGGGTCATGCCGCCGCGGACCGCCTGGGTTGCGGGGCCCCACTGGTCGGGGGATTCGGAGTTGGATGTGCCGGACATGTGGGTGCGCCTCTGATCGGTGGCAGGGCATAGGGCCGCGGGGCGCCCGCGGTCAAGGCGTCTGCGCGGCGGGGAAGGTCAGGCGCATGAGCATCTCGTCGTAATAGACGTCCTCCACCCGCACCACCCGGGGCAGGCGGGCCATTTCCACGAAGCCCACGGACTCATAGAGCCGCCGGGCAGCGGTGTTGTAGACGCCCACCCCCAGGTCCAGCGCCTCCACCCGCCCCCGGGCCGCCTCCACCAGGGTTTCCAGCATCCGCCGGGCCAGGCCCGTGCCCCGGGCCGCCTCCCGCAGATAGACCCCCCAGACGCCGCCGACATGGCCGGTGCGGGGGCTGTCGGAGATCGTCAGGCCCATCACCCCCTGCAGTCGGCCGTCGCCATCGAAGGCGCCCAGGACATGGTTCGTCTCCATCCGCTGGCGGAAATCCTCCAGGGGCCGGGCCTCTTCCTGCGACAGGGCGGCGGTGAAGGCCTGGGGGGTCAGGGTCAGCCCCTCCAGCCGGATCTCGCGGAAAGCTTCCGCGTCGTCGGGGGTGAGGCGGCGCAGGGTGAATTCAGGTGTCATGACCGGGACCCTAGCCCGGCAGGCCCCCGCCGGACAACAATCGCTCCAGCACCGCGATGTCGTCCGCCTCCCTCGGCGGCTTGTCCGGGCGCAGGCGGTGGATGCGGGGAAAGCGCATGGCCAGCCCCGACCGGTGCCGCGGCGACCGCTGCAGCCCCTCGAAGGCGATCTCCAGCACCACCCCGTGATCCGGCTCCGCCCGCACCCGGCGCACGGGGCCGAAGGTCTCCACCGTGTTCTCCCGCACATAGCGGTCCAGCAGCTTCAGCTCCGCATCGGTGAAGCCGGAATAGGCCTTGCCCACGGGGGTCAGCGCCCCCTCCCGCCAGACCCCGAAGGTGAAGTCCGAATAGAGGCCGGAGCGTCGGCCATGCCCCCGCTGGGCATAGAGCATCACCGCATCCACCAGGAACGGGGCCCGCTTCCACTTGAACCACGGGCCCTTGGGTCGCCCGGCCAGATAGGGGCTATCCCAGCGCTTCAGCATCAGCCCCTCCGCCAGCCGGGCGTCCCCCTCCGGCGGGTCCGCGCGGAGCGCCGCCAGATGCGCCGGGTCGTCGAAGGGCTGCAGGGGCGACAGGTCGAGGCGGGTGCCGGTGTGTGCGGCCACGAAGGCCTCCAGCCGGGCCCGGCGCTCGCGGAACGTCAGGGGGCGCAGGTCGTCGCCCCCCTCGGCCAGCAGGTCATAGGCCCGGATCGCCGCCGGGTGGGCGGCCATCAGCGCCGCCGTGGCGGTCTTGCGGTTCAGCCGCTGCTGCAGGTCGGAAAAGCTGCCCAGCACCTCCCCCCGGCGCACCACCAACTCCCCGTCGATCACCCCGTCGAAGGCCAGCGCCCCCATCAGGTCGGGAAAGGCCGCGGAGATGTCCTCTCCCGTGCGGGTATAGAGCCGCGCCTGTCCCTGTTCCCGCACCGCCTGGACCCGCACCCCGTCCCACTTCCACTCCGCGGCGAACAGGTCGGGCGTGATCGCCTCGAGCTCGGTCTCCTCGTCGAGGGCGTGGGCCAGCATGGCGGGACGGAAGCGGCCCGCGGGGTCCGGCGCCGGGCGGGGGCCGCGGCCCTCCAGCCAGGCGAACAGGTCCGTGTAGGGAGGGGCGAGGCCGTGCCACAGCTCCTCCAGATCGCCGAGGACCACGGGTCCGGCCTCGGGAACGGCCAGCATCAGCACCGCCTGCCGGGCCAGGCGCACCGACAGCCCCACCCGCAGCCCGCCGGTGATCAGCTTCAGCAGCGCCCAGCGCCCGTCGGCGTCCAGGGCGTCCAGCCAGGTCTCCATCCGGGCGGCGGCAGTCTTGCGGTCGGCCCCCTCCAGCTCCTCCACCACACTGGCCAGGGTCGGCGGGGCATTGGCCCCGGGGCGGGCGGGCCAGACCAGGGCGGCGGTCTCCGCCAGATCGCCGACGAAGTCATAGGACAGGGCGAACAGCCGGGCGTCGACCCGCTGGGCGACGGCCTCGCGGATCATGGCGGGCTTGGCGGCGCGGAAGACGAGGTCCCCGGTCATGGCGGCCAGGGCATAGCCCCGCTCCGGATCCGGCGTGACGGCCAGATAGTCCCGCACGAGGACCAGCTTGGCATTGCGCGATGCCGTCAGGGACAGGCGGTCCAGCAGATGGGCGAAGTCGCGCATGGGAGCGATCCGGACCTGACCGGGCGAAACAGCGGGCGGCGGCGGCCGGGCCTCAGCCCGCCATCAGGGCCGCGAACCGGTCGAACAGATAGAGGCTGTCCGTGGGACCCGGACTGGCCTCCGGGTGGTGCTGCACCCCGAACACCGGCCGATCCTTCAGGGCAATGCCCGCATTGGTGCCGTCGAACAGGGAGACGTGGGTCTCGATCACGTCCTCGGGAAGGCTGTCCCGGTCCACGGTGAAGCCGTGGTTCATGGAGACGATCTCCACCTTGCCGGTCTGCAGGTCCTTCACCGGATGGTTGGCGCCATGGTGGCCCTGCTCCATCTTGGTGGTCTTCGCGCCCAGCGCCAGGGCCAGCATCTGGTGGCCGAGGCAGATGCCGAACACCGGCACGCCGGATGCCACCAGGGCCTTGATCTGCGGGGCCGCATAGACCCCCGTGGCCGCCGGGTCACCCGGTCCGTTGGACAGGAGCACCCCGTCCGGCTTCAGGGCCAGCACCTCGTCCGCCGTGGTGGCGGCGGGCACGACGGTCAGCCGCGCGCCGATGGAGACCAGGCTGCGCAGGATGTTGCGCTTCACCCCATAGTCCACCACGACCACGTGGAACCGGAGCTCCGCGGCGGGGCGGGCATAGCCCTCCGGCCAGGACCACAGGCCCTCGTCGAAGGTGAAGCTCTGGCGGCAGGTGGCGTCCTTGGCCAGATCCAGGCCCACAAGCCCGCTCCACGCCGCCGCCTGCGCCTGCAGGGCCGGCAGGTCGAAGATCCCGCGGGGGTCATGGGCAATCACCGCATGGGGCATGCCCTGCTCGCGGATTCGGCGGGTGAGGGCCCGGGTGTCGATGCCGGACAGGCCGACCACCCCGCGGCGGGCCAGCCAGTCGGACAGGTCCCCCTGCGCGCGCCAGTTGGCCTGGGCGGTCGGAGCGTCGCGGAACACCGCCCCCCGAGCCGCGGTCACCGCTCCGTCGCCGAACTGCTCGGTGTCCTCGAGGTTGACCCCGACATTGCCCACATGGGGGAAGGTGAAGGTGACGATCTGGCCCATGTAGGACGGGTCCGTCAGGATTTCCTGATAGCCGGTCATGGCCGTGTTGAAGCAGACCTCGCCCACGGCGGTGCCCGCAAGGCCCGTGCCCAGGCCCTGGAAGACGGTTCCATCCGCCAGAACCAGCACACCGGTGCAGCCGGGCAGCAGGGTGTCGGTCATGGGGCGGTCTCCTCTGGCGGGGCGGGCAGGGCGGCGCGGATCGGCGGACCGAGGGCGCAGCAAAACGGCGGGCGAGGCTCATACCTCGTCCGCCGCTCAAGTGTCAGGCGTTAATCCCCACCGCCGGACAGGTCAAGGGCTGCGGTGCCGGTGCGGGGGATTTGTACGGGGACCGGCGGCAGGAGGCGCGTCATCCGGCGCACGGTTCCCGGGTCACTGCCCGGGAATGACGACCTTCAAACTTATCGAATATCGCTCGTCATTCCCGCCCTCGAGGCGGGAGCCTCTGTCCCGTTCCTCCCGGTTCGAGACCCTTCGCCTCCTTCGCTCAGTGCACAGACCCGCGTCATACTGAGGAAGGTGAACCCCGTCACGAAGGACACAGGACCGATCGCGCGTGGTTCGAGACGGCCCTGCCGGGCCTCCTCACCATGACGAGAGTTGTTGATCCCAAACCTTCGTCATCCTGAGGAGGGCGAAGCCCGTCACGAAGGACGCAGGTTGGAGTTTTCGAGCCCACATCCCGGTCCGCGTGCGGAACAAACGCGCGTCATCCTGAGGATGGCGAAGCCCGTCACGAAGGACGCAGGTCCGGTTGCCCGTGGTTCGAGACGGCCCGTCCCGGGCCTCCTCACCATGACGAGGGGTGGGGCTTTCGACCCCACATCCCGGTCCGCGTGCGGAACAACCGCGCGTCATCCTGAGGAGGGCGAAGCCCGTCTCGAAGGACGAACGCCCCCTCAGCCAGCCAGGGCCGCCCGGATGGCCGCCAGGCCGGCGTCCGCCAGAGATCCATCCGGCGCGCCGCCCTGGGCGAAGTCCGGCTTGCCGCCGCCGCCCTGGCCGCCCATGGCCGGGACCGCGACCTTGACCAGGTCCGCGGCGCTGACCTTGGCGAGGAGGTCGGCGGTCACCGCCACGGCGATGGCGGCCTTGCCCTCCTCGCTGACGCCGACGATGGCGATCACGGCGGAGGGGTGGACCTTGCGCAGGTCCTCGACCACCGGACGCAGACCCTTGCCGTCCAGGCCCTGCAGTACCCGGGCCACCAGGGTGACGCCGCCGATCTCCTCCGGCGCCGCCACGGGCCCGCCACCACCGCCCAGTGCCAGCTTGCGCTTGGCGTCCTCGAGGTCCTTTTCCAGGCGCTTGCGGTCGGCCACCAGCTGGTCGATCCGGGCGGGAAGCTCCGGGATCGGGGTCTTGAACTGCTCCGCCAGGCCCCGGGCCACGGCGATCTGGTCCAGCATCAGGCGGCGGGCGGCCTCCCCGGTCAGGGCCTCCACCCGGCGGATGCCGGCGGCGATGCCCTGCTCGGCGACGATGCGGAACAGGGCGATGTCACCGGTGCGGGCCACATGGGTGCCGCCGCACAGCTCGACGGAATAGGCCCCTTCGCCCTCCAGGGCGCGGCCCAGGGTCAGGACCCGGACGGTGTCGCCGTACTTCTCGCCGAACAGGGCCACGGCACCTGCGGCAATGGCAGCGTCGGGGGTCATTTCCTCGGTGCGGGTGACCACGTTCTGGCGGATAACGGCGTTCACCTCGGCCTCGACCCGGTCCAGTTCGTCCGCCGTCAGGGGGCCCCCGTGACTGAAGTCGAAGCGCATCCGGTCGGCGTCCACCAGCTGGCCCTTCTGCGCCACGTGCGGGCCCAGCACCCGCTTCAGCGCCTCGTGCACCAGATGGGCGGCGGAGTGGTTGGCCCGGGTCCGGGTGCGGCGGTCGGCATCCACATCCAGGGTCACCTGGTCGGACATCTGCAACTGGCCGGAGAGGATCTTCAGCCGGTGCACGTGCAGGTCGCCCGCTTCCTTGGCCACCGACACCAGCTCCGCCGAGCCGCCGGTCCAGTGAACCTCGCCCACGTCTGAGGCCTGGCCCCCGCTCTCGGCATAGAATGGGGTGCGGTCGAACAGGACGTCCACCACGACGCCCTCTCCCGCCGCATCGATCTCGCCGGTGTCGGTCACCAGGGCCAGCACCTCACCCGTGGCGGAAGTCGTCTCGTAGCCCACGAATTCCGTCGGCCCCAGCCGGTCGCGGACCGCAAACCAGGCCGCGCCGCCGCCCCGGTCGCCGGAGCCCTGCCAGGCGTCCCGGGCCATGGCCCGCTGCCGCGCCATGGCCTGCTCGTAGCCGTCCAGATTGACGTTCAGCCCCTTGGCGCGCAGGGCGTCCTGGGTCAGGTCCAGGGGGAAGCCGTAGGTGTCGTAGAGCTTGAAGGCGACCTCGCCCTCCAGCATGTCCCCGGCCGCAAGGCCCGCAGTGGCCTCGTCCAGCAGGGCGAGCCCGCGGCCCAGGGTGCGGCGGAAGCGTTCCTCCTCCTGGCGCAGGGTCTCGGTGATCAGGGCCTCCGCCCGGACGAGTTCCGGATAGGCCCCGCCCATCTCGCTCACCAGGGTGGGCGTCAGGCGCCACAGCAGCGGATCGGCCGCGCCCAGCAGGTGCGCATGGCGCATGGCCCGGCGCATGATCCGGCGCAGCACATAGCCGCGGCCCTCATTGGACGGGGACACACCGTCGGCCACCAGGAAGGCCGAGGCGCGCAGATGGTCGGCGATCACCCGGTGGGAAGGCAGCGCCTCGCCTGCCGCCCGGGTGCCGGTGGCGGCTTCCGACGCGGCGATCAGGGTACGGAACAGGTCCACGTCGTAATTGTTGTGCACGCCCTGCAGCACGGCGGCGATCCGCTCCAGCCCCATGCCGGTGTCGATGGACGGCTTGGGCAGGGAGACCCGTTCCCCGGGGGCGACCTGCTCGTACTGCATGAAGACCAGGTTCCAGATCTCGATGAACCGGTCGCCGTCCTCGTCGGGGGAGCCGGGCGGTCCGCCGGGAATGTCCGCCCCGTGATCGTAGAAGATCTCCGAGCACGGACCGCAGGGACCGGTGTCCCCCATGGACCAGAAATTGTCCGTGGTGCCGATGCGGATGATCCGGTCGTCGGAGAAGTCGGCGATCTTCTTCCACAGGCTGAAGGCCTCGTCGTCATCGGCATAGACCGTGACCAGGAGCTTGTCCTTCGGCAGGCCGAACTCCTTGTTCACAAGGGTCCAGGCGTTGTCGATGGCCTGCTCCTTGAAATAGTCGCCGAAGGAGAAGTTCCCCAGCATCTCGAAGAAGGTGTGGTGCCGGGCCGTGTAGCCCACATTGTCCAGGTCGTTGTGCTTGCCACCGGCCCGGACGCATTTCTGCGAGCTCGCGGCCCGGACATAGGGGCGGGTCTCGGCCCCGGTGAAGATGTTCTTGAACGGGACCATGCCGGCGTTCACGAACAGAAGCGTCGGATCGTTCTGCGGCACCAGGGGCGCGGACGGCACGACGGTATGACCGCGTCCGGCAAAGTAGTCGAGGAAGGTGGACCGGATTTCGTTCAGGCTCGGCATGGCCGCTCCCAGGCATGGCTTAAGGGGATCACGCCGCCGTCATATAGAAATCCGCAGCTTTGCAAACCACGGTTTCACGCCCGGACCCCGGCAAATTTCACATCGCCTCGCCGTACCCTGCGGATCAGCGCGCACCTTGCGCCCGCACCGCCTCCCCCTGCGCAGCCCCCGGTCCCGGCCGGCAGGCCGTCCCGGAGGCGCGGAGGCATCGATCAGTCCGGTTCGACGTCGGTGTCGGCGTCGGGCTCGGGGTCCGCCAGCAGCTTGTCGGCGATCTTCACCGAGTTCTTGCGCACAGCCGCCTCGATGTCCGCGGCGATGTCCGGGTTCTGCTTCAGGAACTCCCGCACATTCTCGCGGCCCTGGCCGATGCGCTGGCTGTTGTAGGAGAACCAGGAGCCGGACTTCTCCACCAGGCCCGCCTTCACGCCCAGGTCGATGATCTCCCCCAGCTTGGAGATGCCCTCCCCGTACATGATGTCGAACTCCACCTCCCGGAAGGGCGGGGCGACCTTGTTCTTGACCACCTTAACCTTGACGTTGTTGCCGACGATCTCGTCCCGGTTCTTGATGGAGCCGGTGCGGCGGATGTCGAGGCGGACGGAGGCGTAGAACTTCAGGGCGTTGCCCCCGGTGGTGGTTTCCGGATTGCCGTACATGACGCCGATCTTCATCCGGATCTGGTTGATGAAGATGACGATGCACTTGGACTTGGAGATGGAGCCGGTGAGCTTGCGCAGGGCCTGGCTCATCAGCCGGGCCTGCAGTCCGGGCAGGCTGTCCCCCATGTCGCCCTCGATTTCCGCGCGGGGGGTCAGGGCGGCCACGGAGTCCACCACGATGATGTCCACGGCGTTGGAGCGGACCAGGGTGTCGGTGATCTCCAGCGCCTGTTCGCCATTGTCCGGCTGCGACACCAGCAGATCGTCGAGGTTCACCCCCAGCCGCTGGGCGTAGGAGGGGTCGAGGGCATGTTCGGCGTCGACGAAGGCCGCCGTGCCACCGGTCTTCTGCACCTCCGCCACCACGTGCAGGGCGAGCGTGGTCTTGCCGGAGCTTTCCGGGCCGTAGATCTCGATCACCCGGCCCCTCGGCAGGCCGCCGATGCCGAGCGCCAGGTCGAGACCCAGGGAGCCGGTGGACACGCTCTCGATCTCCACGACCTTGCCCTTGGCACCCAGCTTCATCACCGCGCCCTTGCCGAAGGCCCGGTCCAGCTGGGACAGGGCCGCCTCAAGAGCCTTCTGCTTGTCGGTATCTACCTTCGCCACGAGTTTCAAAGCCGCCTGTGTCATGGAACCTGCGATCCTTCTGCCACGATTCTCATCCCGCCCAGCGGGTCATATGGCCGCCCAGCGGGTCATATCGTCCCGGACGGCATGGGCGCACTGTGCATGGTTTGTTCTCCGTTCGCAATATGTTCTTTTGTTTCTTGAAGCCGGGGTATAGCGAAGGGAGCGCCCTAGCCAGGAGCGCACCACGTTAGCGGCTGCCCCGTGAAAATATTAGGCGTTGCTTGAAAAGTTAACCCATTCGAAATGTTGATTATTGATGTAGATGTCAATATATTTCAATTGGTAATCACGCCCACTCTCTAGCCAATATTCGTTTAGCTGCTGCGATCGCTCGGTCTCTAGGAATTGAAGCGCCAAGATCCAGCCAATGAATTATATTATAATATTGTCGTTTATCCGAATCTGTATATTGTTCCAGTATTTTGACAATTTTACTCCGACTGAAAACAACTACACATCTCAAGGCGGCGGCCTTTCGTACATCCTGATTGTCATTTCTAAAAATACTAGTTATCTCATCATCACTGATTTGTTTAAATTCGCCAGTCGTCATCTGCGCCAATACGTGAGATAGGAGGCGCGGCGGCATAGTTATATTCACCAAATCAGGCATCTTTCCTTTCGACAGTCGTCTAATTGCGGACGCAGCGATGCTAAATGTTTGATCCGACGAGTTAGATAGATAAGGACGATCGAATGAAGAGCCTCTTTCGACTAATTCAATAATACTGGGCACATCGGACCAATCACCAAAATTTTCGAGAAATTGTACTATTTCTGAAGAGTATAGTATATACTCTTCCCGCACTAATTGGCGCATCAGACCCAAATCGATTTTTTGACGTTTCTTCGCGATGATATCTAATCCCTGGCGCGTGTGGGATTTGCATAACCTGTCGCGTAGCTTTTCAATCTTTCCGACGAGTTCAACTTCAGCCCCGTGCCTCGCCCGGAGAGCATTAATTTCACGGTTGAATTTAGCGCCGTACCGGTCGGCAACAGCCTCACGCAGCTCGTCGCCTCGTTGTTGAAACCTTCGGTCCAAAAGCTCAAAATGTGGATCTCGATCTAGAATACCCTCTTTTGCCTCAAGCTCTTGATCGGTTAAACGTGACAATTCCCAACGATTAAATGCTTCCAGCTTCTCGCGATTCGGACCCAGATCCGCGGCGAGGCCTGCTAATCCACCTAGAGCGCTTTGCCTTGCACTCTGCACCAGCAGAGAATTGCGCTCCGCGGCCGAAAAGGATTCTCCAGTCCGTACGAGTAGTTTCATCGCCGCGAGCCGAATATCGTAGCTATCGTCATCTAGCAGCTCTCTCGCGATGTCAGATGACAGCGCGTCTCTTTCGATGAGAGCATTAACTGCCGCTATGCGAAGTCCAGGATCCCGACAGGAAATGGCTAAGATCAGCGTTTCGTTAGATATGCCACTCAACTCAGAAAATAACTCTCTAACTACATCTCGCTGAATTCGCTCCGGTGAGAGCCTGATAATGTTTTCAAACGCTACCGGTCGACTTTGCCTTAGATAAATTCTAATTGCTGCGACCGCAGCCGTCGAATTTGTTTCGACATTATTTTTTGATAGTTCATTTTCAACATGTCTTACGTCACTGATATCACCAAATTCGGCCAGATAGCTGAGTGCTTGCTTTTTGACTTGCGAGGGTGCCTCATCGTCTAACCAGGCTTCGATAATCTCTCGTCGCATTGGATCTTCTCTCGGCAACAATTCCCCGATATCGATCATCGCTTGAATTGCACCGATACGCCGCGCTGTATGCGACCCTGCCAATGACTGGAGTGTTAGCGGCATCCATATTCTGTCCGCCACCGATGCATACCACCTCCAGATGGGCGTATTTTCCGAATTGTAGTGTTCAATTCCGGATATGAGCAAACCCCAAAGTTCATTTTTGCTAAATTCGGGAAATGGACGTGCGCGGTATATTATATTTGCATCGTGAGTACCGATAACTTGGTCATCATTTCCGCTGCCACGGAAGGTGCACGCTATCAGGCGAAATCGAGAGATGTCCGCCGCGTCGAGCGTATCCAAGCCGCCCGATCGTGTCGCTCGAGCCAGAAAGTTCCGAACAAATTCCGCCGAATTCGCGGCCATTTGAGCATTTTCGTCTTCGCTCGCGCGGTCACCGCGGTCGACTTCTTCTATGCTTGAAACTGATCTCGTGTCTTCGAGAGCCGCACCGTCTTCACGCCGTTTAAGATTTATTATATATGATGAAATGGATTTGCGCAGAAGGCTTCGAAATTCATCTAGATTGGTAAATTCACTGTATAATAATATTCTCGAATCTGTGAGGTCCTTCCGAAATTTTAACACACGCTTAAGCTCTTCTCCTGGGTCACGCACAGCTTCGACGTCGATCGCTTTAAAGAACATGCTGATCTCAGGGACACCGGTCTTCGCCCGACGGTCTATGGAGCGGCGGAATTCCTCCTCAAACCCTGATGTGTATGGCCCATCAAGGTCAGGTTTCGTCCCCCATCGCTTCCACATCATACCAACAAATAATTCACAGCGATCGAGGTCTCTATTTATTAACTCTTGCGGTCGACCGAACTGTGAAACAGTTAGCTCCCAGCCAACGAGCTCAACGCTATAACCAGTATAATCAGCTAGTGTGTCGTTTACTTCGTCGACAACGATCTTTGCGGCTCGTCTTTCCTCAACTAAATCACTAGGGGAGGCCAGAAATACTCTGACAAATTTCCGGATTTCTGCCATCGCGCAGCTCGTAAGTTGAGGTCTTTGTCAGACTAATACGGTGCGCGCTGCGGCGCGCCAACTCCGAAAATAATTGCCCGTAGCCAAGTTACCGAGACTCATCATTATGACCACCCCGAGTTGGCTTTCGATTCCCTAACCCGCTCTAATCGCACGCGTTCGTAGCGACAGCAGCGATCGCCCGAGCTAGGCCGGGCACAAGGCGACAGACACCCGATGAATTAACGACAAAGTCGGCGGGCCTTAGCGGTTCTATTTGGATGAATTTTAGGACGGCGGCGTCTACCGTTGGCCTGCTTGGCTCTACCAAATCAAAAACCATTGCCAATGCATCGCCGTCATCTCTGTCGTGATGCATAATTCCTCGTCTCGGATCGAAGCCACGGACCAAGGCGTCAATGTGCCCCTTACTGTACAGAACACCATAGGCGTAGTTCAGCATCGCGTTTACGGGGTGGCGCGCGTTTCTGTTTGTCGCAAGCTTCGCCCGACTCAAGGTGCCCCTGGATCCGATCGTTAGCCAATTATCCGGAATTGGGTGTTTCCATAGCGATCGCCATTTTAGCGATATCGACTTCCACGCCCGAAAATACGACGCCGCCGCTTGAGCCTCTACCATTCGAACGTCTTCGACCGACTTTAATCGTCCGTTTCGGAGCAGATTGATGCAGCCCTCAGCCCGAGCAATCGCAATAGCTCTAGCGGAGCTGTCAGGCACGACATCGTTCAGCGTGCGGACGCTAGATTTGAGCTTTTCCGCGATCAGATTGCAGCAGAACGCAAGCCGGCGCTCGGGATCATTTCGGGTCTCAATTTGCCAGCGAACCTTTTCCGGGTCCGACGCAAAGCCAGAACCGCCGATGACGCTAATGACGCGACCGGTATAGTCAATCTGGACAAGCGGCACCGCCTGGTCCGAGAGCCAGCTGATGACATCGAAGGTAAGTCGCCCGGATCCATCCAGCATGATTATGCGTGACGGCAATTCGAGATCACCCTTGAAGAGGCGGAAAATCTCGCGCTCCTGCGGAAAATGAGTGAGGCCATTTCGGATCAACAGAGTTCCGCGATCTAGCGCGATCGAAACACCATGCCCGGTTAGAATGAGGGGTTTGGTTTCTCGGGCCGATCGAGACCGCTGACTTTTTGATGTAGCGGTAGATTGCCAGTAGTCGTTTCGTTCCGCCCAATCGAGATGGTTCGGCGCAGCGATCGAGGCTGATACTGTCATTGCAATACCGCTCAGAATATTTACAGAAATATCCCACAAAATCGGCGACTTGACCCGAAAAATCGTCCCCGTTCAGCGCGTGAAATTCGGACAATGCCGATGAGCCGGAAAACAGCCTTGCGGTATGAATTGGAGCGGATTTTTCGCGATGGAGTTCCTCTTTCTCTCGCGATTCTCGAAATTACGCCGGCCGAAGAAAGAGAATATTGGACCAATTTGATATATCGACCAGAAAATGGAGACTTTGAAGAAATAGAAAATCTTGAATTTGAGGTCCTTAAAAGATTACAAAACGGCTCTGTTGTTGCTGTCGGCAAATCAAAGGGAAGTGACGGGGTCGAAACCTTAGAGAGGGTTCGACCCGCCCTCTGCCATAGGCCATACATTGACCTGCACAAAGGTACTCTCAACGCCCCGAACCAAACGCTCACCGACATAGTAGCCTATTTTGGACAGCATTCGTTGAACGTTTCGTCCGAAGGGGTGGCCCAACCGACAAGCAATCCGCCGGGAGCGCCTGAAGATCGTATGCGCGACAGACCAAAAGGTCGCGGTGGCAGTACGGGCTTCGTTGACGCTGGCGTGACCGTCTTAGTTGATTACGTCAAAGATAATCCAGAATGGGACGGTACATTTCATTCTGATATCATTGCCGAGCTCAACGTTTTGATTAGTAAAAAGAAGCTGAGCGCCACTCATAATGTCCCGCCAGTAGACAGAAGAACCTGGGCCAATTACAAAAATAGAGCCTGGAAAGAACTGGAAAGTCAAAACATACGATTTCCACGGCGATGGGCTTCCAATTGAGCTCCTTTAATTTCTCAAACGATGCCGCTTTGATCTTAGGGGTCAATCTTAGTCAGCGGCATCAAAAATGCGTAAGCCCCGAGATTTCAAAGCGGAATATGCTCGACGAATAGAGCGAGCGACCACCCGCGGGCTATCTCGCTCACAGGCCCGAGGCCACCCGCGTTCCGGCGAGGGCTACGCATCGGCCCGCGGCCCGCCGAAGCCCGCCTATGACGGACGCCTCGAAGAAGCGCTGAGACGCCTCCGCAGATTTGGTGGATCGGCATCGGCAGTAGCCAAGGAAGCCGGCGTAAGCCGGGAGCGGTTTACCCGATACATCCAGTCCGTCGCAGGCGCTTACCGGGAAGGCCAGACCTGGCGCTTCCAGGATCAGCGCATCCGCGAAATCACGATCGTCGAAGCCGGCCAATACCATCCGGTGACGATCAGGGTTCGTGGCTTCGAGCCGGCGCACGAAGCGGGGCTTCACTTTCATGAAGCCGGTTTGGCTCTCGACGATCAAAGCCGCTTCGAAGAGTTCGTCAGGCGTTGGGAAGGACGAGGAGTCCGCGACGTGACGGGGAAGTTTCATCCGTTCTCGACCGACCTCAACCACCTCTACGCCGCAGTTCTCGCTCAGGACTACAGTTTTGAGCGGTTCTACAGGATCGAACAGTGAGAATTAAAATGCATGACCGAGAACTTAGAAGAGAGGCTCGCAGATTTCGGAGATACCGAAGCCTGCGAACCAATGATCCCTACTGCCGGATCTGCGGAAAAGGCGATTGGCGCATCCGGTACGAGCGCCATCACATCTCCGGCCGGGCTTACGAAGCTCTACTTCCCCCTGACATCCTTTTCATCTGTGGCGACTGCCACGACAAGATTGGAGACACCGTGAAAGACCGTATTCCTCTCCCGCCGAACCTGCCGGCCAACCGCGTCGCACTGATCAATCGCCTCTACGGTCAAAACGAGGTCGCGGAGATGCAGATCCAGGCCAACTTCGAGACCATTCAGTGTTTGATCGGCGATATCGACCCTCCACCCATCGCCAATGGTAATGGGGGTAACGACCCTTCCAGCGGCGACGGTGAAGCCGGCGCCGAAGTCGGGGGCTCGCCAACGGACATCCGGACCCGGCGCCGCGCGCGCGCCGTTGGAATGGATCAGCTGGAAGCCTGGCTAGCCAGAGCTCACCCGACCTTGCACAGCGGATCTGCAGGGGGCTCGGACAAATGAGCCATCAGGGAGAAGGAACGGCGCAATCGCCGTTCCTTTTACCGATCTCAATCCGCGCTTACGCGGAGGCGATCGATGACCAAAACTATGGAGACGGCAATAAGGGCGCGCCTGGCGCTGATCGTCGAAAGAAGAAGCCGCGCGCGAAACGCGTCGGCCCGTCCATCTGGACCCTTGTCTGGGACTGCGAAACCACAACCGACCCAACTCAGCGGCTCAGGTTGGCATTCTACCGGCTGTTCAGGGGCAATAAGCTTGATGAGGAGCGCCTCGTCATCGACCGGGACGCGTTGGCGCCTGCTGAAATCGCGTGCGCCGAACGGTACTGCGCCACGCGCGGCCTCCTACCGCCGATGGATCTCGCGGACTTTCAGATCGAGGTGATGCTCAAGCGGGCCTATGAGCTCGGCGCAACGATCGTAACGTTCAATGGCGCCTTCGATTTCGCGCGCGCCGCGCTTGCGGGCAGTAACGCGCGCGCCACGACCTGGCGGCCGAAGATGCAGGACGGGTTCAGCCTCGCATTCAGTCCGAGCACGCGGATGCCGCGGCTGCAGATTAAGTCGCTGAACCCGCGCGCCTATCTCTGCGAGTGGTCGGCCCCTGGGGGTAAGTCCACGTCGCGATCGCATCGGCGGCGCGGAGAAAACACACCGGTTCACCGCGGCCACTTTTGCGACGTCAAGACGATCGCGGCGGCTCTGCTCTCCCGCTCACACAGTCTGGAATCGCTTACACGCGCGCTTGGGACGGCAACACAGAAGCGCCAAAGCGACAGCCATGGTTACGAGCTGGACGACGCCTATATCGACTATGCCCGCGACGACGTGAAAGCGACCTGGGAATGCTACCGGATCCTGTGTGACCGATACGCGGTCTATCAGCTCGACATGCCGATCTACGACCTGATCAGCGAGGCGAGTATCGGCAAGTCGGCGCTATCGACCATGAACATCAGGCCGTGGCGGGAGGTCCAGCCGGGCGGTCCTGACGGCGGAATGACGAGCCGGGTCATATCCAGCTACTACGGCGGCAGGACAGAAGTTCACCGCCGCCGCGAGGTGGTGCGAGTCATCCAGACTGACTTCACGTCCATGTACCCGACGGTTTGTGTTCTTCAGAACCTCTGGAAATTCATCATCGGAGAGGGCTTCACAGCCGTCGTGGCAACCGACGAGATACGCGCTTTCCTCGAAGCTGCTACGCCGGAGACATTCCGCGATCGCGACATCTGGCGTCACCTCACAGCGCTGGTAAGGCTCACTCCTGGCGGAGAACTTGTCCCTATCCGGGGGGAATACCCGGGACAGGTTCACGCAACGATTGGGCTGAACTTTCTCCATGGGAATGCAAGCCAGTGGTTCACATTAGCAGACTGTCTCGTCGCCAAATTTCTCACCGGGAAGACCCCGCCAGTCGAGGAAGCCATTCTGTTCAGCCCGGGTCCGCCACAGGCTGGGCTGAAGCCAATCCGGCTGGTGGGTCGCCACACCATAGACCCCTACAATCAGGACTTCTTCCGGGAGCTGATCCGTACCCGCCAACTGGAAGACGCGAGCAAGGCCGGTAAATCACCCGAGGAGCAAGCCGTTATTGAGGAACTCCGGAACGCCCTGAAGATCCTCGCCAATGCGACCAGCTACGGCATTTTTGTCCAAATGAACGTCAACGCCGCCAGACGCGGACAGAGGGTTCGTGTCTGGTGTGCTGACGGCCGCTCATTTGAACGGACGACAAAGAAGGTCGAAACGCCGGGGCCGTGGTTCAACCCGCTGATCGCCACCCTGATCACCGGCGCCGCGCGGCTCATGTTGGCCTTGGCGGAGCGCAAGGCTCTCGACGCCGGTCTCGACTGGGCGTTTTGCGACACGGACAGCCTGGCCCTCGCCAAACCCTCTGACATGGACGACGCGACGTTTGAGGCCCGCGCCCTTTCCGTCGTGGAGTGGTTCAAACCTTTGAACCCTTACGGCTTCGAGGACTCAATCCTCAAAATCGAGAAGATCAACTATGCGCCCGGCGCCCCCACGCGGCTCGTTCCACTCTACTGCTACGCCATCTCATCGAAGCGTTATGCGCTCTTCAACATCGACGAGGCCGGCGTTCCAGTGATCCGGAAGGCTTCTGCGCATGGGTTGGGCCATTTGCTCTCGCCCTACCCGGACGAGGATGCACCGCCACACTTTCCGGCGCCGCTCACGGGCGTCATCGGCGGCCGGGAAAAGCTGTTGCGATGGCACTACGATGTCTGGTTTGCCATCCTGAGTGCGGTTTTGGCCGGACATCCCAATCAGGTCCGGTTTGACTATCACCCGGCCATGAAGGCCCCGACAGTCAGTCGCTACACCGCCAGCAGCCCGGAGCTCCTCGGGTGGTTTGCCAAATGGAATATGGGCAAGCCTTATGCTGAACAGCTGAAGCCGTTCGGGTTCCTGTACATCCTGCATGCGAGCAGGCGAGTACAGCACCCGGATGACGGGCCTGATACGCTTGCGCGAGGACCAGGCCGCCCTGGCAAAATTTATCCGGTAGCCCCGTTCGAAAAGGACCTGTCGACCGCGATTGCCAAGGCGTTTGACCGGGTCACCGGTCTCCCGATCGATCTTGACAGCCTCGAGACATATGAGGAAGCGCTCAAGGCCTACCCCTTCCGACCGGAGGCGAAGTTTCTGAACGGGCGCGCCTACGACACCGGACCGACCGAACGCTGTCATGTCCGCGCACAAGGGGCCGTACTGATTGGAAAAGAGGCCGACCGATGGGAGGAGGAATATGTCCTGGGGCTTGGGGCTACCGAACTTCAGGTAACCTATGGTCCCGATGCCGAGGAATACTCCGCCGTCTATGGCTCTCTGCGGAGGGCAATCCGAACGCATGGAAAGTCGGCCGTTTTCCGGGAAACAGGGATCAGCCGTGCAACGCTGGCGAACATCGAACGGGGGTGGGTCGGCCGGGTAACGAAGCGACCGTCAGAGATCAGACGCAGCCTCGTGGCGCTCGATGACCGCTCCCGCAGTCAAACGTACCTCAAATCCCAGCAGAGGCTCGCGCTTGAAGACGCAATCAGGTGCGCTGGAGGCCTTCGGCCGGCAGCAAAAGTTTTGAACTGCGACCCCTCCAACCTGAGTAAGCGTCTGACCCGGTTGCGATTGAAAGGACGAGGGTCTGAGCCATGACCCTCCCGTCACGGCTACCGAACGTAGCGCGAACGGCGCTTCAGAAGTTGGTCAGAAATCCCCTGTTCCACGGGACAAGGTATGCCGACCAGATATTGCGGCGGGGAGCGCTTGTTCCCGCCGAGGTCGGAGACCCGGTCATTTCCTTCACACGCAACCCAGCGATCGCATTCCATTTCGCCTGCCTGCCACGCGGGTCTTGCTCTGGCACACCGACTATCCTCGTCTTTGAACGAGACCGCCTGCGCGCGAACTATCGCCTGGAGCCGGTCGCTGCCGGATGGAATGATCACCCGGAGGGCGACCGATATGAGGCCGAAGAGCGCTGCTATGAGCCCATATCGATCTTCAGGATCCGGCCGCTCATCCTTCGCGAAAACATTCTCGCAGATCTGATGTCAGACTCCCGAGGGATAGGATTTGGCCGCCCCGACTTGGCATTGTCGCCGTTCTGACGGGATGCACGCGAAGCGGATTGCTGCACTAGCTATTTCGATGAACCCGCCCGGCCGGTGATAGTCAGGCATATCGGAGGGGTTCGTTCGCAAGACCATTGAGACAATTTCTGCCTCAGATGTAATTTGAACTGACAGTTCGATCTGAGGTGGAATCACTTATGTATTATATCGGGGTGACGGATCCGCGGTGGCACGAGTTCCTGACCCTGCATGGAACGCCTGCTACGGCAAATTTCTGGACGCCGACTCTTTGGCGTCCCGCGGCCCTCGAACCCGGGGCCCGGTGGCTGTTCATGCTCAAATCCCCGATCCGGAAAATTGGCGGGTTCGGTCTGATAGCTGGCTATGAGGAACATACCGTCGAAAAGGCCTGGGAGCTATTCGGCCTCGGGAACGGCGTTGCGAGCCCGGAGGAGCTCCGGCAGCGGGTTGACAGCTTTGCGGCGGCAAGGTCCGTCCGCCCGCGGGCATCGAACGATCCGATTGGGTGCATCCTCCTTTCGGACGTGACCCTGTTTGGCCCCGGGCAACAGTTGACGGCAGACGAGCTTGGCGTCGACTTCGCCGTCAACATCGTGAAATACAAATCCTACCGTGGGGAGATTGAAATTCCCGGCTACGATGTTCGATCGCCGGATAACTTCCAACTCGTCCCTGGTGCGCGGAGTAGTGGACAGGCTGGCACGGTCTATCTTCGACCGGATCAGGCGCGGTTCAGGTCGACCGTGATGCATGCCTATGAGCGCCGGTGTGCCATTTCAGGCGTAGCCTGCTCCGAAGTTCTCGATGCAGCGCATATTCAGCCGTACGTGTCCGAGGCCAGCCATCACGTCCAGAACGGCTTGTTGCTGCGCAAAGACCTTCACGCGCTTTTTGATGCGGGCCTTATCGCGTTTGCCGACGACTACACAACGCTTGTCAGCCCCGTTCTGGCAGAGACATCCTATTCGAAACTTGCAGGTCGTCGCGCTCGCCTGCCGAAGCTAAAGTCCGATTGGCCGTCGATTGACGCGATACGCTTTCAGCGACAAATCTTTCGAGGATGAAGTTCTAGCTGCAGGTGATCGCGTTACTGCAGGTCGCTACGGGACGATTTGCGTCTAATATGCCTTATGGGAGCGACATGGCGAGTTGGCCAAAAATCAGTACGTATTTCGCAAGCTAATCGACCTGAATTGGACGTTCTTAACGTTCACGTAGCCAAGCTCTTTTGGCGGTATGCTGGCTAAAGTTACCTTGAATTTGTGCCAACTGGCGGCCGGCAGCACATCCGTAAACGTGACGTCCTTAGTCTGAGCCTCTCCAACCGGGTTGCCTTTCTCATCGACGCGGCCCCACTCAACAGTCGCGGAAAGCTGCGAGATCGTGGCGGAGAGAGGGTTTCCAAACTGGAGAACGATCTCACTCCCGTTTGCATATTCAGAAACGTTGTCCAAACTTACGACTACGTAGCCAATACTCGTCTTCACTTGCTGCCACGTCTTTTCGTCGGGCTTTAGCGAGGCCATCTCATCCGAGTTGCGCATGAATTTTTGAAAATTCGCATCGCGCTCCAGCGTGTCAACCCGGGCCGCCAGCCTTCGGAATTCATCTTCATTGAACTGCAAAGCCGGTGCGCTCACGGCTACCACCGGACTTGCCGCCTGTTTCGGCGCTGGACTACAGCCGAAGCTGGCGACGAGCGGAAGCATTGCTGCCAAAATTGCCTTTCGAACCTTCATTGCTCCCCCTCTCGCCAATGGCGACACAACATCGAAGAGGCCCAGCCTCACACTGCGATTTGAGGCTCACCAACGATCGGTCGGATCCCGCGGCTGAACTTCGGTCGACCGCTCGAAAAGAATCCGGCGCACCTTGGGCGCTCGTCGCAGCTGCCACACTCTTCGACATATGCGTTCTTCCAGTCTGATATGGACTGAACCGCGTGTGATCGAACGCTCTCATCGATTAGGCAGAGCGGTAGGTTGTAGATCGAAGTCCGGACGCGTGCAGCCCGAAGCGCGAGAACACCAGCGGTCAGGCTAGCCTGGTAGTCCATTGGATCAATCCAAAGCTGGCTGTCATTGGCGATGGCGTAACCGGTATTCTCCAAACCCATGAGCGCAACATGGTCGACAAATGGCAGATTGCGCGCAATCCATTCACATGTCTCGACAAGGCGCGGCGCGGTTAGGGCATGAAGAACAACCCTAATTTCGATGCGCTGGCCCAAATTCTTCAATCGCAAAATGCCGAGCAGCGTCTCATCGAACGCCCCCTTGGACTGAACGACGTGGTCGTGGAGGTAATCAACCGCGGAATAAACCGGAATACCTGCGGTGAGGTTTGGATGCGCTACGTCGGCCCAAGCCTTAGCGACTTGCGGATCCGCAAACGCTCTCCCGTTTGTTAGGACGTGCAGTCCCGTACTTGGCAGCGCATCCTTGGCGATCCGCAACATCTCGATGAAGCGATCTCGATTTGTCAGCGGTTCACCACCCGTAAACCCCAACGTCGGCGTTGAAGGATCAATCAAAGGCAGGGCTTCACAGACCTCCTCTAGGATCCAGTCGTCATTCACGTCCTTTGGCGGTTGGGAGCACATCAAGCAAAGATGATTGCACCGCTCCGTGATCAGGAAAAAATTGTAGCGCGAAGCCCGGCGATAGATCGTCCGCAGCCGACCGGTCCGGCCGTCAACGGAGATGAGATCGCCATTTGCGAGATAGTCGAAGTCGCGATTAAGGCGGACGAAGGGCTTCCGAATCTCCTCCGTTTGGTCGACAGCAGCTCGCAACACGATCAGATCCGACCCGAAGTTTGAGCCCCAGTCGATTTGATCCTGCTGCGCCACGAGCGGTGCATCGAAGGGCGAAAGTTCGCCTAACCCATCATAGGAAAACTCGCGCACTCGAATGAGGCGTCGCCCCAATTGTTCGAGTCCTGGCGAAGTGTTTGCGGCTCTACCGGAGAGGACCAAAGGCTTCATCAGATCCAGCTCCGCAAGATAGCTGCCTCGTCCGGAGAATTGTCTAAAATATCCAGAAGCAGTGCCATCATGTTCTTCTGCCGGCGGCAGAACTCGGAGAGTGGCTTGATCCCCACTTCGTCGCCCTGTGTAGCGTGGTGATAAACAGGATCAGCGCCGCAATGCGGTTCGAACGCACATGTCCGACACTGCGGCGCGCATTGGGTCAGCGAATTCGCGACAAGATCCACGAGTTTGTCTGAGAGGATGATATCCTCATATGAGCTCGTAAATACGTCACCCAAGTCGAACGTTCGATCACCCATCTCAGCCAGCATTCGCCCCTCGTCGGAAGCAAATACTCGGCCGTCATAGTTATACACGAGGGCTCCCAGCCCGATACCGGCGGGGCTTCGCAAATCGACATATCCAGTCGGTCTATCGCTAAACATGCGACGGAGTATATTGGTTGCGTAGAACTCTGGAAAATGTTTGCCAGCTTTATTTATTTCAAAAATATAATTTAAACCCGTTTTGTAAAATTCAAACCACTCGTCGGTTTTGTATCGAGCGAATTGCTTTGTTTTAATTGCAAAACCATATGGAGATAGCGGCCTGAGAAAAATTCCGCCCAAATCACGATCTACGTACTCATCGATAATGTCTTTAGCTCTATCAAGGCTTGACTGCGTAGTCGTCATCAAGGCCCCAACCTTGTCAGGGCCGAGGAATTCGCGAATTCGATCTATTCCGGCAACTGCAAGCTCATAACTATTCCCGCCCGGGCGCGGTCGGTTCTTGTTATGCAAATCTTTAGGTCCATCGAGCGATGTTGATATAAGTATTTGATGCTCTTTCGAAAATTGCAACACCTCATCGTTCAGCAACGCTAGGTTTGTTGTAATAACAAAGGTGACTGGCTTGCCCAATTCAGCCGATCTTTCTTCTCCCCAGAATACTATTTTCTTTATTAATTCGAAATTTAACAATGGCTCGCCGCCCTGAAACTCAATTTTGATTTGAGGGGAGGGAGATGAAAAAGCCATATCGAGAGCTTTTTGAGCTGTGACCTCATCCATATCGAAGAGGTTCTTATCGGCACTGCGGCGTGACACTTGGCAGTATGGACAAGAGTGTTCGCATCGAAGGGTGACGACAAAGAGATGAAGGCCGGTCCCGGCATTCGCAAAAGCCATGCGTGTTCGGTAACGCGCCGCTATCAGCTGGAGCCGTGAGATTTGAGAACGACCCGATATCAGGAGCTTCTCATATGCGCGCTCATAGAGCCCGTCGCCTGGCGCAACATCTAGCTCGACGATCCGTCGAAGCTCCTCATCTGTGACCGTAAGAAAGTCGCCGACAAAATTTGAAATGACGGCTCGACCGCCTTCGATGCGCTCAAAACTCATCGGTAGCAGAACGGTCTCGTCGGCTAGTCGGTGGAATGCCTCAACCGCCTGAAATCTCGCCATTGGTTCCTGACCAGAGAGTTAGGTATTTTGACCCTGAGCCATGGCTCCAAAGGCCAAAGCGACAATCACGTCACGCAACGGCTGTGTCTTCTGTTCGATTTGCTCTCGAAGGTTCTCGTCCGTCACCAAATCCAGGAAGCGAGCAGAGAGCTCTGAATCCGAGATCTTCTGTTTTGGATCCGAGCTTAGGGAGCAGACATAGTTCTCGTCTGTCGCGTCGATCTTCGTCGATGCAACACCGATGAGACGATAAGAGGCTTCCCGCAACGCAGTCAGAGACTGCGTGCTGCGGGAGAAGGTCAGCACTGTATCGATCATGTCGACTAAAAAGCGCTCGACGCGTGCGATGCGTGAGAGGCATGCGACGCATGAGATGCGTGCGAAGCATGAGAAGCATGTTGATCTGACAGCGACTGGGCGCTCGACTGATCGGTGACGACAAAGCTGAGCAGGTCCGCCGCAGCCGGCTTCTCAGGAGAAGTCGCCTGGCTTGAAGCTACCGAGCTCGGGGCTGCGATCGCGCCACCAGCACCGCCAAGGGCGAGAGGAACGGCGAGAGCGGCCAGAGCCGATGCGAGGGACTTGATTCGATTGCGGTTGTTGGACACTGGAGCCACCTTTCGCAGATTGACACAGCGAGGCTGAACGAACTTTCTTACCATGTCTACAACTTTTGATAACATTCAGGTTAATTTTGGTTTCATTTTGAGCTGCAATCATTTGCATTAATTTGGGGAAAGAGCCCGATAACCGACCGAGCTGCAGTTATCACACCGAATGTTGGCGACGATATTCGCCTTCATCGCGCCACTGGCGGCGTACAAACAAAAACGAGTGGCTGCTGACGCACACCCGTAAAGCTGGGACTTTTTTGACCTTAGCAATTTTACTCAACCGGTCGCCAAGATGCGACCTCAGCCTCGTCATTCATCAGGTCGTTTCGATCGAGCTTTTCGCGAAGCCGGATCGGAGAGAATTCAGCCCGAAGCTTGCGGGCGCGATTGGCGGCCCAATCCAACAGAGCTGCGACCTTTTCGTCGGAGCGGCCTTCCGGAGGGTAGGACGCCACAAAATTCTCAATGCGGACGGCTTCGTCATGCCGATCCATTTGGAGCTGGAAAAATTCAAGGTGCTTGCCTTCCAGACCTCGCCGCCGCTCCTATTCACGGCGACGCTTCTCAAGCGGCCTCACAGGCATGTGTCGATCGCGGATGTGTGATCCCCGAACGGCTAGCTCAGCGCTTAGCCTTACCCGACATCCCGGACCATCCGAGCACCCTAAATGACAAAACAGCCCTCGCCCGCAACGCGGCAGATCTTCGACGAGCCATTGCCGAACTGGCCACTTCTCATGACAACGTCTTTGGCATGCAGATACCTTTCGTTGGATGAGGACAGCTTTCAACACCTTGCCAACGCCAGCGACGTCAGGCCGGTAGAACTCGGGCTTTCGGTCATCCGGTGGCGTCGAAACGACCTCGACCGGATGATTGCAAAGTTCCCAATGGGCCGCCTGGTTGAGCCTGAGCGACCGCCCTACGAGCTTGCGGGTTTCGAGGCGGCGTTACTGGATAAGATATTCCAGGCAATTGCGATTAGATCGACGCCAACCGCCACTGCGAACGCCTTGGCTGTAACGATCAAAGGGGCGGCGGATCTCGTTGGCCTCAGCAAAGGTACCATTTACCGCATGGTCTCCGACAGACAACTTCCATCCTATCGGGTTGGGTCAAGGATCCTGATCAAACGGGAGGACCTTGTAGCTTTGTTGACATCCAAGACGGCCGACGATGGCGCACCCCGCCGTGGGAGACCACCAGCTCGGAGATAGATGTCGACACACTCCAGAGGTGTGGTCGGATTCTGGCTATGTCTAGCCCTTCGCTCTACCCCTTGTTTCTTGAAGCCACGGTCTGAGTTACATCGCCCCGAGCACAAAATCCGCCCGCGCCGCCAGGTCCATCTTCGGCAACTCCACCAGCTCGTAGCCCAGGGCGACATAGTCCCGGGCGAGGCGGTCGTGCTCGGCGATGGCGGCGGCGAGGCCGTGGGGGCGGTCGGGGTCGGTCTCGTGGATCTCTGGCCAGGGGGGCGCGAAGAAGACCCGGCGGTGGCTCGGATGGGCGTCGGCCAGGGGGCGAAGGACAGGCTCGCCGGTGAGGGCCTGCAGGCCGGAGGCGGCGTCGATCAGGCCCCGGTCGAAGAACACCGGCCCCGGCAGGGCGGCGACAGCGGCGCGGTCTGCCAGGGCCGTCTCGATGGCCCGGCGCAGGAAGGCTTGCGGGTTCGCCCAGGGGAGCACGTCCTCCCCCGAGACCCTGGCGGCGGCGATGATTCGGCGGCCGGGCTCCTCCACCACCGCGTGGCCGCGGCGCTTGAGTTCTGCCAGCAGGGTGGACTTGCCGCCGCCGGAGCAGCCGGAGATCAGGATGAAGCGGTCGGTCATGGGGAGTGTGCGTCCTTCGAGACGGGCCTTCGGCCCTCCTCAGGATGACGGAGGGTGGGAGGTTTGGGCAGGGGTGCAAGCCGGACGGGGGTTCCCGGCTCAAGGCCGGGAATGACGGCTTGAAGAGATAATTTTGTCATTCCCGGGCGAAGACCCGGGAACCGTATTCAGGATCGAGCGGTCGGCGTCCTTCGAGACGGGCCTTCGGCCCTCCTCAGGATGACGCGCGTAGGTGCATGGGCGACAACCGAACGTGGGCGCGATTACCCCACCCCTGCGTCATCCTGAGGAGGCCCGGCACGGGCCGTCTCGAAGGACGCAAGGCCCCCCCTACCGCCCGATCACCCGGTGCATCCGGGCGCCCGGCCGGACGGTGGAGCGGAAGCCCGGGCGGCCGTGCGGGGTCACGGGGACGGCCTGCAGGTCGAAGGCGTCGGTGCGCTCCACCCGGACCCGGGCGAACTCCCCCACCTTCAGGTGGGCGGCGTCGCGGACATAGACGCAGCCGTCGATCTCCGGCGCATCCGCCGCGCTGCGGGCCAGGGCCACCCCGTCGGGGCGCACCGTGTCCACCAGCACGTCGATCACATGGCCGAGCTTCTTCTTCAGCTTCGCCCGGCTGATCCGCTCGGCGGCGGCCATGAACCGGGCGCGGCGGTCCTGCTTCACCTCCTCCGGCACGTGGTCGGGCAGGTGGTTGGCGGCGGCACCCGCCACGTTCTCGTAGGCGAAGCAGCCCACGCGGTCGAGCTGCGCCTCCTCCAGCCAGTCCAGCAGGTGCTGGAAGTCGGCCTCGGTCTCGCCGGGGAAACCGACCACGAAGGTGGAGCGGATCACGAGCTTCGGCGCAATCGCCCGCCAGGCGGCCAGCCGCTCCAGGGTGCGGGCCTCGTTGGCGGGGCGCTTCATGGCCTTCAGCACGGAGGGGCTGGCGTGCTGGAAGGGAATGTCGAGATAGGGAAGGATCTTCCCCTCCGCCATCAGCGGGATCACCGCGTCCACATGCGGATAGGGATAGATGTAGTGGAGCCGGGTCCAGACCCCCAGCTCCCCCAGTCCGCGGGCGAGATCCTCGAGATTGGCGCGCCACTCCCGGCCCCGCCATTCACCGGGCTGGTAGCGGATGTCGAGGCCGTAGGCGGAGGTGTCCTGGGCCACCACCAGCAGCTCCTTCACCCCGCGGTTGACCAGGGCCTCGGCCTCGGCCAGCACCTCGGCCACCGGGCGGGAGGCGAGATCGCCGCGCAGGGACGGGATGATGCAGAAGCTGCAGCGATGGTCGCAACCCTCGGAAATCTTCAGATAGGCATAGTGCGACGGGGTCAGCTTCAGCCCGGCGGGGGGCGTGGGGACCAGGTCGGCGAAGGGCTGGGGTGCGGCCCGGTGAACGGCGGAGACCACGGCGTCATAGGCCTGGGCACCGGTGATGGCGGCCAGGTCCGGGAAGCGGTCGCGGATCAGCTGCTCCTCGCCCCCCATGCAGCCGGTGACGATCACCGGGCGGCCGGACGCCCGGGCCTCGGCAATGGCCTCCAGGCTCTCCTCCCGGGCGCTGTCGAGGAAGGCGCAGGTATTGACGATGACGGCGTCGGCCTCCGCATAGTCGCCCACCGTCTGGTAGCCGTCGCCGCGCAGACGGGTGAGGATCCGCTCCGAATCCACCAGGGCCTTGGGGCAGCCCAGGCTGACCATGCCCACGGTCTTGCCCCGCTCGCCCGAGCGCGGCGTGATCTTCAGGTCCGGAGGCGTGTCGCTCATGCGCGGGTCCTAGTGACGGAAGACGCGGACGCCGGTGAAGGCCATGGTGATCCCCGCCTCGTCCGCGGCGGCGATGACATCGGCGTCGCGGATCGAGCCGCCGGGCTGGATCACGGCGGTGGCCCCCGCCTCCACCGCCTGGAGCAGGCCGTCGGCGAAGGGGAAGAAGGCCTCCGACGCGCAGGCCGAACCCTCGGCCAGGGACTGGGGCAGGCCCGCGGCCTCGGCCGCCTCGGCGGCGCGCAGGGCGGCGATGCGGGCGGAGTCGCGACGGTTCATCTGCCCGGCGCCGATGCCCGCCGTCTGGCCGTTGCGGGCATAGACGATGGCGTTGGACTTCACGTGCTTGGCCACGGTGAAGGCGAACAGCATGTCGGCGATCTCGGTGGGCGTGGGCTGGCGCTTCGTCACGATCTTCAGGTCGGCGGGGCCGATGCGGGCCGTGTCCCGCGACTGGACCAGGAAGCCCCCGGCGACGGAGCGGAACACCTCGCCCCCGGCCAGGGGGTCGGGCAGCGACCCTGCCAGCAGCAGGCGCAGGTTCCGCCGCGCGGCGAAGAGCGCGATGGCGTCCTCGTCCGCGTCCGGGGCGATGACCACCTCGGTAAAGAGCTCGGTGATCTGGCGGGCGGTCTCCACATCCAGCTTCTGGCTGACGGCGATGACGCCGCCGAAGGCCGAGACCGGGTCGCACTGCAGGGCCCGGGCATAGGCCTCCGACAGGGTCGCGCCCACGGCCACGCCGCAGGGATTGGCGTGCTTGATGATGGCCACGGCAGGCCGATCGGCGAATTCCGCCACCAGCTCATAGGCCGCGTCAGTATCGGCGATGTTGTTGTAGCTGAGTTCCTTGCCCTGCAGCTGCCGGGCGCGGGCGACGCCGGGACGGGGGTCGGAGGTGCGGTAGAAGGCCGCCGTCTGGTGCGGGTTCTCCCCGTAGCGCATGGTCTGGGCCAGGGTCCCGGCGAGGGTCTTGCGCTCGGGATAAGTGTCGGAGAGCTGGCCCGCGAACCAGGCGGAGATGGCGGCATCATAGGCGGCGGTGCGGGCATAGGCCCGGGCGGCCAGGCGCTTGCGCAGGGCGAGCGTCGTGCCCCCGTCGGCGGCGAGGGCGGCCACCACCTCGGCCATGCCCTCCGGATCGACGCAGACGGCGACGAAGCCGTGGTTCTTGGCCGACGAGCGGATCATGGCCGGACCGCCGATGTCGATATTCTCCACGGAGGTCTCGAAGTCCGCCCCCGCGGCCACCGTCGCCTCGAAGGGGTAGAGATTGCAGTAGAGGATGTCGATCGGCCCGATGCCGTGCTCGGCCATGGCGGCGGCATGGCTGTCGGCATTGCGTACGCCCAGCAGGCCGCCATGCACCACCGGGTGCAGGGTCTTCACCCGGCCGTCCATCATCTCCGGAAAGCCGGTGATCTCCGACACGTCCTTCACCGGCAGGCCGCCGGCGGCGATGGCGGCCTTGGTGCCCCCGGTGGAGACCAGTTCCACCCCCGCGGCCGCCAGGGCCCGGGCGGCCTCGACCAGACCGGTCTTGTCCGACACGGACAGAAGGGCGCGTTTCGGCTTGACGAGATCGGGCGCGGGCGGAAAGGCGGGGGCTGTCATCGGCGAGGGGGTCCGGCGGGCTGGGCGGTTCGGGGAATGGGCTGCGCCTAGCACGTCGGGCACCGGCTTACAATTTTTCGAGCGGCAAATCTTCGCGGGACAATTTTCCACGCGGGGATTCCGTACAGGGACGATTTCGTCCGGTTGGCCCGCCGATCCGGCAGATCGCCCTTCACAGCCTGTTGATTGGCATTTTTTCCACTCGTGGCGCAGGGTGGCATCCTTGGATGGAGGTCCAAAGTCCCTCGCGCCCGTCGCTGTCGGTTCCAGGTTCGTTCAGTCGGACCCACGAACCGGACGGCGGCGGGCGCGGTTCCTTTTCAGGGACAGGTGATGCCCCTGATCTGCGGCATCCTGTCCCTCCCCCGGCGAAATCCGCGCACGGCCTCTTTCGTCCCGGCCCTGGCCGGGCTATGGAACAAGGCATGAACATTTCCTCCGTGATCGCCCTGCTGCTGGGCCTGGCCACAGTCGCCCTGGGTGGGGCCACCTGGTACTTCCTGGGGGAGGCCCGGCGGGAGCGGGCCCGCGCCGACGGCCTGGCGCAGGAGCTGGCCCGGTCCGGCCTGCGCATCGCCGAGGCGGAGGCCCGGGCCCGCAGCCTCGAGGATGTGAGCGCCAGCATGGGCCAGGCCTTCCGCGCCCTGTCGGCGGAAACCCTGACCAAGGCCCAGGACGAACTGATCAAGCGCGCGGACGAGCAGGCCACGGCCCGGGCCCAGCTGGCCCAGTCGGAGCTGGAGAAGCAGCTCAAGCCCGTGGCGGACACGCTGAAGAAGTTCGAGGAACAGGTCCAGCTGATCGAGAAGAGCCGGGCGGAGGATACGGGCGGCCTGCGCGCCCAGATCACCGCCCTGATGCAGGCCTCCACCGACACCCAGGCCGAGGCGCGCAAGCTGTCCCAGGCGCTCCGCCGGGGGGCCGGGGTGCAGGGCCGCTGGGGGGAGCAGGCGCTGCGCAATGTCCTCGAAATGGCCGGGCTGACGGCCCGCTTCGACTTCCTCGAGCAGTTCAGCATCGAGACGGAGGAGGGCCGCCGCCGCCCGGACGTGAAGGTGCGCCTGCCCGGGGGCGGGGTGTTCGTGATCGATGCCAAGTGCTCCACCACCGCCTTCATGGAGGCGATGGACGCCACAGACGACGCGGCCCGGGAGGCCTGCATGGTCCGCCATTCCGCCAGCATCAAGCAGCACATCACCGGTCTCGCGGCCAAGGCCTACTGGGATCAGTTCAAGGACGAGGGCTCGCCGGACTTCGTGGCCATGTTCGTGCCCGGAGACGGCTTCCTGGCCGCGGCCCTGGAACGCTCGCCGGAACTGATGGCCGAGGCCATGGACAAGCGGGTGATTCTGGTCACGCCCACCACCCTGTTCGCCCTGTGCAAGGCCGTGGCCTATGGCTGGCGGGCGGAGGACCAGTCCCGCAACGCCGACCAGATTGCCGAGCTGGGGCGCGAGCTCTACAAGCGCCTGTCGGTGATGGGGGGGCACGTCCAGGGCCTGGGCGACGGCTTGCGCCGGGCGGTGGCCAAGTACAATGACTTCGTCGGCTCCCTGGAAAGCAATGTCCTGACCCAGGCCAAGCGGTTCGAGGCCCTGTCCGTGGACCATGAGGGCAAGAGCCTGCCGACGCTGGAGACCCTGGACGGGGCCCTGCGCCCCCTGTCCAAGCTGGCACCGCCGGAGGGCCGCGACGCGGCCGCCGAGTGAGGGGGGCTCATCCGGAGGGAGGTTCCCTGGGCTTCGCCCGGGAATGACGTGGAGATAAGAAGCAAAATCAGTCGTCCATTCCCGGCCTTGAGCCGGGAACCCCGTTCAGGACCACCCCGGAGCCTCCGATGACCGCCTACCTGATCCTGGACTTCTCCATTACCGACCTGCCCGGCTTCCTGCCCTATGCGGACGGGATCCCGGCCTTCATCGCCGCGCATGGCGGCCGCTACATCGTCCGCGGCGTAGTGCCGACGGTGATGGAGGGCGACTGGACGCCGGAGCGCGTGGTGGTGCTCGAGTTCCCGTCCGCCGACCACGCCCGCGCCTTCCTCGCCGACCCCGACGCCCAGCCCCTGTTCGCCCTTCGCCACCGCACCACCGACAGCAAGCTGATCCTGGTGGAGGGGTGTGAGGACACGGACGGGTGAGCGGACGGAGGTGGCGCTTCATCCTGACCGAGGTTCCCGGGTCTTCGCCCGGGAATGACGAGTATTATATTTTCAGCTGTCATTCCCGCCCTTGAGGCGGGAACCTCGTTCAGAACGCCCGCCACCCCCCGATATCCTTGACCTTTCCGGGACTTGATCCTACCTCGACCCCATGGCCATCCGAGACATCCTCACCGTCGCCGACCACCAGTCGGTGCTGAAGCAGAAATCCGCCCCCGTCGCGCAGGTGGACGATGCCCTGCGCGCCCTGATGGATGACATGCTGGAGACCATGTACGACGCCCCGGGCATCGGCCTGGCCGCCATCCAGATCGGCGTGCCCCAGCGGGTGATCGTCATGGACCTGGCCCGCGAGGGCGAGGACCCCCAGCCCCGGCACTTCGTCAATCCGGAAATCCTCGAGGCCTCCGAGGAGCTGTTCGAATACGAGGAGGGCTGCCTCTCCGTCCCCGACATCTATGACGCGGTGGAACGCCCGGCCCGGGTGCGCATCCGTTACCTGAACTATCACGGCGAGACGGTGGAGGAATGGGCGGAGGGGCTCTATGCCGTCTGCATCCAGCACGAGATGGACCACCTGGAAGGCGTGCTGTTCATCGACCACCTGTCCCGCCTGAAGCGCATGCGCGCCGTGGCCAAGGTGAAGAAGGCCGTCCGCGCCGCGTGAGGGCGGGGGGCGTGCTGCGTGGTTCGAGACGCGCGTGCCGCGCTCCTCACCATGACGCAGGTTGTAGATCACAGATGTGCGTCATCCTGAGGAGCCCCGAAGGGGCGTCTCGAAGGACGCAGAGCATGATGCAGATATAAAGATATCTTTATATCGTTATTGCCCTGTTGACGCTCTGACGGTAGAACCGGTCCACATTCACGGGACCGGAGCCTTGCCATCATGGCCGACTACATCATCAAGGACATCAGCCTGGCGGACTGGGGCCGCAAGGAAATCGACATCGCCGAGACGGAGATGCCGGGCCTGATGGCCACCCGCGCCGAATACGGCCCGGCCCAGGTGCTGAAAGGGGCCCGCATCGCCGGCTCCCTGCACATGACCATCCAGACCGCCGTGCTGATCGAGACCCTGCAGGCCCTGGGCGCCGACGTGCGCTGGGCCTCGTGCAACATCTTCTCCACCCAGGACCACGCCGCCGCGGCCATCGCCGCCAAGGGCACGCCGGTCTTCGCCTTCAAGGGCGAGAACCTGGTGGAGTACTGGGACTATGCCCACAAGATCTTCGAGTGGAGCGACGGCGGCTATCCCAACCTTATCCTGGACGACGGCGGCGACGCGACCCTGCTCTGCGTGCTGGGCCCCAAGGCGGAAAAGGACCCCAGCGTCCTCGACCACCCCACTAACGAGGAGGAGGAAGCCCTCTTCTCGGTGATGAAGCGCTATCTGAAGGAAAAGCCGGGCTTCTATTCGGCCATCCGCGACGCCATCACCGGCGTGTCGGAAGAGACCACCACGGGCGTCCACCGCCTGTACGAAATGGCCAAGAAGGGCGAGCTGCCCTTCCCCGCCATCAACGTCAATGACAGCGTCACCAAGTCCAAGTTCGACAACCTCTATGGCTGCCGCGAGAGCCTGGTGGACGCCATCCGCCGGGGCACCGACGTGATGCTGGCCGGGAAGGTGGCCGTGGTCTGCGGCTATGGCGACGTGGGCAAGGGCTCTGCCGCCTCCCTGCGCCAGGGCGGTGCCCGGGTCATCGTGACGGAGGTGGACCCGATCTGCGCCCTGCAGGCGGCCATGGAAGGCTATGAGGTCCGCACCCTGGAGGCGGTGGCCGACAAGGCCGACATCTTCGTCACCGCCACCGGCAACAAGGACGTGATCACCGTCGAGGACATGCGGCGGATGAAGAACAACGCCATTGTCTGCAACATCGGCCACTTCGACAGCGAGATCCAGATCGTCGGCCTGCGCAACTTCAAGTGGGACGAGATCAAGCCGCAGGTCCACCATGTGGAATTCCCGGACGGCAAGAAGCTGATCATCCTGTCGGAAGGCCGTCTGGTGAACCTGGGCAACGCCACCGGCCATCCCAGCTTCGTGATGAGCGCGTCCTTCACCAACCAGACGCTCGCCCAGATCGAACTGTGGACCAACGCTAAGGCCTATGACCGTCAGGTCTATACCCTGCCCAAGCATCTCGATGAAAAGGTCGCCATGCTGCACCTGGAAAAGCTGGGTGCCCAGCTGACCGTGCTGCGCAAGGACCAGGCCGACTATATCGGCGTGCCGACCACCGGTCCGTTCAAGCCGGACCACTACCGCTACTGATCCCTTGACGCCGCCGCGCGCCTCGCCCAACCCTGCCTCTGTCTGAGACGGAGGCAGGAATGGTGCGGAGTCGGCGCGGCGGCGGATTTGCGGGTTTGGCCGGCGCGGGGGCGCTGCTGCTAGCTGCGACACCGGCGGGCGCAGGCGGGGCGCTGCCCCTGTTCCCCGTCTTTCACCACGCGCGGGAGACCGCGGACCTCGTCCTGCTCAACGGACGGATCGAGACCCTCGACCCCCGCGGTCACGTCGTCCAGGCCCTGGCGGTGCGCGACGGACGGATCCTCCGCCTCGGCACGGACGCCCAGATCACCCCCCTGGTGGGGGGGAAGACCCGGATCATCGACCTGCGCGGCCGCACGGCGACGCCGGGCCTGATCGACACCCACGCCCATGTACTGGAAACCGGCGAGGACGCCCTGTTTCATGTGGACCTGGCCGGTGTCCGCAGCCTGAAGGAGCTGCTGGCCGCCGTGGAGCGCCGCGCCGCCGCCGCCCGGCCGGGGGAGTGGGTGGAAGGCGCCGGCTGGGACGAGGGCAAGCTGGCCGAGGGCCGCTATCCCACCGCCGCGGAGCTGGACGCGGTCAGTCCGCGCAACCCGGTCTGGCTGGAAAACACCACCGGCCATTACGGCGTCGCCAATTCTGCCGCCCTGAAGCTGGCCGGGATCACCGCGGAGACGAGGGACCCGCCTGCCGGAACGATCGAGCGGCGGCCCGACGGCACCCCCGCCGGCGTGTTGAAGGAGACGGCGCAGGACCTTGTCGTGCGGCTGATCCCGCCCCCGACGGAGGCGCAGAAGCGCGCGGCGCTCGCCCACATGGTCGAGGCCCTGCACCGGGAGGGCATGACCGGCTTCAAGGACCCCGCCCTGTCGCCGGACGACTGGAGCGCCTATCTGGCCGAGGCCCGGGCCGGGCGGCTGGACGTCAATGCCTGCGTGCTGTTCTCCGGGGGGACCACCCTCGACAGCGTGCGCGAGGCCATCGCCCGGGTCCGGGTGGCGGAGAGCGAACTGGCCAACCTGCCGGACACGACCCTTGGCGTCTGCGGCGTGAAGCTGTTCATGGACGGCAGCGGGGCGGCCCCCACCGCCTGGATGTACCAGGACTGGAACCGGGACCGGACCGGGACGGCCGCGGGCTTCCGGGGCTATCCGCAGACCGAGCCGGACATCTATCGCCAGCAGGTGAAGCTGCTGGTGGACGCGGGCGTCGGGATCGGCACCCATGCCATCGGCGACCGGGCCATCGACTGGGTGGTGGACTCCTATGCGGAGGCCCTGAAGGCCACGCCGACCAAGGGGCTGCGCCTGTCGATCATCCACGCCAACACCCCCACCGACCATGCCATCACCGAAATGGCCTGGCTGCAGAAGACCTATGACTCCGGATATCCCGAGGTGCAGCCCGGCTTCGCCTGGTGGCTGGGGGACATCTATGCCGCCAATCTGGGGCCCGAACGCAGCCTTCGCCTGAACCCGCTGCGGACCTATCTCGCCCGGGGGGTGATCTGGACCGGCGGCTCCGACGCCCCGGTGACGCCCTTCGCCGCGCGCTACGGCCTGTGGGCCGCCCAGGCGCGCGAGACAGTCGGCGGACGCTGGGGGGCCACGCCCTTCGGTACCGACGAGGCCGTGAGCGGGCGGGCGGCGCTGCTGGCCTACACCGCCTGGGCGGCCCGCCAGATCCGGGCGGAGACCCGCACCGGCACCCTGGAGGTGGGCAAGTCCGCGGACATCGCGGTCTGGCCCGTCGACCCCACCACCGCCCCGCCTGCGAGGCTGAAGGACATGACCTGCGAGATTACCCTGTTCCGGGGGAAGATCGTCTGGCGGAAATCGGCGGCGGACTGAGGGGGGGCCTTGCGTGGTTCGAGACGCGCGTTCCGCGCTCCTCACCATGACGCCGGTTTGAGTCTTCGAGCCCACAGCGGCAGACGTTCATTTCCAACGGTCGTCATCCTGAGGAGGGCGTAGCCCGTCTCGAAGGACGCACAACCTCACGCCGCGCGCAGGCGCTCCAGCACCAGGGGGTGGATGTCGGTATTGGCCGCAAGGATGGTTGTGCTCTCGCTGCGGTAGGGCTCCCCGTCGGCGGTGGTCACCTTGCCCCCGGCCTCGAGGATCATCAGGGCGCCCGCCGCCATGTCCCAGGGCTTCAGGTCCCGCTCCCAGAAGCCGTCGAAGCGCCCGGCGGCCACATAGGCGAGGTCCAGCGCCGCGGAGCCGAAGCGCCGCACCCCGGCCACCCGCTGGGTGATCTGGTGCAGCTCCTTCAGGAACTGGCCGTGGCCGGGCTTGCCCAGGAATGGGATGCCCGTGGCGAGCACGCTCTCGTCCAGATGCTTGCGCGCGGCCACCCGCAGGCGCTTTTCGTTGTTCAGGAAGGCGCCCTTGCCCTTTTCCGCCCAGAAGATCTCGTTGGTGGCGGGGTTGTGGATGACGCCGGCCACCAGTTCCCCCTCCCGCTCCAGGGCGACGGAGATGCAGTAGTGGGGGATGGCGTGCAGGAAGTTGGTGGTGCCGTCCAGGGGATCGATGATCCAGCGGTGGGACTTGTCCGTGCCCTCCACCGCGCCCCGCTCCTCGGCCAGGAAGCCGTAGCCCGGACGCAGGCGGCTGAGTTCCTCCACCAGCACCTGCTCGGCCTTCATGTCGGCGGCGGAGACGAAGTCGGCGGGGCCCTTCTTGGAGACCTGCAGCTCCGCCACCTCGCCGAAATCGCGGGCGAGCTTGCGCCCGGCCTTGCGGGTGGCGTCGATCATCACCTGGATGAGATTGGAGGCGGTGGCCATGGGGCGGTCGGTCCAGCACGGGAAAAACGGAAGCGGCGGAACCTAGTGCCTTGTGGGCAAAAGGCAAAGCGCGAAATCAGGATACCCCAATCACGGACGCAGCCCGGCGAAGGCGGCGCGGGCCGCGGCGATCTGCCCTTCGGACAGGGCCTGCGCCGTCCCCTGCCCCCAGACCGGCCCGGGCCAGCAGGGGTCCGCGGCCCGGCGACCCACCACATGCCAGTGCAGCTGGGGGGTGACATTGCCCAGATTGGCGATGTTCAGCTTGTCCACGGCGAGGCCCCACACCGCGCCCACGGCCCGCACCCACCGACCGGCGACGGCGATCTCTTCCAGCAGCACGATCTGATCGGCCCAGGGGAGGTCCGCCAGCTCCACCGCCCCCGCCACCCGGGGAACCAGCACCGCCCAGGGAAAGCGGCCGTCGTCCTGCAGCCGAAGCTCGCTGAGGGCCAGGCTGGCGACCGCATGGGACGAGGCGGTGATCCGCGGGTCCAGTGCGAACTCACCCACGACGGGGCACCGCCGCCCAGTAGTCCAGGTCCAGCACCACCTCCGGCGGATAGGTGCCCGCGGCGTCCTTGTCCGGGAAGTCGTGGCAGGGCCGGTCCTTGGTCGCCACCAGCCGCAGGCGCAGCGCCCCCACATCGCTCCGGCCCGGCAGGGGCTGGGCGTCCAGCACCTCGCTCCAGGCGAACAGGGTGGCACCGGCGAAATAGGGGTTCACATGGCGCCCGGCATTGATGCCCAGGATCAGGCCCGCATTCTCCAGCCCGTTGAAGCTGAGCGCCCGGGCGGTGGAGATGACCACGCCCCCGTAGACCAGCCGCCGGCCGGTGGGGTCCTTCGCCCGCTCATGCTGGTTGAAGTGCACCTTGGCGGTGTTCTGGTAGAGGCGGGTGGCCATCTGGGCCTCGGCCTCCTCCACCACCATGCCGTCCACATGGTCGATCCGCTCCCCCACCGCATAGTCCTCGAAGGCGTGGGGAGAGCCCGCCAGGGCGAAGTTGTAGCGGGAGAAGTCCAGCCCCTCCGGCAGGACGAGGTCCGCCGCCGGGACGAAGGGGGCCGTCTTCGGCGCGCTGTCCGCCGGTGCCGGGGCGGCCGCGTCGCGCTTTCGCACCATCACCCAGCGCACATAGGACAGGACCGTCTCGCCCCGCTGGTTGGCACCGGTGGTGCGGACATAGACGACCCCGGTCTTGCCGTTGGAGGTCTCCTTCACCCCCAGCACCTCGGAGGTCGCCGTCAGCGTGTCCCCGGCCGTCACCGGGGCGAGGAAGCGCCCCTCCGCATAGCCCAGATTGGCCACGGCGTTCAGGCTGATGTCCGGCACCGACTTGCCGAACACCACGTGGAACACCAGCAGCGGGTCGAGCGGCGCGGCGGGCAGACCGCTGGCCCTTGCGAATTCGGCGGAGGAGAACAGGGCGTGGCGACCGCCGTACAGGGCCGTGGTGAGGGCCACGTCGCCTTCCGTCACCGTGCGCGGCGTCGCGTGGGGCATGACGAGGCCCGGATGAAAATCCTCGAAATAGCGGCCGGGATTGGTTTTCGCGGACATTTCAGCACCTGATCTGGCGTATGGCCCCTGCGCTTTACCGAGAAGAAAGCACTGGCGCCACACTAACAGCGCGCAAAGTCGCGGCCGACGACTGGAAACTTGCCCACAGGCCCGGACGGGGCTAGACCGCGCCCCAACTCCGTCAACCCGACCCCATTCACCGACCTCAGGAGACATAAGATGGCCCGTGCGAAAATCGCCCTGATCGGCGCCGGCATGATCGGCGGCACCCTGGCCCATGTGGCCGCCCGCGAGGCGCTGGGCGATGTCATCCTGTTCGACATTGCCGAGGGCACCCCCCAGGGCAAGGCCCTGGACATCGCCGAAGCCACCCCCGTGTTCGGCAAGGACGCCCATCTGAAGGGCGCCAACTCCTATGCCGACATCGCCGGTGCCGATGTGTGCATCGTCACCGCCGGCGTGCCGCGCAAGCCCGGCATGAGCCGCGACGATCTGCTGGGCATCAATCTGAAGGTCATGAAGGCCGTGGGCGAGGGCATCAAGGCCCATGCGCCCAACGCCTTCGTCATCTGCATCACCAACCCGCTGGACGCCATGGTCTGGGCCCTGCGCGAATTCTCCGGCCTGCCGCACGAGAAGGTCATCGGCATGGCCGGCGTGCTGGATAGCGCCCGCTTCCGCTACTTCCTGGCGGAGAAGACGGGCGTGTCGGTGCAGGACATCCATGCCTGGACGCTCGGCGGCCACGGGGACGACATGGTGCCCATGGTCCGTCACTCCACCATCGGCGGTCTGCCCCTGCCCGCCGCGGTGAAGGCCGGGATGATGACGCAAGCCGAGTTGGACGCCATCGTTGACCGCACCCGCAAGGGCGGCGGCGAGATCGTGGCCCTGCTGAAGACCGGTTCGGCCTTCTATGCGCCGGCGGAAAGCGCCATCGCCATGGCCAAGTCCTATCTGAAGAACGAGCGCCGGGTGCTGCCCTGCGCCGTCTATCTGCGGGGCGAGTACGGCCTGAACGGCCTCTATGTGGGCGTTCCGGCCCTGATCGGCGAAAAGGGCGTGGAAAAGGTCATCGAGTTCGAGGTGAATGACGAGGAAAAGGCGATGTTCGCCAAGTCCGTCGCCTCGGTCCAGGGCCTGATCGAGGCCTGCAAGACCATCGAGCCGTCCCTGGCCTAGGCCGGTCCCCCGGCATCGGGGGCTGGCAAATCCGCGCAGGGACCCTATCTGTGCGCCTTCACCTGCCAACCCCCGAGGCCCCGTGACCGACACCGCCGCCCCCGCCGATGACTTCGTGGCGACCTTCCAGCTGGACGGGGAGCCCGTGCGCGGCCGCATCGTCCGCCTGGGCGAGGTGATCGACGAAATCCTGTCCCGTCACGACTATCCCGAGCCGGTGGCCAACCTGCTGGCGGAGGCCTGCAGCCTGGCCGCCCTGGTGGGCTCCAGCCTGAAGTTCGAGGGCCGCCTCATCGTCCAGGCCCAGGGGGACGGGCCGGTGAGCTATGTGGTGGGGGACTACGACACCTCCGGCGGCCTGCGCGGCTACTGCCAGTTCGATGCCGACCGGGTGGCGCAGGCCAGCTCCGGCTTCATCCGGCCCGGCGCCCGGTCCCTTCTGGGGGAGGGTCTGTTCATCATGACCATCGACCCCACCAACATGAAGGACCGTTATCAGGGGGTCGTGCCCATCGAGGGCGAGACGCTGGCCCTGTGCGCGGAGACCTACTTCGCCCAGTCCGAACAGGCCCCCGCCCGGGTGCGGCTGGCGACGGCCGAAGTGACCACCGAGGCGGGCCGGTTCTGGCGCGCCGGCGGGGCCATGATCCAGAACGTGGCGGGCGACGAGACCCGCGGCGACACGGAGGAGGCCTGGCGCCGGGCGGACGCCCTGTTCTCCACCCTGGCCGAGGACGAGCTGGTGGACCCGGCCCTCCCCACCGAGACCCTGCTGTTCCGCCTGTTCCACGAGGACGGGGTGCGGCTGTTGCCCGCGTTCCCCCTGCGCGCCGCCTGCCGGTGCTCGCCGGAGCGGGTCGTCGGCCTCTTGAAGTCTTTCCCCGTGGAGGAGGTCCTCGGCATGGTGGAGAGCGACGGACGGATCCACGTCACCTGCGAATACTGCTCCCGCAGCTATTCCGTGGCCCCGGCAGAGGTGACGGCGGAGCGCTGACCGCGGGAGGCGTGGCCGTCGGGGTTGCCTAAGGCGCGTAGGCCTTCAGGAACAGTCGGGCACAGGTGGCGGCCCGGTCGGGTGCGCTGGCCGTGTCCTGTCCCATGTCCCGGCGGATCATGCGGCGGATCTGCAGACCGCCCACGGCGAGGCCCGCAAACATCTCCGCCGCCTGCACCGGGTCGTCGACCCGGATCACGCCGCGGGCATGCAGGGCCTCCAGATACCTTGCCAGCTTCTGCCGCACGCCCATGAAGCCGGTGTCATAGAGGATGTCCACCAGTTCCGGCGAGTCGTCCGCACCGGCCACGGCCATGCGGATCAGCTCTCCGTACGGCTCGGTCAGGGTGGAGCGGATCATGGCCCAGGCATAGGCCGTGAGCGCCGCCAGGGGGTCTTCCAGGGCCGCCGGACCGGCCAGGGGGGCGGTGATCTCGTCCCGCCGCCGCTCGATCAGGGTCCGGATCAGCTGGGTCTTGGAGCCGTAGTGGTTGTAGACGGTCTGCTTGGAGACATTGGCCCGCCGCGCCACCTCCTCCAGGGGGGCGGACAGGCCCCGCTCCGCCAGGACGGAAAAGGCCGCCTCGACAATGGCTTCCGACTTGCGGACGTCAATCTGACCAAGGGCTCTGGGCATCGGCGCGCAACAGCTTTCTGACGGCACGCCCGGGGGTCTTTCGGGACGGGCGTGGCTCCAAGATTGTCCTGCGGAGCTACGGCCGACCAGTTTTAAAAGATGCGGTGAAACAGCGATCTTTTCCAACCCTCGGCAGGAAGGCACCGAGCCCTTGCGCGGCAGTCCGCCGATCGGGGCGCGTCATGCCGCCGACGTCGTCGTCAGGATGGAACCGGACCGATCATCCGGGCCCGGGAGGGACGGCGGGGTTCCGGTCGGCTGCGGAAGACCGGGGCGGGTCCGGCCTCGACGGTCGGCTGGGCCCGCGGCGGGGCGACCGGCCGCACCGCTGCGGGCTCCGACGGTGCCGACATGGTCGGGGGTGACGGCGCTGACGCCGCGACCGGCTGCAGTTCGGAGCTGACGGTCGGGACCGGCTCCCACGCCTCCGGCTGCCAGCGGCGCGGCGGGGTTGCGGACCCGCCGAAGCTCCGCTGCGTCGGCGCGGCCGGCTCCGGCTCCGCGGCGACCTCCGGTGCCCCGCGATCCGCGAGGCGATCTGTCCGCCACGGGGACGGCACGGCATGGAGCATGAGGGCGATGCCCCCGGCCAGGGAGACCAGGGCCCACCACAGTCCCCCGAAGGGCGGCTGGGTCGCCAGATGGACAAGGACCGCCGGAACCCGCGGATCGTGCCGCAGCAGACCCGCGCCGATCAGCGCCAGGCCAGCGCCGACGGCAAAGCGCAGCACTGCAAACACGGTACGCCCGAGACTCGACAGCATTTTCATACCCCCCACGGTCATTAACCCTTGTCGGGGGGGCGGGCAGGCGTCCACCGCGATCACCGCACGGGTGTATCGGCCTGCAATCCCGCCAAAAAGAAAGGCGCCCGGGATGCCCGGACGCCTCTCGATTCAGCAGGTGCTGGAAGGCTTACGCCTCTTCGCTTTCCTTGCGGGACAGATCTTCGCCGGTCTCCTGGTCCACGACCTTCATCGAAAGCTTGGTCTTGCCGCGATCATCGAAGCCGATCAGCTTGACCTTCACTTCCTGACCTTCGGTCAGGACGTCGGAGACCTTGCCGACCTTTTCCTTCGAGATCTGGCTGATGTGCACCAGACCGTCCCGGGCGCCGAAGAAGTTCACGAAGGCACCGAAGTCGACGACCTTCACGACCCGGCCGGTATAGACCGCGCCCACTTCCGGCTCCTGGGTGATGGACTTGATCCAGTCCAGCGCCGCCTTGATCTTGGCCCCGTCGGAGGCCGAGACCTTCACCGAGCCGTCGTCCTCGATGTTCACCTTGGCGCCGGTCTTTTCCACGATCTCGCGGATCACCTTGCCGCCCGAGCCGATCACGTCGCGGATCTTGTCCGTGGGGATCATGATGGTCTCGATCTTGGGCGCGTACTCACCGATCTCGGTGCGGGCGCCGTCGATCGCCTTGGCCATCTCGCCGAGGATGTGCAGCCGGCCTTCCTTCGCCTGGTGCAGGGCCTTGTGCATGATCTCCTCGGTGATGCCGGGGATCTTGATGTCCATCTGCAGCGAGGTGATGCCGTCGGCGGTACCGGCGACCTTGAAGTCCATGTCGCCCAGGTGATCTTCATCCCCCAGGATGTCCGACAGGACCGCGAAGCCGTCCTTTTCCAGGATCAGGCCCATGGCGATGCCGGAGACCGGCTTCTTCAGGGGCACGCCCGCATCCATCAGCGCCAGGGAGGCACCGCAGACCGTGGCCATGGAGGACGAGCCGTTGGACTCGGTGATCTCCGACACCAGACGCAGCGTATAGGGGAAGTCCGACTTGGTGGGCAGCATCGGCCGGATGGCGCGCCAGGCGAGCTTGCCGTGACCGATCTCGCGACGGCCCGGCGAGCCCATGCGGCCCGTCTCGCCCACGGAATAGGGCGGGAAGTTGTAGTGCAGGAGGAAGCTTTCCTTGTAGGTGCCCTCCAGCGCGTCGATCCACTGCTCGTCCTCGCCGGTGCCAAGCGTGGCCACGACCAGGGCCTGGGTCTCACCCCGGGTGAACAGGGCCGAACCGTGGGTCCGCGGCAGGACGGAGACTTCCGACACGATCGGGCGGACCTTGTCGAGGGGACGTCCGTCCACCCGGCGGCCATGCTCGATGATGTCGCGACGCAGCACGTCGGCTTCGCATTCCTTGAAGGCGGAGCTGAACTTGGCCGAATCGACGCCGTCCGGCTTCTCTTCGGTCTTCACCAGGGCCGCGGCGGCCTTGGCCTTGGCAGCGCCGATGGCGTCATGACGCTCGGCCTTGCCCTTGTGCTCGTAACCCTTGCGGATGTCCTCGCCGACCAGGGCCTTGATCTTGGTGACCACGTCCGAGAAATCCTCGGCCTGGAAGTCCCAGGGCTCCTTGGCCGCATGTTCCGCCAGCTCGATGATCGCATCGATCACCGGCTGCAGGCTCTTGTGGGCGAAGGTCACGGCGCCCAGCACTTCGCTCTCGCTCAGTTCCTGGATTTCCGATTCCACCATCATCACGGCGTCCTGGGTCCCGGCCACCACCAGGTCGAGACGGCTGTCGCTCATCTGGTCCAGGGTCGGGTTCAGCACGTACTGGCCGTCGATGAAGCCGACCCGGGCGGCACCGATGGGGCCCATGAAGGGCACGCCGGACAGGGTCAGGGCGGCGGAGGCGGCGACCATGGCCACGATGTCCGGATCATTCTCCAGGTCATGGCTCAGCACGGTCACGACCACCTGGGTCTCGTGCTTGAAGCCCTTGACGAACAGGGGGCGGATCGGGCGGTCGATCAGGCGGGAGACCAGGGTCTCCTTTTCCGTCGGGCGGCCTTCGCGCTTGAAGAACCCGCCGGGGATCTTGCCCGCGGCGAAGGTCTTTTCCTGGTAGTTCACGGTGAGGGGGAAGAAGTCGAGGCCGGGCTTGGGGGCCTTGGCGGCGACGACGGTGGCGAGAACAGTGGTCTCGCCATAGGTGGCCAGAACGGCGCCGTCGGCCTGACGGGCGATGCGGCCGGTCTCGAGGGTCAGCTTGCGGCCGCCCCATTCAAGGCTCTTGCGCTTGATATCGAACATGTTGGGTTCTTTCTCTTTTTAGCCCCGCAAGGCGAATTCCAGGCGGGCGGACAGGGGCGGGCGCGAACAGTGCGGACGGGTCCGGGTATCCTCTCCAGATCGACGGCGACACCCCATGGCGGCGCCGTTCGGCAGGCGGTGGAGGATCGCTTCGGACCCTCGCGTGGCAAGTATCGCCGATGTCTGCAACGCATCGCGGACAATCGGCGGCGCCGTCTTCCCTCACCGCGCCTGCCGGGCGGCGGGGAAGACAACGACGGAGACTCGGGACTGTGCCTTAGCGGCGCAGGCCGAGGGTTTCGATCAGGGCCTGGTAGCGACCGAGGTCGGTCACCTTCAGGTGGTCCAGCAGACGACGACGCGTGGACACGAGCTTCAGCAGCCCGCGGCGCGAGTGGTTGTCCTTCTTGTGGGTCTTGAAGTGTTCCGTGAGGTTGGCGATCCGCTCGGAGAGGATCGCGACCTGCACTTCCGCCGAACCCGTGTCGCCTTCAGAGCGGGCATGGGCAGCGATGACTTCGGCCTTGCGTTCAACGGTAATCGACATCGTCATGACTCCGGTTCGAGGTGAAACACGCGGGTGGGGTTGAGCCGGCCCGCGCGCAGTTCGCAAAGAGCGGCGGCCTTTCCGTTCCGCGTGGCCAAAACAGTTCGAGACGCGTCCTGTCCTCCGATGGTCCGGGGAACGAGACACGCCTTCAAGTTTTCGACCTGGCGGGGAACGAGAACGATCGGTCGCCCTTGGCTGAGCCAGAAGGCGTCCTCTCCGGTCACGGCCAGCGCCGGGATGTCGTCCAGCGCGGTCTCGACCGGCAACATGCCGTCCAGTCCGATGCCCCTATGCACCAAATCCTGCAGTTTTTCCAGTGTCATCCCGTCAGATTCGGAAAACTGTCCCACGCGGGTGCGCGCCAGCACCGAAACATGCCCGCAGACCCCCAGCATTTCCGCCAGGTCCCGGGCGATGGCGCGGACATAGGTGCCCTTGCCGCAGTGCACCTCGATCACCGCATGGTCGGCGTCGGGGACGTCGGCCAGGACGGCGGAGAAGACGCGCACCTTGCGGGTCTCCAGCACCACCTCCACCCCTTCCCGGGCCAGGTCATAGGCCCGCTGGCCGTCCACCTTGATGGCGGAATAGGCCGGGGGGACCTGGTCGATCTCGCCGACGAAGGCGGGCAGGGCCGCCTCGATGGCCGCGCGGGTCGGCCGGGCGTCGGAGGAGGCGGTCACCGCCCCTTCCCGGTCGAAGGTGGCCGTGGTCTCCCCCCAGCGAATGGTGAAGCGGTAGGTCTTGTCCGCCTCCATCAGATAGGGAACGGTCTTGGTCGCCTCCCCTAGCGCAATGGGAAGGACGCCGGTGGCCAGGGGGTCCAGGGTGCCGGCATGCCCCGCCTTCTGGGCGTTGAACAGGCGCCGCACCCGGGACACGGCGTCGGTGGAGGTCATCTCCAGGGGCTTGACCAGATTGACCCAGCCATGGACGGGGTCGCCCTTCTTGCGACGCCCCATCAGGCGTCATCCCCGGCATCGTCGTCATCCGGGGCGGCCAGGTCCCGCTGCACCACTGGATTGTCGAACAGCCGGTTCATGGCCAGCGCCGCATCGAAGCTCTGGTCATGGACGAAGCGAAGGTCGGGGGTGAATTTCAGCTCGATGGTCCGGCCCAGCACGCCGCGGATGTATTTCGACACCCGGTTCAGCCCCTCGACGATCTCGCCGGCGTTGCGGCCGCCCAGGGGCTCCACGAACACGGTGGCGTGGCGCAGGTCGGGGGAGACCCGGGCCTCTGTCACGGTGATGGAGGCGTTCAGCAGGGCCGGGTCGTGCAGGGGCTCCTCCCGCAGGATCTCGGCCAGGGCGTGGCGGACCAGTTCGCCGGCCTTCAGTTGGCGCTGGGTGGGACCGGCGGCTTCCGCACGGCCGCGGCCGCCCTTGCCCGGGCGGCCCTTGTGGGAATGTGAGGGCATGTGTCGCTCCTGCCCCGCCGACGGTTCGGACGCCGGTCACGGGGAAAGCGCGGGTGGGTACGCCAAAACGGGGGGGGAGTCAAAGTGGGGGGGGCGTCCGGAGGGAGGTTCCCGGGTCAAGCCCGGGAATGACAACAGATATCTTTTCAGTTCGTCATTCCCGGCCGAAGAGCCGGGAACCCCCATCAGGCAAACCCTACTTCCTCATCCGCACCACCGGATGCGAGCTGGACAGCCCGCCATCCACCACGATGGCCTGGCCGTTCACATAGGAGCTGTCGTCGGAGATCAGGAACAGGCCCGCATGGGCGATCTCCGACGGCACGCCGCCGCGCTTCAGGGGGTTCAGCTGGCCGATCTTGTCCTCGTTGCCGCGGGCCCTCGCACCGTCGAAGATCGGCTTGGTCATGCCGGTCTCGATCAGGCCGGGACAGATGCAGTTCACCCGCAGCCCCGTGCCGTAGAACTCGTTCGCCGCCGTGGTGGCGAGGTTGATGACCCCCGCCTTGGACGCGGAATAGGGCATGCCCCCGGCACCTGACCGGATCCCCGCCACCGAGGCCGTCAGCACGATGGAGCCCTTGCCCGTCGGGATCATCACCTTGGAGGCGTGCTTGATGGCCAGGAACGGACCGATCAGATTGACCCGCAGCACCTCCGCCCAGAAGGCGGCGTCCTGTTCCTCCATCGGCGTCCAGCCGCCGGAAATGCCGGCATTGGCCCAGATTCCGTCCAGTCCGCCATGCGCCGACACCGCCCGCGCGATCAGGGACTCCACGAAGGCCTCGTCGCCTGCGTCCCCGGTGACCGACACCGCGGTGCCACCGGCGGCCTTCACCAGATCGGCGGTCTCGTGCACCGTGTCCATCTTGTCGGCGATGACCAGCCGGGCCCCCTCGGCGGCGAACAGCAGCGACGCCGCCCGCCCGATGCCAGAGCCTGCGCCCGTGATGACCACGGATTTCCCGGCGATGCGTCCCATGTGCGTGTCCTCTGTTTTCGTTGAGTGGTCAGATTATGCCAAGCCGCGGGTCAGGCGCCCACCGCCGCCCGCTGCAGGGCGCCCAGTTCGGCAATCCCCTTGTCGGCCAGGGCGTAGAGCTGGTCGAACTCCGCCCGGGTGAAGCCGCGCTTCTCGCCGGTGGCCTGGATCTCGACAATGTCCCCCTTGCCGGTGAAGACGAAGTTGGCGTCGGCCTCGGCATTGGAATCCTCCTCGTAGTCGAGGTCCAGCACCGGTACGCCGTTGAACACGCCGCAGGAAATGGCCGCCACCTGGTCCAGCACCGGCTGGGTCTTGATCACCCCTTCCGCCCGCAGATAGTCGCAGGCCAGCCGGAGCGCGACCCAGGCCCCGGTGATGGAGGCCGTGCGGGTGCCCCCGTCCGCCTGGATCACGTCGCAGTCGAGGCTGATCTGCCGCTCCCCCAGGGCCTTCAGGTCCACCACGGCGCGGAGGGAGCGGCCGATCAGGCGCTGGATCTCCTGGGTGCGGCCGGACTGCTTGCCCGCGGCGGCTTCCCGCCGTCCGCGGGTGTGGGTGGCCCGGGGCAGCATGCCGTATTCCGCCGTGACCCAGCCCTGGCCCTTGCCCTTCAGGAAGGGCGGTACGCCGGTCTCGAGGCTGGCGGTGACGAGGACCTTGGTATGACCGAAGGTCACCAGGCACGAGCCCTCCGCATAGCGGTTCACGCCGGTTTCCAGGGTGACGGCGCGAAGGGCGTCGGGCGCGCGGTTCGATGGGCGCATGCTGTGCAGATCCTCGAGGATGGGGCGGAAAGGTCGGATGTGCCGCGCTTATCGTCATTTGTCGGGCCAAGGTCCATGGTCCTTGTCGCCGGTCGCGCTATGATGGGGGAGCCATGAAGCGTTTCCAACCGACCTCCCAGAGCCTGCTCGCCGGATCGTCCCTGACCGGACTGACCGGTTTCGGCACGGGTCCGGGTCTGTCCGAGCTGGACGAGCGGGCGCGGGACATCTTCCGCCGGGTGGTGGAGACGTATCTGGAGACGGGGGAGCCGGTGGGCTCGCGCACCGTGTCCCGGGGGGGTGTCGCCCTCTCCCCCGCCTCGATCCGCAACACCATGCAGGACCTGACGGAGCTGGGCCTGCTGGCCGCGCCGCACACCAGCGCCGGACGCCTGCCCACCCATGCGGGCCTGCGCCTTTTCGTGGACGGGCTGATGGAGGTGGGGGACATCGCCGACACCGACAAGGATCACATCGAGAGCCGCCTGGCCGGTCGCGGCATGAGCTTCGAGGATGCCCTGAACGAGGCCAGCCAGCTCCTGTCCGGCCTGGCCGGCGGCGCGGGCGTGGTGGTGACCCCGGTGCGGGACGCGGGCGTGAAGCATGTGGAGTTCGTGGCCCTGTCCCCGGACCAGGCGCTGGCGGTGATGGTGTTCGACGACGGCACGGTGGAGAACCGGCTGATGGTCACCCCGCCGGGGGTCACCCCATCGGCCCTGCAGGAGGCGTCCAACTTCCTCAACATGCGCCTGCGCGGCCACACCCTGAGCGAAGCCGTGGCGGAGATGGGGGACGAGCTGGCCGCCGCCCGCGCCGCCCTGAACGAGGCCGCCGCCCGGCTGGTGGAGGACGGCCTGGCCGCCTGGAGCGGCGGGGAGAGCCAGAACCGGGCCCTGATCGTCCGGGGCCGGGCCAACCTTCTCGACGACGCCACGGCCCGGGAGGACCTGGAACGGGTCCGCCAGCTGTTCGACGACCTGGAGCAGAAGGAGCAGCTGATCAGCCTCCTCGACCATGTGCGGGAGGCGGAAGGCGTGCGCATCTTTATCGGGGCCGAGACCCGGCTTTTTTCATTGTCGGGTTCCGCTCTGATCGCGGCGCCCTATATGACGGGACGGCAGCGGGTGCTGGGCGCGATCGGCGTGATCGGGCCCACCCGCCTGAACTATGCCCGGGTGATCCCGCTGGTCGACTATACGGCGCGGGTGCTGGGGCGCATGCTGGAAGGCTAGCCGGTCCGGGAGCCTTGCAGCCCTCGCATGGGAGTGGAGGCAATGACGGAAGACGCGACGGAAAACGGCCACGAGCCGGGGGAAGACTGGCTGCGCGAGCATGATCGCGGCGGCGGGGACCCCTCCGACTCCGCCGAGACCTTTGATCCGGCGGCAGAGCTGGAGCGCCTGGCGGCGGAGAATGCCGCCCTGAAGGAACAGGCCCTGCGCTATGCCGCGGACGCCGAGAACACCAGGCGCCGGGCGGAGCGGGAGGCCAATGACGCCCGCGCCTTCGCCATCCAGCGCTTTGCAAGGGACCTGCTGGACGCATCGGACAACCTGGCCCGGGCCGTGGCCCATTCGCCCAAGGACTCCACCGACACCACCGTGAAGAACTTCGTGCTGGGCGTGGAGATGACGGAAAAGGCCCTGCAGTCCGCCTTCGAGCGCAATGGCGTCAAGCGGGTGGACCCCGCCCGGGGCGACCGCTTCGACCCGCACCTGCACCAGGCCATGATGGAACAGCCCGCCGCCGACGTGGCCCCGGGCTCGGTCCTGACGGTGATGCAGGTGGGTTACGAGCTGTTCGGCCGCATCCTGCGCCCGGCCCTGGTGGCGGTCAGCGCCAAGGCCCCCGCCGCTGCGGCTACCGCCGAGCCGACCCACCCCTATGCACAGGGGTCGACCGACGCCGCGGGCGCGGAACTCGACACCAAGGCCTGATCCGCCGCCCAGCCGTACTCAGACGATCAGTGTACGGATGATCCCGTCCAGCAGGCGGCGTCCCTCGGGCGTCGCCCGCAGGCCGTGGGCGTCGGATCTCACCCATCCGTGGGCCGCGAGCCCTGCGATCCGCTCCGATCCGGGATGCAGGTCCAGGGCCGCGATCTCGTCCCAGCGGACGCCCTCTTCGATACGCAGACCCATCAGCAGGCGCTCCTCCGCCCGGTCCTGGGCTGTCAGGATGTCGACCTGCGCGTGACCCAGGCCCTTGTCTGACAAGGCCTGGATGTAGGCCGTCGGGGTGCGCGCGGCCTCCGTGGCGACCCAGCCCCCGTCCCGCCGCAGCCGCCCATGGGCCCCGGGACCGACTCCCACATAGGCCTCCCCCCGCCAGTAGACGAGATTGTGACGGGCCATGGCCGCCGGTCCGCGGGCGTGGTTCGAGACCTCGTAGGCAGAATATCCGTGTACGGACAATATATGCTGGGTCACGTCGTAAAGGTCCGCGCCGCGGGCATCATCGGGGGGGATCAGGGTGCCCCGGCGCACCGCCCGGTCGAAGGCGGTGCCCGGCTCGATGGTCAGCTGATAGGGGGAGACGTGGTCGGGATCGAGGGTGAGCGCCTTCTCCAGGGCTGCCGCCCACGCGCCCGGCGTCTGGTCCGGCAGGGCATAGATCAGGTCGAGGGACAGCTGCGGGAACAGGCCCCGCGCCAGCCGGGCGGCGCGGGCCGCCTCCTCCGCCCCGTGATTGCGGCCCAGCAGCTTCAGGGCCCCGTGCTCCAGGCTCTGCACCCCGAGCGACAGGCGGGTGACTCCAGCGTCGGCGAGGGCGGCGAAGTGCTGCGCCTCCGCATCCGTGGGATTGGCCTCGAGACTGATCTCGACCGTCTCCGCAGGCGTCCAGAGACGGCGGCAAAGGGCGATCAGCCGGGCCACGTCCGCCGGGTCCATCAGGGACGGCGTGCCCCCGCCGAAGAAGATCGACACCAGGGTGTGGTCGCCGGCGAGTGCCCGGTGGGCGACGAGGTCGGCGGCGATGGCATCGACCAGGGCCGCCTGTTCGGCCTGCCGTCCCCGGTGGCGATAGACGTTGAAGTCGCAATAGGGACAGATCCGCGCGCAGTAGGGCCAGTGGACATAGACCCCCAGGGCGGGCGGGGCTGTGCTCACCAGAGGGCCCGCTTCAGCTTCTCGAAGGCGATGGCCCGGTGGCTCATGGCGTCCTTCTCCGCCGCCTCCATCTCGGCGAAGGTGCGGGAGTCGCCCTGGGGCACGAAGATCGGGTCATAGCCGAAGCCCCGGTCCCCCCGCAGCGGGAAGCTCAGCCTCCCGTGCACCTGCCCCTCCACCGCCACCACCGGCCCGTCGGGCCAGGCCACGGCCAGGGCGCAGGTGAAGAAGGCCGACCGGTCGGCGGAGCCGCTGGCCGCCAGGGCCTGCTCCACCCGGCGCATGGCATGGGCGAAGTCCCGCGGGGCCCCCTCCTCCGCCACGGCCCAGCGGGCGGACAGGACGCCGGGCTGGCCGCCCAGCGCCACCACGGACAGGCCGCTGTCGTCGGCAATGGCCACCAGGCCGGATGCGTCCGCCGCGGCCCTTGCCTTCAGCACCGCATTGCCGATGAAGGTGGTCTCGGTCTCGTCCGGCTCGGGCAGGCCCAGCGAGCCCGCCGTCACGGTTTCAAACCGTCCGTCCAGCAGGGCGGCGATCTCCCGCGCCTTGCCGGGATTATGGGTCGCCGCCACCAATCGTTGGCCCGGAGCCAGCACCAGCATATCATGTCCCAAGTTTAACGTGACGGCGTCGGGTCCGCGGCCTATCGCCGGGGTGTCGGACGCCAGTGACTGGGTCATGCCGCCGGACGGGCCCCAAGTCCAGCCGTCTCGCGGCGGTCCGGCGGGAAGGGAGTGACCGGATCGATGCGCGCACTGGGCCCTGAGTCCGTTTCCAGCTTCCTGAAGATCGCCGTGGACGTGGTCTATGCCGCCGCCTGCATCGCCGTGGCGGTGGTCGGCCCCCTGTGCCTGGTCATGCTGGTCTATCTGCCCTTCGGACCCGCCGTGCCGCGGCTGAGCCTGGGCGGACACGTCTGGGTGTCGCCCCTGCCGACGCTCGCCCTGGTGGCCGTGCTGCTGGTGGTGGAGGCCTATGTGGCCTGCCTGGTGGTGATCCTGAACCGTATCCGCCGGATCATGGAGACCCTGGTGCGGGGGGATCCGTTCCATCCGGACAATGTGGCCCGCCTGCGCTGGGTAGGGGCGGCCATGGTCGGGCTGGAAGCGGCGGCCTATGGGGTGCGCGCCCTGCTGGACCAGGTGGGTTCCCACAGCGCCGCGCTTCGGGCCAGTGACGGATGGTTCAACCCCACCGCTTGGTTCGCCGTGCTGGTCGTGTTTGTATTGGCCGAGGTGTTCCGGGAGGGCGCGCGCCTGCGCCGGGACTCCGAGCTCACCATCTAGACCGCCTACCGAGGGATCCCGACCGCCACCATGACCATCCGGGTCCGACTTGACCGCGTACTCTATGAGCGGCGCATGTCCCTCAGCGAACTGGCGGACCGGGTGGGCATCACCGTGGCCAACCTGCAGATCCTGAAGTCCGGGCGGGCCCGGGCGGTGCGCATCTCGACCCTGGATGCCCTGTGCCGGGCCCTGGACTGCCAGCCCGGTGACCTCCTGGGCTTCGATCACAGCCCCGTGGACGATCCGGACAACCCGGACGCCGAGGACGGGATGGACTGACCGTTATTTCGGCGTGCCGTCGCTCCAGAAGTACTTCTTCTGCACCGGGTCGAAGAAGTAGTAGCGCTTGCGCACCTGGTCGTAATACTGCCGCCGCCGGGGGTCACTCACATCGACGGACGGAGGAGCCGGGGGCGGTGCGCTGATCGGCACGGCCACCGGACGGTCGGACCGGGCTGCCGCGGCGCCGGTCGCGGGCTCCGCCGCCGGGGCCGGCGGCAGGCGCGGGGCCGCACTGAAGGGTGCGACCACGGAACATCCCGTCAGCAGCAGGGCCAGGCCCAGGGCCACCGGGACGGATCTCAGGGACCTGGCGTCCTGCGGGAGGTGCAGGCGTCGATCAAGACTCAAGGTCCGGCCTCCGAAGCTTGGCGGGTCCGGCGGACGGCCCTGCCGCCCGTGGACTGTCCGCTTTCCACGACCCATATGACTATAGAGGAATTTGTGGCGACGATACGTCGTTCTTGGCCCGATCCGGGCCCCGCCCGCAGGAGGACCCCATGGCCATACCCCGCCTCGACCCCGCCGAGGCCGCCGCAGGTCTGGACGGATGGACGGTGGATACCGCCCGGCCGGCGTTGCAGCGGACCTTCCTGTTCGCGGATTTCGCCGAGGCGTTCGGCTTCATGAGCCGCATGGCCATCCTGGCGGAGAAGCAGGACCACCATCCCGAATGGTTCAATGTCTACAACCGGGTGGAGGTGACCCTGACCACCCACGATGCCGGGGGCGTGACGGCGCGGGACGTGACCCTGGCCCGGGCCATGGACGCGGCGTACCGCGCCCGCGGCGGCGTCAGTTGACGATGACGGAGCCCACCAGGAACACCGCCCCGGGCTTGCCCAGCACCTGATCGGTCACCTTCTGCAGGGCGGTGGACACCCGGTCCAGGTCCGGCTGGGAGCCCGGCCGCACCGACGGGCCGATCCCTGCCAGGGCGCGGGTATAGCCGTCCAGCAGCAGGGGAATGCTGTGCTGGGCCCGCAGGCGCAGCTTCTCGTCGGGAATGTCGAGCCCGGCCTCGAGGGTCACCACCCCCCAGCGCCCGGTCGCCCGCAGGACATTGGTGGTCAGGCCCGGCAGGTGCACGAAGGTGATGGACCCGCCCCGGTGCTCCGCCGGCTTGGCCCCGGCGAGGCTCACCCCCGGCGCGACAGTCAGGACGAGCCCCGCGGCCAGGAGCAAGGCAGACAGCAGGGACGGACGGGCAGGGCGGCACATGGCGGGGCGCTCGGGCGAAGGATGACCCCGTCACCCTAATCCCCGCCGGTAAAGGAAGGGGTAAGGCCCCTCAGAAATCTCCTGCGGCCCAGCTCTTCAGCAGCTGGTGGGCGATGGCCAGGGGGGGCGGGCAGAAGGCACCGTCCAGTTCCCCCGCCATCAGGGCCTTCGCCTCGTCCCGGGTGAACCAGCGCACGGCCTCCAGCTCCGCCTCGTCGGGGACGGCCTCGCCCTCCGCGACCTCGGCGATCAGGCCGATCATCAGGGAGTTGGGGAAGGGCCAGGGCTGGTTGGAGTGATAGTGGACCTTCGTCGCCGTCAGGCCCGCCTCCTCGTTCAGCTCCCGGGCGCAGGCCTCCTCGATGGTCTCGCCGGGCTCGAGGAAGCCCGCCAGCGCCGACCACATGCCCTTGGGCCAGACCTTCTGGCGGCCCATCAGGCAGCGCTCGCCGATCACCGGCAGCATGATCACCACCGGATCGGTGCGGGGGAAGTGCTCCGCCTTGCAGGACGGGCAGACCCGCTTCCATCCGCCCTCGGCGGCCTGGGAGGGGGCACCGCAGACTGCGCAGAACCGGTGGCGGCGGCGCCATTCGAACACCCCCTTGGCGGTGGCGGCGATGGCCGCCTCCGCCGGGGCCAGGGCCATGGCCAGCGCGCGCATGTCCCGGAACTCCCCCAGCCCGGCCAAGGGCCCGGCGGAGGGGTCGGTGCGGTCCTCCAGGTCCACGGCGAAGACGGCGGTGTCCTTCCACATGCCCAGGAACAGGCGGGTCTCCTCGACCTCCGTCAGGGTCCGGCCGATGCCCTCCGCCAGATAGGCGAGGCGAAACCCGTCCGCCGTCTTCTCCACGAAGGGCTGGCCGTTCCAGACCGGCAGGACCAGGGTCGCCGGATCGGCCAGCACCCCCGCCATGAAGGCCGCATCGCCCCGCCGGGCGCTCTGCCGGTCCAGCGGATTGCCGGAGAAGACATTGGTGATGGCGGACAGGGACATGGGCGGGCCTTTCCTCGGACTTCCGTGGTGGTAGCAAACCGGCGGCACCTTACCAACCGTCCGAATGCGCGCGAATGCCCGGCGGGTCCCTTGCAACCGGCGCCCGCGCAAGCGATATAGGCGGCGGAGACTGGCGCCGGGCGTAGCCCTCGCCAACCCGGTCAGGTCCGGAAGGAAGCAGCCGTAACGAGTTCCGCTGCGGGTCGGCGTCCAGTCTCCACCTGATCCTTTCGGTCTTCGAGCGTCCACTCCCGGTGTCCGGGCGGCGGCGCAGCAATGGCGGGGCAATGGCCGACCACCCTCCCTGGCAGGACGAGACCGACCCGGCGGACGACGCCGCCCCCGAGCGCGACGACGCCACCTCCGACATGTTCGGCGGCCCGCCTGCGGAGACGCCGCCCGCCGAACCCGCCGAAAGTCCTTCTGCAGAAAGTCCGGCCGCCTATCAGGTGCTGGCCCGCAAGTACCGCCCCCGGCGGTTCGAGGACCTGATCGGCCAGGAGGCCATGGTCCGCACCCTGACCCATGCCTTTGCTGCGGGCCGGATCGCCCACGCCTTCATGCTCACCGGGGTGCGCGGGGTGGGCAAGACCACCACCGCCCGCCTGCTGGCCCGGGCCCTGAACTTCGAGAGCGAGGCCATCCATCGCCCCTCCGTCGACCTGTCGGTGGACGGCCGCCACTGCCGCGCCATCATCGAGGGGCGGCACATGGACGTGCTGGAGCTGGACGCCGCCAGCCGCACCAAGGTGGACGAGATGCGGGAGCTGCTGGACGGGGCCCGCTATGCCCCCGTGGAGGCCCGCTACAAGGTCTATGTGATCGACGAAGTGCACATGCTGTCCACGGCGTCGTTCAACGCGCTGCTCAAGACCCTGGAAGAGCCGCCGCCCCATGTGAAGTTCATCTTCGCCACCACCGAGATCCGCAAGGTGCCGGTGACCATCCTGTCCCGCTGCCAGCGCTTCGACCTGCGGCGGGTGGAGCCGGACGTGCTGAAGGCCCACCTGGCTGGCATCTGCGCCAAGGAGGGCGTGCTGGTGGAGGACGAGGGGCTGGCCCTGATCGCCCGGGCGGCGGAGGGCTCTGTCCGCGACGGCCTCTCCCTGCTGGACCAGGCCATCGTGCAGAGCGACCGGGGCCAGATCACTCCCGCCGCCGTGGTCCGGGACATGCTGGGCCTGGCCGACCGGGCCGCCACCATCGGCCTGTTCGAGACGGTGATGAAGGGGGACACGGCCGGCGCCCTGACCCGCTTCCGCCAGCTCTATGGCTTCGGTGCCGACCCGGTGGTGGTGATCGGCGACCTGCTGGAGCACACCCATGCCGCCGCCGTGGCCAAGACCCTGGGCCCCGCGGCCCTGGCCCTGCCCAGCGACCAGGCCGGCCGTCTGGCCGCCGTGGGGGCGGAGGCCTCGGCGGGCATCCTGTCCCGCATGTGGCAGATGCTGCTGAAGGCCCATGACGAGATCCGCCGGGCCCCCGACCCCATGGCCGCCGCCGAGATGGCCCTGATCCGCGTCACCTATGCCGCCGAGCTGCCCGGGCCGGAGGAGGCCCTGAAGCGCCTGGCCTCCGGCGAGGGGGTGAGCGCGGGGGGGTCCGGTGCCCCATCGGGCGGCGGCGGCGGGGGCGCAAGGGCCTCGGCCGGCGGCGGACGCTCCGGCTCCCTCGCCCCCGTGCCGCAGCCCACCGCCCGGGCCCTGATCACCACCTTCCAGGACGTGGTCCAGCTGATCGACGAGAAGCGGGACATCACCCTGAAGCTCGACGTGGAGCGGTTCGTCCGGCTGGTGGACTTCAAGCCCGGCCTGATCACCTTCGAGCCCGCCCCCGGCGCGCCCCCGACCCTGACCCAGCGCCTCACCTCCCGCCTGCGGGAATGGACCGGCGACCGCTGGATGGCGGAGATTCGCGGCGGCGGCACCGAGACCGCCTATGAGCGGGAACGACGGGAGGAAAAGGCCGAGCGCGCCCAGCTGGAGGAGGAACCCTTCGTCAAGGCGGTGCTGGAGGCCTTTCCGGGGGCGGAGATCGTGGCCTATCGCAAGCGCGCCCCCGCACCCGCCCCCGTGGCCTCCGGCGGTGGCCTCGAGACCGATGATGACGACGATGAGGGAGACGCGCCATGAAGGACATCGGTGCCATGATGAAGCAGGCCGGTGCCCTGCAGGCCAAGCTGAAGCAGGCCCAGGAGCGGCTGGCCGCCAGTTCCGTCACTGGGCAGGCCGGATCGGGCCTGGTGACCGTGACCCTGTCCGGCGGCGGCGACCTGACGGACGTCACCATTTCCCCCAGCCTCATGACCGACGGGGACGCCGAGACCCTGCAGGACCTGGTCCGCGCCGCCCACGGGGAGGCCAAGGCCCGGCTGGACATGCTGCAGGCCGAACTGATGCGCGACGCCGCCGGGCCCCTGGCCAACCTGCCGGGGTTTCCGGGCCTGAAGCCGTAACCGCCCAGCCCTGAAAGAGGAGTGACCGTGGCGTCATCCGCCGGGCCCGAGATCGAGCGACTGATCCAGCTCCTGTCCCGCCTGCCGGGGCTGGGCCCGCGGTCCGGCCGTCGTGCGGCGCTGCTGCTGCTGAAGCGCAAGGACCAGCTGCTGCGCCCCCTGGCCGAGGCCCTGGCCGCCGCCGCAGACCGGGTGGCCCCGTGCTCCGTCTGCGGGGCCCTGGACAGCTGCGACCCGTGCACGGTCTGCGCCGATCCCGGGCGGGAGACGGGCCTCCTGATGGTGGTGGAGGAGGTGGGCAGCCTGTGGGCCATGGAGCGCAGCGGGGTCTATCGCGGTCGCTACCACGTGCTGGGGGGACTGCTGTCGGCCCTGGACGGGGTGGGGCCCGACGCCCTGCGCATCGATGCCCTGGTCAGCCGAGTGGCGCAGGGCGGTGTGCGCGAGGTGATCCTCGGCCTGCCGGCCACAGTGGATGGCCTGACCACCGCCCATTATGTGAGTGAGCGTCTCGCCGCCGGCGGGGTCCCGGTCACCAGCCTGGCCCGGGGCGTGCCCGTGGGCGGCGAGCTGGACTGGCTGGATGACGGCACCATCGCCCAGGCCCTGCGGGCTCGCCGTTAGCCGATCTCCATATCCCACCGGATTTCAGCGGTCAGAAACCATATTGTTGTCATTTTTTATTGAAACATTCTTTTTCAAAGAGACTTGTTGCCAGCAGACATCTCATTTCAATTGCGAATCCGCGGCCTTTGTTGGCAGACTTCTCATCGCGCAGCCGGTGTGCGTCTTTGTGAGTTCTTAAGTGATCGGGTCGATATTGCCGTCGCAGGCTGTCAGGGTCGGGTCTACCCCGCCGCGGCGCAGGGATGTCAGGGCGAATGCAGGACGATGAGTTTGCCGTTTCCGCACTGGCGGACCGTTCTCTGCTGGTACTCGACGATGACGGTCCCCTGCGGATTCGGCTCGGCCGGGCGCTGGAGGCCCGCGGCTTCGCGGTCCGCCAGGCCGGCAGTGTCGCCGATGCGGTGGAACTGGTCCGGCTTCGCGCCCCCGCCTACGCCGTCCTCGACCTGCGGCTGGAGGACGGCAGCGGGCTGGACGTGGTCAGCGCCATTCACGCACAGCGCCCCGATGCCCGCTGCGTGATGCTCACCGGCTATGGCAACATCGCCACTGCCGTCGCTGCGGTGAAGGCCGGAGCCATCGACTACCTGCCCAAGCCCGCGGACGCCGATGACGTGGTCCGCGCCCTGCTGACCACCCCGGACGAGGCGGACGCCCCTCCCCCTCCGGAGAACCCCATGTCCGCCGACCGGGTGCGCTGGGAGCACATCCAGCGGATCTATGAACACTGCGGCCACAACATCTCCGAGACCGCCCGGCGGCTGAACATGCACCGGCGCACCCTGCAGCGGATCCTGGCCAAGCGCGCGCCGAAATAGGGTCAGGCGAGGCGGGCGCGCCACGCCTCCAGCCGGGCCTTCAGTTCCCCCCGCAGGAGCAGGGGGGAGGTGTCCTCCGGCAGCCGTTCCAGAATCTCGAAGGCGAAGGCCGCCTCCCCGTGGGCCGCCCAGGCGGTCTGCAGCGTCCGGTCCCGGTGGCCGCCGCTGCGCAGCTCGAACCGGATGCGGTTCTCGAAGCTGTCCACATTGCGACTGTCCACCAGCCAGACCTGGCCGGTTGCGGTGCAGCGCACGGTGCCGATGCCCGCGAGGGTCTTCTGTTCCTTGTAGGCAGCGATGGCGGCCTTCTTGTCGATCGGTTCCATGGCGGGGGTCTAGCCCATCCCGTAGAGCGCGTCAATTTTATCCGGGTAATATTGCCAGTGACCGGAGGATCGGCTAGACCCCCCTTCCGTTCAGGAGCCCCGCCATGCCCCACGTCCATCCCGTCCCCTCTGCCAGTGCCTTTGTCGACGGGCGGCTGCTGGTCAGCGGCCCCCTGGCCGAGGTGGCCCTGACCCTGCATCGCACAGGCACCGACGGCGTCATCGTGCTGGACGACGCCACCGGCCGGACCCTGGACCTCGACCTGAGGGGCGAACCGGAGGCCATCTTGGCCCGCTATGCCCCGCCGGCCGCTCCCGCCGACGCCGAAGCGTCCCGCACGGGTCCGGGACGCCCGAAGCTGGGGGTCGTGGCCCGGGAGGTGACCCTGCTGCCCCGCCACTGGGACTGGCTGGCCACCCAGCGGGGCGGGGCTTCGGTGACCCTGAGGCGGCTGATCGACGAGACGCGACGATCGGCGTCGGCCACCGACCGGCGCACCGCGGCCCGGGACGCCGCCTATCGCGCCATGGCCACCCTGGCCGGGAACCTGCCCGGGTTCGAGGAAGCCAGTCGCAGGCTGTTCGCCGGCGATCCCGCGGGCCTCGCCGCGGTCATGGACGCCTGGCCGCGGGATGTGGCCCGGCATGTTCTCGGCCTCCTCGACGGACACGACCCAGAGCCTGCCGCCTCCGCGCCGCCGCCCGGCACCCACCTGACGGTGACGCCCGAGGCGGGAGCGACCCTGTTCCGGAGGGGTCTCGACACGCCGGTGACCATGGTGAACCTGCTCCGGCTGCGGGAAACGGCCGACTATTCCGCCGACCCGGAGCTGGCCCCGCCGCAGCCGATCTCCGGAGCGGAGGCCCTGCAGCGGTACATCGACCACACCCTCCCCTTTCTCACGGCCAGCGGTGGGGAGCTTGTCCTGCTGGGGGCTGCAGGCCCGTGGCTGATCGGCCCGCCGGGGGAGCGCTGGGATGTGGTCATGGTGGTCCGTCAGTCCAGCATCGGCGCCTTCCTCGCCTTCAACGAGGACGCCGCCTATCTGGCGGGAATCGGACACCGGACGGCGGCCCTGGCGGACTCGCGCCTGCTGCCGGTGACGGACCTGCCGGCGGACATGACGCCCGCCTAGGTCGGGGGAAGGCCCGCGGCCCGAACGGCGGCCAGGCGACCGAAGCCCAGGATCAGGGCCCGGCGCCGGGCCGGGGCCAGAGGGGTGGCCGCCGCCTCCCGCACCACGGCCCCGTCAAAGGCGTCGGCCACGATCAGTCCGGGTTCCGGCGGCAGGATGTGGCGGGGAAATTCCGGGGCCACGGCAAAGTAGAAGCGGTCGCACCAGGGGGCGTATTCGGGCCACTTGCCGTCGGTGCGGAAATCCTCCGGCCCGGACTTCACCTCGACGATGATCAGCTCCCCCTTGCGGGAGACGGCCATCAGGTCCGCCCGGCGGCCATTGGGCAGGCCCACCTCCATCAGCGGCGGCCAGTCCAGCGCCAGCAGCAGCCGGGCCGCCCCCCGGGTGACGGCGCTGGTCACCTCCGGCCGGGCCGGGGCGGCGGTCAGGACGATCTCGCTCATCGGCCCAGACTGTTCCGCATTTGTTCGGATTTCAAGAGGGGCGGTGCGTCCTTCGAGACGCCCCTGCGGGGCTCCTCAGGATGACGCAAGTTTGTGCGGCACTCCATCGCGGTGTGGGATCGAAAATCCAAACGCGCGTCATCCTGAGGAGGGCGAAGCCCGTCTCGAAGGACGCTGTGTCGGTTGTGCGTGGTTCGAGACGCGCGTACCGCGCTCCTCACCATGACGCAGGTTTGCTGGTCGAGCCCTGACCACCAGACGATTGTTCCACAACGCGCGTCATCCTGAGGAGGGCGAAGCCCGTCTCGAAGGACGCAATCCCTACTTCTGCCGGGTCATCCGCAGCAGCTTCAGGTCATAGCCCATGGCCTTCACCCGGCGGATCAGGTCGTCGCGCACGGCCGGGGGCGGATCGGGGTCCCGGGACAGGATCCACAGATAGCGGCCGGACCCCTCCCCCACGATGGACCAGGCATAGTCCGGCCCGTGGTCGAGGATCCAGTAGTCCGCATAGAAGGGACCGAAGAAGCTGACCTTCAGCCGGGCGCCGAGGGGATCGCCCACCCGCTTCGCCCGGCCCTCGGCCACGGCCAGGGGACCGTCCGGGGCCCCCTTGTGGCAGCTGTTCACCACCTTGATGAGACCGTCGGGGCGCAGGCTGTACTCCGCCGTCACACCCTCGCAGCCCCGCTCGAAGGCCATGTCGTAGCGGGCGAGCTCGTACCATTTGCCCAGATAGCGGTCGACCTCTACCGCCCGGGCCGGTTCCGGCGGCTTGGGATTGCCCACGGGTCCGGCCACGCAGCCCGCGAGGGCGGCGGCCAGCAGGGCCGGAAGGCCGAGGGCGCGCAGGCGGGTCAGTTGGCGATCGCCGCGGCGTCGCGCTCACCGGTGCGGATGCGCATCGCCTGTTCCAGATCGGTGACGAACACCTTGCCGTCGCCGATCTTGCCGGTATTGGCCGAGGCGGCGATGGCATCCACCACCTTGGTCACCACGTCGGTGGGCACGGCGATCTCGAGCTTGACCTTTGGCAGCAGCTTCACGGCGTATTCCGCCCCGCGATAGACCTCGGTCTTGCCCCGCTGGCGGCCATAGCCCCGCACCTCGGTGACCGTGACGCCGGAGGCTCCGGCTTCGGTCACGGCGTCGAGGACGGCATCGAGGCGGCTCGGCTTGATGATGGCGGTGATCAGCTTCATCGAAGTGACTTCTCCTCGTCCCCGGAATTCCGGTCGTGCACAGGCGGACGGGCAGGATTCCCTGTCCGCGCTAGGTATGGCGAAGATTTCCGGTCATTCCAAGGCCCGGACGCTGCAGGACCGATGCTTTCCGGGACTTATTGCTCCGGCTCCCGACGAATGACCGGGGAGACCACCGCCGGCCGGAGCCGGACGGCCGCCACCCGACGACCCACCCGCCGCGGCTTGACGGCAAAGGTCTGCTTCACGGCCTCCATCAGGATCAGGCCGGAGACCGGCGGGGCCAGCAGGGCCACGGTCTGCTCGATCAGCTCCGCATAGGGGGCCAGCACCGGCCAGGGTGGCGCATAGAGGGCCCGGGACCAGGCCGTGGGCGACAGTTCCGCCTCCACCACCGCCTGTTCCAGCTGGCTGCGGGTGAAGGGCCGACCGTGGCCGAAGGGGGTCTGCTCCGCCCCCGCCCACAGGCCGCTGCGGTTGACCACGGCCAGGATCACCCGGCCGGAGGGGGCCAGCACCCGGTGCACCTCCGCCAGCAGGACGTCGAGGGCGGGGGCCTCCTCCAGCCCGTGGACCACCAGCACCCGGTCGAACAGGGCCCCGGGAAAGGGCAGGGCGTCCTCGGCGGTGAGACAGGCCAGGTTCGGGGCCTGGGCGGGCCAGGTCTCCACCCCCTGGCCCTCGGGCATGCCGGCCACCACCCGCCGGGCCCGGGCGCGGAACGGGTCGAGGAAGGGGGTGGCATAGCCCAGGCCCAGCACGTCGAGGCCCGCGGCGTCCCCCCAGGCCGTCACCAGCTGGCGCATGACCATGGCCCGCACCGCCCGGCCGAGCGGCGTGGCATAGAAGGCCCGCAGTTCCAGCACGTCCCGTCGCATGGTCTCGCCAATCCCGCCCCGGAGCGCCTATATGGCAACGTCCATCCCCCGGATTGACAGCATAAACCGGAGCGCGCCGCCATGGGTCTCGAGATTCACCTGTTCCCCTGCCTGGCGGACAATTACGGCATCCTGATCCGGGACCAGGCCACGGGGCTGGCCGCCACGGTGGACACCCCCGACGCCGACGCCATCCTGTCGGAGGCGGGGCGGCTAGGCTGGAAGCTGGCCCTGGTGCTGAACACCCACTGGCACCCCGACCATGCGGGGGGCAACCAGGCCATCAAGAACGCCACCGGGGCCGAGATCGTCGGCCCGCCGGAGGTGACCCGCATCGCGCCCCTCGACCGGCCGGTGGGGGACGGGGACGAGGTCCGCCTGGGCGATACCCGGCTGCGGGTGATCCAGACCGACGGCCATACCCAGGGACATCTGAGCTATTACGCGGCGGAGGCCGGGGCGGTGTTCGTGGGCGACACCCTGTTCGCCCTGGGCTGCGGGCGGCTGTTCGAAGGGACGGCGCAGGACATGTGGACCAGCCTCGGCAAGCTGGCCGCCCTGCCGGACGCGACCCGGGTCTATTGCGCCCACGAATATACTGCGTCCAATGCCCGCTTCGCCCTCAGCCTGGACAGGGACCCGCAGGTGGCGGCCCGTTGCGCGGCGGTGTTCGCCGCCCGGGCGGAGGGACGGCCCACCGTGCCCACCACCATCGGCCTGGAGAAGGCCACCAACCCCTTCCTGCGGGCACCGCTTCTGGCCTCAGCGCTGGGGCGTTTCTCCAGCGACGCCGAAGCCTTCGGCCTCGTCCGCGCGGCCAAGGACGGGTTCCAGGGTTAGGCCGGGAACGACAGCCATTTTCTTTTCGTCATTCCCGCCCTTGAGGCGGGAACCTCCGTCCGGAGAAGGTGCCAGGTCCTGAACCGGGTTCCCGGGTCAAGCCCGGGAATGACGACCGGGGTGGGATCACCCCACCGGCACCAGCAACGCCGCGTCCGGGCCGGTTTCCACCGAGGGGGCATAGGTGGGTGGACGCCGGGCCTGGGTCAGGGCCTCTAAGGCCGCGCCCAGGGCCAGCAGCCGGGCCTCGCTCCAGGCCGGGCCGACGAAGGAGATGCCCACCGGCAGGCCCCGGACAAGCCCCATGGGCAGGGTCAGGTGCGGATAGCCGGAGACCGCCGCCAGGCTCGACACCGCGCCATTGTCGTGATCGCCACCGACAATGTCCGTCCGCCAGGCCGGGCCGTAGCTGGGGGCGATCAGGGCGTCGAGATGGTCCCGGGCGATCAGGGCATCGATCCCGTCGGGTCCCATGGCCTTCTGCGACAGGGCCCGGGCCTTCAGATAGGCCGGGTCATCGAGACCCCGGGTCCGGTCCGCCCGCTCGAAATAGTCCTGGCCGAACAGACCCATCTCCCTCGACGATGTGCGGTTGAAGGCGATCACGTCGCTGAGGGTCCGGGTCTTCACGGCGGCGGGCGTGGTGGCCAGATAGGCGTTCAGGTCGGCCTTCAGCTCCGTGGTCAGCACCCGGTCCTCGGCCTCGCCCAGCTCCGGGGCCGGATGGAAGTCGGTGATCTCCACGATCTCGGCACCGGCGGTCTTCAGCTGCTCCACGGTCCGGCGGAACAGGGCATCCTCCTCCACCTGCAGGCCGGTGGCGTATTTCAGCACGCCCAGCCGCTTGCCCTTCAGCGTCGCCCCGGACAGGGCCGCGACATAGTCCGTGCGCTTCCCATCCGCCGGGGCCGTGGCAGGGTCCGCCGGGTCCGACCCGGCCATGACCGTCAGCAGGAGGGCCGCATCGGCGACGGAGCGGGCCATGGGTCCGGCCGTGTCCTGGCTGTGGCTGATCGGCACGATATGGGTGCGCGAGACCAGCCCCACCGTCGGCTTCAGACCCACCAGACCGTTCAGGGCCGACGGGCAGGTGATGGACCCGTCCGTCTCCGTCCCCACGCCCACGGCGGCGAGGCTGGCGGCAATGGCCGCCCCCGTGCCGGAGGAGGAGCCGCAGGTATTGCGGTCCAGGGCATAGGGGTTCTTCACCAGGCCGCCGACCCCGGACCAGCCGCTGATGGAGTGGCTGGAGCGGATATTGGCCCATTCCGACAGGTTGGTCTTGCCCAGGATGACCATCCCCGCCGCCCGCAGGCGCGCCGCCACGGGCGCGTCCCGGCCGGTGATGTTGTCCTTCAGGGCCAGCGACCCCGCCGTGGTGGCCACCGGATCCGCCGTCTCGATATTGTCCTTCAGCAGCACCGGCACGCCGGCCAGCGGGGCCAGCTTCCGGCCGGCCTTGCGGGCGGCATCCACCGCCCGCGCCTGGTCGAGGGCCTTAGGATTGACGGCGATGACGCTGTGCAGGGACGGCCCCGCGGCATCGATGGCCGCGATCCGGTCGAGATAGGCCCTGGTCACCGCCTCGGACGTGGTCCGCCCCGCCGCCAGGTCCGCAGCGATCTGGGCCGCAGAGCGTTCCTCCACCGGATAGGCCCCGGCGAGGGCTGCCAAGGCAGCAAAGACTAACACCATTGTTTGAACTCCTGAGGGCATCCCGGTGCATTAGGGCGGCGAAGCGGGGACCGGATCAAGGGGCCATCGGGCCGATTCCCGCCCGTGCGACGCTTCGTTCAGAGCGCGGACGGTTTGAACCTGTGATCCATCGGCAACGCCTCGTGCCCGGCGCGCAGGCAGCCGCGACTGTGGAGTCACAGAAGGACCTCAGCATTCAGTCCGGAATGTCGTCCGATTCGGGCGGCGGATATTCGTCCGACCACGGCTATCCTGCGGTGCGGACTTGCGTATTCAGTTTGTCTCCGACCGCATCCGCTCCGAATACGGATGAAATGTCATCATATCGTCGGAAAATCGTCGGAAAATATTGACTTA
>CAISEP010000022.1 GCA_903884425.1 uncultured Caulobacterales bacterium | reverse complement strand
TAGTCGATGCCGGCATTGGACAGCACCACGCCGGTCACGCCGCCGACGGTGAACAGGAAGATGAAGCCCACGGCGAACAGCATCGGCGTCTTGAACTCGATGGAGCCGCCCCACATGGTCGCGATCCAGCTGAAGATCTTGATGCCCGTGGGCACCGCGATGATCATGGTCGCCGCCACGAAATAGGCCTGCAGGTTCACGTTCATGCCGACGGTGAACATGTGGTGCGCCCACACCACGAAGCCGACGAAGCCGATCGCCACCATGGCATAGGCCATGGCCAGGTAACCGAACACCGGCTTCTTGGAGAAGGTGGACACGATGTGGCTGATGATGCCGAAGCCGGGCAGGATCAGGATGTACACTTCCGGGTGACCGAAGAACCAGAACAGGTGCTGGAACATCATCGGGTCACCGCCGCCGGCGGGATCGAAGAAGTGGGTGCCGAAGTTGCGGTCCGTCAGCAGCATGGTGATGGCACCGGCCAGCACGGGCAGGGACAGCAGCAGCAGGAAGGCGGTGACCAGCACCGACCAGACGAACAGGGGCATGCGGTGCAGGGTCATCCCCGGCGCGCGCATGTTGAAGATCGTCGTGATGAAGTTGATGGCCCCGAGGATGGAGCTGGCACCGGCCAGGTGGATGGACAGGATGGCGCAGTCCAGCGCCGGACCCGCGTGGTAGGTGCCGTTGGAGAGCGGCGCGTACAGGGTCCAGCCGCCGCCGAAGCCCTTGCCCGGCCCCCCGTCGACCACCAGGGAGATGCACAGCATCACCCAGCTGGCCACCAGCAGCCAGAAGGAGATGTTGTTCATCCGCGGGAAGGCCATGTCCGGCGCGCCGATCATCAGCGGCACGAACCAGTTGCCGAAGCCGCCGATCATGGCGGGCATGACCATGAAGAAGATCATGATCAGGCCGTGGGCGGTGATCACGGCGTTGTAGCCGTGCGGGCTCGCCTCGATGATGCCCAGCTGGGCCAGCCAGGTGCCCGGCTTGAACAGCTGGATGCCCGGATAGGCCAGTTCCCAGCGGATCAGGCCGGACAGGGCCCCGCCCACGATCCCGGCCATGATGGCGAACAGGATGTAGAGGGTGCCGATGTCCTTGTGATTGGTCGAGAACAGCCACCGCTGGATGAACGGCGGCTTGTGATCGTGCTCATCTGCGTGAGCGGTATGGGCGGACGAAGCCATGCTGTGTCTTGCCTCTGGACTTGTACTTTAGCCCTGCGTCGTCGCAGGCTTGGCGGCGGCCGGAGCCGCAGGGGAAACGGCGGAAGCCGAGGTCGCGGCGGGGGCCGGGGCTGCAGGCGCAGGCGCAGCGGCCACGGCCGGCTTGGCGTGGGTCGCGACCCAGGCCTCATAGTCGGCCGGGCTGCGGACATCGACCATGATCGGCATGAAGTAGTGCTGCACGCCGCACAGTTCGTTGCACTGACCGTAGTAGATGCCGGGCTTCTCGGCCTTGAACCAGACGCTGTTCACGCGGCCGGGAACGGCGGTGGACTGCACGCCGAAGGCCGGGATGAAGAAGGCGTGCAGCACGTCGGCACCGGTGACCAGCACCTGGACGGTCTTGCCCGCGGGCACCACCAGCGGATTGTTCACGGCCAGCTTGAAGGGCAGGCCCTTGGCCTTGGCCTGGTCCTCGGTCAGCGGGTTGGAATCGAAGCTGAAACCACCGGCTGCGGTCTTGGGATACTCATAGGACCAGTACCACTGGTTGCCGGTGGCCTTCAGGGTCAGGTCCGGCTTGGGCATGTCGTGCTCGCGGTAGAGCAGCTGGAACGACGACACGGCGATGACCATCAGGATGATCACCGGCACGGTGGTCCAGGCGATCTCGAGCAGGGTGTTGTGGCTGAACTGCGCCGGCTTGGGATTGGCGCGCTTGTTGTAGCGCACGATGATCCACAGCAGCAGCGCCAGCACGAACAGGGTGATGGCGGTGATGATCGGCAGCAGCAGGCCGTTGTGGAACGCGATCTGCTGCGTCCGGATTCCCATCGCGCCGTCGCCCGAGGGCTGCAGCCCCAGGCCGCGGTCCACCGGTTGACCGACCACGCTCTGGGCCAGTGCCGCTCCGGTCGTCATCGCCGCAAATGCGCCGAACGTCGCGATCGTCGCGACCGACTTCAGCCTCTTCATCACCATGCCTGTGCCGTCCTCATCAAGGCGAAGCCTGCAAGCTTCCTGCGCACCGAATCCACAAGACCGGTCGGACCAGACTTGCACATCGGACTTCGGCCAGGAAACCCCGCTCTGGCGTCGCGATCACTCGCGGCAGCACTTAGACCCTAGATGAACGGTTGCCAAGGCAGTTGCCGCCGGGAAAGCCGGGAAAACGCCGGTTTCCGATGCGGAATGGACGGTCGACGCTGCGCGCGCACACGGATTGGTGAACGGATATCGGGGGAAATCCCCGGAGGGCCCGCTTGCCTTTACGTTGACGTAAGGGGTATATAAACGCCGGTAACATAACAGACATAACGGACCGGGAGAATGCGGATGCCCATCGAGTACAGTCGCCCCGAACGCTACAACGAGGCGCGCTACCACGACCTGCGCCCGGCGGACCCGCGGCGCACGGACCTCCGGCGGCCGGAGCGCAGCTTCACCATCCGCCAGCTCTGTGTCGAATTTTCCGTCACCCCGCGGGCCCTGCGATTCTACGAGGACAAGGGCCTGTTGTTCCCCGCCCGCGACGGCATGAACCGGGTCTATTCCACCCGCGACCGCGCCCGGCTGCAGCTGATCCTGCGGGGCAAGCGGGTGGGCTTCAGCCTGTCCGAGATCCGCGAGATCCTCGACCTCTATGACGAGAAGGACGGCGGCGCGGTCCAGGCGGCCCGGTCCCTGAAGAAGTTCCGCGAGCGGATCGAGGCCCTGAAGCAGCAGCGGGAGGACATCGACGGCGCCATCCAGAACCTGGAGGAGGGCTGCGTCCGGCTGGAGCGCCAGCTGACGGAAAGCCGCCCCGACCTGCTGCCCCGGGCGGAGGCCTATGATTCGGTCCTGCGCGCCCGGCTGGACGGCCCGGCGGATGCCGCGCTGGCCCTCTCCAAATAGCGCGGAATGCGATAAGACACGTCCAGGACCGGGCCTGCACCGCTGCCACCCCCGTGGTGCCGGGCGGGCCCGGGCCGACCGACCCGACCCGTTGCTCCAGATCCAGGCCCCTGCCCCATGACCTACCGCGCACCGATTCGTGACCAGGCCTTCATCCTGCGGGATGTGCTGAACCTGGAGGCCCATGCGAACCTCCCGGGCTTCGAAGACGCCCAGATCGACACGGTGGAGCAGATCCTGGAGGAAGGCGGCCGCTTCTGCGAGGAGGTGCTGGCGCCCCTCAACACCGTGGGCGACAAGCAAGGCTGCAAGTGGTCCCCGGACCACACGGTGAAGACTCCCACCGGCTTCAAGGCGGCCCTCGACCAGATGGTGGAGGCCGGCTGGCCGAACCTGATGGGGGACCCGGCCTATGGCGGCCAGGGCCTGCCCGCCGTCGTCGCCACGGCGTTCCAGGAGATGATCTCGTCGGCCAACATGGCCTTCGGCATGTATCCCGGCCTGACCGCGGGGGCCTATGCCGCCATCCTCGAGGGGGGATCGGACGAACAGAAGGCCCTCTATCTGCCGAAGATGGGGTCCTGCCAGTGGGGCGGGACCATGAACCTGACGGAGCCCCAGTGCGGCACCGACCTCGGCCTCCTGCGCACCAAGGCCGTGCCCCAGGCCGACGGCACCTACCGGATCAGCGGCCAGAAGATCTGGATCTCCGCCGGCGAGCATGACCTGACGGAGAACATCGTCCACCTGGTGCTGGCCCGGATCGAGGGCGCGCCCGCAGGCGTGAAGGGCATCAGCCTGTTCATCGTGCCGAAGTTCATCCCCGACGCCGCCGGCAATCCCGGTGAGCGGAACAAGGTGTTCTGCGCGGGCCTGGAAGAGAAGATGGGCATCCACGGTAACGCCACCTGCGTCATGTCCTACGAGGAGGCCACCGGCTGGCTGATCGGGGAGGAGAACAGCGGGCTGAAGCTGATGTTCGTGATGATGAACGAGGCCCGGCTGGGCGTCGGCGTCCAGGGCCTGGCCCAGGGCGAGGCCGCCTACCAGGCCGCCGCCGCCTTCGCCAAGGACCGGCTGCAGGGCCGCTCCCTCACCGGGCCGAAGAATGCCGACGGCCCCGCCGACCCGATTCTCGTCCATCCCGACGTTCGGCGGATGCTGATGGACGCCCGCGCCACCCTGGAAGGCGGCCGCGCCTTCATGCTGTGGACCTCCCTGCACGGGGACCTGGCCCGCCTGTCCCCGGACGAGGCGGTGCGGGAGAAGGCGCACGACTACATGGGCCTGCTCACCCCGGTGGTGAAGGCCTATCTGACGGACAAGGGCTTCACGATCGCGTCCGACGCCATGCAGGTGCACGGGGGCTCGGGCTTCACCGAGCACTTCCCCGCCTCCCAGTACCTGCGGGACAGCCGCATCACCCTGATCTACGAGGGCACCAACGGCGTCCAGGCCCTGGACCTGGTCGGCCGCAAGCTGGCGGCCAAGGGCGGCCGGGCGGTGATGAGCTTCTTCGCCGAGATAGACGGCTTCGTCACCGAGCATGCCGCCGACGACGGGCTCGCCCCCTTCATCCACGGGCTGAAGGACACCAAGGACAAGCTGCAGGACGCCACCATGTGGCTGATGCAGAACGGGCTCGCCAATCCGGACAATGCCGGGGCCGCGTCCACCGACTATCTGCACCTGTTCGGCCTGACCGCGCTCGCCTACATGTGGGCCAAGCTCGCCAGGGCCGCCCAGCTGCGCATCGCCGCAGGCGAGACCGACCCGTTCTACGCCAACAAGCTGGTGGTCGGCCGCTATTTCGTGGAGCGCCACCTGCCGGACGCTGCGTCCCATCTGGCCAAGCTCAAGACCGGGGCCGCGCTGATGATGCAGCTCCCCGCCGACGCATTCTGATCCCTGCAACAGACAGAGACACCTGAGGAACCGCCCATGTCCGTGCTGAACATCGACCGCCCCGACTTCATGAAGGACGAGGACATCGTCATCTTCGAGGATGCCGTGGGCAAGTTCTTCGACGAGCACGCCCCCCCGTCGCGCACCGCCAAGTGGCGCGAGGACGGCGTGGTCGAGCGCGAGATGTGGAAGGAAGCGGCGGACGCGGGCCTGCTCTGCCTGTCCATGCCCGAGGAATTCGGCGGCGCGGGCGGCGACTACCGGCACGAGGTGGTGCTGATGGAACAGCTGGGCAAGAAGGGCGTCGACGGCTTCGGCGCCTCGCTGCACAACGCCATCATCGCCCCCTACATCTATCACTACGGCTCGCAGGAGCAGAAGGAGCGCTGGCTGCCGCGCATGGCCTCGGGCGAGCTGGTGGGCGCCATCGCCATGACCGAGCCCGGTGCCGGGTCCGACCTGCAGGGGGTGAAGACCACCGCCAAGAAGGACGGCAACCACTATGTCATCAACGGCCAGAAGACCTTCATCACCAACGGCCAGACCGCCAATCTGATCATCGTCGTCACCAAGACCGACCCGTCGGCCGGGTCCAAGGGCACCTCCCTGATCGTGGTGGAGACCGACGACGCGCCGGGCTTCGAGCGGGGCCGCAACCTCGACAAGCTGGGCCAGAGCGCCCAGGACACCTCGGAACTGTTCTTCAACGAGGTCCGCGTGCCGACCTCGAACCTGATCGGGGCCGAAGAGGGCAAGGGCTTCTACCAGCTGATGCAGCAGCTGCCGCAGGAGCGCCTGAACATCGCCGTGCAGGGCTGCGCCACCATCGAGCTCGCCCTGCAGTTGACCATTGACTACGTGAAGGAGCGCAAGGCCTTCGGCCAGCGGCTCATCGACTTCCAGAACACCCAGTTCAAGCTGGCCGAGTGCAAGACCGAGGCGACGGTGGCCCGCACCTTCGTCGACCGGCTGATCGGCCTGCACCTGGAGGGCAAGCTCGACGCCGCCACCGCCTCGATGGCCAAGTACTGGGTCTCCGATCTGGAGAACAAGATCATCGACGAGTGCCTGCAGCTGTTCGGCGGCTATGGCTTCATGAACGAGTACCCGATCGCCCGGATGTACAAGGACAGCCGCGTCCAGCGCATCTATGGCGGCGCCAACGAGATCATGAAGGTGCTGATCGCCCGCACCCTCTGAGCGGTGTAGCGGGGGGCGGAACAGCGTCCTTCGAGACGGGCCTTCGGCCCTCCTCAGGATGACGCGCGTGTGTTCCATGCGCGGATCAGGGCGTGGGCTCGAATACCCCCCTTCGTCATGGTGAGGAGCCCTGGAACGGGGCGTCTCGAACCACGCACCACCGGTACAGCGTCCTTCGAGACGGGCCTTCGGCCCTCCTCAGGATGACGTGCGTGGGTTCCATAGGCGGATCAGGGCGTGGGCTCGAATACCCCCCTTCGTCATGGTGAGGAGCCCCGGAACGGGCGTCTCGAACCACGCAGAAGCGTCCTTCGAGACGGGCCTTGCGGCCCTCCTCAGGATGACGCGCGTGGGTTCCTTCCGCGGATCAGGATGTGGGCTCGAAAACCCCAACCTGCGTCATGGTGAGGAGCGCGGCACGCGCGTCTCGAACCACGCAGCCGCCCTACAGCCCCTCGAACAAGGCCGTGGACAGGTAGCGCTCGGCAAAGCTCGGGATGATGGCCACCACGGTCTTGCCGGCATTCTCCGGCCGGCCGGCCACGCGGAAGGCGGCGGTGAGCGCCGCACCGGAGGAGATGCCCACGGGAATCCCCTCCACCGCCGCCACCTTGCGGGCCATGGCGAAGCTGTCGGCATTGGACACCGCCTCGATCCCGTCGATCACCGACCGGTCGAGGATGGCCGGGACAAAGCCCGCGCCGATGCCCTGGATCTTGTGCGGACCCGGCGCGCCCCCGGCCAGCACCGGGCTGTCCTCCGGCTCCACGGCGATCATCTGCAGGCCGGGCTTGCGGGCCTTCAGCACCTGGCCGACGCCGGTGATGGTGCCCCCGGTGCCGACGCCGGACACGACGATGTCCACCGCCCCGGCGGTATCGTTCCAGATCTCCTCGGCGGTGGACACCCGGTGGATGGCCGGATTGGCCCCGTTCTCGAACTGCTGGGGCATCACCGCGCCGGGAATCTCGGCCAGCAGTTCCTGCGCCCGGGCCACGGCCCCGCGCATGCCCTTCTCGGCACTGGTCAGCTCGAGCTTCGCGCCCAGCAGGGCCAGCATCTTGCGCCGCTCGATGGACATGCTCTCCGGCATCACCAGGATCAGCTTGTAGCCCTTGGCCGCGGCGACGAAGGCCAGCGCGATGCCGGTGTTGCCGCTGGTCGGCTCGACGATGGTGGTGCCGGGCTTCAGGAGGCCCCGGGCCTCCAGCGCCGCGATCATCGACACGCCGATGCGGTCCTTGACGCTGGAGATGGGGTTGAAGAACTCGAGCTTGGCCAGCACCTCGCCCACCGGCTTCAGCTCGGCGGTCAGGCGGGGCAGGCGCACCAGGGGCGTGTCGCCGATGGTGTCGAGGATCGAGCCATAGATCTTGCCGCGACCGGCGCGGGCCAGGGCGGAGGCATCAAAGGGCGTATCGGTCATGGGACTACCTTGCGGATGGATGGAGAAAGCGGTCCGGCCGACGGATCGGTCCGTCGGTCGGCGAGGAGGGCGGTGGCCAGCGGGCGGAGCAGGTGCTCCGACAGCCAGCGCACGACGGGGACGGCGACACCGTCGCCGACCAGGTGCAGGGCCGCGGTGGTGGCCGCGGGCAGGCGGTAGCTGTCCGGCAGGCCCATCAGCCGCGCCGCTTCCCGCGGGGTCATGTGGCGGGACCGGACCCGGCCGTTCTCCACCACCAGCAGGAACTGGCGCGAGGAGCCGCCCCCGGAGGTGCGCAGGCACCCGGCCAGGCCGTCGAAGCGCACCTCCGCCCGCTGGTGCCGTCCCTCGGCGGTGGTGCGCGTCCGGCGGAACAGGGCCCCGACGGCCCGCTCCCCCTGCGCGGAGGCGCTCCTGGCGGTGATCTGGTCCAGGCGCAGGCGCTGCAGGGGCGCGAGCTGGTCGATCAAACGGTCCGTCTGGGCATGGGAGCGCCAGGCAACGGCCGCATCCGGCTCCAGCAGGTCCGCCAGGCGGCTGTTGCGCCGGGGCGGGGGCGGCAGCCGCCACCACCGCCAGCCGCTCCGAAGTCCGGGCGGCAGCCGGTCATGGGCCGCGCACAGGCGCCGGCTGTGCAGGTGATCCGACGGCGCGGCCTCCGAAAGGCCGGGGACGTCCCGGCGGCTGGCGATCATGAACATCCGCGGCCGGGACTGGGGGGTGAAGTCCGCCGCGTCCAGCTCCACGGCGCCGTAGACATAGCCGGCCTCCGCCAGGGCCTGGCACAGGAGGGCGAAGTCCTGCCCCCCGTTGGAGGTGAACAGGCCCGTGACATTCTCGATCACCACCAGCGGCGGCGCCCGCCCCTCGTCGTCAAGGGCCCGGATCAGTCGCCAGAAGCCGAAGAAGGCCGACGACCGGGCCCCGCCCAGCCCGCCGCGACGCCCCGCCAGGCTCAGGTCCTGGCAGGGGGACGAGGCCCAGGCCAGCAGGGCGTGGCCAGGCAGGTCCCCGGGCGTCAGGTCGTGGACATCCCCCACCCTCAGCGCGTCCGCCCCCCAGTTGTCCGCATAGGCCCGCCCCTTCATGGGATCGAAGTCGTTGGCGAACAGGGTCCGCCAGCCGGGCCCCAGGCCCGCGCGCGCCATGCCGCCACCGGCGAAGAACTCATAGAGGCCGGGTGCGCCTTCGCAGGTCATGACGGGAGGCCGCAGTGCCTCGGGGCGGGAGTCATCGGCGATTCCATGCTGGGTCGATGTGCGGCGGAGCTTCCACCGGGTTCGGGGCCAGTACAAGGGCGATGCGCCGCGCCGGACACGTCTATTTCACCGGCCGGTAGAGCTGGTCGAACAGGGCCCCGTCGGCGAAGTGCTGCGGCTGCAGCCGGGCCCAGCCCCCGTAATCCCGGACATTGACCAGGGGGACGTGGGGAAAGCGGGCCCCGAACCTGGCCTGGGCCTTCAGGGTCAGGGGCCGGTAGAAGGCCTGGCCGATGATCTCCTGCCCCCGCTCGCTGTAGAGCCCCTCCAGATAGGCCCTTGCCACGGCGGTGGTCTGCTTGCGGGCCGTCACCGTGTCCAGCCAGGCCACCGGCGGCTCCGCCAGCACCGACAGGGGCGGCGTGACGATCTCCACCTTGCCGGGGCCCAGCTCCTGCTGGGCGAGGAAGGCCTCGTTCTCCCAGGCCAGCAGCACGTCGCCCACGCCCCGCTGGGCGAAGGTGGTGGTGGATCCCCGAGCCCCGGAATCGAGCACCGGCACCGCCCGGTAGAGCCGCTCCAGATAGGCCCGGGCCGAGGCTTCCGACCCGCCCGGCGCCTTCAGGGCCGCGATCCAGGCGGCCACATAGTTCCAGCGGCCCCCGGAGGAGGTCTTGGGGTTCGGCGTGATGACCTGCAGGCCCGGCTGCAGCAGGTCGGCCCAGGTCCTGATCCGCTTGGGATTGCCCGCCCGGACCAGGAAGACGACGGTGGAGTGATAGGGGGTCGACTGGTTGGGCAAACGCGACTGCCAGTTTTCCGACAGCAGGTGGCCCTTCTGCGCCAGCTCGTCGATGTCGCCGCTGATCCCCAGGGTCACCACGTCGGCCTGCAGGCCGTTGAGCACCGACAGGGCCTGCTTGGCCGAGCCCCCGTGGCTCTGCTCGATGGTCAGGGTCTGGCCGGTGCGGCGGTGCCAGTTCTCCGCGAACACCGGGTTGTAGGCCTTGTACAGCTCCCGGGTCGGGTCATAGCTGACATTCAGCAAGGTGACCGGGGCCGGTTCGGCCCAGGCCTGTCCTGCGGCAGAAGCGGCAGCGGCGGCCGCGGCAGCCCCCACCAGGGCCGAGCGTCGCGTGGGATGACCGGTCATGTCTCTGCTCCCTGGTCGGCGGGCAAGGGACGTTGATCCCTCCGTCGCCGCGTCCGACCCCTTCGAGATAGGGCCCGACCCCGACCCGCGCCAACCAGAAGTCCCGATCCCGCCTATAGGAGAGCTTAAAGGACGATCACCCATGGCTTCGCGCGGCCTCTGTCACGGTTTGTGATAGAAAGCGTCACGGAGTTGGCGGCAGTAAGGCCGACCCGACCGTGCCGCCCCCAGATTCGGACCCTGCGACCCATGCCTCTCGGCCCCCTCTCCCCCCCTCCGACCGGATCGGAGGCCAAGGCCTCCCGCCCGGACGGGTCCGGCACCGGTGCGCTGATCGCCACCGGGGCGGGCGTGGCGGGGCTGGGCATTCTGGCCGCCACGGGACTGGCCCGGCTGGAGCCCACCCTCCTGGTCGCCGCCTGCGTGGCCGGGATCGGGCTCTGGGCCGCCTGGCGCAGCCGACCGGACGACCGCTCCGCCCCGGACAGCCGGGCCGCGCCCCCGTCCCAGCCCGGCGAGGCCCGGCGATCCGCCTTCGAGGATGCGCTGGAAACCCTGCCGGACCCGCTGCTGATCATCTCCGCCGACGAGCCGGACGACCTGGTGGGCAAGCGGCTGACCTTTGCCAATGCGGCGGCGCGGACACTGCTGCGCATCCCCCGGGAGGGGGCCCTCCTCCTGTCCGCCATCCGCCGTCCCGAAGTGCTCGAGGCGGTGGACGAAAGCCTGTTCGGCGGGGTGAATGCCAGTGTCAGCTTCGAGACCGGCGGGGCCCAGGACCGTTTCTGGCGGGTCTGGACCGCCCCCCTGCTGCAGCGGGAGCCCCGGCGCTTCTGCGTGCTGGTGATGCGCGACGAGACCGATGTCCGCCGCAACGAGCGGATGCGCGCGGACTTCCTCGCCAATGCCAGCCACGAGTTGCGCACGCCGCTGGCCTCCCTGTCCGGCTTCATCGAGACCTTGCGCGGCCACGCCCGGGAGGACGAGAAGGCCCGAGACCGGTTCCTGGGCATCATGGGCGTCCAGGCCGAGCGCATGGCGCGTCTGGTGGATGACCTGATGTCCCTGTCCCGCATCGAGCTGAACGAGCACATCCGCCCCGACGGCCGCTGCGACCTGGGGGCGGCCGCCAGCGACGTGGCCGATGCGCTGGCCCTGATCGCCGCGGAGCGCCGGGTGGCCGTCAATCTCGACCTGCCGCCGCGGGGCGAGGCCCTGGTGGTCGGCGACCGGGACCAGATTCTCCAGGTCATCCAGAACCTGGTGGACAACGCCCTGAAGTATTCCCCGACCGGCGGGGCCGTGCGGGTGTCGGTGGCCACCGGCCAGAGCCTGGCGGCGGCCACGGCGTCGGACCCGGCCAGCCCCCGCCTGACCGGTCCGGACGGCGGTCGCCTGTCCCTGCTGACCCCGGACCGGGCGGATGACACGCTGTTCTCCGTCATCCGGGTCACGGACGACGGCCCGGGCATGCAGCGCCAGCACCTGCCGCGCCTGGCCGAGCGGTTCTACCGGGTGGAGGGCCAGAAGTCCGGAGAGCGGTCGGGCACGGGCCTCGGCCTCGCCATCGTCAAGCACATCATCAACCGCCACCGCGGCGGCCTGTGGGTGGAAAGCGCGCCCCAGTGCGGGGCCCTGTTCGTCGCCTATTTCCCCCAGGCCCCGGCCGAGGCGGCGACCTCGCCGGACCCCTCGTCGATCCGGGTGGAAGCGGACGGGGCCGCGGAGGGCGGGGTCGCGGACCCGATGCCCGTCGCCCTGGTCCGCCAGGGCCGCGCCTGACATCCGGCCATGGTCCCCTTCCCGGACCGGATGCCGGGGATTTTGCGTGTGACAAAACCTACGCAAATTCGTCATAAGAACGGAGTGCTTTTGTGGCATGCCCCCTCCACAGGGGGGGCATACGCGTGGACACGTGATTCCAGGTGTCCCAGCCCAACCCCGCAGGTGACATCATGAGCGAACACACCCTCAAGTTCTTCGGCGACGAACTCACCCAGCTGAAGGCCGAGGTCACCCGGATGGGCGGACTGGTGGAGTCCCAGGTCGAGGACTCCATAGAATGCGTCGTGCGCCGGGACGTGGAACTGGCCCAGGCCATCATCGGCCGGGATGCCAAGATCGACGAGCTGCAGCGCGACATCGAGCGCAAGGCCATCCGCATGATCGCGCTCCGCCAGCCCGTGGCCCAGGACCTGCGCCGGACCGTGGCGGCCCTGAAGATGGCCTGGAACCTGGAGCGGACCGGCGACCAGGCCAAGAACATCGCCAAGCGCGCCCTGGTGCTGGCGGAGGCCGAGCCCCTGACCCCCCTCACCCGGGCGGTGGAACGGATGGGCCGGCTGGTGGTCGCGCACCTCAAGGAAGCCCTGGACGCCTATACCAGTGCCGAGATCGAACGGGGCCTGGCCGTGTGGCGCGCCGACGAGGACGTGGACGAGCACTACAACGCTCTGTTCCGGGAACTGCTCACCTACATGATGAGTGATCCGCGCACGATCAGCTCCTGCGCGCACCTGCTGTTCATCGGCAAGAACCTGGAGCGGATCGGCGACCACGCCACCAACATCGCCGAGATCCTGCACTACGAGATCACCGGCGAGGAGGTGGACGGCCAGCGCCCCCGCCGTCACGGCACCGACGGTGAGCACCCGACCGGAGACGATCAATGATTCCCTATGTCCTGGTGGTGGAGGACGAGGACGCCCTCTCCACCCTGCTGTCCTACAATCTGGAAAAGGAAGGCTACAAGGTCGCCGTCGCCGCCGATGGCGAGGAGGGGCTGATCCTGGTGGACGAGCGCCTGCCGGACCTGATCGTGCTGGACTGGATGCTGCCCAAGGTCTCGGGGATCGAGGTCTGCCGCCGCCTGCGCACCCGGGCGGAGACCCGCAACGTGCCGATCATCATGCTGACCGCCCGGGGCGAGGAAAGCGACCGCATCCGCGGCCTCGACACCGGGGCCGACGACTACATCACCAAGCCCTTCTCCATGACCGAGCTCACCGCCCGCATCCGGGCCGTGCTGCGCCGCATCCGCCCCGGCCTGTCCGAGGACCGCATCCGCCACGGGGACATCGTCATCGACCGGGTCGCCCACCGGGTGAAGCGCGAAGGCCGCGAGGTGCATCTGGGCCCGACGGAATTCAGGCTGCTGGACTATCTCATGCAGCATCCCGGACGGGTGTTCAGCCGCGAGCAGTTGCTGGACGCCGTGTGGGGCTCCGACGTCTATGTGGAGGCGCGGACCGTGGACGTGCACATCGGCCGCCTGCGCAAGGCCCTCAATCTGAGGGAGGAATCGGACCCCATCCGGACCGTCCGGTCAGCGGGCTATTCCCTCGATCTCGAGGCCTGACCCGGCCCGCCAGGGCCCTGCCGCGGCACCCCCGGGCCGTTTTCCGGGGGATCAACCTTACCAAAAGTCACATTTGCGCCTCTTGTCGGCCTCCAAACGGTTGTTTTGGGGGTGCATTGCCATGGATTGTGGCATTTAATCTGCGGGCGACAAATTTTTCGTTTGAGAGGTTGACCTTTGGCGCAAATCCAGTCCCCCCAGATGGGTCGCGGTCCGGGCTTCGGTGCGGACATGGACCTGAACGACGCCATCGGTCAGAAGTACCCGGGTGTCGTGCGCGTCAGCCTGCTCGTCGGCGTCCTGGCCATGTCCTGGTCCGGCGTGTTCGCAGCCCTCCTGATCGCCAGCCGGGTCATTCGTCACCTGACTCACTAGGCGCGGTGCCACATGCCGTATTCGCGGCCGTGGTGCGTTGACTCACAAGCCTGACTGAGTATATTCCGCCGCTCTCGCCCGCGGGGTTCTCGCGGGCTTTCTCTTTTCCTGCTCGTGGCCGCACCGGTGATCCGGCGGCCCCGCCAATTCTGGAAGGCGTCAAGCCCATGTACGCGGTGATCAAGACCGGCGGCAAACAGTACCGGGTGCAGCCGGGCGACCTGCTCGTCGTTGAGAAGCTCGACGGTGATGTCGGTGCCCAGGTGGCCTTCGATCAGGTCCTCATGGTCGGCGGTGAGGGCGGCGATGTCCTCGTCGGTGCGCCCACCGTGGACGGTGCCGTCGTGACGGCCACCCTGATCGAGACCCGCAAGGGCGAGAAGGTGAAGATCTTCAAGAAGATCCGCCGCCAGGGCTATCGCCGGACCCGCGGTCACCGCCAGTTCGAGACCGTCCTTCGCGTGACCGGCCTCGAAGCCGGCAAGCACACCGCCAAGTGGGACGGCGTCGTGGACCTGACCCCGAAGCTGGTGCTGGACGCCCGCGCCCGGGGCCTCGCCCCCCGCGTCGAAGCCGCCGCCCCGGTGGTGGAAGCCGCGCCCGCCCCCGCGGTGGAAGCTGCCGCCGAAGCCCCGAAGAAAACCCGCGCCAAGAAGGCCAAGAGCGACGCTGCGCCGGAAGGCGACGCGGGCGCCGAAGCCTGATCGGTCGAAGTCGAGATTAGGAGAGCACCATGGCTCACAAGAAATCAGGCGGCTCCTCGCGCAACGGTCGCGATTCCGAGTCCAAGCGCCTTGGCGTGAAGAAGTATGGCGGCGAGCGCGTGCTGGCCGGCAACATTCTCGTGCGTCAGCGCGGCACCACCTTCTGGCCGGGCGTGAACTGCGGCATGGGGCGTGACCACACCCTGTTCGCCCTCACCCACGGCGCGGTGAAGTTCACGACCAAGCGGAACAACCGCACCTATGTGAACATCGAGCCGATGGCGGTGGCGGAAGCCGCCGAATAGGCGCTCCGACCTGAAAGATCGGATCGCCAGGGCCCAACGCCCGGATCCGGATCATGACGCACCTGCGGGGAGTCCGGACCACCGGGCTCCCCGTTTTGCATTCCCCCGCAGACCAGGCCGCCGTCCCGCCGGACCGGCCCGCCGGACAGCATTGGGGAAGACGGGTGGCGAGAGACAGGCTGAAGATCGAGATCGAGACCCCCCGCCTGCGCCTGCGCACGCCGCTGGACCGGGACGTGGAGGACATCGTCTATCTGGCGAATGACGTGGAGATCGCCCGCAACACCACCGGCGTCCCCCATCCCTATTCCATCCATCACGGGGCGGCCTTCATCGCCATGGTCAACCTGACCGACCCGGACGTGGACCTGCCCCTGCTGGTGGAGCACAAGCGCCTGGGACCGGCGGGGATGGTGGGCCTGCACCGGCGGGACGAGCCGTGGAGCGAGATCGGCTACTGGCTCGGTCGCAACTTCTGGGGCCAGGGCATCGCCACGGAGGCGGCAGGCGCCCTGCTGGACTGGGCCTACCGCATCCGCGGGGACCGTGTGGTGTCATCCGGACACTTTGCCGACAATCTCGCCTCCGGCCGAGTGCTGGACAAGCTCGGCTTCCTCTACACGGGCGAGATCCGCCAGCGGCGCAGCCATGCCCGACGCGACCCCACGGCCACCCGGATGATGATCCGCCTGCTCTGAGTGTCCGCATCGCCGTGTCCCCGGCCAATGATGCCGCAGCCCCCCGCGGGTCCGCGGTTGTGCTCTGCCGACCCCTGGGAGGGACCATGCAGATCCGAGAAGACGACCTTTCCAGTGCCGCCACCCGGGGACTGCTGCGGCTTCACCTGGAGGGGATGCACGCCAACTCCCCGGCAGGGCATGTCTTCGCGCTCGATCTGTCAGGGCTGATGAGCGATGACGTGACCGTCTGGAGTGCCTGGTCCGGCCCGGAAATACTGGGGATCGGCGC
>CAISEP010000021.1 GCA_903884425.1 uncultured Caulobacterales bacterium | reverse complement strand
GCCGTTCCGCCGCCGCCCGCCGCGCCGCGCGCCGGGCCGCCGGGCTGGCCGACGCGGACGGCGCCGCCGCCCTCTGATCGTCAGCCCCGGCCGCGGGGCCGGTTCCGGTCAGTCGGCGTCCGAGGGGCTTCCGCCGAACCGCTCGCGCCATTCGGCGATCTGGGCATCCTCGATCTTGCGGAACAGGACATCCGGGGTCGTTACGCCCCGTCCGGGGGCGAAGGCGGACAACAGGGCCGCGGTGCCGTCGGCCTCCGGCCACTGGTCCAGCCGCTCCGCCTCGCCCACCGCCGCGGCGATGGTGGCGGCGGCGAAGGGAATGAACGGACGGGACAGGCGGGCATAGAGCCCGACCAGCGAAAGGGCCGTGCGGACGATGACCGCGGCCCGGTCCGGATCGGTCTTGATCGCCGTCCAGGGGGCGGCTTCCTGGAGATACTCGTTGCCCAGCACCCAGCACTGGCGAAGGGCCTGGGCCGCCTTGCGCACCTCGAGGTCGGTCAGGGCCCGGGTCAGTTCCGTGATCTGCAGCGTCAGGCGCTCGGCCAGGGCAGTCTCCAGCGGTCCCGGGGTCCCGCCCGCGGGGGCCAGGCTCTGGTACTTGCTGTCGGTGAACTTCAGGATGCGGTTGACGAAGTTGCCCAGCACATCGGCCAGGTCCTTGTTCACCACCGCCTGGAACTGCTCCCAGGTGAAGGCCGTATCGCTGGATTCTGGGGCCTGGCTGGTCAGGTACCAGCGCCAGGCGTCCGGGGGCAGCAGCTCCAGCGCCGCATCCATGAACACCCCCCGGCGCTGGGAGGTGGAGAACTTGCCCCCGTACCAGTTCAGCCAGTTGAAGCTCTTCAGCATGTCCACGGTCTTCCACGGCTCCTCCGAGCCCAAGAGGGTCACCGGGAAGCTGACCGTGTGGAAGGCGACATTGTCCTTGCCCATCACCTCGATGTAGCGCACGTCGCCTGCGCCCTGGTCGGTGCGCCACCAGCGGGCCCAGTCCCCGCCCGTCGCGTCCGCCCATTCCCGCGTGGCGGCGATGTATTCGATGGGCGCGTCGAACCAGACGTAGAACACCTTCTCCTCGAAGCCCGGGCGCGGCACGCCGTCCACCGCCACCGGCACGCCCCAGTGCAGGTCCCGGGTGATGCCCCGGTCGATCAGCCCCTCGTCCAGGAACTTGTAGGCGATGGAGCGGGTCAGCAGCGGCCAGTCCGCATGGCTGTCGATGAAGGCGCGGATGCGGTCCTGCAGCTTCGACTGCAGCAGATAGAGGTGCCGGGTGTCCCGGACCTCGAGGTTCCGGGAGCCGGAAATGGTCGAATACGGGTTGATCAGCCGCACCGGGTCCAGCAGGGAGCCGCAGTTGTCGCACTGGTCCCCGCGGGCCTTCTCGAAGGCACAGATCGGACAGGTGCCCTCGATGTAGCGATCCGGCAGGAAGCGCCGGTCGTCGATGGAATAGACCATCTTGTCCGTGCGTTCCTCGATCAGGCCCCGCGCCTCGAGCACCTGGGCGAAATGCTGGGTCAGCTCGCGGTTGCGCAGGCTGGAGGAGCGGCCGAACCAGTCGAAGGACAGGCCGAAGGCGGCAGCCACGTCCTTCTGCAACTGGTGCTGCTCGTCGCAATAGGTGCGCACGTCCTGGCCGGCGGCGGCGGCGGCCAGCTCCGCCGGCGTGCCGTGCTCGTCGGTGGCGCAGATGAACAGCACCTCCGCCCCGGTCGCCCGGTGGAAGCGGGCGAACACGTCGGCCGGCAGCATCGATCCGGCCAGATTCCCCAGATGCTTGATCCCGTTGATATAGGGCAAGGCCGAGGTGATCAGAATGCGGGTCATGCGAGGTCCTGGACAGGTTTGGGAACCGGAGGGCCGTGTTTAGGGCGCCTTGGCGGATTAGGCAAAGCGGGGCGGTCAGCCGCCCAGATGCTCGATCCGGCCGCCCCGGAGACGGAACACGCTGTCCTGCGGGGGCGGCACGCCCTGCAGGGGCTCCCCGGCATAGAGATGACGCAGCATGCGCCCGGCAATCCCGTGGGAGACCACCAGACGGCGGCGGCCATCGGTCTCGTCCACCTCCGCCAGCCAGTCGGCCAGCCGGGCGCGGAGGGCCTCCTGCGTCTCTCCGCCGGGAATGTTGTAGATCCAGCCGGGGGTGATCTCGGTCTGCGGGGTATGGGCGAGGATCTCGTCCCGGGTCATGCCCTCGAAGGGTCCCACGGACAGTTCCGCCAGCCGGTCGTCGGAGAGGATCGGGGCGGTGAGACCCGCGGCCTCGCAGACGATCCGCGCCGTGTCATGGGCGCGGCCCAGCGGGCTCGACTGGACCAGCCAGTCGTCATGCTCCGCCACCATCTGCCGGAGCATGAGCCCCATCCGCCGCGCCTGGGCCCGCCCCTCCTCCGTCAGCGGGGAATCGCGGCGACCCTGCAGCCGCGCTTCGCGGTTCCACTCGGTCTGGCCATGGCGGATCAGGAAGATCAGGGCGGGGCTCCAGCGCAGGGGGCCGATGTCGGCCGGTTCCGTGCAGATTACAGCGCGCCGCCGGAAACCCAAGCGGCCGGTGGGGAAAATCGCCGCGCTCACACGGGACCGGAGCCGGTGGGCGCGCCCCTCCTCGAAATCTGGATTGACAGTCTAAATCTGGACTGAAAGGAAAGGTCGACCCCACCCTCGAACCCGTCGGCAGGCCCGGATGTCCTCACCTCTCCCCGTCCTCGACGACGCCGCCATCGCCGCCCTGCTGGCAGAGGTGGACAGTGCGGGGGCCCTGCGCCGCATGTTCGCCAGCCTTCACGCGGGCGAAGCCGTCCAGCCGCCGCAGACCCTGGTGGAGTTTCCCGGGACGCCCGGTGACTTCATCACGTATTCCGGCGTGCTGGAACCGGCTCGCCTGTTCGGGGTCAAGCTGTCCCCCTACATCGCCCGGTCGGGTGCGCCGCTGGTGACGGCCTGGACCCTGGTCATGTCCCTGGAGACCGGGGCCCCGCTGATGCTGTGCGATGCGAAACGCCTGACGACGGAGCGGACGGCGGCCACCACCGCCCTGGCCGTCGACCTCCTCGCCGGACCGCAGGACGAACATCTGGCGATCATCGGCACGGGGGAGATCGCGCTGGCGCATCTTCGCCATGTGCGGGCGCTGCGCCCGTGGTCGCGGATCACCGTCGCCTCCCGCCGGACTGCAACGCAAGCCCCGACGGAATTCGAGCGGTTCACCCGCCTCGATCCGGCGGTCCGCATCTGCCGGACCGTGGACGAGGCCGTGGCCGGGGCGTCGGTGATCCTGCTGTGCACCTCCTCCGGCACGCCGGTCGTGGACCCCGGCAGCCTGTCCGGACCGGCCCTTATCACTTCCATCAGCACCAATGTCGCCCGGGCCCACGAGATCCCGCCGCAGAGCCTGCCGGACCTCGACGTGTTCTGCGACTACCGCGCGACCGCGCCCCTGAGCGCGGGGGAAATGGTGATCGCCCGGGAGCGGCACGGCTGGTCCGCCGAGGCCATCGTCGCCGACCTGCCGGAGCTGGTGTCGGGCAAAGCCCCGCCACCGGCCACCGGCCGACACCGCTTCTTCCGATCCATTGGCCTGGGCCTGGAAGACATTGCCATGGCTGCCGAAATCCACCGCGTCCTCACCGGCGTGCAGAAGGACAACTGACCGTGAAAATCGAGGACTTCGGCGTCGAGATCTGGATGAACGCCCACGAGACCCACTGCCGGTTCAACATTGCCGAGACCTGCGTGGATTCCATCACCTTTGCCGACCTGATGCAGATGGCGGGCAAGTCGCAGGCGATCCTGGGGGAGCTCAACGGCCTTAAGCTGACCTATGGTGCCATCGAGGGCAGCGCTCGCTTGAAGGCCGCCATTGCCACCCTCTACACCGGTCGCGCCGCCGACGAGGTGCTGGTGACCCATGGGGCCGCCGGGGCCAATGCCCTGCTCTATGCCGCCCTGGTGGAGCCCGGCGACGAGGTGATCGCCGTCGTGCCGACCTACCAGCAGCACATTTCCATTCCCGAGAGCCTCGGTGCCGTGGTGCGGCCCCTGACGCTGCGGGCCGAGGAAGGCTACCAGCCCGACCTCGCGGCGCTGGAGGCCCTGATCACCCCCCGGACCCGGCTGATCTCCCTCACCAATCCCAACAATCCGACGGGGGTCGTGGTCCGCGACGATCTGCTGCAGGGCCTGGCCGACCTGGCCGCCCGCCACGACCTGTGGGTCATCAGCGACGAGGTCTATCGTGGCGTGAACCAGGGGAATGACGCGCTGTCCCCCTCCCTGGCCGAGATCTATCCCAAGGGCATTGCCGTCGGCAGCATGTCCAAGGCCTTTGCCATGGCAGGCCTTCGCCTCGGCTGGATCGTCGCGCCCCCGGCCCTTCTGCACCAGGTGATGATCCATCGGGACTACAACACGATCAGCGTCGGCATGATCGACGACCTGATCGCCAGCATTGCCCTCGAGAACCGCGAGGCCCTCCTCGACCGCAACCGGCAGATCGTCCGGACCAATCTCGACATCCTGGCCCGCTGGGTGGAGGAGGAGCCCGCCGTCTCGTGGTTCCGGCCGGACGGGGCGACGGTGACCCTGTTGCGCTACGACCTCGACCTGCCGTCCCGGACCTTCTGCGAGAAGCTGCTCGAGGAGACGGGCGTGCTGCTGGTGCCGGGATCGGTGTTCGGCGTCGAGGGCTGTGTCCGCATCGGCTTCGGCAACGGCACAGAGACGCTGAAGGCCGCCCTGCCGCTGGTGTCGGACTTCCTGAGAAGGCACGGTCGGTGACGACGGCGGAGCGGCTCCTCGCCCAGTGCCGCCCGATGGCGGACGGGCTCGCGGCCCTGTTCCATCCCCATGTGGAGGTGGTGGTCCACGACCTCTCTACCCAGACCGTCGCCTATATCGCCAACAACCTGTCCCGGCGGTCGCTGGGGGACGAATCGGCCCTGGAGGACCTGCATCCGGCGGCGGACGAGAGCGTCATCGGCCCCTATGAGAAGGTGAACTGGAACGGGGCCCGCATCCGTTCGGTCAGCCTGGTGATGCGGGACGAGGCCGGGGTCGCCGTGGGCCTCCTCTGCGTGAACATGGACCTGTCGGTGTTCGAAGGGGCGCGCGCTGCGCTCGGCGCCCTGCTCGACCGCACCGACATCCGCCCGCCGCCGGACAAGCTGTTCAAGGACGACTGGCAGGAGCGGATCAACCGCTTCCTGCAGGACTGGCTGGCCGCCCGGGGTGCGACCCTGGCCGGGCTCGGCCGGGCGGAAAAGCGGGCCCTGGTCGCGGCCCTCTATGCCGAGGGGGCCTTCACCGGCCGGAGCGCGGCCCCCTATGTGGCGAGCCTGCTCGGCCTGTCCCGTGCCACGGTGTTCAACATCCTGAAGCCCCTTCGTCGCGATTGACCCTCCGCCGGTGGAAAACGGACGGAAACGGCTTGTGGTCTCCCCCGACCTCGGCGCACCCTGTGCCCCTTGAACAGGGAGACAATCGGATGCGGTTCGGCGTTTCATTTGCGGCGGTGGCGGCGTGCATCGGCCTTGCGTCCAGCCAGGCCTGGTCGAGCGAGATGACCACCCCCCTGCGAGCCGACCAGGTCCGCTTCGTGTCCCTGTTCAAGGAGATGGTGGAGACCAACACCACCGCCTCCTCCGGCAGCTGCACCCGGGCCGCCGAACAGGTGGCCGCGCGGCTGAAGGCCGCGGGCTATGCCGATGCGGATATCCACCTGTTCGCAGATCCGGAACGCCCGCAGGATGGCGGCATCGTCGCCACCCTGCCGGGCCGCGACCCGCACCGGAAGGCGATCCTGCTTCTGGCCCACCTGGACGTGGTGGAGGCCCACCGGGAGGACTGGACCCGGGACCCGTTCAAGCTCGTCGAGGCCGATGGCAATTTCTACGGCCGGGGCGTGTTCGACGACAAGTATCACGCCGCCATCTGGGCTGACCTGATGGTGCGCTACAAGGAGGAAGGCTACCGGCCCGACCGGACGGTGAAGATGGCCCTGACCTGCGGCGAGGAGAGCAGCGGCCTGCACGGCATCGACTGGGTGCTGCAGCATCACCGGGACTGGGTCGATGCGGAATTCGCCCTGAACGAGGGCGGCGTGGGCGAGAGCGACGAGCACGGCACCCATGTGCTGCTGGGCGTCCAGACCGCGGAGAAGGTCTATCAGGACTTCAAGCTGGAGGTGACCAATCCCGGCGGCCACAGCTCCCAGCCGGTGAAGGACAACGCCATCACCCATCTGGCCGGGGCCCTCGTCCGGCTGGGGGATCTGGAATTCCCGACCCAGCTGAACGACACCACCCGCACCTATTTCACCCGCCTGGCGGCGATCAAGGGCGGGGAGACCGGCGCGGCCATGCAGGCGCTCGTCAAGAACCCGCAGGACGCGGAGGCCGCCGCCCTGATCAACCGGAACAAGGCGTGGCATTCCATGCTGCGCACCACCTGCGTGGCCACCATGCTCAACGGCGGACACGCCACCAACGCCCTGCCCCAGCGGGCCAATGCCAACATCAACTGCCGGATCTTTCCCGGTGACAGCGTCCCCTATGTGCTGAAGACCCTGACCGAGGCGGTGAACGATCCGGAGGTCAAGGTCACGGTGGTCCCGCCCCAGACCCTGACGCCCCCGCCCCCGCCCCTGACTCCGGCGATCATGCAGCCGATCGAGCGGGTGGCGGCGGAGGTCTATCCCGGCGTGCCGGTGGTGCCGAAGCTCGAGACCTTCGCCACGGACGGCATCTACACCAACACCGCGGGCATCCCGACCTATGGGGTGTGGGGCCTGTTCGTCGACGGGAACCTGGGCAACATCCACGGCCTGAACGAGCATGTGGGCGTCCGGGAGCTCTTCCTGGGTCGGGACTTCCTCTACAAGCTGGTCAAGGCCTACGCCCTGGGGAAGGGCCGCTAGCGGCCGCCGTCCTCGACCGCCCGGTAGGGTGACACGAAGTTGGCCGCGAGCGCCGTGATCAGCAGCGGGGCGCAGAAGATCCCGAACACTCCCACCAGCGGCAGGCCCTGGCTCAACCCCCAGCCGCCGAGGATCGGTCCCATCACCGCGCCCAGGCGACCGATGCCCATGGCCCAGCCCAGACCGGTGGCCCGCGCCTCCGGCGGATAGGCCCCGGCGGTGACCGGATAGATGGCATTGACGCCGCCCTGCAGGGTCACGCCGATGGCGAAGCTGACCAGCAGCACCCCTCCCACGGACAGGGGCACGGCCCCGAACACCAGGAACAGCCCCGCCGCCAGCACCAGCAGCACCGCCAGGGCCCGCCGGATGTCGAAGCGCAGGGTCGCCAGGCTGATCAGCACCGTCCCCACCACCGCGCCGCCATTGTAGCAGGCGCTGGCAATGATCGCCTGGGTGTGCGGCAGGCCCGCCTGGATGGCCAGCTTGGTGATCCAGCTGGCGATGAAATAGAGGGCCATGAACCCGCCGATGGTGCACACCCACAGGCGCAGGGACGTCCAGCTCCGCCCGCCGCCGATGGCCTGGACGATGGAATAGCGGACCGGGCTGGCGGCTTCGGGGGCCTCGGGCAGCAGCAGGTAGCAGACCGGCAGCAGCAGCAGGGTCAACCCGCCGGCGGCGAGGAAGATCGCCTGCCAGCCATAGATCGGCAGGGCCCAGGCCGTGACGAACCCGGCGATCATGGCCCCCACCGGATACCCGGCCTGGGGCAGGCCGACGGCCATGTTGCGATAGCGCTCCGGCGCGAAGCCCGCGGACAGGGCCGAGAGGCTGGCCAGGAGGGTGCCGATGCCGATGCCCACGAACAACCGGGCGACGGACAGCCACAGGAGGTCGACGGCATAGGCGCTGGCGAGCATGGACACCCCCATGAGCAGCAGTGCGGCAAACAGCACCGGTCGCCGCCCCAGCCGGTCGGCCAGCGGGGCCAGCAGCAGCCCGCCGATGGCCATCCCCGCCAGTCCAGAGCTGAAGGCCAGGGAAAAGGCGTCGGCATTGACCCTGAAAAGCTTCTGCAGCACGGGCGAAACATAGGTCAGAGTGAATATATTCACGCCATCGAACATGTTCAGGACAAAGCAAAGCAGGGTCACACCCCGGGCTTTCAATGACCAGACCTGATTTTCTTCCACCCGAAACCTCCCGGAGACGTTTTTTGTATTATATTTTTTGAAATATTACGTATAGTGACGGAACAGCCGGAGACTTCATCCCATGGCCCTGCAAGTCCTTCGAAGCCTGCGACGGAACCGCGTCCGCCCGACCCTGGTGGCGGGGATCACGGGCGGGCTGGCGGGCGGCGTCTGCATCTGGATCTACGAGGCGGTGGTGTGGGTCGGGGTGCAGCACATGATGCCCCTGGGCGGCATTCCGGCGAACGCGGTGGGTCTGGTGTTCGGCAAGGGGGCGCAGGCCGCGCTGGGTCCCCTCGCCCCGGTCCTCGGCACAGGCATCCACTTCACATTCGCCGCCCTGTGGGGCGTGGGATTTGCCCTGGTCTGGCCGTCCCTGCGGCGACGGGGGGTGGAGGCGACCCTGGCGGCCCTGGCCTGGGCCATTCTCGCCTGGGTGACCATGCATGTCGCCATCGCCCTGGTCTCCACCAGCCACCTGGACTATCTCGACCCGAACGTGGTGATCGGCGGCTTCATGTCGCACTTCGTCTTCACCATCCCCATGGCCCTGGTGGTCCAGCGCCGCATGGCCCGCTGACACTCCGGCACCCGGGCCGCGGGCGTCATGCGGGCCCATAACGGCTCCGGAAGATGTCCACCAGGATGTCGCCCAGCACCCTGGCGCGGTCGCTGATCGGGGCGGTGGAGGGATGGATCAGCCCGAAGGACGAGGTCACGCCCGGCGTCCAGGGCCGGTAGGCCACCCGTCCGGCAGGCATGGCGTCCAGCCAGAGCCGGTCCACCACCGTGATCCCCACCCCCTCCGCCACCATCTGGCAGGCGGACAGGCCCGTATCGGTCTCGCACACCAGGTTCAGCCGCACGCCGGCCTGGTCGAGCACATGGTCCAGCTGCCGACGCAGCAGGGTGAAGGTGTTCAGCGCCACGAAGGGATACCTCCCCAGCGCCTCCGCCGGCACCACCGGCAATTCGGCCAGGGGATGGCCGACGGGCATGACCACCACCGTATCCACCTGGGCCAGGGGGCTGGTGCTGATGGACGGGGCATCGAACGGCAGGGAGGCGATGCCGATATCGAAATTGTGGAACGAGATCCACCGCCCCATGGACGACCGCGTCACCAGTTCGAGGGAGAACTCCCCGCTGGGAAAGGTCCGGCGATAGCGGGCCAGGGCCTCGGGCATGACCGTGTAGGAGGCATAGGGCGGTGCGATCACCCGCAGCTGGGCATCGGCCTCCAGGCGCAGCTCCTCGGCCACCTGCTTGATGTTGTCGAGACCGTCCAGCGCCCGCAGCACCTCCTGGTAGAAGCGATGAGCCCGGGGGGTGGGCGTCAGGCGACGGCGCTCCCGGTCGAACAGGGGAAAGCCGATCTCCTCCTCCAGCTGGGCGATCAGGCGGCTGAGCTGCGGCTGGGTGCGGCCGAGCCGGTCCGCCGCCGCGGCGGTGGATCCCCCCTCCATCACGGCCCGGAACGCCCTCAGGCCCTGTACTGCAATCGCCATGGCGTCCTGCCCCCGTCCGGTCCGCGCCCGTCTGTCTAGCGCGCGACCCCGTACTGGATGGCGGCATTTCGCGTTTTCTGGAAGTCATCCAGCGTCTCGCCGCGCATGGCGGCATAGACATGCAGGTTCGAGACGCCGACCACGGCCGCCAGCTTCTCCAGCACGAAGAAGATCGCCCCGTAGTGGATCAGGCCCCGCCAGTCCCGGCGGCGCACCAGGTCCTGCTCCTGCGGCGTGAGCCCGGCGGCGGTCATCGCCGCGGTCTCGTCGGCTGCAAACGCCGCCCGCCGCTCCGGATGGATGAGATCATGCAGGAAGCGGTTCAGGCGATAGCCCCGGGCGCTCCGGTCCAGGGTGTAGGGATAGGTGCCGGCAAGGGCGTCCGCCCCCGCCAGCTGGTGATCGACGAAGCCGCCCTCGTGCCGGTGCGGCGTCTCGTCCTCCCAGATGCCCGTGGCGATGGCGGTCATGGACGGCAGGTAATAGGTGCGGTGCAGGCGGCGGACCTTCTCGCCCATGGCCCCGCGCATGATCAGCCACATGATCACCTCCGCCCCCTCCAGCCCGCCGCGCTCGGCGTACTGGGCGTGGGTCAGCCGGGTCAGGGCCTCCGGGTCGGTCTCCAGAAGGTCGAGGAATTCGTGGTCCCAGGTAGGGTTGTTGAAGCCGCACCGCTCCCCGTGCACCTGGTGCGACAGGCCCCCCGTGGCGACGACGGCCACCTTGAGGTCCTCCGGATAGGCGGCGATGGCCCGGCGCAGGGCCTGGCCCAGCCGGTAGCACCGGCGCGCCGTGGGGATCGGGAACTGCAGAACCCCCACCTGCAGCGGGACCACCCGCCACGCCCAGGGCGCGTCCGGGGCCTTCAGCATGGACAGGGGCGAGAAGCAGCCGTGGTCCAGGGGCTTGTCCCGGAAGAAGGACAGGTCGAACTCGTCCGCCATCAGGCTCGCGCCCAGACCGCGGGCCAGTCCGGCCGCCCCGGGCAGGTCGGCGATGTTCCGCGGCCCGCCCCCCTCGTCCGCCGGGGCATAGACCTCGTCCACCCCCAGGGCGAAGGCGGAATAGTGGTCGAAGAAGAACGACGTGATGTGGTCGTTGTAGATGGTCAGCAGGACGTCGGGACGCTTGTCCTCCAGCCACGCCCGGATCGGACCATAGGCCTCGAAGATCGGCCGCCACACGGGGTCCGCGGACAGGGACCGGTCACGGGCAAAGCCGATGGTGGGCGTGTGGGAGGTGGCGATCGCACCGATGATCCGGGCCATGTGAACGTTACCTGAGGGAGCTTGCGGCGCAAATTAACGAGGCGAAGGCGGGGGCGTTGGGCATCGGCCGCGTCAGTGGCAGGCGAGCTTGCCGTCCACCGCCTCGCACAGCTTGTGGAACCCCGGGGCCATGAACCGGGCGCCGTCCCAGTCGTAACCGGCCGGGTCCGGGACCATGGGGGGTGCCGCGACGAAGCTGTCAGCCTGGTCCACCGGGCCCTTGCCGTCCCACCGGGCAATGTTCGGATAGGCGAACACCGGGCGGGTGCGGATGATCGGCGGCGGCGGCAGGTCATCCAGCGACGGCGGCCCCATGTCCTTCATGTCCTTCATGGGCGGCATGCCGGGCATCGGCGGCATTCCGGCCATCGGCGGCGCGCCGGGAGGCGGGCCAGGCGGCGGACCGGCCATGGGATCGAAGGCGGGATGCCCGCCGATGATCTTCTCCGGCGCAGCGCCACCCTCCACCCAATCCATCAGGGGGGTGAGGATGTCGAACTGGCTGGTCCCGTCGCCCCCGCCGCAGTGATAGAGGCCGGGGAACAGGAACAGGCGCACGAAGCTGTCCGCCCGTGCCGCACCCAGCTGGGCGCGCACCGCGTGCAGGAAGGCGATGGTGTTGATCGGCGAGATGTGCGGATCGCTCCACCCATGCCAGAGGATCAGCTTGCCGCCCCGGGCCTGGAAGCCGGACAGGTCCGTGTCCGTGGCGTCATAGAGCGGATGCAGGTCGTTCAGCCGGTCGAAGGTCGCCCGGTCGAAACGGAAGTCCTTCAGGCTGTAGGACGGGTCGGGATTGGTGGGGAAGGACAGGTACTTCAGCGTGCCCAGGGCCGCGCCGTCGCTCATCACGCCGCCGGTGGGGGTTTCGGGCACATAGACCCCGCGCCAGGACAGCTCCGATCCCACCTGCGGTCCGCCGATGGTGAAGTGGTGACCCTCCGCGTCATGGGGACCGGCGTAGAACTTGCGGGCGACCTCCACCTCCTCGGCGGTCAGGCAGGCGTCGGAGGCCGCCTGGCCCGGCTTGCACAGGGTGTCCGCCGGATCGAAATGGCAGGCACGGGGGTCGGTGATCTGGCCGTCCTTCAACCCGTCGGCGGCGTCGCAAGCCGCCAGCGCCGCGGCATGCAGGGCCGGCAGCTTGGCTGCGGTCAGGATCGCCGTGCCGTCGGCCCGGTGGTTCGAGAGGTACATCCAGGCGTGATAGAAACTGTTCTGCACCTGGAAGTTCATGGCCGGGGCACCGGCGGCGACCCCGTCGAAGTCCTGCGGGAAGCGTTCCACCTCCATCAGGGCCTCACGCCCGCCATCGGAACATCCGGAGAAGTACGAGAATTTCGCCGCCTGGCCATAGTACTTGTGGATCAGGGCCTTGGCCGCCAGCGCCGTCAGGTGGACGCCACGATAGGCAAAGTCCACCCGCGCCTGAGGATCGGTGCCGAAGGTGCCGTCCCCCATGAAGCGGCCCTGGTGCCCCATGTCGGTGGAGGCGAGCGCCACGGCATTGTCCTTGACCACCGTGCAGGTCTCCGCATGCTCCACATGCACGTCCAGCACGCCGCACAGACCGCCGCAGCCGGTCTGCAGATAGCGCTGGGTCCAGCCGCTGACCGGAAGGCGCAGTTCGAAGCGGATGTGCGGGGCGATGGTCCCCTTCACCTGGCAGAAGCGCGCGCCGCGGATCGTCCCCTCCGCCGCGCTCTGGATGGTGACCGCAGCCCCCACCTCGGCGTCGATCCCCGGCTGGGCGAGGCTTGCGCAGCTCACTGCCGGGGCCACCGGGGCCAGGGCCTGTGGTGCCGCGGTGGCCGACTTCACGAAGGTGCCCGACAGGGCGAGGCCGACGATCAGGACGAGGGACAGCTTCATCGGGATTTCCACGGCTGGGGTGACGGCGCTGCGAACGCATCGCCTTCGGGAACAATCGGCCCGGACCGTTTCAGGTCCGGGCCGGGATCGGATGCCCGCCGTCGCCGACGGGCCCGGAGGTGACTAGTACTTGAAGCCGACGCGGACACCCATCATGCGCGGCTCCGAGACGGCGGCGGAGGCACCGGCGGAGTTGTGCACGTTGGCGACCGCGATGTTCGCCGCAGCGAAGCTCTCGGCCTGCATCTTGTCCTCGAGGTTGTGGACATAGGCCTGGACCGTCAGCCGCCCGTCCGGCGCCGCATAGGTGGCGGTCAGGTCGGAGCGGGTATAGGCCTTCTGCTCATACTGTTCCGCATCGACGAAGTCCGACAGCTTGTAGGAGGTCGAGTACTTGGTACCGATCCGGGCCCGGATGGTGCCGCCATTGGCCAGATCCCAGGTATGGCTGTAGCCCAGGGTCATCACCGCCGCCGGGGTCTTGTCCAGCGACTTGCCCGACCAGTCGACACTGAGGGTCGCGCCGGTCTTGAAGCTGTCGTACTTCGACTTTTCCAGGGTCAGGGAGGCGTCCACGAGGTCGACGGGCGACAGCTTCGCGGTGACTTCGTTCTCCCAGCCGTAGATCTTGGTCGCCGCCGACCGGGTGTCGATCACCGGGGAGCCGCCGACGCTGATCAGGCTGGAGATCTGGTCGCTGGAATAGTCATAGTAGAACAGGGCCGTGGTGTAGCGGACATTGGCGAGGGGCCGCCCCTTGTAGCCCAGCTCGTAGGCCGTCATGGCCTCCGGCGCATAGGAGGGCGCGCTGATGGCCGTGGCGAAGTCGTTGAAGCCACCGGCCTTGTAGCCCGTCGCCACCGACCCGTAGAACAGATCGGTCGGCGTAAGCTGGGCGTTCAGCCCGACCCGCCAGGTGACCTTGTTGGCGCTCTCATTGCCGTTGTTGGGCGTGCCGACGCAGTCGTTCGGCGCCACGCAGGGCTTGCCGGAGGTGTCGAGCCACGGCGTTCCCACCGGCACGAACCCGAGCGGCGGGACGTTCGCCACAGAGATCTCTTCCCACGGGGCGGCGAAGGTGCCGACCCGGCGGACCTGGTCATGGGCGTCCCGCAGGCCCAGCACTGCGCTGAACACGTCGGTCATGTGCCAGGTGGCCTGGCCGAAGACGCCATAGCTGGTGTGGGTGGTGGTGTTCAGCGGGTCGATGCCGTTGACGCTGTTGGCCAGGGTCGGATCGGCAAGGGGCGCGGACCAGTTGTGGTCGCTCTCGTGAATCTGCTCCTTGTACCAGTTCGCGCCGACCACGAAGTCCACCGGGCCGGGATTGGCGTTGGTGAAGCGAACTTCATGGGAGTCGGTCTGGAAGTGACCGCGATAGTCCCGCCAGGTGTAGGACGCCGCCGGGCCCGGATACGGGTCGAAGGGGAACGGTCCGGACACCACCTGGTTGGTGGCACCATTGGCATAGGGGTCCCCCGTGCCGGAGGTCAGCTCATTGGCGTTGTAGACCAGACGACCGCCGTCATAGGTCATATGCAGGAAGCCCAGGTCCGTATTGAACTCGGCATTGATGTTGTTGAACGAGTCGTTCAGGTGCCCGCCGAACGGGTTGCCGTAGACCGCCCGCTGGGCACCGCCGGACTTGTTCTCCACATTGTCGAAGATGGCCTGGGCCTGTCCGACGCCGCCGACCGTGCCGCTGGTCAGGGTGACCAGCAGGGTGGTGCTGGGCGTGAACTTGTAGAGGCCGGAGATCCGGGCCGTCTGGTCGACCTGATCGTTGCGCGGGGCCTGGTTCAGTGCCGTGCCGCCCGTCGGAACCAGCGAGGTCTTCAGGTAGCCGTCGCGGTCGTTGAAATTGACCGCGGCCCGGAGCGAGAACTGCTCGGTCACCGGCAGGTTGACCACCGCGTCCGCCCGGCGGGCATTGTAGTTGCCGTATTCCACGTCACCCGACGCGCTGAACGTGTCCTTGGGCTTGTTGGTGATGACGTTGATGGCCCCGCCGGTGGAGCTCTTGCCATACAGGGTGCCCTGCGGCCCGCGCAGCACCTCGACCCGCTCCACGTCGAAGAAGCTCAGCCCCTCCTCGATCGGGCGGCCGATAGGGATGCCGTCCACGGTGAAGGCAATGCCCTCGTCACCCTTGGAGGTGTTGTCGGTGGAGGTCACGCCGCGGATGTTGATGTTCACGCCGAAGCCATCCCGGCCCATCTGGACGCTGGGGGCGATGTTCTGGATGTCGGCGACGTTCACGACGCCCGCCTCTTTCAGCATTTCGCTGTTGAACGCGCTGATGGCGACCGGAGTCTTGGATGCCAGCTCGGATTTCTTTTCTGCGGTGACGATGACTTCCTGGACCGTGTTGTCCGGCGCGGCAGCGGCGGCGGCATCGGCCCATGCCGGAGCCTGGGCGGCCATGGCAAGCGTGGCGCAGATGGCGGTGCTGGCAAGCGTCAGCGCCCGTTGACGATAGGTCATAGCGTATTCCCCCTGTGAAAATCTTCTCGCCACGCCGGACGACCGGACGGGGCGGATTTTGATTGAGGTCAGGCTAGGGGAGAAAACGCAGCAAAAAAAATGCATATATCGAAACAATTGATGCGCTCAGCGTATGCCAATTCGCCGCGCTTCCGGAGAGGCATGATCGGTCCCTCGCTTTCCGCGGGGGGCCGGATGCTCTAAGGGAGGCGTCCTCATGACCGCCCCCCTGACCCTCGGCGTAGATTTCGGCACCACGAACACCGTGGTCGCCACCAGCCGCGGGACGGAACCGGCGGAGCTGGTGGCGTTCGACACCCCGTCGGGGCCCCGCGCCACCTTCCGGTCGACCCTGAGCTTCAATGCCGAGCCGTCCGACCTGACGGGACGGAGCGTGAATGCGGGTCCCTGGGCGATCGAGGCCTATCTGGACGATCCCGGCGACACCCGGTTCATCCAGTCCTTCAAGAGCTATGCGGCCAGCCCCCTGTTCACCGAGACCCGGATCCTCGGCCGCCGCCATACGTTCGAGGACATGCTGTCGACCTTCCTACTCCGGCTGCGGGAGAACAGCGGAACGAAGCTGAACCCGGCCGGGGCCCGCCTCATCGCCGGGCGACCGGTGCGGTTCGTCGGCGCTGCACCGGACCCGGCCCTCGCCCTGAAGCGCTATCAGGTGGCCTTCGAGCGGCTGGGCTTCTCCGAGATCCTGTTCGTCCACGAGCCGGTGGCGGCGGCCTTCTACTTCGCCCGGCGGCTGGAACAGGATGCCACCGTGCTGGTGGCGGATTTCGGCGGGGGAACCAGCGACTTCTCCGTGATCCGCTTCGAACGCCGGGGTGGCACCCTCACCTCCCGCCCCATGGGTCAGTCCGGCGTCGGCCTGGCCGGAGACGCCTTCGACTTCCGGATCATCGACAACCTGGTCTCGCCGGCCCTCGGCAAGGGCTCGCTCTATCGCGACTTCGACAACATCCTGGCGGTCCCCAGCCGCTATTATGCGAGCTTCGCCCGCTGGGACCAGCTGGCCCTGATGCAGGTCTCCCGGGACATGCGCGACATCCGCGGCCTTGTCCGCAAGGCCCTGGAGCCGGAGAAGCTGGAAGGCCTGATCGAGCTGATCGAGGGCAATCACGGCTATCCCCTGTACCAGGCCGTGTCCCGGCTGAAGGAGACCCTGTCCACCGAGACCCACGCGCGATTTTCCTTCCGCGCCGGGCGCATCGCCATCGAGGCGGAGGTGGCGCGCACGGACTTCAACGGCTGGATTGCGCACGAGCTGGCCGCCATCGAGCGGGCCGTCGACGCGGCCCTGGCAGATGCCGATCTCGGTGCCGAGGGGATCGACCGGGTGTTCCTGACCGGCGGATCGTCCTTCGTGCCGGCGGTGCGGGCCCTGTTCGACGCCCGGTTCGGTCCGGAGCGGATCGCCTCCGGGTCGGAGCTCGAATCCATCGCCAGCGGCCTCGCCCTGATCGGCAGCGAGCCCGATCTGGACCAGTGGTGCACCCGGGCGGACTAGGCCCCGAAGGCGTCCGCCGCCCTCCCCTATCCGGCAGGCTGGGCGGCGAACCCGTCGGTCAGGAAGCTTTCTGCCAGGGCGCAGTGCATGGCCGCCCCCCGGGCCATGGCGGTCTCGTCGAGCACCATCCGGTTGGAGTGCAGGGCGCAGCAGGTGCGCCAGTCCCCGCCGTCCGGCGTGGCCCCGAGGAACACCATCGCGCCAGGGACCTTCTGCAGGACATAGGAGAAGTCCTCGGCCCCCATCATCGGGTGGGGCATGGTCCGCCAGCCGCTCTCGCCGAACAGGCTGCTGGCCGTCCGGCCGGCAAAGGCCACGGCGTCGGCATCGCACAGGGTCACCGGGAAGCCGGGAATGATCTCGATCTCCGCCCGGCAGAGGTGCGCGGCGGGCAGGTGCTCCACCAGCCGCTGCAGACCCTCGTGCACCGCCCGGCGGCTGTGCTCCGAGAAGCTGCGGACCGTGCCCTCGATCTCCGCGGACTCGGGAATGATGTTGTTGGTGGTGCCAGACGTGATGCGCCCCACGGTCACCACCGCCGGCTCGAAGGCGGACACCCGCCGGGTGACCATGGCCTGGATCGCCATGACCAGCTCGCAGGCCACCGGGATCGGGTCCACCGCGTCGTGGGGCATGGAGGCGTGCCCGCCGCGGCCGGTGATCCGGATGACGAAGCGGTCGGCCCCGGCCATCAGGGGCCCTGCGCGGCTGGCAAACACGCCGGTCTGGATGTTCGGGGTGATGTGCAGGGCGAAGGCGGCATCCGGCAGGGGGTCGAGCAGCCCGTCCTCCAGCATGTAGCGCGCGCCGTGCCACCCCTCTTCCCCCGGCTGGAACATGAACATCACCGTCCCGGCGAGGCTCTCCCGCCGCGCCGAAAGGGCCCGGGCCGCGCCTACCAGCATGGCCACGTGGGTGTCGTGGCCGCAGGCATGCATGGCCCCCGCCGTGGCCGAGGCGAAGTCGAGGCCGGTCTCCTCCGTCAGGGGCAGCGCGTCCATGTCCCCCCGCAGCAGGACCGTGCGCCCGTTGGCCGGCCCGCGGAGCACGGCCACGAACCCGGTGGTCGAAGGCCCCTCGCGGAATTCCAGCGGCAGGCCGGCCAGAGCCTGCCTGGCCTTGGCGGTGGTCAGGGGGAGCTGCAGGCCGATCTCCGGCTCCGCATGGATGGCGCGGCGCAGGGCGATCATGTCGGGGAGCAGGTCGCGACCGGCATCGATCCAGCTTGTCAGAGGGGGGGATGACGACATGACAGGGCTCCACAAGCACTGACCGCCGGGACTGCGGCCGACACCCGCAACGATGGCCGCTGGCCGACGATCCGGCAAGGTCGGAGTGCGGGGTGCGGTAGGAGCAGACCCGACCTTCGCGGAGGCCGTGCGGTGCGAGGGCAATGCCGATTCGCACTGTATTTTCAGATGCCTTGCCACAAGCCTTGCCACACGCCTTGCCACACGCCTTGAACCTCGTTCAGGATGTCGTGACCACCATCCAGCGCGCTCGTGCCGCGGCGGAAGCCAGGAACCCGACATGATCGAGCTGTTCGGCCATCCCTTCTCCGCCTTCACCTGGAAGCCCCTGATCGCGGCCTATGCCCGGGACGTTCCCCTGGTCTTCCGGCTGGTGGCACCGGACCAGCCGGACAACATGGCGCGCCTGGCCGAGCTTTCGCCCGCGGGCCAGATGCCGGGCCTGATCGACGGCGCGCGCGAGATCATCGAGAGCAACGCCATCGTGGAATATCTCGACCGGCTGGGGTCCGCCGAACCGATGGTCCCGACCGACCGGGATGCGGCGCTCAGGGCCCGGATGCTGGCCGATGTGTTCGACGACTATGTGGCCGCGCCCCTGCAGCGGATCGTTGCGGACGCCATGAGACCCGAGGAGTCTAAGGATCCCCTCGGCGTCTCGCAGGCCCGCGCGGCGCTGGCCCGCAGCTATGGCTGGCTGGAAGGACGCATTCACGCGCCCTGGGCGATCGGCGAGGCCTTCACCCTGGCGGACTGTGCCGCGGCACCGGCCCTGTTCTATGCGGACTGGGTCTCGCCCATCCCGCCCGGTCGGCTGCGGGACTACCGCGCCCGCCTGCTGGCACATCCCGCGGTCATGCGGGTGGTGGACGAGGCGCGCCCCTTCCGCGCCTATTTCCCCCTCGGGGCTCCGGATCGGGACTGAGGGCCGGGCTCACGGCCACAGTCCCTGCCCGGACCATGCCTCCCGCATCACCGGCGGGGTGAAGTCCGGGGCCAGCGTCTTCAGGGGGTGGGACGCGGACACGTGCCCCATGAAGGGCGGCCAGAAGGAATAGCCCAGCAACTGCTGCACCCGGGGGGACATCCCGCGGACCCGCTCGGGCGGAACGGACAGGAAGTAGTTTTCCTGGGTCCGCGCCCAGGGTTGGCAGTACTGGTAGGTGATGGCCAGCCGCGGCGCCGCACTCCGGTTGGCCCCGCCCCGGTGGATCAGGGTACCGGAAAACACCAGGCAGGACCCCGCGCGCATCAGCACGGGCCGAGGCAACGGGCCCCGCAGGTCGACCGCCTCCGACGCCGTCGTCGCGTCCCACAGGTGGCTTCCGGCCAGCACTTCGGTGGCCCCGTTCTCGGCCGTGAAGTCGTCCACCGCCAGGATCATGCTGAAACTGACGGCCGGCCGGGGCCGGGGCAGACGATAGAAGCCGTCGTCCACATGAAGCGGCTGCGCGCTCTCCCCCGGACGGATGTTGATCGCCTGGCTGGCGGTGAGCAGATAGCCCGGCAGGAGGTTGGCATCGAGGAGGGCGAGCAGGCGGGCATCCTCCGCCAGTTCCTCGAACAGCCGGCCCCGGGCGACCAGGGTATAGACGCGCTCCGTATCGAATCCCTCGAAGTCGTTGCGCCCCGAATGTCCGCCGAGGTGGGCTGAGAGCGCCTCGCGGATCCGCCCGATCTGATCGGCCGAGAGGAAGTCCGGCAGGATGGTGAAGCCGTCCGACGCGAGGCCCGCCAGATGGGCTTCGGCATCAAATCCTTCGAGGGGGTGGGTCATGACAGTCCGATCGCAGCAGGGGCGGCTGGCCGAAGTGGCGTCCCGCGCGCATCGGGTGCGCCGCGCGTTGCGTCCGGCCTCGACCGCAAGGGTGGCACGATCCCGGGCCCGCTGGAAAGCGGCCATGGCCCCGGCCGCTCACCGCACCGGGTTCCCCGAGCGGCAACTTGCCAGCCCCGCCCTTCGTGGCCGATGATCGGAAAAATCCTGAGACTCCGGGTGAGGAAACGCGCATGTCCCGCATGAAATTCGGTGCCTTTCTGGCCCCACATCACCCCATCGGCGAGCATCCGGCCCTGCAGATGCGCAACGACATCAAGCTGGCGGCGCATCTCGACGCGCTCGGCTATGACGAGTTCTGGGTGGGGGAGCATCACTCCACCGGCTGGGAGACCATCGCCTCGCCGGAGCTGTTCCTCGCGGCGGCGGGGGAGAACACCCACCGCATCCGGCTGGGCACCGGCGTGGTGTCCCTGCCCTACCACCACCCCTTCACCATCGCCCAGCGGATGGTGCAGCTCGACCACATGACCGGCGGGCGGGTGATCTTCGGCACCGGGCCGGGAGCCCTGCCGTCCGACGCCCACATGCTGGGTATCGACCCCATGACCCAGCGCGACCGGCAGGACGAGGCCATCGGGGTGCTGAAGCGCCTGTTCGCAGGCGAGCGGGTCACTCACCACAGTGACTGGTTCACCCTTCAGGACGCCCGGCTGCAACTCTTCCCCCTGCAGGAGGAACTGCCCATCGTCACCGCCTCCTCGATCAGCCCGTCGGGCATGACGCTGGCCGGCAAGTACGGCCTGGGGGTGCTGTCCATCGGCTCCAATTCCGACGCGGGCCTTGCCGCCCTGCCCACCCAGTGGGGCTTTGCCGAGCAGGCGGCCGCCGCCTCCGGCCAGACCGTCGACCGGAAGAACTGGCGGGTGCTGATGAGCTGGCACATCGCCGAGACCCGGGAGGAGGCCCGCGCCCAGGCAGCCAGGGGGCTGATGCAGTGGCACAACGAATACCAGGTCGGCACCCTGATGCGCCCGGGGGCGGCGCCCTTCGCCACGCCGGAACAGGCGCTGGAGGAGACGGCCATGGGCGACGGTGCCGCGGCGGTGATCGGCACGCCGGACGACCTGGTGGCGGCCATCCGGGGCCTGCAGGCCTCGTCAGGCGGCTTCGGCGTGGTGCTGGGCTTTGCCCATGACTGGGCCAATAGGGAGAACACCCTGCGCAGCTGGGACCTGGTCGCCCGCTACGTGATCCCGGAGATCCAGGGCCTGCTGGAAGGCTATCGCACCTCCCGCCAGTATGTGATCGACAACCGCGAGTGGTTCGACCGCGCCGGCCAGGCGGTGATGAGCAAGATCATGGCCCATGAAGGTGCCGCAGAGGCGCTGAAGGCGGGCCTGCAGTCCGGCGTGGCGATGAAGTCCCCCAACGCACCCGACCTCAACAAGGCCGCGGCCGCGCTGAAGTCGGAAGGCTAGGGCTTCAGGAGCCGGATCGCGGTCTCCGGACAGGCGGTGACGCACAGCCCGCAGGCGTGGCACTGGTCGGCATGGACCGCGAAGGCCTTCCGGTGGCCGTGCGCCATGGACTTGATCTGTGCCAGCCATCCCAGGGACCGGCGCTCGTCCGGCGTGGCCACCCGGACCTCGAAGACGTCATAGGGACAGACCCGCAGACAGTCCGCCTTGCCCTCGCAGCGGGCCAGATCGATGACCGGTGCAAGCTCCCCGGCGGCGGGCCGGCAGGCGTCGGAGGCTTCGGGGGAGGCTTCGGGGGAGGCTTCGGGGGAGGCTTCGGGCATGGCATTCCTCGTCAGAGACAGGTGTCGCAGGGCCGACGCCGGGTGTCCGGGCCGTGATCGTCCCTAGAGGTAGCTGAGCAGCGGATGGCGGTTCGCCTGCTTCACGCCGGCGAACCACCGGCAGGCGGGATAGAGCGCGACCACCACGGCGATCCAGACCGCATAGACGACCCACAGATCGTAGCCATAGCCGTGGGGAAGCGGCAATGCCGCGCCCTTCTGCGCCATCATGTCGTGCATCAGCCAGCCGGACTGCCCGTAGCGCAGCTGCGACAGGCAAACGGCGATCCCGTGGATCAGCGGCAGGTGCAGCAGGTAGTAGATCAGCGGCACCCGGCCAAGGGTCGCCAGGGGACCGGTGATCGCGGCCGGAGCGCGATCGATCACGGCCAGCACCATCAGGGCCGGGCCCAGGGTCATCAGCAGATAGAGGAGCGACGGCGGATACTTGGTGCCATTGATCCAGGACAGGGCCGTCATCGCCAAAGTGGGCTGGGCCACCCAGGGTCTGGGATCGCCATAGAGGTTCGGGATCCGCAAGGCGAGAAACAGTGCGATCATGGCAGCACCGAGCAGCAGCAGGACCGTCCGCCGCCGCGCGGCCTCCAGCCGGACCAGGTCGCCGAAGCCGTAGCCCAGCGCCATCACGCCGAACCACGGGGCCAGGGGATAGAGGAAGATCAGCATCCTGTGCGGCGCGACAGGCAACGCTGTGATCGTGTGAAGAAACTGCCAGGTCGGTGCGAGCGGCCCCAGAAGCGCGGCCTGCGGGCCGTCGAGCAGATTGTGGCCCAGCACGATGAGCAGGCCCAGGCCGCCTATGACCCGTCGCGGCAGGACCGGCACCAGGCCGGCCAGAACCACCATGGACGCGCCGATGGCCCAGAACACCTGCATCCGCACGAAGCCGAAGTTCCAGTTGAACGACCAGCCCAGCGGGGTGATGACGAAGACTTCGAGGAACACCAGCCAAACGCCGCGGCTGGCCAGGAAACCAGCCAGTTGTCCGGCGGAGCGGCCGCTGGCGGTGGACAGATAGGCTCCCGTCCCCGCCAGAAGCACAAACACCGGTGCGCAGAAATGGGTGATCCAGCGGGTGAGGAACAGGGCCGGGCTGGTATGCGCCAGGTCCGTCGGATCGAAGGGCGCGTTCGACAGGAAGTCGCGGGTGTGGTCCAGGGCCATGATGACCATCACCAGGCCGCGGAGCATGTCGATGGACTGAAGCCGGGCCGGGGCGCGGGGGGCGGCGGCGGTCTCGGCGACGGCATCCGCCTCTGAGGTCGGGCTGGCCTGGCGGGACATCGGCGGCCCTACCGCTCCAGCAGTTTCAGCGGTGCCAGGGGGCCTAAGGGGATGAACTGGAACGACATCAGTCCCGCCTTGACCAGGGGCAGTGCCGCGGTCAGCTGCCGCGCCTCGTCCACGGAGCGTAGGTCCAGGATGAAGACCACCCCCGGCGCGTCCTTGGCCACATACCAGTCGGCAATCCTGCCCGCGAGATAGAGGTCCAGGGTGTCGCGCACCTCTCCGGGCATGATCGACTGAAGCTCTGACGGAGTCGGCACACGGCTCAGGCGACCGATCGCCAGCACCCGGGTGGTCGGTGTCGCGGGCATGGCGGACGCCGCGGCCCCGCTGCCGGCGGCGGGAACCGCCTGCGCCTGGGCCGCCGGCACCGCGATCGCGGCCCCTGCGGCCATCGCGACAAGGCCGCAGAGCAGCTTCCGGGTCACGGATTGACAGGCCATCGGCACCGCTCCAGCATTTGGATGTCATTGAGGACCATTTGGATTACATGCGTCATCAATAACGTCAAGACTCTCACGGAGAACGGGTCGGACATGCGGGTATCCCGGGCGGAAAAGGAACGATCGCGGGCGCGGATCGTCGACAGCGCCTCACGGCTGTTGCGCGAGCGCGGCATCGAAGGGGCCAGCGTCGCTGATGTCATGAGCGACGCGGGCCTCACCCATGGTGGCTTCTATCGCCATTTCGCCACCAAGGACGAGCTGGTCCGCGCCGCCCTGGACAGCGCCTTCCGCCAGGTCGCCGATCGTCTGGACCGGACCGACAGCCCCTCCGACGGGGAGGCCCAGGCGCGCCATCTGATGGAGTACGAACGGTCCTATCTGTCGGACGCCCACGTGGCCGCCGCCGGATACGGCTGCCCGATCGCTGCCCTGGCCGGCGATGTCAGCCGGGCGGGCGATGATGTGCGCGGTACCTTCGGCCAGGGGGTGCGCCGGGTGGTGTCGGGCATGGCCAACCTGCTGTCCGGCACCCGGGCCCAGCGGCAGGCCCGGGCCTGGCGGCAGCTAGCGATGATGGCCGGTGCCGTGGCCATAGCCCGGGCCAGCGACCCCGAGACCGCCGCGGAGGTCCTGGCCGCCTGCCGCCTGCCCCGCACCTGAGCCCAGCCCCGTCCCGTCCCGACCGGCCGCTCAGTGGCGGTCGTCGGCGTCGGGGCCCTTCACCACATAGCCCCTCGCCCGCAGTCGGACGATGATCCCGTCCTCCGCCAGCAGGGTGCGGATGCCCAGGACCGCGACTGTCACGCCGGGCCGTTCGAGATGGGCGGCCAGGGCATCGGTCTCCGCCTGGAACAGCTTGTGGCTGAACGCGCCGGAATAGAGGCGGTTCTCGCACAGGCCGAACGGGTCCCGCGGCCCGGCCAGGGCCCCGTCGAGCCGCCCCGCCGCCCAGCTGGCGGCCGCGGTCCGGTAGAGCTGCGGATCGGTCTCGACCTCGCCCAGCAGGGCCTGGAAGCAGTCGCGGATCGGCGGACGGTCCAGGCTGATCTCCTCCAGCCGCAGGGGGGCCGCGTCCACCCGCACGGGGCGTTCCACCGTCACCCCCGACCGCCGCGCCTCCCGGGTCAGGCGGGGCCCGAGATCCTCGCCCAGACCGGCCTTTTCCAGATAGTCGTGCTGCAGCTTGAACGCCGCAAAGGCGGGGGCCGGCGTGGCATAGCGCGCGACCGGATAGCCCAGGGCCTTGCGGTCGGCGGCGAACCGCTCGGCCAGCGGGGCGGGCATGCCCTTCTCCACATCGCCATTGGTCCATCCCATGCCGGGGGCCATGTGGGCGAGCAGGCCCAGCCCCTGGAACAGGCCGACATTGACGCCCACCCGGGCCTCGGGGGGTGGCAGGAAGGCGTTGGCCTCCTTCAACCGGCGGGTAAAGACGGTGGTGTCCCAGGCGAGGTTCGCGGGCACCGGCCCGGCGGGAAGACCGAGGATGTAGAGGCGGGCCCCGGCCTTCTCCACCGTCCACCAGGCCGGGCCCGGCAGCCTTGCGGTCACCACAAGCTCGGTCAGCAGCGTTGCCTCCGGATCCTCCGACGGCGGCGGGGCCACCGTCTGGGCCAGGCCGGGGGACAGGGACAGGCCGACGCACCCCCATGCCAGAAGGGCGAGCCCGAGCCGTCCCACCCGTCGATCGATCCGCATGATGCCGGCCCCTGCGATGAAGTTGAGGGAGTCTAGGCGCACAAATCGGGCGCACTCATGGCACGGATGCGGCCCTGGACGGTGCCCGTGATCGGCATGGGCGTCCGTGCCTCCCTCTGGCCCGAGCCTCGCCCCCCCCGTGCCGTTCAGACCGCCCGGACCCAGTCCCGAAGGGCGGCGGCCAGGGCGTCCGGCACGTCCGTGGCCATGGCGTGGCCGGCCCCCGGGAAACGGACCCGGCGGACTTGTGCATGGGTCAGGGCCGATTCCAGCGCATCCTGATAGGACGGCGGCGTGACGGGGTCCTCGTCACCGCCCAGGATCAGGACCGGCACCCGGACCGCGGCCAGGGCCGCCGTCAGGTCGAAGGCCCGGCTCTCCCGCCCGAAGAAGTCGAACAGCAGTGCCATGTTGGTCAGGGTGCGCGCCTCCACGTCCGGGTCGGTTTTCCGGCCTGTGCTGTAGAGGTGGCGACACTCCCGGGCGAACACCTGGACGGTGTCGCTGTCGGGCCGGGCGGCAAAGGCCGCGAACGCGGCCGCGGCGGCGTCTCCGCCCTGACGGCGGAAGCCCTCGACCGATGCGGCCGCATCGAACCGGGGACCGGTCCCGGACAGGATCAGGCGCGCGGCATGGCCGGGGTGCCGGACGGCATGGGACTGGGCGACGAAGCCGCCGAACGAATGGCCGAAGACGATGGGGGCCTCGATGCCCAGGGCGTCGCACAGGCCGCGAACATCGTCCCCCCACTGCTCCAGGGTCCACAGCGCCGGATCGCCGGCCTCGCTGCGCCCGCAGCCCCGATGGTCATAGACCACCACCTGGGCGACCTCGGTCAGGGCCGAGACCATGGGCAGCATGTGCAGATGGTCCGACGGGCCACCGTGCAGGGCCACCACCGTCGGCCGCTCCACGGTCCGGGGGCCGTCGAAGGCGAGCCTGGGGCCCAGCACCTCGACGAAGATCCGGACCCCGTTCACCTTCACGAACATGCGCGCTCCTCCCCGCTTGCGTCCCGGCGGTGCATGACCTTGCCGCCGTCAGGGTCTGCCGAGACCGCCGAGGGCCTGGCGCACGGCGCACAGGGACTGGCCGAGCACCATGCCCCGCCACAGGTCACTGTCGACATAGAAGGCCGCCCGGATCTGCGCCTTGATCTGCCGAGCCAGCGGGCCCTGGGGATCGCCGTGGGCGTGCAGCCAGTTGTCGGCCATCAGCGCTTCCAGCACCCGGTTGGCGTCCACCGTCCCGTATTCGAGGGCGATGCCGGTCACCCGGGCCTGCGGGGCCAGCTGCGGGGCCGCGGCCAGCCAGTCGCCGGCGATCTCCGCCGAGACGGACTCGCCGCCCACATGGCTGCGCGCCGCCCGGCCGTGCCAGCGGATCGCGCGGTCGAATTCCGGAGTCCCCGGGGCCGCGGCGATGATCGGCTCCGCATAACCCTCGGGGCCGAGGCCGGTGTGATAGTCGATGATGCCGATCTCCTCGGCCCGGGACAGACGCTCCCGGAAGAGGGTCTCCAGCGTGATCCGCGACCAGGTGGGTGCCGCGCCGCCGTAGAACAGCCCGTCCGCATGGGCATACTGGCCGCCGGACACGGCCTGGGCCATGGCCCGGAACCCGTGCGCCTGGGCGAAGGCTCCCAGCGCCAGACGGGCGGCGGTCTGGCTCGCCTCGTTCCAGTCGGCCGGTTTCACCGCCGCTGCCAGGGTGTCGTAGTCCCGGTTCACGGGCAGAGGGCGGGCGAAGTCGACGAAATTGCGGTTCAGGTCGACATTCTCGTGGGTCACCCGCCGGGCCCAGGCGAAGCCGTAGGGGTTGAGGGCGTGGATCAGCAGGGCCGCACGATCCGGCCCCAGCTGCGCCGCCTCCCCCCGCTGCAGCCAGTCGATCTGTGCGCCGGAGCCGCAATAGCCCTCGATCCCGTGGGTGCCGGAGACCATGACCAGCACCGAGCGGGCGTCCGCGGGCCCGATCCAGGCGCAGTCGGTGGCCAGAACGCCGCCGTCGGGGCCCCGCTCCGGATGAAGGTGGGCCTGCACCGCCGCCCCCGCAGACTCTGCCGCGGACAGGAACTTCGATCGTGCCTCGGCATAGGTTTCGCTGAACGGGTGGGTGGACATGGGCAGCGATCCTAGGACACGGGCAGGTGACGGCCACTTTACCGGCCACCCGCACCGGAGCAAGGCGAACCCGCAGGCGAATTGGACGCCGCCTTGCCGCCGGGCGCGCCCGTGGCCGGCTCACGGGAGGCAGGAACCGGCACAACCTCAGTCTGTGTCGGGTCGGTCCGGGTTGCGTCCCGATCGTTGACTCTCGATGGGTGCCAAGGCTTCATTCGCCGGGGTGGAGTATGGGGGTGCTGGGGTGGCGTATCTTCGGTGGGCGGTCGGCGCCCTGGCAGCCCTGGGTCTTGGCGGGACCGCTCTGGCCCAGCCGCAACCGGCACCACAGCCCTCACCTCCCCCGCTGGAGGCCTATGGGCGACTTCCGACGGTGACCAGTCTGTCGCTGTCGCCCTCGGGCGAGCGGCTGGCCTCCGTGGGAGACGTCAACGGCAAGCGGGTCGTGCTGGTCCGGACCCTGACGGGGACCGTGCTCTTTGCGTCGCCCGTGGGCAACGAAAAGGTCCGCTCCATCGACTGGGTGGACGACGACCATGTGCTGGTCACCGTCTCTGGCACCGGATCGTTCGACCAGATCGACATCAGCGAGTTCTTCTTCACCCTCAGCCTGAACCTTCGGACCCAGAAGGCGACGTGGCTGTTCGCGGGCAATCCAAAGTTTCTCGCGTTCCACCTGGGCATCGACCGCACCCTGGTCCTGAATGGCCACCCCTATGTCTATATCCGCAACGTCCCCCGGGAAGGCCAGGTCGGCGGGTCGCGGATCGCGGACCGGAACAGCGGCTACTGGACGCGGGGGTATCCCGATCTCTTCCGGATCGATCTCGACACCAATGTGATCGATGTCGCCGCGAAGGGGACCGACACGGTGCACGAGTGGACCATCGCCCCAGATGGCTCGGTGGCGGCCTTCGCCAACATGGACCTGTCGACCAACAACTTCACGGTCTACCGGGGGGAAGATCCCATCTTCTCCCGCAAGTCCCCTCGCCTCACCCTGGGGCTGGCGGGGCTCGGACGCCGACCCGACACCGTCCTCGTGGAAGACGATGCCGCCGAGGGGGCCCAGCTGCTGGAAGTCGAACCCGGCGGCGGGTACCGGATCCTGTTTCCCGGCCAGAACATCACCGCCCGCTACCACAACCCGACGACCGGACTGCTGATCGGCGTGAGCCTGGACCACCAGATCCCCACCCTGTTCGACAAGGGCCTCCAGGCGAAGCTGGATGCGGCGACCAAGCCGTTTGCCGGTCGGACGATCCTGTTCAACTCGTGGACCGAAGACCTCGGCCGGATCGTGTTCCGCACCGAAGGTGCGGGGGATTCCGGCACCTACTGGCTGGTCGATCTGAAGGCCCATGCGGCCTCCGTCATCGACAACGACTATCCGGGCGTTCCTCCGGAGCAGACCGCGCCGGTCCGGATGTATCACTACAAGGCCAGCGACGGTCTGGCCCTCGATGGCGTGCTCACCCTGCCTCCCGGGGCAGAGCGCAGGAAGCGGCCGGTGGTGGTGCTGCCCCACGGGGGGCCGATCGGCGTACATGACCGGGACGGCTTCGACTGGATGGCCCAGGCCCTTGCCTCCCGCGGCTATGTGGTCTTCCAGCCCAACTATCGCGGGTCCGGCGGCCATGGACCGGCCTTTGAACAGGCCGGATACGGCGAGTTCGGACGGCGCATGCTGAGCGACATGTCCGATGGCCTGGCGGCCCTGGCGGCTGACGGTCTGGTCGATGCCAAACGGGCGTGCATCGTCGGCTTTTCCTACGGCGGATACGCCGCCATGGCCGGGATCACGGTGCAGCAGGGCCTCTATCGCTGTGCGGTTGCCGGATCCGGCGTGGCCGACCTGCCGATGTTCCTCGACTGGGAAGAGGAGCGAAGCGGGTGGAAGAGCGAAGCCGTCCGGTTCTGGCGGGAAGCGCTCGGTGTCGGCAAGGCGGGCGCGGCACCTGTCGCGTCCATCTCCCCGTCCCGGCTGGCCGCCCGGGCCGACGCGCCCCTGCTGCTGATCCACGGGCGGAACGACACGGTGGTTCCCCTGATCCAGAGCGAACAGATGGAGCGCGCGATGAAGGCGGCCGGCAAGTCGGTGCAGCTGATCGTCACCGAAGGTGAGGATCACTGGCTGTCAAAATCGGAGACCCGCCTCGCAACCCTGAAGGCCGCGGTCGCCTTCGTCCAGCAGCACAATCCGGCGGACTGACCCTCCGGTCCGGAGCGGACACCCCGGCGCTGCGATGGGTCCTTGCCGCTTGCGCACCGGGACGGATGCGGACGGCGCTTGACGCGGCATCGATATGCAGTCTCACTTCCTATCGCGGTTCGCCACGGGCCGCAGGCGCGCCCGGCGCCTGAAGCACGCACGGGAGTGGAGGTCGGGATGCCGCGTGACCCCGCAAGGGCCTCGGGACTGCAGATGCCGGACCGGGTTCGCAACCTGCTCGGCAGCGACGAATATGCCAGGGCGTGCGACCTCATGGCCCGCGGCCGACCGGACGCGGCCAGTGCCTATGTGAATGACGTCCTCGAGACCAATGACCTGTTCGTGCCCGAGATCGCCGTCCTGCGGCCGATGAGAGCACCAGACGGAAGGGCAACGCGATGATCCGGGCGATCTTCCCTGCGATCCTGGTCGCGGCCCTCGCCCTTCCCGCCTCCGGAGCGGGCGCCACTGATCTTCAGATCCTCGGATTGGCGGGGCAGCACGTGACCCTGACCCCGGCGGACGTGGCGGCGCGACCGCACCGGACCCTCACGACGACGGTCGAGGGCAAGACCCTCCGCTTCGACGGCGTGCCGCTCAGCGATCTCCTGCAGCTCGTGGACGCGCCCCAGGGCAAGGACCTGCGGGGACGGGGGCTCTGCGACATGGTCCTGGTATCCGCCGCCGATGGCTACAAGGTCGTGCTGGCCCTGGCCGAGACCGATCCCCTGTTCCGGCATGACGCGGTCATCCTGGCGGATCGTGCGGACGGCGCGCCGCTCATCGGGACGTCCGGCCCCTACAGGCTGGTCGTCGAGGGGGACCAGCGCGGTGCACGCCTGGCGCGGATGGTGACCGAGATCCGTGTCCTGCAACTGCCGGACTGTGCGGCCAGATGACGGCCGCCCCGCCGGTCCGGGTCCGTTGCCCTGCGGATACCCCGTGTCAGCACCTCGGTCGCGTGGCGCGCTTTGCGATTGGCACCCGGACAAACACTGTCTAGGCTTCACGGACGAGGCATCCCCTTTCGTCCCTCTCATCAGTATTTTCGGAACAAACAGACCATGACCTCGGATGAAGTTGCGGGTGCCGTCCGTGCGGCGAATTCAGACCCGATCTTGTCCGACAGGAAACGCATGCAAGCGTTCGCCTTCAGCGGTCTGCTGCTGGTCTTGATGAATTTTTCCGGGCCGGCGGGTGGCATGATCGACATTCCGGTGACGTTCTTCCTCAAGAACCGGATGCATCTCCAGTCCAATGAACTGGCGGTGTTCAAGCTCTGGATCGGGTTGCCGCTGATCTTCGGCTTCGTCTTCGGCTTCATCCGCGACCGTTGGAGCCCGTTCGGCCGGGGCGACCGCGCCCACCTCGTCCTGTTCGGCCTTGTGACGGCCCTCATCTATGGGACCATGGCCCTGGCCGCCCCGACCTATGCGCTGTTCCTCGGCGGTCTGTTCCTGGCAACCATGGCCTTTCGCATGGTGTCGAGCGCCGTCTACGGCCTGACCAACACCCTGGCGCAGAGACACGCCGTTTCCGGCCAGATGAGCAGCGTCATCAACATGGGCAGTGCGCTGCCGGACCTGCTGTCCTTCCTCGGCGGGGGACTGCTCAGCCAGACCCTGGAAGGTCAAGGTGCCACCGCCGCGGCCCAGATCCTGTTCTTCTGCGCGGGGGGCCTGATGGCGTCCGTCGCGTTGCTGGCCGTGGTCGGGCCGAAGTGGGTGTTCGACGAGGGGCGGCACGACGTCGAGAATGTCCACGTCGTGGAGGATCTGAAGCGCATCGTGCGGCACTGGCCGATCTATCCGGCCATGCTGATCCAGCTCATGTGGCAGTTCTCGCCCGGGACGGGAACGGTGCTGCAGTACCACATCGTCGACCATCTCCACGCGACGGACACCCAGTGGGGGGCCTGGCAGGGCATCTTCTTCGGCTCGTTCCTGCCGATCTATGCCCTGTACGGCTGGCTCGGACAGAAGGTGGCCCTCCGGATCCTGCTGTGGGTCGGCTTTGGCCTGGCGGTCTTCCAGATGGCACCGCTGCTCCTCGTGCATGACGCGGTCGGAGCGCTGATGGCCGCGGTGCCGATGGGCATCCTCGGCGGTATCGCCCAGGCCGCCCTGGTGGACCTTGTCATTCGATCCGCCCCCCGCGGCTGCCAGGGGACCATGATGATGCTCTTCTATGCGTTCTACTATTTCTCCGTCCGGGCCGGGGACATACTGGGGACGTGGATCTACGACAAGCACGGGGGCTTCATGCCGACGGTTGTCGTGACGATCCTCGTCTACGTGCTGATCCTGCCGGTGATCCTGCTCGTGCCCCGGCGTCTCACGACGACCAGGGACGGGGAAATCATCGCGGCGGCCTGACCGCCCAGCCACCAGCCGGTCCGATCCCCTGCAATGCCGGCGGCTCCGGCGGCAGGACCGGTCACCGGCTCACCGCCACGCGAACCGCGGTCAGAAACAGCACCACGGCGACGGGTGCCCATATCAGGCGCTCCAGCGGGCTCGGGGTGATGAGATTCAGCACGACTGCCGCCCCGGCCAGGACGACAACCACCCAGACCAGGCCCCTGGACCTGGCGCGCCATGCCCGCAGGGCCACGCCGGCGCGGCTCAGAACCACCATGGCCATGACGGCCAGCAATCCGATCTGGACGAGCGCAGCCGCACGCATGGGGGCCGGGTAGACCCCGGGAAAGGTGCCGCCCATGGCCACGCGGCCCCAGGGCGCACCAAGCGCCAGGGCCAGCTGGAACAGGCTCACGACCCCGATCAGGAATGCAAAGATCAGAGCCGCTGATCGCGCCTTCATGCTTCAACTCCAGCCACCGGCCCACCCTGCGGACAGGGGGTGCGCGCATTGCAGGCCCTCGCACCACGGCAAGTGTGCAGGCTCCGTGCTCGCCAGGCAATCGGCGGGACGGACCGCTCCGGGGTCGCCAGACCACAATTGACCAGACCGCAATTGACCAGACCGCAATTGTAACGACCGCCTCCGGGCCGCTAGGGTATCGCCGCTCGCCCCCTTTCAGGCGACAGGATGCACCGAAGGGCGGGACATGGACTTCAGGACAACGGCCGGGACGATGCTGGCTCTGGCCGCGATGCTCGCCGGATCAACCGCCCTTGCAGCCCCGCCGACCGGCCCGGCCTGGTCCGACCGGACCCTGACGCCGGAGGTGCGGGCCGCGTCCCTGCTGGCTGCCATGACCGAGGCGGACAAGTTCCAGCAGCTGGTCGGGGCCGCCGGCGTCGTGCCGGAACTGCCGGCCTGCCTCGGTGCCCGGCACGTGCCCGGCCTGCCCCGCCTGGCCATTCCGACCTTCAGGATCACCAACGGACCGGTCGGCGTCGGCCAGAACGACTGCGTACCGGCGGATCCCCCGGGCCGCAGCGGGATGGCCCTGCTGCTCAGCATGGACTCCGCCAGGGCCACGGCCCTGCCCTCTGCGATCACCCTCGCGGCGTCCTTCGACGAGACCCTCGCCGCGTCCTTCGGCGATCTCCTCGGTCGGGAGTCCCGGGCGCTTGCCCTGCATGTGGTGGAGGCCCCCGGCATCAACCTGGCGCGCGCACCTCAGGCCGGGCGCAATTTCGAATATTTCGGCGAGGACCCGTATCTGTCGGGCACCATGGCCGTGGCGGAGGTGAAGGCCATCCAGGCGCAGGGCGTGATCGCCATGCCCAAGCACTTCGTCGCCAACGAGCAGGAAACCGACCGGATGCGGATGAACGCGATCATCGATGATCGGGTCCTGCACGAGCTCTATCTGCTGCCCTTCGAAATGGCGGTGAAGGACGGCGGCGCAGCGTCGGTGATGTGCTCCTACAACTCCGTCAACGGCAGCCAGATGTGCGAGAACCGGCACCTGCTGACCGATGTCCTCCGCGGTCAGTGGGGCTTCACCGGCTACGTCCAGTCCGACTTCTTCGCTGTCAGGAGCCTTGCCGCGCTGAAGGCGGGGATGGACCACGAGATGCCGGGCCTGCGCACCGCATCACCTGCCCTGCGCACCTGGTTCACGCCTGAAAACCTTCGCGCCGCCCTGGACAGGGGCGAGATCACCCAGGCGGACATCGATACGGCCCTTCGCCGCCGTTATGTCCAGATGTTCCGCCTGGGCATCTTCGACCGGCCCCTGGTCCAGACCCCCCTGGACGCCAGGGCCGATGCCGCCGTCGCCGCCCGGATCGGCGAGCAGGGCGCGGTGCTCCTGAAGAACACGGGCGGGCTCCTGCCCCTGGATGGCCACGCGATCCGGCACATCGTCCTCGTCGGAAAGGCCGACTATGCCGACCGGGCGGTTGTCGGCGGCGGCGGAAGCTCCCAGGTCATTCCCTTCGGCACCGTCACGCCCCTGGCCGGCTTCCAGGAGACGCTGGCGGCATTGCGGTCGCGGGCCTCCGTCAGCCTGGTCCTGGTTGCTGACAACAATGGCGACCTCGACAAGGCCGTCGCTGCGGCGAGGGCAGCAGACGCCGTGGTGGTGCTGGCGGGCAGCCTGGCCTCCGAAGGCGCGGATCGGCCTGATCTCCGTCTGCCCAAGGGTCAGGATGCGATGATCGAGGCCCTGCTGGCGGCCAATCCCCGGACGGCCGTGGTGCTGAAGGACAATTCGGCGGTGCTCATGCCATGGATTGCCGGCGCGCCCGCAGTGCTCGAGACCTGGTTCCCGGGTCAGGAGGACGGCCGGATCGTCAGCCGCCTCCTGCTGGGCCTCGCCAACCCGTCAGGCAAGACGCCGGTCACCTATCCGGTCCGGGCGGAGGACCTGGCCGCTTACACCGCCGCCCGGTTCCCCGGCGTCGACGGGCCCGACCTGCGCCGCGTCGACTATTCCGAAGGGCTCCAGATCGGTTATCGCTGGTTCGATGCGCAGGGCATCAAGCCCCTGTTCCCGTTCGGCCATGGCCTGTCCTACACGACCTTCCGCCTCGACGGATTTTCGGTCGCGCCGGTCTGCGAGACACGGGCGGGTCCGGTGAAGGTCTCGCTGGTGATCGCCAATACCGGGCACCGCGCCGGGGCCGAGACGGCCGAAGTCTATCTCTCGCTCCCGGCGGCCACGGGCGAGCCACCCCGGCGGCTCGTCGCCTTCCGAAAGGTCTGGCTGGCACCGGGGCAGAGCCGGCGCGTCGAGATCACCCTCGACCCCGCGGCGACGAACCATCCCTTCAGCGTCTTCGAGCCGACAACGCAGAGCTGGCGCGTCGCCCCCGGCGACTACCGGGTGATGATCGGAGTGTCCTCGCAGGACATCCGGTACGTCCGGACCGTAACCATCCCGTCGTGAGGCTCCCGATCCCGGTCGAGGGGCGTCCGCCGCACAGGGGATCTGCTTCACCGTGGGTATCGAGATGGCGCTGGCCGGCGGCCGCCAAGGGGCGCTGACAGCCCCTCCCCCGCCGGCGCGGCGCAGCGCGTCCCTTGACCGCGGCCCCGGTCAGTTCCAAATCTACACTCACCAGCGCTGCAGGCGCGGTCGAGGGAGTGTGCGGGACGATGCAGTGGGGAGACCTGGACCAACAGCCCTGTTCGGTCGCGCGCACCCTGTCCGTGATCGGGGACCGCTGGACGCTGCTGATCCTGCGGGACTGCTTCCTGCGCGTTCGCCGTTTCGACGACTTCCAGTCCCGGCTGGGCATCGGCCGACCGATCCTGGCGGACCGGCTGCAGAAGCTGGTCGACAATTTCGTCCTGACCAAGATGGCCTACCAGCAGAACCCGGTGCGCTACGAATACCGGCTGACCCAGAAGGGGCTGGATCTCTATCCGGTGGTCATGGCGATCGTGCACTGGGGTGACGTCCACATGTCGGGGAAGAAGGGCCGCCCCCTGCTTCATCGCCACGTGACCTGCGGACACCATTTCGACCCTGTGCAGGTCTGCTCGGAATGTGCCGAGCCGCTGGATCCGCGGCAGGTTCAGGTCGACCTAGGTCCGGGTGCCGCAAGCCCGTCCCACATGCCGATCCGCCCGCGCAGCGCGCCCGGGGTCCGACGGCCCGCGTCCGCAGCCAAGGGCTAGCCCCGCCGTCCCGTCGGGATCCCCCACATGATCGACAAACTCCTGGGTGAGCAGGTCCGCCCTTGCCAGCCCCATCCAACTGAGTTCTAAAATCACACTCAAATGAGTCCTGTGTCCCCGACCCCGGGACCACATCATTGACGATACGCATCACCGTCAGCTGCGGGCACGACCACCCGCTCGTCGGTGCCGTCCACGCCCTTCGGCGGTATATCGAGGTCCTTCGCGCGGCCTGAGCCGTGGTCCACCCTCACAACAGATCGGAACAGCGCCATGACCCACCCCACTCCGCGCAATGCCACAGCCACGGTCGTCGGTGCCGGCGACTTCATCGGGGCGGCCATTGCCCGAAAGTTCGCGGCCGAAGGCTACATCGTCTACATGGGCCGCCGGAACGGCGAGCGCCTCGAGCCCCTGAAGGCGGAGATCGAGGCGGCGGGGGGACGGGCCGTGGCGCGGTCGCTGGACGCCCGTAACGAGGACCAGGTCACAGCCTTCTTCCGCGATGCCGAGGCCGAGGCGCCGCTGGAGCTCAGCGTCTTCAATGTGGGTGCGAACGTCAATTTCCCGCTGCTCGACACCACCTCGCGGGTGTTCCGAAAGGTCTGGGAGATGGCCTGCTTCGCCGGCTTCCTGTCCGGCCGGGAGGCGGCGCGTCACATGCTGCCGCGGGGTCGGGGCTCGATCTTCTTCACCGGCGCGACGGCGGCCTGGCGCGGCGGCGTGGGCTATTCCGCCTTTGCGGCGGCCAAGTTCGGGCTGCGCGCCGTGGCCCAGTCGGCCGCCCGCGAGCTTGGGCCGCAGGGCCTGCACGTGGCGCATCTCGTGATCGACTCCGGCGTCGACACGGCCTGGGTGCGGGAGCGGATGCGCGAGGCCCTGGGCGAGGAGGCGGTCGCCAACCTGAAGCCCGACGAGCTGATGCGGCCCGAAGCCGTCGCCGACGCCTACTGGGCCCTGCACCAGCAGCCGCGCGACGCCTGGTCGTTCGAGCAGGAGATCCGGCCCTTCGGCCAGAAATGGTGAGGCCCACGTCTCCGGAGATGTCCGTGGCCCGGCGCGGGTTCGGGTTCGGCAAGCGCCTCGACGCACTGGCCGCGGAGCTTCCGGGGTCGATCCCCGTCAGGTCCGATGGCGGATCGTTGCTGCGTCCGGAATCCCGGACGTTACGGGGTCCGTTTCCCCGTTCAGAGCCCCTGCGGTCTTGATCCCGATCGGACGAACAGGACGAGGGTAAAGGTCAGGGCCAGCCCCAGGATCGGCGCGCCGGAACCGGCCAGCAGAAGGGCCGTCGTCGCCGCGGGCGTCGGGACCTTCAGCGGATCGAAGCCCAGCGCCGCGACGACCAGCAGGGAGATCGAGCCCAGCCCGCTGCCCGCCTTGTCGAAGAAGGTGATGACCGCATAGGCCACCCCACGGACGGGCGCGCCGGTCCGTGCCTCGTGGTCGTTCGCCAGTGTGCCGGTGAGGGTCCGGAGCAGATAGGGACCCGCGCCGAACCCCGCCCCCAGCAGTCCGCAGAAGGCGAAATAGCCGGCCCCGCCGGGGAGTCGCGACAGAGGCGACAACAGGGCGAAACCGCCGGCAAGGAAGACCGACGCGATCAGCAGTGTCCCACGTCCCCCCAGCCGCCGCGCCAGCGCCATCCACACCGGCATGGCTGCCGGTGCGACGACGAAGCTGAAGGCCAGCCCGAGGGCGAAGAGCTTCGGGACTCCGAAGACATGCCTGGCGACAAAGGCACCGAGGACGGAATAGGCGACCCAAGCGAAGTTGTAGGTCACGGTGGCCAGGCTCAGCAGGACGAAGTCCCGGCTCGCCAGAAACCGCCAGGTCTGCCCGGGATCGGCGTCGGGACGGAGTTCGGGACGCTGCGGGTCCGGCGTGAAGGCGCAGGTGACGAAGGTGGCCAGGGTGATCCCGCCCAGGATGAAGGCCCCCGCCGCGACGGCCCGGGAACGGACATCGCCGCCGCCCAGCTGCTCGGCTCCGGCCACCAGCAGGAAGGCCCCGAGGATGCCGAGGATGACCGCCACTTCCCGGAAGCCGAACAGCCGCGACAGGGCCCGTGAGCCATCGGCCAGGGCCGCGCCCCAGGCCTGGTGGGCCACCTGGCCGAGGGTGAAGGCCGCATAGGCCGCGCCGCCGACCCCGAACAGATAGGCCGGGGAGACCCACGACCGGACCGGGAAGAACAGCAGGCCCACCGAAACGAGGTAGAGCGGCAGGGCCAGGATCAGCCACGGACGGTGCCGCGCCCGGAACGGTGAGTGATCGACGATCCAGCCGATGGCCGGGTCCACCGCGGCATCGATGATGCGCATGCCGAGGAGGCAGGCGCCGACGCTGGCCAGGGGGAGTCCGAAGGCCTCGCTGTAGAGGGCCGGGATGAAGCTCAGGATGGAGACCGCGGTGGCCGTCAGGGGCGCGGCATAGAGGCTGTAGGACGCCAGCACCGGCCATGACGGCTGGAGCGACCGGGTCATTCGGCGGTGCCGTGCTTGCCCGCCAGCTCGGTCTTGTAGAGCTTGCCGGTGTCGTGCCGGGGCAGCTGGTCCTCGAACACCAGGCTCTTGGGCGTCTTCACCGGGCCCAGCCGGTTGCGGACGTGGGCAAGCAGCGCGGCGGCGATCTCCGGCGAGGCCTGGGACGGGTCCAGCAGTTCCACGACGGCCTTGGCGGCCTGGCCGTAGTCCTCGTGGGGAACGCCGATGACCGCGGCGTCCTTCACCGCCGGATGTTCCAGCAGAACGGCCTCGATCTCCTGCGGATAGATGTTCACGCCGCCGGAGATGATCGTGAAGTGCCGACGGTCGGTGAGGTAGAGATAGCCGTCACTGTCCACGTGCCCCACATCGCCGAAGGTCCGCCAACCCTGGCGGCTCACCACGCCCTGCGACTTGGCGGGGTCCTTCCAGTATTCGAAGGCGTTGTCCCCCTCGAAATAGACGTCGCCGGTCGCGCCCGGGGGCAGCTCCTCCCCGTCGGGGCCGAGGATGTGGACGATGCAGCCCGTGGGGCGTCCGACGGAGCCCTCGTGCGCCAGCCATTCCTGCGAGGTGATCCGGGTCGTGCCGACGCTTTCGCTGCCGGAATAGTATTCATCCAGCACCGGCCCCCACCATTCGATCATCCGCCGCTTGACCAGGGGCGGACAGGGGGCGGCCCCGTGGATGGCGAAGCGCAGGCTCGACACGTCTGCCGCGGCCCGCACGGCATCGGGAAGCTGCAGCATGCGATGGAACTGGGTCGGGACCCACAGGCTGTGGGTGCAGTGGAAACGGCCGATGGCGGCCAGCACCTCGGCGGCGTCGAAGCGCTCGTGGATGATCGTGGTGACGCCGGCATGCAGGGCTGCGGAGACGTAGCGGTGCGGGGCGGCGTGGTAGAGGGGGCACGGCGACAACAGGACGGCGTCGCCCTCCATGCCATAGCCGACGGCCACGGCCCGGTTGGCCGGTTCCACCGCGTCGAAGACCCCCTCCGGCAGAGGCTTGCGGATGCCCTTGGGCCGTCCGGTGGTGCCGGAGCTGTAGAGCATGACGCGGCCGGGCGAGGCGTCCCCGGGCAGGGTCGCTGGCGCGGCGGCCATCAGCGTCCGCCAGTCCAGCGGTGCCTCCGGCACGTCGAGCCCCACCACCTGCGCGGCCAGACCGGCCAGCGCCCCCGGCGTCTCCAGAGCAAAGCAGCCGGACGAGATCACCAGCACCTTCACCCCGGCGTCGGCCACAATATAGGCGAGGTCGTCCCGCGACAGCTTGGTGGAGAGCGGGACATAGAAGGCCCCGATCCGCTGGGCCGCCAGCATCGCCACCAGGAATTCGGGGCGGTTGGTGATCGACAGGCCGACGCAGTCTCCCCGCGCGACGCCCAGCGCCTGCAGCATGTGGGCGGCGCGGTTGGCCTGCACGTCCAGCTCGCCGAAGGTGATCTGGCGGCCGGACTGCGGGAAGATGGCGGCCGGCTTGTCCGGAACGGCCCTGGCGAAGTTGGTCGCGTGATACATGGGGTTCAGGCGAAGACGTCGGCCTGCAGCGCCCTGGACGCCACGCGGTATTCCGCTTCGAGGCGGTCGATGATCACGCTGACCGGCTCGCTCTCGTGGATCGAACCGCAACCGTGACCCGCGCCGCGGATGTCCCGCCATATCTTGACCTCGCCATCGGCACCCCGGCGGTACTTGGCGGTCGCCTCGCTGTATTTGGGCAGGTTGTCCAGGTCGAGCCCGGCCTTGACCAGGGTGCCCTTGATGTAGTTGCCGTAAATTCCGGTGAAGATGTTGGTGTAGATGATGTCGTCGGCGGCGCTGTCGATCACGTCCTGCTTGTGCTCGGGCGCGCAGGCCGCCTCCTGCGAGGCGAGGAACCGGGTCCCCAGATAGGCCAGGTCCGCGCCCATGGCCTGGGCGGCCAGCACGTCGCGGCCGGTGCTCATGGCGCCGGACAGGATGATCACACCGTCGAAGAAGGCGCGGACCTCGTTGATCAGGGCAAACGGACTGCGGTCCCCGCCCTGCCCGCCGGCGCCCGCCGCCACCAGGATCAGCCCGTCCACGCCCATGGAGGCCGCCTTGCGCGCATGCCGGATGGTGGTGACGTCGTGGAAGACCAGACCACCGTAGCTGTGCACCTCGCTGATGATCTCCGGCGGCGGCGCCCGGAGGCTGCTGATGATCAGCGGTGCCTTCTCCCGCACGATGGTGACCAGGTCGGCCTCCCAGCGATCATTGAGAGGACTCATGACCTGGTTGATGCCGAACGGGGCGATCCTGGCGGAGGGGTTGCGGGCCTGGGCCGCCGCCAGCCGTTCGCGGATCTCCGCGATCCAGTCGACCAGGGTCTCCTGCGGCCGGGCATTGACGGCAGGAAAGGTGCCGATGATCCCGTTGACGCACTGCTCGACCACCATGTCCTTGCCGGAGGCGATGAACAGCGGCGCGCCGATGATCGGCAGGCGGAGCTTGTCTTTGAACTGCGGGGGGATCGCCATGGGGGGCCTTCCTGCTCGGGACATGGGGGCGTCGGTCGCTGTAGCGATACTGACCGGGTCCGGCCTTGCTTCTCAAACGAGTTCGGCGGAAGGTTGATGAGCTGAATTCATCAATCGCCGGGAGGCCCGTCCGACCGTGACCGCCACGCCTCCGCTCAATCTCATCCTCACGGCCGAGGCGGTCACACGCCTGGGCAGCTTCAAGCTGGCGGCGGCGGAACTGCTGATCACGCCGTCGGCCGTGAGCCACCGGATCCGGCTGCTGGAGCATCGCCTCGGACGGGTGCTGTTCGAGCGGGTGGGCCAGGGCGTTCAGCCGACGGAGCAGGCGGAGCGCCTGGCGCTGGTGGTCAGACGGGCCCGGCAGGACATTTCCGAGGCCTGGCGCACGATCCAGGGCGAGGTTGCGGCCGGGCCCGTCCGGGTGTCCTGCCTCGCCGCCTTCGCCGGCAACTTCATCCTGCCGCACATGGACGTGTTCCGCACGCGTTTCGCCGCGTTCGAGCTGGCACTGACCAGTTCCCTGTTCGCCGGATCGCCCCGGGAACTGGAGGCCGACATACTGATCAGCGCCGGGGGGAGACCCGGCCCGGACTGGGTGAGCAGCGACCTGATGCCCATGGACATGCAGGCCATCATGGCACCGGGTGCCCCGGTGCCGCCGGTGCGGGACGGCCGGCTCTACGGCCCCCTGCTGACCTACGCTGCCGGTGGCGTCACCTGGGAGGCCATCGCCGAGCGCCTGGGCCTCGCGCTCCAGCCGGGGGCCGACATCATTACCCTGGACTCGGTGGAGGCCGCCTGCACCGCGGCGGAGCGGGGCCTGGGCCTGGCCCTGGCACCGGTCCCCACGGTGCGTCGCCTCGCCCAGACCGGCCGCGTCGTCGCCGTCGGCGCGCCGATCCCCACGGGCCTGTCCTACTGGATCTCCGTCCGGCGGGAGCCGCAGGACCTGCCCGACGTCCGGGCCTTCCAGCGCTGGATCCGCGACCGGGCCGCAGCCGACGATCAGGCGCTGGCCGTCGCCCCTTCCGGAAACATGTAGCGGTCCAGGGTCTCGTGGAAGTGCCGGATGCGGCTTTCCTGATAGGCCGCAAGGGTGACGCCGGGCTTCTTCGAGGCGCGCAGCCTGCGCTGGATGCGCTTGAGGTTGTCGGTGTCCTGATCGGCGACCCTGGCGGCGGATGCCATCTGCGACCGCTGGCCCCGCGAGATCGTTCTGACATCGAGTCTCGCGGAATCGCGCCCGCGGTCGTGAGCCACGCCCGCAGTTTCCGAACCAATGGAAGTGCGACCGGGTCGGTTGTGCACATCACGCACGTGGGCGCTCGTGCGCCTCACCCAGCGACCGAAAGCACCCACTGGCGAAACAGCTTCAGCGGCTGAGTCTGCGCCCGCGCGGGATCGCACAGGAGGTAGTAGCCGAACTCGGTGCGCACTTCCTGCGTCAGCGGACACACCAGGCGGCCGGTGGCCAGATCGTCACGCACATAGGCCGTCTGGGCGGTGCTGGCAGTTATACGCTAACTTTTCTCCGATTTCGGCCTAACAGCCGATTTGGAGACGGTGATGACGAAACTCTTGTCGTTCGAGCGATATCGGTTCCCGCCTAACGTCATTCGACATGCCATCTGGTTATATTTCCGGTTCACTCTGAGCCTGCGCGACGTTGAAGAATTGATGGCGCAGCGCGGAATTGTGGTGAGCCGTGAGGCCATTCGATGCTGGGTCAACAAGTTCGGCCCGCTGATAGCCGCCAACCTACGCCGACGCAGGTCACATCCGTCGAGCAGGTGGCATCTGGACGAGATGGTATGCAGGATAGGTGGCCGTCGCATGTATCCGTGGCGCGCAGTCGACGACGAGTGTGAGGTCCTCGACGTCCTGGTCCAGAAGCGCCGGAACAAGCCCGCCGCCCTCAAACTTCTGCGCCGGTTGCTGAAGAACCAGGGCATTCATCCCGAAGCGACTGTCACGGACAAACTTGCGTCATATCGCGCGGCTGCCAAGAGCCTTGGCCTCACGGCGCGCCACCAACCAGGCGGAATGAGGGAAAACAACCGGGTGGAAAACTCGCACCTCTCGATCCGACGACGAGAACGAAAACAGCAAAAGTTTAAGACCCAGGGATCAGCCCAGCGTTTCCTCTCCACCCATGCCGTGGTCTACAACACCTATAATCTTCAAAAGCACCTGATCTCCCGGCCAGGGCTTCGAAGACTCCGAGCTCAGCCCGACGCAGCGTGGGCGGCGGCGACGGCAGCCGCCTGCAATCGGGGTATGGGAGGAGCCGCCCGGTCGGCAATCAAGTTAATTTGCCAATTCCCGGCGGCCAGTTCCTCCCGCGCCTTCTCCAGACCCGGGTCCTTGCCGGCGGCGAGCTGCTCCTTGGCCTTTTCCCGATCGGCCCGTGCCTTCTTCAGCCCGACGGCTGGATAGGCTCCGAGCGACAGCAGCTTCTCCTTGCCGTGGATCCGGTATTTCATCCGCCACAGCTTGCTGCCGGCTGGCGTCACGAAAAGAAAAAGGCCCTCGGCGTCGGTCAGCTTGTAAGGCTTGGCCTTGGGCTTGGCGGTTCGGGCGGCGGCGTCGGACAGGGGCATCTGGGGGTACGCCCACGGAAGAAGGTCGACGATACCCCCAAAAATACCCCCAGATACCCCGGATTTTACCGGATGGCAGCGGACGCAAGCGGAGGACATATTCCGCTTATACCTTATTTTCATTGAATTTTCCAGCCGCCACGGACGCCCGTGGACAGGGTGCTGGTGCCGGTTGCAGGAATCGAACCCGCGACATCCAGTTTACAAAACTGGCGCTCTACCAACTGAGCTAAACCGGCACTGCCGGGCGTCTATAGCAATCCCGCGGCACAGGACAAAGCCCCCCGCCGCGGCTTTCACGCCGAGGTGCCGTCCGGCGCTCAGAATTCGAGGCAGATCTTGCCGAAGTGCGTCTGCGAGGCCTGGTGCATGAAGGCCGCGGCAATGCCCTCCAGCGGGAAGACCTTGTCGATCACGGGCTTGAGTCCATTGGCCTCGATCGCGGCGATCATGTCCTCCTGGGCGTCGTGCGAGCCGACGGTGATGCCCTTGATGGCCACGTTCTTGGTCATGGCGAGCGCCGTGGGCACCTCGCCGGACACGCCGGTCAGGACGCCGATCAGCGAGATGTGCCCGCCGATGCGCGCGGCGTGGATCGACTGGGTCAGGGTGCCGGGCCCGCCGATCTCCACCACCAGGTCGACGCCCCGCCCGCCGGTCAGGGCGGCGGCGGCCTGTCCCCACTCCGGCGTGGTGCGGTAGTTGATCAGGTGGTCGGCGCCCAGCGCCTTCAGCCGCGCCAGCTTCTCGTCCGAGGATGAGGTGGCGATCACCGTGGCCCCGGCCGCCTTGGCGAACTGGACGGCAAAGATCGAGACCCCGCCCGTGCCCTGGGTCAGGACGATGTCGCCGGGCTGGATTTTGGCCTCCACCATCAGGGCGCGCCAGGCGGTCAGGGCGGCACAGGGCAGGGTCGCGGCCTCCGCATGGCTCCAACCCGTCGGCAGGCGGGTGAAGGCGCTCGCCGGCATGGCCACCAGTTCCGCCGCAAAGCCGTCCGCATGATCCCCGGGAACCCCCGTCAGGCGGGCGAGGCTCGGTGCGCCCCCGACCCAGCCGGGAAAGAAGGTCGAGAGTACCCGGTCGCCGACCTTGAAACGGGTGACGCCCTGGCCGACCGCCACCACATCCCCGGATCCGTCGGACATGGGGATCCGGCCGTCCGGGGTCTGGATCATGCCAGCCACAACGGCAAAGTCGTGGAAGTTCAGGGAGCTGGCGCGAACTCTTACCAGAATTTCGCCGGGTCCGGCGACGGGATCGGGCCGGGTCTCGATGACCAGCTTGTCGAGTCCGCCCGGCGACTTGAGTGCGGCAACCTTCATGACGTCTCGTCTCCCCTGCCCGTCGGCTTCCAGTCGGGACTAAACCGGAGTGCGGGAGTTCAGGCAACGGCGCCGTGGCGTCAAGGCACGGCCGTTCGCCGTCCGGGACCGGTGGCGCGCCCGCGGTCTCAGGCCGCGACGGAGACGTCCTCGTTGAACACCAGCCCGTTCTCGAAGTCGTGGAAGATGTCGCACAGCTCTTCCGGCGTGATCATGGCCAGCCGGTCCTTGGGAAAGCGGAAGCGCCAGAAGCTGACGATATGGTCGATGCCCGCCAGACGCTCCCCCAGCTCCCGGAACATGCTGGGCGCGGACAGGAGGAACCCGCGGAACGGCCCGGCCCGCCCCTGGTTGGTCAGTTCCGCATAGGCGTCGTCATAGATGTCGAGGGTCGCGCGGACCCGCTGGCAGGCCATGCCCACCCGGCGCCGGACCTGGGTCCGGGTCAGCTCGATCTGGCTGCGGATCTCGCTGTCCCCGGACGTGCGCGGCTTGACGGTATTGATCTCCTGGATCACTTCCCGCAGGCGCGGCATCAGTTCCGACAACTGCCACTTGTAATAGAGGAATGCCTTCCAGCAGAAGATCCCCTCGTCGAACTGCTTTTCGTCGAGCTGCAGCACCTGGCGCAGGGGGTCGAGGTCGCTGTCGATCTCGCTGGAGAGGATCTTGTTCACCAGACGACTGGCATAGACCGTCATGGACGCATCGTTGCCGCAGGACATGTTGACCAGGGGCGTGATCTCCTTCTGGACGAAGGAGAACATCCGGTTCACGTCGGCTTCGGTGACCTCGAAATAGCACCGCGCCGGTTCCAGCCCTGCCCGGCGCAGCTGTTCGCGCAGCAGGAACGGATCCAGGGACGGGATCGAGTCGATCAGCTGCAACATCCGGATGTCCGGGGAATTTGGCTCGAAGGGGATGCCCAGCGCCCCCTCCATCAGTTCGTTGAATCGGGACTGGCCGACGAACATGAACCGGGCCCCCATCTTCAGGTCCGTGTGGTCGATGGGGATCAGGACCTTGGTCGCCGAGCTGCGCGGCGTGTCGAACATGTCGTATTCGTTGGAGCGCAGCCGGTGCTTGACGATCAGGCAGCGGTTCAGGACCGGGTTCTGGAAGAACGGGGCCTCCCGGTGCTCGGGGGTGTCGCCGCACCGGCGATAGACCATCAGCAGGTTGAGCACGCGGGCCGTCGAGGCGTTCATGTGCAGCCGCTGCAGGCTGCGGACGCTTCGATCCTTCGACGACATGCCCTACCCCTGACCCGGGAGGCCGGGATCGGCCTCACACCTTGCAAGTCTAGGCTTTCGGCGGCTTACAAATGCCTAATGTCGGCGTGAGTCTTCAGAAAAACTCGCTCCAGTACTGCGGAGATCCCTGCAGGAACATGGCGCACAGGCCCGAAAGGACCAGCAGGGCCAGGACCGTCCGGGGCGAAAGGCCCCGGCGACGGCGAAGGCTGCCACCACTGGACAGGAAGTTCGGAATGGCATCACGATGACTGACAATATTGTGTCTGTTGATTGACCGCATATCAGCCTCGCCAATACCCGTTGATCGCCCCCGACCAGCTAGAGACTGTTACGTGTAACAGTCGTTAATTTGAAGCCGCTCAATTATGACCATTTGCGGGCGAATTATGGTCAACATTCGATAACATTGACCGCGAGACCGCCCATCGATGTCTCCTTGTACTGGTCCTTCATGTCTTCGCCGGTGCGCTTCATCGTGGCAATGACCTTGTCGAGACTGACGAAATGCTCCCCGTCCCCCACCAGGGCCAGCCGCGCGGCATCGATGGCCTTGATCGCCCCCATGGCGTTGCGCTCGATGCACGGGATCTGGACCAGGCCGCCGATGGGGTCGCAGGTCAGCCCCAGATTGTGCTCCATGGCGATTTCGGCGGCGTTCTCGATCTGGGCGTTGGTGGCGCCCATGGCAGCGGCAAATCCCGCCGCAGCCATGGAACAGGCGACCCCCACCTCCCCCTGGCAGCCCACCTCCGCCCCGGAGATGGAGGCGTTGCGCTTGTACAGGGCCCCCACCGCACCGGCGGTGAGCAGGAACCGGCGACGGGCCTCGACCCCGCCCCGATGGAACCGGTCGTAATAGCGCAGCACCGCCGGAACGATCCCGGCGGCCCCGTTGGTGGGCGCCGTGACCACCCGTCCGCCCGCCGCATTCTCCTCGTTGACGGCCAGCGCCCACAGATTGATCCAGTCCATGGCGATCAGGGGATCGGAGATGTGCTGCTCTGCCCGGGCCTTGAGGTCCTCGTAGATGCCCCGGGCCCGGCGCCGCACATTCAGCCCGCCGGGCAGGACCCCGCTCTGCCGGATGCCCCGCTCGATGCAGCCGTCCATGGCCTCGAAGATCTGGTCGAGGCCCGCCTCCACCTCCCCCGCAGGGCGCAGGGCCTCCTCGTTGGCCATCATCACCTCGGCAATGCTGAGGCCCGCCCCGTCGGCCATGGCCAGCAGCTCCGCCGCCGAGGTGAAGGGATAGGGAACCGCCACCTCGTCTCCCGCGGGGGTGTTGGCCTCCATCTGCCGGTCATCGGCGACGAACCCTCCGCCCAGGGAATAGAAGATCCGCTCCACCAGGCCGTCGCCATCGCCCAGGGTCACCCGGAAGCGCAGGGCATTGGGATGCCGCGGCAGGCGGGTCATCCCCTCCCACAGGAGGTCCGTGGCCTCGTCGAAGGCGATCTCCGGCCCCGCCGTGACACCGGCCCGGCCCAGCGCCAGCCGACCGGTGGCCCGCAGGTCCGCCAGCGCCGCCTCCGCCGCATCGGCATCCAGGGTCGCCGGCAGGAAGCCCAGCAGACCGAGCAGGACGGCCCGGTCGGTGGCATGTCCCCGCCCGGTGAGGGCCAGGGAGCCGTAGAGGGTCACCTCCACCCGGCTCGCCTGCGCGAGTTGCCCCGCCGCGGCCAGTTCCCCCAGCAGGCGCACCGCCGCCGTCATCGGCCCCATGGTGTGGGAGCTGGAGGGCCCCACCCCCAGCTTGAACAGGTCGAACACACTGGTGGTCATGGAAACTCCCCGCGGCGCGGCCCCCGGGCGTCGAGTGATCGCGCAGGGACCGGGCTCAAGGCTTAGCTGGAGATTCAGGACATTCCAATATACGGGAATATCATGGCCCCATGCCCTGAGCCCAGGTTTGCTGTCCCATGACCGATGACGCCCCCCTTCTGGGCCCCCAGATCCAGCAGCTGCGCAAGCGCCGCCGCCTCACCCTCGAACAGTTGGCCTCGCTCAGCGGCGTGTCCCGCTCCATGCTGAGCCAGATCGAGCGGAGCCAGGCCAACCCCACCTTCGCCACCCTGTGGAACCTGACCCGGGCGCTGGGGGTGGACATCAGCGAACTGGTCGGCGGACGCTCCACCACCGCCCCGGCCCCGGCCATCGACGTGATCGGCGGGCATTTCGTTCCGGAAATCCGCTCCGAGGACGGGCTTTGCACCCTGCGCATCCTCAGCCCGGCCCAGTCGGCAGGACGGACCGAATGGTACGAGATCCTGCTCGAACCCAAGGGGGCCCTGGTCTCCGCCCCCCATGCCGCCGGCGCCATGGAGCATGTGACGGTGATCGAGGGCGAGCTGGAGGTGGTGTCCGGCACCACCGTCGCCCGGGCCCCCGCCCACGGGGTCGCCCGCTATCCGGCGGATGTGCCCCACGCCCTGCGCAACCTGTCCTCCGGCCGGACCCGGGCGTTTCTGGTGGTGGCCAGCTGATCGCCACGTTGCGCTCAGCGGAAAATTCCGAGATAATGGATATATCGTCCGCTATGACGGACAATTCCATTCGCTCCGATGATGGTCCGCCATGTCTCACTCCTTCTACAGCGACGTCGACGCCACCCTGCGGGAGATCGAGGACCAGGGCCTGACCAAGCCCGAACGGGTGATCCTGTCCCGCCAGGGGCCGGAGATCGTGGTGCGCGGGGCCGACGGGCGCGAGCGGTCGGCCCTGAACTTCTGCGCCAACAACTATCTGGGCCTGGCCGGGGATCCGCGCATTTCCGAGGCGGCGGAGAAGGCCAGCCGGGACTGGGGCGCGGGCCTCGCCTCCGTCCGCTTCATCTGCGGCACGCAAGGGATCCACAAGACCCTGGAACAGGCCACGGCCGAATGGCTGGGCTACGAGGACGCGATCCTGTTTGCCGCCTGCTTCGACGCCAATGGGGCGGTGTTCGAGCCCCTGTTCGGCGAGGGCGACGCCATCGTCTCCGACGCCCTGAACCATGCCTCGATCATCGACGGGGTGCGCCTGTCCAAGGCCCGGCGCTATCGCTATGCCGCCAACGACATGGGTGAGCTGGAAGCCCAGCTTACCGCCGCCCGGGCGGAGGGGGCCCGCAACATCATCATCGCCACCGACGGCGTCTTCTCCATGGACGGCCACATCGCCAACCTGCCGGAACTGACCCGGCTGGCGGACCGGTTCGAGGCCCTGGTGATGGTGGATGACTGCCATGCCACCGGCCATATCGGGCCTGGAGGGCGCGGGACCGGGGCGCATCACGGGGTCGGCGGGCGGATCGACATCCTCACCGGCACCTATGGCAAGACCCTGGGCGGGGCCATGGGGGGCTTCATCGCCGCCCGCCGCCCGGTGATCGAGCTGCTGCGCCAGCGGGCCCGGCCCTACCTGTTCTCCAACGCCCTGGCCCCCTCCGTGTGCGGCGCGGCGCTGGAGGCGATCCGCATTGCCCGCTCTGCGGAGGGGGACGCGCTTCGCCGCCAGCTGGCCGACAATGCCGCCCGGTTCCGGACCGGCATGACCGCCGCCGGCTTCACCCTCAAGCCCGGAGAGACGCCGATCCTGCCGGTGATGCTGGGGGACGCGCGCCTCGCCCAGAGCATGGCCGGCCAGTTGCTGGACGAGGGGGTCTATGTGACCGGCTTCTCCTTCCCCGTGGTGCCGAGGGGGCAGGCCCGCATCCGCACCCAGCTGTCCGCCGCCCACACGCCGGACCAGATCGACCGGACCATCGCCGCCTTCACCCGCGTCCGCGACCGGCTGGAGGGACAGGCATGAGCCGGACCATGCGCGGCCTCTCCAAGCTGCATCCGCAGACCGGCCTCTGGCAGGTGACGGCACCGGTGCCGACGCCGGGTCCGGACGATGTGCTGATCCGCGTGCAGCGCACGGCCATCTGCGGCACCGACATCCACATCTACAAGTGGGACGACTGGGCCGCGCGGACGATCCCGACGCCGATGATCGTCGGCCACGAGTTCGCCGGGGAGATCGTCGAGATCGGCTCCCGGGTCGACCGGCCCCTGACCCTCGGCCAGCGGGTCTCCGGCGAGGGGCACATCGTCAACCTGCACTCCGCCGCCAGCCGGGCGGGCCGGTTCCACCTGGACCCGGACACGCAAGGGGTCGGCGTGAACCGCCAGGGGGCCTTTGCCGACTATCTGTGCATCCCGGCCTTCAACGTGGTGCCCCTGCCCGACGAGGTCAGCCTCGACATCGGGGCCCTGCTCGACCCCTTCGGCAACGCCGTCCATACGGCCCAGCAGTTCGACCTGATGGGCGAGGACGTGCTGGTCACCGGTGCCGGGCCGATCGGGGCCATGGCCGCTGCCGTCGCCCGCCGCGCCGGGGCCCGCAGCGTGGTGATCACCGACCAGAACGACCTGCGGCTGGAGATCGCCACCCGCCTGGCCGACGTCCGGCCGGTGAACATCCTCAAGGAAGATCTCCGCGACGTGATGGCCGAGCTGCGGATCGACAACGGCTTTGCCGTGGCGCTGGAGATGTCCGGGGCCCCTCCGGCCATCAACCAGGCCATTTCCGCCCTCGGCATGGGCGGGCGCATGGCCATGCTGGGCATTCCGCCGGGAGATGCCACGGTGAACTGGTCGGACATCATCATGAAGGCCATCCGCATCCACGGCGTCTATGGCCGGGAGATGTTCGAGACCTGGCGCAAGATGTTCGGCCTGATCCGCGGGGGCCTGGACCTGGAGCCCCTGATCACCCACCGGTATGCCAGGGAGGACTTCCAGAGCGGTTTTGACGCCGCCGTGTCCGGTCAGGCGGGCAAGGTGGTGCTGAACTGGTCGTGATCGCCCCGGAACGGTCGATCCGGCGTCACCGGCCCTAGCCTCTCCCCCCGAATGCGGCATAGTCTGCCCCGATGGCAGTCAACGGGAGTTCGGGTCGCATGTCGTTTCGCAAGGTTCTGGTCGCCAGCGTTGCCGCGGGCCTCATGCTGGCGGCGGCCGGTGCATCGGCGGCCCCGATCTTCGGCTTCACCCCGGAACATGCCGACCGCCAGCAGGCCCTGGAGGCGAAGTTCGACCAGGCCCTCAGCGGCGAGGAGATGAAGGGCTGGCTGGAAACCCTGTCGTCGGAGCCGAACCATGTGGGCTCCCCCCACGACAAGGCCAATGCCGAGCTGATGCTGGCCAAGTTCAAGTCCTGGGGCTGGGACGCGCGGATCGAGACCTTCGACATCCTCTACCCGACCCCGATCGCGGAAAAGCTGGAGCTGCTGGGCCCGCATCCCTTCACCGCCGCCCTGCACGAAACGCCGGTGGAGGGGGACCGCACCTCCGTTCAGGCCGACCGCGCCCTGCCCCCCTATGTGGCCTATCAGGGGGACGGCGATGTGACCGCCGACATCGTCTATGTGAACTACGGCATGCCGGAGGACTACAAGGCCCTGGAGCACCTCGGCATCTCGGTGAAGGGCAAGATCGTGCTGGCCCGCTACGGGGCCGGCTGGCGGGGCCTGAAGCCGCAGCTGGCGGAGGAACACGGGGCTGTCGGCTGCCTGATCTTCTCCGACCCCGCCGATGACGGCTATGCCACCGACGATGTCTGGCCCAAGGGCGGCCAGCGCCCGCCCCAGGGGGTGCAGCGCGGCTCGGTCGAGAAGATGATGATCTATGCCGGGGATCCGCTGACCCCGGGCGTGGGCGCCACCAAGGACGCCAAGCGCCTGACCCGCGAGACGGCGACGACCATCCTGCACATCCCTGCCCTGCCCATCTCCTATGCGGATGCCCAGCCCTTCCTGGCGGCCATGGGCGGCCCGCTCGCCCCCCGCAACTTCCGCGGGGCCCTGCCCATCACCTACCGGACCGGCGGGGTCGGCGCGGCCTCGGCGCATCTGCTGGTCAAGTCGGACTGGAGCCTGAAGCCGATCTACGACGTCATCGCCGTGATGAAGGGCAAGGAATTCCCCGACCAGTGGGTGATCCGCGGCAACCACCATGACGGCTGGGTGTTCGGGGCCACCGATCCCCTGTCCGGCAACGTGGTGCTGATGGAGGAGGCCAAGGCGATCGGCGCCCTGGCCAGGACCGGCTGGCGGCCGAAGCGCACCCTGGTCTATGCCAGCTGGGACGCGGAGGAGCCGGGCCTGATCGGCTCCACCGAATGGGCGGAAGCCCACGCCGCCGAACTGCAGAAGAAGGCCGTGGCCTACGTCAATTCCGACTCCAACGAGCGCGGCTTCCTGGGGGCGGAGGGCAGCCACAGCCTGCAGAGCCTGGTCAACCAGGTGGCCCGCGACGTGACCGACCCGGAGACCGGCGCGACGGTGGCCACCCGCCGCCGGGCCCGCGCCCAGGTCGAGGGCTCCCGACCCGGTGCCCGGGAGGAGGCCAAGGCCGAAGCAGAGATCGCGGCCAAGGGCGGCGAGATGCCCCTCGCCCCGCTGGGCTCCGGCTCGGACTATTCCGCCTTCATCCAGCACCTGGGGATCGCGTCCATCAACCTCGGCTATGGGGGCGAGGGCGAGATGGGCGGCGTCTATCACTCGCTCTATGACAGCTACGACCACTATCTGCGCTATGGCGATCCGGACTTCCGCTACGAGGTCGCGCTGGCCCAGACGGCGGGGCGGGTCATGCTGCGCCTGGCCGACGCCGATGTGCCGCCCATGCGGCTGGCACCGGTCTCCGGCGCGGTCAGCCGGTATCTGAAGGAAGTGAAGCAACTCGTTGAAAAGGCAAGGACTGACGATGCCCGGTTCGTGGCCCTGTCGCAGTCGAACGCCTTTGCCCTGAGCGACGACCCCACCCATCCGACCCACCCGCCGGCGGCCGAAACCCCGGTCGAGCCGCTGGACTTCAGCGCCATGGATGCCGCCGCCGAACGGCTGGCCCGGGCCACCACCGCCTTCGACACGGCCTATGCGGCCGCCGTCGGCCATCTGTCCCGGGCCCAGGCGGCGGCCCTGGAGCCGGTCATGTCCGGCCTCGAACAGGCCCTGACCGCTCCGGAGGGCCTGCCCGGACGGCCGTGGTTCCATCACATGGTCTATGCGCCCGGCATGCTGACCGGCTACGGGGCCAAGACCCTGCCCGGTATCCGCGAGGCCATCGAGAGCCGCCGCTGGGCCGAGGCGCAGGCCTATATCGCCGTGGTGGCCCGGACCCTGGACGGCTATTCGTCCCGGCTGGAGCAGACGACCACGACCCTGGCCGCGAAGTAGCGGCCACCACGACACTTCGACCGACCTTGGGCGTCAAGAGGGGATCAGACGCGTGACCACCGACCAGGCTGCCGGGACTGTCCATGAACTGGGCAAGTCCCTGAAATCCCGCCATGTGGCGATGATCTCCATCGGAGGCATCATCGGCGCGGGGCTGTTCGTCGGCTCCAGCGCCGCCATTGCCACCGTCGGCCCCGGCATCATCGTCAGCTACACCCTGGCGGGCCTGGTGGTGCTGGTGGTCATGCGGATGCTGGGGGAGATGGCGGTGGCCTATCCCCATGTGGGAGCCTTCACCGAGTTTGCGCGGCTCGGCCTCGGCAACTGGGCCGGGTTCACCAATGGCTGGCTCTACTGGTACTTCTGGGCCATCGTCGCGGCCATCGAGGCCATTGCCGGGGCCAAGATCCTGCACGACTGGGTGCCGGAACTGCCGATCTGGGTGATCGGCTGGGGCCTGCTAGCCATGATGACCGCGGTCAACCTCATGTCCACCGGCTCCTACGGGGAGTTCGAGTTCTGGTTCGCCTCCCTGAAGGTGGCGGCGATCATCGCCTTCATCCTGGTGGGGCTGGTGTTCGTGCTGGGCCACAATCCCATGGATCACGTAGCGAACCTCACCCGGGACGGGGGCTTTGCGCCCTTCGGCACCGGCGCGGTGCTGAGCGGCGTGGTCACGGTGATCTTCGCCCTGTGCGGGGCCGAGATCGCCACCATCGCCGCCGCCGAAAGCCCGGAACCGGCCCGCACCATCGCCAACATGACCGGCTCCGTCGTGGTGCGGATCCTGTTGTTCTACATCGGCTCCATCAGCCTGATCCTGATGATCATCCCCTGGCGGCAGGTCCATTCCGGCGACAGCCCGTTCGCCGTGGCGCTGGAAAGCATGAACGTGCCCGCCGCGGCCTTTGCCATGAAGATCGTGGTGCTGACGGCGGTGCTGTCCTGCCTGAACTCGGCCATCTATGTCTGCTCGCGGGTGATGTTCACCCTCTCCGCCCGGGGGGATGCGCCCAAGGCCCTGGTCAAGCTGAACAAGCGCAAGGTGCCCGCCCGGGCCATCCTGTTCTGCAGCCTGTTCGGCTATGTGGCGATCTTCGCCTCCGTGGTGTCGCCGGAGAAGGTCTTTGCCTTCCTGGTCAATGCGTCGGGGGCCATCATGCTGATCGTCTATCTGATCACGGCCCTGGCCCAGATCCGCCTGCGCCGCCACCTGGAGAAGACTGCGCCGGAGCGTCTGGGCGTACGTGTGTGGCTGTTCCCCGCCACCAGCTATGTCGCGGTGGCGGCCATGATCGCCGTGGTGATCGCCATGGTCCTCACCCCCGCCCGGGCGGTGGAGGCCTGGTCGAGCCTGGTGGTGGTGGCCGTGGTGCTGGCCCTCTATGCGGTCTTCCGCCTGGGCCGCGGCGGCAAGGTGGAGATCTGAGCCACCCCTTGGACCGTCCGCCTACTTCGCGGCGAGGTCCTTGACCGGGATATCCACGTCACAGACCGTGAAGTCCGGCCCCTTGCGGTCCTTGGTGACGGCCGAGGTCGCCGTGAAGTTCGGGGACTTCACGTCCAGGCGGGAAATGGCCACGGTCTCGCCCGGCGGCAGGTCGGAGCCCAGGCGGACCCGGGTCATCTTGTCCTGCGGCGGCGTGACGGGCTCGCCGACCTTGATCAGGCGCACGAATTCCAGGCCCTGCAGCACCCGCCCGAAGGCCGTGTAGCGCTGGTCGATGGAGGACGAGGTCTGGCGGATGATGAAGAACTGGCTGTTGGCCGAATCCGGCTTTTCCGCCCGGGCCATGCCCAGGACGCCCGGGCAGAACATGCCCCAGCCGTTCACAGCCCCGGCGGCACTGAGGCTCATCAGCGTGTCGGACTGGCTGCCCACGGGCATGGCGCCGTGAAAGCCCGTGGTCTCCCCATGCTCGACGGTCATGGGCAGGAAGTCGAAGGACGGGGTCCGGCGGAAGGTGAACTCCGCCGCCAGGTCCGGCAGGGTGGAGCCGCCGGTGCCCGTATTGGTCGGGTCGCCGGTCTGGGCCATGAACTGGTCGATCACCCGGAAGAAGGTCTGGCCGTCGAAGAAGTGCTGCCGGGCCAGGATCTTGATCCGCTCCACCGTCAGGGGCGCCAGCGCCGGATAGAGTTCCGCGACGATCCGGCCGCGGGTCGTGTCGATCACCAGCAGGTTGTCCGGATCGACGGCGACCCAGTCGGTGTCCCGCACGGCGGGAATAGGCGCGGGTCCGACCGGCTTCTTCGGCTTGGCGAAGGCCGGGGCGGCCACAAGGCTACCGGCAACCGCTGCGGCAAGGATCATTCGAAAGGAGGTCATCGCACTCGTTCTGTCAGGACTTGCGCGCGGCCACGGCGGCAGCGGCGTATTTGGCTTGGACCCGCTGTGCCACACCGGGGCTCACAAATCCGCTTATCTCGCCATCCAGGCGGGCGATTTCCTTGACCAGACGGGACGCGATCGCCTGATGCCGCGGATCGGCCATCAGGAAGACGGTCTCGATGTTCCGGTTCAGCTGCTGGTTCATGGCGGTCATCTGGAACTCGTACTCGAAATCCGCCACGGCGCGAAGTCCGCGGACGATGACAGTGGCCCCGACGCTCTCGGCGAAATGCATCAGAAGGTTCTCGAAGGGTACCGCGACGATCTTGGCCGCCCCCGGCACCTGCAGGTGCGCGGTTTCGGACATCACCATTTCAACCCGCTCATCCAGGCTGAATAATGGCCCCTTGTCGCGATTGATGGCGATGCCGATCACCAGCTGGTCCACCAGCTTGACCGCCCGGCCGATGATGTCGAGGTGCCCGTTGGTGATGGGATCGAAGGTCCCGGGATACAGTCCTATCCGCATGGTCTCAGCACCTCTCCCCTTCCCTGGCCCGTCCGGCCACCGCCCTATTCCGAGATCGGGGCGGTGGGCTCGTCGGTGGTCGCCTCGTCGGCATCGTCGCCGCTATCGGTTTCGGCCAGACGCTCGACGGACACAACCCGTTCCCCGTCTCCGGTGCGGAAAATATTGACGCCCTGCGTGTTTCGCGCCGCGATCCGCACCTGACCGGCGGGAACCCGGATCAGCTGGCCGCCGTCGGTGACCAGCAGGATGTCGTCGCCCTCCTCCACCGGGAAGCTGGCCGCCAGCCGTCCGCCGCGCCGGGACAGGTCATGGGCCACCAGCCCCTGTCCGCCCCGGCCGGTGCAGCGATAGTCATAGGACGAGGTCCGCTTGCCGAGGCCCGTGTCGGTGACGGTCAGGATCAGCTGTTCGGCGGCACCGAGCGCGATCAGGCGCTCCATCCCCACCTCGGCCTCGCCGCCCTCGACCTCGTCGGCATCGACTTCGGGCTCCGGACCGGCTTCGCCCTCCGCGGCATCGCCCACGGCGGCGCGCAGACCGGCGGAATAGCGCAGATAGGCCACCCGTTCCGCCGGCGAGGCGTCCGTATGGCGCAGGATGGCCATGGAGATCACGCTGTCCCCGTCGGCGAGGCGGATGCCGCGCACGCCCGTGGACTCCCGCCCGGCAAACACCCGCACGTCGCTCACCTGGAAGCGGATGCAGCGGCCGACCGCCGTGGTCAGCAGCACGTCCTGATCCTCGGTGCACAGGGCAACGCCGACAATGCTGCCGTCCTCGTCGCCGAGCTTCATGGCGATCTTGCCCGCGCGGTTCACCTGGGCGAAGTCGGACAGCTTGTTGCGCCGCACGTCCCCGTGGGTGGTGGCGAACATCACGTCGAGCGCATCCCACTGGGCCTCGTCCTCCGGCAGGGGCAGGACGGTGGTGATCACCTCCCCGTCCTCCAGCGGCAGCAGGTTGACGAAGGCCTTGCCCCGGGCATTGGCCTGGGCCAGCGGCAGGCGCCACACCTTCAGCTTGTAGACCTTGCCGTTGGACGAGAAGAACAGCACCGGCGCGTGGGTGGAGGCGGCGAACACGCGGACCACCGCATCCTCGTCCTTCATGGCCATGCCGGACTTGCCCTTGCCGCCCCGATGCTGGGTGCGGTAGGCGGAGAGCGCGGTACGCTTCACATAGCCGCCGTGGGTGACGGTGACGACCATCTCCTCCCGGGGGATCAGGTCCTCGTCTTCCACATCGGCATCGCCGTCGACGATTTGGGTGCGGCGGGGACGGGCGAAGGCGGCGCGCACCTCGAGCAGCTCCTCGCGGATGATGGCCAGCACGCGCTCGCGGCTGCCGAGGATGTCCAGATAGCCGCGGATCGCCTCCGCCAGCTCCCCGGCCTCCTCGAAGATCTCGTCCCGGCCAAGGCCCGTCAGGCGGGACAGGGTCAGGGCCAGGATCGCCCGGGCCTGCTCGTCCGACAGCCGGACCGAGCTTTCCTCGATCAGCACGGTGCGCGGGTCCTGGATCAGGGCGATCAGGGGCAGCATGTCGCCGGCGGGCCAGTTGCGGGCCTGCAGGCGCTCCCGCGCCTCGCTCGGGTCCTTGGACGAGCGGATGATGTGGATCACCTCGTCGATATTGACCACCGCAATGGCCAGACCGACCAGCACATGGCCCCGGTTGCGGGCCTTGTTCAGCTCGAACTTGGTGCGGCGGACCACCACCTCCTCGCGGAAGCCGAGGAAGGCCTGGATCAGCGGGCGAAGACCCAGCTGCTCCGGCCGGCCCTCGTTCAGGGCCAGCATGTTCACGCCGAAGGACGACTGCAGCGGGGTGTAGCGATAGAGCTGGTTCAGGATCACGTCCGCGCCGGCGTCGCGCTTCAGGTCGATGACGACCCGCATGCCGTCCCGGTCGCTCTCGTCCCGCAGGTCGGCAATGCCCTCGATCCGCTTCTCGCGGACCAGTTCGGCAATGCGTTCCACCAGGCTCGCCTTGTTCACCTGATAGGGGATTTCCGTGATGATGATGGACTCGCGGTCCTTCACCCGGGTCTCGATGGCCGTCTTGCCGCGCACCACGACGGAGCCGCGACCGGTCATCAGGGCATTACGGGCCCCGGTGCGGCCGATGATCTCGCCCCCGGTGGGGAAGTCCGGACCCGGCACGATGTCCAGCAGGGCTTCCAGTGCGATCTCGGGATCGTCCAGCAGGGCCACGCAGGCGTCGACGATCTCGCCCAGATTGTGCGGCGGGATGTTGGTGGCCATGCCCACGGCAATGCCGCCGGCCCCGTTCACCAAAAGGTTCGGAATCCGCGACGGCAGCACCGCCGGTTCCCGTTCCGAGCCGTCATAGTTGGGCTTGAAGGCGACCGTGTCCTTGTCCAGATCGGCCAGCAGCGCCTCGGCGGCGCGGGTCATCCGGCTTTCGGTATAGCGCATGGCCGCCGGGGGATCCCCGTCGACGGAGCCGAAATTGCCCTGACCGTCGATCAGCGGCAGGCCCATGGAGAAGTCCTGGGCCATCCGAACGAGGGCGTCATAGACGGCCACGTCCCCGTGGGGGTGATACTTGCCGATCACGTCGCCCACGACCCGGGCCGACTTGCGGTACGAGCCACCGGCGGAGAAGCCGTTCTCGTGCATGGAGAACAGGATGCGTCGGTGCACCGGCTTGAGGCCGTCCCTCGCATCCGGCAGGGCGCGGGCGACGATCACGCTCATGGCGTAGTCGAGATAGCTGCGCTTCAGCTCGTCCTCGATGGTGATGAGGGCGACGCCCCCACCGGTCTCATCAGGTCCGCCCGCTATGGGGCCAGGGGGTGTTTCGGCGTGATCGCTCAAGGCAACTTTACAGGGTCTGGAGGATGAGCCGCGGGCTCAAGGACAAGGGACGGTGGTGCGACCGGAATCGCACCGAACCTCACCCCTCATGTGTTAGCACCTGCCCGCCCGTGACGCAAAGAACTGCGGCAGCGGCCGCTGTCCGGGACGGTCACCGGCACCCTTTGCCCTAGAACGGGATTTCGTCGTCCAGATCCGCCGCGAAGCTTTCCCGCGCGCCGCCGGACGGGGCCTGCCGTCCACCGCCGCCGCCGAAGTCCCGGCCGCCGGACGAGGCCGGGGCCGAAGACCCGCGATCATAGCCGCCGTCGTCGCTGTCCGAGGCCCCGCCGCGGCCACCCAGCATGGTCAGTTCCCCCCGGAACTTCTGCAGCACGATCTCGGTGGAGAACTTCTCCACCCCCTGGGCGTCCGTGTACTTCCGGGTCTGGAGCGACCCCTCGATATAGACGGTCGAGCCCTTGCGCAGATAGCTTTCGGCCACCTTCACCAGATTGTCGTTGAAGATCACGACCTGGTGCCACTCCGTCTTCTCCTTGCGCTCCCCGCTCATCTTGTCGCGCCAGGTCTCGCTGGTGGCGATGCGCAGATTGGCGACCCGATCGCCGGAGTTCAGGGTGCGGATCTCGGGATCCTTGCCGAGATTGCCGATCAGGATGACCTTGTTGACGCTGCCGGCCATGGGTGTGCCCTCATATACTGGCGATGGTGTCTCGCCGAACTGTTGGATTCGAGGCGCGAGCCTAGACCGCTGCCCCGCCCGGTCCACGCGAAAAGATTAATGTTCCGTCTTTGTTCCAGACTTGCCCACAGGAGTCAATCGCTGCGGGATCAAAGGTCCGGGAACGGGCCTCAGGACAGGCGGGGGATCAGGGAACCGGCACGGCGCTGGGGACGGCCAGGGTGCCGTCGGGCAGGCGCTTCAGGGCCGGATAGCGGTTGCCCTCACGGGTCTGGGAGACATAGACCCCCTCCCGCTGCAGCCACAGATACTGGCCCTGATAGGCCCCCTGGATCTCGGTGCGGGAGCCGCCGGCCCGCAGGAACTGCAGGCGCATGACCTCCAGCTTCATGGCGCAGGTCTCGAGATTGGGCACCTTGTCGGCCAGGCGGTTGTAGTGGGCCTTGCCGTCCTTGCTGATCACCATGTGCCAGCACACGCCCACATCGTCCGGCGGCGGTTGCTCGCATCCCGCCAGACCGACGGACGCAACGGCCAGGACCAGTGCGAGAGCGGAGGCCTTCAGGCCGGGATGACGCAAAGCAACCATGTCCGGTCCGCCTACATGCTGGCGACGCTGCAATCGGCGTCCTGTTCCACCAGAAGGCGGAACTTCTTGTTGTCCTCGGAAATCTCGACGCGACCGGGGATCAGGCGCAGGGATTCCCCGCCCCAGCGGCCGTAATAGGCCTCCCCCGGCTTGGCGCACTGGCCCTGGAACAGCACCCGCACGCAGGCCCCGAGGCCCACATTGGAGCCATAGCCCTTCCAGCCGTCCCCGCCATAGCGCAGGCATTCCGCCGTCTGGTTGGAGGCCGCCGGAATCCCCGCCGCCAGGGTCGGGGCCGTGGTGGTGACGTTGCCCGGCGCCGTCGGCGGCGCATCCAGGCCGACATCCAGGGCCTGGCTGGCCGTGCCGTTCTTCTGCGCGCATTCCGTCAGGGTGGTCATGCCCACCAGCTGGCCGTTGACGAAGCAGCGCACGGCCTGGGTCTTGGGGGCGGTCTTCGGGTCGGGCTTGTCCATCTGCAGTTGCAGGCGGTCGGCCTCCGCGGTCTGGTTGGACACCACCGGGGCGTGATGCCCGCGGACGAAGACGAGGAGCAGCACCAGCACGAGCAGGACCACCCCTGCCCCCACCCCGATCAGCACGCGACGATCCGAGAAAGCGTTCATGACCAAGCGGTAGCCTCCCTCAGGTTCGTGCGCAAGCGGGCGCGCTCAACGGGTTGCCCGGATCAGGCCCGATGCGGCCAGGTCCCGCAGCACCCGGTCCCGGGCGGCCTGCCACTCCTCCGACAGGATGGCCAGCAGCACCACGTCCCGGTAGACGCCGTTCTTCAGGCTGTGACGGCGCAGATAGCCCTCCCGCCGGAAGCCCGCCGCCGCCTGGGCCTTGAGCGCCGCCTCGTTGTCCGCATGGATCTCGGACCAGACCTTCTGCAGGCCCAGCTCGGAAAAGGCCCGCTCCAGCCCCAGCGCCTGGGCGGCCCGACCGGCCCCTCGCCCCCGGGCGGAGGCCTCGCCGATGTACCAGGCCCAGCGGGCGCGGCGCTTCTCGCTGGCCACGCCCACGAGGTTGAGGAAGCCCGCCGGTTCCCCGTCCTGCAGGATGATCCAGCCCACCCGGTCCGGATCGGCCATGAAGGCGTCGAACCAGGCCTTGTGCGCCTCGAACCGTCCCGGCGGCTGGTCGAACAGCCACAGGTCAACCTCCGGCTCCTGCCGCCATCGGTACAGCCGATCCACATCCTCTGCGGCAAGGTCTCTGAGTTCGATCATCCCGGTATTCCAAGCATCAGGCACGGCCCGACTCTAGTGCCAGATTACGACGACGGCGACACATGCCCGACGAATAACTTGCCACAGGCGCAAAATTGCCCCGCCCTGAACCACGCTTCGTTAACCTTGAGCCGCCAGCCTTCGAGGGTCGGGCGAGTCGCGCCCGGTCTGACGGTTCTTCTGATGACCCAAAGCCCCCCGCCCGCCTCCGCAAGCCTCGACCTGGACCGGATCCTGGTCGGCCGGGACTTCCGCGCCCCCCGGGCGGACCTGAACGACAAGGTGATCCTGATCACCGGCGGCACCGGCTCCTTCGGCCGGGCCTTCACCCGCCAGGTCTGCGCCGAGTTCACCCCGCGCAAGCTGATCATCTTCAGCCGCGACGAGCTGAAGCAGTACGAGATGGCCCAGGAGTTCCCGGCGGACAGATATCCCTTCATGCGCTGGTTCATCGGCGACGTGCGCGACGCCGACCGGCTGCGCACCGCCATGCGCGGGGTCGACTACGTGATCCACGCCGCGGCCCTGAAGCACGTGCCGATTGCCGAGTACAACCCCTTCGAGTGCATCAAGACCAACGTCTTCGGGGCGGAGAACGTGGTCAATGCCGCCATCGACGCCCGGGTGAAGGGGGTGGTGGCGCTGTCCACGGACAAGGCGGCCAATCCGATCAATCTCTACGGGGCCTCAAAGCTTGCCTCCGACAAGATCTTCGTGGCGGCGGAGGCCATGGCAGGCGATTCCGGCGTGAAGTTCTGCGTGGTGCGCTACGGCAATGTGGTGGGCTCCCGCGGGTCGGTGGCCCCCTTCTTCCAGCGCCTGGTGGCGGAGGGGGCGGACAGCCTGCCGATCACCGATGTGCGCATGACCCGGTTCTGGATCACCCTGACGCAGGGGGTGAACTTCGTCCTCTCCAGCCTCGCCCTGATGAAGGGGGCGGAGATCTTCGTCCCCAAGATCCCCTCCATGCACACGGTGGAGCTGGCGCGCGCCATCGCCCCGCACCTGCCCCACCACGTGGTCGGCATCCGGCCGGGGGAGAAGCTGCACGAGATCATGGTGCCGGAGGACGATGCCCGCTCCACCGTGGAGCTGGACGACCGCTTCGTGATCCTGCCCAGCCACAGTCCCGGGCGCATGCAGGCCTATCTCGACGCCGGCGGCATCCGCCTGCCCGAGGGCTTTTCCTATTGCTCGAACATCAACGAGGAACAGCTGGGGGCCGAGGACCTGCGAAAGATCCTGGCCGCACCGAATGCCGGCTGAGACCGGCCGTCAGACCTGCTGGTTCAGCAGGGCCCCGCTCTTGTAGCCGGGATTGTCCGCGGCTTCCTGCGGGCTCTGGTTCGGGATTTCCGAGAGCACCGTGCCCGTGGCCCGGTCCAGCAGCTTGAACACCAGCACGGCCTTGTTGGCGCCCGGCTCCACCACGACCTTGGTGGGGTCCTGAGGGGGGGCGGACGGCGACGATGCCGCGTCCGTCGGGGCTGGGGCCGCGGAGGAGGCCGTGGAATCCGGCGCAGATGCAGGGGGTGTCACCGGGGCGACGGCCGCGGCGCTGTAGTCAATCGGTGCCGGTGGCGGCCCGGAGACGGACTGTACCATTCCCATATCGACGGCCGTTCTGCCGTCGCTCCTGAGTTCGGCCCCGCACGTTCGTGCGCGGATTGCGGCCTATTTCGGGTCCAGAAATACGCCGACACTCTTTTCAAATTCTTAAGACCTGGACGACAACGCGCGGAGTCGGGGAGACTCCGCGCGCTTTACGCCACTTCATGCCCCATTCTGGGCGGAGGGTACGCCTGGGAACTTACCGGAACAGGCTCAGCAGGGCCTGGCGGGACTGGTTGATGGACGACAGGGCACTGACGGACAGCTGCTGCTGCACCTGCAGGGCCTGCAGCTTCACCTGCTCCGCCGCCACGTCGGCATCGACCAGGCTGCTGATCTGCGACGACAGGGTGCTCTGCAGATTGTTGTTGTTGTTCAGCACCGTATTGATCGCGTTGGCAGCCCCACCCAGCACCCGGCCGAAGGCGTTGGCGTTGGCCAGTCCCCCCTGCACGGCGGCCTGCAGGTTGGCGATGTAGCTGGGCAGGCCGAGGGTGGTGGTGGTGGTCACCTGCCGGAGCGCAATCCCGGAGTTCGCCGCAGCCGCATCGGCGGCCGTATAGGCCGCGCCGGTCTTTGGATTGATGGTCACGCCATTGGCGTCGGCATAGGCGTTGGCGACGGTCGTCGTCACGTTTCCGACTGTATTGGTGGCGAGCTGGCCGGCAGCAGTCGCAGCAGAAGGCGCGACCGTGACCGGGGTGTACTTGAAGGTGGCGACGGACAGGTTCGAGGCGACGCCCTGGCCCACGAGCTTTACGTTTGCGTTGCTGGCGGCGTCCGTCGCCGTATAGGCCCTGCCGGTGGCCGGATTGGTGACACTGCCACTCGCATCAGTATAGACATTCGTGACGGTGAAGGATCCGGTCGAGGGTGCCGCTGTGCCGGCGGGGGGCGTATCGACGCCGACCACCTCGGCCCCGCCTCCGCTAGTCGGCGTGAAGGTCGTAACCGACCGCAGCGCCACGCCAGCGGCGGTAGTGGTGGCGGAGTAGTTGTTGCCGTTCGCATCCTTGGTGTTCCCGCTGGCGTCGGCATAGACGATCGAGGTCGAGAAGGTTCCGGCCGACGTGCTCGTCGTCCCGGCCGGAGCGCTAGCGGCCGCGGCGGCCGTCGCCGTATTGTCGGCCACCGTGCCCGCCTGGGCCAGCTTCACGATGCTGGCGATGTCCGCCGCGGAAAAGCCGAGGTTCCCGGCACCGGCCGCCTGGATGGTCATGTTCGCGCCGGCGATGTTCATCTGCTGGCCATTGCCGAGGTTGACGACCAACCCCCCGTTGCCCGGCCCACCGGCGATCAGCGAGCCCCGGCCCAGGTTGGAGGCATTGGCGGCATCGTCGTCGATGGCGCTGGTCAGCGCCGCAGCCTCGTTCTGGATCGTCTGGGCCAGGGCGTTGCGGGTGGCCTGCGTCGCCGTCTGGTCGGCCAGGCCAGTGAGGGCCGTATTGATCTGGGTGAGAGCGTCCTGGATGGTCTTCAGCGACCCCTGGGCCCCGGTGATCGAGCTCAGATTGCTGTTCAGCATGGTCGCCGACTGCTTCAGCACATTCTGCTGGTTGGTCAGGTTCGTCGCGGTGAAGAACACCGCGGGATTGTCCGAATAGCTGTTCACCGCCTTGCCCGTGCTGATCTGGCTCTGGGCGTCGGTCATCTGGGAGGTGACGTCGTTCAACCCGGCCAGGGCCGAGAGGGCGGCATTCATCGGGGAAAGAGTAACAGACATTTTGCGATCCTTGTTCAGGTATCCGCCGTCGTCGTGATCGGCGGGGAGCATTTTGCTCGTCAGGATCGCATGCAGCATCGGCGCCACGACCATGGCGCGCATTACATTCCCTATCCGATTGATTCAGAACGTCATTTCACCGGGCACAAAAAAGCGCCGACCGGGACGTTTTCGCCGGTCGGCGCCATTTGCCACCTTTGCGCGCATTTATTGCCCAGGCGCGCAGTTTATATGTAATCTGGAGTTGCTTCAGCGCCCGGTGAAGGCGGCGATGCGCTTCTGCAGGAAGGCGGCCACGCCCTCGCGGAAGTCGTCGCTCTTGCCGGCCCTGCGCTGCTTCACCCGCTCCTCGTTCAGCTGTTCCAGCCAGCTCTGGTCGAGGCTGGTCCAGATCATCTGGCGGATCATGCCCAGCGCCATGGGGCCGTTGGCCAGTTCCCTGGCCATCGTCATGGCGGTGCTCATCAGCTCCGCATCCGGCACGCAGCGGTTGACGAGGCCCCAGTCCAGCGCGGTCTTGGCCGGGATCCTGTCCCCCAGCAGGGCCATTTCCATGGCCCTTGCCTTGCCGATCATCCGGGGCAGCATGTAGGTAGAGCCGCCGTCCGGCACCAGGCCGATGCGGCGGAAGGCCTGCAGGAAGTAGGCGCTCTCCCCCGCCACCACGATGTCCCCCATGAGGGCCAGCGAGCAGCCGACCCCCGCCGCCGCGCCGTTCACGGCGGTGACGATGGGCACCTCACTGTCCCGCATCAGGGAGACCAGGGGGTTGTAGTGGGTTTCCAGCGCCCGGCCGGCGTCTGGCTTGCCGTCCGCGTCGAGGGTCGCCCCCGCACCGGCGGACAGGTTGGCACCGGAGCAGAAGCCCCGCCCCTCCCCCGTCAGCACGATGGCCCGGGCGGCCACGGCACCGGTGGCGACCCGGCGGAAGGCGTCCGTCAGCTCGGCGGCGGTGTCCACCCCGGCGGCATTCATGGTGGCGGGATCGGAAAGGGTGATGACGGCCACGCCGTCCACCACGTCCATCTTGATCTTGGTGTAGTCCATCTGTCGCTCCCTGGGGCTTTTCCGGCAGAATAGGCCGGACCGCGCAGGGAGCAACCGTGACCTAGGGTCAGTCTGGGGGTCAGTTGGGGGTCAGGCGGCCAGGGACGTCTCGGCGTTGGTGGTGCGGTTTCGACCGGCGTTCTTGGACTGGTAGAGGGCCTTGTCCGCCCGCTCCATCAGGGACTGGGGCGTATCCCCGGCCCGCAGCGTCGCCACCCCGGCCGAGACCGTGACCACGCCCAGGTCCTCCGCCGTCGAGCGGCGCTTGAGGGAGCGGCACGAGATATCATCGCGCAGCGCGTCCAGCGCCGCCGATACGGTCCGCGCATCCTCCCCCGGGAACAGGACGGCGAACTCCTCGCCCCCGTAGCGGGCGGCGAAGCGGGGATGCACGCTGGCCTTGCCCAGGAGCGAGGCCACATAGCGGATCACCTGGTCGCCGGTCTGGTGGCCCCAGGTGTCGTTGAAGCGCTTGAAGTGGTCGATGTCGAGAATGCCGACGGACAGCACCTTGCCCGCGGTCTGCGCCGCCTCGAAGGCCCGGGTCAGCTCGTCGTCGAAGGCCTTGCGATTGGCGAGATTGGTCAGGGCGTCGGTCATGGCATCCCGGCGCACCTGCTCCAGGTGCGTGCGCAGGCGCTTGATCTCCTCGGCGGAATTGGCCAGCCGGGTCTCCAGCGTGGCGTTTTCCTTCTGGATGCGGCGGGTGGAGATGGACAGGCCCTCGATCACCCGGCGCAGCTGCTGCGGCTCGGTGGGCTGGGCCAGCTCCCGGGACGCGCCTTCCAGGGCGCGGCCGTATTCGTTGGTGCTGATCTGGGCCACGCTGATGGCCGACGAGATCGCCGCCAGTTGCCGGGTCAGCTGGTCCCCGGCGTCGCGAATCTCCTCCGTCAGGCGCAGGCGGGGCAGGTGCTCCACCGCCAGATCCTCGGCAATGGCGTCGGTCAGGGGTTGGCCGGAATTCACCAGGCGATAGATTTCCCGGCCGATGGGGCCTTCGGGATCGCTGATGGCATAGAGCCACAGCTCGAAGTTCAGGGGCGTGGGCCACACCTGACTCTCTTCCATCTGAGCAATGGCCAGTCGGGCAATCCGAAAGGCGTCACGGCTCCGGACGAGAGAATCGATGTGGTCGGACATGGTACTTTTTCTCGCGAACGCCTGTGGGGGGTGTTGGCCCTTGTCCGCGACAAGCTAGGCGCAAACGCCAAACGTCTGGTTAAGGACGTCCGCCTGAAGGTCGACGAAATGCGCGACAGTGCCCAATCTGCGCGAAGGCGGCAGGTCGGTGCGTCTCAGACCGGTGGCCCGGCGGCGGTCGGCAGATGGAACCGCGCGGTGATCTCGTCGGCCAGGGCGGAGATGGCACCTTCCCACTGGCCCAGACGCTCGGCCACGATCACGCGCACATCCGCATAGAAGGGCCAGTGGTCGGTGCCCAGCTGCGGCCAGGCCCCCGGCATGCTGACCAGGATCACCGGCACCCCGCAGGCGGCGGCGATGTTGCTGGTGGCATTGGCCGGACCGACCACCAGGTCCAGAGCCCGGGTCAGGGCGGCCAGATCGTCCAGGTCGTCCTTCAGGTCCAGACCCGGCGGCGTCCACAGGCGCAGGCCCTGCTCTGCCGCCTCCGCCTGCTCCGCCGCGGTGTCCCCGTACTGCAGATTGACGAACACCACGCCGGGCAGGTTCAGCACAGGTGCCCACTGCCCGAAGGACGAGAAGTGCCGCGAGCGGGCGGGATCGATCTTCAGGCTCTTCCACAGGACGCCCACCTTCGGCTCCGGCCCCAGTTCGGCCAGGACCCGGGTCCAGTGGGCGACCCGCGCCGGGTCCGGCACCAGGAACGCGGCTGCCTCGGCAAAATCCTCGAGGCGGCTGCGGAACGGGCGCAGCAGGGCCCCCATGCTCAGCCAGCCGTCGATCTCCCCGTGATGGGCCACCAGGAATTCGGCGCTGCGCAGGATGGAATGCCCTGACAGGCCGGTGACGTGGGGCCCGACCACGGCCGCGGGAAAGCTGCGCTGGAACAGGGGCACCAGCCGCGGCTCCACGGCAATGAACAGCCGCCCCTCCGGCCCGATGGCGGTGATCAGGTCCGGGATCACGGAGGCGAACAGCACCTCGTCCCCCAGGCCCTGCTCACCGAACAGGAGCAGCCGACGCCCGGCCAGCGGGTCTCCGGTCCGCCACTCGGGCACGTCTGCCACGAACACCGGCGCATTGGCGAAGTGGGGATCGCGACGGGCCTCGTAGGCCTCCCAGCCCTCCGCCAGATCTCCCGCGGCCAGCAGTGCCTGGGACAGGGCCAGCCGCATCATGGCCTCCTCCGTGGGCTCACCAGCCAGGGCCAGCGCGCGGCGCAGCCCCTGCGTCGCCCGGGCCAGGTCGCCCGTCATCAGCTGCAGGTTGGCGAGATTGTAGATCGCCTTGCCGAAGGTCGGCACCAGGCGGATCGCCTCCTCGAAGAAGATCATGGCCCGGTCGGCATCGCCCCGCGCCACCATCAGGGTGCCGAGGGTGTTCCACAGCTGGGCCTCCCCCGGATGGGTCTTCAGCAGGTCCGACAGATAGGCAATCGCGTCGTCGTACCGCATCTGGTCCCGCAAGGCGTTGGCCAGGTTGTTCGCGGTGGCGATGTCGTCGGGAAACTTCTCGAGATGGGCGCGGTACAGGGCCTCGGCGTCCACGAACAGTCCGGAATGGAAGGCCACCCGGCCCAGATCGGCCTGGATCTCCTCCGCCACAGGGCCGCCGATCCGCACCACCTGCTCGTAGCACTGCAGGGCGGTCATGAAGTCCCCGGCCCGCTCCCGCGCCACGCCGACGATCTTCCAGGCGAACGGATTGTCATGGTCGGCCTGGACCACGGCCATGGCGGTCCGCTCGGCCCCTGCCAGGTCGCCGCCCTCCAGCGCCCGCACCGCTTCCTGAAGCCGCAGCACGGCCATGTCCCGCTCCAGCACGTCCGCCGCCGTGGTCAGGCGCGACAGGGCCGAGGACGACAACAGGTCGCGACCGCCCGGCGGCGGGGCAAGCCCACCGGCGAAGGGGACGCCGGTGACGGGCCCTGCGCTCCCGTCCGTCGGGGGAGACGAAGGGGCGGATCGGCGGTCCCTGGAGACAGGCTTGGTCACGGAACGTCCTCCTCGCGTCGGAACAGCTTCCGCCGGGCGGTTTTACGGGCACTTAACAGCACGATTCCCGGTCAATTTGCCGCAGATGTCGCGCCGACCGCAGACACTGTTAACCAAGTTTGTTTAGGGATGCTTCAGTACGGCCCGACTATCGTCCATCCCGTGCAGGAAGCCGGAGAACGGTCACGTTTTCAAGCCTTTCTGCCCGCCCTGCCATTGGTTGATGCCCATGCCACTGAAGCTTTCGCTGAAGCCCGGAGAGAAGTTCGTTCTCAACGGCGCCGTTGTACAGAACGGCGATCGGCGCACGACCCTGGTACTTCAGAACAAGGCGTCTGTTCTTCGCGAGAAGGACATCATGCAGGCGGATGAGGTCAACTCTCCCGCTCGCCGGATCTACTTCCCGGTCATGATGATGTACCTCGATGAGGCGGGGTTGGAGACCTATTACGACGAATTCGCCCGGCGAATGACCGAATTCATGGGCGTCATCCGGAACCCGACCATCCAGGCGGTCTGTGTTCAGGTGTCGCGCCACGTCCTCGCCCGGGAACAGTACAAGGCGTTGATGCTCTGCCGGAAATTGATCGACTACGAGGACGAAAGGCTGGGGAATGTCGCTTCAGGCGTACAAACAGGCAGCACAGCGGGCTGAATCGCCGCGGGAGGCGGAGTACCGTCTCTTCGGTGAGGTCACCCGCGCCCTGATCAAGGCGGCGGAGCTGGATCGCACCCAGATTGCGGAGCGCATGGACGCCCTGCACTGGAACCGTCAGCTGTGGAACGCGCTGGCGACGGAGTGTGCCGACCCGTCCAACACCCTGCCCGTCGCCCTGCGCGCCCAGATCATCAGCCTCAGCATGTTCGTCAACCGTCACACCAGCGCGATCATGCAGGGGACGGAAACCTTCGTCGAACTGATCGAGGTGAACCGGATCGTCATGCAGGGCCTCGCCCCTCCGACCTCGGCCGCCTAGTCCTTCACCCAGGCCGGACGCCGCAGGGACTTGGCCACCACCCGGCCGTCGGTGGTGTGAACCTCGGTGGTGATGCCCAGGTCCTTGCGCATCTCGTTGTACCCGGCCATGTGCACGATCCCCACCGGCGTGTTGGGGATGTAGCGCTCCACCAGCGCGGACTCATCGGGTGTGCAGCACCAGTAGGGTCCCATGTAGTTGCAGATCTCCGGCATCAGCTCCGCACTCAGACCGTCCGCATGCACGATCAGGCCGAGCGCCAGCTGGTCGGAGGTGAAGACCCGCCCCTTGACGATCACCTCGGCCTGGCGACGGCGCCAGGCCTCCCAGTGGGGCGCGTCCCGGCGCATGGCGAAGACGCCGGCATTGAAGGTCGGCTTGTCCCCCACCTTGCGGGCCAGCGCCTCCGACAGCCCGGCCCGGCGGGCATTCTTGTAGAGCTGCGACTTGATCCGGGCATAACCGAAGGCCGCCCACTGCACGGTCATGGTCACCTGGCTGTAGCGAGACGTCTGGGACACGACCGCCAGGCCGCTGCGCTCCGCCCCCTGGCACAGCATGTCCACCGCCGCGATGTCGTGCACCCAGGCGTCCCCGTCGATCCAGATGATCACGTCGCTGTCCGGCAGGTGCTGGTCCAGGAAGGTGCGCGAGGTCAGCACCTTCAGGTGCTCCCGCCCCCGGATGCGGGACGGGTGGATGTCGAATCCCCACCCCACCTGCAGGATCCGGGCCCCGTATCGCCGAGTCAGATGTTCCATCTGCCCGGCTTCCAGACCGCCGTCGATGACCACCAGGCCCATGGCCTGGGCATCGCGGAAATAGCGGACGGAGGCGCACAGTTCCTCGATCAGCGGGAAATAGTTGGCGTCGCCGCCGGTCACTATGGTGCGTTGGGTCATCCGACGGGTCCTGCGGCGATCAGCATCCTCACGCGATAGGCGCTTGCACACCCCAGCGTCAACCGCTCTAGCTTTCCGGGTGCGACCCGCGTCGACAGGAGGAAACGGACCATGCAGACATCTTCAACGCCCGACGACCGCACGCCCGTGATCATCGGCGTCGGCGAAGCGTCGGAACGGATCGATGCCGCGGACTATGCCGCCCTCTCCCCCGCCGACCTTGCCGCGGCCGCGGCCCGGGCCGCCCTCGCGGACACCGGGGCCCCCGGCCTCCTGCAGGACGCCATCGACGTGGTCGCCGCCATCCGCCAGTTCGAGGTCTCCGGCCCCGGCTTCAATGCCCCGTTCGGCTGTTCCAACAACTTCCCCCGGTCGGTCGCCCAGCGGATCGGGGCCCATCCCGCCCGGGCCGTCTGGGAAAAGGTCGGCGGCCAGGGCCCGCAGCACCTGGTGAACGAGTTCGCCCATGCCATCGCCGCCGGCGAGGCCGGGATGGTGCTGCTGGTCGGGTCCGAGGCGATTTCCACCGTCCGCCACCTGACAGGCCTCGGCCAGACCCGCGACTGGTCGGAAACCGTGGAGGGCGATGTGGAGGACCGGGGCCTCGGCCTGGAAGGGCTCCTCACCGCGGAACTCGCCCGGCACGGGGCGCGCACGCCGATCCATCTCTACGCCCTGTTCGAGAATGCGAGGCGCGCCCGCGTGGGTCTCGACCGCGCGGCCTATGCCAGGACCATGGGGGCGCTCTTCGCCCCCTTCACCGAGGTGGCGGCCACCAACCCCCACGCCATGGCGCCGGAGCGCCTGAGCGCCTCGGAGATCGCCGAGATCACCCCGCGCAACCGCATGGTGGCCGATCCCTTCCCCCGCCGGGTGATCGCCCGGGACCAGGCCAACCAGGGGGCTGCGGTCCTGCTGACCAGCCTCGGCCGCGCCCGCGCCCTCGGCATTCCGGAAGACCGCTACATCTATCTCCACGGGGGCTCGGACGTGGCGGAGCGCACCCCCATCCAGCGGCAGGACCTCTCCCGCAGCCCGGCCACGGTGCTGGCCTGCCAGGCGGCGCTGGCCACCGCCGGGGTGGAGCTTGCGGACATCTCCGTGTTCGATCTCTACAGCTGCTTCCCCATCGCCGTGTTCAACGTGCTGGACGGCCTCGGCCTGGCACCGGACGACCCGCGTCCCCTGACCGTGACCGGCGGGCTGCCCTTCTTCGGCGGGGCGGGCAACAACTACTCCATGCACGCCATTGCCGGCATGGTCCGGGCCCTGCGCCGCGCTCCGGACCAGACCGGATTGCTCGGCGCCAATGGCGGTTTCCTGTCGAAATACTCCGTCGGCATCTACAGCGCCCGGCCGCGACCCTGGCAGGGCTTCTCGTCCGCCGCCCTGCAGCAGGAGATCGACAGCTGGCCCGCCCCGGCCCTGACCGATGCGGGCGAGGGAACCGTCGAGACCTATACCATCGACCATGGGGGCGCGGCCCCGGTGGCGACCCTGGTCGTACGCACGGCAGACGGACACCGGTTCGTCGCCATGAGCGATCCGGCCGATCCGGCCCTGGCGACCCGGATGATGGGCGAAGAGCCCCTCGGGGCCCATGTCCGCGCCGCGGTCAACGCCCAGGGGCGCACGATCCTTTCGGACTTCACCCCAACGGGGCAAGGAGCCGCCTGATGAAGATGACCGGACACACCGTACTGATCACCGGCGGCACGAGCGGGATCGGCCTGGCCCTGGCGGCGCAGCTTCTGAAGCGTGGAAACACTGTCCTGATCACGGGGCGGACCGAGTCGCGCCTGGCCGCGGCACGGGAGAGCCTGCCCGGCGTTCACACCTATGTCTGTGACCAGAGCGATCCCGGCGCGATCGAACGGCTGTGCGCGGCGGCAGTGTCCGACTTCCCCGACCTCGACGTGCTGATCAACAATGCCGGCATCGGGCTGAAGCGGAACCTGAACGATCCCGACGTGCCGCTTACCGAGCTGGAACGGGAGATCCGGACGAACCTGAACGGTCCGATCCAGATGGTCCACGCCCTGCTCCCCCATCTGATACCAACCTGCTGAAAATTTGACTCGCGGGGGATTCCCTTGAGGGCCGAAGCACGATTCGATTCGCTCTCGGGAGGTGCCCGCCATGGCGACTGCGATTACGCTTCGGGGAGACTATGATGCTGAGGGTCTTCGTGCGCT
>CAISEP010000020.1 GCA_903884425.1 uncultured Caulobacterales bacterium | reverse complement strand
GGGGTGGTCCACGGGGCCCGGGTGTTCGACCAGCCCACCTGCCACTGGCGGCCCGCGGTGGCGGGCGGCCTGCTGGCGGAGGAGAGCGCGGCGCTGCTCCGGGGCTTCTTCCGCGCCCGGCGCAAGGCCCCCTCCGCTCAGCCGCCGAAGAACACCTTGTAGAGGATCCGGCCGGGCATGAAGGTGAAGGCCCCGGCGGTGATCAGGCCCATGTAGAACAGGCCGGTCATGAAGCGGGCGTGCATGCCCACCTTGCCCCGTCGCACCGCCATCACCGCCAGCGGCGTGATCAGCAGCACCCAGGCGGTCAGCAGGTGGATGTAGCTGAAGTGCCCCGGAAAGATCACCTTGATGAAGATCGAGGTCCCGGCCAGCAGCATCATCAGCCCGACCCAGATCCAGCCGATCAGCCGGTGGGGCAGGGTGCCCTTGGGCGAGGCCATCTGGATCGCGCCCAGGACCAGGCAGATCACCGCCGCCCCCAGATGGATGCGGATCGGCAGGGAGGCCTCGAGGATCGGGGTCAGGTCCGGGCTCTGCAGGTGCGGATGACCCAGGATCACCACAAGGCTTGCGGCGATGACAATGCCGGCACCGGCAATGAGTTGTGCCCCGTGCCGGGCGGCGAAGCCCCCCCGGGAGACGCGGGAATCAGTTGAGACATGGGTCATGGTCTGGTCCTATCGGGAAGGGGCCGTGTTGATGTCCCGACCCTGGCTCCACCGATCAGGACCCGCCACCGCAGATGCATGAAACGGCGCCGGAACTTCGCCAGAGGACAGGGACCGCCGCTGGCGAAGCGCGGACGGACACCCCGTCCCTGGCCGTCGGCCGGGGGCGCGGTCCCGCCACCCTGGCCCAGCGGATCGCGCCGGACGGCTGGATGCGCGGGGTCGGCGGGCCCATGGCCGTGGCCCTGGTCGTCGCCGGGGTGCTGAGCCTGCTGGACGCCCTGGGCACGGGGATGCTGCCCTTCGTCCGGCGGACCGTCTACTGGATCGAGGTGATGGAGGCGGGCACCCTGGTGGCCCTGACGGTGCGCCCGGTGGTCTCCTGGACGGGCTGGTTCGCCAACAACGTCTGGGCCGAGGGCCTGGTGGTGGCCCTGACCATCACGACCCTGGCCGCGCCGGTGGTGTGGCTGATCTCCGCCGCCCAGTTCGGCCGGGCCCTGCGCGGCGGGGAGCTGGAGGCCTTCATCGCCCCGGTCGGCCTCCTGTCCCTGGTCACCACCAGCCTCAACTACATGCTGCAGCGCCCGGCCCGGGTGACCCATGCCCTGGTCCCGGACACCGGCGGGGGCGGTCCGGCCCTCCCGCCGCCGCGCCCGCGCTTCGACGCCCGCCTGCCGGTCCATCTGAAGGGGGCGGAGATCTTCGCCGTGGCGGCGGAGGACCATTACCTGCGGGTGGTGACCGACCGGGGGGAGGCGCTGATCCTGCTGCGGCTGGCCGATGCCGTGGCCGAGCTGGAGGGGGTGGAGGGCGCACAGACCCATCGCAGCTGGTGGGTGGCGCGGGACGCCATTCTCGACGCCCGGCGTGGAGAGGGGCGGGCGACCCTGACCCTCAAGGGCGGGATCGAGGCACCGGTCAGCCGCACCTATGCCCGGTCCCTGCGCGAGGCGGGGTGGTTCGGATGAGCCTCGCCCTGGTCCTCGCCCTGTTTTCCTCCCCGGTGGGGGACATCCGGCTGGTCAGCGATGCCGACGGCGGCCTGCGGGCGCTCGATTTCGACGGTCATGACGACCGGATGCAGCGGCTGCTGCGCCTGCATTATGGGGAGGTGGAGCTGTCTCCGGGCCCGGCCCCGGCGGCGGTGACGCAGGCCCTGAGCGCCTATTTCGACGGGGACCTGAGCGCCCTGGACGCGGTGCCCCCGATCACCGGCGGCACGGACTTCCAGCGCAGCGTCTGGGCGGCGTTGCGGGGCATTCCGCCGGGGGAGACGATGGGCTACGGCCAGCTGGCGGCGCGCATCGGCCGCTCGTCGGCCAGCCGGGCGGTGGGGGCGGCCAATGGCGCCAATCCGGTGGCCATCATCGTCCCCTGCCACCGGGTGATCGGCGCGTCCGGCTCCCTCACCGGCTTCGGCGGCGGGCTCGCGCGCAAGGCCTGGCTGCTGGAGCACGAACGCCGCCACGCGGGCGGGCGGCTGCTTTAGGGGGCGGGGCGGGCGCGCGCCGCCTTCACCTCATCTGCCGCACCTGTTAAGGCGGGACGACGACTGCACGGACACGGGGAGCGATCTTGGACATCCACAAGCCGAAGCCGGTGCACAATCTTCGGGAGTTCCTCTCGGAAATCGGCGTGGTGGTCTGCGGCATCGCCATTGCCCTGGCCGGCGAGCAGACGATCGAGGCCTTTCACTGGTCGGCGAAGGTCTCCGAGGCGCGGGCCTCCCTGCGCCAGGAGCTGGCCGAGACCGGCGGCTTCTTCGCCTTCCGGGTGCGCACCCGGGACTGTGTCGGTCGCCGCCTGGCGGAGCTGAACCAGATCACCGACGACGTGGCGGCCCACCGCCGGGTCGCGCCGGTGGGCGATGTGTCGCCCCATCTCGGCAAGCTGATCGCCGACGACGCCTGGCAGGCCGAGCGCTCGTCCCAGAGCCTGACGCACTTTCCCCGGGACGAGTTCGACCGCTTCAGCCAGCTCTACAGCCAGCAGGTGGACATGCGCTACTGGGTGAACAAGGAGATCGAGGCCTGGGCGGTGATCCGCACGGTGGAGGGCGACCCGGGCCGGCTGTCGGCGTCCGACCTGACCGCGATCCGCGGTGCCCTGCAGCAGGCGCGCTCGTTCAACTATCTGATTTCCCTGAATGCCGGCGACCAGATCGCGCGGATGAAGGCGCTGGGGATCTCGCCCAGGCCCCTCGACCGGGACATCAACACCGCCTGCGCCCCCCTCCGCCGCGCCCCGCCCGCGCTGCCCTATTCGGTTTACTGACGGGGGGCTCAGGGTCGGGACTGACATCTGTTTTGAAATTTTAAATCCTTGTCATTCCCGGGCGAAGACCCGGGAACCTTGATCAGGATATGGCGCCTCCTCCGGAAGGAGGTTCCCGCCTCGAGGGCGGGAATGACGACTGCTTTTGTAATTTGAAACTCGTCATTCCCGGGCGAAGACCCGGGAACCTTGTGCAGGATATGGCACCACGTCCGGACGGAGGTTCCCGCCTCAAGGGCGGGAATGACGAGGTAAAAAGGATAGTCGTCATTCCCGGGCTTGACCCGGGAACCTCGTTCAGCCCCTCACCGCCGCCCGAACAGGCGTTCCACGTCGGCGAGCTTCAGCTCCACATAGGTGGGGCGGCCGTGGTTGCACTGGCCGGAGTGGGGGGTGGCCTCCATCTGGCGGAGAAGGGCGTTCATCTCCGCGCCGGTCAGCCGCCGCCCGGCCCGGACGCTGCCGTGGCAGGCCATGGTGCCGCAGACCTCCGCCAGCCGCTCGCTCAGGGCCAGCGCCTGTCCGGCCTCCGCCAGGTCGTCGGCAATGTCCCGCACCAGACCGGCCACGTCGGTGTCGCCCAGCAGGGCCGGGGTCTCGCGCACCAGCACCGCGCCGACCCCGAAGGGCTCCAGCACCAGGCCGAGCGCCGCCAGTTCGTCCGCCCGGGCCGCCACGCGCTCGGCCTCCGCCGGGTCCAGCTCCACCACCTCGGGCAGCAGCAGGGCCTGGCGGGCGACGCCGCCGGCGGCCATCTCCACTTTCATCCGCTCATAGACCAGGCGCTCGTGCGCCGCGTGCTGGTCGACGATGACGAGGCCGTCCCTTGTCTGGGCGATCACATAGGTCTCGTGCAGCTGGGCCCGGGCGGCACCCAGGGGATAGTCGACGGGATCGAAGGGCGCGGGCGCCTCCGCCGGGCCGGGGAGAGGCCGCTCCATCTCCGGCTCCACCCGGGCGCTGCGCTCCTCCAGTCCGGGCAGCACACCGGCCGAGGCACGGGGATAGGCGAAATCCGGCGTGCGCCACTGTCCCGACCCGCTCCACCCCGCGGCGGGGGGCGGGGCGCTGTAGGTCTGCGGTCGGAAGCTGCCCAGCGCCGCACCGGCGACGGTGGTGCTGGCCCGGTGCCCCGCCCCGGCCAGAGCATGGCGCAGGGCACCGATGATCAGGCCGCGGACCAGGCCCGGATCGCGGAACCGCACCTCCGCCTTGGCCGGATGGACGTTCACGTCCACCTCCTCCGGCGGCAGTTCCACATAGAGGGCCGCCACCGGGTGCCGGTCCCGCGCCAGGAAATCCGCATAGGCCGCGCGCAGGGCCCCGGTGATCAGCCGGTCCCGCACCGGGCGGCCATTGACGAACAGGTACTGGTGCTGGGCATTGCCCCGGCTGTAGGTGGGCAGGCCCGCATAGCCGGTCAGCCGCACCCCCTCCCGCACCTGGTCGATGAGGAGGGCATTGTCCTCGAACTCCCGCCCCAGCACGGCGCCCAGCCGGGCGAGGCGACCGGCCATGCCTTCCGCCTCCGCCGCCAGGCGCAGGACGCGGCGGCCGTCCAGCTCCAGGGAGAAGGCCACCGCCTCGTGGGCCATGGCCTGGCGTTTCACCTCCTCGGTGATGGCCAGCGCCTCCGCCCGCTCGGACTTCATGAACTTCAGCCGGGCGGGGGTGGCATAGAACAGGTCCCGCACCTCCACCCGCGCCCCGTGGGGGCCGGGGAAGGGGGCCGGGCCCACCTCGCCCACGGCACCGCCGTCCACCTGGATCTGGAAGCCCTCGCCCCCCGCGGTGCGGGCGCTGATGGCGAGCCGCGCCACCGAGCCGATGGAGGGCAGGGCCTCTCCGCGAAAGCCCAGGGTGAAGATGTTCAGCAGGTCATAGACCCCGTCCCCGTCGGGGGCGAGCTTGGAGGTGGCGTGCCGCTCCACCGCCAGGGCCAGCTCGTCGGGGCCAAGGCCACAGCCGTCATCGGCCACCAGGATGCGCGACAATCCCCCCTGATCGGCCTGGATATCCACGCGGCGGGCGCCCGCATCCAGGGCGTTCTCCACGATCTCCTTCAGGGCGCTGGCGGGGCGCTCCACCACCTCGCCGGCGGCGATGCGGTTGACGGTCTCGGGCGGGAGGCGACGGATGGGCATGGGCCAGACCTAGCGCGATTCTGCCGCGTCCGCCGGGGACCGGCCGCGCCCGGCGGGCATTTGCAAACGTGCAGTTAACCGATCTGCGGTTCAATGGCGCGACTGAACCCGTGGACCCCCCATGCCTGAAGCCGCTTACGACCTCGCAGACGGTGCCGCGCCGGACCTGCCCGCCGAGTCGGCCCCGGTGCGCCGGGCGCGGGTGGCGCTGATCAAGCGCCTGGCGGACGTGGTCAGCCTGCCCTCCAGCCGGGTGAATGCCTTCGAGCGGGCCATCACCTCGGACCTCTTGGTGGAGATCCTGCGGGAGGCCGCCCTGGCCGAGCGCGAACGGGTGGCCCGGCGGGTGGTGAACCTCACCGACATTCCCTACGAGCTGCTGCGGGTCCTGCTGCTGGACGAGATCACCGTGGCCGCGCCGCTGCTGGAAGAGGCCGCGATCCCCGATCCGGAGCTGGTCGCCTGCGCCACCGCGGGGACAACGGCGCACCGGCTGCTCATGGCCAGGCGCCGGGAGCTGTCGGAACTGGTGGTGGACCAGCTGAGCCAGACCGGCGAGCCCGAGGTGCTGCAGGCCCTGCTGAAGAACCGGGGCACCCGCTTCACCCAGGCGGCGCTGGAGCGGGTGATGGCCGCCTCCCGCCGGGATTCCCAGCTGCTGGCCCAGCTGCTGCGGCGGCCGGAACTGCGCCCGTCCCAGGCCTATGTCATGTTCTGGTGGTGCGCGGCGGACGAGCGCCGGATCATCCTCCAGCGCTTCGCCGTCAGCCGGGACGTGCTGCAGGACGCCGCCACCGACGTGTTCGCCATGGCAGCGGCAGAGGAATGGAGCGACCCTCTGGTGCGCAAGGCCCTGCAGTTCATCGAACGGCGCCAGCGCAACCGGGCCGCCCAGATGCGCAGCCCCTATGCCGATCTCGATGCCGCCGTCGCCGCCTCGGAAACCGGCATGACCCGGGAGATCGCCCAGGAGATCGGCTATCTGTGCGGCCTGAAACCCACCACCACGGCCAAGATCTTCACCGATCCCGGCGGGGAGGGGCTGGCGGTGCTGTGCAAGTCCGTGGGCCTGTCCAAGGCCCGGCTTCTGACCCTGTGGCGCAGCATGCGGCGCCCGGAACGGACCTCCACCGGCGAGACGGCCCCGGCGCTGGCCAATACCCTGGCCGCCTTCGACCTGATGGCGGTGGACCGGGCCCAGACCGTGCTGCGCTACTGGAACTGGGCCCTGACCTCGGCCCTGACGCCGGCCCTGCTCCAGGCGGTGCGGGAAGGGGATGAGGAGGGTCTGGCGCAATATTCGCTGCCCGAGCGGTCCGCGTTCCTGGCCCTGAGCCCGCAGCCGCCCCGCTAGGGCTCCCCGAATATCCTGCGACATCTTCGAGCGTCTCGTCGGGTCAGCCGGCCCGGCGGACGTGCGAATCGATGTCCGGCGCGCCTGCGTCGTCCCGCGGCCACAAGGCGAGTGCTCTAATTGGGCGCTTTGCCACTATTTTTGTCAGTCAAATTACGTATCTGTCATGTAATTGAGCAGTTGGGTAAGCCCACATTCTAAAATCGTCATCGCGCGTAACCTGGAATCAGAGGTCTCCTGAGAAAATCACCATTGTCGAGGCCTTGGTGCAATTTCCCAGTAGACAACGAATATTTATTCATCTCATAAGATTTCCAGAGCCATTGGCAGCGTCGCTGACTGGTCTGCGACCGGCGGGACCGGTGGATGTTTGAAGAGAGCCGAAATGGAAGAGAAACTCGATCTGTTGGGGATGACGACTGAAATCGTGTCGGCCTATGTCGGCAACAACACCGTGACGTCTGCAGACCTGCCCGCCCTGATCCAGAGCATTCATCGGGCCCTGTCCGGGGTGAACCACCCGGTGGAGGTGCTGGACTCCACGCCCAAGGAACCGGCCGTGCCGGTGAAGCGGTCCATCACGCCGGACTTCCTGATCTGTCTCGAGGACGGTCGCAAGTTCAAGTCCCTGAAGCGCCACCTGCGCACCAAGTACAATCTCAGCCCGGAGGACTATCGGGCCAAGTGGGGCCTGCCGAAGGACTATCCGATGGTGGCCCCCAACTATGCCCGCGCCCGGTCCGACCTGGCCAAGCAGATGGGTCTCGGCCAGGGCGGCCGCGGCGCCGCCTGATCTGCCGACAGTTCTTCCGGGGTTTCCCGTTCAGCGCCCGTCCGGTCCTCCGGGCGGGCGTTCTGCTGTCGGCGGGGCGGCGGAACAGGCCCCGTGCATCCGTCAGCGGGGATTCCATTTTCGTTAACCAAAAACTGCTTGCCAGCGATTCGGTGTTTAAGAGATAGTTAGCAAAGTGATTCCAAGGGTTTGTAGGCGAAACTGGATATGGAGCATTCGATCAGGCCCTCGGCGACGGCCAGCAGCGGACACGAAGAGGTGTTCGCCTACTGGACGTCCCTGCGCCAGGACGGTCGGCTTCCCTGCCGCGCCCAGATCGATCCGTGGAAGCTCAAGAAGCACCTGCCCAACATCAGCCTGATCGACGTGATCCGCGGCCCGGACGGGCAGATCGGCTATCGCCAGCGCCTGGCGGGCACCGGCCTCTACCTGGTCTATGGCCGGGAAATCACCGGCCGCGCCCTGGAGGAGGTCTATCCCGACGCGGATGCCGACTACTGGCGGGAGCAGCTGCACAAGGTGGTGGCCGCCGGTCGTCCGACGGTGGGCCGGCACACAGTCACCCACCGGCCCGGCGGGGCCTGCTCCATCGTCTGGATCCGCCTGCCCCTGGCCAGCGACGGGCAGAACGTGGACATGATCCTGGGCTTCGACACCCCGGTCGGGGCCTCCCTCGGCCGCTACGCCTCGGGCATCCGGGCCGCCTGATCGCCGCCCGTTTGCGGCTCTCTCCCCTCGAATTTCAGGACCCGTTCCCTGGCCGAACGGCGCCGGTTTGCGGCGACTTATTCCCCTCCCGGTCGTAGACTTGTCCGCGTTGCAACTTCCGGTCGTTAATATGGGCCCCGGCGGACCGTCCGCCAGGAAAGGGGAATACCATGACCAGGATGTCTACAGTCGGCCACCCGGCCCCGGCGCCCCGGGCTGCGGGTCGCCACACGGTCTTCGATCCCGCCACGCCCGCCACCCAGGACCCGGCCCGGATCGACGCCGCCCGCCTCGATGCCGCCATGGCGGGGTTCGTCACCTATGTGGTCAGCGTCGCCACCGGGGTGGAGGCGGGCAAGATCTTCGCCACCACCCGGCACTCCGCCGCGGCGGCCCGGGCCCGACACGTGGCCATGTACCTGGCCCATATCGGTCTCGCCTGGCCCCTGAGCCGGGTGGGCGCGGCCTTCGGGCGGGACCGGACCACGGCCTCCCATGCGGTCCAGCGGGTGGAGGACCTGCGGGACCGGCCGGGCTTCGACGCCGCCCTCGAAGTCCTGGAGGCCTGCGTGCGGGCCGGTCCGCCCCCCCTCGGGGCCCGCGGGCTGGCGGAGTGTGACTGAGCCGGACCGGCGGCGGACAGTCGGCCCTGCCTTGCCCGTGCGGGGGCAGGGCCGACGGTTCGTTCCGGTGCCTCTGCCGGATCAGGGCCCGGACGTGTTTCAGGTCACGGAGGTGTTTCAGGTCTGGCGGGGCCGTCCTCAATCGTCTAAGGGAGACGCAAAGCAGGCTGGCCCCGTTCGGGTCCGTCCGCCGCCGGTCTGCGGGTCGAAACGGCCGCCAAGATGCAGACCAGGCGTTCCGCCGATCCAGACACGGCCCTGCGCCGAGCCAGACAAGGTCGCCCCCATTCCTTACGCCCGCATCATGTTCACCGCGTCTTCGATCCCTGATCCGCGTCCCGCCCTCCGCCGCCGGCCGGAGTCCGGCGTCCGATGACCTTCGTCCGCCGTCCTGATCCGAACGTCCTGGCCGACGCCGCCGGACCGGTGGCCTTCGACATCGCCGTGGAGCATTTCGGCCCGGCCCTGGCCGCGCCCCCGCGGGTGGCGGTGGCCATACCGGTGAAGGACGAGGCCGAGCGCATCGTCCAGTGCCTGGGCGCCCTGGCCGGGCAGGAGGATTTCCCCCTGTCCGAGCTGGTGGTCGTGCTGCTGCTGAACAACTGCCGGGACGAGACCCTGGCGCTGGTCCGGCAGGTGTCCGACCAGCTGCCCATGGCCGTCCAGACCCACAGCGTCGAGCTGGGCCGGGCCCATGCCAATGCCGGCTGGGCCCGCAAGCTGGCCATGGATGCCGCCGCGGAGCTGGTGCGGCCGCAGGACGGGGTGATCCTGACCACCGATGCCGACACCCTGGTCAACGAGGACTGGGTGGCCCAGAGCGTGCGGGAGCTGGAAAGCGGCCTCGATGCCGTGGCCGGCTTCGTCATGGCCGATCCCATGGAGCTGATGGAGCTGGATTCCGGCGTCCTCGACCGGGGTCGGGTGGAGTGGGAATACCAGCAGATGGCCGCGGAGCTGCAGGCCCGCGCCGATCCGGAGGCTCACGATCCCTGGCCCCGGCACAACCAGAACTGCGGGGCCAGCGCGGCCATCTGGGCGCACACCTACCGGCGGATCGGCGGCCTGCCGCCCCTGCCCGTGGGGGAGGACCGGGCCCTGTTCGAGCGGGTGCGCCGGATCGACGGCAAGATCCGCCACAGCCTCGACGTGCAGGTGGTGACCTCGGCCCGCACCGACGGCCGGGCCAGCGGCGGCGTGGCCGAGCAGCTGCGCCTGCGCGGCGATCCGGACCATCCCTGCGACGATGCCCTGGAGGTGGCGGTGTCCACCCTGCGCCGGTCCCTGTGGCGCAACCAGCTGCGCCGGGCCTGGGAGGCGGGGACCCTGGCGGAGGAAGCCCCCCTCTGGGCCGCGCGGCTGAAGCTGCCCCTCGCGGAGGTCCGCGCGGCGCTGGACACCCCCCATTTCGGCGCGTTCTGGGCGGAGATGGAGCGGACCAGCCGCAAGCTGGAATGGCGTCTCGTCACCGGCGAGGAGCTGAAGCGGGAGTTCCGCAGGCTGCGGCGGCTGGTGCAGTCCGCCCGCCGCAACGGGGTCAACGGCGCCGCCTGACGACGGGCCCGCGGTCAGTCCGCGGCGGGCAGCCGGATCTGCGCCACCAGCCCCGACTGGGGCGGGGAGCTGAGCTTCAGCTCGCCCCCCATGGCCTCGCACAGGCGCAGCGTCAGGGGCAGGCCCAGCCCGGCCCCGGTGGTCTGGCGCACCATGGCGTTCTGGCTCTGGGCAAAGGGTCGCAGGATGCGGCCCAGCCATTCCTGCGGCACGCCGGGGCCCTGGTCCCGCACCTCGAACAGGATGCGCTGATCCTGCCGCTCGACGCGGAGCCGGACCGTGCCGCCGGTCCCCGCCGGACCGCCGGGCGGGGAGAAGGCGATGGCGTTGGACAACAGGTTGCCCAGGGCCGAACTTAGCCCGCGGGAGTCGCACACCACCCGCAGGTCGGCCCCGTCCCCCTCCACCACCACCTGGACCCCCGCATCGGCGGCGGCGGCGGCGACGGCCCGGACGGCATCTTCCACGGGTTCCAGCGCCGGGGTCTCCCGCAGGTGCAGGTCCGCCACCCCCGCCTCCAGCCGGGACAGCTCCACCAGCCGGCTCACCACGTCCAGCATGCGCAGGCCGGACTCCCGGATCATCTGCGCATGGGCCACATAGCGGTCGTCCCCCACCGCCCCGTAGAGCTGGTCGGCGATGATGTCGGCAAAGCCGATGATGGCATTGAGGGGGGTGCGCAGCTCGTGCCCCATCAGCCGCAGGGACACGGCCTGGTCGTCCGGCCACTCCCCCGGCGGGTCGCCGCCGTTCGCGGAAAATTGTCCCAGTAGCGCCATGCCGCGTGCTTCGCCGGTGTTGCGGAGCTCGACGGAGACCCGCAGGATGCCCCGTCGATTTCACGCCCCCGACCCTGCGTCAAGTGGGCGCGCGGCCGCCCTGTCGGCTAGCGCGGCGGGGGGCGTGGCAGGCCCTTGAATCCCTTGTCGATTGAGCGCCCTCGCGCCGACTCGGCAAGACCGTTAAGCTCTGAACGAGTGCGGGGTCCGGATCCGTCCGGCCGGTCGCGCCTCACCATCCCAGGCCGACCACCCCAGGTCCCGAGGAGCCGCCCGTCGTGACGAGCCCAGATGCGAGCGCCGCCAGCATGGCACCCCAGTCAGAGGCTTCTGGGTCAGAGGCTTCCGGGTCAGAGGCTTCCGGTCCGTCCGCGCGCCGGAGCGGCGGCGGAGCGCGCCTGTGGTCCCTGGGCTGGGCGGTGCTGGTGGCCGCGGGGGCCGGACTGGCGCTGGCCCTGTTCGCCGACGCCAATCCCGTCTGGATCACGGCCCTGGCCATCGGCGGGCTTCCCGGCCTGCTGGGGGCCCTGTGGCGCCCCACGGGGCTTGCCCGCCTGTCCCTGATCGGCCTGTGGGCGACGGCAACGGCCTCCGCCGTGGTGCTGACCGGCGGCGTGGGTGGTCCCTTGAGCCCCTGGTGCCTGATGCCCCTGCTGGTGGCCCTGACCCTGGGCGGCGGGGTGCTGGACGGGGTGCTGTTCTCGCTGCTGGCCCTGGTCCTTGCCGCCGTGATCGGCCTGGCGGCCCAGCCGCCCCTGCCCCATGGCAATGTGCTGCTGCTGTTCGCCGTCATCGGTGCCGGAAACGTGCTGCTGGCCGCCCTCGGGGCCATCACCGTCGCCCGGCGCGGCAGCCAGGCCCTGACCAGGGCCCAACAGGCGGAGGTGGCGGAGCTGCAGGTCCTGCTCGGCGACCTGCCGCACCTGGCCGTGGCGCTCGACCGGAACGACGGGGTCTTTGCCGTGTTCGGCCAGCCCCTGCCGGTGATGAGCCATGCCAGCCTCTATGGCGGCCTGGCCGCCGCGGCGGCCACCGATGCCGACCGGGACCGGGTGCGCGCCGCCCTGGGCGAGGCCCTCGACCACGGGGACAGCGACGTCACCTTCGCCCCGGCCACGGACCCGTCCCACCGGATCACCGCGGCCCTTCGCCGCACCGCCAGCGGCGGCCTGGTGGCGGTGCTCCGGGACGTGACCGGCGAGGCCGCGCGGGCCCCCGTCGGCGGGGCGGCCTTCCCGGCCATCGCGCCCGGCCCGGCACCGGTCCCGGCCTACGGGGCCGCCCCGGTCCGCGCGGCCTCGCCCTTCGCCGCGCCGATACCCGCAACCGTCGTCCCCGCGCCGCCACCGGCGGACCAGACCCGGCTCCTGTCCCTCACCGCCCGCCTGGCCGAGACCCAGGTCAAGGCCAAGGAGGCCGACCAGGCCCGCCTCCGCGCGGAGGAGGAGCTTCACGCCATGCGGGACTCCCTGCTGGCCCTGGAAGCGCAGCTGAAATCCGCCCACGCGGCCCATGCCGCCCTGGAGACCCAGGCCCGGGCCGTGCCGACCCCGGTGTTCGCGCCGCCGGTCGTCGCGGCCGTGTCCGCTCCGGCAGCGGAGGCCGAGGGCCGGATCGCCGCCCTGACCGCCCAGGTCGCCGCGCTTGAGGCCGCCCGCGCCGAGGCGGAGGCCCGTGGGGCCAAGGCCGAGGAGACCCTGCAGGCCCGCTCCCGCTTCCTGGCCAACATGAGCCACGAGCTGCGCACGCCCCTGAACGCCATCATGGGCTTTTCCGAGATCATGCGCGCCCGCATGTTCGGCGAGCTGACGCCCAAGTATGGGGAATATGCGGAGCTGATCCACGAGAGCGGCCGCCACCTGATGGACCTGATCAGCGACGTGCTGGACATGTCCAAGATCGAGGCGGAACGCTTCCAGCTGGACCGGGAGATGTTCGACGCCCGGGAAGCCGTGAGCGCCGCCCTGCGCCTGATGCGCGTCCAGGCGGAGGAGGTGGGGGTCAATCTGCGCGGGGTCATGCCCGGCCAGCCGATCCTCGTCGACGCCGACCGCCGGGCCCTGAAGCAGATCACCCTGAACCTCGTCTCCAACGCCCTGAAGTTCACCCCGCGCACCGGCCATGTGACCGTCACCACCCATGCGGTGGGGGGCTTGCTGGAAATCACCGTGGCCGACACCGGCATCGGCATCGATCCGGCGGACCTGAAGCGCCTCGGCCGTCCCTTCGAGCAGGCGGGCGCCAGCGGCGACCGGGCCCGGGGTACCGGGCTTGGCCTGTCCCTGGTCAAGGCCTTTGCCCAGCTGCACGGGGGCGACATGAGCATCGAGAGCCAGCTGGGGGAGGGGACCGCGGTGCTGGTGCGCCTGCCCGTCCTGGCCCCGACCCCGGCCGAAGGACCGCGCCAGGACGGCGGCAGCGACACGGCCTCCACCGGCGCGCATCGACCGGCCCCGTCGGCGGTGCCCGCCCCGGCCAATGCCGAATACGGCCATCCCCGGGTGGTCCGCATGGTCGGCCGGGGAGCGCCTCCGTCCGACCGGGGCGCGGCCTGACCCCGCGGTCCGGCGGCTGCGGGGCCCCGGGGGCGGAAAACGCACCGGCCGCTTGCGTCTTTGGCCGGGAGCCGTCATAGCCCTGTCCACGTCTTCGTCGACCCTTGCGCCGACGAGCTTCCAGCGGGGCGGGACCCACCCGTCCGGCGACCACACAGGACGGATCCATGACCTGGTTACAGGCCCTGCTTCTGGCGATCATGCAGGGCGCCACCGAACTCTTCCCGGTCTCCAGCCTCGGCCACGCGGTGGTGGTGCCGGACCTGCTGAACTGGGCGGTGGACGAGCGCAGCGAGGCCTTCCTGCCCTTCGTGGTGGTCATGCACTTCGGCACGGCCATCGCCATGCTGCTGTTCTTCTGGCGGGACTGGTTCGACTTCGGCATGGCCGTGCTGTTCAACCGCGGCCCCCGGGCGGCGGACGAGCGTCGCCTGTTCCTGCGGGTGGTGGTGGCGACCATCCCCGCTGTGCTGGTGGCCCTGGCCTTCGAGAAGACCATCCGCGACCTGTTCGCCTCGCCCCTGATCGCGTCGATCTTCCTGCTGCTGAACGGCTTCCTGCTGTTCGGGGCGGAGCGGTTGAAGCCGCGCACGGCGGTGAAGGCCCTGCACCATCTGGGATGGCTGGACGCGGTGCTCATCGGCCTGGCCCAGTGCCTGGCCCTGGTCCCGGGCCTGTCCCGCTCCGGTTCCACCATGATCGGCGGCTACATGACCGGCCTCAACCACGAGGACGCGGCCCGGTTCTCGTTCCTCACCGGCACGCCGATCATCGTTGCCGCCACGGTGCACGAGCTGCCGAAGCTGATGAAGATGCAGAAGGCCGCCCATGACCTCGGCGGCGCGGCCCAGGGCATCGACCTGCCCCTGTCCCTGGCCGCCGGCGGAGTGGCCGGCGTCACCGCCTTCATCAGCCTGTGGGCCCTGATGCGCTGGTTCAAGAGCCACGAGGTGAAGGGCTTCGACCCGTTTGCCTATTACTGCATGGCCTTCGGGGCCATCGCCACGGTGATCAACATCGTCGCGCCCTAGGGTCCGGGGCGGGCACCACACTCACAGGTGCCCGGCGGGGAGAATTTCCCGTGGCACGGGAGTTGCGGAGATCGGGCACCACGGCCCTTCTCCCTGTCCCGGAGTGAGACACATGATCGAAGTGAATTTCGACACGACCCGCAACCGCCGCGACCGTCGCGCGCAGACCTTCCTCGACCGCAGCCCCGTGCAGTCCCCGGCCTCGGACCGGCTGACCCGGATCGCCAACACCCTGGCCCTGGCCATGATCGCGTCCAGCGTCGTGGCCATCTCCCATTTCATCGGACTGATCTGACCGGCCCGACCGCAGGAGGCGGCCACCATGGCCCCGAGAGACAGACTGCCCCAGTTCTCCGACGACCCGGTGGCCGCGCCCGCGACCCCGGTCCAGGTGGTGCTGCGCCGCGTCGGCATCTGGACGGCGGCCCTGACCATGGCCGTCGGCCTTTTGACGCTCGGCTTCATGCTCGGCGGGCGGTAGGGGGATTGCGTGGTTCGAGACGCGCGTTCCGCGCTCCTCACCATGACGCAGGGTGTGGGTCGGGCCCACATCCTGATCCGCGCATGGCACAAACGGGCGTCATCCTGAGGAGGCCCGAAGGGCCGTCTCGAAGGACGCTGGAACGGTGTTGCGTGGTTCGAGACGCGCGTTCCGCGCTCCTCACCATGACGCAGGGTGTGGGTCGGGCCCACATCCTGATCCGCGCATGGCACAAACGGGCGTCATCCTGAGGAGGCCCGAAGGGCCGTCTCGAAGGACACCCCCACCCCCGCGCAAACCCTACAGCAGCAGGCTGCCCCGGCCGGAGGTGATCTCCGCATAGCGGTGCACGCGCACGGCCTCCACCAGGCCGAAACCCACCATCACCGTCAGCATCTCCGTCCCGCCATAGCTCATCAGCGGCATGGGCACCCCCACCACGGGGGCGAGCCCCATGACCATGGCGGCATTGATCACCACATAGAGGGCGAAGGTCGAGGTCAGGCCCGCCGCCGACAGCCGGCCGAAATGGCTGTGGCTGATGGAGGCGATGCGGAGCGCAATGGCGATGGTCACCCCGTAGAGGGCCAGAAGGGTGAAGCAGCCCAGGAAGCCGAACTCCTCGGCAAAGGTGGCGAAGATGAAGTCGGTCTGCTTTTCCGGCAGGTAGTTCAGCTGGCTCTGGGTGCCCAGGCCGAAGCCCTTGCCCAGGAACCCGCCGGAGCCCAGGGCGATCTTGGCCTGCAGGATGTGATAGCCCGAGCCGGAGGGGTCGTCCTCCGGGTGCAGGAAAGTCAGGATCCGGTCTCGCTGGTAGTCCTTCATCACGAACATGACGAAGGCCGGGGCACCGACGATGGCCGCCAGTCCGCCCAGCACCAGCAGCCGCCAGGTGAGCCCCGCCATGACCATGATCGCAAGCCCGGTCAGGGCGATCAGGATCGCGGTGCCCAGGTCCGGCTGCTTGGCCACCAGCAGGGTGGGGGCGGCGATCAGCACCGCCGGGATCAGCAGCTTCCACGACAGCCGCGCATCCTTGGCCGAGACCCCGTGATAGAAGCGGGCCAGCGCCAGGACGAGGCCGATCTTCATGATCTCCGACGGCTGCACCGACAGGGGGCCCGCGGTGATCCAGCGCTTGGCCCCCAGGCTCTCGTGGCCGATCACCGGCACGGCGATCAGCAGCAGCAGGGCCACCACATAGATCGGATAGGACAGGACGAACCACACCCGGATGTCGATCAGGGACAGGACCAGCATCAGCACGAAGCACAGGCTGAAGCGGATCAGGTGCGGCCCGGCCCACGGCTTCCACGACAGGGGCGCGGTGGAATAGAGCATCATGGTGCCCACGCCGGCGATCAGGCACAGCGCCAGCGCCAGCCGCCAGTCGATCTCCGGCAGCTTCATGGTCAGCCTTTCGCGCTGACCGGGGCGGGAAATGGCGGAGGAGGTCATCGGCGGGCTCCAGCCGGGGTCGGGCGGCCCGGGGCAGGGGGTTGCGGGGCCGGCGGCGTCGGGGCGTCGGTCGGATCGGCCACGGTGTCGTCGGGCGTGTCGCTCCCGTCGGGGCCGGCGGCCCGGCTGTCCTCGGGCAGGGGCCGCTCGATCCGCTGGCGCATGTCGGGGTCCTTCAAAAGGGCCACCTTCATGATCTCCACCGCCTTGGGCGCGGCATTGGTGCCGTGCAGCCCGTGCTCCAGGATGACGGAGATGGCATAGCGGGGGTCGTCATAGGGGGCGAAGGCCACGAACAGGCCGTGGTCCCGCAGGCGCCAGGGCAGGTGGGTGGTGTCCCGCTCCTTGGCCCCGCTGCCGGTATTGCCGTAGCCGTGCATCTGGGCCGAGCCGGTCTTGCCCGCCATCTTGATGTCGCCGAGGTTCAGCTGGCTGACCTTGAAGGCCGTGCCGCCCACGTCGTTGGCCACCGACGCCATGGCCTCGCGCACGATGTTGATCCGCTCCTGCGGGAAGGGCAGGTCGCCGAACTGGTCGCCCCGCGGCCGCTCCACCCCGCCCACCGACTTGATCAGCCGGGGCAGCAGGGCCTTCTTGCCGTTGGCCAGGCGCGCGGTCATCACCGCCAGCTGCAGGGCATTCACCTGCAGGGCCCCCTGGCCGATGCCGTAGGACAGGCTTTCGCCTGCGAACCAGGTCTGGTTGGCCGGGTTCTTCTGGTTCATCCGCTTCTTCCAGGCGGTGGAGGGCACGGTGCCCTTGCGCTGGCCCTGGATGCCGATGTCGAAGGTGTGACCCAGCCCGAAGGCGTCCGCCACCTCGGCGATGCGGTCCGGGCCGATGCGCAGGGCCATCTGGTAGAAATAGACGTCGCAGCTGGACTTGATGGCTTCGGCCATGTCCACCGACCCGTGGCCGTGGGCCTTCCAGCAGTGGAAGTAGCGGCCGCCATAGAAGAACTGGCCCGAGCACTGGATGCGGTCGTGCTGGGTCACCAGTCCCGACTGCAGGGCGGCCATGGCCGTCATGGTCTTGAAGGTGGAGCCGGGCGGGTAGAGGGCAGAGATCGACTTGTCCAGCAGGGGCTGGTGGTCATAGTCGTGCAGGGCCCGGTACTCCGCCTCCGCCACGCCGGAGACGAAACGGTTGGGGTCGAAGCTGGGGGCCGACACCAGGCACAGAAGGTCGCCGGTGTGGATGTCGATCACCACGGCTGCGCCACTGTCCTCGCCGAACACCTCCAGGGCGCGGTTCTGCACGTCCGCGTCCAGGGTCAGGACCACGTCCGATCCGGGGGTGGGCTTGCGGTCCCCGGCGGGGTCCTCGCGGATCACCCGGCCGACGCTGTCCACCTCGATCTTCTGGCCGCCGGGACGGCCGCGCAGCTCCGCGTCCAGGGCCTGCTCCACCCCGGACTTGCCGATGCGGAAGCCCGGATGCAGCAGCAGCGGGTCGATCTGCCCGTCCGGCGCGGCCTTGCGGGCCCGCTCCAGGTCCGGCTGGCTGACCTTGGAGACATAGCCGATCACGTGGGCGAAGGCGCCGCCAAAGGGATAGACCCGGCTCTCCCCCATGTCGGCAGTGACGCCGGGCAGCTCCGGCAGGCGGGCATTGACCCGGGTGAACTCCCCCCAGGTCAGGTCGTTGGCGACGGCGACGGGCACGGCGCGGGGGGTGATCTCCAGGTCCCGCAGCACCTGCTTGCGCCGGGCCGGGGTGACGGGGACCAGCAGGCTGATCTGGTCGATCAGGCCCTCCGCATCGTCCACCTCGTCCCGCCGTACCAGCAGGCGGAAGTCCGGGCGGTTGGAGGCGATGGCCACCCCGTTGCGGTCCAGGATCCGGCCCCGGGGAGGCGGGATCAGCCGGAAGCGGAACTGGTTCTGGCTGGCCATGGTCTGGTAGCGGGCGGCCTCGGCCACCTGCAGCTCTAGCAACCGGCCGGTGAGGGCAAGCCCCGCCACCCCCAGCACCCCGCCGATCAGGAAGGTCCGCCGGTGGAAGACCCCCTGGCGCTCGTTGACCTCGTCGAAATAGATGTGCGGTTCCATCCTGCGCCCTACCGGAAGCGGATGTCGGCGTCTTCGAACTGTTCGATCAGCCGACGCGCAAACGGGAACAGCAGGATGGTCACACCGGCCTGCCACACGGCGTTGATCAGGTTCGGCGTGGCATGGACCCGGGCCACCACCACCAGATAGGCGACGATGAAGGCCAGCGTCGTGAACACCCCGTACCAGACCCACAGCACCCGGACCGACTGGCCCACCATCAGGTTCCGGACCAGGAGCGCGATGCCGTAGACCAGGATCAGGCACAGCGCCCACAGGCCCAGCGTCCCGTGCCAGAACAGGTCGAGGAACAGGCCGGTGAGGAGCAGCAGGAAGGGGCCGAGGATGGACGGACGGATCACCGCCCAAGCAAAGGCCAGCACCATGGGAAACACCGGCTCCGGCAGGGCCAGGCCCAGGAAGCGGGCCGGGGCGGCCATGATCACCGTCCCGAACAGGCAGACCAGGGTCGGCACGATCAGCCAGGACCAGGGTTGCAGGGGCTGGTAGGCCGCCATCAGCGTCGTCCCGGGACGACCGCCACCGGGTTCCCCGGCGAGGTCCGCGAGGGATGCAGCACCCGGGGGCCGTGCGTCGCCTGCGGGGCCTGGGCAGGGGCCGGAGCCGGGGACTTGCCGTGGACGGCATTTGCGGCAGGCTTGAGGGCGGTTTTCGCCGCCGGGGCCGTGGCTGCAGTTGGCGCAGGTGTCGCGGGCTTGGCGGCGGCCGACTTGTCCGCTGCGGCCTGGGCCTCGGGGGAGCCGGGGCGGGGGGTGGCGATGCGGGCGGCCACGGCCTGGTCTATCTGGGCCTTTTCCGCCGCGCTGATCGGCGGCAGGGCGCGGTTGTTCAGGGCCTGGTCGTCCACCAGCTGGCTGAAGTCGGTGAACAGCATGATCCGCACATAGTCCAGCGCCGAGCGGTCGGAATAGAGCCGCACCCGCCACTGGCCGAAGATGTCCTTGTCCGCCACCCCCACGGGCAGGCCCCGGGGATAGAGGCCGCCATCGCCGGAGGTCAGGATCACGTCCCCCCGCTTCACCGGCTCGTGCCCGCGCAGATAGGAGAGCTTGGGCGCATCCCCCCCGTCCCCGGCTAGGATCGCCCGGGCATTGGTGGAGTTCACCAGCACCGGCGTGCGGCTGTCCACATCAGTCAGCAGCAGCACCCGGCTGACGGTCTTGGACACGCCCACCACCCGGCCGACCACCCCGTGCTCGCTCAGCACCGGATTGCCGATGCGGATGCCCGAGTCCGAGCCCGCATCGGCCAGGCGCGCATGGCTGAACGGGCCCCTGGCATCGGCCACCACCCGGGCGGTGACCATCTTCGCCGCCGGCTCGGTGCGCAGCTGCAGCAGGGCCTCGTAGCGGGCATTGATGTTCTGCAGCCTCTGGGCGGCTTCCTTGTAGGCCATCAGGTCGGCCACCTGCTTCTTCAGGCGGCGGTTCTCGTCCACGGCGTTGAAATAGTCGCGGACATAGTCCCCCGCATCCCCCGCCCAGCGCAGGGGGGCGGCGAACATGGCCGAGACCGGGCCGACGGACTCGTCGAACTGGTTGCGGACGGGGGTGGGCGGCGCATCGGCGCTCCGGGTGTTGGAGTGGTGGTCCTCGATCATCAGGAACAGGGCCGCGACCCCCGCCGCCAGGGTTGCGACGGTGGCAGCCCAGGCCAGAGGAATCCTCAGATCCTGCAGCGGACCATCCCTGAAGGACACCCTACCCTCCGAACTGAAAACGCAGGAAGACGCTCAAGGCCCTCCGGCCGACCGACCGTCGCCCTAAGCCAGCGAGGCGTCAAGCACGCCCTTCATCCACTTCGGATGCTCGAGCACCTTGCCGCAGCCCAGCGCCACGCAGGACAGGGGGTCGTCGGCCACGGTCACCGGCAGGCCGGTATGGTCGCGGATCTCCGCATCCAGGCCGCGCAGCAGGGCCCCGCCGCCGGTGAGCATGATGCCCTTGTCGGCGATGTCGGCGGCCAGTTCCGGAGGCGTGGCCTCCAGGGCGACCTTCACGGCCTCCACGATCTGGCTGACGGGTTCGGCCAGGGCCTCCGCCGCCTGCTTCTCGGAGATGCGCACTTCCCGGGGCACGCCCTGCATCAGGTCGCGGCCCTTCACCTCGATGGCCAGGCCGTCGCCGTCCACCGGAGGACGGGCGGTGCCGATCTCCTTCTTGATCCGCTCGGCGGTGGTCTCGCCGATGAGCAGATTGTGGTGGCGGCGCATGTAGCTGATGATCGCCTCGTCCATCTTGTCCCCGCCCACGCGGACGGAGCGGGAATAGACGATGCCGGACAGGGACAGGACCGCCACCTCGGTGGTGCCGCCGCCGATGTCCACCACCATGGAGCCGGTGGGCTCGTGGATCGGCAGGCCGGCGCCGATGGCCGCGGCCATGGGCTCGTCTATCAGGCCGACCCGGCGGGCCGAGGCGTTCAGGCAGCTGTCATTGATGGCCCGGCGCTCCACGGCCGTGGCGCCCGACGGCACGCACACGATCACCTTGGGGTTCACGAAGCCCTTGCGGTTGTGGACCTTGCGGATGAAGTGCTTGATCATCTCCTCGGCGACTTCGAAGTCGGCGATGACCCCGTCGCGCATGGGGCGGATGGCCTCCATGTGACCGGGGGTGCGGCCCAGCATCTGCTTGGCCTCGATGCCCACTGCGTGCACCACCTTGCGGCCGCCCACGTTGCGCAGGGCCACCACCGACGGTTCGTTCAGCACGATGCCCTTGCCCTTCATGTAGATCAGGGTGTTGGCGGTGCCGAGGTCGATGGCGATGTCGTTGGAAATGACGCCGAAGACGGACTGGAGCATGAATGGCCTTGATCAAGGAGCAGACGCGCGACGAAACGGTGCACTGGCTTTGGATGGGAACGTGGGGGGCGGAATAGGGTCGTCTTGGAAGTTTGACAGGTCAGGCGGGTCGCCAGACGGACCCTGACATCCGGCCGGCGCAAGCCTGTGCGCGACTCGGAGGATTTGAGGGGCTGTCGGACGGGTCCGTTTGCACTGCGAGGCGCAAAAATTCAAGGAGATAATCACGTGCTGTCCCGTATCGCGACAATGTGAAGGGATGCATGCGCGGCGGGGCGCAGGGCCCCTGGGGGCTGGCCCTGCCGCCGGTCAGTCAGTCTTTTCAGAGGGTTGCGCGGCTTCGGCGGCCTGGCGCTCCCGCCGTTTCATCCAGCTGCGGGCGAGAAGGCCCGAACCGATCCACAGGGCGGCGGCCAGCACGAGGCCCGTCCAGCCCCCTCCGCCGTTCAGGCCCTTGACCACGGCCCCTCCGGCAAAGGCGGTGAGCGCGATCTTGGGCAGGATGCCGATCCCTGTCCCCAGCGCGAAGGCCGACAGGCGCATGGGGGTGACGCCCGCGGCCATGTTGACGACGATGAAGGGGGCGCTGGGCACCAGCCGCACGATCAGGCTGGCCAGGAAGCCGTTCTCCCCCACCATGCCCATGAAGTCCTGCACCCCCTTGCCGGCATAGCGGCGCAGGATGTCCGCCCCGAACCGGCGGCCGAGGAAGAAGCCCACCAGGGCCGAGACCTCCGTCCCGATCCAGCTGTACAGGAACCCCGCCCAGGGTCCGAAGGCCACCACGGCCGCGGCGATCAGCACGAACTGCGGTGCGCCGAGAAAGGCCAGCACGGAAAAGCTGATCACCGCCACGGGCAGGGCGGCCGGACCGTGCAGGCCCAGGCTCAGCCACTTCTGCACGCTCTCCGGTCCGTTCAGGCCCAGCAGCGAGGCCCCGAACACGAACACCAGCCCCACCCCGCCGAACAGCACGAAGCTGACCGCCACCGACCGCCAGGCGGCCGCGTCCATGTTGGTGATCAGGTTCAGGAACTTGCGCATCGCCTGCGCTTATAGGGGCCCGGACGGCGGGAGGAAACCCGCGGGGGCCGGACGAGTGGCAGAAGTCTTAGGGGCAGAAGCATCAGGGGCAGAAGCATTACAAGTGCGTCATCCGGGCCTCGCCCCCTCCCCAAGACCCCGGGCGCGGGCCATATGTCGTGCGGCGGCACTCTGGCCGTCTCGGATCGGCCCCTGGGCCGGACACACCATACGGATGCTTCGATGACACCGCAGGAACGCGAGCTTCTGACCCGATTTCTCGTGGATTTGAACAACACCCCCGCCGGGCTCAAGGATGCCGAGGCGGCGGCGATGATCGATGAGGCCCTTCGCGCCCGCCCGGACGCGGCCTATGTGCTGGTCCAGCACGCCATCATGTCCGACGAGGCCCTGCACCGGGCCCAGGCGGAACTGTCCCAGCTCCGCGCTCAGGCGGGCCAGCCGCAGGCCGGGGGCAGCTTCCTCGGCGGCGGCGCGGCCGCCTCGACGGCGGTCCCGCCCACCCCGCCGCCGCAGCCCGCCGCCAAGCCGTGGGTCGAGCCGCCGCAGACGCAATATGCACAACCGCAGTATGCCCAGCCCCAGTACGCCCAGCCGCAATATGCCCAGCCCCAGCCGGGCGGCATCTTCGGCGGCGGCGGCGGCCTGGGCAGCTTCCTGCGCAGCGCCGGGACCACGGCGGCGGGCGTCGTGGCGGGGGACATGCTGTTCTCCAGCCTCGGCGGCCTGTTCGGCGGCCATCGCGGCTTTGGCGGCGGGGGCTTCGGCGACGGCTGGGGCGGCGGTTATGGCGGCGGCGGCAATGTCGAGAACGTGGTCATCAACAACTACAATGACGACAGCGGCGACAACGGCGGTTCCGACGGCGGCTGGGACGACAACAACTAGTCGTCACACCTCCGGCATGCAGGGCTTCAGCCGCCCGCCCACGCGGATCGGCTCGATGCGCAGCGCCAGGCCGGTCTTCGGATCGGTCTCGACGAACACGCCGCAGACCGTGGCCGGCCCCGTGGCCGGGGTCTGCCGCTCCCCCGGCAGGCGGGAGGCAAAGCGCGCCACGCTGATCGACTTGTTCATGCCGATGACGCTGTCATAGTCGGCGCAGGCCCCGGCATCGGTCTGGAAGGCCGTGCCGCCGGGCAGCACCTGGGCATCGGCGGTGGGGACGTGGGTGTGGGTGCCGATCACCAGGCTCGCCCGGCCGTCGCAGAAATGACCCATGGCCATCTTCTCCGAGGTGGCCTCGCAGTGCATGTCGACGATCACCGCGTCGAAGGCGATCCCCAGCGGGGCCTCGTCCAGGGCCTTGTCCACGGCGGAGAAGGGGTCGTCCAGGGCGTCCATGTGCACCCGGCCCAGCACCGAGATCACCAGCACCCGCCCGCCACCCGGCGTGTCATAGGCATAGGCCCCGCGCCCCGGGGCCCGGGACAGGCGGGGATAGTTCAGGGGGCGCAGCAGCCGGGGCTCCCGCTCGATATAGGTCAGCGCCTCCCGCTGGTCCCAGCTGTGGTTGCCGAGCGTCAGGCAGTCCGCCCCCGCATCGAACAGGTCGATGGCGGTCTTCTCGGTGATGCCGAAGCCCGCGGCGGCGTTCTCCGCATTGATGCAGACGAAGTCGAGGGCCAGGCGCCGCTTCAACCCGGGCAGGTGGGTGGAGAGCGCGTCCCGTCCGGGCTTGCCGATCACGTCGCCGAAAAATGCCAGCCGCATGGGCGTCCTTATGCGTCAGAGGAAGCGGCTCTATACCCGTCTTCCGTCAGAACGCCATCCAGTCGCTGGTCGTGGGGGCCCATGGGCAGGGTCGCGCAGGCCTGTCCGGCATAGGCCAGCCCGATGACCGTCACCGGTCCGGCGGCGCGCAGGGCCGCAAGGGTGCGATCGTAATAGCCGCCCCCCTGTCCCATCCGCCCGCCGGACGCATCGAAGCCGAGCAAGGGGGCCAGCACCACGTCCGGGGTAAGCTCCGGCTCCGTCGGGGGCGGGGCGGGGATGCCGGCGGCGTCGGGCACGAAGCGCTCCGCCGGGACCTGCGGCCGGAAGACGAGGGGGCGGTCCCGGGCGATGACCACGGGCAGCACGATCCTGGCCCCCCGCCCGGCCAGGAGGGCGGCGAGGGGCGCGGGGTCGATCTCGAAGGCGTCGGCGAGATAGACCGACACGCAAAGGCCCGCCCAGTCGGCCACCGGCAGCTCCGCCACCCGGTCGGCCAGGGCCTGGGAGGCCGTGGCCCGGTCCGCCGCCAGCATCCGACGCCGCGCCCGCAGCATCTTGCGCAGGGCCGCCTTGTCCCCCGGGGGGGAGGCGATCTCGACATCAGGGGGAAAGGGTGGCGGCGCCATGAGAACCGTGAAGGTGTTTCAATCCACTCAGACCTGGCAGACCAGGTGGGCGCCGTTTCACGAGGTCCACGAACCCCGCGAGGGACAGCTCCCTATAGAGAAGATTACGGTCCCTGGGATATGAGACCTCCGACGTGAGCCACAGCAGGACCCGCCACCGGCCAAGGTAAGGCCGCGGCCCCTCCGGCGCAAGGCGGACGTGGCGGCCGGGGCTTCACACCTTCGGCACGTAGAGGCCGCCCTCGATCACCGGCGGCGGCGGCGGGCCCTCGGTCAGGGCCGCATAGATGGCCGGGGCCGGGGTGTTGGAGATGGGCAGCAGCAGGGCGCTGAACACCGCGTTCAGCACCAGATAGACCACCGCCGACGGGGTGAAGAAGGTCGCCGGGTTGGCATAGTCCGGATGCAGCATGGCCGTGGCCGTGGGGCCGAGCCCGGTGGTCAGGGCGGCCAGGCTGAAGATCAGGGCATAGCCCATGGACCACACCACCATCAGAAGGAAGCTGGTCAGGACATAGGTCCCGAGGATCGGCCAGAAGTGCCCGCGGGTCACGTCCCACGATCCGAACAGGTCCACCCGCCCGGTGGCAAAGGTCCGGGCGGAGGCCAGGGACAGGCGCACTCCCACATAGATGGCTGCGGCCATCAGGCCGAAGCCGCCGACCACCCCCAGAAGCACGGCCAGGGCCGGGACCGACTTGGAGACGAGGCCGATGACCAGGGCCAGGATCACGACGACCACCACCACGGCGACATAGGCCCCCACCGCGGTGAACATCACCATCAGACTGAGCAGGATCTGGCGACCCTCGTCCGCCCCGATGCGCAGGAAGGCGAAGGCCTTGTCCTTCGGCCGCAGGATGATCCGGTTCATGGCCGTCTGGATCACCGCCCCGATCAAGAGGCCCAGGGGGACCAACAGCAGGAAGACCGGGGCCATCTGGGTGAGAAGGGCCATCATCGCCCCCGGGTCCGGCTTCGCACCGGGCTCCCGGGACAGGGCCATCATCTCGGACAGGGGCTTGCCGATCAGGGCGACCATGAGGCCCGCCGAGGCGAACACCCCCGCGACCTGCAGCAGGGCCCAGATGGCCACCGCCGCCAGGTTCTCCCGCACCACGCCAAACCCGGTCATCGCCATCTGCGACACGGAAAATCGGCTCATGTCCCCAAGCTCCCCAGCCTGCGGATCCGGCGCGCCCCCCGCCGCCGACCTCCGCCGGGGCAAAGCCTTGCACGGAAGGACCGGATCGTGAAGATGGCGTTTCATCCCCGCCCGCCCCCGAAGGTCCCGTCTTGCCCGCAACCGACTCTCCCTGGCCGGACACTACTTGGCAGGTCGCCGCCCTCTATCGGTTCGCCCCGTTCGGCGAGGCGGCCGCTGGCTTCCGGGCCCCGCTGCAGGCGCTCTGCGACGCCCGGGGGGTGATCGGCACCCTGCTGCTGGCACCGGAGGGGATCAACGGCACCATTGCCGGGCAGGGGGACGCCCTGGAGGCGGTGCTGGACCACATCCGCGCCCTGCCCGGGTGCGCGACCCTGTCCCTGAAGCGCGCCACGGCGGAGGTGGCCCCGTTCCACCGGATGAAGGTGCGGCTGAAGCGGGAGATCGTCACCCTGGGCCAGCCGGGGCTCGACCCCGTGGGCCGGGCGGGGCGCCATGTGCCCCCCGCCGACTGGAACGCCCTGATCGCGGACCCGGACACGGTGGTGATCGACACGCGCAATGCCTATGAGGTGGCGGTGGGAAGCTTTGCCGGGGCCGTCGATCCGGGCACCGCCAGCTTCCGCGACTTCCCCGACTGGTTCCGGGCGGAGCGGGCCCGGCTGGTGCCGGAGGGGCGGCCGGTGAAGGTGGCCATGTTCTGCACCGGCGGCATCCGCTGCGAGAAGGCCACCGCCTTCCTGCGGGCCGAGGGGGTGGACGAGGTCTATCACCTGGACGGCGGCATCCTGCGCTATCTGGAGGAGGTGCCGGAGGCCGACAGCCTGTGGCGGGGCGAGTGTTTCGTGTTCGACGAGCGGGTGGCCGTGGGCCACGGCCTGTCACCGGGCACCCACAGCCTGTGCCGCGGCTGCCGCCGTCCGGTCAGTCCGGAGGGGCGCGCCCATCCGGCTTTTGTGGAGGGGGTCAGCTGCGCCGCCTGCCTCGACGAGCGCGACGACCGCCGCCGCGCCGCCTATGCCGAACGCCACCGCCAGGTGGTCCTGGCCCAGCGCCGGGGGCAGGGGCATGTGGGGGTGCCTGGTCCTGATCGAGGTTCCCGGGTCTTCGCCCGGGAATGACGAGTTTTCAAAATTTAATGACAGTCGTCATTCCCGCCCTCGAGGCGGGAACCTCCGTCCGGAGGGGGCGCATCATCCTGCACAAGGTTCCCGGGTCTTCGCCCGGGAATGACGAGTTTTCAAAATTTAATGACGGTCGTCATTCCCGCCCTTGAGGCGGGAACCTCCGTCCGGAGGTGGCACCAAGTCCTGCACAAGGTTCCCGGGTCTCCGCCCGGGAATGACGAGATTTTAAAATACAAATCAAATCGTCATTCCCGGCCTTGAGCCGGGAACCTCGATCCGGAAAACCCTACCGCGCGAACTTCTGGAACTTGATCCGCCGGGGGATGAGGCTGTCGGCGCCCAGGCGGCGCTTCTTGTCCTCTTCATAGGCTTCGAAGTTGCCCTCGAACCATTCCACGTGGCTGTCCCCCTCGAAGGCCAGGATGTGGGTGGCGAGACGGTCCAAGAACCAGCGGTCGTGGCTGATGACCACGGCGCAGCCCGCGAACTCCTCCAGGGCCTCTTCCAGGGCCTGCAGGGTCTCGATGTCCAGGTCGTTGGTGGGTTCGTCCAGCAGGATCAGGTTGCCGCCGGACGCAAGCGTCTTGGCCAGGTGCACGCGGTTGCGCTCCCCGCCGGACAGGAGGCCGACCTTCTTCTGCTGGTCCTGCCCCTTGAAGTTGAAGGCCCCCACATACGCGCGGCTGGCGATTTCCCGGGTGCCGACCTTCATGATGTCGAGGCCTCCGGAGATTTCCTGCCAGACATTGTTGTTGGGGTTCAGGCTGTCGCGGCTCTGGTCCACATAGGCGAGCTTCACCGTCTCCCCCACCCGGATCGAACCGGCGTCGGGCTTTTCCTGGCCGGTGATCAGGCGGAACAGGGTGGACTTGCCCGCCCCGTTGGGCCCGATCACGCCGACAATGCCGTTGGGGGGCAGCTTGAAGGTCAGGTCCTTGAACAGCACCCGGTCGCCATATTCCTTCTCCAGCCCGTTGGTCTCCAGCACCAGATTGCCCAGTCGCGGACCCGGCGGGATCTGGATCGTGGCGAAGCTCTGGGCCAGGCGGGAATTCTCCTGCGCCGCCACCATCTCCTCGTAGCTGGCCAGACGGGCCTTGGACTTGGCCTGGCGGGCCTTGGGGCTGGAGCGCACCCATTCCAGCTCCCGGGTCATGGCCCGCTGGCGTGCCTCGCTCTCGGACTGCTCCTGGATGATGCGCTTGGTCTTCTGCTCCAGCCAGCCGGAATAGTTGCCCTCGTAGGGGATGCCCTTGCCGCGGTCGAGTTCCAGGGTCCACTTGGTCACCTGGTCCAGGAAGTAGCGGTCGTGGGTGACGAGGATGACGCAGCCGGGGAACTGCTCCAGGTGATGCTGCAGCCAGGCCACGCTCTCGGCGTCCAGGTGGTTGGTGGGTTCGTCCAGCAGCAGCATGTCGGGCTTGGACAGCAGCAGGCGGGCCAGGGCGATGCGGCGCTTCTCACCCCCCGACAGCTTGGTGATGTCCGCGTCGTTGGGCGGGCAGCGCAGGGCGTCGATGGCCATCTCGATCTTGGAATCGATGTCCCACAGGTCCTTGGCGTCGATGATCTCCTGGAGCTTGTTCATCTCCTCCATGAGCTCGTCGGTGTAGTTCTCCCCCAGCTCCGCGGCGATGGCGTTGTAGCGGTCGAAGACCTGCTTCTCCTCGCACTCGGAGATGACGTTGCCCCAGACGTCCAGGGCCGGGTCCAGGTGGGGTTCCTGCGGCAGATAGCCGCGCTTGACCCCGTCGGCGGCCTTGGCCTCGCCGGAATACTCCTTGTCGATCCCGGCCATGATCTTCAGCAGCGTCGACTTGCCCGAGCCGTTGACGCCGACCACGCCGATCTTGGCGTCGGGATAGAAGGACAGCCAGATGTTCTCGAACACCTTCTTGCCGCCCGGAAAGGCCTTGGTCAGGCCCTGCATCTGGAAAATGTGTTGAGCGGCCATGACGGTCCTGTGTCGTGTCGAGCAAAAGGGGAGGGTTTCGGCCCGCGTGATAGCCGCCGCGGGCGCAGGACGCAATGCGAGGCGACGGTCCGTCCTCCGACTTTCCCGCTGGAGCCGGGCGGGCCGGGGCTGTAGGATGGGCCCATGAACGCCATGGATCGCAATCCCGAGGGCCTGGCCCATCTGCACTACGGGGACGGGGAATTCGTCGTCCTGAAACCCGGCCGCTTCGTGCTGTGTGCCGTCACCGGCCGCCAGGTGCCGCTGGCGGCCCTGCGCTACTGGGACGCCGACGCGCAGGAGGCCTATGCCGGCCCGGCGGAGGCCCTGGCCGCCTGGCAGGCCCGGCAGGCCGGCTGATCCCGTGAGCCCGGCGTCCCGCCCTGACCGGCGCGCGGTCCTGTCGGGGCTGGGGGCTGGTGCGTTGGCCGCTGCCGTCCCTGCCCATTCTGCGGAGGAGGCACCCACTGCCCCGTTTCCCTGGCGGGGGCGGCTGGTGCAGGGCGGCCTGCTGATCGGCCGCACCCGTCCCGGCGACCCGGTGCGCATCGATGCCGAGATCGTCACCACGGCCGGGGCCACCGGCCTGTTCGTGGCGGGCTTCGACCGGGACAGCGGCCCCACCGTGCGGATCGAGACGGCCCTGGGCGCGGCGACCCTGCCTGTGGCCCCCGGCGTGTTCGACATCCAGCGCATCGACGGCCTGCCCCCGGACCAGGTCAGCCCCACGGCCCCGGCCCTGCTCGCCCGGATCGCCGACGAGGTCGGGCGCAAGAAGCTGGCCTTCGCCCATCTGGCGGGGACGGAGGACTTCGCCGACGGCTTCGTCTGGCCCGTGGCCCATGCCACCCGCACCTCCGCCTTCGGGCCGCAGCGGATCCTGAACGGGGTGCCCAAGACCCCGCACTATGGCGTCGACCTGGCCGCGCCCCCGGGCACGCCCATCCTCGCCCCCGCCGCGGGGGAGGTGGTGATGGCCGAGCCGGACCTGTGGTTCGAAGGCGGCCTGACCCTGATCGACCACGGCCAGGGGCTGGTCAGCGCCTATCTGCACCAGCGGGCCCAGCGGGTGACGGCCGGCGACCGGGTCGTCCGCGGGCAGGAAATCGGGGAGGTGGGCATGAAGGGCCGGGCCACCGGACCGCACCTCTGCTGGCGGCTGACCTGGCGGGGACGCCATCTCGATCCGAGCTTGGCGCTCAATCTGGGCCGCCCGCCCATCTTGGGCTGAAATTCAACCTTCGATTGCTTGCGCCGCAAGTGTCACAGAAACATTATGCGGCCGCCCGGAAGGTAAAAAACAGTAAAAAATACCCCCCTCCCGGTAAAAGACAGTAACGAATTGTTAATCATTGGGCCCAGTTCCCGCTGATTAGCCAAAGGGCAGGAAGCGTAAATTGGCCACCGGGTTAGCGAACCTGCGTTTTCTTCTGGTTGAGGATAACCAGCACATGCGCGCCATCGTCACCACGCTTCTGGCGGGGGCGGGGATGCATGACGTGCGCGAGGCACCCGACAGCCTGTCGGCCATCCGCATGATGCGCGATGCCCCCGTGGACATCGCCCTGATCGACTTCCAGCTCAGCGGCATGGACGGGGTGGAGCTGACCCGCCAGATCCGCCGCTCCCCGGCCTCGCCCGACCCCTATCTGGCGGTGATCATGATCACCGGCCATTCGGAGCGCAGCCGGGTGATGGAGGCGCGGGACGCGGGCGTCACCGAATTCGTGGTCAAGCCCCTGACCGCCCGGGCGCTCCTGGCGCGGATCGAGGCGGTGGTGTTCCGGCCCCGGCCGTTCATCCGCGCCGGCGGCTATTTCGGCCCCGACCGCCGTCGGCACAATCCCGCCCACTACAACGGCCCGCTGCGTCGGGCCTCGGACCGTCAGGCGGTGGGCTCCGACGCCGACCGGGACGTGTTCGTCATCTAGGCGGCGGACTGGCGCAGGTTTGAGCGCCGTCCCTGCGCCTCGGCGCCGGGCACGAAGGGTACCGGGCAGCTGAGGGCCAGGCCCTCGGCGAAATCCGCGACGATGTCGCACAGCTCGTCCGCCGTGATGCGCACCACCAGGGAATTGGCGGTGCGGTAGTGCCAGAAGCTGACCACGTGGTGCAGCACGCTGAGCATCTCCCCCAGCTCGGTGAACAGCTGCGGCGCCTCGATCAGGAAGTCCCGGAACTCCAGGGGCTTGCTGCGCTCCGTCAGGCCGCTGAAGGCCCGGTCGTAGATGTGCAGGATGTCGAGGGACTTCTGCAGGCTGCGATTGGCGGCCTCGGCAATGCCCCGGCGGGCGACGGCGAGGCCCTCCAGGGTCTGCTGGTCGCAATAGCCATAGGGCTTGAGGGTGCGGATCTCGCTGATCACGTCGGGCATCTGCTCGCGCAGCTCGCTGCACACCCACTTGTAATAGAGCATGCCGCGCCAGGCGAAGATGCCGTCCGCGAACTGCCGGGGGGGCATCTGCAGGGCCACCCGCAGGGGCTCCATCTCGTCCAGCAGGTCGTTGGCCATCAGCTTCTGGGCGAGATCGGCCGTGCCGTCCACGCCGGACGCCGCGGCCGGACGGCCGGACCGGCCCAGGCTGCGGTGGCTCAGGGGTGCCACTTCGCCACGGACAAAGGCCAGCATGCGGGCGGAATCGGCGCTGGAGATCTCGAAATAGCAGGCCGCCGGGATCACCCCGTCGCGGCGCAGGTGCTCCCGCACCAGAAACGGGTCGAAGGAGGGCAGGGCGTCGAGAATGGCCAGGGTCCGCCGGTCCCGGGCCCCAGCGACGCTCTGGTCGTTCATCACCATGTCGATGGCCGCCTGCTCTCCCTTCTGGCCGAGGAAGAGATACTGGCCGCCGGACCGCAGGTCGTTGCGGTCGATGGGAATCACCAGCTTGGTGGCCACGGCGCGGGGCGTTTCGAACATTTCCAGCTCGTTGGCGCGGAGCCGGTGCTTAATGATGATCGACTGATTAAGGATACGGGAGTGGAACAGGGGCTGTTTCTTGTACGATTCAGTGTCACCGTGGACCTTGTTAATCTTAACAAGGTCAAGTACACGCATGCTGGATCCGGTGTCGTTGATCTTGTCCAGCTTTCGAATCGAGCGATCGATCACGGAAAATCCTTCCCTGTATGTAGAGACAGATAGTCACTGGCAGTAAATAGACTGTGACTGCTTCCCGATATTTGACGTTCCCGACGGGCTTTTACCTCAGGGCGGACGGCGAACCCCGGCCGCGAATCCCCGGCCGCGAATCCTGGGCGGCGGCGAGGGTTTCGAACGGAACGGGAACATGTATGCTGCCCCCGCCGATGACCGACACCGCCCCCCTGCTCCCGCCCCGCTTCCAGGACTGGTTCGCCCGGCGCGGCTGGACGCCCAGGTCGCACCAGCTGGACATGATCGCCGCCGCGCAGGACCGGCGCGATGCCCTGCTGATCGCCCCCACCGGCGGCGGCAAGACCCTGGCCGGCTTCCTGCCCAGCCTGATCGACCTCGCGAGCCGCGGCCCGCGCAATGATGAAAGGCGGCTGCACACCCTCTACATCTCGCCGCTGAAGGCGCTGGCGGTGGACGTGCACCGCAACCTTCTGTCCCCGATCCTGGAGCTGGGTCTGCCGATCACCGCCGAGACCCGCTCCGGCGACACGGGCGAGGCCAAGAAGCGCCGCCAGCGGATCGCGCCGCCGGACATATTGATCACCACGCCGGAGCAGCTGGCCCTGTTCTGCGCCTGGGAGGGGGCGGCGGACTATTTCTCGGGCCTCGACACGGTGATCCTGGACGAGATCCACGTGCTGCACGGCGCCAAGCGCGGCGACCTGCTCAGCCTCGGCCTCGCCCGGCTGCAGGTGTTGAGCCCGCACCTGCGGCGGGTGGGGCTGTCGGCCACCGTCTCGGATGCGGAGGCCCTGGCCGCCTGGCTCAGCCCCCCCGGCCGGGGGCGCGACCCGGCCAGGATCGTGCGCGGCGCCCCCGGCGCGGCCCCGGTGGTGGATGTGCTGCTGTCCCAGAACCGGGTGCCGTGGTCCGGCTTCACCGCCCGCCACGCCATGGCCGAGGTCTATGAGGCCATCCGCGGGGCGCGCACGACGCTGGTCTTCGTCAATACCCGCTTCCAGGCGGAGATCGCCTTCCAGGCCCTGTGGGAGCTGAACGAGGACAACCTGCCCATCGCCCTGCACCATGGCAGCCTGGCCGCGGAGCAGCGCCGCAAGGTGGAGGCGGCCATGGCCCGGGACGAACTGCGGGCGGTGGTCTGTACCTCCACCCTCGATCTGGGCATCGATTGGGGCAGTGTGGACCTCGTCATCCAGCTGGCGGCGCCCAAGGGCTCCGCCCGGCTGATCCAGCGCATCGGCCGCGCCAACCACCGGATGGACGAGGCCAGCCGCGCCCTGCTCGTCCCCGCCCACCGGTTCGAGGTGCTGGAGTGCCAGGCGGCGCGGGAGGCGGTGGCGGAAAACGACCTCGACGTGGATCCGCCCCGCGCCGGGTCCCTGGACATCCTGGCCCAGCACATCATGGGCTGCGCCTGTTCCGCCCCCTTCCGCGCCGACGACCTGTTCGCGGAGGTGCGGGGTGCCGGGCCCTATGCGGACCTTGCCCGCGCGGACTTCGACCGGGTCCTCGATTTCGCGGCCACCGGCGGCTATGCGCTGGCCGCCTATGACCGCTTCCACCGGATCGTGCAGGACCGGGACGGGTTCTGGCGGGCGCGGACGGCGGAGATCGTCCAGCGGCACCGGATGAATGTGGGCTCCATCATCGAGATCCCCATGCTCAGCGTCCGGGTGGGGTCGAGCAAGGGCGGGCGCTGGCTGGCCGGCCGCAAGGTGGGGGAGATGGAGGAGAGCTTCCTCGAAATGCTCACCCCGGGCGACACCTTCCTGTTCGCCGGCCAGGTCTGGACCTTCCACACCGTCGACGGAATGAACGCCATCGTCACCCCGGCCCCCGCGGGGGCGGAGGCGAAGACCCCCAGCTGGGGCGGGTCGAAGTTCGCGCTCTCCACCTATCTCGCGAGACGGGTGCGGCGGATGATCGCCGACCGCAGCCGCTGGCCCGCCCTGCCGGACGACGTGCGGGAATGGCTGGCCATCCAGGACCGGCGCAGCCACATCCCGGCGGAGGACGAGATGCTGGTGGAGACCTTCCAGCGGGGGGAGCGGCACTATCTGGTGGCCTATCCCTTCGACGGCCGGGTCTGCCACGCCACCCTGTGCCAGCTGCTGGCCCGCCGGCTGGAGCGGGCGGGGCGTCAGCCCCTGGGCTTCGTCGCCAACGACTATGCCCTCGCCGTCTGGGCCCGTCGGCCGCTGGACGACCTCGACCTCGACGGCCTGTTCGAGGAGGACATGCTGGGGGACGACCTGGAGGCCTGGCTCGACGACAGCTTCATGATGAAGCGCACCTTCCGGCAGTGCGCGCTGCTGTCCGGCCTGATCGAGCGGCGCCATCCGGGGCAGGAGAAGACCGGGCGGCAGGTGACCTTCTCCACCGACCTGATCTACGACACCCTGCGCCGCCACCAGCCGGACCACCTGCTGCTGGACTGCACCCGGCGGGAGGCGATGAGCGGGCTGATCGACGTGTCCCGCCTGGCCCGGCTGCTGGCCCGGGTGCAGGGGCGGATCGTGCTGCGCAGGCTCCCCCGGGTCTCCCCCTTCGCCGTGCCGGTGCTGCTGGAAATCGGCCGGGAGCCCGTGGCGGGGATGGCGCAGGAGGCGATTCTGGCGGACAACGCCCAGGACCTGATCGACGAGGCCATGACGCTGGACGACCTGATGCAGGGGCTGACCCCATGACCGCCACGGCGCAAGCCCAGGCCGCGATGCCTGCCCTGGCCGTGTCCCCCTGCGGGGCCCTTTGGGTGCGGGTGAACGGCCGGCCGGTGCAGCTGCGGGTGTCCGGCGCGCTCTGGCTGGAGGCGGAGCGGACCCTGGTGGCCGCCGACCTGCACCTGGAGAAGGGCTCGGCCTATGCCGCCCGGGGGCAGCTTCTGCCCCCCTACGACACCCCCGCCACCCTGTCCCGGCTGGAGGCGGAGGTCCGCGCGCTTGCCCCCGCCCGGATCGTGCTGCTGGGGGACAGCTTCCACGACGCCCGGGGGACGGAGCGGATGCTGCCCCGGGACCACGCCCGGATCGCGGCCCTGGCGGAGGCGGCGGAGCTGGTCTGGATCGTCGGCAATCACGATGCGGAGGGGCTGGACGACCTGCCCGGTCGCCGGGCGGCGGAGTGGACGGCGGAGGGGCTGGTGCTTCGCCACGAACCGCAGCCGGGTCCGGCGCCGGGGGAGGTGGCGGGTCACCTGCACCCCTGTGCCAAGGTGGTGGCGGCCCGGCGCGGGGTGCGGCGGCGCTGCTTCGCCACGGACGGCTCGCGGCTGATCCTGCCCGCCTTCGGGGCCTATGCCGGGGGGCTGAACCTGCTGGACGCGGCCTATGCCGGGATGTTTGCCCGCCCGCCGATGGCCTGCGCGCTGGGGGCCGACCGGGTGCATCCGCTGCCCTTTGCCAGGCTGCGGCCGGATTGAGGGGGGGGGGGGGGCGTGGTTCCCGGCTCAAGGCCGGGAATGACGAGTTTCATATTTTTAGTCGTCATTCCCGGGCGAAGACCCGGGAACCTTGTACAGGATGGAGCGCCACATCCGGCACGAGGTTCCCGCCTCAAGGGCGGGAATGACGACTGCATTTGATATCTGAAACCCGTCATTCCCGGGCGAAGACCCGGGAACCTCCGTCCGAAAACCCCCTACCGCACCTTCTGCGGCAGCATGTCCCAGGGCTTCTGGGCGTTGGAGGGGGCGCGGCGGTGGGTCAGGTCGGGGATCCACACGGTGCGGCCGCAGATGCGCAGCTTGGGATCCCACCAGTTGTGCGCCGCCTCGCAGTCCCGGCCGGGGGCCAGCCACAGGCGGTCATAGGCGATCGCCGCCGCCGCCAGGACGAAGAAGGCGAGGATCAGGAACAGTTTCACGCGGCCAAGATAATCGGACATGGCGGTCTTATGCCGTCGGGTCTGCGGCTCTGCAAGCCATGGTGCCGCTACGGTATGTCGCGCTGCCTCTTGACTGCGGGGTCCGGCTCGCGTTTGAGAGGGCCCGAAGCGTCCGGCCCCGGGCGTTTTGCCCATGGACGGGCGGCGCACCGGCTTTCACGCGCCATGGCGGGGACTGACCTCCCGGCCCACCCGTCCCCACAGATTCGCTTAAGGACAAAAACAGCCATGAAGGTTCTGGTCCCGGTCAAGCGGGTCATCGACTACAACGTCAAGGTCCGGGTGAAGCCCGACCAGACAGGCGTGGACCTCGCCAACGTCAAGATGTCGATGAACCCCTTCGATGAAATCGGCACGGAAGAAGCCGTGCGCCTGAAGGAAAAGGGCGTCGCCACCGAAGTGGTGGTGGTCTCCATCGGTCCCGCCCAGGCGCAGGAGACGCTCCGCACGGCGCTGGCCATGGGCGCCGACCGCGGCATCCTGATCCAGACCGACGCCGACCTCGAGCCCCTGGCCGTGGCCAAGCTGCTGAAGGCCGTGATTGCCGAGGAACAACCCGGCGTGGTGGTGATGGGCAAGCAGGCCATCGACGGCGACAACAACGCCGTGGGCCAGATGCTGGCCGCCCTGCTGGACTGGCCGCAGGCGACCTTCGCCTCGAAGATCGAGATCTCCGGCCAGACCGCCTCGGTCACCCGGGAAGTGGACGGCGGTCTGCAGACCCTGTCGGTGGCCCTGCCGGCGGTGATCACCGCGGACCTGCGCCTGAACGAGCCGCGCTATGCCTCCCTGCCGAACATCATGAAGGCGAAGAAGAAGCCGATCGACATCAAGTCGACCGGTGACTACGGCGTCGACGTGGCCAACCGCCTCACCGTGGTCAAGGTCACCGAGCCGCCCAAGCGCCAGGGCGGTGCCAAGGTCGCCGATGTGGCGGAACTCGTGTCCAAGCTGAAGAACGAAGCGGGGGTCATCTGATGGCTGTTCTCGTCATTGCAGACCACGACGGCACCGCCGTCCGGGAAACCACCGGCAAGACCGTCGCCGCCGCCAAGCTGATCTCCGGCGACGTGGATGTGCTCGTCATGGGCGCCTCGGTCGCCGGGGCCGCGGCGTCTGCCGCCGCCATCGCCGGGGTGCGCAAGGTGCTCACCGCCGAGAGCGCGTCCCTGGGCCAGGGCCTGGCCGAGGCCGTCACCGATCTGGTGGTGTCCCTGGCCGGCGGGTACGAGGCGATCCTCACCCCCGCCACCTCGGCCGGCAAGAACTTCGCCCCGCGCATCGCTGCGAAGCTCGACGTGTCCCAGATCACCGACGTGATCGAGGTGGTGGACGCCAAGACCTTCGTGCGTCCGATCTATGCGGGCAACGCCCTGGAAACCGTGAAGTCCGGTGATTCCAAGCTGGTCATCACCGTCCGTGCCACCGCCTTCAAGGGCGCGGGCGAGGGCGGTTCCGCGGCGGTGGAGGCGGTTTCCGTCCCCGGCGCGTCGGGCCCGGCGGCGCAGTTCGTCTCCGAGGAAGTGGTGAAGTCCGACCGTCCGGAACTGGCGGGCGCCAAGATCGTCGTGTCCGGCGGTCGCGCGCTGGGTTCGGCGGAAGAGTTCGCCCGGGTGATCGAGCCCCTGGCCGACAAGCTGGGTGCCGCCGTGGGCGCCAGCCGCGCCGCGGTGGATGCGGGCTACGCCCCCAACGACTACCAGGTCGGCCAGACCGGCAAGGTGGTCGCGCCTGACCTCTATGTGGCCATCGGCATTTCCGGTGCCATCCAGCACCTGGCGGGGATGAAGGACTCCAAGATCATCGTCGCCATCAACAAGGACGCGGACGCGCCGATCTTCCAGGTGGCGGACTACGGCCTCGTGGCGGACTACAAGACCGCCGTGCCCGAGCTGATGGAAGAGCTGACCAAGATCGGCAAGTAGGACGATCGGCACAGGATCGGCAAACAGGGGCCCTGCGTCCCTGACCGATCCGTCAGCCGTTCCATGGCAAGACCAAGACCCCCGGGCGATGCGTCCGGGGGTCTTTTGCTTTCCGGTGAGTATTTGTCGGGAAGAACTGCGGCCAATACCTCGGACATTTTGCGATCTCGTAGTGCAGTGGCCTGAATGCGGCGCAAAAGCGAATGCATGTTTCTGCATGTGTCATAGATCCACAGGGCGATTGGGAAAATCTGCGTCCCGGGCGCAAAAAATCCACATGAAAATCTGTCACTGGCGGAGCAGAATTATTGGGAAATATTGCTGAAATGAGCTATGATGGCCCCCTGCCGCAGTCCTAAGCGCTTGATCATACGAGGCTTCCCCCGTGCCCGATTCCGTTGACGCTGTCTTTGCCGGTCCCGAGCTCGCATGTCCCGGCATGGCGTCCCTCGGTCAGGTGACGGCCGATGAGACGTCTCGGGACGTGTCCGGGGAGATGGGGCCGGTGCCGGATGCCGCGCGGACCCGGCTGGAGCGTGACCTGATGCAGTGCGCCACCGCCCTGTCCGACGACGCGGCCGTGGCCCGGATCGTCACCGACCTGACCCTGGCCCGGATGGACCGGGATGCGGCGGAGCGGGAGACCGCGGGCCTGACCCTCGAGCCGCCGGGACAGGTGACCCTGTTCCGCATGGTCCGCCAGGCCTATCACTCCATCGAGCGGACCCGTGTCCGCCGGGCCCCGCGCCCGTCCATGGGCGGGGTCTAGCCCTCATGGAACACCGGATCGGACATTTCGAACTGGTTCGCTGGCAGGGCTCCAAGAGCCGCCGGCTGAAGCCCCGGGTGAGCGCGTGGAGCATCGTCCTCGGGGTCTGCGGGCTCATCGGCCTCGCCCTGATGGGGGCGCAGGGGGCCGGCTGGATCCACCTGACCGGGGCCTCGGTGTTCGCGCCGGGGGGGCTTGTCCTGCTGGCCGCCACCGGCCCGCTGACGGCCTTCTTCCGCGCCGCGCTGGTGTGGCTGCTGGGGTAGGGGGGCTGGGTCCTTCGAGACGGGCCTTTGGCCCTCCTCAGGATGACGCGCGTTTGATCCACTCGCGGATGAGGCCGTGGGCTCGAGAGCTCCAACCTTCGTCATGGTGAGGAGCCCCGAAGGGGCGTCTCGAACCACGCAGCGTCCTTCGAGACGGGCCTTTGGCCCTCCTCAGGATGACGCGCGTTTGTGCTCTGTACGGATCAGGATGTGGGCTCGAAAACACAATCCCTCGTCATGGTGAGGAGCCCCGAAGGGGCGTCTCGAACCACGCATGCCGCAACGCTTTGCGAAACCCCTCCGGCCGCCCTATCTTCACGGCACACATCACCGGGGTCCAACAACACATGCGCCTGATCCGCACCTTCGCAGCCGGGGCGCTCAGCCTCGGGCTCCTGGCGTCCGCCGTGGCGGCTGCCCCTCCCAGTCCCATCGCCGCGGCCCTGGCCGACAAGTCCCGGCCGCAGAAGGCCCTCGACCTGGACGCCTCGCGGCACCCGGGCGAGGTGCTGGCCTTTGCCGGGGTCCGCCCCGGTGACAAGGTCGCCGACCTGATGCCCGGCGCGGGCTACTACACGGTCCTCTTCAGCGACATCGTCGGGCCCAAGGGCCGGGTCTATGCCGTGGTCCCCACCGAGATCCTGAAGTTCGGCCCCCGGGCGACCGAGGGCGTCACCGCGCTGATGGCCGACCACCGGAACATCTCCCTGGCGTCGCCCCCGATCAACGGCTTCGCCACGGCAGAGAAGCTGGACATGGTCTGGACCAGCTGGAACTACCACGACTTCCACGACCCCTTCATGGGGCCGGCGGACCTCGCCAAGGTGAACAAGGCCATCTTCGATGCCCTGAAGCCGGGGGGCGTCTATGTGATCCTCGACCATGCCGCCCAGGCGGGCTCCGGGGTGCGCGACACCAACACCCTGCACCGGATCGACATCGAGACGGTGAAGGCCGAGGTGATGGCCGCCGGGTTCGTGCTGGACGGAACCTCGACCCTCTTGGCCAATCCCGACGACGCCCACACCCTGAATGTCTTCGACGGCAAGATCCGCGGCCATACGGACACCTTCATCCTGAAGTTCCGCAAGCCGAAGGGGTGAGGGGGCGGTGCGTCCTTCGAGACGGGCTTCGCCCTCCTCAGGATGACGAGGTTTGAGGCACTATAACAATTGTCATCCTGAGGAGGGCCGCCAGGCCCGTCTCGAAGGACGCAATCCCGAGTTCCCCGCACTGCCCTTGCTTGACGCCCGCACCCGGGGCGCGGATAAGCGGGGCCCACCTGCCAGAGCCGAGCCGATTTCCTGATGGACAACGAGAATTCGCGCAACACGATCACTTTCGCCGTGATCGCCATGCTGATGCTGCTGGCCTACAACCTGTTCGTGCTGCAGCCGGCGGAGAAGAAGCGGGCGGCGGAGCTGGCACACCAGAAGCTGGTGGCGACCCAGCAGGCGGCCCTGCCCGCCGCGGCGGCCTCGGCGACGCATGTGGTGACGCGGTCCGAGGCCCTGGCCCAGAGCGCCCGGGTCCGGGTGAATGCCCCGGCCCTGACCGGGTCCATCGCCCTGAAGGGCGCGCGGATCGACGACCTCTATCTGGCGCAGTACCCGGTGAGCCTGGCCAAGGGCGCGCCGAAGGTGGAGCTGTTCCGCCCCGAGGGCGTGCCCCAGGCCTATTTCGCCGAGTTCGGCTGGGCCGGTGCGGCGGGGGTGCCCGATGCCACGACGGTCTGGACCCAGACCGGGGGCGACGTGCTGTCTCCCGGCCATCCGGTGATCCTGACCTATGACAATGGCCGGGGTCTGGTCTTCACCCGCACCATCGCCATCGACGACCACTTCATGTTCACCCTCACCGACCAGGTGGCCAATCGCGGCCCCGCGCCGGTGACACTGGCCGCCTACGGCTCGGTGCAGCACCAGGGCAAGCCGGTGCTGACCCCCAACATCCTCATCCACGAGGGGGGCGTCGGCGCGCTGGGCGAGAAGCACGAGCTGCGCCTGCAGGCCTTCAAGGACTGGAAGGACAAGGGCGACACCTCCATCCAGGATACGGGCGGCTGGGTCGGCCTGACGGACAAGTACTGGCTGGCGGCGGTGATTCCCGACCAGACCCATGCGGTGAAGGGCGGCTTCCGCATCTCCACCGTCAACGGCATCGATGTGTACGAGGCCAATTTCGTCGGCCAGCCCCATGTGATCGCCCCCGGCGGCGGAGCGGTGGAGACGCGGCGCCTGTTCGCGGGCGCCAAGCGGGTGGACCTGCTGCAGGCCTATGAGCGGGACCTGAACATCCCGAACCTCGACAACGCCGTGGACTGGGGGAACCTGTGGTTCATCACCCGTCCGGTGTTCTGGCTCCTGTCCACCTTCCACGGCCTGACCGGCAACTGGGGCGTGGCCATCCTGCTGATGACCCTGGTGGTGAAGATCCTGCTGTTCCCCCTGGCCAAGCGCGGCTTCGATTCGGCCTCGAAGATGAAGAAGCTGCAGCCCAAGCTCGAGGAGATCCGCAAGAAGAACGAGAAGGATCCCGCCAAGGCCCAGCAGGAGACCATGGCCCTCTATCAGGCCGAGAAGGTCAATCCCCTGGCCGGGTGCCTGCCGATCCTGGTGCAGATTCCCATCCTCTACGCCCTGTCCAAGGTGCTTTGGGTGTCGTCGGAGATGCGCCAGGCCCCGTTCTTCGGCTGGATTCACGACCTGTCCGCCCGTGACGATTCCAGCTTCGTGAACCTGTTCGGCCTGATTCCCTGGGATCCGGGCTCGACCCCGCTGATCGGCGGGATTCTGGGCGGCGTGCTGCACATCGGCGTGTGGCCGCTGCTCTACGGCTTCACCCAGTGGCTCTCCACCTCCATGAGCCCCCCGGCCAGCTCCGATCCCAGCCAGAAGATCGTCTACCAGCTGATGCCGGTGATGTTCACGGTGATGATGGCCCAGACCCCGTCGGGGCTGCTGATCTACTGGGCCTGGAGCGGCACCCTGACCATCGTCCAGCAGTATGTGATCATGCACCGGGCCGGGGTGGACAATCCCATCGACGGCGCCATTGCCCGCCTGACCGGCGCGCGGGGCAAGGGCCTGGCCAAGGCCGCCTGACGGACTCCGATTCCGGACCCTGGCGAGTCCTTTCCCCTGTGGGTTGAGGACACCGGAACGTCGCTTGACAACGCCTCGACGGGCGATGACAAGGGAACTCTGGAAAATGGTTAACGTCTCCGGATTGGGGTCTGACTTATGGCGGGGGCCAGCTTGGACGACGACGGGATGGGCAGGCGCAGAGGTGCCTTCGGACCAGTCTTGCGGGTGATCCTGATCGGCATTGCCGTGGTCATCCTGGTGATTCTCCTCACCACCTTCTGCCTGCCGTCTCCGAGTTCGTCCGTCGCCGGGAACGGGGGCTTCTGTCCCCGTCCGGCCCAGGCCTTCGTGGCTGTTCCGCAGTTCAACCAGCAGGCGGTCGAGGTGCATGCCCTGCGCCGTCACGCCTTCCGCAACGACTTCTTCGCCGAGCTGGAACTGGCCCGCCGCTACGAGGCTTCGCGGGTGAACGACAAGAAGCTCGACGATCCGGTGGAGGCGGCGACCTGGTACGCCCTGGCGCTGGCCAATGCCTCGGGCTTCGAGCCGGTGGGCGGGTCCACCGGGGCCCGGGTCGGCGGCAACGGCCGCGCCGCCCAGCACTATGACGACTGCCGCGCCAACGAGCGCCGGGACGCCTATCGCCACCTGGACAATCTGCTCGCCCGCATGTCCACCGAGGAGCGGGACAAGGTCCGTCGCCGCGCCATCTACGTGCTCTCCACCGAAGGGGCGGAGGGGTTCCGCACCCTGGCCCGCCTGCATGACGCCGCCTATGGCCCCTACGGGGAGCCCGCAGACAACCGCGAGGCCCGCTGGTCCCTGGGCCGCGACGGGGCCGGCACGGCTGTGAACCTGTTCCAGCGCAACGACGTGGACGCCTATCTCTACAACTACCTCGCCGCCCAGACCGGCGACGTGGGGGCCTATGTGCTGCTGAAGGACTTCGGCCGCACCCTGCAGGAATACGAGCGCGCGGCCCCCGATCGCGGCGGTTTTGCCAACATGGTGGAGTCCAAGGCCAACCGCTGGATCCCGCCCTATGAGTTCTATCCGCCGGAGGCCCCCGATTCCGGCGTGCCCCTGTCGGATGAGAGCGAGCCGAACTCCGACCCGGCGGAGGCCGCGCTGCTGCGCATCAGCCGCCTGCCCTATGCGGAGCTGTCCAATGCGCTGAGCTATCTGCGCCTGCTGGACCACCCGGTGGCCAAGGACGCGGAGACCCCCACCTCGGCCATCGAGGCCTTCCAGGCCATGCTGGGCCAGGAGAAGACCGGCGTGCTGTCGCCCCTGCAGAAGGTGCGGCTGATCCAGTATGCCGCGGTCAGCGGTTCGCCCAAGGCGCAGCTGGCCCTGGCGGTCATGTACTCCGAAGGGGTGGGCGTGCCGGTGGACTATGCCCGGGCCTATCACTGGTACGAGACCGCGGACAAGCAGGGCTCGCCCGAGGCCAAATATGCCATGTCGACCTTCTTCTCCCTGGGCATGGACGGGGTCGCCGACCAGGACAAGGCCAAGGCCGTGGCCTACCAGATCGACGCCGCCCTGTCCGGCTTCGGACCGTCGGCGGATCGCCTGCAGGGCATACTCCAGCGCATGGGCCATTCCCGTGTGAAGGCGGAAAGGGACGCACAGTGAGCCGCTCGATCTCTCCCCATGTGACCACCGCCGGTGTGTTGCTGGCCGCGACCGTCCTCGCCACGCCCCTGCTCGGCGGCGGGATCGCCCAGGCGCGGACGGAGGACCCGTCCACCGCCGCGCAGACCGACCAGATGCTGCGCCCGCATTTCGACTTCCTCCAGCAGCGCCGCCAGGGCCATGGTCCGGGCAGCCATCCGGGTCAGAAGCCGCCCAAGCTGGTGGAAAGCTTCCTGGTGGACTGCTCCCGGGACGAGGACATCCAGGTGGCGCTGGACCGGGTGCAGGACCACGGGGTCCTGAACGTCCGCGGCCACTGCGTGCTGCAAAGCCCGCTGGTCCTGTTCTTCCCGGTGAAGATCGTCGGCGAGGCCCAGTCGCCCTTCGACGGCGTGCGCGGCGGCGAGGCCACCATCGAAGGCCCCTCCGGCGCCCCGACGATTGTGGTCGAGGCCGGCATCCCCGAAGTGACCCTGCAGGACCTGACCCTGAAGTCCGACCAGTCCGGCCGGAACAGCGGGATCATCCTCGGCGACCGGGCCGAGCTGCGCATCGGTCGCGTGAAGATCGACTATATCGGCCAGAAGTCGGCCATCGAGGCCTCCACCGGCCAGCTGATGATCGCCGACAGCGTCATCAACGCCATGAACTACGACCCGGCCATCGTCACGGACGGCACCCGCCTGTCGATCCTGCGCACCATCCTGCGCACCGGCTCGGTGGGCCTGGTGGTGACCCCCGGGGACGGGGGCATGGTGGACATGGACTATGTCTCCGTCTGGTCCAACAGCGCCACCGACGACCTGACCAACGAGCCGGAGACGGGGATCGTGGTCCGCGGCGCCGGGACCTTCTTCAAGGGTGACCAGAACACCCTGTCCAGCGGCCAGCGTCCGCCCAACTTCGTCCTGCAGCATGCCGACATCTTCGGCTACAAGGTGGGCGTCGAGGTCCAGCGCGGCATCGTGGGCGCGGACATCTCCACAACCCGCATCCGGCACGCGGTCTACGGGGTCCTGTCCTCCGCCGACAACCTGCGCTTCTTCGACGGGGCCGTATCCGCCGCCCATACGGGCGTGCAGGTGAACCGCGGCCATGCGGACATCGAGCGCAATGCCTTCCTGTTCGGCGCGCCCCCCGCCCGGCCCTTCGAGTTCGCAGGCCCCACCGGCACCGCCGACCATCCCGCCGCGGCGGAGATGATCACCGAATACAACCGGATCTATTCCAAGTCCGGCTGCCGGGAATGGGCCGACCTGCATCCCTGGTGCGGCCCGATCCCCGACATCATCATGGCCGGGGACCCCACGGCCGGTCCGGCCACCCCCGGCTGGAACGGCGTGCCCTTCACCCTGCCGCCGGGCTATGCCGGTCCGCCGCCCCGTCCCGACGACGAGACGCGCAAACCCCGGAATTTCTTCGGCCTGACCATCGGCGGGCGCGCCGGCGGTTCGGTGGAGCCGGACGTCCATCACCGCTGATCCGTCGCCCTTCGTTCACCGGCCGTTCAGGCGGGAGGAACTAGGGTCGGTGCCAAGATGAGCACAGGTCCCGTCATCCGGCCCGGAGAGGCCCTGCGGCGCAGCCCGGCCGCCGCGCTGGGCCTGTGCCTCCTGCTGGGCCTCGGCGCGGTCCCGACCGCGGCCCTGGCCGGTCCCAAGGAGCATGAGCCCCACCACCTGCCGCGGGACCGGAACGCGCGCCAGGACGGCCCGCGCAACGCCGCGCCGGCGTCCGAAGCCCCCCGGTATGACACCCCCCGCTACGACGCGCCCCGCTATGACAATCCTCGCTATGACAGCCCACGCGCAGACAGTCTGGGTGCCGACTGGCGCCCGCGACCGGACGAGGCCCGCCGGGGTGTCCGCGAGGGACGGCTCGCCCCGCTGGGCCGGGTGATCGACCAGATCCGCCGCCGCTCGCCCGGCCGCCAGCTGGACGCGGGCCTTGAGACCGACGCCTATGGCCGCCGGGTCTACCGGGTGCGCTGGGCGGGGGCGGACGGCCGCCGCTCCGACTACATCGTCGATGCCGAGACCGGCCGGGTCATCGGCATCGACGGACGCTGACCTCCTCACTCATCGGGAAACACCCTCCATGCGCATACTCCTGGTCGAGGACGAGCCCGACATCAGCCGCCAGCTGAAGGCGGCCCTGACCGACGCCGGCTATGTGGTGGACGTGGCCCCCGACGGGGAGGAGGGCCAGTTCCTGGGCGAGACCGAGCCCTATGACGCCGTGGTGCTCGACCTCGGCCTGCCCAAGGTGGACGGGGTCAGCGTGCTGGAACGCTGGCGCCGGGCGGGGCTGGCCACGCCGGTGCTGATCCTGACCGCCCGGGGCGGCTGGTCGGACAAGGTGGCGGGCTTCGATGCCGGGGCCGACGACTATCTGACCAAGCCCTTCCACACCGAGGAGCTGCTGGCCCGCCTGAGGGCCTTGCTGCGCCGGGCCGCGGGCCATGCCCAGCCCCAGCTGAGCTGCGGCGACCTGCGTCTCGACCCCAAGGCGGCCCGGGCGACGGTGAACGGGGAGCCGCTGCGCCTGACCTCGCTGGAATACCGGATGCTGCACTACATGATGATGCACCGGGACCGGGTGATCAGCCGGACCGAGCTTGTCGAACACCTCTATGACCAGGACTTCGATCGCGACTCCAACACGATCGAGGTGTTCATCGGCCGCCTGCGCAAGAAGGTGGGGTCCGACCGCATCGAGACCGTCCGCGGCCTGGGCTACCGGCTGATGCCCGTGGGCGCGGCATGATCCGCGGTGTGCGTGGTTCGAGACGCCCTTTCAGGGCTCCTCACCATGACGCCGGTGAGTGGACTACAACAACCTTCGTCATCCTGAGGAGGGCCTTCAGGCCCGTCTCGAAGGACGCATGACCCGCCCCCTCCGCCTCCCCCGCGTCCGCGGCTCCCTGGTCGGGCGGCTGGTGCTGGCGGCCTCGGCCTGGTGCCTGGTGCTGCTGGTGGCGGCGGGGGTCGGCCTGACCGCCTCGTTCAACCATGCCGCCGAGGTCCGCCTGGACCAGAGCCTGGCCGAGGATGCGGACGACCTCTATGCCGGCGCGGCCGTGGGCCCGGGCGGCGAGGTGTTCGCGCCCGCCATCACCGATGTCCGCGCCACCCGCGCCTATTCCGGCAAGTACTGGGAACTGGGGGAGGTGGGGCCCGACGGCCAGCTGCACGCCCTGATCCTGTCCCGCTCCATGTGGGACGTGGACGGCCTGCCGATCCGGCCGGGCCTGTTGAAGGCCCTGGGGAAGCGGCCGGCCGGGCGGGTGACCTATGACGGCATCGGTCCCCACGAGCAGCATCTGCGGATCACCGCCATGCAGCGCATCCTGTCCGGCCGGGCCGCCCCAGTGGTGTTCATGACCGCCCAGGACCGGGGCGAGATCGACGCCGACGCCCAGCGCTTCGCCCTGACCACGGCGGGGGCGCTGCTGGTGCTGGGGCTGGGCCTGGTGGCGGCGGTGGTGCTGCAGGTCCGCTTCGGCCTCGCCCCCCTGTTCGCCATGCGCCGGGACCTGGCCGATGTGCGGGAGGGCCGGGGGGAGGCCCTGACCGGCAACTATCCCGACGAACTCCAGCCCCTGGCCGACGAGCTGAACGCCCTGATCACCCACAACCGCGAGGTGGTGGAGCGCCAGCGCACCCATGTGGGCAACCTGGCCCATGCCCTGAAGACCCCGATCTCCGCCCTGCTGATGGAGGCCGAGCAGCAGCCCGGTGCCCTGGCGGACCTGGTGACCCGCCAGGCCTCGGCCATGCGCGGCCATGTGGAGCACCACCTGCGCCGGGCCCGCGCCGCCGCCCGCAGCCAGACCCTGGGCGAACGCACCCCCGTGGCCCCGGTGATGGAGGAGCTCGCCCGGCTGCTGGAGAAGGTCTATCGCACCAAGGACCTGGACATCGACCCCGGCGACCCGGCGCTGAGCTTTGCCGGAGAGCGGCAGGACCTGCTGGAGATGGTCGGCAACGTCCTCGAGAACGCCTGCAAGTGGTCCAGGAGCGCCGTCGTCGCCCGGGTGGAGGCGCTGGACGGGCGCCGCCTGCGGGTGGTGGTGGGCGACGACGGCCCCGGCCTGCCCGCCGACCAGCGGGAGGAGGCCCTGCGCCGCGGGGCCCGGATGGACGAGGGCGCCCCCGGCTCGGGCCTGGGCCTGGCCATCGTCAATGACCTGGCCCGCGCCTATGGCGGGAAATTACGGCTGGGTGAAAGCGAGCTGGGCGGACTGGAAGTGGAAATCGAGCTGCCCCGCCTCGACGCCTGAAATGGGCGATCTCCTGTCTTGGCCGCGGGGGATTGATTGCGGGGGCCCGGTGAACATCTGTGCAATTCTGGTCACAGTCCCGTCACAACATTTGGGAAATCTTCCCGCAGGCCGAACGGGTCTTGCCCCGCTCGTCCCTCGTCCTGCGGGGGGGAATTGGCATTCGTGAAGCCTTAACCCCGTTCGGTCATCATGGGCTGTGATGGAACATGACGGTCCGCTCGGGCCAGGGGTCACCAACGGATGTCCGGCAAGGCAGAGGCTAAACTCGCCATTGTCCGCCAGCTTATAGAGCGGGCGTCGGACAGTGTCGTGCGCAGTCTGGAGCAGGCCCTGGTCAGCTCCGGCGGGGGCTACAACGCCGCCACCGAGGCCCTGTGCGACATGATCGCCCAGGAGCGCCGCATCCGCCGGACCCAGTCCGTGGTCTTCGCGCCGGTGATCGCTCCCTTCGTCCGGCGGCCCCGGATGCTGCCGACCCTGCAATATCCGCCGGACACCCTGAAGGTCCTGTGGCGGGAGCTGAAGCTGCTGCAGGGACCGCTGCTGGAGCGCGCAGTGGACGCCATCGCCTCCGATGCCTCCGGCCATGAAAGCTATGTGATCTTCGACGAGGTCTGCGCCGTCGCCGCCGAGGCCCTGGAGACCGGGGCCGCGCCCCAGGCCGCATCCCTGGTGGCGAACCTGCCCGGCGGGGTCGCCCAGCTGTCCCAGCTGCTGCGCCTGGCCCCCTCCCTGCGCGGGGTGATCCCCCGGCTGGACGGCTGGCTGCGCAACCTGAACGGCGACAATGTCGCCAGCGTCCGCCTGGCCTTCAAGGACAGCGCCGTGATCTGCGACGACGGCGGCCTGTTGATGATGGAGATCCTGTCCGCCCAGCTGCAGGAGCCCTGGCAGATCCTGCGCCTGATCTCGGCGGTGATGGACCACCCTTCGGACGGCTTCGTCGCCATTTCGGAGCTGGCCCCCTTCGGCGAGCGGGTGATGGCCGATGTCGGGGCCCGGATCGATGCCCTGAAACGCTTCGACCCCGTTCAGGGACCCGAGGCCGGGCGCGCCGCCGCCGCCTCCATCGCCATTGCGGTGCAGGAGATCGGCGAGTTCGAGCAGTGGTTCAAGCTCGGCCGGGACTCCGTGTGGGGCAAGCGCATCTTCGAGATGAAGCGCAACCTCGCCGCCGGGGTCGAGGCCCGCCTGAAGGAAGTGGAGCCGGCCGTGGCCCAGGCCCTGCCCCTGGCCACCAAGCCCTTCGGCGGCAAGAGCCTGCGCGCGCCGGCCAAGCTGGTGGAGGACCCCAGCACCTCGGCGGTGTTCAAGGCCGACGGCCTGCTGGCCTTCATGGACGGGGTGCGCTCCAGCGCCTCGGCGGGGGGTTACGGCTCCTACCGCGCCAAGGTGATGGAGGCCCTGGACGAGCGCCTCGACCACTATACCGAGGACCTGATCGACCGCCTGCTGACCGATGCCGGTCGGGGCGGGCCGCCGGTGGAGCGGGTGCGCGCCTATCTGGAGATCGCCGCGCGCTTCGTCGCCCAGGTCCGCGACCCCAAGGCCGCCGACATCATCCGCCGCCGCAGCGCCAGCGCCCAGGCGGCGTAGGGGGGGGGCGTCCTTCGGGACGGGCCTTTGGCCCTCCTCAGGATGACGCGCGTTTGCTCCACACGTGGATCAGGATGGGGGCTCGAAAATCCCAACCTGCGTCATGGTGAGGAGCCCTGAAAGGGCGTCTCGAACCACGCACTGCGTCCTTCGGGACGGGCCGTTCCGGCCCTCCTCAGGATGACGCGCGTTGAGGGACGAACGGCTGGCTTTGCGGGCTCGATCAACTCCTTTCGTCATGGTGAGGAGCCGCGGAACAGGGCGTCTCGAACCACCCCACACCCCCAAATTTGACCGGACGGCTTCGCAAGGACGCGCAAACCCGCTAATCCCGGGCCATGATCTGGTTCTGGCTCATTGCCGCCTCCTTAGCCGCGCTCACCGGGCTGGTGGTCACCTCCCGTGCCGCCGCGGCCGCCCGCGCTGCGCAGTCCCCGCAGGAGGCCCCGGCCGTGGCCGTGCATCGCCGCCAGCTGGCGGAGCTGGACGAGCTGGCCGGCCGCGGCCTGCTGGCGGGGGACGAACTGGCCGCCGCCCGGACGGAGGCCGCCCGGCGCCTGCTGGCCGCCGCGGAGACCGCCCCGGTGCCGGAACGTCCCGGCTCCCCCCGGGTCCGCCGGATCCTGGCCGTCACCTGCGCCGGGATCGGCCTTGCGGCGCTGGGGCTCTACCTCGTCCTCGGCCGGTCGGACCTGCCGGACCAGCCCTACCAGGCGCGGCTCGCCCAGTGGAACACCCTGAAGGACCAGGCCCCCAACCGCCTCGCGCCGCAGGAGCTGGCGGCCCTGCTGAAGGGCCAGGCGGCCAGGACCCCGGAGGACCCCCGGGTCTGGTTCATGCTGGGTCAGGCGCACCTGCTGTCGGGAGAACCGGGGGAGGCCTCCCGTGCCTTTGCCCGGGCCGCGCGCCTGTCGCCGAAGACCCCGGACTTCGAGATCGCCTACGGGGAGGCGGTGATGAGCTATTCCGAGGGCAAGATTACCCCCGACGCCCTGGCCGCCTTCCGCCGGGCCCTGGCCATCGATCCGGCCAATGCCGCCGCGCGCTACTATGTGGGCCGGGCGAAGATCGCCGACGGGGACGTGGCCGGCGGCCTGCAGGACTGGCGCGCCCTGGCCGACAGCCTGCCGCCGCAGGACGGCCATCGCGCCGCGGTGCTGGCCCAGATCGACGAGGTGCAGAAGGCCGGCGGCCTGCCGCCCCCGGCCGCCGAGGCGGAGGCCCAGGCCCAGGCCCAAGGTCAGTCCCAGCCGCAGCCAGGCGCGGACGCCGCCGCCGGGGGGCAGGGCGCCTTCATCCACGCCATGGTGGACCGTCTGGCCGCGCGGCTGCAGGCCTCTCCCGATGATCCGGACGGCTGGGTGCGGCTGGTGCATTCCTACGGAGTGCTGAAGGATGCCCGCGCCCAGGCCGACGCCCTGGCCCGGGCCCGCCGCCAGTTCGCCGCGCGGCCCGACGTGCTGGCCCGGCTCGCGGCCGAGGCCAAGGCCGTGCCCGCGGCTCCCTGACGCGATCCGCTGACGACTCCCACTTTCCGGCCGGGCCGAAATCGGCCACCCTGCGCGCCAAATCATTCGGGGAGATTGCCACAATGACCTTCAAGCTTCGGGCGGCACTGACCGCCGCCGCCGCCGCCTCGGCCCTGCTGGCCGGATCGGGGGCCCAGGCGAAGGACGTGGTGATCCACGCCGGCAAGCTGTTCGACGGCACCTCGAAGACCCTGCGCAGCGAGGTGACGATCCTGGTGCATGACGACCGCATCACCGGCGTCGAGGCGGGCTATGTGGACCATCCGGGGGCGGAGGTGATCGACCTGAAGTCCTCCACCGTCCTTCCGGGCCTGATCGACTGCCACGTGCACATCACCAGCCAGTTCGACGGGGGCGACCCGGTGCGGGAGGCGGTGACCGAGACCAGCTTCGACGCGGCCTACAAGTCCACCCGCTATGTCAAGGCGACCCTGGAGGCGGGCTTCACCACCGTTCGGGACGTGGGCTCCGACACCGACCTGGTGGTGGCGCTGAAGCGGGCCATCAATGCCGGGACCGTGCCCGGGCCGCGCATGTGGGTGGCCGGCGCGCCGCTGGGCCCGACGGGCGGCCACGGGGACCCGGCCAACGGCCTCGACCCGGAGCTGACCCATCCCCACTGGGACGAGGTGACCATCGACAGCCCCGAACAGGCCCGCCGCACCGTGCGCGCCTATCGCCGCCGGGGGGTGGACCTGATCAAGATCATGCCGTCCGGCGGGGTGCTGTCCATCGGCGACGACCCGTCCCTGCAGCTGATGGCCGATGACGAGATCAAGGCGGTGGTGGAGACCGCCCACGCCCTGAAGATGAAGGTGGCGGCCCATGTGCACGGCACCACGGCCATCAACCACGCCCTGGCGCTGGGGGTGGATTCCATCGAGCACGGCTCCTTCGGCGATGCGGAGTCCGACAAGCTGTACAAGGCGCATGGGGCCTATCTGGTGCCGACCATGCTGATCGCCAGCGCGGTCTATGACATCGCCGTGACCCATCCGGAGAAGCTGCCCCCCACCTCCGCGGCCAAGGCCATTGCCGTGACTCCGGTGATGCAGGGCAATCTCAACCGGTCGTACAAGGCGGGCGTCAAGATCGCCTTCGGCACCGACCAGGGCCTCGTGCCCCACGGCCAGAACGCCCGGGAATTCGCCCTGATGGTGAAGGCGGGCATGGCGCCGGTGGATACGCTGCTGGCGGCGACCCAGAACGCGGCGGACCTGATCGGCGATCCCGCGGACATCGGCTCGGTCCAGGCCGGGCGCTATGCCGACATCATCGCGGTGAACGGCGACCCCACCGCCGATGTCACCGTGCTGGAGCACGTGGCCTTCGTCATGAAGGGCGGCGAGGTCTACAAGCGCGACGGCAAGCCCACCCACTGACCGCGGCGACGCCAGGGAGAGACCCATGACCGGACGGCCCTTCCAGCTGGTGGACGTGTTCCCCGACGACCCCGCGGCCGGGGGGGCCATGACCGGCAACCCGCTGGCCGTGGTGTTCGACGCCGACGGCCTCTCCACGGAGGAGATGCAGCGGATCGCCCGCTGGCTGAACCTGTCGGAGACCACCTTCCTGGTGGCACCGACGGACCCGGCGGCGGACTATCATGTCCGCATCTTCACCCTGGACCGGGAGCTGCCCTTTGCCGGGCATCCGACGCTGGGCACCTGCCATGCGTGGCTGCGCCGGGGCGGGCGGCCGAAGACGCCGGGCCGGGTGATGCAGCAGTGCGGCGTGGGGCTGGTGCAGGTGAACCAGGGGGCGGAGGTCCTGTCCTTCGCCGCCCCGCCCCTGATCCGCAGCGGGCCGGTGGACGCCGAGCTCATGGCCACCCTCCTCGATGTGCTGCAGGTGCCGCCGGAGGCGGTGCTGGAGGCGGTCTGGGCCGCCAACGGCCCCGGCTGGATCATGGTCCGGATGGAGAGTGCGGCGGCGGTTCTGGCGCTGGACCCGAAACGCACCTGCAACCGGCCCCTGGACCTGGGCGTGGTGGGGTTCCATCCCCCGGGCAGCCCAGTGGCCTACGAGGTCCGGGCCCTGTTCACGGCGGAGGCGGGGTCCCTGCGGGAGGACCCGGTCACCGGCAGCCTGAACGCTTCCGTGGCCCAGTGCCTGCTGGCGGCGGGCCGGGTGACGGCCCCCTATGTGGCCGCCCAGGGGACGGTGATCGGCCGCCGCGGCCGGGTGTTCATCGACCAGGACCCCACCGGCCAGGTCTGGGTCGGCGGCCGCACGGTGACGATGTTCGAGGGGGTGACGGTCTAGGGGGGTGCGTCCTTCGAGACGGGCCTGACGGCCCTCCTCAGGATGACGCGCGTTGTAGGTACCCTTTCAGGGTGGGGGCTCGACCAACACCCTTCGTCATGGTGAGGAGGCCCGGAACGGGCCGTCTCGAACCACGCACCTCTCAGCTCCGCGCCCAGGCCGCCTGCAGCAGCGCGGCCACGCCGTCGTCCACGTCCTCCGGTCCGGCCAGCACGCGCACGGCGGTCAGCCGCTCCGACCAGCCTTCCCGCGCCGGGGCGACCAGCCCGGGACCGGCGTCCAGCGGCACGGCCAGGCCCAGCCGCACCCCGCCCCTGGCTGGACGAAGCGCCGCGAACTGGAAGGCCCGGGACCAGGCGGTGAAGCCCTTGCGCTGGCCGGTGACCACCTCGGGCAGGGTTTCGACCCGGGCGCGGACGGCGGCCAGGATCGCGCGACCGGCGGCGTCCTTCCACAGGGCCTGTTCGTTGGCCTCCGTCGGGGACCTCGCGTCGTCAGGGGGAAAGGCGGCGGCCAGCACGATGGAGGCCCGGTTCTGGCCCAGGCCGTGATGGGTCTTCAGCCAGGTCAGCCGGGCCCGGTGTCGGGTTTCCGGACAGGTGCGGGCGATCTCCGCCCATTCGTCCAGGGTCCTGCCGGTCTCGGCGGCGAGACCCTCGCGGATCGCGGCGAACCACTGCTGCTGGCGGGGGCTGAGGGCTCCGGTGGGCATGGGGGCGGTCCCTTGCGTGGTTCGAGACGGCCCGTTCCGGGCCTCCTCACCATGACGCAGCTTTGTGGGTGTCCACAACCGTCGTCATCCTGAGTAGGGCGAAGCCCGTGGTTCGAGATGCCCCGTTCCGGGGCTCCTCACCATGACGCAAGGTGTTGGTCGAACCCACATCCTGATCCGCGCGTGGCACAAACGCGCGTCATCCTGAGGAGGGCGAAGCCCGTCTCGAAGGACACAAGCCCCATCCCCCCCGCCCGCAAATCACCGCAAATTTGAGGGAAGTGCTACAAACCCCCTGCAACGCGGGCTATACCCGTCCCATGAGCCTCCTGCCCAAGTCCCGAAAGGCCCGCCGTCGGCTGATGGCCGTGGCCGTGGCAGCCCCCATCCTGGCCGCGGGTGCCTTCCTGTCGGTCTACGCCATCGGCGACGGGGCCGTGTTCTTCTACACCCCCGCCCAGGCCAGGGCGAAGCACGTGCCCGCCGGGCGCACGGTGCGCATCGGCGGGCTGGTGGAGCGGGGCTCCGTGGTCAAGGGGCCCGACGGCACCGTCAGCTTCGCGGTCACCGACAGGATCGCCACCGACAAGGTCAGCTTCCGCGGCGACCTGCCCGACCTGTTCCGCGAGGGGCAGGGGGTGGTGACGCAAGGGGCCTATCGCCCCGACGGGGTGTTCGTGGCCAAGGAAGTGCTGGCCAAGCACGACGAGCGCTACATGCCCAAGGACGTGGCCGACGCCCTGAAGAAGTCCGGCCAGTGGCGGCCGGATGCCACGGTGTCCTCCACCGCCCCCATGGTGGGCGGGAGTGCCAACCGGTGATCGCGGAGCTGGGGGCCTTTGCCCTGGTGCTGGCGCTGGTCCTGTCGGCCGCCCAGTCAGGCCTGAGCTTCACCGCCCGCTGGCGCCATGACGCGGCGCTCCGCGGGGCGGGGGAGGGGGCGGCGCTGATGGCCTTTGCCGCCGTGGCCATCGCCTTCCTCAGCCTGATGACGGCCTTCGTCACCTCGGACTTCTCCGTCGCCAACGTCGCCAACAACTCCCACACGGACAAGCCGCTGCTCTACAAGGTGGCGGCGGTCTGGGGCAGCCACGAGGGCTCCATGCTCCTGTGGAACCTGGCCCTCACCGGCTTCGGCGCGGCGGTGGTGCTGGCCGGGCGGCAGCTGCCGGTGGGGCTGAAGGCCCTGACGGTGGGGGTGCAGGGGCTGCTGGGCCTGGTCTTCCTCGCCTATACGGCCTTTGCCTCCAACCCGTTCGTGCGCCTGGCCAGGCCGCCGGTGGAGGGGGCGTCCCTGAACCCGATCCTGCAGGACCCGTTCCTGGCCATCCATCCGCCCTTCCTCTATTCCGGCTATGTGGGCTTTTCGGTGGTGTTCAGCCTGTGCGTCGCCGTGCTGATCGAGGGCCGGGTGGACACCGCCTTTGCCCGCTGGGTGCGGCCCTGGGCGCTGGCGGCGTGGAGCCTTCTGACCATCGGCATCACGCTGGGCTCCTTCTGGGCCTATTACGAGCTGGGCTGGGGCGGCTGGTGGTTCTGGGACCCGGTGGAGAATGCCAGCTTCATGCCCTGGCTGGTGGGGGCGGCCCTGCTGCACTCGTCCATCGTCACCGAGAAGCGCGGGGCCCTGGCCGGCTGGACCGTGTTCCTGGGCGTGGCGGCGTTCAGCTTCTCCATGCTCGGGGCCTTCCTGGTGCGGTCGGGCATCCTGACCTCCGTCCACGCCTTTGCCGTGGATCCGAAGCGCGGCGCGATCCTGCTGGGCATCCTGGCGGTCGCGGCGGGCTCGGGGCTTGGCCTGTTCGCCTGGCGCGCGCCCGTGCTGAAGGCAGGCGGCCTGTTCGCCCCCATCAGCCGGGAGGGGGCGCTGGTGATCAACAACCTGTTCCTGGCCACCGCCGCCCTGACGGTGATGGCGGGCACCCTCTATCCGCTCATCTATCAGGCCGCCACCGGCCAGCCCCTGAGCGTGGGCGCCCCCTGGTTCAACCTGACCTTCGCCCCGCTGATGACGGCGGTGCTGATCCTGCTGCCGGCGGGGACACTGCTGTCGTGGAAGCGGGCGGATGCCCGGGGCGCGGTGCAGCGCCTGTGGGCGGCGGGAGTGCTGGCGCTGGCCACCGGCATCGGCGTCTTCGCCCTGCAGAACGCCAAGGGCGCCTTTGCCGCCATCGGCATCGCGCTGGGGGTCTGGCTGATCGCAGGTGCCGTGACGGAGCTGGCGGAGCGCGTCCGCCTGTTCCGCGCGCCGCTGAAGGAGGTGGCCAACCGCCTGACCGGCCTGCCCCGGGGGGCCTATGGCATGACGCTTGCCCATATCGGCGTCGGGGTGTTCGTGCTGGGCGCCTGCGTCGAGACCGGCTGGCGGGTGGAGGCAGCCCAGGCCCTGAAGCTGGGGGACAGCGTCCAGGTGGGGGCCTACAGCCTCAGCCTGACGGACGTGACGGAGGCGGAGGGCCCCAACTATTCGGCGGAGCGGGCGACGGTGCGCATCAAGGGCCCGGCGGGGGACAGCGTCCTCTATCCGGAGCGGCGCTTCTATCCCGCCAACCGCCAGACGGTGAGCCAGGTGGCCATCGAGACCCACGGGCCCAGCGACCTTTATGTGGTGTTCGGGGAGCGCCGGGAAGGCGCCGGGGCGGGGGAGCCCAGCTGGCTGATCCGCGCCTATTGGAACCCCTGGGCGCGGATGATCTTCGGCGGGCCGCTGCTGATGGCGCTGGGGGGGCTGGTCTCCCTCTCCGACCGGCGGCTGCGCATGGCCGCGGGAGCCAGGGCCCGGGCGGCGGCGGCGGCCGGAGCCAAGGCATGAGGCGCGTCGCCCCGGCCCTGGCCATGATCGGGTGCGCCCTGTGGCTCACCGCCGGGGCGGCGGGGGACCCGGCGGACCGGCTGGCCGATCCGGTGAAGGAGGCCCGCGCCCGGGACCTGTTCCGGGAGGTGCGGTGCCTGGTCTGCCAGAACGAGAGCATCGACGACAGCGAGGCGGAGCTGGCCTCGGACCTGCGCCGGATCGTCCGCCAGCAGGTGGCGGCGGGACGCACCGATGCGGAGGTCCGCGGCTTCCTCGTGGCCCGCTACGGCAAGTTCGTGCTGCTGAAGCCGCCCTTCGATGCGGGCACGGCGCTCCTGTGGCTGACCCCCTTCGGCGTCGTCGCAGGGGCGGGGGCCTTCCTGTGGCTGCGTCGGGCCCGCGGGACCCCGGAGGCGGACCTGCCCCTGTCGGCCGAGGAAGAGGCGCGCCTTCGCCAGCTGGATGCCTGAAAAGCGTCGGGAAAACCGTCTGCAATTCCGTCGGCGCAAAATTAAGCTTTCGTAAGATAGGAAGGTCCGCCACGGTCCCGCCCAACTTGCGCCGAACCATGGTCGGGCTCATCTGTACGAGCTGAGCTGACATCGCGATGAGGGTCCGCCCGTCGGACCGTTACAAGGGACGTTTCAATGGTGATGAAGAAGGGTTTCGTTGCAGGCGCGCTGGCCGGTGTCAGTGTTGCGGCGCTGGCCGTCGTCGGCGCGGGCGTCCAGTGGCCCCAGGCCATGGCCGACGAGCGTCCGCCCGTGAACCAGGCGGTGCCGGGGACCAGCTTCGCCCCGCCTCCGGGCAGCCCCATGTCCTTCGCCGATATCTTCGAGCGGGTGGCCCCGGCGGTGGTGTCCATCGACGTCACCTCCAAGGCCCACGCCAATGACGCCATGGCCGAGCTGGCCAAGCGCTTCGGCATGCCGGTCCCCAAGGCTCCGAAGAAGACCCCGAAATCCGCCCCCAAGGCCCCGCCGAAGCCCGGCGCCCCGGCCCCCAACGGTGGCGACGACAACAGCGACGACGGGGACGAGGACGGTCCCGCCGCCATGGCCTCCGGCTCCGGCTTCTTCATCTCGCCGGACGGCTACATCGTCACCAACAACCACGTGATCGCCGACGCCGATACAATCACGGTGAAACTCAACGATAAACGCGAGCTGAAGGCCCGGGTGGTCGGCCGCGACGAGGGCACGGACCTGGCCGTGATCAAGGTCGACGGAAAGGACTTCCCCTTCGTCACCTTCGAGAACAAGGCCAAGCCCCGGGTGGGGGACTGGGTCATCGCCGTGGGCAACCCCTTCCTGCTGGGCGGCACCGCCACGGCGGGGATCGTGTCCGCCTATGGCCGGGACATCGGCGACAACTTCGTCGACTATCTGCAGATCGACGCCCCCATCAACCGGGGCAATTCCGGCGGCCCGACCTTCGACATCTATGGCCGGGTGATCGGGGTGAACACGGCGATCTTCTCCCCTTCCGGCGGGTCTGTGGGCATCGGCTTCGCCATTCCCGCCGACATTGCCGAGCGGATCACCAAGTCCCTGATGGCCGGCCAGTCCGTGGTCCGGGGCTATCTGGGCGTCGGCGTCTATGACGTGACCAAGGACGTGGGCGAGAGCCTGGGCGTCACCGCCAATCACGGGGTGCTGGTGGGCGAAGTGACCCCCGGCGGCCCGGCGGAGAAGGCGGGCGTGCAGAACGGCGACATCATCGTCTCGGTGAACGGCAAGGCCCTGGCCAACCGCGGGGCGCTCACCCGGGCAGTGGCCATGACCTCTCCCGGCGATGCCCTGAAGCTCGAGGTGCTGCGCGGCGGCAAGACGATCAACCTGGTGGCCAAGGCGGGCACCCGTCCGTCGGAAACCGCGCTTCTCGCCCGCCAGAACGGGGACGAGGACGCCGACGGCCCCGACGCCGCCGACAGCGGCAAGCCCGGAGCGCTGGGCCTCGCGGTCCAGCCCCTGACCGATGGCCTGCGGCACAAGTACGACCTGAAGCCCACGGTCCACGGCCTGGTGGTGACGGGGCTGGAGGACGACAGCGATGCGGCGCGCAAGGGCCTGCATCCCGGCGACGTGCTGGTCAGCGCCAACCAGAAGCCCCTGGGCTCTGCGGCGGACCTGGCGGCGGTGATCGCCGAGGCGAAGAAGGCGGGGCGTCCCACCATCTTCTTCCTCGTCACCCGGGGGTCCCAGACCCTTCCGCTGGTGCTGAAGCTTGATAAGTAGGCCGAATGGCTGAACCCTCGTCGACCGGCCTCGCAGCCGGTCGGCGGGGACCCGGCCTCGACAGGTCGGGAAGGGGGACGGACATGCGCATCCTGATCATGGAAGACGACGTCAGCGCCGCCGAGGCGATGATGAAGGGCCTGGCCGATGCGGGCCATGACACGGTCCACGCCCCTGACGGGCGGGAGGGCCTGGCCCTGGCCGCCAAGGGTGGCTTCGACGTGATGGTGGTGGACCGGATGATGCCGCATGTGGACGGCCTCACCGCGGTGGCCACCCTGCGCCGGGAGGGGGACGGCACGCCGGTCCTGTTCCTGTCGGCCCTGGGCGAGATCGACGACCGGGTGACGGGGCTGAAGGCCGGGGGCGACGACTATCTGGTCAAGCCCTATGCCTTTGCCGAACTCATCGCCCGGGTGGAGGCGCTCTGCCGCCGCAAGGACACCGGCGGCCAGGCCACCAGCCTGAAGGTCGGCGACCTGGAAATGGACCTGATCGGCCGCACCGTCCACCGGGCCGGGACGGAGATCGACCTGCAGCCCCGGGAGTTCCAGCTGCTGGAGTTCCTGATGCGCCATGCGGGCCAGTCCGTCACCCGCACCATGCTGCTGGAAAAGGTCTGGGAGTATCATTTCGACCCCCAGACCAATGTCATCGACGTGCACATCTCCCGCCTGCGGGGCAAGATCGACAAGGGCTTCGACCGGGCCATGCTGCAGACCGTGCGCGGCGCGGGCTACCGGCTGGAAGCCTGACGGGCCGGGCGCGCCATGCCCCTGCCAGCCCTGTTCCGCACCACCGCCTTCCGGCTGACCCTGCTGTCCCTGGCCCTGTTCGCGGCGGCGGCGGCGGCCTTCCTGTTCTACATCTACATCGCCACCGCAGGCGAGGTGACCCGCCGCGCCGACGAGGAGGTGGGCCGGGAGATCAGCTCGCTGGAGACCGTCTATGCCCGGGCGGGCGTCACCGGCGTGAACCAGGCCCTGATCGAGCGCACGGCCACGGACCGGCCGTTCCTCTACCTGCTCATGGACAAGACCGCCAAGCCGATCAGCGGCAACATCGCCGCAACCCCGGTCGACCCCCCCGCCAGCGAGGCCCATGCCTCCTTCCGGGTCAGCTCCACCGATGCCGACGGGGCCGTGGTCCGCCGCCAGGCCTGGGGCCGCCAGATCCGCCTGCCGGGGGGAGAGCTGCTGTTCGTCGGCGCCGATATCGGCGAGGGGCAGGGCTATGTGCTGCGCATCGTCCGGGCCACCTGGGGGGCGGGGGTGCTGGTGCTGGTGCTGGGGCTGGCCGCGGGTCTGCTGGTCAGCCGCAATGTCTCCCGCAGCCTGGCGGGCCTGAAGTCCGTGGTCGCGGCGGTGGAGGCCGGCGACCTCTCCGCCCGGGCCCCCGTGCGCGGTGTGGGGGACGAGTATGACGAGCTGGCGTCGGGCATGAACGCCATGCTCGACCGGGTGGACCGGCTGATGGGGGGGCTGCGCCATGCCGGTGACGCCATCGCCCACGACCTGCGCTCCCCGCTCACCCGCCTGCGCGCCCGGCTGGAGGCGGCCCTGATCGAGGTGGAGAACGGCCGCGCCGATCCGACGGAGAGCCTGGAGCAGGCCCTGGCCGACACCGACGGGGTGCTGTCGACCTTCAACGCCGTGCTGGCCATTTCCCGGCTGCAGGCGGCGGGGCAGGTGCCCAATCCCAAGCCCTTCGACCCGTCGGCCCTGTGCGAGGGGCTGGCGGAGCTCTACGCCCCCCTGTGCGAGGACAAGGGGTTGGAATTCTCTGCGGAATATTCCCGGGGGCTGGTGGTGCGGGGCGACCCGGACTTTGCCGGTCAGGCCATGGCCAACCTGCTGGACAACGCCATCAAGTACACCCCGCCGGGGGGCGCGGTGATGCTGCGGGTGCGCAAGCGGGCCTCTGGCGAGATCGAGTGCTCCGTCACCGACACCGGGCCCGGCGTGCCGGAGGCGGACCGCGCCCGGATCGTGCAGCGTTTCGTGCGGCTGGAGAACAGCCGCTCCCAGCCGGGGTCGGGGCTTGGGTTGTCCCTCGTCCAGGCGGTGGCGGAGGCCCATGGCGGACGCCTCGACCTGGACGAGGGCCCGGGCCGCGTGCGCGGCCGCGCCGTGCCCGGCCAGGGCCCGGGCCTGAGGACGGCCCTGGTGTTCCCGGCGCAGGACTGAGGGGGGGATATATTCAAGTCGTCATTCCCGGGCGAAGACCCGGGAACCTTGTTCCGGATGAAGCGCTACGTCCGGATGGAGGTTCCCGCCTCAAGGGCGGGAATGACGATAACTATTATATAACACAAATATCTAGTCGTCATTCCCGGGCGAAGACCCGGGAACCTTTGTCAAGTTGCCCCCCCCTCACACCCGATAGGCCGCCAGGAAGGTTCCCACGGCGCGGTCGATGTCGGTGGCGATCTCGGCTTCGGTGGGCTCGGGGGCGAGGCCCCACAGCAGGTGCTGGTGGGTCCGCGCGCGGCACAGGCTGAGGAAATCCCCCGCCGCCCGGGACGGATCATCGGCCCGCAGAAGGCCCTGCGCCATGCCGCCCTCCAGCAGCCGGGACAGCTGCTCGATCTTCTCCTGGGGCCCGGCCTTGTAGAAGGTCTCCCCCAGCTCCGGGAACCGCCCGGCCTCGCCGATCACCAGGCGATAGAGGGCCACGGTCTGCGGGCGGCACATGAAGGTCAGCAGCACCCGGCCGAAGCGGGTCAGCCGGGCCGCCAGCTCAGCCCCGTCGGCGCAGGGGGGCTCCGGCGTCTCGGGGAGGCCCAGCCCGCCGCCCAGATCCTCGGAGGTGTTGGTGAGCACGGCGCCGAACAGCTCCGCCTTCGACCGGAAATAGGCATAGAGGGTGGCCTTCGAGCCCCCCACCGCCGCGGCGATGGTGGACATGGAGGCAGCCCCGTAACCTTCCGACAGAAAAATGTTACGGGCGACCTCGATGATCGCTTCGCGGCGACGATCACACCGGGCCCCTCTGGATTTTTGCGCGACCTGTCCCATTTCCTGACCGAACCGTACGGTTTTCCTTGACCTCGTTGTCCCGCGGGCTAAGAAGACCGTCACGAAACTGTACCGTACAGTACGGTATGAGCTGTCGCCTGTCGACCACAAAAGGCCCCTGATCGATGCCGCTGCGACCGACCTCCCCGAGATCCAAGGCATCCGTCTCCGCCGCCACCGGCCTCCTGGCCGCGGTGCTGGTGCTGGCGGCGGGGTGCGCGCCGGACCTGGGGCCCCGTCCGAAGCTGGTCGCAGCGGACCATCTGCCGTCGCAGCAGAGCCTGGCCGCCCCCGCGGCGGACTGGCCGACGGTGACCTGGTGGAAGGCCTATGGCGATCCGCAGCTCGACGCCCTGATCGCGGAGGGGCTGAGGAACGCCCCCACCGTGCGCCAGGCCGCCGCCCGCCTGCACGCCGCCGAGGCCGTGGCCGGCCAGTCCCGCTCGACCCTGTTCCCGGGGATCGGGGCCAGCGCCGGGGAGCAGGAATACCTGCAGAGCAAGAACACGGGCTTTCCGGACTTCATCAAGAAGGCGTTCCCCGGCTCGCCGCGAGCCTTCGGCCGCCTGTCGCTGGACCTCGCCTGGGACCTGGACCTGTTCGGCCGCAACCGGGCCGGTCTGGCCGCCGCCGTGTCGGAGGCCGAGGCCGCCCGCGCCGACCGGGCCGAGGCGGAGCTGACCCTGTCCTCCGCCATCGCCGCCCAGTATGCCGACCTGCGCCGCCTGGCCGCCGACCGGGCCGCCGCCCAGGCCGCCGTGGAGGTGCGCCGTCAGACCCTGGCCCTGGTGGGCCAGCGCCTGGAGAACGGTCTGGAAACCAAGGGCGAGTTCAAGCAGCAGGCGGCCAATGTCCCCGCCGCCCGGGCGGAGGTGGATGCCCTGGACCGGCAGATCGCGCTCGGCCGCAACCAGCTGGCGGCGCTGGTCGGGGCGGGTCCCGACCGGGGGCTGGACGTGAAGCTGGACGGTGACGCGCCGGTCCTGAAGCCCTTCGGCCTGCCGCCGCAGGTGGGGCTGGACCTGGTGGGGCGTCGGCCGGACATCGTTGCCGCCCGCCTGCGGGCCCAGGCCGCCGCCAAGCGCATCCGGGTGGCGCAGGCGGACTTCTATCCCAACCTGAACCTGGCCGGGTCCGTCGGCTACCAGTCCCTTGGGCTGGACGTGCTGACCTCCAGGGACAGCCGCTTCACCGGCGTGGGCCCGGCGCTCAGCCTGCCGATCTTCTCCGGCGGGCGGGCGAGGGCGGGCTATCGCAATGCCCGCAGCCAGTACGACCTGGCCGCCGCCACCTATGACCAGACCCTGATCCAGGCCCTGCACGAGGTGGCCGACTCGGTGGTGAACATCCGCCTGCTGGACCGCCAGCTGGCCGATGCCCGGGAGGCCCTGGACAATTCCGAGGCCGCCTATCGCATCGCAAAGGCGCGGTACGAGGGGGGACTGTCCCCCTACATCTCCGTGCTCACCTCCGAAAACGCCCTGATCAGCCAGCGCCGCGCCGTGGCGGATCTGGAAGGCATCGCCCTGACCAACGACATCGCCCTCGTCCGGGCGCTGGGGGGCGGGTTCCGGCCGACCCCCGGACACAGCCCCGCCGCCGCCCGATGACCCTCGCCCGCCCGCTTCTCCTCCCGCCGCATGACCCTGCCGCCGCTGAAAGTCCGACCCATGGCCAGTGACACCCCGCCCTCCGCTTCCGTGACCCCGCTGAACGCCCGGGGCAAGTCTGCGCCGAGCCTGCGCCAGCGCCTGTTCACCGGTCTGGGGGCCGTGGTCGGGGTCGGGGCCCTGGTCTTCGGCGGCTGGTGGCTGCTGGTGGGCTCGCACCACGTCTCCACCGACGACGCCTATGTGGGGGCCGACATCGCCCTGATCACGCCCCAGACCGCCGGGGCCGTGCAGAAGGTGCTGGTGGCCGACACCCAGGCGGTGAAGGCCGGCGACGTGGTGGCCGTGCTCGACCCCACGGACGCGGCCTATCCCCTGGCCCAGGCCCGGGCGGACTATGCCCGGGTGGTGCGCCGGGTGCGGGGAGAGATCGCCACCACCGACGCCGCAGGGGCCACCGTCGCCGCCCGGGACGCCGACCTGGCCCGGGCCCGGGCCCAGACCGTCTCCGCCGACAGCGACCTGGCCCGCGCGAAGCTCGAATATGACCGGCGGGACAAGCTGGCCGCCTCCGGCGCCGTGTCGGGGGAGGAGCTGACCAATGCCCGCACCACTCTTCGCAATGCCGAGGCCAACCTGTCGGCGGGGAAGGCCGCCGAGGCCCTGGCGGAGGCCAATTTGAAGGTCGCCCGCGCCCAGAGCGAGGCCCAGGCCGCCCTGACCGCCGGGGCCGGGGTGGATGACAATCCGGACGTGAAGTACGCCAAGGCCAATCTGGACGCGGCGCAGATGAACTATGACCGCTGCATCCTGCGGGCCCCGGTGGACGGCATCGTCGCCAAGCGCAATGTCCAGGTGGGCCAGCGGGTGGCCATCGGCACGCCGCTGATGAGCATCGTCCCCATCGACCAGGCCTTTGTCGACGCCAACTTCAAGGAAGTGCAGCTGAAGAAGGTCCGGGTCGGCCAGTCGGTGGAGGTCGAGGCCGACCTCTATGGCGGCGGGGTGAAGTATCACGGCACCGTGGTGGGCGTCGGCGGCGGAACCGGGTCGGCCTTTGCCGTGATCCCGGCTCAGAACGCCACCGGCAACTGGATCAAGGTGGTCCAGCGCCTGCCGGTGCGCATCCGCCTCGACCCGAAGGACCTGGCGGCCCATCCGCTCCGGGTCGGCCTGTCGGTGAAGGCCGACATCGACACTGCCTCCGGGTCCGCCCGGTGAGCCCCTCCCAATGAGCCCTTCGATGACGGCGGCCTTTTCCCGGCATGACAAGTCGCCCCTGACCGGCTTCGGCCTGGTGCTCGGGGCCTTCGTGCTGGCGCTTGCCAACTTCATGGCCATTCTCGACACCACCATCGCCAATGTGAGCGTGCCCAACATTGCCGGGGGGCTGGCCATCTCCCCCAGCGAGGGAACCTGGGTGATCACCTCCTATTCCGTGGCGGAGGCCATCACCGTGCCCCTGTCCGGATGGCTGGCGGCGCGGTTCGGGGCGGTCAGGGTGTTCTGCGGCGCGGTGATCGCCTTCGGTGTCTGCTCGGCCCTGTGCGGCATCGCCCCGTCGCTTGGGGTGCTGGTCCTGTTCCGGGTGCTGCAGGGGTTCAGCGGCGGGCCGATCATGCCCCTGTCCCAGACCCTGATGATGCGCATCTTCCCGCCGGACAAGCGGGGGATGGCCATGGGCCTGTGGTCCATGACCGCCGTGGTCGGGCCCATCGCCGGTCCCCTGCTGGGCGGGGCGATCTGCGACAATGCCAGCTGGCCGTGGATCTTCTACATCAACGTGCCGGTGGCCATCGGCATCTTCTATTTCGCCTCCCGCCTGCTGCCCCGCTACGAGCTGCCCCTGGTCAAGGCCCCGGTGGACTTCATGGGCCTGGGCCTGCTGGTGGTCTGGGTCGGGTCCCTGCAGATCATGCTGGACAAGGGCGAGGAGTCCGACTGGTTCAACTCGCCCTTCATCGTGGGGCTGGCGGTGACCGCGGCCATCGGCTTTGCCAGCTTCCTGATCTGGGAGCTGACGCACAAGCACCCCATCGTGGCCCTGCGCCTGTTCGCCGTGCGGGCCTTCTCCACCTGCAGCGCGGTGATGGCCCTGACCTATGGCGCCTTCTTCGGGGCGGTGGTGCTGATCCCGCTCTGGCTGCAGACCAGCATGGGCTACAACGCCCTGTGGTCCGGCCGGGTGATGTCGGTGCAGGGCATCCTGGCGGTGCTCCTGTCCCCGGTGGTGGGCGCCAATATCGGCAAGACCGATCCCCGGCGCTTCGTGTTCGGCGGGGTGCTGCTCATCGGCATCGTCATGTTCGTCCGCGCGGGCCTGACGACGGAGGCCAACTTCTGGTCCATCACCATCCCGCAGATCGTCCTGGGGGCGGGCATGCCCTGCTTCTTCATCGGCCTGAACACCATTGCGCTGGGCTCCATCTCGCCGGAGGACACCGCGTCCGGGGCCGGCATACTGAACTTCCTGCGCACCACCGCGGGGGCCTTTGCGGTGTCCCTGACCACCACCAGCTGGTCCAACGCCACCACCAGCGCCCGGGTGTCCCTGGCCGGTCGCCTGAACAGCACCGGGACCCTCGACCAGATGCAGGCGTCGGGCATGGCCCCGGCCCAGGCCCTGTCGGCAGTGGACCAGCTCACCCAGCAGCAGGCGGTGATGCTGGCCACGGACGGGGTATTCACGGCCATGAGCGTGATCCTGGTGATCGCCGCCTGCTCGATCTGGCTTGCGCCGCGCCCCACCGGCCCCGTAACTCTGGGCGAAGGCGGGCACTGAGTCTGAGGACCAGCCCGCCGGTCACCCGCGACGGAGCCCGGACCATGAGCCTCACGCCTGTGTCGATGACCCTGTACGACCGCGACTTCGAGGGCTTCAGCCGTCAGCTGGGGGAGGCCTTCGAGCGCTACGGCTTCGCGGTGGTGTCCGACCACGGCCTGGGGGAGGCGACGGTGTCCGCGGCCCTGGACAGCACCCGGGCTTTCTTCGCCCTGCCCGACGGGGTGAAGCAGACCTACAACCCCCCCGGCGGAGCCGGGCAGCGGGGCTATACCCCCTTCGGCGTGGAGACGGCCAAGGGGGAGCACCGGGCCGACCTGAAGGAGTTCTGGCACATGGGCCGGGACCTGCCGCCGGGCCACCCCTCCGCCGACGCCATGCCGCCGAACCTGTGGCCCGCGGAGGTGCCGGACTTCCGGCCCCATGTGGGGGCCCTGTTCGACGGGCTGGATGCCCTGGGCGACCGGCTGCTGCGGGCCATTGCCCGGCACCTGAAGCTGTCCGACGACTATTTCGTTCCGGCCATGAAGGACGGCAATTCGGTGCTGCGCCTGTTGCACTATCCGCCCCTGGCCCCCGATGCGGTCGGCCTGCGGGCCGGCGCGCACGAGGACATCAACGTCATCACCCTGCTGCTGGGGGCGGAGGAGGCGGGGCTGCAGATCCTGGACCGGGACGGCCACTGGCTGGACATCTCCCCGCCGCCGGGGGCGCTGGTGGTGAACATCGGCGACATGCTGCAGCGGCTGACCAACCACGTGCTGCCCTCCACCACCCACCGGGTGGTCAATCCGGCCCCGGAGCGGCGGGGCTTTTCCCGCTATTCCACCCCGTTCTTCCACCACTTCGCCCCGGATTTCCTCATCCGCACCCTGCCTGGCTGCATTACGGCGGAGCGTCCCGACCGCTATCCCGAGCCGATCACCAGTCACGCCTATCTGACCGAGCGGCTGCGGGAGCTGAAACTGCTGGCATGAGGGCCGAAACGAATGGCGTCCGGCCTGAAGGACAAGGCCCTGAAAGCGAAAGGGCCCAAAAAGCGAAAGGGGCGGACCGCAGTGCGATCCGCCCCACCCCCTCGCCCGGACGCCGCGGGCGATGAAGCCCCGTCGGCGTTGCGCAAACCTGCCCGTCCGAGCGGCGCTGGCGACCGCAGAAGCGGCGCGCGCCGGTCTCGGATCCGCGGCGTGTCCCCCAACGCGCCACCGACCCTCGACAGGGAAACTCTGCCGACTGCACGGGCGGCGTCAAACCCCTGTTACGCCGATCCGGGGCCGGAGGACCATTTGGCCGCCGCGTGTAGCGTTCTTGCAACAAAACAGCATCAAAGACCGGTTATTTCCCGGGGTCCCTGCGGGAATGACATTCCTGTCGTTCCAGCCGGGTCGAGATGGGCTAGTCTCTCCCCTGACGGCCCGGTTCGCGGTATGGCCTTCCCACCGTGCGACCGTTCGAGTGACCAAGGAGCTCTTTCCGCGTGACTGATTCTGGCTCTTCGACACCCGGTTCCACGCCGCCCCAAGGACCCCATGACGCACCGCCGTGGCTCGGCCGCCGGACCCGCAGCGGGCGGACGGGCTGGTTCGTCACCGCCGCGGCCGTGGTGGTGCTGGGCGGGCTGGTGTGGTTCGCCGTCGCCAACAAGGCCAAGCCCGTGGAGGACACCGGCGGGGGCTTCGGCCCGCCCGGCGTCGGCGGACCGCCCGGATCGGGCGGTGGACGCGGCGGCGCGGCCGGTGGCAAGGGACGCCCCGGTGCGGTGGTGAACATCGCCGTGGCGGAGGCCGGAGCCATGCCGGTCACCGTCCAGGCCCTGGGCACCGTCACGCCCACGGCCACGGTCACGGTGAAGACCCAGCTCTCCGGCCAGCTCATGTCCGTGGGCTTCACCGAGGGACAGGTGGTCAAGAAGGGCCAGTTCCTCGCCCAGGTGGACCCGCGCCCCTATCAGCAGCAGCTGGCCCAGGCGGAAGCCACCGCAGCCAAGGACCGGGCGCAGCTGGTCAATGCCCGGATGGACCTGAAGCGCTATCAGACCCTGCTGGCCCAGGATTCGGTGTCCCGCCAGCAAGTGGATACCCAGCAGGCCCTGGTCGGCCAGCTGGAAGCCCAGGTGAAGGCCGACGAGGCCGCCGTGGGGGCCCAGAAGCTGAACCTCGCCTATACCCGGATCACCTCGCCGATCAGCGGCAAGGTCGGGCTGCGGCAGGTGGATGCGGGCAACTACGTCACCGCCGGCGATGCCAACGGCATCGTCACCGTGGCAGAGGTCAGCCCCATCGACGTGGCCTTCACCCTGCCCGAGGACGTGGTCCCCAAGGTCAACCAGCAGCTCGCCCACCATGCCCATCTGGCGGTGGAGGTCTATGACCGCGCCCAGAGCCAGGTGCTGGCCCGCGGGACCCTGGCCACCCTCGACAACCTGATCGACACCACCACCGGCACGGTCCGGGCCAAGGCCCGCTTCGCCAATGCCGACGGGGCCCTGTTCCCCAACCAGTTCGTCAATGTCCGCCTGACGGTGGAAGTGCTGAAGGGGGCGGTGATCGTGCCGACCTCGGCGGTGCTGCGCGGCCAGAACGGCATGTTCGTCTATGCCGTGGACAGCGCCAAGGCGGTGCATATCCGTCCCGTCACCCCCGGCGCGGCCCAGGGCGAGCGGACGGCCATCCTGTCCGGCCTTTCGGCGGGAGAGACGGTGGTCACCGACGGCACCGACCGCCTGCGGGAAGGCATGACCGTCGCCGCGCCCCCGGCCTGCCCCCCCGGCGCGGGCGGCGGGGCGGGTCGCGGCCTGCACAAGGGGCCCGGCTCCGGCGGGGCTTCGGCCTATGGTGGTCGTTCCGGCGGCGGCGCGGGCGGCTCGGCCGGTTGCCGACCGGCCTCCGCGATGGCGGGCATGGGCGGAGCAGGCATGGGCGGCACCGCCTCACCCGGCGCAGCTCCCATGGCCGCCGCGGCGGCCCACGGCAGGCCCTCCGATGCAGCTACCGGTGCGGCCCCCCCTCCGGCCGCCGGTGGTGGCGAAGGGGGCGGCAGCGGACGCCTGCAGGCCATGCTGGCGGAGCTGAACCTCGATCCGGGCCAGCAGCAGAAGGCCGACATCCTGTTCGCCGAGGCGCGGGAGCAGGCCATGGCCCAGCTGGGTGACAATGCCGATCCCGACGCCCGCCGTGCGGCCATGAAGAAGGCCTATGGCGCGGCCTTCGGCAAGCTGTCCACGATCCTGCGTCCCGAGCAGAAGGCCAAGCTGATCGAGATCCGCGCGCGGATGGCGATGCAGGGCGGCGGCCAGGGTGGCGGCGGTCCGCAGCGATGAGTCCTCCGTCCCAGCCGCCCGGTTCCGCGCCTCAGGCTCCGGCATCCGGGAGGGAGAGCGGCGGCCCGCTGGGCGGGTTCAGCCCGTCGACGCTGTTCATCCAGCGGCCGATCGCCACGTCCCTGCTCATGCTGGCGATCTTCCTGTCCGGGGTGATCGGCTTCCAGTTCCTGCCCCTTTCGGCCCTGCCGGAGGTGGATTATCCCACCATCCAGGTGCAGACCTTCTATCCGGGGGCCTCGCCGGAGGTGATGACCTCCACCGTCACCGCGCCGCTGGAACGGCAGCTGGGCCAGATGCCCAGCCTGCAGCGGATGACCTCCGTCAGCTCCAACGGCGCGTCGGTCATCACCCTGCAGTTCGGCCTCGACCTGACCCTGGACGTGGCCGAGCAGCAGGTGCAGGCGGCCATCAATGCCGCGGGCAACCTCTTGCCCTCGGACCTGCCGACGCCTCCCACCTATGCCAAGGTCAATCCGGCCGACGCGCCGGTGATGACGCTGGCCCTGTCCTCCGACGTGCTGGCCCCGACGGAGGTGGAGGACCTGGCCGACAACCGTCTGGCCTCGCGCATCAGCCAGATGCCCGGCGTGGGTCTCGTCACGGTCAGCGGCGGACAGCGCCCGGCCGTGCGCATCCAGGCCAATCCCCAGGCCCTGGCGGGCTACGGCCTCAGCCTCGACACCCTGCGCTCGTCCATCGCCGCGGCCAATGTGAACGGGGCCAAGGGCACGGTGAACGGGCCGACCCGGGCCTATGCCATCAACGCCAATGACCAGCTGTCGAGCCCGGTGGACTACGAGAAGCTGGTGGTGGCCTATCGCAACGGCGCGCCGATCCGGCTGGGCAGCGTGGCCAAGGTCATTGCCGGGGCCGAGAACAGCCAGCTGAGCGCGCTGGCCGGGGCCCCGCGCAACGGCAAGCCCTACACCACCCCTGCGGTGATCCTGAACATCCAGCGCCAGCCGGGCGCCAATGTCATTGCCGTGGTGGACCGCATCAAGGCCCTGCTGCCGCACACCTACTGCCAGACCAAGGACTGCCGGTCCAAGCCCAGCCTGATCGAGGACGGCCTGCCCGCGGGCCTGGTCATCACGCCCATGACCGACCGCACGGTGACCATCCGCGCCTCGGTCCATGACGTGGAGGTCGAGCTGGCCCTGGCCGTGGCCCTGGTGGTGGCGGTGATCTTCGTCTTCCTGCGCAACATCGCCGCGACCTTCATCGCCGGCGTGGCCGTGCCCCTGTCCCTGGTGGGCACCTTCGGCCTCATGTACCTGCTGCATTTCAGCCTGAACAACCTCAGCCTCATGGCCCTGACGGTGGCGTCCGGCTTCGTGGTCGACGATGCGATCGTGATGATCGAGAACATCAGCCGCTACGTGGAGGAGGGCGAGGAGAGCAAGCCCGCCGCCCTGAAGGGGGCCGGCGAGATCGGCTTCACCATCATCTCGCTGACCGTCTCCCTGCTGGCGGTGCTGATCCCGCTGCTGTTCATGGCCGACGTGGTGGGCCGCCTGTTCCGGGAGTTCGCGGTGACCCTGGCGGTGACCATCGTCATCTCCGCCATCGTCTCCCTGACCCTGGTGCCGTCCCTGTGCGGCCTGTGGCTGAAGCAGCCCAAGACGCCGCGCCCCGGCGGGTTCGAGGACCGGGCCCAGAAGGCCCTGGACTGGGTGATCGAACGCTACGACCGGGGCCTGGGCTGGGTGCTGTCGCACCAGCGCACCACCCTGATCGTGGCGCTGGCCACCTTCGCCCTGACGGCGGTGCTCTATGTGGTGATCCCCAAGGGCCTGTTCCCCGTGCAGGACGTGGGCGAGATCCAGGGCGTGGTGGAGGCCGACCAGAGCGTCTCCTATGCGAAGATGGCCGACATCCAGGCCCAGGTGGCCGAGGCCCTGCTGCGGGACCCGGCGGTGGAGAACGTCTCCGCCTTCACCGGGGTCGACGCCCAGAACAACAGCGTCAACAACGGCCGGGTGCTGATCCAGCTGAAGCCGCTGAGCCAGCGGTCCGGCTCGGCCAGCGAGATCATCCGCCGCCTGAACGACGAGATCCGCGTGCCGGGCGCCACGGTCTACATGCAGCCGGTGCAGGACCTGGCCATCGATTCCGAGGTCTCCAAGACCCAGTACCAGTTCGTGCTGGAAGGCTCCGACCCGGCCCTGCTGCAGACCTGGAGCGCGGCGGTCATCGACCGGCTGAAGCAGAGTTCCAAGGTTGCCGACGTCACCTCCGACGTGCAGAGCCAGGGGCTGGCCATGTCCATCGTGGTGGATCGGGACACGGCGGGCCGGCTGGGGGTGTCCATGGCCGCCATCGACAACGCCCTCTACAATGCCTACGGCCAGCGGATCGTCTCCACCATCTTCACCCAGTCCAACCAGTACCGGGTGATCCTGGAAGTGGCGCCGGAGTTCCGGCTGGGGCCGGAGGCGCTGTCCAGCCTCTATCTGCCCACCGGTTCCGGCGGCCAGGCTCCCCTGTCGGCCTTCGCGAAACTGGTGGAGCAACCGGCCCCCCTGGTGGTGACCCATGTGGGCCAGTTCCCGGCGGTGACCATCAGCTTCAACCTCGGCAAGGGCGAGAGCCTGGGCGGGGCGGTGAGCGCCATCAAGCAGATGGAGAAGCAGGTGAAGGTCGGGGACCAGACCGGCGTGCCCCTGTCGATCAACACCACCTTCCTGGGTGCCGCGGACGCGTTCGAGAAGTCCCTGAACAACGAGCTGTGGCTGATCCTGGCCGCCATCGTCACGATCTACATCGTGCTGGGGGTGCTCTACGAGAGCTTCATCCACCCGATCACCATCCTGTCGACCCTGCCCTCGGCGGCGGTGGGGGCCCTGATCGCCCTGATGATCGCCGGCGAGGACCTGGGCGTGGTGGGGGTCATCGGCCTGATCCTGCTGTTCGGCATCGTCAAGAAGAACGCGATCATGATGATCGACTTCGCCCTCGACGCGGAACGCAACGAGGGGCTGTCCCCGGTGGAGGCCATTCGCCAGGCGGCGCTGCTGCGCTTCCGGCCGATCCTGATGACCACGCTGGCAGCCCTGTTCGGCGCGGCGCCGCTGATGATCGGCGGCGGCTACGGGGCGGAACTGCGCCAGCCCCTGGGGGTGGCCATCGTCGGGGGGCTGATCGCCTCGCAGCTCTTGACCCTGTTCACCACCCCGGTGATCTATCTGGCCTTCGACCGGCTGGCCCGGCGGCTGCCGCATGACGGGCTGGTGATGGACGGAGCTCCGGACGGATCGGGTGCGGCGTGAACATCACGGAGCTGTTCATCCGGCGCCCGGTCGCCACCACGCTCCTGACCATCGGCATCGCCCTGACCGGGGTCGCGGCCTATTTCCAGCTGCCCGTCTCGTCCCTGCCGGCGGTGGACCTGCCCACCATCATGGTCCAGGCCAACCTGCCCGGGGCCAGCCCGGCGGTCATGTCCACCAGCGTGGCCACGCCCCTGGAACGGCACCTGGGCCAGATCGCCGACGTGAGCGAGATGACGTCCACCTCCTCGGTGGGCAATACCCAGATCATCCTGCAGTTCGGCATCAGCCGGGACATCAACGGCGCCGCCCGGGACGTGCAGGCGGCCATCAATGCCGCCCGGGCCGACCTGCCGGCCACGCTGCGCTCCAACCCCACCTATCGCAAGTTCAACCCGGCGGACGCGCCGATCCTGATCATGTCGCTCACCTCGCCGACCCTGTCCAAGGGGCAGATGTACGACGCGGCGGCGACCATCCTGCAGCAGAAGCTGAGCCAGATCGAAGGGGTGGGGGACGTCAGTCTCGGCGGCGGGGCCAATCCCGCCGTGCGGGTGGAGCTGAACCCCAAGGCCCTGTTCAAGTACGGGCTGAGCCCCGAGGACGTGCGCGCGGCCATTGCGTCGGCCAATGCCAACCAGCCCAAGGGCTTCCTCACCGACGACAGCCGCCGCCTGCAGATCTACACCAATGACCAGGCCCGGACGGCGGACGATTATCGCCACCTGGTCATCGCCGTGCGGGACGGCCAGGTGATCCGCCTGTCGGACGTGTCGGAGGTCATCGACAGCGTCGAGGACGTCCGCCAGATGGGCCTGGTGGACGGCAAGCCCGCCATCGTCGTGCGCATCACCCGCCAGCCGGGCGCCAATGTCATCGCCACCGTGGACCGGATCAAGGCCGCCCTGCCGCGCCTGCGGGCCCAGCTGCCGTCGCAGGTGGACCTGGAGATCGGGGTGGACCGGACCACCGCCACAAGGGCCTCGCTGAACGATGTGGAGCGGTCGCTGGCCATCTCCATCTTCCTGGTGGTGCTGGTGGTGCTGGTGTTCCTGCGCAACGGCCGGGCGGTGATCATTCCCGCGGTGGCGGTGGTGGTGTCCCTGCTGGGGGCCCTGTCGGTCATGTACCTGCTGCACTACAGCCTGGACATGCTGAGCCTGATGGCGCTGACCGTGGCCACCGGGTTCGTGGTGGACGACGCCATCGTCGTGCTGGAGAACATCACCCGCCATGTGGAGGACGGCATGCCCCGCTTCCAGGCGGCGATCCTGGGCGCGAAGGAGGTGTCCTTCACGGTGATCTCCATCTCCATCTCGCTGGTGGCGGTGTTCGCGCCGATCGTGCTGATGGGGGGGATTGTCGGCAAGTTCTTCGTGGAGTTCGGCGTCACCCTGTCGGCCTCCATCGTCATCTCCCTTGTGGTCAGCCTGACCTTCACCCCGATGATGGCCGCGCGCCTGGGCAGCCTGCACGAGACCGCGGCCGCGGCACCCTCGCGCACCCGGCTGCAGCAGGCCCTGTGGCAGGTCTCCGACTGGATCGAGCGGGGCTTCGACGGCCTGACCGCCGCCTATGGCCGGTCCCTGGCCTGGGCGCTGGATCACCGGCGGCTGATCGTGGGTCTGCTGGTGGCCACCATCGGCCTCAATGTCTTCCTGTTCATCCAGGTGCCCAAGGGCTTCTTCCCGCAGCAGGATTCCGGCCAGCTGGTCGGCGGGATGCAGGTGGACCAGGCCAGTTCCTTCCAGCTCACCTCCGAGAAGTTCCAGCGGCTGGCCAAGATCGTCTCCGCCGACCCGGCGGTGCTGCACGCGGTGGGCTTCACCGGGTCCGGCGGCGGCTTCCTGTTCGCCAGCCTCAAGCCCAAGGCCGAGCGCGGGGGGCTCAGCTCCGACGAGGTGGCCCAGCGCATCCGGCCCAAGCTGCGGCGGGTGGCGGGGGCGTCCCTGTTCCTGCAGGTGCAGCAGGAGTTCCGCCTGGGCGGGCGCCAGTCGGCGGCCCAGTACCAGTACACCCTGCAGAGCGACGACATCGACGCCCTGCGGGTCTGGTCGGAGCGGCTCACCAACCAGCTGAAGCTGTCGCCGATCCTCACCGACGTGAACTCCGACCAGCAGGAGCACGGGCTGGAGACCTATGTGACCCTGGACCGGGACGCGGCCTCGCGGCTGGGCGTCACGGCCCAGCAGATGGACAACATCCTCTATGACCTGTTCGGCCAGCGGCAGGTGTCCACCATCTACAACCCCCTGAACCAGTACCATGTGGTGATGGAGGCCGAGCCCGGCTTTACCCAGTTCGCCGACAGCCTGCGGGATACCTGGCTGACGCCGGTGAGCGCGACCAGCGCCACCGCCAACTCCCCCGCCGTCAGCGCCCGGCTGGCAAGCCCGGCCCGGCTGGCGGTGGTGACCAATCCGGCGACCCAGGGGCCGCCCAACCCCTCCGGCACCCTCACCAGCCGCGACCCGGTGCCGCAGCCCTTCATGACCCTGTCCCGCCCGGCCCCGTCCGGTCCCGGGGGCGCGGCGTCGGCCACGGTGTCCACCACGACCCAGACCGGGTCCGGCTCGGGGGTCACGGGATCGGCCACGGCCCTCAACGGCGCGGGGGCGTCCCGCACCACCACCGGGGCCACCCCGGCCCAGACCGGCAATGCCGTGTCTACCAGCGCCACGCGGATGGTCCCGCTGGCCGCGGTCGCCAACTGGCAGCTGAACAACACCCCCGTCTCGGTCAGCCACCAGGGCCAGACCGTGGCCGCCACCGTCTCGTTCAACCTGGTGCCCGGCCGCTCCCTGTCCGACGCCCAGACGGAGATGGCCGCCGCCATCGCCGCCATCGGCATGCCCAATGCGGTGCACGGCAGCTTCCAGGGCACGGCGGGGGCCTTTTCCGCCACCGGCAGTTCGCCGGTGCTGCTGATCGGCGGGGCGCTGCTGGCCGTCTACATGGTGCTGGGGGTCCTTTACGAGAGCTATGTCCACCCGATCACGGTGCTGTCGACCCTGCCGTCCGCAGGCGTGGGGGCGTTCCTGGCCCTTCTGGTCTTCCATGTGGAATTCTCGATCATCGCCCTGATCGGGGTCATCCTGCTGATCGGCATCGTCAAGAAGAACGCCATCCTGATCATCGACTTCGCCCTCCACGCGGAGCGGGCGGGGGCCACGCCGATGGAGGCCATCTATCGCGCCTCCATGCTGCGCTTCCGGCCGATCCTGATGACCACGGTGGCCGCCATCCTGGGGGCCGTGCCCCTGGCCCTGGCCTTCGGCGAGGGGGGCGAGCTGCGCCAGCCCCTGGGCGTCACCATCATCGGCGGCCTGGTGGCCAGCCAGATCCTGACCCTTTTGACCACGCCGGTGGTCTATATCTACATGGACCGGCTGCGGCACGTGCAGCTGTTCCGCCGTTTTGGCCGCCGCCGTCCGCGGTCGGCACCGCTTCACCCCGTGACCGGGCAAGGCTCATGATGACCCGCAAGCTCCTTCCCCCCCTCCTCGCCGCCCTGATGCTGTCCGCCTGCGCCGTGGGCCCCAACTACCGCACGCCGGTGGCCGGGACCGAGACCGCCTTCAAGGAGGCCGAGGGCTGGACCCCCGCCACGCCGATGGACACCCTGGACCGCGGGGCCTGGTGGTCGGCCTATCACGACCCGGTGCTGGACGATCTGGAGCAGCGGCTGGCCGTCTCCAACCAGACCCTGGCCGGCCAGCTGCAGGCCTGGAAGCAGGCCCGCGACGCCCTGGCCGAGACCGAGGCGTCCTTCTTCCCCACGGTCTCGGCCACCGGGTCCGGCCAGAAGTCCGGGGGCAAGGGGGCCATCCCGCCCAATGTCACCTCCACCCGCTATTCCGCCGCCGCCGATGCCTCCTGGAGCGTGGACCTGTGGGGCCGCATTCGCCGCCAGATCGAGCAGGGCCGCGCCAATGCCGAGGCCAGTGCCGCGGACCTGGCCAATGTGCGCCTGTCCCTGCAGGCGACGCTGGCCAGCGACTATTTCCAGCTGCGCGCCACCGATGCGCAGAAGGACCTGCTGGCCTCCACCGTGGCCAATGACACCAAGGCGCTGGCCCTCACCGAGCACCAGTATGCCGCCGGTGTCGCTGCCCGGGGGGACGTGATCACCGCCCGCACCCAGCTGGAGAGCGCCCAGGCCAGCCTGATCGACCTGGCCGCCTCCCGCGCCCAGCTGGAACATGCCATCGCCGTGCTGGTGGGCCAGACGCCGCAGGCCTTCAGCCTGGCCCCGGCCCCGCTGGCCCGGGACGCGCCGGTGGCCCCCCTGAACCTCGCCGGCACCCTGCTGCAGCGTCGTCCCGACGTGGCCGCGGCGGAGCGGGCGGCGGCCGCGGCCAGTGCCGGGATCGGCATCGCCAAGTCCGCCTACTTCCCCTCGGTGACCCTGTCGGCCTCCGACACCACCGCGGCGGCGCGGACCAGGGACCTGTTCAAGGCCGCCACCTCCAGCTGGGCCTACGGGGCCAGCGCGGCGGTGACGGCCTTCGACTTCGGGGCCCGGGAGGCCAATGTCCGCGGGGCCAAGGCCCTCTACAACCAGCGGGTGGCGGAGTACCGCCAGACCGTGCTCACCGCCTTTCAGCAGGTGGAGGACCAGATCGCCTCCCTGCGCACCCTGGAGGCGGAGGCCGGCTACCGCGATCAGGCCCTGACCGATGCCCGGGCGGCGGAGGCCATCGCGCTCAACCAGTATCGGTCGGGCACGGTGAACTACGCCGTGGTGATCCAGGCCCAGAACACCGCCCTGTCCGCCGCCGAGACGGCTTTATCCACCCAGCGCGCCCGGCTGGTGGCCAGCGTCTCCCTGATCGAGGCCCTGGGGGGTGGGTGGCGGTAGGGGGGATTTGCGTGGTTCGAGACGCCCCTTCGGGGCTCCTCCCCATGACGCAGATTTGTTGATCGAGCCCATGCTGGCCGACGGTCATCCCCAACGCGCGTCATCCTGAGGAGGGCGAAGCCCGTCTCGAAGGACGCAAGTGCGCCCCACCGTCCAACATAAAAACATCCGGCCCCGCTTATCCCTACCCGGTCTACGGTCTTGCAGCGGTGCCGCGGCTACCCATATCCGCTGCAACTCTGCACGCTCCGGCGCCGCAGATCCTCAGCATAGACCCTTAACCCCGGGGTTGGACGTTCGCCGGTGCTTCACTGGCAAGGCCTGCAAGTCCAACCGCCAAAGACTGGAGCGAGACCCTCACATGGGCAAGATCATCGGGATTGACCTCGGCACCACCAATTCGTGCGTGGCCATCATGGACGGCAAGGCCCCCAAGGTCATCGAGAACGCCGAAGGCGCGCGCACCACCCCCTCCGTCGTCGCCATCCTGGACGATACGGAGCGCCTGGTGGGCCAGCCTGCCAAGCGCCAGGCGGTGACCAATGCCGCCAACACCTTCTTCGCCATCAAGCGCCTGATCGGCCGAAAGTATGACGACAAGGTGGTGTCCAAGGACAAGGACATGGTGCCCTACGAGATCGTCAAGGGCCCGAACGGCGACGCCTGGGTCCGCGCCCACGGCAAGGACTATTCGCCGCAGCAGATCTCCGCCTTCACCCTGATGAAGATGAAGGAGGCCGCCGAGGCCCATCTGGGCGAGACCGTCACCCAGGCGGTGATCACGGTGCCCGCCTATTTCAACGACGCCCAGCGCCAGGCCACCAAGGACGCCGGCAAGATCGCCGGCCTCGAAGTCCTGCGCATCATCAACGAGCCCACGGCGGCGGCGCTGGCCTACGGCCTCGACAAGTCCGACGGCAAGAAGATCGCCGTCTATGACCTGGGCGGCGGGACCTTCGACGTGTCGATCCTCGAGATCGGCGACGGCGTGTTCGAGGTGAAGTCCACCAATGGCGACACCTTCCTCGGCGGCGAGGACTTCGACATGCGCGTGGTCGACTTCCTGGCCGACGAGTTCAAGAAGGAAACCAGCGTCGACCTGCGCAAGGACAAGCTGGCCCTGCAGCGCCTGAAGGAAGAGGCCGAGAAGGCCAAGAAGGAACTGTCCACCGTCGCCCAGTACGAGGTGAACCTGCCCTTCATCTCCATGAACGCGTCCGGCCCGCTGCACCTGAACGTGAAGCTGACCCGCGCCAAGCTGGAAAGCCTGGTCGAGGACCTGATCGAGCGCACCATCGGCCCCTGCCAGCAGGCGCTGAAGGACTCGGGCTTCTCCAAGTCGCAGATCGATGAAGTGGTTCTGGTGGGCGGCATGACCCGCATGCCCAAGGTGGTGGAGGCGGTTAAGGCCTTCTTCGGCCGCGAGCCGCACAAGGGCGTGAACCCGGACGAAGTCGTGGCGCTGGGTGCCGCGGTGCAGGGTGGCGTGCTGCAGGGGGATGTGAAGGACGTCCTGCTGCTGGACGTGACCCCGCTGACGCTCGGCATCGAGACCCTGGGCGGCGTGTTCACCCCGCTGATCGAGCGCAACACCACCATCCCGACCAAGCGCAGCCAGACCTTCTCCACCGCCGAGGACAACCAGTCCGCCGTGACCATCCGGGTGTTCCAGGGTGAGCGGCCGATGGCCCACGACAACAAGCTCTTGGGCCAGTTCGACCTGGTCGGCATCCCCCCGGCCCCCCGGGGTGTGCCCCAGGTGGAGGTGACCTTCGACATCGACGCCAACGGCATCGTCAATGTCCAGGCCAAGGACAAGGCCACCAACAAGGAGCACTCGATCCGCATCCAGGCCAATGGCGGCCTGTCCGACTCCGACATCGAGGCCATGGTCCGCGAGGCCGAGGCCAATGCCGCCGAGGACAAGAAGCGCAAGGCCGTGGTGGAGGCCCGCAACCATGCGGACAGCCTGATCCACTCCACCGAAAAGTCGGTGGCGGAGTTCGGTGACAAGGTCAGCCCCGCCGACAAGGCCGCCATCGAGACGGCTCTGGCCGACCTGAAGGCGGTGAAGGACGGGGACGACGCCGACGACATCGAGGCCAAGACCAAGACCCTGATGGACGCCTCCATGAAGCTGGGCGAGGCCATGTACGCGGCCCAGCAGGCGGCCGGCGGTGCCGAGGGTGCCGAGGCCGAACACAAGGGCGGCCACGGGGACGACGGCGTGGTCGACGCCGAGTTCGAGGAAGTCGACGACGGCAAGAAGAGCGCCTGATTGCGGTCCCGGATCGCGCCGTCGGCGGGGGGCTTACCCTGTCGGCGGCGCGTCCGGGCCTTCTCTGTGACGAGTTGACACCGCCATGACGACGCAACGCTGCTATTACGAGATCCTCGAGGTCGAACGCTCCGCCAGCGACGGGGAGCTGAAGTCCGCCTTCCGCAAGGCGGCGATGAAGCACCATCCCGACCGCAACCCCGGCGATGCCGAGGCCGAGAAGCGCTTCAAGGAGTGCAACGAGGCCTATTCCATCCTGTCCGACCCGCAGAAGCGTGCGGCCTATGACCGCTACGGCCATGCGGGCGTGGGCGGCGGTGGCGGACCCGGGGGCGGGGCCGGTTTCGGCGGCTTCCAGGATGCGTCGGACATCTTCTCCGACGTGTTCGGCGATGTGTTCGGGGAGATGTTCGGCGGGGGCGGACGCCGCTCCGGCGGACCCCAGCGCGGGCAGGACCTGCGCTATGACCTGGAGATCACCTTGGAGCAGGCCTTCACCGGCGCCGAGGTGAACCTGAAGGTGCCCTCCACCCAGACCTGCGACACCTGCGACGGCTCCGGTGCCAAGCCGGGGACCCAGCCCACCGTCTGCCAGACCTGCGGTGGCCACGGCCGGGTGCGGGCCAGCCAGGGCTTCTTCTCCATCGAACGGTCCTGCCCCCGCTGCGGCGGCCAGGGCCGGATCATCACCGACCCCTGCCGGACCTGTCACGGGGTCGGCCAGGTGCGCAAGGAGCGGACCCTGCAGGTGCGCATCCCCGCCGGCGTGGACGACGGCGCCCGCATCCGCCTGCAGGGCGAGGGCGATGCCGGCCAGAAGGGCGGACCGCGGGGCGACCTCTACATCTTCCTGTCGCTGCGCCCGCACGAGCTGTTCCAGCGCGACGGCCTCGACCTCTATTGCGACACCCCGGTGCCCATGTGGATGGCCGTGCTCGGCGGCGAGATCGAGGCGCCGGCCATGTGCCCCGACGGCCTCAAGACCGGCGACGCCGACAGCTGCCGGGCGAAGGTCAAGGTGCCCGAAGGGGCGCAGAGCGGCGACGTGGTGCGTCTGCGCGGCCGCGGCATGCCGTCCCTGCGCGGGCGGGAGCGGGGCGACCTGCTGGTCAGCCTGAAGGTGGAGACGCCGGTGCGCCTCACCGCCCGCCAAAAGGAACTGATGCGCGAGCTGGCGGCCACCATGGCCACCGGCGACGGCCATCATCCCCGCCAGACCGGCTTCTTCGACAAGGCCAAACGCTTCTGGAACGGGGTCGTCGGCGGGGCCGAGGGCACTGCGGGCTGAACCGGCTGACGGCGCGTTTCGCGGCACGACATGCCGCGGCACCGCCGAATTCCCGGCTTGAAATGGCCGGACGGGCCGTTTCCCCGGAAAATTGTCTCAAGCGGTCATTCTGGGCACTTATGGTAAGCCGCTGTTAAGGGCGGCTTGAGACCTTGGCGCATGGTCACGGCCTCACCCAGAAATGACATTCAGTTGCTGGCGCGGTCGCCCCTCCTGACCGCGGCCGGGCTGATGGGCGCATCGCTCCTCGCCCTCGCCCCGGCGGTGCTGGCGCCTGCCGGCGGCCCCGGCCCCCGGACCGTCGCGGCGGTGTTTCCCCCGTGGTGGAGCGGAGCCCGGGCGGTGACCGCGGCGGCCCGGTCCTCCCTGATCGTGCGCCTGGGGGGCGTGCCCAGCATCATCGTCGTCCGGACCGACCATCCCGATCGTCTGCGGGCTGACGGCGCCTGGCTGTTCCTGAACCCGATCCTCGGGGGCTGCGCCCCCAAAACGGAAAGCTGACATGAGCATCAAATCCGAGACCCTGGCCGCGCAACGGCAGACCGGTGGCCTGGTGGTGGCCGCATGCAGTGCCCTTCTCACCCTCGCCGCCGGGGCCGCCTGGCTGACCTTCGGCCAGGGCCTGATCGCCACGGGCGGGGCGGTGGTGCTCACCGTCGGTCTCGCCGTCCTGTCCCGCCAGACGGGGGAAAGCGCCGTGGCGCGCATGGCCCAGGGGGTGGGGCTGATGGCCCAGGTCTCCCTGCTGGTGGCCATCTGCAACGGCCACCTGTGGCAGATCGACATGCACATGGCCTATTTCGCCGCCCTGGCGGTGCTGGCCATCTTCGCCGACTGGCCGGTGATCCTGGTGGCCGCCGCCACGGTGGCCCTGCATCACCTGACCCTCAGCTTCCTGCTGCCCGCCCTGGTGTTCAACGGCGGCGGCGGCATCGGCCGGGTGCTGGTGCACGCCGTGATCCTGGTGGCCGAGGCCGCGACCCTGATCTGGACGGCGGTGTCCAGCGTGCGCATGCTCGACAGCCTGGAGGACGCCCGGGTGGCCAGCGAGCGCGCCACCGAGGCCGTGGTCGCCGCCGAAGCCGAGAAGCGCGAGGTCTTCGCCCAGGAGGAGCGCCGCTCCGGCGAGCGCCGCCAGCACGAGATCGAGGCCAAGGCCCAGATGGCGGCCATGGTCGACCAGATCGCCCACGCCCTGAACCGGCTGGCGGCGGGGGACCTGACCTGCCGCATCTCCACGCCCTTCACCGACGAGTTCGAGACGATCCGCGAGGATTTCAACCAGGCCATGGAAAAGCTCGGCCGGACCATGAACGGGGTGGTGGGCCAGGCCCAGGACATCCGCCACGGGGCCGACGAGATGAGCCAGGCCGCCGACGACCTCTCCATGCGCACCGAGCGCCAGGCCGCCAGCCTGAACCAGACCTCCACCGCGCTGCAGGAGGTGACCATCACCGTCCGCTCCACCGCCGAGACGGCGCAGCAGGCGGCGCGGCTGGTCACCGATGCCCGGGAGGAGGCCGACCGATCCGGCGTGGTGGTGACCGACGCCATCCATGCCGTGGGCGGGATCGAGCAGTCGGCGCACAAGATCAGTCAGATCATCGGCGTCATCGACGAGATCGCCTTCCAGACCAACCTCTTGGCCCTCAATGCCGGGGTCGAGGCGGCCCGGGCCGGGGATGCCGGTCGCGGCTTTGCCGTTGTGGCCATGGAGGTCCGGGCGCTCGCCCAGCGCTCCGCCGACGCGGCCAAGGAGATCAAGGCCCTCATTGCCGAGTCCGCCACCCAGGTGGAGCAGGGGGTGGACCTGGTCGGCCGCACGGGCAAGGCGCTCAGCGGCATTGTCGAGAAGGTGGTGCAGGTCGCCGATCTGGTGGGCCGCATCGCCGCCACCGCCCAGGAGCAGGCCGCCGGCCTGAACCAGGTGACTGCGGCTGTGCGGGAGATGGACGACGTCACCCAGCAGAACGCCGCCATGGTGGAGGAGACCACCGCCGCCAGCCATCGCCTGACCCGGGAGGCGGAGGCCCTGAGCCAGATCGTCTCCCAGTTCGCTGTGGACGGGGCTGCGCCGGTGACCTCGGCAGCGCCCCGGCCCCGCCGCGCGGCCGCCGCTGCCCGTCCCCGCCCGACCACCGACGCCCGCGCCCTCCAGGCCCGGGTGGCGGAGACCTGGGACGAGTTCTGAGGGGGGGGCGTGGTTCGAGACGGCCCTGACGGGCCTCCTCACCATGACGCAGGTAGGGGTTTCGAGCCCATATCCTGATCCACGTGTGGAACAAACGCGCGTCATCCTGAGGAGGGCCGCAAGGCCCGACTCGAAGGACGCAGCGGGTGGTTCGAGACGCCCCTTTCGGGGCTCCTCACCATGACGCAGGTTGGGGTTTTCGAGCCCACATCCTGATCCGTGTATGGAACAAACGCGCGTCATCCTGAGGAGGCCGCAAGGCCCGTCTCGAAGGACGCAGTTCCTAGCTGTAGATCTCGAACAGCCCGGCGCCGCCCTGGCCGCCGCCGATGCACATGGTCACCACGCCCCACTTGGCCTTGCGGCGACGGCCTTCCTGCAGGATGTGGCCGGCGCAGCGGGCGCCCGTCATGCCGAAGGGGTGGCCGATGGCGATGGAGCCGCCGTTGACATTGTACTTGGCCGGATCGATGCCCAGCTTGTCGCGGCTGTAGAGGCACTGGGAGGCGAAGGCCTCGTTCAGTTCCCACAGGTCGATGTCGTCCACGGTCAGGCCCTGGCGCTTCAGCAGCTTCGGCACGGCGAACACCGGGCCGATGCCCATCTCGTCCGGCTCGCAGCCGGCCACGGCCCAGGACACGAAGCGGCCGAGCGGCTCCAGCCCACGGCGTTCGGCTTCCTTGGCCTCCATCAGCACCACGGCGGCGGCACCGTCGGACAGCTGGCTGGCATTGCCGGCGGTGACGAACTTGCCTTCGCCCTTCACCGGCTGCAGACCGGCGAGACCGGCCAGGGTGGTGTCGGGGCGGTTGCACTCGTCGCGATCCACCGTGTAGTCGACCACGGACTCTTCCTTGGTCTCCTTGTTGACCACCTTCATCTTGGTGGCCATCGGCACGATCTCGTCGGCGAACTTGCCCGCCGCCTGGGCCGCGGCCATGCGGCGCTGGGATTCCAGGGAGTACTCGTCCTGGTATTCGCGGCTGACGCCATAGCGCTGGGCGACGATGTCGGCGGTGTCGATCATGGCCATGAAGATGTCCGGGGCCATCTTCAGCAGCTCCGGATCCACCGATTCCCGGGGCACGCCGCCGCCGGGGATGGAGATGCTCTCGACCCCACCGGCCACGACGCAGTCGGCACCGTCGCCCCGGATGTGGTTGGCGGCCATGGCGATGGTCTGCAGGCCCGACGAGCAGAAGCGGTTGACGCTGACGCCCGCGGTGGTCTTGGGCATGCCGGCCAGGAGGGCGGCCAGGCGGGCGATGTTCGGGGCCGCATGGGCGTTGTTGCCCAGGAAGCAGTCCTCGACGAAGTCCGCCTCGACGCCGGACTTGGCCACGGCGTGCTTGATGGCATGGGCGGCCATGGACATGGGCGGGGTGATGTTGAACCCGCCGCGGCCGGACTTGGCCAGACCGGTACGGGCGTAGGATACGATGACGGCTTCGCGCATTCTTGTGGCTCTCCCTATGGTGGGGGAGTTATCGCGCGGCCGTGCCCGGCTTGTAAATCTCCCGCGGGACAGGAATTTCCCGCGCACCGGGCGGGCGTGAGCCGCCGCGGGCGTGCCTGACCGCGCCGTCCGGGGGATCTTCGGACAGCGCGGCCGCACGGGGCGAAGGGGTCATGACCGCAGGATGGGGGCCCCGGTCACCGCTTCGCCCTGACACTGATCCTAGTCCGGTGGGAAGGCCCCACTTTGATCCAGATCATGTTTGCGTCGTCGGCCTGCCGCCACGGTGAGCGGGGCGCAGTCCTGCGCCGGGGAGCGATGCCATGGTGGCCGCGGTGTGCAAGGACCTGACAGACGACCCCGTGGACGAGGACGCCTTCCTCGCCGAGGTCCGGGCGTTTCTCGACCAGGCCCTGACACCGGACCTGCGCAAGGCGGGACGGGAGACCATCGGCGTGCATTCGGAGATCGGGGCCGCCCGGCTCTGGCACCGACGGCTCTTCCAGCGGGGCTGGATCGCGCCGGCCTGGCCCGTGGCCCACGGGGGTGCCGGCTGGACCGCCCGGCAGCGGTTCCTGTTCGACCGGGAGTGCGCCCGCAACGACGCGCCGGTCCTGTCCGCCAGCGGGGTCCGGGCGCTGGGGCCCTTGCTGATCGAGCAGGGGACCCCTGCCCAGCGGGCCCGCTACCTGCCCGCCATCCTGTCCGGCGCCGATCTGTGGTGCCAGGGCTTTTCCGAGCCGGGGGCGGGGTCGGACCTGGCGGCCATCTCCACCCGGGCGGTGCGGGAGGGGGATGTCTATCGGGTGACGGGGACCAAGGTCTGGACCACGGGTGCCCACCACTCCAACCGCATGTTCGCCATTGTCCGCACCGACGACACGGGCCGCAAGCAGCAGGGCCTGACCTTCCTGCTGATCGACATGGACAGCCCGGGCCTGACCGTCACGCCGATCCTGGGCCTCGCCGGGGACCACGAGTTCAACCAGGTGTTCCTGGACGATGTGCGCGTCCCCGTCGCCAACCGGGTGGGGGCGGAGAACGACGGCTGGACCATGGCCAAGCGGCTGATGGCGCTGGCCCGGTCCAACAACACGCCGCCGGCCCTTGTGCGGCGGGTGCTGATGCGCACGGCGCGGGACATGGCGGCGATCCGCGACCGGCTGGAGCCGTCGATGTTCGCCCGCCTCGCCCGCCTGCAGATCGCGCTGGACGCCTATGAGCAGCTGGAGCTGCGCAGCCTGCCCACCGGCCGGGCGGATGCCGCCGACCCCGCCACCCCCTCCATGCTGAAGCTGATCGGGACGGAACTGCACCAGCAGGTGGCCGAGCTGGCCATGGAGGCCGAGGGGCCCTTTGCCGCCGCGTCCCTGCAGGCGCTGGACCTGGGCCTCGCCGACCTCGACCACGGGGCGCATGTGACCGCCAAGCACTTCTGCGTGCGGGCGGCCACCGTCTATTCCGGCACCAGCGAGACCCAGCGCAACCTCATCGCGGCGCGTCTGCTGTCCGCCTGAACGGCGCTAGAATGCTTTTTCTAAAGCGCGGGCCTATTGGCTGCACAACGGCGGGACATCCTCCCCCCCTTCCCGCCGTGCAGATTGAAGGAACCCTCCCCATGGCCACTGCCAAGAAGACCGCAAAGACCGCCGCGACCACCCCCGTCGCCCACGATCCGGACATCGCCCGCAAGATCTGGCTGGCCGGCGTCGGGGCCTATGGCCGCATGTATGCCGAGACGCAAGGCGCGGTGGAAAAGCTCGCCACCGGTGCCAACGAAGCCTTCGACCAGCTGGTGGCCAAGGGCGAGGAAGTCGAGGACAAGGTCCGCGACACCATCGCCAAGACCCCGCAGGGCGAGCGCGTCGTGTCCCTGGTGGAACAGGCCCGCAGCTTCCGCGAAGAGCGGGTGGCGGCCCTGGAAGCCCGGATCGGCAAGGTGCGCAAGTCGGTCACCGAGACCCTGGCCCCCCTGAACATCGGCGCGCTCGCCCAGGCGGTGGAAAAGCTCTCCGCCCAGGTCGAGACCCTGACCGCCGAGGTCCATGCCCTGAAGGCGGAACAGCCCGCCGCGCCGAAGGCCGTCGCCGCCAAGGCCCCCAAGGCCGCCAAGGTCTCCAAGGAGGCCTGAGCCTAGTCGCTGCCCGCAGGTCCGGTCCCGATCAGGCCGGCGGGCAGCAGCAGGATCTGGGCCGCCGCGCGGGCCACCCGCTCCCGCGGCGGTCCGGCATCCCCCTCCAGCTCCAGCAACAGGGCGTGATAGCCGACGGCGGTGGTCATCAGGCGGGCGACGCCGTCCAGCACCTCCGGCCCGGCGGTGATGGCCCGGTTGGCCGCCAGTTCTCCCAGCAGGGCGCGCAGGGTGTCCCGCTGGCGGACCAGGATGTGGCGCAGGTCCGCGGCGATCTGCGCATGGGCGGCGGCCAGGGCCTGGGCTTCCCGGTACAGGAAGCGCGCGTCCCACGCCTCCTCCAGCAGGATGTGGACATAGGTCCACAGGGTCTCCAGCGTCGCGGCCTCCCCCCGGCAGGCGTCCCGGGCGGCGTCGAGGACCATGTCGCACTCGTCCCGGTAGTTGCGGGCCAGCGCCGCGGCGATCTCGGCCTTGCCCTTGAAGTGATAATAGAGATGCCCCGGACTGATCCCGAGCGCCGAGGCCACGTCCACCGCCGACAGGGCCCCGAACCCCTCGGCGTTGAAGAGGTCCAGGGCGGTCTCCAGGATGCGGGTCTTGGTGCTCACGGTGACGGGGGCTCGGTTGACAGCTTTCCGGAACATACGAGGATGCGGGGATAAGGCGAGCGCAGATGCGACCCGCCCACCACAAGGATCAGGGAAGCGACGCATGGCCAAAGCCCCCAATGACCTCGGCGCCGGTGCGGCGGAAAACGTCGTCGCCATGAATCCCATGGTCGGTCTCGCCCGCGAGGACCTGATCGGCGCGGTGGGCGTGATGCTGCGCGAGACCGCGGGCCGTCCGGTCAAGACCCTGAAGCACATGAAGAAATTTTCGGGCGAAGTGGTGAAGATCGTCACCAACCAGTCCGATCTGGCGCCCGATCCCAAGGACAAGCGGTTCCTCGACCCCGCCTTCCGCATGAACCCCTTCTACAAGGCCGGCATGCAGTATTACCTCGCCGTGCGGGAGGGCGTGGCGGAGTGGATGGACGATCTCGACTTCGACGAGGCGGAACGGGCCCGGGCCAGTTTCGTCACCGGCATGATCCTCGACAGCATCGCCCCCACCAATTCCCTGATCGGCAATCCCTCGGCGGTGAAGAAGGCCTTCGAGACCGGCGGCGCGTCCCTGCTGAAGGGGCTGCAGAACGCCTATGAGGACATCACCAAGAACGACGGCATCGTCAGCCAGGTGGACAAGCGCCCGTTCAAGGTGGGGGAGAACCTCGCCACCTCGAAGGGTGCGGTGGTGTTCCGCAACGAGATGATGGAGCTGATCCAGTATGCGCCGACCACGGACCAGGTCTGGCCGGTCCCGCTGCTGATCATCCCGCCCCAGATCAACAAGGCCTATGTGAACGACCTGTCGCCGGAGAAGAGCATCATCCGGCACCTGACCACCAACGGCATCCAGCCCTTCATGGTCAGCTGGCGCAATCCGACGGCGGAGCACCGGGACTGGGGCCTGGGGGACTATGTGGATGCCCTGATCGAGGCCATCGGCGTGGTCTGCGAGATCTCGAAGTCCAAGACCGTGAACATCTCCGGCGCCTGCTCCGGCGGGATCACGGCGGCGACCCTGCTCAGCAAGCTGGCGGCGACGGGGGACACCCGCGTGGCCTCCGCCACCCTGATGGTCTGCGTGCTGGACCCCCAGCCGGACGACAGCGAGACGGGTGCCCTGGTGTCCAAGCACGGGATCGAGATGGCGCGGCGGCGCTCCGCCAAGGCCGGGGTGCTGGACGGGGCGTCCCTGTCGCGGACCTTCGCCTGGCTCCGGCCCAACGACCTGGTCTGGAACTATGTCATCAACAACTACCTGCACGGGGAGGACCCACCGGCCTTCGACGTGCTGTTCTGGAACAACGACTCCACCAACCTGACCGCCCAGCTGCATTCGGACTATCTGGACGTCTACGAGACCCAGCCCTTCCGCAATCCGGGCAAGACGGAGCTGGCGGGGCACCTGGTCGACCTCACCAAGGTGACCCAGGACGTGTTCATCGTCGCGGGCGTCACCGACCACATCACCCCCTGGAAGGCCTGCTACCGCACCACCCAGCTGGTGGGCTCGCCCAATGTGGAGTTCATCCTGTCCCAGGCGGGGCACATCCAGTCCCTGCTGAACCCGCCCGGAAATCCCAAGGCGAAGTTCTTCCGCAGCGAGACCCGTCCCGCCGCCAGCGTGGAGGAATGGCTGTCCACCCAGGCGAAGGAGCAGGCCGGGTCCTGGTGGCCCCTCTGGGCCCAATGGTTGCAGGACCGCTCCGGCAAGCCGAAGGCCGCGCCGAAGACCCTGGGCTCCAAGGCCCACCCGCCGGGCGATCCCGCGCCGGGCCTCTATGTGTTCGATTGATCCCCTCCCGTCGCACCTGCGGCGGGACCAGTGAAGGAAGAGCCCGTGTCCGCAGCCGCCGCCGAGAGCCCGCTGGAGGGTTACGACCCCGCCGCCGACCCGCATGAGGCGCATGTGGAGATGATGCGCGTCGGCGGGCGGATGCTGCGGGTCGCCGTGTTCCGCGCCCGGCCGCGGGCGGGGGCCGCACCCCGGCGGCCGATCCTGTTCTTCAACGGCATCGGGGCCAATATCGAGATCATGGCCCCCCTGGCCCACTGGCTGCCGGACCAGGACATCATCACCTTCGACATGCCCGGCATCGGCGGGTCCCCGGACCCGAAATTCCCCTACCGGCCCTGGACCATGGCCCTGCGCGCCGCGCGGCTGCTGGACAAGCTGGGCTACAGCGGCAAGGTCGACGTGATGGGCGTGTCCTGGGGCGGGGGACTGGCCCAGCAGTTCGCCTTCCAGCACCCGGACCGCACCGGCAAGCTGATCCTGTGCGCCACGGCGGCGGGGGTGCTGATGGCCCCCGGCGACCCCAAGGTGCTGGCCAAGATGGCCGACCCGCGGCGTTATGTGGACCCCTCCTTCATGCGGGCCAACTTCCACGCCCTGTATGGAGAGGAGACGGCGGCGGACGGGCACATTTCCCGCCTGCGCCCCCCCAGCCAGAAGGGCTATCTGTTCCAGCTCGCGGCCATGCTGGGCTGGACCAGCGCCTTCTACCTGCCCTTCCTCAAGGCCCGGACCCTGGTCCTGATGGGGGAGGTGGACCGCATCGTGCCCCTGATCAACGGCAAGCTGCTGACCCGGCTGATCCCCAATGCCACGCTGAAGACCGTGCCCGGCGGCCACCTGTTCCTGGTCACCCGCCCGGCGGAGACCTTCCCGATCATCGAGGACTTCCTGGCGGGGGACGACACCCCGGACGGGGGCATGGCCTCCCTCTAGCCGCGGGTGATTGCGTCAGGCGGCTGAGGCGCTAGGCTTGGGGACTTGCCGTCCGGAGTCTCCCATGCGCCCTTCGCCCCTTCGCACCGCCCTTCTCGCCACGCTGATCTCCGCCGGGATGGCGGCCACGGCGGCTCAGGCGACCAGTGCCCCGCCGACGCCGATGGAGCGGGCGCGGGCGGTGCTGAAGGTGTCCCCGGTGATCGACGGGCACAACGACCTGCCCTGGGCGCTCCGCACCCAGTTCGGGGGGCGGAGCAACGGGGTCGACCTGCGGGACGAGGCCGCGGCCCGGGCGGCGGGGCTGGACACCGACTTTGCCCGGCTGAAGCGCGGCGGCGTCGGCGGCCAGTTCTGGTCCCTGTGGGTGCCGGGAGACCTGAAGGGCCCCGCCGCCACCGTGGCGGTGGAGAAGCAGATGGACCTGGTCCGCCGCCTCGCCGCCCGCTATCCGGAGCAGATGGGGCTGGCCTTCACCGCCGACGAGGTGGCGAAGGTCGAGGCGTCCGGCCGGGTCGCCTCCCTCATGGGCATCGAAGGCGGGGAGGGGATCGACGACAGCCTCGAGGTGCTGCGCACCCTCTATCGCCTGGGCGCCCGCTACATGACCCTGACCCATTTCGGCGACACGGACTGGGCGGACAGCTCCAACGGCGATCCCGTGCACAACGGCCTCACCCCCTTCGGCAAGGCGGTGGTGAAGGAGATGAACCGGCTGGGCATGCTGGTGGACCTGAGCCACGTCTCCGCCAAGACCATGTCCGACGCCCTGGACGTGGCCGAGGCGCCGGTGATCTTCAGCCATTCCTCCGCCCGGGCCCTGGCCGACCACCCCCGCAACGTGCCGGACGCGATCCTGAAGCGGGTGGCGCAGAACGGCGGGGTGGTGATGGTCAACTTCGTGCCCTTCTATGTCAGCGAGGCCGTGCGCCGCTGGTCCGCCGACGAGACCGCGGAGGAGGCCCGGCAGAAGGCCCTGCATCCCGGCGACCCCGCCGCGGTCAAGCCGGCGATGGACGCCTGGCGCACGGCGCACCCCCGGCCGCCGGTCAGCCTGAAGGACGTGGCCGACCATGTGGACCATGTCCGCGCCGTGGCCGGGATCGACCATGTGGGGATCGGCGCGGACTTCGGGGACACGGACGGGCTGGTGATCGACGGCGTGTCCGGCGTCGACAGCTATGTGGACCTGGTTGCCGAGCTGGCGGGACGGGGCTGGAGCGATGCGGACCTGAAGAAGCTCACCGGCCAGAACATCCTGCGGGTGATGCGCGCGGTGGAGCAGGTGGCCGCGAGCCAGGCGAACCGCTTCCCGGCGGAGGACCGGATCACCGACCTGGACAGGAAGTAGCCCGCCGACAGCGCCACGGCATCCCGTCGGGGGCCGATTGCGGCCTGGGCCGTGTCATGATCTAGTTTCCCCGGGTCTTCGGGGGGCATCGATGACAACGGCAGCGATATCAGGGTTTTCACCCCGGGAAGCCTCGGACAGGAACTTCTTCCTCCTGATCCTCGCGGGCATCTGGGGCGGGGTGCTGGCGGGGTTCATCCCCGACAGCCTGGATCATTTCACCGGCCAGCACGTGCCCTATGCCTGGATCGTGCATGTGCACGCGGTGAGCTATGTGGCGTGGCTGGCCCTGCTGACCACCCAGATGTCGCTGATCCGGTCCGGCCGGGTCGATCTCCACCGGCGGCTGGGCGTGGCGGGGCTCTTCATGATCCCGTGGATGACCGTGGTCGGCCCCTGGGCCTTCCTGGTGATGGGGAACCTGGAGTTCGGCACGCCCGACGGCGACGCCCCCTTCCTGATCCTTCCGGTCCTGAGCGTCGTCAGCTTCGCGATCATTGCCTTTTCCGGACTGGCGCTGCGGGCCGACGGGGCGGCGCACAAGCGGCTGATGCTCATCGGCACGATCATCCTGTCCGATGCCGGCTTCTCCCGCTGGATCGGTCCGTTCCTGGGTCCCTTCATGGCCAAGATGATCGGTCCGGGGTTCCTGACCTTCTTCGTGCCCCACTTCGTCGGAGCCGTGGTGCTGATGGGGGCGATCCTGGTCCATGATCTGGCGACGCGGCGGCGATTGCACCCGGCGGTCCTGTCGGCGGTGGGGCTGGCGGTGGCCGTCCAGGTGGCGACCACGTGGATCTACCTCCTCCCCGCCTGGAAGCCGATCGCCACCCACATACTGGGCCATTAGCCTCCGCCGGACGGGGCGGCCCGGCCAGGACACGGCGCGCGTCGCGGCACGGCGGCCTTACGCATGGACTTGACCGGCGCACCATTGTCCGGAGGATGGCGCTCCGGAGGCGCGCATGACCCTGACGATCTATGGCGACCGGATTTCCGGCAACTGCCTGAAGGTGAAGTGGGTGGCGGACCGCGTCGGCATGCCGTGGCGCTGGGTGGATGTGGACGTGCTGAAGGGCGAGACCCGGACGCCGGACTTCCTGCGCCTCAACCCGGCCGGACAGGTGCCCCTGGTGGTGCTGGAGGACGGCCGCACCCTCGCCCAGTCCAACGCCATCATGCTGTACCTGGCCGAGGGCAGCGACCTGATCCCGGCGGATGCCTTCGACCGCGCCCGGATGTTCGAATGGATGTTCTGGGAGCAGTACACCCACGAGCCCGCCATTGCCGTGCGCCGGTTCCACAAGGCCTATCTGAACAAGCCCGATGACGAGATCGACCCCGCCCTGATGGTCCGCGGGCGGGCGGCGCTGGCCCGGATGCAGGCGGCCCTGTCGGCTCCGGGCTGTGCGGGCTGGCTGGCCGGGGACCGGGCGAGCCTGGCCGACCTAGCCCTGGTGGCCTATACCCGGGTGGCGCACGAGGGCGGTTTCGACTTGGCCGAGTATCCCGCCGTGCAGGCCTGGGTGGCGCGGGTGGAGGCCACCCTGCCGGTCCGCGACTTCGACCGGTCCTAGGCCAGGCTTTCCGCCGAGACGGGGGCGGGAGCGAACTCCACCAGCAGCAGGAAGCTGGCATCCCGCACCGACGGCGGCAGGGCGGGCAGCCGCAGTCCCGAGACCAGGCCCGAGGTGAGGGCCCCGTCGGTGGCGGCCTCGCCGGAGCTGGTCTCGATCCGGGCCGCGGCCGGCCGTCCGTCCGCCGTCAGGTCCAGCCGGATCTCCGCCAGCCCCGGACGGGGGCCTGCGGCGAGCAGGGACGGGGTCAGGTGCTGGATCACCAGCCCATCCACTGCCGCACTCCACACCTTGACGGCCCCGCGCCTCGGAACGGCAAAGCCGGAGCGATCGGTGAAGGCGAACAGCCGGACCGTGAGCTGCAGCCGGGTCATGCCGCCGTCCCCGTGTGCTGGCCACCGGACGAGCCGAGTTCGCCCCGCAGCCACCAGGAGAAGTTGCGGATCAGCCGCAGCTTGGGATTGTCCTCCCGCCACACCAGCCAGGCCCGCCGCTCCGTCGGGACGGACACGTCCCCGAAGCGCACCAGCCGCCCGTCGGCCAGATAGGGCTCCGCCGCCTGGGCATAGGTGAGGGCCACGCCCATGCCGGCGGCGGCCATGTCCAGTGCCATCTGCTCGTCGTCGAAGGTGTCCCGGCCCGCCACGGAAGGCGGCGTCACGCCGGAGGGGGCGAACCAGGTGTCCCAGGGATGATCCGGCTGGTCGATCAGGGGCAGGGTCGAGATCAGCGCCGGGGTCACCTCCGGATGGCGGCGGGCCATGGCCAGGCTGGCCACTGGAAACAGGGTGATGTCGAACAGCGGTTCGGCCCGGCAGGGCGGCCAGGGGCCATGGCCGAAGCGGATGGCCAGGTCCACCCCGTCCCCGTCCAGGCTGGCCAGGTCCCGGGTGGTGCGCAGGTCGCAGCTGACACCGGGAAAGGCGGCGGACAGGCGCGGCAGGCGCGGGGACAGCCACAGGCGTGCGAGCCCCGGCGGCAGGGACACCACCAGCTTGTCCGGGGTGTTGCGGCTGGCAATGTCCATCAGGGAGCGGGACAGGTGCTGCGCCGCCTCGTGATAGGCGCGGGCCAGCACCAGGGTGGAGGGGGCCGGCTCCATGAACGAGCCCCGGCGATAGAAGAGCTTGGCCCCCAGGTCCTCCTCCAGCCGGCGGATGGCCTGGCTGACGGCGCTGTGGGTGACCATCAGCTCTGCCGCAGCGGCGGTGTAGCTGCGCAGCCGGGCGGCGGCTTCGAGGGTTCGGAGAGCGGAGAACGGGGGCGGGCGCTGAGCCATGGCGGAAGCCTCTCTAACGTTTCAATCAACGTCAGAATGCTCAATGACTCGCAAAATACAATCTGAAATATGTAATTTCCCGCTTCGAGCGGGCGGAATGTCGCGTCAAGGCTGCCCATTCTGGGTTTTGGTTGCATTTTCGCCCCCGAATGCAACCCTTGCGGGCTCTGTGAGGGCTTCGACGATGGCCCCGTGCAACCGGGCCAGTTCGATGGGCTTGGCCACGTGGCGGTCCATGCCCGCTGCCAGATACTCCTCCACCTGGTGGTTCATGGCATTGGCCGAGACGGCGACGATGGCCGTCCGCGGGCGACCGGTGCGCCCTTCCTCCGCCCGGATGCGGCGGGTGGCTTCGATGCCATCCATGACCGGCATCTGGATGTCCATCAGGATCACGTCGTAGTCTCCCATCCGCCAGGCCTCCACCGCCGCCTGGCCATCCCCGACAATGTCCATGTCGAAGCCCAGGATGCCGACCATGGCCTCCAGCACCAGGCGGTTGGTGGTGTTGTCCTCCGCCGCCAGCACCCGCAGGGGGCGGTCCGGAACGGGCTCCGGGTCCGTCGCGGCGGGTTCGGTCCCGGCGGGAAGGGGCGGGATGTCCTGCGTCGCGCCCGGCTCCTGCAGGGCGGCGGCCAGATCGGCCAGGTCCGGTGCCTGCGGGCGGGAGGGCTGAGGCAGGGTCTGCGGCAGGTCCTGCCGCGGCAGGGGCTGGGCGGCGGCCGGAGCCGGGGAAGGGGTCGCCTGCAGCGTGTCGGCAGGGGCCGGCGGCAGGGGCAGGCGCACATGGAAGGCCGCGCCCTTGGGCCGGTCCGGCTCGGCCCAGATGCGGCCACCCATCAGCTCGCACAGGTCCTTTGAGATGGCCAGGCCCAGGCCGGCACCCCCGCCCGCCCCGTGCCGCCCGCGGGAATCCCCGGACGCGTATTTCTCGAACACCCGCTCCAGCTGGTCGGCCTCGAGACCGACGCCGGTATCCGTCACGGACAGGCGCAGGGCATCCTCGACGATGCGCATCTCCACCTTCACCCGGCCCGCGGTGGTGAATTTCAGGCTGTTGCCGATCAGGTTGTTCAGCACCTGGCGCAGGCGGGCGGGATCGCCCAGGCGGGGCGCACGGGCGGAATCGGTGACGATGAGCTGCAGCAGCAGTCCGCGGGACGCCGCCTGGGGCCGGAAGGCGGCGACCGCCTCCTCGGCGATCCGGCCGGGATCGAAGGCGACGGTCTCGAGGGGCAGCTGCCCGGCCTCGATGCGGGCCATGTCCAGAACGTCGTTGAGAAGCTGGATCACCGCCTCGCCGGAGGACAGGACCACGGCCAGCCGCTCCCGCTGGGCCGCGCCAAGGTCGTCGGCGGCCATCACCTCGGCCATGGCCAGGACCCCGTTCAGGGGCGTGCGGATCTCGTGGCTGATGGTGGCGAGGAATTCGGATTTCTGGCGGTCGGCCGCCTCCGCCGCCTCCCGGGCGGTTTCCAGCAGCGCGATCTGGCCATCGGCCCGGGCGGCCTGCTCGGCCCAGTGCCGGGCCAGCGCCCCCACCGCATCGGCCAGTCCGCGGATCTGGTCGCCCTGGGGCTGTTCCAGCGCGTCCAGGGCGGAGGCCGGGCTGGCGCTGGACGACAGCATGCGGCGCAGGGTGGCTTCCAGGGCGTCGAGCTGGGACCGGATCCGGCTGGCCATCCACCGGCCGGCCATGAGGGTCGCGCCGATGGCCAGCAGCATCAGGCCGAAGGTCACGGTATCCAGGGACAGGATGTCCCGGGCGCGGGCCAGCCCTAGCCGCAGCAGGAGCTCGCCCACCGCCAGGGAGGCGGCGGCCACGATCCCGCTGAGGCCGACGCAGAAGATGGCGACGACGGGCCAGTGGACCGACTGCGGGCGCGCGCTCACGGGGGCGGGCCCGATGTCCTCGGGCGGCGACCGGTCGTCGGCGTGCGGCATCTCTGTCATACTCAAGCCATTGCTGCCTTTCGACCGGATGCGCGGGGGCGGGGGAGCTCCCGATCCGGGTCGAACGTGGAACTTGGCAGGCTAGGGCGTCAGGCTGACAGTTGCGTTAACTGACAGCGTAAACGAGGTGTTAGCGCAGGGCCCGGAAAGCCTTGCGGGCCGTGACAGGCTTAAGAGGTGCGTCAAACTGTCGCATCCCAATCGGGGGAAAACAGGGCCTCGAAGCCTATGGCGGAGCTTCACGGTTCCGTGTATGAAGCGATAGCGCGCGATATGTTGAGCGCAAAAATCCAAAGGGACCTCACACATGACCTCCACCACCCTCCGCAAGATCCTCGTCGCCACCGCCGCCATCGCCGCCCTGAGCGTCGCCGCCTGCGGCAAGAAGGCCGACACCAACAACACCGCGACCGACAACGCGATGGCTCCGGCCGCCGACAACGCGATGGCCCCGGCCGCCGACAACACCATGGCTCCGGCGAACAACACCGCGAAGTAATTTCGCGGCTGCTCGCGCAGCTATCGATACCGGAAGGCCCGCCTGTCTCAGGCGGGCCTTTTTGGTTTCCGGCACCGTTTCGCTCTTTCCTGACGCCGACGCGGCCCTAAGCTGGCGGCCAGGCAGAAACGACGACGGGGACGGGACCAAGATGACGATGTGGGGCAAGTGGCTGCGGCGGGGCCTGATCTGCCTCGGGGGACTGATCCTGGCGGCGGCCCTGGGGGTGCTGGCCCTCGATCTGCCCAACCAGCCCCCGCGGTTCGACGCGGACGCCGCCCTCGCCCGGGGCCGGGCCTTCGACGTGCGCATCCGAAGGGACGAGTGGGGCGTGCCCCATGTCACCGGCCATCGGGACGCGGACGTGGCCTTCGGCCTGGCCTTCGCCCATTCGGAAGACGATTTCGACACCATCGCCACCACCATCCTGGCTACGAGGGGCACCCTGGCCGCCCGGGACGGGGCGTCGGGGGCGGTGACGGACTATCTGGTCCGCCTGATGCGGATCTGGCCGGCGGTGGAGCGGGACTATGACCGCATGCCCGCCGATGTCCGCGCCGTGCTGGAGGCCTATGCCGACGGGGTGAACTATTACGGGGCCCGGCATCCGGAGCATGTGACGCCGGGCCTCCTGCCGGCCACCGGCCGGGACGTGGCCGCGGGCTTTGCCTTCAAGACCCCGTTCTTCTACGGCCTGGACAAGACCTTCACCCACCTTCTGGCCCCCTCCAAGGGCGCGGCGAAGCCGGTGAAGACGGCCCTCAATCCCGGCGGCGTGCCCCTGGGTTCCAACGGCCTGGCGGTGGCGCCGTCCCGCTCCGCCGACGGGGCGACGCGGCTGCTGGTCAATTCCCACCAGCCCTATACCGGCCCCGTGGCCTGGTACGAGGCGGTGCTGGAAAGCGGGGAGGGCTGGCACGTGGCCGGCGGCTTCTTCCCCGGCTCCCCCTTCATGCTGCACGGGCACAATGCCCATCTGGGCTGGGCCAGCACCGTGAACAGCCCCCGCCTGGCCGATGTCTACCGCCTGGTGACCAACCCCGCCGACCCCACCCAGTACCGCCTGGACGGGGCCTGGAAGACCTTCGAGACCGGGACGGCGAAGATCCGCGTCCACCTCTGGGGCCCCTTCTACTGGACGGTGACCAAGCCCCTGAAGTGGAGCGTGCACGGCCCGGTGCTGGAAACCGACCACGGTGTCTTCGCGGTGCGCTATGCCGGGCATGACGAGGGCCGCCAGGCCCTGCAGTACTACCGGATGGACAAGGCCCGCTCGCTGGAGGAATGGCGCGCCGCGCTCGCCTTGCAGTTGCTGCCCAGCATCAACGACCTCTATGCCGACGAGAAGGGGCATGTGGGCTATGTCTACAACGGCCAGTTTCCCGACCGGAAGCCGGGCCTGGACTGGAGCGGGGAGCTGCCCGGCGACCGGTCCGAGCTGATCTGGACCGCCTATCTGCCCTTCGACCGGATTCCCCAGGTCTGGGACCCCCGCTGCGGCCTGGTGTTCAACTCCAACAACACCCCGTTCAAGGCCACTGCCTGCGCCGATGACGGCATGAAGCCCGCCGACTATCCGGCGACCCTCGGCATCCAGACCAACATGACCAACCGGGCCTGGCGGGCCTTCGAGAACTTCGGCGGGGACAGCCACATCACCGACGAGAGCTTCCGCCGCTACAAGTTCGACCTCACCTATTCCGAAGAGTCCAAGGAGATGGGCATCGTCCGCACCCTCCTCGCCCTCGACCCGGGGGGGGGGCCGGACCTGATCGCGGCCCAGGCCCTGCTGCGGGGCTGGGACCGACGGATGGACGTGCACAACCGGGCCGCGGCGCTCGTCAGCCTGGTGACCCTGCCGATTCTGGCGGCGGACACCGATTCGTCCGGACCGGCGGAGGGCCCCGCGGCCCTGAAGGCCCGGCTGAAGACGGCCATCGAGTCGCTGAAGAGCCATTTCGGCCGGATCGACCCGGAATGGGGCCAGCTGAACCACATCCGGCGGGGCAAGGTGGACCTGCCGATCGACGGGGGCGCGGACACCTATCGCTCCGTCTGGGGCAAGCCGCAGAAGGACGGGACCCTGACCGCGGTGGCAGGGGACACCTTCATCATGTTCGTCACCTGGGACCGCAACGGCGTGCTGAGGTCGGACAGCGTCCACCAGTTCGGGTCGGCGACCCTGGATGCCGCCTCGCCCCACTATGCGGACCAGACGCCCCTGTTCGTGGCCATGAAGACCAAGCCCGTCCTGTTCACCGAGGCGCAGCTGGCCGGGCACGTGACCCGGGACTACCGGCCCTAGCCGCCTCGGAAACCGGCGACTCGTTGCCGGTGTCGGCCGAAATCCCGCCGGACCTGCGCCTCATTTCGGGTTCCGGCGGGGACGCCATTCCCCATTCAGGCGACCGGCGTGGGCAATTTATAGCCTATCTGACGACCTATCTGCCCCAATGTCATCCAACCGTCGCCGGATTGTGGCGCGGGGGTCACACCTCGAGGCTGGTTTGTTACAAACCGTTCATGGAGCGTTGACCCTGCGGCGACGATGACGCCCTTATGGGTTCAAATATGGCCGAAAGTCGTTTTCTGCGTCTTCCGGTTAGTCACAATGATGGAGAGCATCGACACCATGGCGTTCAACAACGGTCCCCAAAACTCCAGCGCGCGGCGTCTGGCCTCTGCGCTGTCCCGCACGACGGCGCTGGTGGCGCCGGCCCTGGCCTTCGCCAGCATGGTCGCGCCGATGGCCGCCCACGCCGCCGACACCCCGGCCGGCGAAGTGCAGGCCGTGGTGGTCACCGGTTCGCGCATTCCGCAGCCGAACCTGACCTCCGACAGCCCCCTGGTGACCGTCGGTCAGCAGGACGTGAAGCTGGGCGGCGTCACCACCGTTGAAAACCTGCTGAACGAACTGCCGCAGGTCGTCGGCGGCCAGAACCTCGGCCAGTCGATCAACTCGACCGGTACCGCGACGGTCGACCTCCGCGGCCTGGGCGCCCAGCGCACCCTGGTGCTGGTCGACGGCCGCCGTCTGCCCCCGGGTGACTCCGCCACCCCCGTGGCCGACCTGAACAACATCCCGTCGGCCCTGGTCGACCGGGTCGACCTGGTGACCGGCGGCGCCTCGGCCGTGTACGGTGCCGACGCCGTGGCCGGCGTCGTGAACTTCATCATGAAGCACAACTTCCAGGGCGTGCAGGTCGACCTGCAGACCGGTGCCAACGAGCATGACCGCTCGAGCCCGGCCGACGACGCGCTTCTGACCGCCAAGGGCATCGCCGTCCCCGGCAGCAAGTTCGACGGCCAGCAGTACACCGCCTCGATCACGATGGGTGTGAATGCTCCGGACGACAAGGGCAACATCACCGCCTTCGGTTCGTACTTCAACTCGCAGCCGGTCGTGCAGAGCCAGCGGGACTATTCGGCCTGCGGTATCCAGTCCTTCTCCTCGGCCACCGCCTCGGTCTACGACAAGCATGGCTGCGCCGGTTCGTCCAACAGCGCCTACGGCAAGTTCCTGCCGGCCACCAACCCCGGCCAGACCAACCCGCTGCTGGGGATCTTCAACTCCGCCGGCAAGGTGACGGCCTTCACCACCGATCCGACCCTCGGCGGCTCGCTGACCTATCACGACAACACCAACGGCTCGAACACCTGGCTGCTCCAGGCCAAGACCACCGGTGCCGCCCTGCCGGCCGGCTATCCCTACGGGACCGTGCCGTCCTACAACTTCAACAACCAGAGCTACCTGCAGCGGGAAGACACCCGCTACAACATCGGCTACTTCGCCCACTACGAGATCAACAAGCACATCGACGTCTATTCCGACCTGATGTTCATGGATGACCGTACGCAGGCGCAGTACGCTCCGTCGGGCTTCTTCGGCGGTTCGGGTCCGGTGCCGCACGTGCCGACCTTCCAGATCAACTGTAACAACCCGTTCCTGTCCTCGCAGCAGGCCACGGCGCTCTGCGGCACCGCCGCCGGCACCAATGCCATCGGCCTGGCCCAGATCGGCTACCGCTTCACCTCCGCGGACCGCAACGGCGACTTCCGTCACGACACCTTCAAGGTGGACCTCGGCGCCCGCGGCGAGATCGACGACGTGTGGTCGTATGACGTGTACGGCCAGATCGGCAAGTCCAGCTACACCCAGTACGCCACGGGCTATGCCTCTCTGACCCGCATGCAGAACGCCCTGCTGGTCGGCGGCACCGCGGCCAACCCGGTCTGCCTGTCCGGCGGTTCGTGCGTCCCGCTGAACATCTTCACCGCCCAGTCGTCCTCGATCAGCAACGCGGCCTTCAACTACATCCTGACCCCCGGCATCCAGCAGGGCACGACGGAAGAAGACGTGGTCAGCGCGGCCTTCACCGGCGACATCAGCAAGTACGGCGTGAAGTCGCCCTGGGCCGCGGACGGTGTCCGGGTCGCCCTGGGTACGGAATATCGCCGCGAGAACCTGGTCTACAGCCCGGATGCGGAATCGACCTCCGGCGACCTGTCCGGCGGCAACGCGACCCCGGCCACCGCCGGCAGCTTCAACGTGACGGAAGTCTTCGGCGAAGCCCAGATCCCGCTGATCTCCGACAAGCCGTTCATCAAGAGCCTGACCTTCAGCCCCGGCTATCGTTTCTCGGACTACACGTCCGTGGGCAATACCGAGACCTACAAGCTGGACCTCAGCTATGAAGTGAACTCGGACGTGCGGTTCCGCTACACCTACAACCGCGCCGTTCGCGCTCCGAACATCGTGGAACTGTACGCGCCGCAGTCGCTGGGCCTGTACGGTGGTCAGGACCCCTGCTCGGGGGCTCCGAAGGCCAGCGCCGCGGCCTGCGCCCTCACCGGCGTGACCGCTTCGCAGTACGGCAGCATCCAGCCCTGCCCGGCGGCCCAGTGCTCGACCCTGGCTGGCGGCAACCCCAAGCTGAGCCCGGAAACGGCTGACACCTACACCTTCGGCGTGGTGTTCACCCCGAGCTACATCCCGCGCTTCAGCCTGTCGGTGGACTACTACAACATCCGCATCTCCGACCTGATCTCGGCCGGTTACGGCGGTGCCAATGCCACCGTGTCCGGTTGTATCGCCGGCAACTCCTTCCTGTGCTCCCAGATCCATCGTGATCCGTCCACGGGCGAGCTGTACGGTGCGGGTTATGTGAACGTCGTGAACGTCAACACCGGCTTCGAGCAGACCAAGGGTCTCGACATCTCGGCGAGCTACTCGGTCCCGATGAACAACTGGGGTCGCCTCGACATCCGCAGCACCGGCACCTACACCTCGCACTTCGTGGTGGAGCCGAACGGTGCCAACCCGGCGATCGGCCTGATCGGTTCGGGGACCTATGACTGCGCCGGCCTGTTCGGTGCCGTCTGCGGTGTTCCGACCCCGCATTGGCGCTCGACCACCCGCTTCACCTGGGTGACCCCGTGGAAGCTGTCCACCTCCCTGAACTGGCGCTTCATCGGCCAGACCAAGGTGGACGTGAACGAAGGCAACGCCCTGGTGAACAGCGGTTATGGCGTCCTCGACACCATCGACTCCAAGACCAAGGCGATGAACTACTTCGACCTGTCCTTCCAGTGGAAGGTCAAGGACGGCTACACCCTGCGCGGCGGTGTGAACAACGTGTTCGACACCAATCCCCCGCACGGTGACTCCACCAACCTCGGCGTGTACAACGCGAACAGCAACGGCAACACCTATCCGGGTCTCTACGACACCCTGGGCCGGAACCTGTTCATCGGCATCACGGCGAACTACTAAGCCTCTGGACCGGACCGTCACGCCTCCGGGCGTGACGGCACCGACAGCCACAACTCTGCAGGGCCCTTCGGAGCGATCCGGAGGGCCTTGTCATGTCTGGAGCCTGTCGGGCGACCGCAACCGGACCGACGGCGGCCGGGACCCGTGCGGATCAGGCACGGGCGCGCGACGCCGCTGCCCGGGGAGCGTTAGGGCTCAGGGGGGGCCTGAAATCCGGCGTGTACGAACGATACGGAGAGGAGCGCCCATCCGCCTACGGACGAGGGGCGCGGACACCGTGGTGACGGAGATCAGTCCGCGTAGCCATAGGCCTTGACCCAGGGGGCCAGGATGCGGTTCGGCTCGGCCATCTGCGCTTCATAGTTGCGCCAGTAGGCGACCCCGCGGCTGTTCAGCCCCTCGCGCACCTGGTCGCGGCTGGGGGTGTTGATGACCCGGGCCTTGGCCGTCTCCGTGAAGTTCTGCATGTTGGTGTCGTATTCTACGTTCAGGAAGTCGCACATGGCCCGGGTGCGGGTCTCGAAATCGGCGACGAAGGCCTCGTGCTGGTGCATGTAGACCGGCATCTTCACCTTGTCGAAATAGACCGCGGCAAGTTCCATGGTCCGGCAATAGAGTTCCGCCAGGCTGACCACGTCGGTATATTCGTACATGTTGCTGTTCATCTTGAACCCGTGACGGAAGCAGCTCAGCACCACGTCCCTGGGGTCGCGGATGCAGAACAGGATCCGGGCCTGCGGGAACATCCGCTTCAGCATCGGAATATAGGGGGTGAGGCCGGGCTGCTTGTCCACGAACACCCGCCCGGACACGTCCCCCGCCAGCTTTGCCACATGTTGCCAGTAAAGGTCCCGCCAGGGTTGCAGGTCCGCCTCGCTGGCGTTCATCAGTTCCGGGATCTTTGCGCTGTACTCGAAGAAGTGGTTGATGGGCTCCACCAGGGTCGGCTGTTCCTCGAGGGCGGTGATGTCCGGATGGCTGGCCAGCACCTGTTCCAGCAGGGTGGTGCCGGAGCGGGGGAAGCTCATCAGGAACACGTGCTCCCGCACGCTGCCGGTGTCGGGGGGCAGGACGGCGGGGCTCTCCACAGGCGCGGCGGTGCGGAAATAGTCCGCCAGCCGGGCCAGCTTCTCCGGCTGGCGCTCGATGTCGTCGGCCTCGAACAGGTCCCGATAGACCCGGCGCTCGCACAGCTTGGACTGGCGATAGGCCTCGAAGGCGTCCGGATACTGCTTCAGCCGGTCCAGCGCGATGCCCAGGCGCCGGTGGATGGCGGCCTGCTGCAGGGGCGGAAGGGTGGGGCCCGACAGCAGGCGGCGGAACAGGGCGGCGCTGTCCTCCAGCTTGCCCTCGGTGGTCAGGCGTTCGCCCACCAGCAGTTGCGCCTCGACCTCGTTGGGGTTCAGGGACAGGGCCTTTTCCGTCAGCTCCCGGGACCGGACCTCGTCCCCCTTCTGGGCATAGGAGAGGGCGAGGGCGGAATAGGGCTCGGGGTAGTTGGGATCGAGCTTCACCGCCCGCCACAGGGCCTCGTCCGCGGCCGCAAGTTCCCCGCGCATCCACAGGGCGAGGCCTGCGCCGTAATGGGCCCTGGGCAGGTTCGGGTTGGACCGAAGGGCCACGTTGAACGCCTCCAGCGCATGGGTGGGGCGGGCGAGCTTCACCAGGCAGTGGCCGATATTGGTGTAGGTCATGGGGTCGTTCGGCGTGCGCTCCGCCGCCTCGCCCAGGACCCGCAAGGCCCCCTCCAGATCATTCTCCTCCTCGAGGCCGTGGGCCACGAGATTGAGCACGATGGGCTCGAACTGGTTGTTCAGATAGGCGCGCCGGGCCAGCTCGACGGCACCGGGAATGTCATCCTTGCCCAGGAGACTGTAGATCTGGTCGACAATGGCAGTGGACAATGGAACTCCGCGCGGTTCGAGACATCCGGATCGACCACCTATAGGCAATTTCGCCGACGGATAAAATCGAATTGCCCCGGGATTGATCTGGACGGTTGACTTCTGGAGGGCGGGCCGCACAGGCTTTGCCCGGCTTGACCCCAGCCTGTCCGGAACCTGCGCGACCATGACTGCCCCGTCCTCCCCGCCGACCCGCAATGTCTTCGATCTCAGCCGGGACGCGCGACAGGCCCTGGCCATGGGCGACGCGCCGCGGGCGGTCTCGCTCCTGCGCAAGGCCCTGGACCAGGAGCCGGAGGCCCTCGGCCTGTGGCTGAACTATGCCGCCGCCCTGCGCCAGTCCGGGGACCTGGAAGCGGCCCTGACCGCGGTGGACGAGGCCCTGACGCTGGAGCCCCGGGACTGTGCCGGCCTCCTGATGAAGGGCTCCCTCCTGGAGCGGAGCGGCCAGACGGTGGAGGCCGGGCGCTTCTACGGCCTGGCGCTGATGTTCCGGGACAAGGCGCCCGCCGATCCGGCCACCCAGGCGGCCCTGGACCGTGCGGCGGCCGTCAATGCCGACTATGTCCGTGGTCTGACGAAGGCCATCGATGCCGGGATCGAGGCGGCCAACGGTGCCGCCGACGGGCTCGGCCCCAATGCCCGGCGGTTCTGGAACGTTGCCACCGGCCGCAAGCCCCACTATGTGCCCGAGCCGTCCACCTACCTCTATCCCGGCCTGCCCAGCTACGAATTCTATCCCCGGGAGCTGTCTCCCTGGCTCGCGCGGCTGGAGAGCTTCACCGACGCCATCCGGGCGGAGCTGGAGGCGGCCATGGTGACCCGGCCGGACCTGTTCGCCCCCTATGTGAACGAGCCGCGCGGCGTGCCGGTGGACCAGTGGAAGGAGCTGAACCATTCCCCCCGCTGGTCCGCCCTGCAGGTGATCCGCGCCGGCGACCGGATGCCCTATGCCGAGGACCTGTTCCCCAAGACCCTGGAGGCGCTGGCGGGGATGCCGCAGCCCGAGGTGCCGGGACGCACGCCGTCGGCCATGTTCTCCGCCCTGCAGCCGAGGACCCGGATTCCGCCGCATACGGGGGTCAGCAATGCCCGCCTGGTCACGCACCTGCCGCTGATCGTTCCCCCGGACTGCGGCTTCCGGGTGGGCAGCGAGACCCGCCAGTGGGAGGTCGGCCGAGCCTGGGTGTTCGATGATACCATCGAGCACGAGGCCTGGAACGACAGCGACCAGCTCCGGGTCATCCTCATCGCCGACATCTGGAACATGTTCATGACCGACGAGGACCGGCAGGTCTATTCCAGCGTCGTCGGGGCCATCGACGGGTTCCACGGCTGGTCCAGCCGCACCGATAGCGGGACGGACCTCTAGACGCTGCGACTTGCGCAGCTGCCCGGCGAAAGGCAAGGGATGGGGTATGAGCGCCATTGACCCGAACACCCTGGAGCGAGCCTATGCCGAGGCCGCCCATGCCTATCAGTCCGGCAACCTGCAAGCCGCCCTTGCCCGGCTGGGGCCGGTGCTGGCGGCCGACCCGCCGGATGCGCGGATCCACGCCCTGGCCGGTTTCGTCCGCCTGAGGTCCGGCGATCCGGGCGGTGCGGTCACCGCCCTGTTGCGGGCCCATGGCCTGGACGCCCGCCAGCCGGTCTTTGCCCTGGCGCTGGGTGACGCCCTTCTGGCCAACGGCCAGTTCCTGGATGCGGAGGCCGCCTATCGCAAGGCCATCGCCCTGGACCGGAACAGCGTGCCCGCGGTGGTCGGCCTGGCCGCGGCCCTGTCCCAGGCGGGACGGCCGGTGGAGGGCCGGGAGGTGCTGGAGAAGCGCCTGGCCACCGGGGACCGGGATCACCGCCTGCTTGTGGCCCTGTCCGAGGCCCAGACCCAGACCCGACAGGCCCGCGCGGCGGTGGAGACCTGCCTGCTGGCGGTGCGCCACTATCCCGACAGCGCCGTGGCCTATCACAATCTGGGAGCGGCGCTCGGGGACATGCGCCAGTATGCCGAGGCCGAGAGCGCCATCCGCAAGGCCATCTCCCTGGGCGTGAACGGACCGGCGACCCGGGTAGTGCTGGCCCGGGCCCTGGAGGGGCTTGGCCGGATCGAGGAGGCCATCGCCGCCTATCGCGAGGTGCTGCGCCAGACCCCCCTGTCCGTGGACCCGAACCGGGAGCTGGCCCAGCTGATCTGGATGCGCACCGGCGACGTCTCGGCAGCGTCCGAGCACCTGCTGCAGCAACTGGTCCGGCATCCCGACGAGATCAACCTGATCCGCATCCTGGCCAAGCTGAAGCGCATCTCCGGCGACGCCGACGGGGCCCGCGCGGTGCTGGACGCGGCCATCGACCGGGTTTCGCCTCCCAACGAGCACCTGTTCATGGATGCCGCCGAGATCGCCACTGCCCAGGGGGATGCCCCGGGGGCCCTGAAGCTCGCCCGGCGGGGCTATGCCCTGGTCCCCAATCTGGACCGGATGCTGGTGATCCTGGCCGATGCCCTGCTGGGCGTGGGCGAGGCGGAGGAGGCCCTGGGCAACTGCCGGCGCCTGCTGGAGGCCGACCCCAACGACCAGAACGCCCTGGCCCGCCAGGCCACGGCCCTGCGCCTGATGGGGGATCCGGCCTATCGGAAGCTCTATGACTATGACCGCTATGTGCGGGCCTATGACATCGAGACGCCGACCGGCTGGCCGGACCTGCCCTCCTACCTCGCGGACCTGACCCGTACCCTGGTGGAGCTGCACGGCTTTTCCACCGCGCCCTTCGACCAGTCCCTGCGGGGGGGCAGCCAGACCTCGCAGAACCTGTCCATGTCCCTCGACCCGGTGATCCAGGCCTTCTTCAAGGCCATCGACGGGCCGATCCGGGCGCATATGGAGCACCTGCGGTCCGTGCCCGATGGCCTGGGGCGGCGGTATCTCGGGGACTACGAGCTGGCGGGCAGCTGGTCGGTGTTCCTGCGGCCCAACGGCTATCACGTGGACCATATCCATCACGAGGGCTGGCTGTCCTCGGCCTTCTATGTGGAGCTGCCCAGCGCACCGGACGACGCGCCCCGGGAAGGCTGGATCAAGTTCGGCGAGCCGGGCATCCCCACCGAGCCGCACCTGGGGGCGGAGCACTATGTCCAGCCGAAGCCCGGGCGGCTGGTGCTGTTCCCGAGCTACATGTGGCACGGCACGGTGCCCTTCTCCCGGGACGAACGCCGGATCACCATCGCCTTCGACGTCCAGCCCAAGGCCGGACGACCGCCACGGGGGCTCACGACGGGGGCATGAGGATGGACCGGACCGCCGCCTTTTGCCGCAAGCGCTCGGTCCCGGCCCTGCTGGCCCTGGTCCTGTGTTCCTGGCCCGCATCTGCGGCGCTGGCCTGGGGATCGTCCGGCCACCGGCTGGTGACCCTGACCGCCCTGCAGGCCCTGCCGCCGGAGCTTCCGGGCTTTCTCCGCGATCCGGTGACGGCCTCGGATGCCGCCGAATGGGCGCGGGAGCCGGATCGCTGGCGCGAGGCGGGGGAGGCCCACGACGTCCTGCGCGACAGCTTCCATTTCGCCTATGCCGACGACGCCGGACGGCTGGGAGGGGTGCTGGCCTTCTCCGAGCTGCCGGGCAACCGCACCGCCTATGAGGCGGAGCTGCGCAAGGCCGGCGTCGATCCGGACACGGTGGGCAGCCTGCCCTATGCCATCATGGACGGCTGGCAGCAGTTGACCAAGGACCTGGCCTACTGGCGGGCGGACCGGGCGGGCCTGCGCTTCGATCATAACCCGCAGCACCAGGCCTGGCTGGAGGCCGACCGGCGGCGGCGGGAAACTCAGATCACGGAAGATATCGGTCTGTTGTCCCACTATGTGGGGGACGCGACCCAGCCCATGCATCTCAGCGTGCATCACGACGGCTGGGGCGCGGGGCCCAATCCCGACGGCTTCACCACGGCGAAGGTGCACATCGCCTATGAGGGGGCCTATGTGGCGGCCACGGTCACGCCCGCGGCGGTGCGCGCGGCCCTGCCCGACGCCCATCCCCTGACCCGGCCGGTCGCGCCGGAGACCCTGGCCTGGCTGGAGGCGCAGTCCACCGCCTTCCGCACCTGGTACCGGATGGAAAAGGACGGCGCGTTCAAGCCCGGCGATCCCCGCGGGGCCGGCTATACCGCCCAGCGGCTGGGTCTGGCGGCGGGCATGCTGCGCGACATCGTTGCGGCGGCCTGGACGTCCAGCGCCACCGGTCACGTGAACTATCCCGTGGTGAATGTCCGCGATCTGGAGTCCGGCCGGTCGGACGCCTATGCCGTGCTGCACGGGGCTGACTGAGCAATGAAGGGCGTATGCGGATGAATATCGACGGGCGTTACGGTCGGCGGCTGGGTCTGGCCGGTCTGATGGTGCTGCTGGGGGCCGGACCGGCCCTGCCGTGGGGCGCGGACGGACACCGGATGGTCACCGTCGCCGCGATCCGGGCCCTGCCGGACGAGGCGCCGGGCTTCCTTCGCACGCCGCTGGCCGTGGAGCAGCTGGGGGAATTGGCACGGGAACCGGACCGGTCCAAGGGCTCCGGCCAGCCCCATGACGGCGACCTGGACCCGGCGCATTTCGTCAATATCGACGACGGCGGGCGGATCGGCGGCGGGCCCCTGCTGTCGGCCCTGCCGCGCAACCGGTCGGAATACGACACGGCGCTGCGGGCGGCGGGGGAGGGGGATTCCGCCCACTTCGGCTATCTGCCCTATGCCCTGATCGACGGCTGGCAGCAGCTGGTGAAGGACTTCGGCTACTGGCGGGTGGACCGGATCGGCGAGACCCGGGCCGCGACCGCCGACCGCAAGGCCTGGTTCGGCCGGGACCGGGCGCTGCGGGAGATGCTGATCCTGCGGGACCTGGGCTACTGGAGCCACTTTGTCGGCGACGCGGCCCAGCCCCTGCATGTGAGCATCCACTACAACAGCTGGGGCAACTATCCGAACCCGAACAATTACACTGCCGAGCGGATCCATGGCCCGTTCGAGGGGGCGTTCGTCCATGCCCATGTGGCCCAGGCCGACGTGGACGGGGCGCTGGCCGCTCCCCGGTCGATCGAGGGTCCGATCCAGGCCGAGGTGTCGGACTATCTGGAGGCGAGCCGACGGGAGGCGGACCCCCTGTTCGCCCTGTGGACCGCCCACGGCTTCGACGCCGCCGATCCCTCCCGGGGCAAGGCGTTCACCGTCCACCGGCTGGCGGTCGGCGCGTCGGAGCTGCGCGACCTGGTCATGGCCGCCTGGCGGGCCAGTGCCACCTCCACCGTGGGCTATCCGGCGGTGAAGGTTTCCGATGTGGAAACCGGCGCGGTTGCGCCGCCTTACGAGGAGATGGTGGGGGTGGACTGAGGGGGGCTTGGCGTCCGGAGAGAGGTTCCCGGCTCAAGGCCGGGAATGACGACTTTTCAGGTATCAGCCTTTCAACGACCTGCACCCCTTTCACCCGTCATTCCCGGCCTTGAGCCGGGAACCTCGTGCCGCTTGAGCGTGGTTCGAGACGCCCCGTTCCGGGGCTCCTCACCATGACGAAGGTTTGTTGGTCGAGCCCACAAAGCCCGCCGCTCGTCCCACAACGCGCGTCATCCTGAGGAGGGCGAAGCCCGTCTCGAAGGACGCAGCGTGGTTCGAGACGCGCGTGCCGCGCTCCTCACCATGACGCAGGTTGGGGTTTTCGAGCCCACGTCCTGATCCGCGTATGGAACAAACGCGCGTCATCCTGAGGAGGGCCGTCAGGCCCGTCCCGAAGGACGCCCTCACATCGATCCGACGGCGGACAGTCTCGCATAGACCCCGCCGCGGGCGATCAGCTCCCCGTGGCGGCCGTCCTCGACGATGCGGCCGTTCTGGAACACCAGGATCCGGTCGGCGGAGCGGATGGTGGACAGGCGGTGGGCGATCAGCAGGGTGGTGCGGCCGCGCATCAGCGCCTCGGTCGCCGCCTGGATCAGCTGCTCGGTCTCCACGTCCAGGGACGAGGTCGCCTCGTCCAGCACCAGGATCGGCGCATCGGCCAGGAAGGCGCGGGCAATGGCCACCCGCTGCCGTTCCCCGCCGGAGAGCTTCACCCCCCGCTCCCCCACCAGGGTCTCGTACCCCTTGGGCAGGCGGGCTATGAAGTCGTGGGCCAGCGCCCGGCGCGCGGCCAGCTCCACGTCCTCCTGCGAGGCATCGGGCCGGGCATAGGCGATGTTCTCGGCAATGGTCCGGTGGAACAGGGCCGGGTCCTGCGGCACCACGGCAATGGCGCGGCGCAGCTCGGACTGGCGGACCGACGCGATGTCGATCCCGTCCACGGTGATCCGCCCGGCGTCCAGGTCATAGAGCCGCTGCAGCAGCTTGACGAAGGTGGACTTGCCCGCGCCGGTGGGGCCGACCAGCGCCACCCGCTCCCCCGGCTGGATGGTCAGGTCGAAGGCGTCATAGACCGCCGCACTCTGGCCCTGGTAGCGGAAGCTGACCCCTTCGAAGCGGATCAGGCCCAGCTGCGGGGCAAAGGGGGCGGGGTCGGCGGGGTCCTGGATCTGCGGCGGCTGTTGCATGTAGGCGGCCACGTCCATGGTGTCGTCGATCCCCCGCTGCAGGGCCCGGAAGATCTCCCCGAAATTGCGCAGATAGCCGGACATGAGCATGAAGGCGGTGACGGCAAAGGCCACGTCCCCGGGGCTCGCCTCCCCCCGCGCCCAGCGGCCCACCATCAGGGCCGTCAGCCCCGCCTGCAGGCTGATCAGCAAGAGGTTCTGGAACAGGCCCATGATGTTGAAGCGGTTCCAGGTGGCGGTCATGGCCTGGCGCCAGCGGGTGGTGGTCTGGCCGAAGCGTTCCACCTCCCGGGCCTCGGCCCCGAAGCTCTTCACCGCCGCATTGCCGGCAATGGCATCTGCCAGGACCGCGCCGATCTCGCTGTCCAGTCGGTTGGAGCGGAGATTGGCGGGGCGGATGTACTTCTGCGTCATCCAGATGTTCACGCCCATGTAGGCGGCCACCATCACGCCGGTGAACAGCCCGGCAATCGGCCAGCGCAGGCCGATGGAGATCGACAGGCCGATCAGCACCATCACCGTGGGGCCCAGCATCAGCAGGGTGGCGTCGGACACGGCGTCGAAGCCCCACATGGCCCGGCTCACCCGCCGCACGGTGGCCCCGGCAAAGGTGTTGGCGTGCCAGTCGGCGGAATAGTCCTGCACCCGGGCAAAGGCTGCGCGGACGATCCGCTCCATGTTGCGGGCATAGAAGCTGTTGCTGGTGCGGAAGGCCACGGTGCGCACCAGCGAGAACACCACATAGAGGGCCGACAGGCTCGCCCAGGCGGCCCAGGCCTGCGACGGCGCGCGGGCGGGACGGGAGACCACGTCCACCAGCCGGCCCGCCGCGGTGGGGATGGTCAGGTCGGCCAGGGTGGCGAGGAACATCAGGCCGATGATGGCGGCGAACTGCAGGGGCAGGCGGGTCCAGTAGGCGGCGATGAAGCCCATCACCTGGCCATTGCTCAGGGGCTGGCGTCGCCGCCGCTCCTCCGGATCGTCCGTGTCATCCCAGTTTTCGGCCATGTCCCGGTCCATAGACCAATCCGCCCGGTTCTGGAACCGAGGTCGCGCGGGCGGGAGGCCGGTGGCGGCCGGGGGTGGCGCCCGTTTCGTAGGCGCGCTAGAAGCCCCCATGCTCGTAGTGCGACCTGCAGGACCCGGGGACTTCGACGCCCTGATGGAAATGGCGGTGCTGTCGGGGCGGGGCTTCACCAGCCTGCCCACCGACGCCCCGACCCTGGAAGCGCGCCTGGAGATTTCCGCCGCCAGCTTCGGCGCGACCCGGGCCCCGCTGGAATGCTGGTACACCCTGATGCTGGAGGACGACGCCACGGGCGAGGTCGCCGGCGTGGCGGGGGTGAAGGCGGGCGTCGGGCTGAAGCGGCCGCACTTCTCCTTCCGGGTCATGACCATGGCCCAGAGCTCCCCCACCCTGAACCTGCGCTTCGACCACCAGGCCCTGGTGCTGGTGAACGAATGCTCCGGCTGGTCGGAGGTGGGCTCCCTGTTCCTGAAGCCCGAGCGGCGCAGCGGCGGGGCGGGGCGGCTGCTGGCCCAGTCCCGCTACCTGCTGATCGGGGCCGAGCCGACCCGGTTCGCCGACACGGTGCTGGCAGAGCTGCGCGGCTGGTTCGACGAGGACGGCACCTGTCCCTTCTGGGAGACGGTGGGCCAGAAGTTCTTCCGTCTGCCCTTCGACGAGGCCGACCTGATGAGCGCCTCCACCGACGGCCAGTTCATCCTCGACCTGGCCCCGCGGCACCCGATCTATGTGGAGCTGCTGCCGGACGCGGTGCGGGACTGCATCGGCCGCGTGCACCGGGAGGGGGAGCCCGCCCGGGCCATGCTGGAGGCGGAGGGGTTCCGCTTCTCCGGCCTGATCGACATCTTTGACGCAGGCCCCACCGTGTCCTGCCGCCGGGACGACATCGCCACCGTGCGCGGGGCGGTGGAGCGGCTGGTGCAGGTGGTGGACCGGGTGGAGGGGCCGTCGACCCTGGTGTCCACGGCGGAGCTGTCGCGCTTCCGCGCCGTGCGGACCGTGGTGGCCACGGATGACGAATTCGTCCGCATCGACGCGGCGTCCGCCCGGGCGCTGCAGGTGGAGACGGGCGACCGGTTGAGGGTGCGGCTATGACGGGCGAGCTTTTCATCGACGGGACCTGGCGCGCGGGCCGGGGCGGGGTCCTGACCTCGACCAATCCGGCCACCGGCGCGGTGGTGTTCGAAGGTGCCGGGGCCTCGGCGGAGGATGCGGCCGAGGCCGTGGCCGCCGCCCGCCGGGCGGGTCAGGCCTGGGCCGACACGTCCCTGGACACCCGGATCGAGACCGTGCGCCGCTACAAGGCGATCCTGCAGTCCCGGGCCGAGGACATGGCCCGCGCCTTCGCCGAGGAGACCGGCAAGCCCCTGTGGGAGACCCGGACGGAACTCGCCTCCATGGCCGGGAAGGTGGACATCTCCATCCGCGCGGTGACGGAGCGGACGGGCTCGCGGGAGGCGGCCACGGCGTTCGGCCGGGCGGTGCTGCGCCACCGGCCCCATGGAGTGATGGCGGTGCTGGGACCGTTCAACTTCCCCGGACACCTGCCCAACGGCCACATCGTGCCCGCCCTGCTGGCCGGGGACACGATCGTCTTCAAGCCGTCGGAGGAGACCCCCCGGGTGGGTCGGCTGATGGCGGAAGCCCTGGCCGAGGCCGGGGTCCCGGCGGGGGTATTCAACCTGATCCAGGGGGGACGGGAGGCGGGGGCCGCGCTTCTGTCACAACATATCGACGGGCTGCTGTTCACCGGCTCCGCCGCCGCGGGGGACCATTTCCGCCGCCAGTTCATCGACCGGCCGGAGGTGATCCTGGCCCTGGAGCTAGGCGGCAACAATCCGCTGGTGGTGTGGGATGCCGATCCGGAGATCGCCGCCCAGCACATCGTCCAGTCGGCCTTCATCACCACGGGGCAGCGCTGCTCCTGCGCCCGGCGGCTGATCCTGCCCGCGGGCAAGGCCGGGGACGCCGTGCTCGAGGCCACCGTGGCCCTGGCCGGGCGGCTGGTGGCCGGGCCCTTCGACGGGGCGGTGGAGCCCTATATGGGCCCGCTGATCTCTGCCCGGGCGGCGCAGGCGGCCCGGTCCCGCTTCGACCGGCTGGTGGCCCAGGGGGGGCGGGTGATCCGCCCGCTGGACGGGATCGAGGGCCTGTCCGAGGCCTTTGTCAGCCCCGCGATCCTAGATGTGGACGGCCTTGACGGGATCGAGGACGAGGAGATCTTCGCCCCCGCCCTGCAGGTGCGCCGGGCCGCGCGCTTCGATGACGCCATCCGGCTGGCCAACGACACCCGCTACGGCCTGTCTGCCGGTCTGATCGGCGGGGACGAGGCCCTGTGGACCCGCTATCTGTCCCGCATCCGGGCCGGGGTGGTGAACTGGAACCGGCCGACCACGGGCGCGGCGGGGGACATGCCCTTCGGCGGGCTCGGCAGCTCCGGCAACCACCGGCCCAGCGCCTATTACGCCGCCGACTACTGCGCCTATCCGGTGGCGAGCTTCGAGGCCACGGCACCCGCACCCCTGCTGGCGGAGATCAAGGGCCTGCGCCCGTGAGCGGTTCCGTGACGGCCGCCGTGGAAGCCAATGCCGACGGGCTGGTGGGGCCGACCCACAGCTTTGCCGGTCTGTCGCCTGGCAATCTGGCGAGCGCGGGCAATGCCGGCCTCGTCTCCTCCCCCCGCAGCGCGGTGAAGGAGGGGATCGGCAAGATGAAGCAGCTGGCCGACCTCGGCCTGCCGCAGTTCGTCCTGCCCCCCGCGGCCCGGCCGGACCTGGACTTCCTGCGGACCCTGGGTTTTGCCGGAAGCGATGCGGCGGTGCTGGAGCGGGCGTGGAAGGACGCGCCCCTGCTGGCGGCGGCGGCCAGTTCCGCCTCGTCCATGTGGGCGGCCAATGCGGCCACCGTCACCCCGTCGGCGGATGCGGCGGACGGGCGGGTGCACTTCACCCCGGCCAATCTGCTGACCAACCTGCACCGCAGCCTGGAGCACCGGCAGACGCAGCGGGCGCTGGCCCGGCTGTTCCCCGACCCGGCCCGCTTCGCCGTGCACGACGCCCTGCCCGAACAGCCCCATTTCGCCGACGAGGGGGCGGCCAACCACGTCCGCCTCTGCGCCGACCACGGGGACCCCGGGGTGAACATGCTGGTCTATGGCCGGGAGGCCTATGAGGCGTGGGAGGGACACTTCCCCGCCCGCCAGACCCTGGAAGCCTCCCATGCCGTGGCCCGCCGCCACGGGGCTGCCCGGGCCGTGTTCCCGCGACAGTCCCGCCGGGCCATCGCGGCCGGGGCCTTCCACAACGACGTGGTCTGCGTCGGGGCCCGCACCTGCCTGTTCTTCCACGAGCGCGCCTTCGAGGACACCGCGGCCATGCGCGCCGAGGTCGCCCGCGCCGCCGAGGGCCTGTTCGAGCCGGTGTTCGTGGAGATTTCCGAACAGGACCTGCCCTTTGCCGACGCGGTGAAGAGCTATCTGTTCAATTCCATGCTGATCCAGCGCCCGGGCCAGGACCGCCTGACCCTGATCGCGCCGGTGGAGGTGCGGGAGACCGCCACCGCCCGCCGGGTGACGGAGGCGCTGGTGGCCTCCAACGGCCCCATCGGCGAGGTGATCTTCGTCGATGTGCGCCAGAGCATGCGCAACGGCGGCGGACCCGCGTGCCTGCGCCTGCGGGTGGTGCTGACCGAGGCGGAGCTGGCGGCCACCAACCCCGCCCAGCGGATCGACGACGCCCTGGTGGCCCGGCTGAACGACTGGGCCGACCGCCGCTATCGCGACACGCTGGCCGTGGCGGACCTGGCCGATCCGGCCCTGGTCGTGGAGGCGCGCACGGCGCTGGACGAGCTGACCACGATCCTCGACCTCGGCACCGACTTCTATCCGTTCCAGCGGGTCTGAGCCCTTGAGCCAGGCCGCCTACCACCATGCCGGCGGCCAGCCGGACCGCTGGGACTTCCTGTCCCTGGCGGCCTGCGGCCTGATCTGGGGCACCACCTGGCTGGTGCTGAAGTTCCAGCTGGGGTCGCTGAGCCCGGTGGTGTCGATCATGTACCGGTTCATCGCGTCCGGCCTGCTGATCTTCCCGGTCAGCCGCCTGCAGGGGCAGAGGCTCGTCCTCACCCGGCGGGAGCACCTGCTGGCGGCGGCACAGGGCGTGCTGGTGTTCGGAATCGGCTATGTGATGGTCTATGCGGCGGAGGAACACGCCCCCTCCGCCCTGGTGGCGGTGGTGTTCGCCAGCCTCTCCCTCGTCAATACCGGCCTGTTTCGCCTGGTGCTGGGCCAGAAGGCGGCCCGGGGGGCCTGGATGGGCGCGGGTCTCGGGGCCGTGGGCGTCGCCTGCCTGTCCGCGGGGCAGATCATGGGCTCGTCCCTGCGATCTGACCTGCTGCTGGGGGTGGGGCTGACCCTCGGCTCGGTGCTGTTCAACGCCTGCGGCAACCTGGCCACCCGGGTGAACCAGAGCCACGGGGCCCCGGTCTCCACCGTCACCGGCTGGGCCATGCTCTATGGGTCCGCCGCCCTGATGGTCACGGCGCTGGTGACCCATGCGAGCTTCGTCCCGCCGATGACGGTCAGCTTCTGGGCCTCCTTCGTCTATCTGACGGTGTTCGGATCGGTGGTGGGGTTCCTGATCTACTACGCGCTGGCGCACCGCCGGGGGTTCACCCTCGCCTCCTATACCGGAGCCCTGACGCCCCCCGTGGCCATGGTCGTGTCGAGCCTGTTCGAGCATGTCCGCTGGGACCTGTCGGCGCTGGCGGGCATCGTGCTGATCGTCAGCGGCCAGGTGATGATCGTCCGCTCCACCCGGCGCTGACCGGGATGGGCTCCCGGCCCCTGCGGATTACGGCGCTTTCACTTGGGAGACGCCGAAGCCTCTGCTAGGCTTGCCTCGGTCGCCCAGCCCCTGTCGGCGGGCATTCATGACACTGGGGATGCTCCACGTGACACAATTCCGCGGGCGTTTCGCTGCCCTTGCCCTGATCGCCGTCGTGTCGACGGGCCTGTCCGGCTGCGGCGCCAATACCATTCCGACCAAGGAAGAACTGGCCAAGCAGAAGTGGGCGGACGTGCAGACCGCCTATCAGCGCCGGGCGGACCTGATCCCGAACCTGGTCGCCACCGTGAAGGGCTATGCCGCCCAGGAGAAGTCGGTGCTGGTCGAGGTGGCCGAGGCCCGGGCCAAGGCCACCAGCATGACGGTGGACCCCTCCGCCGTCTCCGACCCCGCCAAGTTCAAGCAGTTCGAGCAGGCCCAGGGGGGCCTGTCCCAGACCCTTGGCCGCCTCTTGGTGGTGCAGGAGCGCTATCCCGAGCTGAAGTCGGACCGCAACTTCATGGCCCTGCAGTCGCAGCTGGAGGGGACCGAGAACCGGATTTCCGTGGCCCGCCGCGACTACAACGAGGCCGCCGCCAGCTACAATCTGGAACTGCACACCTTCCCGGGGGTGCTGTGGGCCTCCACCGTTTACAAGGCGGAAAAGCCCATGTCCCTGTTCTCGGCCACGGCGGCGGCCCAGTCGGCCCCGACGGTCAGCTTTGACGCGGCCCCCGCGGCCGCGCCGGGTTCGGCACCGCCCGCCAAGCCGTGAGCACCCTCGCCCTCGCCGAAGGGAGGCTGGCCGGTCGACGGTCGGTCTCCATCCCCGGATTGATCCTCGCCCTCTGGACGGCGCTGGTGCTGGCCTTCGCCGCACCCGCCACCGTGCGGGCGGCGGACATCAAGTTCCCGGAGCTGACCGGACGGGTGGTGGATGACGCCCATGTCCTGTCCGCTGACCAGCAGACCATCCTGACGGAGAAGCTGAAGGCGCTGGAGGAGAAGAACGGCCGCCAGCTGGTGGTGGTGACCCTGCCCAGCCTGCAGGGGCAGGAGATCCAGGACTTCGGCTACCAGCTGGGCCGCAAGTGGGGCATCGGCCAGAAGGGCCAGAACAACGGCGTGCTGTTCATCATCGCGCCGAATGAGCACAAGGTCCGCATCGAGGTGGGCTATGGCCTCGAGCCGGTGCTGACCGACGCCCTCTCCAGCGTCATCCTGCAGGACAAGGTGCTGCCCAAGTTCCGGGACGGGGACATGGCCGGCGGCATCATGGACGGCACCGACGCCCTGCTGGAACAGCTGGGCCTGGATGATGCCACGGCCCGTGCCCGGGTGGCGGCGGTCAGCCAGTCCCGGACCCAGGTGGTCTATCACCGGCGGGGCAGCCCCATCGGGGCCCTGTTCACCCTGTTCATCGTCTTCATCGTCATCAGCTCCATCTTCCGCCGCGGCGGCGGGGGTGGCTGGTTCTGGCCCCTGGTCATCCTGTCCTCCCTCGGACGCGGCGGTGGCGGCGGCTGGGGCGGCGGTGGCGGCGGTGGCGACAATGACAGCTTCGGCGGCGGCGGCGGCGACTTCGGCGGCGGCGGATCGTCGGGCAGCTGGTGAGGCCAAATCTTGTGAGGCAGGCATGATCACGGAAGCCCAGCAACGGGACATCATGGCCGCCGTGGCCCGGGCGGAGGCGGCGACGGACGGGGACATCGTCTGCGTCTTCGCACGGCAGGTGTCGCACTATCCGGAGGTGTCCATCGCCGCCGGGGCCTTTGCCGCCCTGGTCCTGCCGCCGGTGGCCCTGGCGCTGGGCCTGCATCCGGCCGCCATGCTGCAGGAGGTCCTGTCCGCCACCGGGGCCCTGTCCGGCTGGGCGGCGGCCGATCCCTCGACAGATGCGCAGATGGCCATGATCCTCGACAGCTATGCGGTGGTCCAGGCGCTGCTGTTCACCCTGGTGGCCGGTCTGGCCACCATCCCGGCCCTGCGGCGGCTGCTGACCCCCGGCACGCTGAAGCGTCACCGGGTGCACAAGGCGGCGTGGGCCCAGTACGTGGCCACTGGCCTCCACACCACGGCCGACGCAACCGGCGTCCTGATCTTCGCCAGCCTGGACGACCGGGTGGTGGAGATCGTGGCCGAGCCGGCCATCCACCGGAAGGTCGGCGACAAGGTCTGGCACGCCGCGGTGGCCGCAGTGCGGTCGGGCATGAAGGCCGGGGATCCGGTCCGGGGCTTCGTGGCGGCCGTGGATATCTGCGGCGCGGCCCTGGCGGAGCACTTCCCCTCCACCGGCCCTCATGCCAACGCCGTGTCCGACCGACTGGTGGAGCTGTGAAGCGGCCTTGAGCGGCGCCTGGTCCTTCTTCATCGATCGCGGCGGCACCTTCACCGATGTGATCGGCCGCGCCCCCGACGGAACGCTGGTGGTGCGCAAGCTCCTGTCCGAGAGCCCGGAGCACTATGCCGATGCCGCCACCGAGGGGGTGCGCCGCATCCTGGCGGACTGCGTGCCGGGCCAGACCCCGCCGGTCCAGGCGGTGAAGATGGGCACCACGGTGGCGACCAATGCCCTGCTGGAGCGCAAGGGCGAGCCGACGGTGCTGGCCATCACCGCCGGTCACGGGGATGCCCTGCGGATCGGCTATCAGGCCCGGCCGCGGCTTTTCGACCGGAAGATCGTGCTGCCGGACCTGCTGCATTCCGCGGTGGTGGAGATCGACGAGCGGGTCACCCATGACGGCCAGGTGCTGCGCGCCCCCGATCCGGCGAAGATCCGCCACGATCTGGCCGAGGCCCATGCCCGGGGCTTCCGCGCCATTGCCGTTGTCCTGCTGCACGGCTTTCGCCACACCGCGCACGAGACCCTGGTGGCGCAGATCGCCCGGGAGGTCGGCTTCACCCAGGTCTCCGTCAGCCACGAGGTCAGCCCCCTGATCAAGCTGGTCGGCCGGGGAGACACCACGGTGGCGGACGCCTATCTGTCGCCCATCCTGCGCCGCTATATCGACCGGGTGAGCACCGATCTCGGCCGGGACGTGCGCCTGTTCTTCATGCAGTCCAGCGGGGGCCTGAGCGACGCCGCCGCCTTCCGGGGCAAGGACGCGGTCCTGTCCGGCCCGGCCGGCGGGGTGGTGGGCATGGTGGAGACCGCCAAGCTCGCGGGCTTCGACCGGCTGATCGGCTTCGACATGGGGGGCACCTCCACCGATGTGGCCCACTATGCCGGGACCTATGAGCGGGCCTACGAGACCACGGTGGCCGGGGTGCGCCTGCGCAGTCCGATGATGAGCCTGCACACCGTGGCGGCCGGGGGCGGCTCCATCTGCCGGTTCGACGGGGCGCGGCTTCGGGTCGGGCCTGAGTCCGCCGGGGCCGACCCGGGACCGGCCGCCTATCGCCGGGGCGGGCCGCTGACGGTCACCGACTGCAACCTGCTGCTGGGCAAGCTGCAGCCGGACCTGTTTCCCGCCGTGTTCGGGCCGGACGCGGACCAGCCCCCCGACCTCGACGCCGTCCGCCGGGGCTTCGACGCCCTGGCCGCGGAGGTGGCCGCCGCCACCGGGGCCCCCGCCGATCCCCAGGCCCTGGCGGAGGGCTTCATCGCCATCGCCGTGCAGAACATGGCCCGGGCCATCAAGCAGATCTCCATCCAGCGGGGCCACGACGTGGCGGACTACACCCTGGTCTCCTTCGGCGGGGCGGGGGGGCAGCACGCCTGCCTGGTGGCGGAGGCCCTGGGCATCCGGCAGGTGATGATCCATCCCCTGGCGGGCGTCCTGTCCGCCTATGGCATGGGCCTGGCGGACGTGGCCGCGCTTCGGGAACAGACGGTGGAGCTGCCCCTGGCCCAGGACCGGGTCGCGGAGATGCGCCGGGTGCTCGACCGCCTGTCCCGGGCCGCGATCGACGCCCTGGACCCGCAGGCCGTGGGCCAGGCGGTGGTGGAGGCGCGGTGCACCGCCCATGTGAAATATGCCGGGGCCGACACCCCCCTGATCCTGCCCTTTGACGAGGACGCGGAGGCCCTGCAGACCCGCTTCGAGGCGGCCCATCAGCGCCAGTTCGGCTTCATCGCCCCCGACCGGGCCCTGGTGGTGGAGACCCTGGCCGCGGAGGCGGTGGCCGTCACCTCCCCGGTGGACATCTTCCGCCACGACCTGCGGGCGGCCGCGCCGGTGCCGCCGCCGCCGCCCCTGAGACAGGCCGATGTGCGCTTCGACGGGGTCACGGTCCGCGTGCCCGTCCACGACCGGGACCGGCTGAAGCCCGGCATGCGCATCGACGGTCCTGCCATCCTTCGGGAGGACACCGCCACCACGGTGCTGGAGCCCGGCTGGCGGGCCTTCATGGACGCGGACCGCTGCCTGATCCTGGAGCACCACGCCGCCATCGTCCGCGAACCCGGCGACACCCGCCTCGACCCGGTCCGGCTGGAGGTGTTCAACAACCTGTTCATGACCATTGCCGAGCAGATGGGCGTGACCCTGCAGAACACCGCCTATTCGGTGAACATCAAGGAGCGGCTGGACTTCTCCTGCGCCCTGTTCGACCGGGACGGGGCCCTGATCGCCAATGCGCCGCACATGCCGGTGCACCTGGGCTCCATGGGGGACAGCGTCCGGGCGGTGATGGCCGCGCGGCTGAAGGACGGTCGGGGCCTGCGCCCGGGTGACGTCTACATGCTGAACGCCCCCTACAATGGCGGGACCCACCTGCCGGACGTGACCGTGATCATGCCGGTGTTCGACGGCTCCGGCGCGCGCCTGGGCTTTGTCGCCGCCCGGGGGCATCAGGCGGACATCGGCGGGATCACGCCGGGCTCCATGCCCCCCATGAGCCGCACGGTGGAGGAGGAGGGGGTGCTGATCGACAACGTCCTCCTGGTCCGCGACGGTCGCTTCCTGGAGGCGGACGTCCGCCGCCTGCTGGCGTCCGGGGACTGGCCCGCCCGCAACCCCGACCAGAACATCGCCGATCTGAAGGCCCAGGTGGCGGCCTGCGTCTCCGGCGCCACGGCGCTGGTGGACCTGATGCGCGCCCAGGGTCGGGCGGTGGTCGAGGCCTATATGGGCCATGTGAAGGCCAATGCGGCGGAGGCCGTGCGCCGGGTCATCGACCGGCTGCAGGACGGCCAGTTCCGGCTGGAGATGGATGACGGGGCCGTGATCGCGGTGAGCGTGCGGGTCGATCGCGCCGCCCGCACCTGCGTGGTGGACTTCACCGGCTCCAGCGAGCAGCGGCCCAACAACTTCAACGCCCCCTGGTCCGTGTGCCGGGCGGCGGTGCTTTATGTGTTCCGTACCCTGATCGATGACGACATTCCGCTGAACGACGGCTGCATGGTGCCCATCACCCTGATCGCGCCGGAGGGGTCGATGCTGAACCCCCGCTATCCGGCCGCGGTGGTGGCCGGGAATGTGGAGACCAGCCAGGCCATCACCGACGCCCTCTACGGGGCCCTGGGGGCGCTGGCGGCCAGCCAGGGGACCATGAACAACCTCACCTTCGGCGACGACCGGCGGCAGTATTACGAGACCATCTGCGGCGGGGCCGGGGCAGGGGACGGCTTCGACGGGGCCAGTGCCGTGCAGACCCACATGACCAATTCCCGCCTGACCGATCCGGAGGTGCTGGAAAGCCGCTTTCCCGTGGTGCTGGAGCGGTTCGCCATCCGCCGCGGCTCCGGCGGGGCCGGGCGCTGGCACGGCGGCGACGGGGTGGAACGGCTGCTGATGTTCCGTGAACCGATGACCGTGGCCATCCTGTCCAACCGCCGCCGCGTGCCCCCCTTCGGCCTGGAAGGGGGCGAGGCGGCGGCCACCGGCCTGACCGAGGTGCTGCGGACGGACGGCACCGTCCAGACCCTGGGTTCGGCAGAGGCGACAACGGTGGCGGCGGGGGACCGGGTGCGGGTGCTGACCCCCGGGGGCGGCGGCTTCGGTCCGGCGGACCGGCGCGGGACCGGGGACTAGCCATGCACGCCCACGGACCGGACCTTTGGCCGCTGATCGGTGTCGGGGTGCTGGTGGCAGGCTTCATGGTCCGGCTGAACCCGCTGGCCGTGGTGGTGGCAGCGGCCTTTTCGTCCGGCCTGGCGGCGGGTCTGGCCCCGCTGCAGGTGCTGGCGGCGCTGGGCAAGGCCTTCAACGACAACCGTTATGTGAGCCTGATCTGGCTGGTGACGCCGGTGGTCGGGGTGCTGGAGCGCGCGGGCCTGCGGGACCGGGCGCGGGAGGCGGTGGCCCGCTTCCGCGGCCCCGGGGGCGGGGCCATGACTGTCGGCCAACTGCTGTTGTCCTATTTCATGGTGCGGCAGGTCACCGCCGCGCTCGGCCTCACGGCACTGGGCGGCCAGGCCCAGATGGTCCGTCCCCTGATCGCCCCCATGGCCGAGGCGGCGGGGGATGCCATGGCCGATCCGCGCCTGACGCCGGACCAGCGCGACCTGGTCCGCGCCCATGCGGCGGCCACGGACAATGTGGCGGTGTTCTTCGGCGAGGACATCTTCATCGCCTTCGGGTCGGTGCTGCTGATCCGCGGCGTGCTGGCCGGCGGCGGGCACGAGGTGTCGCCCCTCGCCATCTCCGTCTGGGCCCTGCCCACGGCGGCGCTCGCCCTGCTGATCCATGGGGCGCGGCTCTTGGCGCTCGACCGGCGGCTGCGGCGGGGCGGGCGATGATCCCCCTCGACGCGGTCTATGCCCTGGCGGGGCTACTATTCATGGGGGTGGCCCTGGCCGTCGGTCTGGATCCCGGCGAGCGTCGCGGCATGGTCCGCGCCGGCTTCTATTTCCTGCTGGCCGTCAGCTTCCTGCTGGGCGGGCAACTGGGGGACGCGGCCAATGGGGCCCTGGTGCTGGGCCTGGTGGGGCTGGCGGCCAGCGGGGCGCTGGAAGGGGGCAAGGGCGAGGGGGACGTTCGCCCGGACTTCCAGCCGGCCCCGGCCTGGAAGCTGTTCGTCCCGGCCCTGACCCTGCCCGTGGTGGCCATGGTCGCCAGCCTCGTCCTACCGCAGGTCCGGATCGGCGGCGCGCCACTCCTGTCCCCGGTGGCCAAGAGCCTGCCGGCCATGGCGGGCCTGGCCCTGGGGGTGCTGGCGGCGCTCGCCCTCGCCATGGGCCTGCTGCGCCGACCCCTGACCGATCCGGTCCAGTCGGCCCGGGGCCTGTTGCAGGCCGTGGGCTGGGCGGCGCTGCTGCCCCAGCTGCTGGCGGCGCTGGGGGCCGTCTTCGCCCTGTCCGGAGTGGGAACGGCGGTCAGCCATCTGGTGGCAACCGCCCTGCCGAGTCCGGACCGCCTGTCCGTGGTGCTGGTCTACTGCCTGGGCATGGCCCTGTTCACCATCGTCATGGGCAATGCCTTCGCCGCCTTTCCGGTGATGACCGCCGGCATCGGCCTGCCGCTGATCGTCGGGCGGTTTCACGGGGATCCGGCGGTGATGGGGGCCATCGGCATGCTGTCGGGCTTCTGCGGCACCCTGGTCACCCCCATGGCCGCCAATTTCAATCTGGTACCGGCAGCCCTTCTTCAGCTACGAGATCGTTACGGGGTGATCCGCGCCCAGGCCCCCACGGCGGCGCTTCTGCTCGCCGGCAATACGGCGCTCATGTATTTTCTGGTGTTCCCGAAACCATGACGCAACCGAAACTGACCCAGGCCCTGGCGGATCGCTTCGCGGCCCTGGCGCTCGGGCATGTGACGCGGGAATACCCGCACAAGCTGGACCACGTCCTGACCGGGGCGGAGGATGCGAAGACCCCGTCCAGCCTGCACTCGGTGTTCCACGGCAGCTTCGACTGGCACAGCTGCGTGCACGGCTACTGGCTGCTGGCCCGGGTGCTGCGGCTGTTTCCGAAGGCGGCGGCGGCCCCGGCGATCCAGTCCCTGTTCGATGACGCCCTGACGCCGCAGAAGATCGCGGCGGAGGTGGCCTATCTGGCCCGGCCGTCCTCATCGGGGTTCGAGCGGCCCTATGGCTGGGCCTGGGCGCTGGCCCTGACGGCGGAACTGGCGCGGCACACCACCGCCGAAGGCCGCCGCTGGCACGGGGCGGTCAGGCCCCTGGGCGAGGCCTTTGCCGACCGGTTCATGCGCTATCTTCCGAAGGCGGATTATCCCGTGCGGGCGGGGGTGCATTCCAACACCGCCTTCGCCCTGATCCTGGCCCTGGACTATGCCCGGACCTGCGGCGACCAGGCCCTGTGGGACCTGGTGTTCGAGACCGCTACCGGCTGGTACGGGGAGGACGAGGCCTGCCAGGCCTGGGAGCCGGACGGGGACGCCTTCCTCTCCCCCGCCCTCACCGAAGCGGCCCTGATGGCCGACCTGATCGTGGCGGAGGACTTCGCCGAATGGTTCGACGGCTTTCTTCCGGATGCGGAGGAAGAGCGCCCCGCCACCCTGTTCGAGCCGGTCCGGGTCAGTGACCGGACGGACGGCAAGATCGCCCATCTGGACGGGCTGAACCTGTCCCGGGCCTGGGCCTTCGGCAAGATCGCCGCGGTGCTGACGGAGGAACACTCCGCCTGGGAGCCACTGATGGACGCCCGCGCCCGGCACCTGGCCGCCGCCCTCGACCATGTGGCCGGGGACTATATGGGGGAGCACTGGCTGGCAAGCTTTGCCCTGCTGGCGCTGAGCGAGACGCCGTGACCGCGCCACTCACCCGCGAGGCCTGCGCGGCCCTGGACCGGGACGACCCCCTGGCCTTTGCCCGGGACCGGTTCGACCTGCCCGAGGGCGTGATCTACCTGGACGGCAATTCCCTGGGAGCCCTGCCGAGGGCCACGGCGGACGCCCTCGCGCAACAGACACAGGAGGCCTGGGGCCGGGGCCTGATCCGGTCGTGGAACAGCGCGGGCTGGATCGACGCCCCCCTGCGGGTCGGGGCCCGGATCGCGCGCCTGATCGGGGCCGGGGCGGACGAGGTGGTGGTGACCGACTCCACCTCCGTCAACCTGTTCAAGCTGGCCAGTGCTGCCGTGGCCCTGCGGCCCGGGCGGCGGGTGATCCTGTCCGAGCCCGGCAACTTCCCCACCGACCTCTACATGCTGCAGGGGCTCTGCGCCCAGCTGGGCGGGGCGGTGGAGCTGAAATGCGTTCCCCGGGACCGGATCGCCGAGGCCCTGGACGAGACCGTCGCCGTGCTGGTCCTGACCCATGTCCACTACACCTCGGGCGAGGTGTTCGACATGGCGGGCCTCACCGCACGGGCCCAGGCGGCGGGTGCCCTGACCCTGTGGGACCTCAGCCACTCCACCGGGGCCCTGCCCATGGACCTGACCGGGGCCGGGGCCGACCTGGCGGTGGGCTGCGGCTACAAGTACCTGAACGGGGGACCGGGGGCCCCGGCCTTTGCCTATGTGGCCCGCCGCCACCAGGACGGCCTGCGCCAGCCCCTGTCCGGCTGGATGGGCCATGCGGCCCCCTTTGCCTTCGTCGACGACTATCAGCCGGCGGCGGGGATCGGCCGAGTGCTGTGCGGCACCCCGTCGGTCCTGGCCATGACCGCGCTGGACTGCGGCGTCGCCACCTTCGACGGGGTGGAGATGGCGCAGGTGCGGGCCAAGTCCATGTCCCTTTCCGGCCTGTTCCTCGATCTGCTGGAGGCGCGCCTGCCCGGGGTGTTCCAGCTGGTCAGTCCACGCAACGCCGCCGACCGGGGCAGCCATGTGAGCCTCGCCCATCCCGACGGCTACCCGATCATGGCCGCCCTGATCGCAGACGGGGTGATCGGCGACTTCCGGGCCCCCGACCGGCTGCGGTTCGGCTTCACCCCCCTCTATCTGTCGCATACGGACGTGTTCGACGCCGTGGAGATCCTGGTGCGGATCATGCGGGAGGAGCGCTGGCGGGACCGGCGCTTCGCCGTGCGCCAGGCCGTGACCTGAGGCGGCCCGTGACCGGACGCCTGATCGACATCAGCCAGACCCTGCATCCGGGCCTGCCCGTCTGGCCGGGGGACACGGCCTTTGCGGCGGAGCGGACCTGGGCCCTGTCGGACGACTGTCCGGTGAATGTCAGCCGCCTGACCCTGTCCACCCACACCGGGGCCCATGCGGATGCCCCCCTGCACTATGATCCCCGGGGCGCGGATATGGCGGCGGTGGGGCTCGTCCCCTATCTGGGTCCGGCCCAGGTCATCGACGTGACCGCCTGCGGTGCGCTCCGGATCACGCCGCAGGACGTGGCCGGACGGCTGCGGCCGGACACGGTGCGGCTGATCCTGCGCACCTTCGTGCGGTTCCCCCATGACCGGTGGCCCGACGCCTTCGCCACCCCGTCGCCGGAGTTGATCGAGGTCCTGGCCGGGCAGGGGGGCGTGCTGATCGGCGTCGATGCTCCCTCCCTGGACCCGGAGACCTCGAAGGACCTGCCCGCTCATCACGCGGTGGCCCGCCGGGGTCTGGCGATTCTCGAGGGTCTGGTGCTCGACGATGTGGCCGAAGGCCGCTACGAACTGATCGCCCTTCCCTTGAAGCTGGCCGGTGCCGATGCCAGCCCGGTCCGGGCGGTATTGCGGACCCTGGACGGGGGGCAGGAGGAAATCGGATGAAGCCGCTCTATGTGCAGTTCAAGTGCGAGCTGGGCCGGGCCTACGAGGTGGCCGATGCCCTGATCGACACCCTGGAGGAGACCTCGGAGGTCTATTCCACCAGCGGCGACTATGACCTGATGGCCAAGTTCTATCTGGCCGAGGACCAGAGCATCGGCGAGTTCGTGAACTTCAAGCTGCACCGGATCGCGGGCATCCGCGACACCCACACCATCCTGGCCTTCCGCCTGTTCGGCGCGTCGGAGCAGGTGCGGCTCGACGAGGGGCGGCGGTAGGGACTGCGTCCTTCGAGACGGGCTTCGCCCTCCTCAGGATGACGCGCGTTGGTTCCACATCAGATCAGGATGGGGCTCGAAAACCCCAACCTGCGTCATGGTGAGGAGGCCCGGAACGGGCCGTCTCGAACCACGGGCTTCGTCCTCGTCGGGCTGAAGCGCGTTGTTGAAGCCCAAATCCCTGCGTCATGGTGAGGAGGCCCGTCAGGGCCGTCTCGAACCACGCAACTCACCCCACCTTGCCCGCCGCCCGCGCCAGCCGGTCATTGATCGCCTCCCCCAGCCCGACATCGGGGATCGGGGCTACGGCAATGGCCGTCGGACCCAGGCGGTCGGCGGCGCGGACCAGGCGGAACAGCCGCCGGGCCGCCTCCCGCACGTCGCCGGTCTCGCTCAGGCTGAAGCGGTCCGGCGCGGTTTCCGCCCCCGTGCCGAAGCTCAGATAGACCTCCCCCGGCCGGGCCTCCGTGGCGTCGAGGCGCACCGGCGCGTCCGGGGCATAGTGGGCCACCAGCCGCCCCGGCGTGCGGTGCGCATCCGCAGGGGTCTCGGCCAGGGGCCCGATCAGGGCCTCGATCCGCGCCCGCTCCAGCCCCCCGGCGCGCAGCCACTGGGCCGGGCCGTCCAGCAGGCCGATGACGGTGGACTCCACCCCCACCTCGCAAGGCCCGCCGTCCAGGGCCAGGGCCGCCGCCGCCCCGGTCTCGGCCACGGCGTCGGCCAGGGTGGTGGGGCTGGGGCGGCCGGAGCGGTTGGCGGAGGGGGCGGCCACCGCGCCGCCGAAGGCCTGCAGCACCGCGCGGATCACCGGATGGGCGGGCACCCGCACGGCCACCGTCTCCAGCCCCGCCCGGGCCAGGTCGCATACCGCGCCGGGGTCGCGGACCGGCAGCACCAGGGTGAGGGGGCCGGGCCAGAAGGCGGCGGCCAGACGCTCCGCCCGGTCGTCCAGCACCGCGATCCGCCGGGCCGTGGCCAGGTCCGCCACATGGGCGATCAGGGGGTTGAAGCGGGGGCGGCCCTTGGCCTCGAAGATCGACGCCACCGCATCGGCATCGGCGGCATTGGCGGCCAGGCCATAGACCGTCTCCGTCGGCAGGATCACCAGCCGTCCGGCCGCCAGGGCACCGGCGGCATCTGCCACGGTCTGCGGGTCAGGGTCTGGCGCGGCGGGGGAGCGGGTCATCGGTGGGAGATCCGGGCGCTGAGCGTCTGCGGGACCCTGCCTCTACACCCGGCAGGGGGCCGAGGCGAGGGGCGGCGGCGGATCGGTTGGCGCCTCGCGCGGGCAGGGCTAAGACAGCGGTCTGTCTTTGTCCCGGCACAACTGCCCCGAGGTTCCCATGTCCTATGCCGCCCCCGTCCGCGATCTGGCCTTCGCCCTGACCGAGCTGGCGGGGATCGACCGGCTGACCGAGACCGGTGCTTTTCCCGACTATGATGCCGAGGTGATGGGCGCGGTGCTGGAGGGGGCGGCCGCCCTGGCCGACGGGGTGCTGGCCCCCCTGAACCGGGCCGGGGACAAGCACGGGGCCCGCTTCGAGAACGGTCGGGTATTCGCCGCCCCGGGCTTTGCCGACGCCTATCGCCAGTTCGCGCAAGGGGGCTGGAACGGCCTGGCCGCCGATCCCGCCCATGGGGGCCAGGGCCTGCCCAAGGCCCTGGAGCTGGCGGTGTTCGAGATGGTCCATGCCGCCAACATGGCCTTCGGCCTGTGCCCGCTCCTGACGCAAGGGGCGATCGAGGCCCTGTCCGCCCACGGAACACCGGCGCAGAAGGCCCTCTACCTGCCCCGGATGATCGCCGGGGACTGGACCGGCACCATGAACCTGACGGAGCCGCAGGCGGGTTCCGACCTGTCCCTGGTACGGGCCACGGCCGAGCCGTCCGACGACGGCACCTACCGGATCACCGGCCAGAAGATCTACATCACCTGGGGCGATCACGACGTGGCGGAGAACATCGTGCACCTGGTGCTGGCCCGCCTGCCCGGCGCGCCGGAAGGGGTGAAGGGCATCTCCCTGTTCCTGGTGCCCAAGTATCTTCCGGATGCGGACGGAAAGCCCGGCGTGGCCAACGAGCTTCGCCCCGGCGGGATCGAGCACAAGCTGGGCATCCACGGCAGCCCCACCTGCACCATGCTGTTCGAGGGGGCGCGGGGGGAGCTGGTGGGCCAGCCCAACCAGGGCCTCGCCCACATGTTCACCATGATGAATGCCGCGCGGCTGAACGTGGGCATGCAGGGGGTGGCCATCGGTGAGCGGGCCTACCAGCAGGCCCTGCACTACACCCTCGACCGCCGCCAGGGCCGGGCGGTGTTCTCCAACGAGGCACCGGGGCTGATCTTCGACCATCCCGATGTCCGCCGCACCCTGATGCTGATGAAGGCCAGGATCGAGGCCGGCCGGGCCATCTGCCTGGCCACCGGCGTGGCCGCGGACCTGGCCGAACATGCCGCCGACGAGGACGCCCGCACCGCCGCCCGCCTGCGGCAGGAGCTGCTGGTGCCCATCGCCAAGGCCTGGTCCACGGACATGGGGGTGGAGGTGGCCTCCATGGCCCTGCAGCTGCACGGGGGCATGGGCTTCGTGGAGGAGACCGGCGCCGCCCAGCACTATCGCGACGCCCGCATCACCCCGATCTACGAGGGCACCAACGGCATCCAGGCCATCGACCTGATGGGCCGCAAGCTGGGCCTGGCGGGGGGCGAGGCGGTGCGCGCCCTGCTGGCCGACATCCGTCCGACGGCGGAGGCACTTGTTTCGCATGCGGACGAATGGCTGCACACCCCCGGTCACCGGCTGGCTGCGGCGGCGGATGCGGCGGAGCGGGCCTCGGCCTGGCTGATGGAGCGCAAGGGCCACGCCCAGCCCGACGCCCTGGCCGGGGCCAGCGCCTATCTGAAGCTGATGGGAGACCTGACCGGCGGCTGGATGCTGTGCCGCGGGGCCCTGGTGGCGTCGGCCCGCATGGCGGCCGGGGAAGGGGACCGGGACCTGTGGCGCACCCGGATCGGTCTGGCCCGGGTCTACGGCGAGCAGGTCCTGGCCATGGTGCCGGGACAGGAGGCGGCGGTGGCCATGGGGGCCCTGGACCTGGCCGCGGCCACGCCCGCGTCCCTGGGCGCATGAGGGCCGCACACCCGCTTCGGCTGGAGGGGCCTGTGTCGGCGGTGGTGTTCGACATGGACGGCACCCTGCTGGACACCGAAGTGGTCTATCGCGAGGCCATGGCCGTGGTCTCGGCCCGGATGGGGGTGGCGATGGACGACGCCCTGCACCTGTCCCTGATCGGCCAGCCGGGGGAGGTGGGGGACCGGCTTCTGCGGGCGGCCCACGGGGACGCCTTCGACACGGCGGCCTTCCGGGATGACGTGCATGCCTGGTTCGACGCCCCCGGACGCACGGCCGCGCCGCTGAAGCCGGGGGCCGTGGAGCTCCTGCGCCATCTGCGGGACCGGCGGATCGGGGTGGGCCTTGCCACCTCCACCCGGCGGGTCATCGCGCTGCGGCGGCTGGAGCAGGCGGGGCTGCTGGGGTTCATGGACCATGTGGTGACCCGCACCGACGTGACCCACGGCAAGCCGCATCCGGAAAGCTATCTGGCGGCGGCGGCGGGGCTGGGGGTGGGCGTGGAGCACTGCCTTGCGGTGGAGGACAGCTACACCGGCGTCCGCTCCGCCGCGGCGTCGGGCATGCGCACGGTGATGGTGCCGGACCTCCTGCCTGCCACGGAGGAGATGCACGGCCTGTGCGTGGGAGTGGTCGCGGACCTCACGGTCCTGCTGGCAGCGCTGCAGGCGGGGGCGGAATAGCCGCGGTCCCGTCGGAACGAGGTTCTCGGCTCAAGGCCGAGAATGACGAAACATGAAGGAAATTTGTGAAATCCCGTCATTCCCGGCCTTGAGCCGGGAACCTCGCTCCGGAAGTAGCAGCCCCTACAGCTGCTCCAGCATGTAGTCGGCGGCGCTGACCTTGAACTCTCCGCCTTCCTCGACGTTCAGCTTTTCCACCACGCCGTCATTGACGACCATGGAATAGCGCTGCGAGCGCACGCCCATGCCGAACTTGGACCCGTCGAACTCCAGCCCGATGGCGCGGGTGAAGTCGGCATTGCCGTCGGCCAGCAGGGTCACTTCGTCGGTGATGCCCTGGTCCTTGGCCCAGGCACCCATGACGAACACGTCGTTCACCGACACGCACACGATCTTCGACACGCCCTTGGCCTTGAAGTCGGCGACCCGGTCCTTGTAGCCCGGCAGGTGGCGGGCGGAGCAGGTGGGGGTGAAGGCCCCCGGCAGGGCCAGCAGGGCCACCTTGGCACCCTTGAAGATGTCGTCGGAGCTGACCGGGCGCGGGCCCTCGGCGGTCATGGTCATGAAGGTGGCCTGGGGCAGGCGATCGCCGACTTTTATGGTCATGGGAGGGTCTCCTTGAGCGCGCTGCGGGCGCGGGGTGCACTGGGACATATGGCCGGCCGCCCCCCCTGTGCAAGGGGTGTGCAGGTGACGGGCGGCCGATCAAACTCCCGTCATGCGCCCTTGCCTTGGCGGCGCGGCGGCGTGATCCTTTCCCGCATGAGTGCCACCGGCGATCCCCCGTCCGATCCGGGCCGCGGCCCTGCCTCCGAGGAGGGCCGCACCGGCCGCAGCCCTGCCTGGTTCGAGGGGCTGGCCGGTCGGCTGCTGATCGCCATGCCGGGGATCGGCGACCCGCGGTTCGAGCGGGCGGTGATCCTGATGTGTGTCCACTCCCCCGAACAGGCCATGGGGGTGGCGGTGAACCGCCCCCTGGACGGGATCACCCTGCGCGGGGTGATGGACAAGCTGGGCGTCGGCGGGGCGCAGGGCGCGCCGGACCAGCAGGTCCTGTCCGGCGGCCCGGTGGAGCGGGAGCGGGGCTTCGTGCTGCACACCGATGACTACGAGACCCTGGACTCCACCCTGCCGATCGCCGCGGGAATCTCCATGACCGCCACCCGGGAGGTGCTGGAGGCCCTTGCCGATGCCGACCGGCGTCCGCACCGGTCCCGGCTGGTGCTGGGCTGCGCCTCCTGGGCACCCGGGCAGCTGGAGGGGGAACTGGCGGGGAATGTCTGGCTGACCGCGGAGGTGGAGCCGGACATCGTCTTCGACGACGCCCACGACACCAAGTGGAACCGCGCGCTCGCCCGGCTGGGCATTTCGGCGGACCGCCTGTCGGCGGCGGCGGGGCATGCCTGAACACTGCTAGGCTGTTGAAAACAGGCAGGTTTGTGTCGCGGCTGAAGGGATTGGGGCGGTTTTGCCGGGATTGGACATGTTCGCCACGGAATGACCCAGCCGGGGTCGCGGAACCGCCCCGCCGCGGGACCATCCTCTCCTCCCGCGCCCTGTTGGCGCCAGTGGAGGTTCCATGAAAATCCATCGCGTAAAGAGTGTTGCCCTGGCCACCGTCGCCGGAGCCGGCCTGATGCTGGCGGTTCCGGCCCTGGCAGACCCCGCCACGGACGGCGGTTCGGCATCCACCTGGTACGGAAGCCTGGGGGCCAGCCAGACCCGGACCGACGGGGCCCGCCTGGGCTCCGCGGACGCCCGGATCGGGGCCCAGCTCTCCCCGAACGTCGCCACCGAGCTGGAACTGAGCGACGGTCTCGCCTCCGACCAGGCCCCGAAGCTCGGAACGGGCGTGCGGGAACGGTTGAACTATGCGGCGGCCGCCTACGGGGTCGGGTCCGTGCCGGTCGGCAGCAATGTCAACCTGTTCGCCCGGGTCGGCGTGGGCGAGAACCGCTTCAGCCGCAACTTCACCGGGCTGGAGGTCAAGCCGGACCTGGTCAGCGTCAACTACGGCGTCGGGGCCGTCTACAAGGTGACCCCGGCCCTGGACGTGCGGGCGGACTATACCCGCAAGAGCTATGACCACCGGGGCGGCGACGCCGACAACTGGGGCCTGAGCCTGGCCCACCACTTCTAGGGTCTGCGTCCTTCGAGACGGGCCTCACGGCCCTCCTCAGGATGACGAAGGTTGTAGAAGCCTAGTCATGGTGAGGAGCGGGGAACCCGCGTCTCGAACCACGCACCACCCACAACCCACCCCTCAATAGCTCGTCTCGAGCCCCATCAGGCGGCCGTCATAGCCGCACAGGGTGACCTTGCCGACCCGGCCGCGGCGCTTCCATTCGTCCCAGGGATAGCGGGGGCGGCGCATGAAGATCAGGGTCGCGGTCCAGACCTCGCCGTTGCGGACCACGTCGAAGCCGTACTTGCGCTGGTCGAACATGTCCCGCTGGTCCGTGGCCATGCGGAAATATTCCTTGGACAACTGGATGGCGTCGTCGTTGGACTTGACCAGCGGCGATTTCAGCTGGGCCGCCGTGGCATCGGCGGCGGTGCAGGAGGTCTCGGCCCGGGCCGGTGCCGCGACCATTGCCGCGCCCACGGCCGCGATCAGGGCCAGAGCGAGGCCCGTGCCGGTGATCTGGTGTCGCATGTGGGCGTCTCCGTCCGGAGTGGTCCGTCGCACTGTCAGGCCCACGGGCCTGAGTCAAGTCGCTGCAATCCCCGGCACGCCTGCGCGATCCTGTGGCAGGGGCGCACGATGAGGGGGTCCGGTGCAGGGCCCCGGTTGACTCCCACCCCACGATCCCGCACTTAGGTCGCGCTACGCGGGAGAGTCTGACGGATTCCTTCAACGGATGTCCGTCAGCGCCGAAGGCGCAACCGCCCCGGAAACGCTCAGGCCCACGGACCGCGCAGCACGACAAACGCTGGAAAGCAGGACGACCGCAAGGCGTCCTCGCCGAAGGAGCAAGGCCGCCTCGCCAGGGTCGGCCGGAATCTCTCAGGCCCATGGACAGCGGGGGCGCGACCAGACCGGGCGGACAGATCGCCCGGGTTCCGAAGCGCCACACGTCCTGTCCGGGGTATCCGCATGTCCGACACCGAAGTCCTCAGCAAGACCGTGCTGCACCCGGCGCATCTGGCGCTGGGCGCGCGGATGACGGCGTTCGGCGGCTATGACATGCCCGTGCAGTATCCCCAGGGCGTGCTGGCAGAGCATCGGTGGACCCGGGAGCAGGCGGGCCTGTTCGACGTGAGCCACATGGGCCCGTCCTTCCTGACCCTGAACGACAGGACCGGGGATGCCGAGGCCGATCACGCCGCCGTCTCTGCCCTGATCGAGCCCCTGATCAGCGGCGACATTGCCGGGTTGAAGCCGGGGCAGCTGCGCTACACCGTCCTGCTGAACGAGACCGGCGGCATGATCGACGACCTGATGGTGGGCCGCCCCCTTCAGCCCGACCGGCAGGGCATGCTCTACATCGTCGTCAATGCGGGGACGAAGGACAATGACTTCGCCCTGATCGCCGCCGCGGCGAAAGGCCGGGCGACCCTGACCCGCGCCGATGACCGGGCGCTGGTGGCGCTGCAGGGCCCGGCGGCGGAGGCCGTGCTGGCCACCCTGTTCCCGGAGGCCGCCGACCTCGGCTTCATGACCTTCCGCCGCTTCGACCGGAAGGGGGAGGGGTTCGTCATCTCCCGCTCCGGCTACAGCGGCGAGGATGGCTACGAGATCCTGATCCCCACCGCCCAGGCCCTGGAGGTCTGGGACCTGCTGACCGCCGACGCGCGCGTCCGCCCGGTGGGCCTCGGCGCCCGGGACAGCCTGCGGCTGGAGGCGGGCCTGCCCCTATACGGCCATGACGCAGACGAGACCGTGTCGCCCATCGAGGCGGGCCTCGCCTTCGCCGTGGCGAAGAAGCGCCGTGCGCGGGGCGACCTGCGCGGGGCCGAGCGGCTGGCGCGGGAGCTTTCCGAGGGCCCGGCGCGCCTTCGCGTCGGCCTGCGGGTGCTGTCCGGCGCCCCCGCCCGGGAGGGGGTGGAGATCGCCGACGCGTCCGGCGCGGTGATCGGCCGGGTCACCTCCGGCGGGCCGTCGCCCAGCCTCGGCTTTCCCATCGCTATGGGCTTTGTCCCCTCCGCGGCCTCGGCCGTCGGAACCCCGCTGCAGGTCATCGTCCGCGGCCGCGCCCAGCCGGCCGAGGTGGTCGCCCTGCCCTTTGTTCCCCATCGCTATGTCCGCAAGGCCTGAGGAGGCTCATCCCATGCATTTCACCAAGGATCACGAGTGGATCGCCGTCGAGGGCGACGTCGCCACGGTCGGCATCACCAACTACGCCGCCGAGCAGCTGGGGGACGTGGTGTTCGTCGAGCTGCCCGAGGTCGGCAAGGTGCTGAAGCCCGGCGACAGCCTGGCGGTGGTGGAGAGCGTCAAGGCCGCCTCCGACGTCTATTCGCCCATCTCCGGCGAGGTGGTCGCCGCCAATGACGGCCTGACCGGCAATCCCGAGACGGTGAACCAGTCGCCGGAGAGCCTGGCCTGGTTCGCGAGGGTGAAGCTCGCCAACCCGGCGGAGCTGGCCGGGCTGATGGACCGCGCCGCCTATGAAGCTTTCCTGCAAGGCCTCTGACCCATGCGCTACCTGCCCCTGACCGCCGACGACCGGTCGGCCATGCTGTCGGTGATCGGTGCTCCCGACATCGACGCCCTGTTCGCCGACGTGCCCGTCGAGGCCCGCCTGCCCGGCCCGGTGGACCTGCCGCACGTGCAGGGCGAACTGGAGGTGGAGCACCACCTCGCCCGCCTGGCTGGTCGCAACCGCACCGCGGGGGCAGGGCCGTTCTTCTGCGGCGCGGGGGCCTATCGGCACCATGTCCCGGCCACGGTGGACCATCTGATCCAGCGGTCGGAATTCCTGACCAGCTACACGCCGTACCAGCCGGAAATCGCCCAGGGCACGCTGCAGGTGCTGTTCGAGTTCCAGACCCAGGTGGCGCGGCTGACCGGCATGGAGGTGGCCAATGCGTCCCTCTATGACGGCTCCACCGCCACGGCGGAGGCGGTGATGATGGCCGCCCGGATCACAAGGCGGACCCGCGCGGTGCTGTCGCCGGGCCTGCACCCGCACTATGCCGCCACGGTCCGGACCATGGCCGAGGCCGCGGGCCTGACGGTGGAGGCCCTGCCGCTGGCCGTGGATGCCGAGGCCGACGTGCTGGGTGCCCTGGATCCCGCAACCGCCTGCGTGGTGGTGCAGACCCCCAACCTGTTCGGCACGGCCACGGACGTGACGAAGATCGGCGAGGCGGCCCGGGCCGCGGGGGCCCTGATGATCGTGGTGACGACGGAGGCCGTGTCCTTCGGCCTGCTCAAGTCACCGGGAAGCATGGGCGCGGACATCGTCGCCGCCGAGGGCCAGTCCATCGGCAACGGCCTGAACTATGGTGGCCCCTATGTCGGCCTGTTCGCCGTGCGGGAGAAGCACCTGCGCCAGGCGCCGGGTCGGCTGTGCGGCGAGACGGTGGACGCCGAGGGCCGCCGGGGCTTCGTGCTGACCCTGTCGACCCGGGAGCAGCACATCCGCCGGGACAAGGCCACGTCCAACATCTGCACCAATTCCGGCCTGTGCGCGCTGGCCTTCTCGATCCACATGAGCCTGCTGGGCGAGACGGGCCTGCGGCAACTGGCGCAGCTGAACCACGCCCGCGCCCGGACCCTGAAGGCGGCCCTGTCCGCCATTCCGGGGGTGGAGGTGCTGACGCCGCGCTTCTTCAACGAGCTGGCGGTCCGGGTCCCCGGCAATGCCGCCGAACTGGTGGAGACGCTCGCCGGCAACGGCATCCTGGCCGGGGTGCCGGTCAGTCGGCTGGCACCCGAGGCGGGGATGGACGACGTGCTGCTGCTGGCGGTCACCGAGACCACCCCCGAAACCGACATCTCCATCCTGTCCCGCGCGATCACCAAGGTGCTGGCCCCATGAGCATGCTGTCCACCGGCCGTCCGACCCGGCCTGAAACCGTCGCCGAGACCGGCGAGACCGCCACCCTGACCGGGGGCCGCGGCCTGCTGCAGTCCGAGCCGCTGATCTTCGAGCTGGGGGGCTGGGACAAGACCGGCGTCGACCTGCCGCCGGTTCCCACCGAGCTGGGCACCGACGACCTAGGCGATCTGGTCCGGGCCGAGCCCATCGGCCTGCCCGGCCTGTCGGAGCCGGAAGCCGTGCGCCACTATGTGCGCCTAAGCCAGCAGAACCACGCCATTGATCTGGCCCTCTATCCGCTGGGTTCGTGCACCATGAAGCACAATCCCCGGCTGAACGAGAAAATGGCGCGGCTGCCGGGCTTTGCCGACATCCACCCGCTGCAGCCGGTCTCCACCGTGCAGGGGGCGCTGCAGCTGATCGACGAGCTGGCCCACTGGCTGAAGACCCTGACCGGCCTTCCCGCCGTGGCCATGACGCCGAAGGCCGGCGCGCACGGGGAGCTGTGCGGCATCCTGGCCATCCAGGCGGCGCACCGGGCCCGGGGCGACACGGCCCGCACCACGGTGCTGGTCCCCACCTCCGCCCACGGCACCAACCCGGCCACGGCGGCCTTTGTCGGCTATCAGGTGCAGGAGATCGCCCAGACTGCGGACGGCCGCGTGGACCTGGCCGACCTCGCGGCCAAGCTCGGCCCCCACGTGGCGGCGATCATGGTCACCAACCCCAACACCTGCGGCCTGTTCGAGCGGGATATCCGCGAGATCGCCCGGCTGACCCACGCGGCGGGGGCCTACTTCTACTGCGACGGGGCCAATTTCAACGCCATTGTCGGCCGGGTGCGTCCCGGCGACCTGGGCGTGGATGCCATGCACATCAACCTGCACAAGACCTTCTCCACCCCCCACGGGGGCGGCGGTCCGGGGGCCGGGCCGGTGGTGCTGTCCGAAGCGTTGGCCCCGTACGCGCCCACGCCCTATGTGGTGCACGGTCCCGGCGGCTTCGAGCTGGTGGAGCAGGACGCCCGGGCGTTCGGCCGCATGTGCGCCTTCAACGGCCAGATGGGCATGTTCGTGCGGGCCTATGCCTACATGCTGAGCCACGGCGCCGACGGCCTGCGGCAGGTGGCCGAGGACGCGGTGCTGAACGCCAACTATGTGAAGGCGCGCCTTTCCGCCGTGATGACCCCGGCCTTCCCCGACGGTCCGTGCATGCACGAGGCCCTGTTCGACGACCGCTGGCTGGAGGGGACGGGGGTCACCACCCTGGACTTCGCCAAGGCCATGATCGACGAGGGCTTCCACCCCATGACCATGTATTTCCCGCTGGTGGTGCACGGGGCCATGCTGATCGAGCCGACGGAGACCGAATCCAAGGCCGAGCTCGACCGGTTCTGCGACATGGTCACGGCGCTCGCCCAGGCGGCCAAGGGCGGGGACGCGGCCCGCTTCACCGGCGCGCCGTTCCATGCCCCCCGCCGTCGCCTGGACGAGACCCAGGCGGCCCGGCGGCCGCGGCTGAAATGGACGCCCCCGGCACCGGAGGCGGTCGCCGCGGAATAGGCGCGACGTCGGAATCGTCAAGGCCGGGCTGTACCGGACGGACATGGAGGATTATTCATGTCCGGATTCCGGATAAGGCCTCTTCATTCCGGTCGATCCTTCCCATATTGCAGGCGTGCAACAAGCAACGACGAGCGTGGGACGGGGCGCGTCGGCCTCGGGAGAAGACGCGTTGAGAGCGAGACTGCTGCGGACCCTGCGACCGATCTGGATCGGGCTCGGCCTTCTGCTGATGATCATCGGCCTGCCCGCGGCGTTCATTCCGACGCATGTGGGCGTGGTGCTGGTGATGGTCGGCCTGATCGCGGTGCTGCGCAGCTCGTTCAGCTGGCGGCGGCGCTTCATCCGGCTGCAGCGGCGCTATCCCCGGTTCGTGTTTCCCATCCGCCGTCTGCTCCGGCGCGAGGTGGTGCCGGTGATCTGGCACGAGACCCTGCGGGCGGAGCGGTTCTGGCTGCCCACCGACTGGCGCACCTTCCGGCGCATCCGGCGTCATCTCCGCCGCCGCCGAGGCTAGGGTCCCGCCCTAGAAGGGCCCGCCGTCCGCCCGGGTCCGCTTGCCCAGGCGCAGGGCCGCTGCATAGGCGTCCAGAAGCTGCTGGACCGACACGGCCTCGGAGAACTTCGCCTCGAAGTCCGCATGGCCCTGGGCGACGATGGCGGCCACCTGGTCGGTGCGCCCCGCCGCCGTGCGCATCCGCTCCGCCAGCTGGTCCACCCGGTCGATCTCGAAGACGAAGCCGTTGTGGTTGTCGGTGACATACTGCCGCGGACCGTCGGCGGTGGAGGCGACCAGGGGCCGGTTCATGAACCAGGCCTCGGCGATCACCGTGCCGAAGGGCTCGTAGCGGCTGGGCAGGACGCAGACGTCGCAGGCCGCCAGCAGGGCCTTGCGGTCCGTGCGCCAGCCCAGGAACCGCACCCGGTCGTCCAGGCCCAGCTGCGTGCACAGGGCCTGATAGGTGGCCATCTCCGGCCCGTCCCCCGCCAGCCACAGATAGGCACCGGGCAGCTGCGCCAGGGCCTGCAGCACCGTGTCGATGCCCTTTTTCTGGTGCATGCGCGACAGGACCAGATAGACCGTCGCCTCCCTTGGCGTCGCAAGGTCGGCCCGGTCCAGGGGCGGCGAGTCGGGCAGTGTGCCGAAGGTGTGGCCGACGAACACCCGGTCCGCCGGGAAGCCCTCGCGGATGGCATGGTTGCGGATTTCCGGCGTCACCCCCACCAGGATGTCCGAGGTCCGGTAGTTCTTCATCTGGTAGTAGCCGCCCAGCCAGCCGACCACCGGCTGGGGCAGACCGGCCGGAATGAAGGACCCCGCTCGCTGCATCCAGGCATGGACCACGTCGGGGCGGAACCGCTCCACCTCCCGCCGGATGCGGCCGGGACCGCCGAGATGCCGGTCGAGGGACGAGAAGCCCATGGGGGTGAACCCCACCTCCGCCCCGCGATAGACGTCCACGGCAATGGGGTGGGGGCGGCCGATCACGTGCTGCGACACGCCACGCTGGGCCATGGCGCGGATCGCGTCCTGGGAAAAGGTCTCCGCGCCCCCGGTGGCGGCGCCCGCGATCACATGCAGAACTCTCATGGGCTGCTCTTTAACAGGCCCGACCCGGCGGGGCGAGGCCCTGCGCCGGGCCCGTTTCCGTCAGTCTCGCCCTGTCAGTCCCGCCCCGTCAGTTTCCCTGGGTGAGCCAGGCCCGGGCCTGCTGGTCCACCAGGGCGGTCAGGTCCCCCTCCACCAGGTTCACGTCCACCATGTGCAGGCCCCAGCTCTTCAGCACGGCGGGGCCGATCATGATGTCCCCGTTGAAGTTGCGGGCGCGGCTGCCCGTCGCAGGCGGGGTGAGGGTGATCTTCAGATAGTGCGCCCCGTCGGTGACGGTGCATTCCCCGTGGACCAGGTCCGGCAGGCTGACGAAGGTGGTGGTCAGGCGCAGGCCCTTGCCCGTCCAGTCCGGCGGGCCGCGGGTGACGCCGCCGCTGTTGCCGACGGCGGGGAACAGGGGATGGAGGGTCGCATCGCCTCCGGCCAGGGCGGCGGGATTGACGCAGGCCACTTCCCGCGCCGGGTCGGCGGCGCGGCCGAAGCGGCTGTCGGCCGGGGGCGGGATCTCGGCCCGGAAGCTGTTCCAGGCCACCACGCAGCCGGACTGGGTGGGCGTCCGGCACAGGGGCATGGACTGGAAGTCGCCGCCGACGTCCTTGCCTTTCGCCACCGTCACCTGCCCGCCGGCGAGGATGGCGGAGATGATCCGGCGCTGGACCGGCTTCCCGTCGATCTCCTCCCGGATCAGCCGGGTCAGCTGGCCCGTGCCCTGGCTGTGACCGATCAGCACCACGCCGCGGCCGTTGTTGTCATGGGCCAGATAGTGGCGCCAGGCATCGCGCACATCGCGATAGGCGAGCTCCCGGTCGCCGGGATTGGGCTTGCCCGCCATGGCCGTGCGCAGGGCCGCCAGGGTCACCTGCCGGTACATGGGGGCGAAGGTCCGGCACAGGGCGCCGAAGCGGGCGAACTGCTGGGTCACCACGTTGCGCTCCGCCGCCGTGACCTGCATGTCGGAATTCGGGGTCAGCTGGGCCGAGACGGTGGGATAGACATAGAAGCAGTCATAGAGGGGCTTGGCCGCCGCGACGAAGGGCTCCGTCCGCGTGGCGCCGTCGGGGGCGACGACGGTGGTGGCCAGGTCCACCGTGGTGCAGGCGTCCAGGCGGCCGGGGCGGCACAGCCAGTTCTCCCCCTGGCCATAGTCGTTGGGCAGGGCCGGGGCGGGGGCCGGCACCGCGACGGCCGGGGCCATGGTCGGCGCGGGCGGCGGGGCCGTGGTCGTAGGGGTCTGGGCCCCGGCCGGGGCTGTGGTCAGGACCAGCAGTCCGGCCGTGATCGGCCCGGACAGGATTTTGAGAGACAGGGTCTTGAGGAAAGGCGTCATCCCGGTGTCGTCCCGCTGGCTGTGAAGGGCGTTGGCCGCCCCGCTGTTGTCCATCAGCTTAGGTCGAGGCACGGCGTGGCGTCCAGCGGCTTGAGGTCTGCGAACTTTGCGGCTATATCGCCCCCTCTCGCGCGACCCGGAGCGCGGTTGGGTAGCTCAGATGGTTAGAGCGGTGGATTCATAACCCACAGGTCGGCGGTTCGATCCCGCCCCCAACCACCACCCGGACGCCGCCCGCGCAGCCTCCCGTCTACTCAGACCAGACGCGCTCAGACCAGACTGGCCCCGCCGTCCACCCGCACGACCTGTCCGGTCACGTAGGTGGCCTGCATCAGGTACAGATAGGCTTCCGCCGCCTCCGCCGTCGTGCCGGGGCGCGGCAGGGGCAGGTGGGCGGTGTATCCCTTGATCGCCGCCTCCCCCATGCCCTGGACCTGCTCGCTGAGAATCAGGCCGAGGCACACCGCATTCACCCGGATGGGGGCCAGGTCCCGGGCGAGGCCCACGGCCAGCCCCTCCGTCGACTGGGCCGAGGCCGTGGTCAGCGGGGCACCGGGCATGGGCCGGTGCGCCAGCATGCCGCCGGTCAGGGTGATGGAGCCCGCCGGGACGATGTGGCGCAGCGCGTGCTTGGCGGCCCGGGCCGCCCCCCAGAACCGGACTTCCAGCCGCGCCTTGCTGGCGTCGATGTCCAGGGTCCCGGTGGGGCCGAACATGTGGCCCCAGTCCCCGGCGGTGAACACCAGATGGTCGAAGGCACCGACGGCATCGAAGAAGGCCGCCACCGACGCCTCGTCCCGGACGTCGACGGTCCGGCCGACGGTGCCGTGTCCCAGGCGCTCGGCCGCCGCCGCGATCCGCGCGGCCTGGCTCGAGCCCACCACCACCTCCGCGCCCGCCGCCAGGGCCGCGGCCCCCACGGCATGGCCGACCCCGGACGCGCCGCCGATCACCACCACCTTCTTGCCGCTCAGCCGTGCCATGAACTTTCCTCCCGGGGGTGGTTCTGTGAACAAGGGCCAGACATAGGCGGTCCCGGGGCCGGGGAGAAGGTGCTGCGGCCCGGTGCCCCGCGTTGACCCCGGCCGATTATCCGATAAGTCAGAGGATACAAGAGGCTGGCAGGGTCGACCGGCCACGGCGCGCGCGCGGGGGAACACGAGGGTGCTGGGGGTCTGCTACTATCCCGAACACTGGCCGCGCGAGATGTGGCCCGAGGACGCCCGCCGGATGAAGGCGCTCGGCCTCACCTATGTGCGGGTGGGGGAGTTCGCCTGGTCCCGCTTCGAGCCGGCGCCCGGACACTACGACTTCGGCTGGTTCGACGACGCCCTCGACATCCTGACCGACGCGGGGCTGAAAGTGGTGATCGGCACGCCGACGGCCACCCCGCCCAAATGGCTGGTGGACCGGCATCCGGACATGCTGGCCGTGGACCCGCAGACGGGGCGGACCCGGGGGTTCGGCTCCCGCCGGCACTACGACTTCTCCAGCGAGGCCTATCTGGAGGCCTGCCGCGGCATCGTCACCGCCCTGGCCGAGCGCTACGGCCAGCATCCCGGCGTGGTGGGCTGGCAGACGGACAACGAGCTGTGCTGCCATGACACCACCCTGTCCGCCTCGCCGGTGGCGCGGGACGCCTTCCGGGTCTGGTTGAAGGCCCGCTACGGCGACGTGGCGACCCTGAACGCCGCCTGGGGCAATGTGTTCTGGTCCATGGAATACCGCAGCTTCGACGAGATCGAGCTGCCGGTGGGGGCGGTGACGGAGACGAGCCCCGCCCACCGCATGGCCTGGCGACGGTTCTCGTCCGACCAGGTGGTGCGCTTCCACCGGGCCCAGCTGGACATCCTGCGGCCAAGGTCGCCGGGCCGGTTCATCACCCACAACTTCATCCCGATGAACGAGACCGGCGTGGACAATCACGCCCTGGCCACCGGTCTCGACTTCGCGAGCTATGACAACTATCCCCTGGGCCGCACGGACCTGCGCATGGCCAGGGCCCCGGCGGAGGCGTTCCGGCCCTGGATGCGCACCGGTCATCCGGATTTCGCGGCCTTCTTCTTCGACCAGACCCGCGGCCTGGCCCCCGGGGCCTTCTGGATCATGGAGCAGCAGCCCGGCCCGGTGAACTGGGCGGCCCACAACCCCCGTCCGGCCCCCGGCATGGTGCGCCTGTGGACCCTGGAGGCCTTTGCCCACGGGGCGGCGGTGGTCAGCTATTTCCGCTGGCGCCAGGCCCCCTTCGCCCAGGAGCAGATGCATGCGGGCCTGCTGCGTCCGGACAGCCGCGAGGCCGCCGCCTGGCCGGAGGTGGAGGCCGTGGTCCGCGACCTGGCGGCGCTGGACCTGGACGCGGTGCCGCGGGGGCGGGCGCGGGTCGCCCTGGTGGTGGATGTGGAGGCCCAGTGGCTGGGGGAGATCGAGCGGCAGGGGCGCAGCTATGACGCCACGGAGATCCTGCTGGCCTGGTACCGGGCCCTGCGCGGACTGGGGCTGGACGTGGACTTCATCGCCCCGGACGGGGACCCGGCCGACCACGCCCTGATCCTAGCCCCGTCGGTGGCCATGCCCGCGGAGGGTCTCGCGGAACGGCTGTCGGCCAACGGGGCGATCGTGCTGTTCGGCCCGCGCTCAGGTGCCAAGACGGCGGACGTGACCCTGCCTGAGGGCCTACCCCCCGGCCCCCTGCGGTCCGCCCTGCCGATCCACGTCCTGTCGGTGGAGACCCTGCGTCCCGGCTGCGAGGGTGAGATTCGCTGGAACGGCCGCACCTATGCCAGCGGCACCTGGCGGGAGGAGCTGGCCGTGTCGGACGGCGCCGAAATCCTGGCCCGCTACGAGGACGACACCCCCGCCCTGGTGCGCAAGGGGGCGGTGCACTACCTCGCCACCCTCACCGACGAGGCCTTCCTCTCCGACCTGTTCGAGGACCTGGCCAAGGCGGCGGGCCTCGCCCCCATGCGGTTGCCGGAGAGCCTTCGCCTGTGCCGGCGGGGGGATCTGGTCTTTGCCCTGAACTATGCGGACACGGCGCAGGCCGCCCCGGTGCCGGAGGGGGCCGAATTGGTTCTTGGCGGTCCGGTGGTGAGGCCGCGGGACGTGTGCGTCTGGCGTCTGCCAAGCAACCCTGACTGCCAGAAACCCTGACTGAAGGCGGGAGCCCCCATGCATCTGCAGCTTGTCCAGGCCTGGATCGCGGCGGGGCTGACCGCCCTGATCGGCGTGCTGACCTATCTGAAATGCCGCGGCGAGGGGCGGGCCGCCACCGACAGCAACCGGGAGTTCTTCCTGGCCGGTGGCGGCCTGTCCTGGATCTTCGTGGCGGGGTCGATCACCATCACCAACCTCAGCACCGACCAGCTCGTCGGGATGAACGGCAACCAGATGGTGCTGCTGGCGCTCTGGGAACTCTGCGCCGTGGTGGGCCTCAGCATCCTGACCTGGGTGTTCCTGCCGATCTACTACCGCAACAACTGCACCACGGTGACGGAGTTGCTGGAGAAGAAATACAAGAACGTGAACGTGCGGGCGACCATCGCCTTCATCTTCCTCCTGGGCAATGTGGTCATCTATCAGCCGATCACCCTCTATACCGGCGCGCTGATGATGAAATCCATGTTCGGGCTCAGCGTGCCGACCCTGGTGCTGGCCGCGGCCTTCGGCATTGGCGGCTCCCTCTATGCGGTGTTCGGCGGCCTGCGGGCGGTGGCGGTGACGGACACCTTCAGCGGCATCCTGCTGCTGGGCATGTGCATGCTGGTGGTGTTCCTGTCCCTCAAGGCCGTGGGCTTCGACCTGTCCGGCATCCCGCCGGAGCGGCTGACCCTGATCGGCGACGCCAAGTCCCCCATCCCCTGGCCGACCCTGTTCACCGGCATGGTCTTCATCCAGATGTTCTACTGGTCCACCAACCAGACCATCACCCAGCGGGCCATGGCCGCGCCCAACCTGAAGGAAGCCCAGAAGGGGGTGGCGCTCGCCACCGTCGTGCGGCTGCTGATCATCCCGCCCATGGTTGTGATCCCCGGCGTTGTGTCCTGGAAGCTGTTCGGCCACCTGGGGGACGCGGCCTATGGCAAGATCGTCTGGACGGTGCTGCCGCCCTGGATGTCCGGCATCTTCGCCGCCGCGATTGCATCCGCCGTGCTCGCCCATTTCGCCAGCGTGCTGAACTCGTCCGCCGCCCTCTATGTCTGCGACCTGCATGAGAAGTACGTGAACCCCAAGCCGGACGTGCAGCGCCTGAGCCTGATCGCCACGGTCCTGTTCGTGGTCGCCGCCGTGGCCCTGGTGCCGGTCTATGACGGGGCCGACAGCATCATCAACCTGGTGCAGAAGCTGAACGGTCTGACCAGCATGCCGGTGCTGTCGGTGTTCATCGTCGGCCTGTTGTTCCACGACGTGGACGCGCGGGCAGCCATTGCCGGGCTGGTGTTCGGGGTGGCGCTCTATGCCGTGTTCTCGTTCCTGTGGACGCCCCTGCACTACATCCACATGATGGCCATCACACTGTGGACCACGGTGGGCTTTGCCCTGCTGGTGAACCGGTTCGTGTTCGGCCGCCGGGCCACCCTGGCCTTCGGGCCCTGGGCAAAGACGCCCGCTTAAGCCTAGGGCATGGCGCGTCCGCCATCCACCAGCAGGGCCTGGCCGGTGATCATGGAGGCGGCGCGGGAGGCGAGGAACAGGGCCGCCTCGGCCACGTCCTCCCCGTCGATGGTGCGCTTCAGGGCCTGCTGCTCCAGGCACTCGGCCAGGCCTTCGGGCGTGACCCACAGGGCCTTCTGCTTGGCGGTCATCACCCAGCCGGGGACCAGGGCATTGACCCGGATGCCGTGGGGGCCGAGCTCCCGGGCCAGCGCCCGGGTCAGGCCGGTGATCGCCCCCTTGGCCGCCACATAGGCCGGATAGCCCGCCAGGCCCAGATAGGCGGAGTTGGAGCCCACATTCAGGATCGCCCCCTCGCCCCGGGCCTTCATCGCCCCCACCACGGACTGGATGGAGAAGAACTGCGGCCGCAGGTTGGTGGCCATCATGTCGTCCCACCCGGCGATGTCGAGGCTCTCCACCGTGTGCCGCTGGTCCCGGGCGGCATTGTTGATCAGCACGTCCACTGCCCCCTCGGCCGAGGCCCGGGTGGCGATCACCCCCTGCAGGGCGGCCGCATCGCGGATGTCGCAGGCGGTGAAGTGCGGGCGCGGGGCCCCGGTGGCGGCCACGGCCTCGCACAGGGCCTCGCCGGCCTCCGTGTGCAGGGAGACGAAGCTGACCTTCGCCCCCTGGGTGGCGAAGGCATGGACGAAATAGGCCCCGATGCCCGACCCGCCGCCGGTGATGAACACGTGTCGGCCGTCCAGATCGGGATAGCGCACATAGGCGCGGGCGCTGAGGCCTTCGGGGGCGGCGTGGGACTGAGGGGTGTCGGGCATGGGACCTCTCCGGTCGCCCCGGAAGGAACACCGATGTCAGGGGCGGACGCGTCCGGTTTTACCGGATTGCGCGGATTATGCTACGACCCGCAGAGGGTTTGGTCGGCCGGACCCCCGGGGGAGACGTGGATTGATGAGCCTTGATCTGGAGACGGTGCTGGCCGACCTGCCCCTGGTGGCGATCCTGCGGGGTGTGCGGCCGGACGAGGTGGTGGCCGTGTCCGAGGCCGCCTTCGCCGCCGGATTCCGCCTGATCGAGGTGCCCCTGAACTCCCCCGACCCGCTGGAGAGCATCGCCCGCCTCGCCCGGGCCTTCGAGGGGCGCGCCCTGGTGGGGGCGGGCACGGTGCTGACCTCCGCGGCGGTGGACAGCGTCCATGCGGCGGGCGGTCGCCTGATCGTCACTCCCAATACCGACGAGGCCGTCATCGCCCGAGCGGTGAGTCTGGGCCTGGTGGTGCTGCCCGGCTTCGCCACGGCCAGCGAGGCCTTTCGCGCCATCGCCGCCGGCGCGCGCCTGTTGAAGCTGTTCCCCGCCGCCACCTACGGGCCGGGGCATCTGAAGGCCCTGAGTGCCGTGATCCCGCCGGAGGTGCGGATGATGGCGGTGGGCGGCGTCGGACCCGGAGAGATGGAAATCTGGCGCGCCGCCGGGGCCAAGGGCTTCGGCATCGGCGGAGAGCTCTACCGCCCCGGTGCCACGGCAGCGGAAGTGGGCGAGCGGGCCCGCGCCATCGTCGCCGCCTGGCGGACGGGGGCCTGACCATGGCGGAGCTGATCGCGGTCCTGCCCGTCGCCAACCAACTGGGGGAGGGGGTGCTCTGGAACCCGGCGGACGGGGCCTTCTGGTGGACCGACATCCTCGGCAAGCGCCTCTATCGCCACGAGCTGGCCCGGGGGCAGACAAGCTGGGTCGAGACGCCCCATCGCCTGTGCGCCTTTGCCTTCCTCGAGCGTCCCGGACACATCCTGGCCGCCTTCGACACCGGGCTGGCCTGGTTCACCCCGGCGACGGGTGCGGTGGAATGGCTGCACCAGCCGCCGGAACTGGCCCCGGGCCGGGGTCTGCGGCTGAACGACGGACGGGTGGACCGGCAGGGCCGGTTCTGGGTCGGGTCCATGTGCGAGGACACCGGGACGGCCCCCTTCGGCAGCGCGGCCCTCTATCGCCTCGACCGGGACCTTCGCCTGTCGCAGGTGCTGACCGGCATCGGCATCTCCAACGGCATCTGCTGGTCCGTCGACGGCACGCGGTTCCACTTCGCCGACAGTCCGCGGCAGACCATCCGCCGCCATGACTGCGATCCCGCTACCGGTGACCTGGGCCCCGCCGTGCCCTTTGCCGAGACCTCCGGCGAGGCCTTCCCCGACGGGGCCATCATCGACAGCCAGGACCACATGTGGAGCGCCCAGTGGGGCGGTGGACGGGTGGTGCGCTATGACCCCCAGGGCGTCATCCGCGACGAGATCGTCCTGCCGGTGTCCCAGCCCACCTGCGCCGCCTTCGGGGGCGAGGGGCTCGACATCCTCTGCGTGACCAGTGCCTGGGACGGCCTGTCGGCGCAGGACCGGGCCCGCCAGCCGGAGGCCGGGCACACCTTCCTCTATCGGGTCGCGGTCCCCGGCGTGCGGGAGGCCGTCTTCGCCGCCCCATGATCCGGCGCGCAGGCAGCCCAAGGCGGGCGTCCAGCCTGTGCGATCCCGGGGGGCAAGGACGCGATTTTCGGCTATGGTCGTCTGTCGTTTCGATGACAGAGCCGGAGAACCCCGGGACGTGACCGTGAACAGCAGCCGTGAGCACCCTGCCACACCGCCATCGCGCGGTGCCGGGCGCGTGGCCGCTGTCCGCCAGGTCGCCAGACTGGCCATGGTCGGATCGATGGTCTTCGGTGCCGGCCTGGTCTCCCTCAGCCTGCCGCGGATCCTGCACACCGACGTGCTGGTCTGGCCGATCAACGCCATCGTCATCGCCCTGACCCTGGGGGCCGGTCCGCGCCGGTTCGTCCCGATGCTGGCCGCGGCCTGGATCGGCGATGTGGGGGCCAGCCTGTGCGTGGGCGAGGCCCCCTTCGTGGCCGCGGTGCTGTCCCTTTGCAACATGGCCGCGGTGGCCGTCTCCTGGGCGGGAATCCGGCGGTTCGTCGGCACCAGCGACCAGATCTTCGAAAGCCGCGGCCTGTGGCGCTTCATCGTCATTGCCGGCGGGGTCGCGCCCCTCGTCTCGGCGGCGCTGGCGGGGGCGGTCCTGGGCGGGCTGGACAAGGCGCGGACCTGGACCCTGCTGGGCGAGTGGGTCATCGCCAACGGTCTGGGGGCGGTGATCTTCGTCCCCATCCTGCTGGTGGCCGGGGGCGCGCGGCGAAGGCTGGCGGCCCTGCCGCTGAGGCCCCGGGCCGCGCTGGCGCTGGGCGGGCTGGCGGTGGTGTCCGTGTTGGTCTTCACCGTGGACTATGACTACGCCTTCCTGTTGTTCCCGATCTTCCTGGTGGTGGTGTTCGAGGGCGAGATCCTGGGGGCGGCCGCCGGCAGCCTGCTGATCATGCTGGCGGGCATTGTCGCGGAGGCGATCCGCCGCTCGGTGCTCGGTACCGATCCGAAGGTGTCCGACGCGGACATGCTCGGCGCCCAGATGTTCCTCGCCGCCGTCACCCTGGTGGGCCTGCCGCTCGCCACCACCCTGGAGCAACGGCGCACCCTCCGGGCCCGACTCTCGGAGAGCGAGGAGAACTACCGCGGCCTGACCGAGGCGTCGGAGGACCTGATCACCCGCATCGACCTGGACGGGGCGATCACCTTCGCCTCCCGGGCCAGCACCTCCTTCGGCTATGCGCCCGGCGCCCTGGTGGGGCGCAGGTTCGAGGACCTGGTGTTCCCCGAGGACCGGGCGCGGGTCGCGGCCTTTCTCGAGGTCCTGCAGACCGAGCATGTGGGAGAGGATGCCGCCGAGCAGATCGAGTTCCGCCTGACCGATCCGTCCGGGGACACCCGGTGGGTCGAGGCCAAGGCCGGGGTCATTGCCAATTCCCACGGGGTGGCCGTCGCCGTGGTGAAGGTGCTGCGCGACGTGACCCGGCGCAAGATCTACGAGTCCGAACTGGCCGCCGCCCGCATCGAGAGCGAGGCCGCCGCCCGCGCCAAGGCGGAGTTCCTGGCCAATATGAGCCACGAGCTGCGAACGCCCCTGACCAGCGTCATCGGCTTCACCCGGCTGGCCCTGGGGGAGCGGGGCCTGTCCAAGCGGGCGACCGGCTTCCTGACCAAGGCGGTCAATGCCGGGTCGCTGCTGCTGTCGATCATCAACGATGTGCTCGACTATTCGAAGATCGAGTCCGGCCACTTCACCATCGAACATCAACCGACATCCGTCCCCGATCTGGTCCGGGAAGTGACGGAGCTGTTCGCGGAACCGGCTGCCGACAAGGGCCTGGTGCTCTCCACGGACGTGGACAGCCCCCAGGGGGCCGTGGTGCAGCTCGACCAGGACCGGATCAAGCAGGTGCTGCTGAACCTGATTGCCAATGCCGTGAAGTTCTCCAGCCACGGGGAGGTGAGCATCCGTGCCCGCTGGTCGGAGGCCGATCCGGTCCTGCGGGTCGAGGTCCGTGACCAGGGGCCCGGCATTGCCCCCGAGGACCAGCCCCGGCTGTTCACCCGGTTCTCCCAGCTGAACCAGACCTCGCGGCCCTCCGTCGGTGGCACGGGGCTCGGACTGGCCATCTGCCGCGGCCTGGTGGAGGCCATGGGCGGGCAGATCGGCGTGGTCAGCGATGTGGGCCAGGGGGCCCTGTTCTGGTTCGAGGTTCCCGCGGCTTCGGCCGTGGATCACGCGCCGCCCTGCGAGGCCGAGGCGGAGATCGATCTGGCAGGCATGCGCATCCTGGTGGCCGACGACCACCGGGAGAACCGGGAACTGGTCCGCGCCATCCTCACCCCCTTCGGCACCCAGGTGACCGAGGCGTCCAGCGGTGACCAGGCGGTGCAGATCGCCGGAACCGGACCCTTTGACCTGATCCTGATGGACCTGCTGATGCCGGACATCAGCGGGACCCAGGCCATGCGGCGGATCCGGTCCGCGGCCGGTCCCAACCAGTCGGCGCCGATCATCGCCTTTTCCGCCGGTCTCGAGACCCTGGGCGCCGGACAGATCTCCGATGACGGCTTCGATGACGGCCTGTCCAAGCCGATCCTGCCGGCGGCGCTGCTGCAACTGGCGATGCGCTACGCACCCTCACCGGTGGCGGCCGCCTGAACCGGCGCGTTCCGGCCCGTGGGGCCGATCCGGGGCCCCCGCCGCGGGCAGAATGACCAAACTCCGCGCACTCCGACGCCAGGCCTGTGCAAATCGTCAGCGATTGTGCGGCCCACCGGCCATTCTCAATACTTCGGTGACAGTGGTGCTTGTCCCGCTCCGGGGACGGCGGGACAGTCCAGGCTCAAGAGGCGCGGGATGTGCATCGCCGTCCGTCAATGACGGTCGAGATGATCTCCGAAGACCTCGTACGCGGTATGAGACGCAAGATCGGCCCATCAGATTCTTGGACCGGGGGATACCTGAATATGCGTGCTCTTTTCACTGGAACCAGCGTGGTTGCGCTTCTGAGTTCCTTTGCCCTTTCCGGTGCGGCCCAGGCGGCCACGGACGGGACGGACGTGCAGGCGGTCATCGTGACCGGCACGCGGACCACCGGGATGAAGGCCGCGGACAGCGCCGCGCCCATCGAGCTGGTCGGCAAGGAGGCCCTGACCCATACCGGATCGGTGGACCTGGCCTCGGCCCTGACCGCCGCCGTGCCCTCCCTCAACGTGCAGGCCTACGGCTCCGACACCGCCGCCCTGACGGTGCAGGCGGCCCTGCGCGGGCTGAACCCCAATGACACCCTGGTGCTGGTGAACGGAAAGCGTCGCCACACCACCGCCAACCTGTCCGTCGACGGCGGCAGCTCCTATTCCGGGTCGGCGACCGTCGATCTCAGCTACATCCCCGTGGCGGCCATCGACCACATCGAAGTGCTGCAGGACGGGGCCGCGGCCCAGTACGGCTCCGACGCCATCGCCGGCGTGGTCAACATCATCCTGAAGTCCGCCGACCACGGCGGGGCCATCTCGGGCACGGCGGGCGAATATTATCGCGGCGACGGCGCCACCGGGGCCTGGTCGATCAACCGGGGCATCACCCTGGGCGAGAAGGGGTTCGTGAACTTCACCGTCGAGCAGCGGACGCATGACAATTCCGTCCTCGGCATCGGCGGCCGCAGCTATTCGACGCCGGACGGCCTGCCGCTGCCCCTGGCCAAGCTGAGCTCCACACCCGCCATCGCCGCGCAGGAGGCCGCCGGCGTGCTGGCGTCGGGCGCCCACTTCAACAAGGTGGACGGCGACCCGACCTACAACCTGTTCAGCGGCATGGTGAATGCCGGCTATGACCTGGGCAGCGTCCAGCTCTACGCCTTCGGCAGCTATGGCCAGCGTACCGCCTCGCACTACGAGAACTACCGCGGCGCCCAGAAGGCGGCCGGCCCGAACCTGAACGGCGTGCTCACCTTCGGCCTGCCCAACGGCTTCGACCCCAGCGAGCAGTTCAAGGAGACCGACTTCGCCGGCACCGTCGGCGCCAAGGGCGTGCTGGCCGGGTGGAACTGGGACCTCGCCACCAACTATGGCGAAGACCGAGACGACGTCTATGTGATCAATTCGGCCAATGACGAGCTCTGGAAGGTCCTGCAGGCCGCGTCCGCCACCACGGTCGCGCCCCAGCGCAACTTCTACGACGGGGCCTTCATCAACCGGGAAGCCTCCACCACCCTGGACATCGACAAGGAGTTCAACGTCGGTCTCGCCAGCCCGCTGAACGTGGCCTTCGGCGTGGAAGGCCGGCGCAACAGCTTCCAGATCATCGCCGGCGAGCCGTCCTCCTACTACGGGGCCGGGGCCCAGTCGTTCATCGGCTACACGCCGCTGGACCAGGGCACACACAACCGCACCAACTATGCCTTCTATACCGACCTGTCGGTGAAGCCGGTCACCGCCCTGCAGGTTGACCTGGCCGGTCGCTACGAGCACTTCAGCGACTTCGGCTCCACCGAGGTCGGCAAGCTGACGGCGCGCTACGACTTCAGCCCGACCTTCGCCATGCGCGGCACCATCAGCTCCGGCTTCCGCGCGCCGACCCTGGCGGAAGAATACTACTCCGGCACCAATGTCTCGCCGACCTCGGCCGAGGTGCAGCTGCCGCCCAACTCGCCCCAGGCCCAGATCGCCGGCTTCAAGCCGCTGAGCCCGGAGCAGTCCAACAACTACAGCCTGGGCTTCGTCGCCCATCCGGCCCCGAAGCTGCAGATCACCGGCGACTTCTACCAGATCTCGGTGCGTGACCGGATCGTCGTCAGCGGCCTGGTCTACGGGGCCGAGGGGTCGTCCGTCGTGTCCCCGGCCGTGGAGTCGGCCATCACCGCCCGGGGCGTGACCCTGGAATCCGGACTGAGCTATTCCGGCATCGCGGTGTTCACCAATGGTGCCAATACCCGCACGACGGGTGCGGAAATCACCGCGAACTACGCCTCCGACTTCGACAATATCGGCCATGTCGACTGGTCGGCGGGCTTCAACTACAACTCCACCAAGATCACCAAGCTCAACCCCCTGCCGACCGCCGTGCAGAACGTGTCGTTCGGTCAGGTGAACCTGCTCAACCTCGGATCCACCGACGCCCTGACCACGGCGGTGCCCAAGGAAAAGCTGATCCTGAACGCGCTCTACACGGCGGGTCCCTGGTCGGTGAACCTGCGGGAGACGGTCTATGGCAAGACCTCGCAGCATGTGAGCTCCAACAGCAGCTATGTCGGTCCGCAGGCCATGGACCAGCAGATCGGCGTCACCGGCATCACCGACATCGATATCGCCTACAAGCTGACGGCGTCCCTGAAGCTCGACGTGGGGGCCAACAACCTGTTCGACCAGAAGCCGCCCACGACGCCGAACTATACCGGCTCCAACGGCTATCCCCGTCCGGTGGGCGGAAACCAGGTGTTCAACCTGCCCTACCTGTTCGCGCCCTGGGGCGTGAACGGCGGCTACTACTACGGAAAGATCACCTACAGCTTCTAGGCGACTTCCGGAGAAACCCTCCCGACCGGGCGCGGCCAGACAGGTGCCGCGCCCGGTACGGGGACTCTGGATCGGTCAACGCCCAGCCCCGTTCGCCGACAAGGCCGGCGGGGCTGTCGACCAGGGATCAAATTCCTTCAATCGGGTAGTTTTACAGAAGAATTTGCCCATATTGCACTGCAACATGAAATAGCTGCCTAGGTTCGACAAAGATCGGGGTGGAACCAACCCTGATTTTGTGGCAGTCGTCATATCCTGTGCCCTGCAGGGACCCGGCCATGACGACACCCGCCCAGACCAATGCTCCGGCTCTCAGCCTGCACGTGCCGGAACCGCCCCGGCGACCGGGCGAGGCCCCGGACTTCTCCGGCCTGGTGCTGGCCGAGGCGGGGGCCGTGGCCCGTCCCCCGGTCCATGCCCCGGCGGAGACCCTGCGCGACCTGCCCTATACCCTCATCCGCGTGCTGGACGGGTCGGGGCGCGCCGTCGGCCCCTGGAACCCCGGCCTGGATGCCCAGACCCTGACGGCGGGTCTGAAGGCCATGATCCTCACCCGCACCTTCGACGAGCGCATGTACCGGGCCCAGCGCCAGGGCAAGACCAGCTTCTACATGAAGTGCACCGGGGAGGAGGCCATCGCCTGCGCCCAGGCGGGCGTCCTGCGCCGGGAGGACATGGGCTTTCCCACCTATCGCCAGCAGGGGCTGCTGATCGCCCGGGGCTATCCCCTGGTGGACATGATGCACCAGATCTATTCCAACGCCGCCGACCCCATCAAGGGTCGCCAGCTGCCGATCATGTATTCGTCCCGGGACTACGGCTTCTTCACCATCAGCGGCAATCTGGGCACCCAGTATCCGCAAGCCGTGGGCTGGGCCATGGCGTCGGCCTATTCCGGCGACGACAGGATCGCCGCGGCCTGGATCGGCGACGGAGCCACGGCGGAGGGGGACTTCCACCAGGCCCTGACCTTCGCCAGCGTCTATCGGGCACCGGTGGTGCTGAACATCGTCAACAACCAGTGGGCCATATCGAGCTTTGCCGGCATTGCCGGGGCGGAGAACACCACCTTCGCCGCCAAGGGCCTGGCCTATGGCCTGCCGAGCCTTCGGGTGGACGGCAACGACTTCCTGGCGGTGCACGCCGCCACCGCCTGGGCGGCGGAGCGGGCGCGGTCGAACCTCGGTGCCACCCTGATCGAGTTCTTCACCTATCGCGCCGCCCAGCACTCCACCAGCGACGACCCGGCCCGCTACCGTCCCGGCGACGAGGCCGCGCTCTGGCCCCTGGGCGACCCCATCCAGCGGCTGAAGGCGCACATGATCCGGGAAGGCGTCTGGAGCGAGGCGGATCATCAGTCAGCGGAGCATGAGGCGCAGGAAGCCGTCCGTGCCGCCGCCCGGGAGGCGGAGGCCGTGGGCACGCTGGGCCAGTCGCGGGTGTCCTCCCGGACCCTGTTCGAGGACGTGTTCGCCCAGCCCGACTGGCGCCTGCGCCGCCAGCGCCAGCAGCTGGGGGTCTGATCATGCCCGCCATGAACATGATCCAGGCCCTGAACTCGGCCCTCGACGTCATGCTGGAACGGGACCCGAAGGTGCTGATCCTGGGCCAGGACGTGGGCTATTTCGGCGGGGTGTTCCGGGTGACGGACGGTCTGCAGAAGAAGCACGGCCTGACCCGCTGCTTCGATGCGCCGATCACGGAAGGCGGCATTGTCGGGGCCGCCATCGGCATGGGGGCCTATGGCCTGCGGCCGGTGGTGGAGATCCAGTTCGCCGACTACATCTATCCCGCCTATGACCAGATCGTGTCGGAGGCGGCCAAGCTGCGCTACCGCTCCGCCGGCCAGTTCACCGCGCCCCTGACCATCCGCTCCCCCTATGGCGGCGGCATCTTCGGCGGCCAGACCCACAGCCAGAGCCCGGAAAGCCTGTTCACCCACATTGCCGGGCTGAAGGTCGTCATCCCCTCCAACCCCCATGACGCGAAGGGCCTCTTGATCGCCGCCATCGAGGACGACGATCCGGTGATCTTCCTTGAGCCCAAGCGCATCTATAACGGCCCGTTCGAGGGCTGGCGGGACCGGCCGGTGTCGTCCTGGGCCGGTCATCCGCAGGCGGAGGTTCCGGCGGAGCACTATGTGGTCCCCCTGGGCCAGGCGGCCATCGCCCGGGCGGGGGAGGCGGTCACGGTGCTGGCCTACGGGACCATGGTGCATGTGGCGCTCGCCGCCGCGGCGCACGCCGGGATCGATGCGGAGGTGATCGACCTGCGCACCCTCGTCCCGGTGGACATCGACACCGTCACCGCCAGCGTGCGCAAGACCGGCCGCTGCGTCATCGTGCACGAGGCCCCGCTCACCTCCGGCTTCGGGGCGGAGCTGTCGGCCCTGGTGCAGGAGCGCTGCTTCTACCACCTGGAGGCGCCGATCGTCCGTGTCACAGGGTGGGACACCCCCTATCCGCACGCGCTGGAGTGGGACTATTTTCCGGGTCCGGAGCGTGTCGCCGAGGCCCTGCGCAACGTGCTGAGCGGGGAGGTCGCCTGATGGCCCGTTTCGTGTTCCGCCTGCCCGACGTGGGCGAAGGCACCGCCGAGGCGGAGATCGTCGCGTGGCACGTGAAGGCGGGCGAGGCCGTGGCCGAGGACCAGCCCCTGGTCGACGTCATGACCGACAAGGCCACGGTGGAGATCACCTCGCCTAAGGCCGGGGTGGTGGCGGTGCTGCACGGCCAGCCCGGCGACATGGCCCCCGTGGGCGGCCCGCTGGTGGAGCTGGACACGGAGGGCACCGCCGCGGACGCCGCCGCGCCTGAGCCTGCACCGGTCGCACCTGCGCCCCCGGTTCCGAAGCCGCAGCCGACCCCCCGCCCGGACCCGGTGCGGATGCACTCCCGCACACCGCCGCCGCCGGACTTTGCGAGCGGCGCGCCGATTCCCCTGCGTCGGGAGGGGGAGCGGCCGCTCGCCTCCCCCGCCGTCCGCCGCCGGGCGCGGGGGCTGGGCATCGACCTGCGCCAGGTGGCGGGCTCCGGCCCCGCCGGGCGGATCGATCCGCAGGACCTGGTCAACTACCAGATCGCCGGGACCCGCCCCGCCGCGCCGGTCGCCGCCACCGGCCGGGTGGCGCTGGATGGGGTGAAGGAGATCAAGGTCATCGGCCTGCGCCGCAAGATCGCCGAGAAGATGCAGGCGGCCAAGCGGCACATCCCCCACATCACCTATGTGGAGGAGGTGGACGCCACCGATCTCGAGGCCCTGCGCGCCCATCTGAACGCCAACCGGCGGCCGGACCAGCCGAAGCTGACCCTGCTGCCCTTCTTCATCCGTGCGCTGATCAAGTCCGTGCCGCATCATCCGCAGATCAACGCCCGTTATGACGACGAGGCGGGGGTCCTGACCCAGTACGAGGGCCTGCATGTGGGCATCGCCACCCAGGGCCCCAACGGCCTGCTGGTGCCGGTGGTCCGCCATGCGGAGGCGCTCGACCTCTGGCAGTGCGCGGCGGAGATCGCCCGGGTCACCCAGGCGGCCCGGGACGGCACCGCCACCCGGGACGAGCTGCAGGGCTCGACCCTGACCGTCACGTCGCTCGGTCCCCTGGGCGGGATCGTGCACACGCCGGTGATCAACTGGCCGGAAGTGGCCATCATCGGCCCCAACAAGCTGGTGGAGCGGCCGGTGGTCAGGGACGGCCAGGTGGTGGTGCGGAAGATGATGAACATCTCCTCGTCCTTCGATCACCGGATCATCGACGGCTGGGACGCCGCCAGCTTCATCCAGCGGATCAAGGGCCTGCTGGAAAACCCCGCCGCCCTGTTCGTGGACTGAGGACCGCACCGTGACCCAGACGATCCATACCCATGTGCTGGTCATCGGGGCCGGTCCCGGCGGCTATGTGGCGGCCATCCGCGCGGGCCAGCTGGGGCTGGAGACGGTCATAGTCGAGGCGGACAAGCCCGGCGGCGCCTGCCTGAACCGGGGCTGCATCCCCTCCAAGGCCCTGATCCATGCGGCGGCGGAGTTCGCGGCCATGACCGAGAAGCTGGGCAAGGGGGCGATGGGCATTTCCCTGTCAGTCCCGCCGGTGCTGGACCTGGCCGGGACCGTGGCCTGGAAGGACGGGATCGTCCGCAAGCTGAACACTGGCGTCACCGCCCTTTTGAAGAAGGCCCGGGTGACCCAGCTGCACGGCCAGGCGGTGTTCTCCGATGCCAAGACCTGCACGGTGGAGACGGACAAGGGGCCGGTCACCGTCCACGCGCAGAACGTGGTCCTGGCCACCGGTGCCCGCCCGGTGGAGCTGCCCTTCCTGCCCTTCGGCGGGGATGTGATCTCCTCGACGGAGGCGCTGTCCCTCGACCGCCTGCCGCAGACCCTGGCCATTGTCGGCGCGGGCTATATCGGGCTGGAGCTGGGCATCGCCTTTGCCCGGCTGGGGACAAAGGTGACGGTGGTGGAGGCGCAGGACCGCATCCTGCCCCTCTACGACACCGAACTGACGGCCCCCGTGGCCCGCTGGCTGGCGAAGCACGGGGTGACCCTGCACCTGTCGGCCAAGGCGAAGGGCCGTGGCGCGGAGGGCGGGCTGGAGATCGTCACCGCGGCGGGAGAGGCACTGACCCTCCCGGCGGAGAAGATCCTGGTCACGGTGGGCCGTCGTCCGGTCACGGACGGTTTCGGGCTAGAGCAGATGGGCGTCGACCTTGACGGACCCTTCATCGCCATCGACGATCGGATGCGGACCTCCATGCGCGGGGTCTACGCCATCGGCGACGTGACGGGGGAGCCCATGCTCGCCCATCGCGCCTCGGCCCAGGGGGAGATGGTGGCGGAGATCATCGCCGGGCATGACCGCCGGTTCGAGCCCGTGGCCATTCCCGCCGTCTGCTTCACCGAGCCGGAGATCGTCAGCGTCGGCCTGTCGCCGTCGGAGGCGGAGGGGCGGGGATTCGAGACCGTGGTCGGACAGTTTCCGTATCAGGCCAATGGCCGGGCCCTGTCCATGGAGGCCGGGGACGGCTTCGTCCGGGTGGTGGCGGCCCGGGAGGATCACCGGCTGCTGGGGGTGCAGGCGGTAGGCGCGCACGTGTCGGAACTGTCCGCCGCCTTGGTCACGGCCCTGGAAATGGGGGCGGTGCTCGAGGACATTGCGGGGATCATCCATGCCCACCCGACCCTGTCCGAAGGCTTCCACGAGGCGAGCCTGAAGGCGCTCGGCCACGCGATTCATATCTGAGGGGGGAGTGCGTCCTTCGAGACGGGCTTCGCCCTCCTCAGGATGACGCGCGTTTGTGCCACGCACGGATCAGGATGTGGGTTCGAAAACCCTAACCTTCGTCATGGTGAGGAGCCCCGAAGGGGCGTCTCGAACCACAGGCTTCGCCCCCCTCAGGATGACGCGCGTTTGTGCCACGCAGGGATCAGGATGTGGGCTCGAACACCCTAACCTTCGTCATGGTGAGGAGCCCCGAAGGGGCGTCTCGAACCACGGGCTTCGCCCTCCTCAGGATGACGCGCGTTTGTGCCACGCACGGATCAGGATGTGGGCTCGAACACCCTAACCTTCGTCATGGTGAGGCGCCCCGAAGGGGCGTCTCGAACCACGCACACCCCTCACCCCTCGATCCTCGCCACCAGCAGGCCGCCGCAGGGGAGGGTCACCGCTCCGTCCTCCAGCACGGCGTCCAGCTGGAACACCGGCGACCAGGCCCCTGTGGGCAGGGCCGTGCGAGCATCCTCGTCGCCGAGATTGAACAGGAACAGCAGCCGCCCCGGCCCCTCGCCGCGGAGGAAGGCCAGGGTCTTGCCGGGCAGGTCGACAAAGGTCAGGGACGACGCTCCGAAACCCGGCTGCGCCCGCCGCCAGGCCAGCCATTGCCGGGTGAAGTTCAGCACGCTGTCCGGATCGTCCGCCTGCTGATCGACGGCCAGCGGCCGGTGCGGCTCGGCCACCGGCAGCCACGGCTCGACGGTGCTGAAGCCCGCCTGGGGCCCGTCCGCGGTCCAGGGCATCGGCGTGCGACACCCGTCCCGGCCCTGGTTGTTGGGCCAGAGCGCGATGCCCTCCGGATCCACCAGCCGGTCGAAGGGCACCTCGGCCTGGGGCAGGCCCAGCTCCTCCCCCTGATAGAGGAAGGCCGTGCCCCGCAGGCTGGTGAGGAGGGCGACCAGCATCTTCAGATAGCGCCTCGGCCGCCCGGCGCCCCAGCGGGTCGCCACCCGCACCACGTCATGATTGGAAAACGCCCAGCCGGGCCAGGCGTCGGGGCCCGCCGCGGCGATCTTCGAGACCTGCTCGCGGACAAAGGTCGCCCCGAACCGCGGCCCCAGGAAGACGAAGCTGTAGGCTGTGTGGAAGCGGTGGTCGCCGCTTGTGTAGTCCACCATGCAGCGCAGGGACTGGTCGGAGGCCAGCTCCGCCACCATCATCCGCTCCGGATATTCGTCCGTCACCGCCCGCAGGCGTTCGACAAAGGGCAGGGTCTGCGGCTGGTCGATATTGTGCAGGTGCCGCTGGAATTGCCAGGGCCGGTCGCGGGGCCCGCCCTCCGCCGGGGGATTGTCCGTGAGCGAACGATCGTGGGTGTAGAAGTCGGCCACGTCCAGGCGGAAGCCGTCCGCGCCCCGGTCCAGCCAGAACCGGGCCACGGCCAGGATCGCGTCCTGCACCTCGGGATTGTGCAGGTTCAGGTCCGGCTGGCTGGTGAGGAAGTTGTGCAGGTAATACTGCCGCCGCCGCCCGTCCCAGGTCCAGGCCGGGCCGCCGAACACCGCCATCCAGTTGTTGGGGGCGGTACCGTCCGGCTTCGGATCGGCCCAGACGTACCAGTCCGCCTTCGGATTGTTCCGGCTGGCCCGGCTCTCCGTGAACCACGCATGCTGGTTGGAGGTGTGGCTGTAGACCTGGTCGATGATCAGCTTCAGGCCCCGGGCATGGCAGCCTGCCACCAGGGCGTCGAAGTCGGCCAGGGTGCCGAACAGGGGATCGATCCCGCAATAGTCGGCCACGTCATAGCCGAAGTCCTTCATGGGCGAGGTGAAGATCGGCGACAGCCAGATGCCGTCCACCCCGAGGCTCGCCACATGGTCCAGCCGCGACAGGATGCCCGGCAGGTCGCCCACCCCGTCCCCGTTCGAGTCCTGGAAGCTGCGGGGATAGATCTGGTAGATCACCGCCCCCTTCCACCAGGGGGCCTGCGTCATCGTCATGGATCCCTCCCGCCGCGTGCGTGTGGTCAACTCGTCCGGTTGCGTCCGAAGTTCGGCTCCGCCGATTCCTGCCCGGCGGCGACAATGCCCAGGCGAATGGCCCGGGTGCGGACGAACAGGGCCTCTAGCTTGTCGGCCTCCCCCCAGCGGATGGCGCGGGACAGGGCCTGCAGGTCCTCGGTGAAGCGGGCCAGGATCTCCAGCACCGCATCCTTGTTCAGCAGGAACACGTCCCGCCACATGACCGGGTCGGAGGCCGCGATGCGGGTGAAGTCGCGGAAGCCCCCGGCGGAGAACTTCATCACCTCGCTCTCGGTGACGTCCTCCAGGTCCGCGGCGGTGCCGACGATGTTGTAGGCGATCAGGTGGGGCAGGTGGCTGGTCACGGCCAGCACCAGGTCGTGGTGGCGGGCGTCCATCACCTCCACCTGGCTGCCGAGGCCGGTCCAGAAGTCCGACAGGCGCTGCACGGCGGCCAGATAGGGCGCGTCGGTGCGGGGCAGGGGGCACAGGATCGCCCAGCGGCCGCGGAACAGCTCGGCAAAGCCCGCATCGGGGCCGGACTGCTCGGTGCCGGCGACGGGGTGGCCGGGGATGGCGAAGACCCCCTCGGGGGCGACGGCCTCGAATGCGTCCAGCACCGCCTGCTTGGCCGATCCCACATCCGTGAGCGTGGTTCCGGGGGAGAGGGCTGCGGCAATCTGTCCGGCCATGGGGCCGATGGCGGCGGGGGGCGTGGCGATCAGCACCAGGTCGGCCCCGGCGACGGCGGCCTGGGGCGTGTCGCAGACGGCGTCCACCAGGCCCAGCGCCGCCACCCGGGCGCGGACCTCGGCGCTGCGGTCATAGGCGATATAGCTCTGCGCCAGACCCGCGGCGCGGGCCGCGCGCAGGACCGAGGAGCCGATGAGACCACAGCCGATGACGGCCAGACGCTGGTAGGGAACGGACATGGGACGCGGGTTCTTCTGCAGGCAAGGCCGCCGGACCGGCGACGCCGGTTGAGCTAGCACCTTTGGACGCCACGTCCAGTGTCGGCGGCGAAAAAGTCGTGTGACCGGTCAGGGGGTCGCGCGGGGGGCGGGCGGAATGGTCGCGGGGACGGCCGCCGGCGGCGGCGGGGCGGCGGGTGCGGGCCTCGACGTCAGGCGGGCCTTGCGGGCCTCCCGCTCCGCCCGGTGGATCTCGTCCCCCAGGTTCTGGCACAGGTCGTCATAGGCCCCGTAGGCGCGATTGCCGCAGGTCTGGGTCCACAGGACATGCAGGTCCGCCAGCCGCTCCTCCAGGGTCTTGGGTGGCGGTTCGTCCGGGGCCGGAGGCGCAGCAGGGGATGCCGCGGGGGCTGGCTTCGCTGGGGCCGGGGCGACAGCCGGGGTCGCCTGGGCGGCAATCTGGAAAGCGAGGACGAGAGCCAGCATGGGACGATCCGCAGGAGCGAGACCCCATCTCTACGCCTCGCCTGTGACCCTTTCTAGGCCTCTTGCGACCGGCCGGACAAAAGGAAACGGCGGCGAACCGAGGTCCGCCGCCGCATCCGGTCATCAGGGCGTGAGCCCGTGGGTCAGTACTTCACGCGCATGGTCGCGCCGAAGGTCCGGGGTTCACCCGGATAGACCGCGTAGTTGTTCTGCTCCGGCACCGCGAAGCTGCCGACGATGTAGTACTGGTCGAGCAGGTTGCGGGCGAAGATCTCCAGGCTCCAGCGTTCGTCCGGCGGGCTGATGCCGATCCGACCGTTGACGACGGTGAACTCGCTCTGCTTGGACACCGCGCTCGGGTTCAGGGCCGAGGTCTGGTAGGGCGAGTTGAAGCGACCGTCGATGTAGTAGAGGGCGGTCAGGTGGTGGAACGGCAGTTCCGTGCGGTAGGTCGCCGACGCCGTCGCGGTCCACTCCGAGTCACCCTCGATGGTGGTGCCGCTCAGCACGGTGTAGCCCGGGCCGAAGCTGACGGTCGAACCATACTTGGCGTTGTTGTAGAGCAGGCCGCCCTGCAGGGTCAGACCATCCAGCGGACGGGTGAGCAGCGAGATTTCCGCCCCCTTGCTGATGGTCGTCGGGATGTTCCGGGTCACGAAGTTGAAGCCCGAGAAGTTGTTCGACTGGAAGTTTGTGACCTCTTCGTAGAACACGTTCAGGTTCAGCTGGGTGCTGCGGTTGATCGTCGACTTGATGCCGAACTCGTAGGCGTCGGTATATTCCGGATTGAAGTGCAGGTCCGAGGTGGAGGGCTGCACCGTCGAGGCCGGCGTGATGTTGAAGCCCGAGCGATCGAGGTTGTAGCCCCCCGACTTGTAGCCGCGGGAATAGCCGCCATAGGTCATCACGTCGTCGCTGACCTTGTAGGACAGGGACGCCGTGCCGGTGACCGCGTCCTCGGTGGACGAGGTCTTGTAGTTGCCGTTGGCGACGGTGTTGACCACCGGGTTGCAGACCAGGGTCAGCAGCGAGGCCAGGCTCGGATTGGTCAGCAGCGACGAGGTATAGGCGGCAAAGGCCGGGTTGGCCGTCAGGGCCCCGCAAGCGGGGGCCGTGGCGCTCAGGCCCGCCGACAGGTTCTTCTCATCCCGATTGTAGCGCAGGCCGACGGTCAGCTTCAGCTTGTCGGTGATCTGGTATTCGTCGTGGGTGAAGATCGAGGCGCTGTCGGTCACCTGCTTGAACGTGTCGTGGTTCTGACCCGTTCCGGCTGCCGGCGCGGCCGCGGCGATGGCGTCGCCATAGGCCTGGAAGCCGGCCGGACCGGCGAGCGCCGCCTGGGCCGCCGCCGTGGCACCGGCGAGGCCGATGAGCGGGGCGTACTTGGCGACCGTGCCCTGATAGAGGGCCGCCGTCAGGGCGCGACAGCGGGGGAACAGGGCCGCGGCCGGGCCGCAACCGGCCGAGCCGAGGCTGCCGAAGATGTTGTAGCCGGGCAGGCCGCCACCGGCCAGGGCGTCCACATACTGGGCCGCCTGGGTGCCGAACTTGATGTTGTCCACGTGCGGCAGGATCTCGTTGGAATAGAAGCCGCCGAACAGCCAGTTGAGCTTGTCGGCCTTGCCCTGGAAGCGGACTTCCTGGGTGAAGGTCTTGAACTCGTCCGTATAGCCCTGGCGATAGGCGCGATCGAGGCCGCTGAAGTCGATGTCCTGGTCGCGCAGGACCTTCCAGTCACGATAGCTGGTGATGGACGACACCTTCACGCCCTGGACGTTCCAGTTCAGTTCAGCCGACAGGCCCTTGTCATCGACCCGTTCCAGATAGTCGCGAGCCGGGGTGATGGCGGTCTGGAAGTTCTTCGAGTTGAAGGTCGGGATGCCGGTGACGCCGGCCAGGGCCGACAGACCGTTCACCGCCGCGGCCGAGGAGCCGTTCTCGGCGATCAGGCCGACGCAGCACTGCTCGTTGGTGTGGGAGATGTCGGCGATCACCCGCAGGGTGGCGTCCGGATTGATCTGCCACAGGGCCTGACCGCGCAGGCTGTAGCGGTCCTTGTCGTTGAAGGTGCGGTCGGAGTTCACATCCTTGATGTAGCCGTCACGCTTCTCGTAGCTGCCGTCCAGGCGCACGGCCAGGACGTCGGCCACGACGGCGGTGTTCACGCCGAACAGCAGCTTGCGGTCGTTGTAGTTGCCCAGCGTACCCTCGACGAAGCCGGTGGTGCCCTTGAAGTTCGGGGCCTTGGTGGTGACGCTGATGGCGCCGGCCGAGGTGTTCTTGCCGAACAGGGTGCCCTGGGGGCCGTTCAGCACTTCGATGCGTTCCACTTCCGGCAGTTCGCTCAGGGCGACGCCGGCGCGGTTGCGGTAGACGCCGTCGATGAAGAAGCCGACGGCGGATTCGAAGCCGGCATTGTCGCCGCCGGTGCCGATCCCGCGGATCGAGGCGGTGGCACCCGCCGCATTGGACTGGCCGGGCTCGAGCCGGTAGCTCGGCACCAGTTCCGTCAGGCCCTTCAGGTCCGTGACATTGGCATTCTTCAGCGTGTCGGCCGTGACCGCGCTGATGGCAATGGGAACGTCCTGCACGGCCGCCGAGCGACCGCTGGCGGTGACGATCACCGGCTGGATGGTGTTGTCGTCCTTGGCCGCCGGCGCATCCGCGTCGTTGGCTGCAAAAGCGGGCGCCGCCAGGGCGAGGGCCGCAACGGAAACGCCGAGCGCAAGCATGCTGCGCAGACGCAATGCATCTGTCATTTGAAAGTTCTCCCGTACCCCGGGCGGCCCTCTGTGTGGCTCTGCGCGGGGTAGTTTTTCCTCGAGCGCCGCGTGCAACAGGGTTTGCCCCCATAACGACAGGCCACGGCCTGCCTGTCGCTGAGGCCTGTTTGCTCACGAAGCGGCCTGCAATGTCAACTCAAGGTATGCTTACGGGAGATCACATGTCCCGGATTGGTCGGGGACTGTGACCAATTGGCGTCGGTTCCCCCGCGGCAACACCTCCGCCCGCCGCCGCCTGCCTCAATTCCGGACGAATACAACTCCTGCGTCGGTGTTTCGTGGTCAGGCGGGGCGCGGACCGGGGGGCGGTGTCGTTCGACCCTTTACCTGCGCCCGGCGACGGCCTAGCTGAACGTCATGGTTCAGAACCCATCCCCGACCCTCCCGCCACCGCAAGGGGCAGCCCTGGTCCTGTTCTCCGGCGGCCAGGATTCCAGTGTCTGCCTCGCCTGGGCCCTGCAGCGCCATGCCCGGGTGGAGACGGTGGGCTTCGACTACGGCCAGAGGCATTCCGTGGAGCTCGAGGCCCGGCTGGCCGTGCGCGAGGCCGTGGCGCGGACCTTTCCGGACTGGGCCCCGCGCCTGGGTGAGGACCACCTGCTGGACCTGCGGGGCTTCGGGGCTGTGGCGGCGTCGGCCCTGACGGAGGACCGGGCCATCGAGATGACTGCATCCGGCCTGCCGTCGACCTTCGTGCCCGGCCGCAACCTGGTGTTCCTGGTCTATGCCGCGGCGCTGGCGGACCGGCGGGGAATCGACGTGCTGGTGGGCGGCATGGGGGAGGCGGACTATTCCGGCTATCCCGACTGTCGCCAGAGCACCCTCGACGCCCAGATGCGGGCCCTGCAGCTGGGGATCGAGCGGCCCTACGTGCTGGAAACGCCGCTCATGTCCCTGGACAAGCGCGGCATCTGGGCCCTGTCGCATGAGCTGGGCGGCGAGGCACTGGTGGAGATCATCGTGCGCGACAGCCACACCTGCTACCGCGGCGACCGGACACATCTGCACCCCTGGGGCCATGGCTGCGGCGACTGCCCGGCCTGCGAGCTGCGGGCGCGGGGCTATGAGCAGTGGCGCGCGGCAACATGAGCTACGCCGTCAAGGAAATGTTCCTCACCCTTCAGGGCGAGGGCGGTCAGGCGGGACGGGCGGCGGTGTTCTGCCGCTTCGCCGGCTGCAATCTGTGGTCGGGGCGGGAGGAGGACCGGACGGGTGCCGTCTGCACCTTCTGCGACACGGACTTCGTCGGCATGGACGGGGACGGCGGTGGGCGGTTCGCCGATCCGGCGGCCCTGGTCGCGGCAGCGGCGGCCCTGTGGCAGGGGGAGGGGCGCAGGCTGGTGGTCTGCACCGGCGGCGAGCCGCTGCTGCAGCTTGATGCGCCCCTGATTGACGCCTTTCACGCGGCCGGGTTCGAGATTGCGGTGGAGACCAACGGCACCCTGGCCGCCCCGGCGGGCATCGACTGGATCTGCGTCAGTCCCAAGGCGGCGGCGGAGGTGGTCCAGCGCTCGGGGCAGGAGCTGAAGCTGGTCTTTCCCCAGCCCCTGGCCGATCCGTCGCGGTTTGCGGACCTGGATTTCGAGCGGTTCTACCTGCAGCCCATGGACGGTCCGGATCGCGCGGCCCATACGGCAGCAGCCATCGCCTATTGCCTCGCCCACCCGCAATGGCGGCTGAGCGTGCAGACCCACAAGTATCTGGGAATCCCCTGAAGGCGCGGCCGACGGGTTCGGAACCCCCGGCCGACGCTGTCCTCAGGAGGCTTCGCGGTTGCCCAGGTGCAGGTTGGCCAGGGCGTCCAGCGTGGTGTAGCGGGAGCTCTTGCGGGCGCGCTGGTCAGCCTTGACGGCGGCCTTGCGCTCCTTGCGTTCCGACCGCTTGGCCTCGAGGGCGGCGGCTTCACGCGCGGCCACGGCGGCGGCGGCGTCTTCCTTGGCCTTGAGCCGCGCCAGACGGAACGCCTCGCGCTCCTCGGCCTTGATCTGTTCCCGGGTCTTGAATTCGGCGGCCGTTTCCGTCGCGGTGACGGCGGGCTTGGGCTTGAACTTGGCCAGTTGCGCCTTGCGGGCCTCAGCAGCGGCGGCGAGGCGGTCGCTGTAACCAGTCTTGATCTTGTCTTTCATGAATCCCGATGGAGTCCTTGTGAATGGCGCCTGTGTGCCAAAATCCCGGGCATTAGGCAATGGACCGCACCGCCTGACAGGCGAGAATTCGCCCATCAGGCCGTTGGCCGTTCCATTTATGAGACAGGCGCGGTCCCCGGCGCGTCGCCGCGACGGGGCTCTGGGCCGACTACCAGATCTTCACCCGGTCGGCGGGCGCCACATAGAGCTTGTCCCCCGGCTTCACGTCGAAGGCCGCGTACCAGGCGTCCACATTGCGCACCACCGCGTTCACCCGGGCCCTGGCCGGGGAGTGCGGATCGGTGTGCAACTGCTGGCGCAGGGATTCGTCGCGGATCTTCTCCCGCCAGACCTGGGCCCAGCCGAAGAACACCCGCTGGTCCCCCGTGATGCCGTCCAGCACCGGGGCCGGCTTGCCGTGCAGCGAGGCGTGATAGGCATCCAGCGCCAGGTTGATGCCGCCCATGTCGCCGATGTTCTCGCCCATGGTCAGCTTGCCGTTGATGTGCTCGTTCGGCAGGATCTCGAAGCTTTCGTACTGGGCCCCCAGCCGTTCGGCCCGGGCGTTGAAGCCCTCGGCATCCTTGGCCGTCCACCAGTCCTTCAGGACCCCGTCGCCGTTGGACTTGCGGCCCTGGTCGTCGAAGCCGTGGCTGATCTCGTGGCCGATGACGCCGCCGATGCCGCCATAGTTCACCGCCATGTCCGCCTTCGGGTCGAAGAAGGGCGGCTGCAGGATGGCGGCGGGGAAGACGATCTCGTTCAGGGTGGAGTTGTAATAGGCATTCACGGTCTGGGGCGTCATGCCCCATTCGCTGCGGTCCACCGGCTTGTTCATCCGGGCCACGTCCCGGTTCCAGTCCGCCACCTCGGCGCTGAGCACCGCGCCATAGAGGTCATCGGGCTTCACCACCACGGCGGAATAGTCGCGGAAATGGTCCGGATAGCCGATCTTCACGGTGAACTTGGCGAGCTTGGCCTGGGCCGCGGTCTTGGTCTCGGCGCTCATCCAGTCCAGCTTGTCGATCCGGGCGGACAAGGCTGCGCGGATATTGGCCACCAGCTCCAGCATCTTGGCCTTGGATTCGGCCGGGAAGTACTTCTCCACATAGATCTCGCCGACCGCCTCGCCCAGCGCTCCGTTGGTGGCGGCCACGGCGCGCTTCCAGCGGGGACGCTGCTCGGGCTGGCCGCTCAGGGTCTTGGAGCGGAACTCGAACTGGGCGTCGACAAAGGCCTTGGACAGATAGGGGGCCGAGGCATCGGCCACGCCGAAGGCCATCCACGCCTTCAGGGTCTCCAGCGGGGTCTCGGCAAAGATCGCGGCCTTCTTCGGGAAGGCGGTGTTGTCGGACAGGATGATCCGGTTCACCGCGCCGAGGTCACTGGCCACCAGCAGGCGCTTGAAGTCGAAGCCAGGCGCATAGGCCGCCAGTTCGTCCGGGGTCATGGGGTTGTAGGTCTTGTCGCGGTTGCGGCGCTCGGCCCGCTCCCAGGTGGCTTCGGCCATGCGGGTCTCGAAGGCGACCACGTCCTTGGCCCGGGCCTCGGCATCGGGCCAGCCGGCAAGGGTCAGCATCTGGGCGACATAGGTCTCGTACTTGGCCTTGGTCGCGGCAAAGGCGGGCTTCAGATAGTAGTCCTTGTCCGGCAGGCCGGTGCCGCCGCTGCCCGACTGCACCGCATAGTGGGTCGGGTCCTTGGCGTCAGGGCCGATATAGATGCCGAACAGGCTGCGGTGCAGGCGGGAATGATCGCCCATCAGGGTGATCAGGTCCTCCTTCGTCGCCGCCGCCTTGATCCGGGCGAGGTCCGGGGAGATCGGGGCCGCGCCGAGCTTTTCCACCCGGTCCGCATCCATGAAGGCCTTGTAGAAGGCCCCGATCTTGGCGGTCTTGGCCGTGGGGGCGCTGGCCGCATCCTCGAGAATGCCGCGGACCCGGTTTTCCGACAGGACCGACAGCTGGTCGAAATTGCCGAAGCGGGTGCGGTCGGAGGGGATTTCCGTCTTCGCCAGATAGGTCCCGTTGGCAAAGGCGAAGAAGTCGTCCCCGGGCTTCACCGCAGTGTCGCGCCCGGCCAGGTCGAAGCCCCAGGTCCCGTAGTGCGGGCTGGCCGTGTTGAGCGGTGGAGCCGGAACATCGGCGGCCTGCACCGACCACGCGATCGCCAGAGTGGAAGCCGCAGCCGCCAGCCAGATAGAGCTTTTCATGGGTTGAACTGTCCCTTGCACACGCCGTCAGCTGAAAAAATCACCGCTGAACCCAACGAGGCGGGAACTTTAAAACCAGCTTACAGGGCGCGACAAGGCGCTGAGAGGGATCCGAGCTGAATCGGTGACAGATTTGCCACCTTGCGTGGGATGGAATCGACACTCGCGTCCAGCATGTCGGCCAGGGTGAACTGGTTGAGGACCGCGAGGAACGCCTCCCCGGCCAGGCCGATGGCCTGCTTCAGCTTGCAGCTGGGCTCCAGCGCGCAGTCGGCGCAGCCTTCCAGGTCGAAGCCGGACTCCGTCAGCCGCACGATGTCCCCCAGGCGGATCTCCTCGGCGGGACGGCCCAGGCGCAGCCCGCCGCCGCGGCCCCGTGTGCTCTTGATGAAACCGCCCCGGACCAGGGCCGGGGTCACCTTCATCACGTGGTTCTCCGGCGCGTCGCAAGCGGCGGCCAGGGCATGGATCGCCACCAGCCCATCGGGCACCGTGGCCAGATGGGTCATGATGCGCAGCGCGTAGTCGGTGTACCGCGTGAGTTTCATGCCCGGAGACTGGGGTCACGACCCGCGGCGGGCATTGATTCTGATCAAGCGCGACTTTTCCGCCCCGACCGGTCGGCGGCGGGTCAGAGGGTCGGTGCCGACCTCAGGGCCCGGCCGGCCAGGATGGCCAGGCCGATGGACGGGGCGACCACCAGGCTGGCCAGCCAGAACGGGCCCTCGATGCTGAGGCTGGCAAAGACCAGGCCCGAGGACAGGGGACCCAGGAACCGGGCCAGCGCCCCCATGGCATTGTTCAGGCCCAGCGCCTGCCCCTGCCGGTCCGGATCGGCGACGCGGGAGATCAGGGCCCCCACATTGGGAAACGCCACCGACTGACCGAAGGCCATCAGGGACATGAAGACGATGGTCGAGGGCAGTCCCCAGCTGAAGGGCAGCATCAGCTGGGCCAGCACCGTCAGGCCCATGCCCACGGCCAGCATCCGCGCCTCGCCATAGTGGCGCGACAGCCGCCCGGTGGCGAACCACTGGGCCAGCGCATTGGTCACCCCCACCATGCCGAAGACGATGCCGGTCTCCCGCGGGCCCCAGTGGAACCGCGCCTGGCCCCAGAAGCCGAACACGCTCTCGATCCCGGTGAACGCAAAGCCGGACGCGAGCGTCAGGATCAGCAGCGGGCCCATCACCGGATGGCGGATGGCCCGGCTGAACAGGGCAAAGCGGCTGAGCTGGCTCATGCCCTTGCGCCGGGTGCGGCTCTCCTTCACCAGCAGGAACACCCCCAGCGCCGACAGGCCGCCCAGGGCCGAGGCCACCAGGAAAGGCAGGCGGAACCCCGCGGGCCCCAACTCCGGATGGGCCAGAAGCCCCGACAGGCTGGGCCCGACGATGAAGCCGATGTTGAACGCGACCCCCAGTCGCGCCAGCTTGCCCGCCCGCTCCGTGGCCGGGGTCACGTCGGCGATGTAGCCCTGCACCACCGAGCCGTTTCCTGCGAACATGCCGCCCAGCAGCCGGATGACGAAGGCCGCCCAGATGTTCGGGGCAAAGGCCATGGCCCCGTAGCACAGGCAGTTGCAGGCCAGCGTCGACATCAGCACAGGTCGGCGGCCGATCCGGTCGGACAGCCGGCCCCAGAAGGGCTCTCCCACAAAGCCGCCCATGGCATAGGCCGAGAAGACCAGCGCCACCTGCCACGGAGCCGCATGGAAGGAGCGGGCATAGAAGGGCAGCAGCGGGATCACCATGCCGAAGCCCAGGAGGTTCATGAACACCACGAACAGCAGGGTCGGCAGGGCGGCGGCCGAGGCGGGCGCCGCCTCCGGGGACACTGCGTCCCGGGATGCGGGGGGCTTGGCCGGCAGAAGGGTCATGGGCGCTCAGATACGACCGCCCGGCGCTTCCGGCAATGGGGACGCGGCCGGTTCCCGGTGGTCAAGGCGGGCGGGATGCGAGAAGATGGGGCCATGAGCCTCCTCACACGAATCAGCCTCGACCGGTCGGTTCCTCCGGCTGCCTCCGCCCCGGACCATCCGGAACGGCCCTATCTGGACCTTCTGGCCGACATCCTGGCGAACGGCGTCCTGCGGGATGACCGGACAGGCACGGGCACGCTCGGCGTCTTCGGTCGCCAGATCCGCTTCGACCTGTCCCGCGGCTTTCCCCTGCTGACCACCAAGCGGGTGCATTTCAAGTCCGTGGCGGTGGAGCTTCTGTGGTTCCTGCGGGGGGACACCAATGTCCGCTGGCTGCAGGAGCGGGGCGTGACCATCTGGGACGAATGGGCCGATGCGAATGGCGAGCTGGGTCCCGTCTACGGCCACCAGTGGCGCAGCTGGGCCGCGCCGGACGGCCGCTCCATCGACCAGATCGCGAAGCTGGTGGACGGGCTGAAGGCCAACCCTTCCAGCCGCCGGCACGTGGTCTCCGCCTGGAACCCGGCGGAAGTGGACGACATGGCCCTGCCGCCCTGTCACTGCCTGTTCCAGTTCTTCGTGGCCGACGGCCGCCTCTCCTGCCAGCTCTACCAGCGGTCCGCCGACGTGTTCCTGGGCGTGCCGTTCAACATTGCCAGCTATGCCCTGCTGACCCTGATGGTCGCCCAGGTGGTCGGGCTGGAGCCGGGGGAGTTCGTGCACAGCTTTGGCGACGCCCACCTCTATGTGAACCATGTGGAGCAGGCCCGTACCCAGCTGGCCCGGGCGCCCCGGGATTTTCCCCGGCTGCGGCTGACCCCGCGGGCCAGCCTGTTCGATTATGCCTATGAGGACATGGCGCTGGAGGGTTACGACCCCCATCCGCTGATCCGCGCCCCGATCGCGGTCTGAGGGGACAATCCGGATCATGAGTGCCCAGATTCCCTTGAGCCTCGTCGTCGCCCGCGCGCGCAACGGCGTCATCGGCCGCGACGGCCGCCTGCCCTGGCACCTGCGCTCGGACCTGCGGCGGTTCCGCGACACGACGATGGGCAAGCCGGTGATCATGGGCCGCAAGACCTGGGACAGCCTGACGAAGAAACCCCTTCCCGGGCGGCTGAACATCGTGCTCACCCGGGACCTGTCCTTCGAGCCCGCCGGGGCGGTGGCCTGCGACGCCTGGGCCGATGCGGTCTCCATCGCCCGGGAGCAGGCGCAGGAGGATGGCGCCTCGGAAATCTGCGTGATCGGCGGGGCGGAGATCTATCGCCTGGCCCTGCCCCGGGCCCGGCGCATCTATCTGACGGAGGTGGACCTGGCCCCGGAGGGAGACGCCTGGTTCGACGCCCCCGATCCCGCCCAGTGGCACGAGACCGGCGTAGAGTTATTTGCCGCCGGGGAGGGGGACGACGCCCCCTTCGTCATCCGGGTGCTGGAACGGGTCTGAAATCCCATCCGACCGGCCGCGGTTAACACTTTGCAGCGGCCCAATGGGGCCTATACTCGCCCCCAAGGTCCCTCGCCCATGAAGGGATCGGGAGGATACGCCGTGGCTGAACTCGACCTGACCCTGGTGGCAGAGGACCTGCAATTTCCCGAAGGCCCGGTGGCCATGGCCGACGGATCGGTCATCCTGGTGGAGATCCAGCGCAAGACCCTGACCCGGGTGGCCCCCAACGGCAAGCGCACCATCGTGGCGGAGCTGGGGGGTGGTCCCAACGGGGCCGCCATCGGCCCGGACGGGGCCATGTACATCACCAACAACGGCGGGGCGTTCCAGTACTACACGGTCAACGGCATGAACATTCCGGGCCCCACGCCGCCGGACCATGCGGGGGGCTCGATCCAGCGGGTGGACCTGAAGACCGGCGAGATCACCACCCTCTACACCCATTGCGGCAAGCGCCGCCTGAACGGGCCCAACGACCTGGTGTTCGACCGGCAGGGGGGCATGTGGTTCACCGATCACGGCACCTCGATGGAGGCCTACCGCACCCACGGGGGCCTGTTCTACGCCCAGCCCGACGGGTCCAGCATCACCTGTGTGCGGGATCACCTGATCTCTCCCAACGGGGTCGGCCTGTCGCCGGACGAGACGGTGGTCTACATGGCCGACACCCATACCGGCCGCCTGTGGGGCTTTGATCTGGAGACCCCCGGCGTGGCCGCGACGCCGGAGCTGGCGGCCATCCCCGGCCGGGTGATCGCCACCCTGCCGGGCTACCAGCTGCTGGACAGCCTGGCGGTGGAGGCCGGCGGCAAGGTCTGCGTGGCCACCATCATCAACGGCGGCATCACCGCCTTCGATCCCGACGGCTCGGTGGAGCATTTCGCCGTGCCGGACCTGATCGTCACCAATATCTGCTTCGGCGGGGCGGACATGCGCGATGCCTGGATCACCTCGTCGGGGACCGGGCGACTGTACAAGACCCGCTGGCCGCGGCCGGGCCTGAAGCTGAACTTCAACGCCTGAGGCGGCTCAGGCCGCGGCCCGGCGGGCGCCGATCTCCGACAGGAGGTCGAACAGGGCCCGGACCTGCAGCGGCTTTGCGATGTGTCCGTCCATCCCCGCGGCCCGGTGTTCCGACACCTGGTGGAACATGGCATCGGCGGTCATGGCATAGATCAGGGTCGCCGGTCGCCGGTCGGACTGCTCCCGCGCGCGGATGGCCCGGGTGGCATCGAGCCCGTCCATCACCGGCATCTGCACGTCCATCAGAACCAGGTCCCAGCTCCCCTGCGACCAGGCCGCGACTGCCTCCTGCCCGTTCTCCACGTACACGCAGTCCACCGGCGCGAAGGCCAGGACACTGCGCAGGATCATCTGGTTGGTGGGGTTGTCCTCCGCCACCAGGACCCGCAGGGGCGCGCCGAGGTCAGGGGGCAGCACGTCCGCCGCCGCCTGCCCGGAGGACAGGGCCGCCAGCCCCGCCTGACCGTCCAGGGGGCCGACATAGGGCAGGGGCAGGCTGACCGTGAACCGCGCCCCTTCGCCCAGGCGGCTTTCCACGTCGATCTCGCCCCCCATCAGCCGGGCCAGGTTGCGAACGATGGCGAGGCCGAGACCCGTGCCGCCGAAGCGCCGGGTATTGGCCTGGTCCACCTGGGAGAATTCCGTGAACAGGGCCGCGCGGCCTTCCTCGGATATGCCGATGCCGGTGTCGGTCACGGAGATCCGCACCCCCCCGGGCACCCGTTCCCCGACGACGGTGATGGCCCCGAAGGCGGTGAACTTGACGGCGTTGGAGACCAGGTTCTGCACGATCTGCCGGATCCGCCCGGCATCGCCCCGGAACACCCCCTCGATCCGCGCCGTGTCGATGACCAGGCTTACCCCCTTCTCCTCGAGGATGGAGCGATAGACGTGGCAGGCGCTGACGATGGTGTGGGTCAGGTCGAACTCTTCGCTGGCGATCTCGATGCGGCCGGCCTCGATCTTGGACAGGTCCAGAAGGTCGTCGAGAATCGCCAGCAGGGCCTCGCCCGACGATTGCACCACCGCCAGGCGCTGGCGTTGGGGCAGGGCCAGCTGGTCCAGGGACATGGCCTGGGCCATGCCCAGCACCCCGTTCAGCGGCGTGCGGATCTCGTGGCTCATGGTGGCAAGGAAGGTGCTCTTGGCCTTGCTGGCCAGGTCGGCGTCGATGGTGGACCGGATCAGCTGGCTGTAGGCCACCGCATTGGCCACCTGCAGCCGCCAGCAGTTGATCAGGAAGCCCACGCCCAGCAGCAGCAGCAGCCACCGGGTGGGCCCCTCGGCCAGGGGAATGATGTTCAATTCCAGCGCCAGCGCCATGGGCGGGGCGGTGAACCAGAACATGCGGGGGGACAGGCTGTGCTGGGCCGCGACGGTCATCAGGGCGGCTGTACTGACCAGGATGCCGAGGCCCGCGGCGGCCACCCCGTGTCCGGGGGTCAGCAGGAACGGAAGGGTGCCGATGGTGACGACGACACTGGAGATGCTCATCAGGGTCAGCTTGACCCGGGTGACATAGGCGAGCGTCGCGTCCGGCAGCCGGGACCGGACCCGGCTCCAGTAGTAGGTCAGGCCGAGCTCGCCGGCCACGTAGCTCGCCAGCCACAGGCCGGCGGCCAGCGGAGGCCACACGCCGATATAGGCGGTCACGGCGGCCACACCGGTCAGGCTGATCATGCGGGTGAGCAGGCCGCCGCTGTAGGTGCGGTCGTAATACTGCTCAAGATTATTACGCTCGACTCGCGCAAGCATTCACGTCACCCCGGCACGCTCCAAGACCTAACTTGAACCTGGCCGTGCCGGAAGTGGGAGATCTGACAAAATATTCGGCCGCACAGCGCCTTTCGCGTCAGCGGATGCGCTGGACCGACTTGCCCACCGGGGCCAGGGCCAGCCAGGCCAGCTGCAGGTCCTTGAAGGCGAAGGGCAGGCCGATGATGGTGACCGCCTCCAGCGCCGCGATGACCAGGTGGCTCAGCGCAATGTGCCAGCCGCCCAGCACGATCCAGACGATGTTCATGACAAGGCCCAGCGGCCCAGTGCCCGGGTCTTCCTGTCCGGTCTCCTCGAAGCGGTCGACGATCCGCTTGCCGAAGGGGAAATAGGCGAAGCCGGCGATCCGCCAGGCGGCCTGCGCCCAGGGCAGGCCGACAATGGTGAGGGCCAGCAGGCAGCCGGACAGCAGCCAGAGCGTCCCCGACAGCCAGCCGCCGCAGATGAACCACAGGATGTTGAGCAGGGTGGTCATTGTCCCGCCGCCTTTGCCGGGGCCGGGTGCGACGTTTCCGCCTTCACCTCGGCCAGGATGTCGTCCTCGAGGAAGCCGCCGATCATCTTAGGGCCGATCACGAAGGACGGGGTGCCATCCACGCCGATGGCCTTGGCCAGGGCGCGGTTCTCTTCGATCTGCTGGGCGATCTCGGGGGACTTCATGTCCTTGTGCGCCTGGTCGAGATTGACGCCCTTTTCCGTGAGGACGCGGTCGATGGCCGCCTCGTCCAGGGACTTCTCCGCCATCAGGGCCAGGTGCACGGGGACGTACTTGCCCTGCTTCCCTGCCGCCAGAGCCGCCCGCGCGGCGGTGTCCGAGATTTCCGACAGGATGGGATAGTCCTTGAACACCAGCCGGATCGCCTTGTGGCCCGCGACCATTTCCGGAATGTGCGGGGCGGCCGCCTTGCAGTAGCCGCAGCGGTAGTCGAAGAACTCCACCACCGTCACCGGGCCGTCTCCCAGCACCGGATCGGCGGCGCGCCGGGTCAGCTCCGCCGTGTGCTGCGAAATGGCCTTGCGGGCGAGGCCGGCGGCCTCCTCGTTGCGCTTGGCCTGCAGGGCCTCGATGGCCTCCTCGATCACTTCGGGATGGGCCATCAGATAGGCCCGGACCTTCTGGCCGAAGGCGGTATCGGCGCGGTGAGACGTGTCCGCGCACCAGGCAACGGTGACGGCCGTGACGCCGATGCAGGCGGCCAGGGCGGCAATCAGCGGAAGTCGACGCATTCAGGGGTTCCTGCGGAAATCGATCGGGCGGCGCGGCCGCATCGGTTGAGGTCATTGTCTGCCGGTTTGGACGCTGGGTCCAGATGGTGCCGGCGGCGGGCCGTGTTCGGTCGTCGGATCGTCAGTGTGTCGGCGCGGCCAGCCCGGGCTGCCCAGCCATCATCCGCAGGTCGTCCTTGGACGGGTTGGAGACCAGCACGATGTCCGTGGCGCGGCGCCACTGGGGGGTGTCCTTGGTCAGCAGTTGCCGGGCGCGCAGGGCGAAGATCCGCGCCTGGGTCATGTCGCCCACGGCAAAGCGTTCCTCGGCGGCGGCAAGGCGCGCCGCGCCCGGCTCCCCCTTCGCATCATAGGCCTGGGACATCAGCCGCCAGGCAAAGGCGTTGTCCCCCTCCACCGCGAGCGCCTTCTGCAGGTGGCCGATGGCCTCGTCCGTGCGCTTCACGTCCCCCTGGGCGATGATCGCCTGGGCCAGGTTGATCCGCAGCAGGGGGGCACCGGGCTTCAGCTCCACCGATCTGGCGTGGGCCTGTTCGGCCAGGGCGGACTTGCCCACCTCGAACCAGACCTGCCCCTTCAGCTCGTAGAGATAGGGGTTGGTGGGATAGTCGGCGATCAGGGCATCGATGTCGCGGATGGCGTGCTCGGTCTCCAGGGCCTTGTAATAGGCAATGGCCCGGGCATAGCGCGCCGGATAGCTGGTGTCCTTTTCGGTGTACTTGATGAAGGTCTGCTGCGGCGGGTTCATGAAGGCGAACAGCTTGGCCTTCATCACCTCGTGCCGGGCCATGTCCTCGGGACTGTCGGTGACGTTGTAGTGGGGCTGTTCCTCCGCGCGGCGGCGCAGGAGCTCGATCCGCTCCCCGCTCACCGGGTGGCTCTGGAAGAACTTGAAGCGCCTCGCCTCGGAGAACACCTCCTCGTAGCGGAAGTTCTCGAAGAACTCCACGAGGCCCCGGGACGACTTGCCCGCGCGCTCCATGTAGGTGATCGCCGCCTGGTCCGCCGCCGCCTCCTGGGCGCGGGAGAAGGTCAGCATGTTTATCACGCCGAAATACTGGGACGAGCCGATCAGGGCGATGGCCGCATCAGGCGCTCCCGCGGCGGCGGCCAGAACCCCCAGTCCCAGGGTCATCAGGAACGGGGCCATGGCGGCCTTTTCCATGTCCCCGGAGCGGGCACTGTGGCCGCCCGCGGCGTGGCCGGTCTCGTGGGCGAGGACGCCCTCGAGCTGGTTGGGGTTGGCCGTCTCCACGATCAGGCCGGTGTTCACGAAGATCGCCTGCCCGTTCACCGTGAAGGCGTTCAGGTCCTTGTCCCCGACCAGCATCAGGGTCATGTCCTTGGGCACCAGCCCGGCCGCCCGGAAGATCGGGTCGGCGTCGACGTGCAGGGTCTCCTCGATCTCGGTGTCGCGGATCAGGCTGATGCCGCCGCTGTCCTGGGCCCGCGCGGCCATGGGGGTCAGGCAAGGGCCCAGCGCCAGGGCCGCGGACAGGACGAGCCCGGTGAGGGCCCGTCCCCGGAGGCCCGGTCGGTCGGCGACAGCTCTGGAAGGGAGGCAGGATCGGGACATACGGGCAGACGCTCCTCGTTACACACCCCGCCCGCATTCCGGACGACGCATGATCGCCCGGAACGCCCCGATCCCTTACTTAGCGCGTCCTCAGCCCCGGCGCCACCAGCCACGCTTCGGTTGCGGCGGCGGTTCGACGATTTCCGCCGGATCCACCACCGGCGGCGTCACCGCCACCGGTTCCGCTGCCACCGGTTCGGCGACCACGGGGGCGGCAGGGGCCGGAGCCTCCGCCTCGACCACGGGCTCTGCCACGACCTCGGCTTCAGCTTCAGCTTCGGCTTCCGCTTCGACCTTCGGCTTCTTGGCACGGGAGGCGCGGACCCGCTTGGGCTTGGCGACCGGCTCGGCCGCCTCTTCCACGACGGCTTCCGCCACCGCGTCAGCGACGACCTCGGCGGCGCCGGGCGTCACGTCCTCGGCCACCATTTCCACGGGCGCGTCGGAGGTCACGACCTCGGCGGCCTCGACCGCTTCCACGGCCTCCGCCGTCTCTGCCGCGGCACCGCCATTGCGACCCCGACGGGGACGACGGCGACGGCCGCGACCCTCCTCGGCGGTCTGGGCGAGGCTCGGCAGCTCCGACACCGCGTCCGGCGAGATCACCCGCAACGGATCGGCGGCGGCCTCTTCCCGGGGGCGACGATCCTCCCGCGGAGGACGGGGGCCGCGGCCCCGGTCATCCGCCGGGCGACCTTCCGCAGACCGGCCGGACCCCTCGCCTGCCGGGGGGCGACGGCCGGAGCCGTCCTTCCAGGCATAGACTTCCTCGCCGAAGGCCGGGCGTTCGTCACCGGCCGCGCGCCAGGCATAGACGTCGCGACGTTCGTCTTCCTGCATCCGGCGACCGCCCCGGCGACCCCGGCGACGACGGCGACGGCGGGCTTCACCCTCGGCAGCCGTTTCACCCGGGCGCGGCGTGTCGCGGCCGTCATCATCCTCGTCATCCCCGTCGGCGGAGGCTTCGTCCCCGTCGTCGGCACCGTCCCGGGCCCCGGCAGAGCGGCCTTCGCCCTCGTCCCGGCGTCCGCCGCGCCGACGGCGGCGGCGGCGCTTGCCGTTGCGGCCCTCGCCGTCCCCGTCGCGGTCGTCGTCACGAGCTTCGCGCTCGACCCGCTCGCTGCGGGCCTCGCCGCCGCCTTCGGACTCCTCGTCGTCCTCCTCCTCGGCATAGACGAAGTCATCTTCCGGTTCCGGCGCAGGGGCCGCCAGCATCCGCGCCGGTTCCACCACCCGCTCGCGGGTCTCCTCGCGGGAGACGCGTTCGATCCGGTGTTCCGCCGCAGACAGGCTGGGCTCGATCACCACGGTGACATAGAGGTCCTGCACCGTCTCGAGGCGGGCCAGATAGGCGCGCTTCTCGTTCAGCACATAGAGGGCCACGGCGGCGGGCAGGTACAGGTTGATGGAGCCCGCACCGGCGCGGACCGATTCCATCTCCACCGCGCGCAGGGCGGCCAGCGCACTGTTCTCGACGGAGCGGACGCGGCCGGTGCCCTGGCAGTGCTCGCACACATGGGTGGCCCCCTCCAGCAGACCGGCGCGGCGGCGCTGGCGGGAGATCTCCATCAGCCCGAAGCCGGAGATCTTGCCCATCTGGATGCGGGCGCGATCGTCCTTCAGGCAGTCCTTCATCTGCTTTTCGACGGCGCGGTTGTTCTTCGACTCATCCATGTCGATGAAGTCGATGACGATCAGACCGGCCAGGTCGCGCAGGCGCATCTGGCGGGCGGCCTCGGTGGCCGCCTCCATGTTGGTCTTGAGCGCCGTGGCCTCGATGTTGCGCTCCCGCGTGGCCTTGCCGGAGTTCACGTCGATGGCGACCAGGGCCTCGGTCTGGTTGATCACCAGATAGCCGCCGGACTTCAGCGGCACGACGGGGGAGTGCAGCTGCGACAGCTGGTCCTCCACCCGGTGCCGGACGAAGAGCGGCGTCGGCTCCTTGTGCTGGACGATCTTCTTGGCCTGGGAGGGCATGATCATCCGCATGAAGTCGCGGGCCTCGCGATAGCCGGCGTCGCCCTCCACCTGGATGGTGTCGATGTCCTTGTCGAACATGTCGCGGAGCGCCCGCTTGACCAGGTCCTCCTCCTCGTAGATCAGCGCCGGCGCGATGGACTTCAGGGTCTGTTCGCGGATGCTCTCCCACAGGCGCAGCAGGTATTCGTAGTCCCGCTTGATCTCCGCCTTGGTGCGGGAGGCGCCGGCGGTACGCACGATCAGCCCCATGCCCTGCGGCACGTCCAGGGACTGGATGGCGCTCTTCAGGCGCTTGCGGTCGGCGGCCACGGTGATCTTGCGGCTGATCCCGCCGCCCCGGGCGGTGTTGGGCATCAGCACGCCATAGCGTCCGGCCAGGGACAGGTAGGTGGTGAGCGCCGCGCCCTTGTTGCCGCGCTCTTCCTTGACGACCTGCACCAGCATGATCTGGCGGCGCTTGATGACTTCCTGGATCTTGTAGCGACGCATCAGACGGCGGCGGCGGCGCTCGACCTCCTCCTCCATCACGTCATCGTCGTCGTCATCGTCCCGGCCGACGCTGTCCTCGTCCTCCGTCACGGCCTCGCTGTCATCGGAGGCGGCGGCGCGGGACCGGCCGCGGCGGCGGGGCGGCGGCTCGTCCTCTTCCTCGGCTTCCTCGCGCAGCAGGGCTTCGCGGTCGGCCACGGGGATCTGGTAGTAGTCCGGATGGATCTCGTTGAAGGCGAGGAACCCGTGGCGATTGCCGCCATATTCGATGAACGCGGCCTGGAGGCTGGGTTCTACGCGGGTGACCTTGGCGAGATAGATATTGCCCCGAAGCTGCTTGCGGGACGAACTTTCGAAATCGAGTTCCTCAATCCGGTTTCCGTCCACCACCACAACACGCGTCTCTTCGGCGTGTGCGGCGTCGATCAACATAGTCTTGGTCATCAAGTGAGTCCTTGCGGCGCTCGCCTGGCGTCAAGCCAGGGGGCCGGGGTTGAATGGTCGCGCGCACAGGCTCGCCTCGGCGTAGCTGTGGCCACGCGGAAAAGGGGCGAGAGAGGGCGCAGGCGAACCGGGCCATTGGGTTGTTTCCTTGACGCGCGGAGGGCGCGGATCGGATGATGTGGCCCGACCCGAAAGGAAATCCCGGGAAGGGCGCAGCTGCGCGGTCCACAATCCGCCTCCAGACAGAGGGGCGGGGCGCGGACCTCATGCGCGGATGTCACTGTGCAACACGCTATGGAAAAAGAAAAGCGTTCCGTCCGTCCGTCTTCGGCTCAAAATGGACGGGTCGACCGGGCCTTAAGGCTTTTTTACCAAGGAATGTGGTGGATATCGGTCGATATCGCCCCCGTGAGGAATGTGCCGCCGTGCGTACGGAAACCTCCGCCCCCGAGAATCGCAAGGCCACTATGCCCCGACGCCTGCGCCCGCGGGTCCGCCTCGCCCTGGCGGCGCTGGTGCTGGTGGGCCTTGGCGGCGCGGCGGCGGCGACGGCGGCGGTGGCCCGCTATTCCGCCGACACCTCGGCCATTCTCAAGGTCCGGGTGGGCGAGAACGGGGACGAGACCCGGCTGGTGGTGGAGATGGATCAGCCCGCCAGCGCCAAACTGATGGCCGATGCGGCGTCCGCCTCGCAACATATCGTGATCGCCCTGCCCAATGCCCGGGCCGGGGGCGAGCTGAAGGGGACCGGGCAGGGGGCGCTGAAGGCCTGGTCGGTGACTCAAGGGGTCGGCGTGGCCCACCTGAATGTGGATTTCCAGCAGGCCAGCGTGATCAAGCGCCGGTTCCTGCTGCCCCCCGATGACGGTATCAAGGTCTATCGCTACGTCATCGACTTCGCCCGGGACGGCAAGGCCGCGGCCCCGCCGCCGGTGGCCCATACGGACCTGAGGGGCGCGACCGCCTCCGCCCCCGCCTCCGGCGGGGTGCCGCCGCCGTCCGCCCAGCCGGTGCTGACCGCCGCGGCCCCCGCGACCCACGGCCGCCGGGTGATCGTCATCGACCCCGGCCATGGGGGCAAGGACCCCGGCACGCTGGGCCCCGACTCCTCGGAGAAGGACATCACCCTGGCCTCGGCCCGGGACCTGCGGGCCGCCCTCCTGCGCACCGGCCGCTATCAGGTGGTGCTGACCCGGGACAGCGACGTGTTCGTGCCCCTGGACCAGCGCATGCAGATCGCCCGGCGGGAGCATGCGGACCTGTTCATCTCCCTGCACGTGAATTCCATCGCCGATCCGAACCTGCACGGGGCCACGGTCTATACCCTGTCGGAAAAGGGGGCGGACCGGGCCGCGCGGCAGGTGATGACCCGCAGCGGCGACTGGTTCGTCAACATTGCCGCGCCGTCCCGCGACCCGTCGGTGAACCGAATCCTCCTGGACCTGACCCAGAGGGAGACCACCAACCAGTCCTCGACCTTCGCCAATCTGCTGCTGGACCGGCTGAGCAACAAGGTCGACCTGCTGCGCCGGAGCCACAGGGACGCCAATTTCGCCGTGCTGCTGGCCCCTGACGTGCCGGCCGTACTGCTCGAGATGGGCTTCATCACCAATCCCGTTGACGAACAACGACTTCAGTCGCCGGACGACCGCAAGGTGCTGGCGGATTCGATCACCGACGCCATCGACGGCTACTTCACCCGGCCCTCCCGGCTGGCCACGCGCTGAGGTCTGCCCCCCGTCCGGCCCGATCGAGGCTTGACGACGGCCCCCTGAAACCGGATTCCTCTGGGTGTTAAGCGCACTTGCTGCGCCCGATGGGACGCCATCGGGGTGCCGGCCAGGGCCGAAGGGGGGCGCGTTGAAGTCTGCAGGACGATGGGTGGCGATCGCAGGTGTGGCCTGCCTGAGCCTGATCGCCGTTGCGGGGGTCGTGCTGTCCGTCTATGCGGCCTGGCTGTTCCACGACCTGCCCGACGCCACCCAGCTCGGGGACTATCGCCCGCCCACCTCCACCCGGGTCTATGCCTGGGACGGCACCCTGATCGGCGAGATCGGCAAGGAGCGGCGCATCTTCGCCCCCTATGACCAGGTACCGCCCCTGCTGGTCCGCGCCTTCCTGGCGGCGGAGGACCGCAAGTTCTTCGAGCACGGGGGCATCGACCTGGCCGGCCTGACCCGGGCCATGAGCCGGGATGCCTTCAACGTCCTGCGCGGGCGCAAGCTGCAGGGCGGCTCCACCATCACCCAGCAGGTGGCCAAGAACATCCTGCTGACGGGGGAGCACAGCTTCGGCCGCAAGATCAAGGAGGCCATCCTCGCCCGCCGGATCGAGGAGACCCTGCCCAAGACCCGGATTCTCGAGCTCTATCTGAACGAGATCTGGCTGGGCTATCGCTCGTTCGGCGTGGGGGCGGCGGCCTACAACTACTTCGGCAAGTCGATGAACGAGCTCGACCTGTCGGAGATGGCCTATCTGGCCAGCCTGCCCAAGGGTCCGTCCAACTACGATCCGCTGCGCCACCGCACCGAGGCCCTGCGCCGCCGCAACTGGGTGCTGGCCCAGATGGCGGAGGAGGGCTTCGTCACCCGGCCCCAGGCCGAGGCCGCCATGCGCGAGGACCTGCACGTCCAGCTGCGGCCCGAGCGGACCCACTACCGCGATGCCGACTACTTCATGGAGGAGGTCCGCCAGCGGGCGGAGGCCGCCGTCGGCAAGAAGGCGGAGGAGGGCGGGCTCTACATGCGCACCACCCTCGACAGCCGCCTGCAGACCCAGGCCCGCATCTCCCTGATGAAGGGGCTCGAGGCCTATGACCGCCGCCACGGCTGGCGCGGCGCGCTGGAGCATGTGGACCTGAAGTCCGGCTGGGAGAAGGAAGCCCTGTCCAAGTCCCCTGCCTCCGAACGCCGGGCCTGGCGGGCGGCGGTGATCGACCGGGTCGGCGGCGGCAGCGCCCATGTGCGCCTGCCCCAGGGCGGCGAGGGGGAGCTGGAGCCCGCCGACGTGGCCTGGGCCCGGCAGGGCAAGGGTCTGGCGGTCGGCGACCTGGTGTTCGTGGAGCCCACCGGCAACGGCCGCACCTATGGTCTGCGGCAGGTGCCCATCGTCAATGGTGCCCTGGTGGCCCTCGACCCCCGCAGCGGCCGGGTGCTGGCCATGGTGGGGGGCTACAGCTTCTCCCTCTCCAAGTTCAACCGCGCCACCCAGGCGGAGCGGCAGCCCGGCTCGTCCTTCAAGCCCTTCGTCTATGCCACGGCCCTGGAGAACGGCTTCACCCCCGCCTCCATCGTGCTGGACGCGCCGATCAGCTTTGCCGGCGCCAATGGCCAGGTCTGGTCGCCGGAGAATTACGAGCACGAGAGCGGCGGGCCCTCCATCTTCCGCGCCGGTCTCGTCTATTCCCGCAACCAGATGACGGTCCGCATCGCCGACAAGGTGGGCATGCGCAAGATCCGCGACATGGCGGTGCGCACCGGCGTGGTGGACGACCTGCAGCCGGTGCTGGCCATGGCGCTGGGGGCCGGCGAGACCACCCCCTACAAGATCACCGCCGCCTATGCCGCCTTTGCCAATGGCGGCCGCCGGATCGAGCCGCACCTGATCGAGATGGTCCAGGACCGGCAGGGCCAGTCCATCTGGCAGGTGGACAAGCGCGACTGCCCCCACTGCGACCAGCCCTTCAATGGCGACGAGTCCCCGAGGTTGGCCCCGGAGGGGGTGCCGGTGATGGATCCGGTGACCGCCTACCAGATCACCCTGATGCTGGAGGGGGTGACCACCAACGGCACTGCCGCCGCGGTGGCGAGCCTCGGCCGCCACATCGCCGGCAAGACCGGTACCACCAACGATTTCCGCTCCGCCTGGTTCGTGGGCTATACGCCGAGCCTGGTGGTCGGCACCTTTGTCGGCTTTGACGACAACCGCAGCCTGGGGGAGGGGGAGACCGGGGCCCACGCCGCCGTGCCGATCTTCATCGACTTCATGCAGGAGGCCCTGCGCACCATGGCCCCGGAGGACTTCAAGGCCCCCAAGCTGGCCAAGCTGGTCAGCATCCGCGGCCATGTGGAGGCCTTCCAGCCGGGAACCGAGCCCCGCCTGCCGCCGCCACCGACCCCCGGCGGCCCGGCGGCGGCGGTCTCGGCGGCGGCGCATCCGCTGATGCTGGCCGAACCCGTCACGCCGCACTGAGGCGGATCGCGCCGGGTCGCAGACGCTTCACCATTGCCATGAGCCGCTGCCCGGCCTATGTCCCCCGACCCGGACCCTTGTCCCGGACCTGTTGTCGTCTGATACCGGAGCCAACCCATGAGAGCGGATGTCGAAGCCCTTGCGGCGGACATCGAGCAGTCGATCGCGCTGCTCAGGAGGCGTCTTTGACTGGGACCCCGCCCTACGTCGCCTTGACGAACTGAATGCCCGGGTCGAGGACCCGACCCTGTGGGACAATCCCGACGACGCCCAGGCGGTGATGCGCGAGCGCACCCGCCTCGGCACCGCCGTGGACGCCGTGCGCATGCTGGAGCGCGAGCGCGCCGACGCCCTCGAACTCGCCGAGATGGCGGAGATGGAGGGGGATGCCGGCGTCGGCGACGAGGCCGCGGAGATGCTGCGGACCCTGAAGGAGCGCGCCGGTCGCGCCGAGCTCGAGGCCCTGCTCTCCGGCGAGGCGGACGGCAACGACTGCTACGTGGAAATCAATTCCGGCGCGGGGGGCACGGAGTCCGCCGACTGGGCCCTGATGCTCATGCGCATGTACACCCGCTGGTCCAATGCCCACGGCATGACCGTCGATGTGATCGAGGAGACCGGCGGCGAAACCGCGGGGATCAAGTCGTGCACCCTGCAGGTGAAGGGCACCAACGCCTATGGCTGGATGAAGACCGAGGCGGGGGTGCACCGGCTGGTGCGCATCTCGCCCTTCGATTCCAATGCCCGGCGGCACACGAGCTTTGCATCCGTGTGGGTCTATCCGGTGGTGGACGACACCATCGTCATCGAGATCGACCCCTCCGAGGTGCGGGTGGACACCTATCGCGCCTCCGGCTCCGGCGGCCAGCACGTGAACAAGACCGACTCGGCCGTGCGCCTGACGCACATCCCCACCGGCATTGCCGTGGCCTGCCAGACGGAACGCTCGCAGCACCAGAACCGGGACCGGGCCTGGAAGATGCTCCGCGCCCGGCTCTACGAGGCGGAACTGCAGCGGCGGGAAGCCGCGCGGGCGGAGATCGAGGACCAGAAGACCGACATCGGCTGGGGCCACCAGATCCGCAGCTACGTCCTGCAGCCCTACCAGATGGTGAAGGACCTGCGGACGGGGGTGGAGACCTCGGATACCGATGCGGTGCTGGACGGCGACCTCGACGCCTTCATGGGCGCGGCGCTGGCCCAGCGGGTGGGTGCGACAAGGGACGAGGCGGCGGACTAGGGGCGCTGCGTGGTTCGAGACGCCGATGCCGGAACGAGGTTCCCGCCTCAAGGGCGGGAATGACAGCAATTATTGTAGTTTATAACTCGTCATGCCCGGGCGAAGACCCGGGAACCTTGGTCAGGATTTAGCGCCCCCTCCGGAACGAGGTTCCCGCCTCAAGGGCGGGAATGACGAGGTAAAACGGGTTAGTCGTCATTCCCGGGCGAAGACCCGGGAACCTCCATCAGGACGAAGCGCCCGCCCTCAGCTGCGGTGGCCGTCGAACTCGATCACGTGGCCTTCGGACTCCGGCACGGCCATGGTGGCCTGGGCCTGGGCGAAGGGGCTGGCACCGGCCTGCGGTGCGGCCTGAGCCGCCTGGGCCTGGCGGAACTGCTGGCAGCGGCCCTGGAAGTAGGCCCCCACATCGATGGACAGCTGGCCGTGGGTGATGTCCCCCTCGACGAAGGCCGTCTCGTGCAGCTTCACGGTCTGGGCCTCGATATTGCCGATCACCCGGCCGCGGACCTCGACGGCGCCGCAGCGGATGGTGCCCTCCACATGCGCCTGCTCGCCGACGACCAGCTGGGCCACGTGGATGTCGCCCTTGATGGCGCCGTCGATCTGCAGGGAACCGTCCCCGTGGATCGAGCCCTCGAACACCAGGTCCGCACCCAGCAGCGAGGCCGGGCGGATCACCGGGGCCGCGGGCTTGGCCGGAGCCGGTGCCGTGGTGGCGGTCACGCCGGTGTCGTTGCGACGAGCGGCCTGTTGAGCGGATTGAGCCGCGCGGTTGTTGTTAGTCGGCTTGCTGAACATGATCACCAGCTTTCAAGAAGCGCGTCGGGTCTCGAACGCGACCGTTTTCCCAGACTTCGTAGTGCAGATGGGGCCCCGTGGACCGACCGGTCGAACCCATGGCCCCCACCCTGAATCCGACACCGATGCGTTGACCCGGACGGACCGAGATCGACGCAAGGTGCGCATAGCGTGTCTTGAAACCCGATCCATGATCGATTTCCACGACATTCCCGTAGCCGGTGCGGACACCGGTGAAGGCCACCACCCCAGGGGCAGTGGAATAGACGGGGGAGCCGTAGCCTCCCGCGAAATCCTGTCCCGCATGAAAGGCGGGGTGCCCCGTGAACGGATCCTTGCGGATGCCGTAGGTGGAGCTGCGATAGGCCTCGGTCACCGGACGGGCCATGGGCACATGCTCGGCCTCCGCGCTCAGCACCCGGAAGTCCAGGACGTCCCGGGCCGCGTGCTGCACCCGCACCGCATAGTCCTCGTCCACGTTCAGTTCCGCGGCCAGGGCCCGGGGATCGGTCTCCCGGGCCAGCGGGGCTTCGGCCGTGGCGATCCCCGGTGTCCCGAGGGACCGCGGATCGACGCCGGTCATCCGGATCGCCACTCGCAGCCGCTCCGCCCGGTTGCGCGCCGTCGATTCCGCCGCGGTCAGCAGACGGTCCTGGTCCTCACGGACCGCGGCCATCTGCTCGGCGGGCGAGCGGCTCGACAGGCTGGCGGGATCGACGGGTTTCAATTCGGCTCCACTGGACTTGGTTCCCCGGAAGTCCTGCAACAGCCATGCCAGCGCCTCGTGACGCTTCTCGATGTCCTTGGCCATGCCCTCGATGGAGCCGCTGGCCCGGTTCAGGGCGCTGACCGCGGCGGTCAGGCGCGCCTGCCGGTCGGCATTCATCCGTTCGTAATAGGCGGTCATCCGCGCCACCGTGTCGTCCTGGCTGGCCTGGGCCAGGGACGACCAGGCCACCGAACCGGTGGCGAACAGGCACCACCCCCCCACCAGGGTGGCGAGGATGGCGAGCAGGATCTGGCTGCGGGTCGTCAGGACGAAGTCGCGGGTCTCATCCCCCGAGCGGAGATGGATGTGCCGCTCCGGAAACCAATGTGGCGCACGGGGACGCGCACTGTCTGAGCGACTGTAATCCATAAGCCCCACCGGTACTCATTTTTATGCTCAACATGCAGCAAAAATCTGACACTTATGCAAGGGAAATCGCCGCAGAGGGTGTGTCCGGATCAGTTACCGACAGTCTAGTAATCCCGTGAAATGTCAGGCGTGTGAAAATATAAAGCAATATAGAGTGAAATATGTTTGTCGTTAATAATTTACAATTTAGATTAACGGTGCGTTAAATGAAATATTCTTGAAATTTCAGGTGTAGAATTTTCCGATATGGGTCGAATTTTGGCGTTTTAGTTGCGGTCCAATCTGGGGTCCGGGGGCGGGTTCAACCTTGCGCCTGCTGCAATGCTTGCCGATTGGCCGGGCAGCCTGTGGATAACTCTGCCGAAATCTCGTCAAGGGGCGCTGGGAACCATGGGTGCCCGAAATCGGCACCTGCCCCCACGGCAGGTGCCGGGGTCACATCAGCCCTGGGCCAGGGCGCGGACCGCCTTCAGCACGGCGTCCACGTGGCCCGGAACCTTCACCTTGCGCCACGCCTGGACCAGCTTGCCGTGGCCGTCGATGAGGAAGGTGGAACGGTCGATGCCCATGTAGGTCCGGCCGTACATGCTCTTCTCCACCCAGGCGCCATAGGCCGCGATCACCGCGCCCTCCGGGTCGGAGCCGAGCTCGAGGGCGAGGCGGTACTTGGCCTTGAACTTGTCATGGCTGGCGACGCTGTCCTTGGAGACGCCCACCACCACGGCACCGGCGGCGGCGAAGTCCGCGGCGGCTTCGGAAAAGCCCTGGGATTCCTTGGTGCAGCCCGGCGTATCGTCCTTGGGGTAGAAATAGAGCACCACCGCCTTGCCCTTCAGGTCGGCGAGGCGGACGCGGCCGCCCCCCGCCGCCGGCAGGTCGAAGTCAGGGGCGGTGTCGCCGGGGCCGATGGCGGTCATGGACGGAATCTCCTTTTGATACGGTCCCCGGGATTTAGGCGTCCTTGCCGCCGGGACAATGGCACCGGGTCACACGGGACGGACCAGCACGATCTTCTTCTTGCCTGCGGCCAGCTTCACCACCCCCTCCGCCGAGACCGCGAAGCCGGACAGGGGCTGGTCCACATCGTCGGTCTGGACGTCATTGACCCGCACGCCGCCGCCCTTGGCCAGGCGCCGGGCCTCGCCCTTGGATGCGGCAAAGCCCGCCCGGATCAGGGCCTCGTGCAGGCCTTCCGCCGCCGCGGCCTCTATGGTGGGCAGGTCCTGGGAGGTGCGCCCCTCCTCGAAGGCGGCCTTCGCCGCCCCCGCCGCGTGCTCCGCCGCCGCGCGACCGTGCAGCAGGGCGGTGGCCTCCGTGGCCAGCACCTTCTTGGCCTCGTTGATCTCGGCACCGGGCAGGGCCTCCAGCCGGGCGATCTCGTCCAGGGGCAGCTCGGTGAACAGCTTCAGGAAGCGGCCCACGTCCCCATCCTCGGTATTGCGCCAGAACTGCCAGTAGTCGTAGGGGCTCAGCCGGTCGGCATTGAGCCACACGGCTCCCTCCGCGCTCTTGCCCATCTTGGCCCCGGACGCGGTGGTGATTAGGGGCGTGGTCAGGCCGAAGGCCGCCTTGGCGTCCACCCGGCGGCACAGCTCCACCCCATTGATGATGTTGCCCCACTGGTCCGAGCCGCCCATCTGCAGGGCGCAGCCGTACCGGCGGTTCAGCTCCAGGAAGTCCACCGCCTGCATCAGCATGTAGTTGAACTCGAGGAAGGTCAGGGGCTGCTCCCGGTCCAGCCGCAGCTTCACCGAGTCGAAGGTCAGCATGCGGTTGATGGTAAAGTGGACCCCGTACTCCCGCAGGAAGTCCACATAGCCGAGCCGGTCCAGCCAGTCGGCATTGTTCACCATCAGGGCCCCGTCGTCGCCGAAGGTCAGGAACGGCTCGAAGGCCCGCTTGATGCCGGCGATGTTGTCGGCGATCTGCGCCTCGCTGAGCATGGAGCGCTGGGTGTCCTTGCCGGAGGGGTCCCCCACCTTGGTGGTGCCGCCGCCCATCAGCACGATGGGCCGGTGGCCGGTCTTCTGCAGCCACCGCAGCATCATGATCTGGACCAGGGACCCCACATGCAGGCTGGAGGCGGTGGCGTCGAAGCCGATATAGGCCGTGACCGGCCCTGCCAGACAGGCGGCGTCCAGCGCCTCCAGGTCCGTGGTCTGGTGGATGAAGCCGCGCTCGGTCAGGACGCGGAGGAAGTCGGATTTCGGCAGGGTCATCGGCTCGGTCATGGGCGGGGGCTTTCGTCTCGGCGAGGGCGCGTGTAGCACGGAGGCTTCCATCCGCGAAACCACCCGTCGGCAAGCGAGCCCATCCCATGCGCGTCCTTGGATTCATGAGCGGCACCTCCCTCGACGGCATCGACATGGCCATTCTCGAGACGGACGGCACCCGCATCCACGCCTTCGGCGCAGCGGGGGAGGCACCGCTGGAGGATGCCCTGCGCGACCAGATCCGCGACGCCATCGCCGCCGGCCGCCGCTGGGAGCGGGGCGCGCCGGAGCCGAACCTGTTTCCCGCCGTGGGGGAGGCCGTGGCCCGGGCCCACCATGCGGCGGCGGACGCCTTTCTGGCGTCCCACGGCCTGAGCTTCGCCGACATCGACCTGATCGGCTTCCACGGCCAGACCGTGGTGCATGAGGCCCCTGTCCGCGGCACCCCCGGCCGCACGCGCCAGCTGGGGGACGGGGCGCTGCTGGCCCGACTGACCGGTCGCCCGGTGGCCTTCGACTTCCGCACCGCCGACGTCACCTCCGGCGGCCACGGGGCCCCGCTGGCACCCATCTACCACGTGGCCCGGGCGGAGGCGTCCGGCCTCAAGCCGCCGCTCGCCATCCTCAACATCGGCGGGGTGGCCAACATCACCCTGATCAACCGCGCGGGCGAGATCACCGCCTATGACACCGGCCCCGGCAACGGCCTGATCGACAGCTGGGTGGAGGCCTGCGGGCTGGGCCGGTTCGACGCCGACGGTCGGCTGGCGGCGGCGGGGCAGGTGCACGAGGACCGGCTGATCGAGATGATGGCCCATGCCCATTTCGGCGCTCAGGGGCCGAAGTCCCTGGACCGCTACGACTTCAATCTCGACGGAGTGCAGGGCCTGTCGCCCCAGGACGGGGCCGCGACGCTCACGGCCTTCACGGCGGAGGCGGTGGCCCGGGCGCTGCGCCCCTGCGCGGCGGCGGGGGTGATCGTCTGCGGCGGCGGGCGGCGCAATCCGGCCCTGCTGCAGCAGTTGTCCCTGCGCGGCGGCAAGCCGGTGATCACGGCGGAGCGGGCCGGCTGGCGCGGCGACGCCATCGAGGCGGAGGCCTTTGCCTATCTGGCCGCGCGGACGCTGAAGGGCCTGCCGATCTCGTTCCCGGGGACCACGGGAGTGGGGATGCCGATGGGCGGCGGCCGGGTGGTGGAGGCGGGGTGAGTTGTGCGTGGTTCGAGACGGCCCGTACCGGGCCTCCTCACCATGACGAAGTTTGTATAACGGTCGTCATCCTGAGGAGGTCCGAAGGCCCGTCTCGAAGGACGCAGGTCCGGATGTGCGTGGTTCGAGACGCGCGTTCCGCGCTCCTCACCATGACGCAGGGTGTGGATCGAGCCTAGAACGGCCGACGTTCATCCTGAACGCGCGTCATCCTGAGGAGGGCCGAAGGCCCGTCTCGAAGGACGCAGGGCCTAGCTCTTCCCCCCCGCCATGCGGCGGTCGAGATAGGCCCCGGTGCGGATCTCCACCTCGTCCAGGTGGTCGCTCCAGTAGTGGTTGGCGCCTTCCACCAGGTCATAGGCGATGGTGATGCCCTTCTGAGTGCGCAGCTTGGCCACCACCCGCTCCACCTCGGTGGGGGAGGCGACGGCGTCGTTGCTGCCGTGCAGGATCAGGCCGGACGCCGGGCAGGGGGCAAGGAAGCTGAAATCATACACATTGGTCGGCGGCGAGACGGAGATGAAGCCGTCCGTCTCCGGCCGCCGCATCAGGAGCTGCATACCGATCCAGGCGCCGAACTGGTAGCCCGCCACCCAGCACTGGGAGGCGGTGGGGTTGTTGGCCTGCAGCCAGTCCAGCGCCGTGGCCGCATCCGCCAGCTCGCCAATGCCGGAATCGAACTCCCCCTGGCTCTTGCCCACGCCGCGGAAGTTGAACCGCAGGGTGGCGAAGCCCCGCTTCATGAACACCCGGTAGAGCTGGATGGTCACGGCATTGTTCATCTGCCCGCCCGCCTTGGGATGCGGGTGCAGGATCAGGGCGATCGGCGCATTCGGGGTCTTGCCGGGGGAAAAGCTGCCTTCGAGACGTCCGCTGGCACCGGTCAGAATCACTTCGGGCATCGAGGTCGTGGGCCTTTCGCTCTGGGCGCGGCGCGGGCATCGAAGCCTGAGCCGTCGCGAAATACTTGACCGCCACGGTAGGACTTCCTAAGTCCCGGAGGCGTGAGGTCGCGGCTTTTAGCACAGGTCGCGTCAAGTCGCGGAATTTTTGACGGGTGGCCGCCCTTTTCCGGCCGCCCCACCGCCGGGAACGGACTCTTCGCCATGCGTTTGAGCACCAAGGGACGCTATGCCGTGATGGCCATGACGGACCTCGCCCGCCATGGGGAGAGCCGGGCCGTGTCCCTGGCCGAGATCGCCACCCGGCAGGAAATCTCGCTGTCCTATCTCGAGCAGCTGTTTGCCCGCCTGCGCAAGGGCGGGCTGGTGCGCAGCGTCCGCGGCCCCGGCGGCGGCTACCGGCTGGCCGCGCCCGCCACCGCCACGGTCATTTCCGCCATCGTCCAGGCGGTGGACGAGCCCCTGCGCGCCACCCGCTGCGCCCAGCACAATGGCGGCCGCGGCTGCATGGCCAAGGGGGAGCGGTGCCTGACCCACGACCTGTGGGACGCCCTGAGCGCCCAGATCGAGGACTATCTCAGCCACATCACCCTGGCCGACGTGCTGAACGGGCGGCTGGCCCCGGCGGTGCCGCTGCAGACCCCGGGCCTTGACCGCACGGCAGCGGCCTGATCCGGTGACCGCCCCCCGCCCCATCCTTTATCTGGACTGGAACGCCACCGCCCCGCTGCGGCCGGAGGCCCGCGCCGCCCTGCTGGCCGTGCTGGACGCGCCGGGCAATCCGTCCTCCGTTCACGCCGCCGGGCGCAAGGCCCGGGATGTCGTGGAGCGGGCGAGGGGCGAGGTCGCGGCCCTGATCGGCGCGGCGACGGAACGGCTGGTCTTCACCGGCGGCGGGACCGAGGCCAATGCGCTCGCCCTGCGGGCGCTGAGCGACGGGGTCGACGCCCTGCTGGTCAGCGCCATCGAGCATGACGCAGTGATGCAGACCGCCCGGGCGGGTGCCACGCCGGTGGAGGTGTGGCCGGTGACGGCCGAGGGCGTGGCCGACCTCGCCTGGCTGGAGGCGCGCTTGCGCCGGGGCGATCGGGTGGCAGCGGCCCTGATGCTGGCCAATAACGAGACCGGCGTGATCCAGCCGGTGGCCCAGGCCGCCGCCCTGCTGCACGCCGCGGGCGCACGGCTGCACGTGGATGCGGTGCAGGCGGCGGGGAAGATCCCTGTGGACCTGGCTGCGCTGGGGGCCGACACCCTGGCGATCTCCGCCCACAAGCTGGGCGGGCCGCAGGGGGCCGGCGCGCTGGCCTTCGCCACCGATGTGCGGCCGACGCCGCTCTGGCGCGGCGGCGGGCAGGAGCAGGGCCTGCGTCCCGGGACCGAGAACGTGGCCGCCATCGTCGGGTTCGGCGCGGCGGCGAAGGCGGCGCTTGCGGCCCTGCCGGATATGGCGGACCAGGCGGCGGCCCGGGATGCGGCGGCGGCGCGGCTGAAGGCTGTCGGGGCCAGCATCCTGGGCGAGGCGGCGCCGCGCCTGCCCAATACCCTGTGCCTGGCCGTCCCCGGCTGGCCGTCGGACCGGCAGGTCATGTGGCTGGACCTCGGCGGGGTGCAGGTGTCGGCGGGGGCGGCCTGCTCGTCGGGCAAGGTGCGCCCCTCCCCGGTGCTGGAAGCCATGGGCGAGGGTGCGCTGGCGCCCTTTGCGCTCAGGGCGTCCGGCGGCTACGCCACGGACGCGTCCCACTGGTCGGCCTTTGCCGATCTGTGGCTGGACGGATATGCACGGGTCTCGGCCCGCCAACGGACGGAGGTGGCCTGATGGCCGCGGATCAGGACACGGTCGAGACCGTTGCGGCGCTGGCGGGGGAGAAGTACGCCCACGGCTTCGTCACCGACATCGAGCAGGAGTTCGCCGAACGCGGGCTGAACACCGACGTCATCCGCTTCATCTCCGCCAAGAAGGACGAGCCCCAGTGGCTGCTCGACTGGCGGCTGGAGGCCTATGAGCGCTGGCTGGCCCTGGACGAGCCCGACTGGGCGCGGGTGAACTATCCGAAGATCGACTACCAGGACCTCTATTACTACGCCGCGCCGAAACAGAAGGACGGGCCCAAGTCGCTGGACGATGTGGACCCGGAACTTCTGGCCACCTACGCCAAGCTGGGCATCCCGCTGAAGGAGCAGGAATTCCTGGCGGGCGTGCAGGGCTCCCCCCGCTACGCCGTCGACGCCGTGTTCGACAGCGTGTCGGTGGTGACCACCTTCAAGGCGGAGCTGGCCAAGGCCGGCGTGATCTTCTGCCCCCTGTCCGAGGCGGTGCGGGAGCATCCGGAGCTGGTGCGCAAGTATCTGGGCTCCGTCGTGCCGGTCAGCGACAACTACTTCGCCTGCCTGAACTCGGCGGTGTTCTCCGAAGGCTCGTTCGTCTACGTGCCGCCGGGGGTGCGCTGCCCCATGGAGCTGTCCACCTATTTCCGCATCAACGCCCTCAACACCGGGCAGTTCGAGCGGACGCTGATCATCGCCGACGCCGGATCGTACGTGTCGTATCTGGAGGGCTGCACCGCCCCCATGCGCGACGAGAACCAGCTGCACGCCGCGGTGGTGGAGCTGGTCGCCCTGGACGATGCGGAGATCAAGTATTCCACCGTCCAGAACTGGTATCCCGGCGATGCCGAGGGCAAGGGCGGCATCTACAACTTCGTCACCAAGCGCGCCGACTGCCGGGGCGCCCGCTCCAAGGTCAGCTGGACCCAGGTGGAGACCGGCTCGGCCATCACCTGGAAGTATCCGTCCTGCGTGCTGCGGGGTGACGGCTCGTCGGGGGAGTTCTACTCCATCGCCATCACCAATGGCCGCCAGCAGGCGGACACGGGCACCAAGATGATCCACCTGGGGGCCAATACCCGCTCACGCATCATCGCCAAGGGCATTTCGGCGGGGCATTCCAGCTCCACCTACCGGGGGCTGGTGTCGGTGCACCCCAAGGCCACCGGCGCGCGGAACTTCACCCAGTGCGACAGCCTGCTGATCGGCAAGACCTGCGCCGCGCACACCGTGCCCTATGTGGAGGCGCGCAACGCCAACGCCCAGCTGGAGCACGAGGCCACCACCACGCGCCTCAGCGAGGAGCAGCTGTTCTACGTCATGCAGCGGGGGCTGTCCCAGGAGGAGGCGGTGCAGCTTCTGGTCAACGGCTTCGTCCGCGAGGTGCTGCAGGAGCTGCCCATGGAGTTCGCCGTGGAAGCCCAGAAGCTGGTGGCCGTGAGCCTGGAAGGGAGCGTGGGATGAGTGTCGTTTCCGCCTCTGCGTGGTTCGAGACGGGCTTCGCCCTCCTCACCATGACGACCGTTTGTTTTCCTTCGAGCCCACACCCGGAGACGATTGTTCCAGAACGCGCGTCATCCTGAGGAGGGCGTAGCCCGTCTCGAAGGACGCACCCACGCCCACAAATCCAGAAAAAGTGACCATGCTGCATATCGACAACCTGCACGTCTCCGTCGCCGACAAGCCGATCATCAAGGGCCTGACCCTCGATCTTCCGGCGGGGCAGGTGCATGCCATCATGGGCCCCAACGGCGCGGGCAAGTCGACCCTGAGCTACACCCTCGCCGGTCGGGCGGGCTATGAGGTCACCGGCGGCGCGGCCACCCTGGACGGCGAGGACCTGCTGGCGCTGGACCCCGCGGCCCGGGCGGCGAAGGGGGTGTTCCTGTCCTTCCAGTATCCGCTGGAGATCCCCGGCGTGCCCGCGCTCACCTTCGTCCGCACCGCCCTGAACGCCCAGCGCAAGGCGCGCGGCGAGGCCGAGATCGGCGCGCCGGAGTTCCTGAAGCGCGCCCGGGCCACGGCGGCGGCCCTGAAGATGGACTTCGAGATGCTGCGCCGCGGCCTGAATGTCGGCTTCAGCGGCGGCGAGAAGAAGCGCATGGAGATCTTCCAGATGGCCATGCTCGAGCCCCGGCTGCTGATCCTGGACGAGACGGACTCGGGCCTCGACATCGACGCCCTGCGGATCGTGTCCGAAGGGGTCAATGCGCTGCGCAGCGAGGGCCGGTCCATGCTGGTCATCACCCACTATCAGCGCCTGCTGGACTATATCCGCCCCGACCGGGTGCATGTGCTGGCCGCGGGGCGGATCGTCGCGTCCGGCGGGCCGGAGCTGGCCCTGGAGCTGGAGCGGGACGGCTACGACAAGTATGCGAGCGCCGCATGACCGGCCTGCGCGACGCCCTTCTCGCCCGGGACGAGACCCGGCTGCCCGGACGGCGGGACGAGGACTGGCGCTGGACCGACCTGCGCGGGACCCTGCGTCCGCTGCCGGTTGTCTCCGACGCCGTGCAGCCGCTGGCCGACCGTACGGACCTGGACGGTGTCCGGACCCGCCGGTTCGCAGCTCCCGAATCCGCGGGCGTCTTAGCGCTGTCCCTGTCCGTTCCGGCGGGGGAGACGCTGGTCCTCCTTGACGTCATCGAGGCAGGGCAGGGCGCCTATGCCCGGGACCTGACCCTCCACATCACCCTGGGCGAGGGCGCGACCCTGCACCGGCTGGTGCTGGCGGCGGACAGCGCGGACGCGGTGTCGGTCAGCCTGACCCACGTGACCCTGGCCCCCGGCTCGACCCTGCAGCAGACCGTGCTGGCCACCGGGGCCAAGCGCCAGCGCATCGCCACCACCGTCGCCCATCCCGGCGCGGGCGCCCACGCGCAGCTAGACGGGGCCTATCTGCTGGCGGGCGCGCGGCATTCCGACCAGACGACGATCCTCGACCACCAGGGTCCCGGCGGCACCAGCGCGCAGCTGATCCGCGGCGTGGCGGCGGATCAGTCCCGGGGCGTGTTCCAGGGCCGCATCACCGTGGCCGAGGGGGCGGACGGCACCGATGCAAGGCTGAAGCACAACGCCCTGCTCCTCTCCGACCGCGCCGAGATCGACGCCAAGCCGGAGCTGGAGATCTATGCCGACGACGTGGCCTGCGCCCATGGCAACACGGTGGGCGCGCTGGACGCAGACGCCCTGTTCTACGCCATGAGCCGCGGCATTCCGGAGGCGGAGGCCCGGCTGATGCTGGTGGAGGCCTTCATCGGCGAGATCGTCGAGCGGATCGGTGCCCCCGCCCTGCAGGACGCGGCCCGCGCCTTCCTCGCCGACGGGCTGGAGGCCCTTCGCCGATGAGCTTCAATTACAACGACATCCGCGCCCAGTTCCCGATCCTGTCCCGGCAGGTGAACGGCAAGCCCCTGGTCTATCTGGACAGCGCCGCCTCCGCCCAGAAGCCCCGGGCGGTGATCGACGCCATGGTCCACGCCATGGAGCACAGCTACGCCAATGTCCACCGCGGCCTGCACACCCTGGCCAACGAGACCACCGACGCCTACGAGGCGGCGCGGGAGGCGGCCCGGCGGCTGATCAACGCCCCGTCGGTCAACGAGATCGTCTTCACCAAGGGCGCCACCGAAGCCATCAACCTGGTGGCGTCCAGTGTCGGCCTGACGCTCACGGCCGGGGACGAGATCATCGTCTCGGAGCTGGAGCATCACGCCAATCTGGTGCCCTGGCATTTCCTGCGGGAGCGCAAGGGCGTGGTGCTGCGCTTCGTGCCGGTGACGGACGAGGGTGCCCTCGACCTCGACGCCTACGAGGCCCTGCTGGGGCCGCGGACCAGGGTCGTGGCGCTCACCCACATGTCCAATGTCACGGGCGCGGTCTCCGACGTGCCGCGGATCGTCGCCGGCGCCCGGCGCGTGGGGGCGATGGTGCTGCTGGATGGCTGCCAGTCGGTGGTCCACCAGAGCATCGACGTGGCTGCCCTGGACTGCGACTTCTTCGTCTTCTCCAGCCACAAGCTCTATGGCCCCACCGGCTTCGGCATCCTCTACGGCAAGGCCGACCGGCTGGCGGAGATGGCACCCTATCAGGGGGGCGGGGAGATGATCGGCATCGTCTCGATGGACCGCATCACCTATGCCGACCCGCCCCACCGGTTCGAGGCGGGCACCCCGCCGATCCTGGAGGCCATCGGCTTCGGTGCCGCCGTCCGCTGGCTGGAGGGCGTCGACCGCCCCGCCGCCGCCGCGCACGAACACGCCCTCTATGCCCGCGCGGTCGAAGGCCTGCGGGACCTGAACGGCCTGCGGATTCTCGGCACCACCCCGGACAAGGGCGCGATCCTGACCTTCACCCTGGAGGGTGCCCACGCCCATGACGTGGCCCAGATTCTCGACCGCTACGGCGTCGCCGTCCGCGCCGGGACCCATTGCGCGGAGCCGCTGATGCGCCGCTTCGGTGTCGGCTCCTCCGCCCGCGCCTCCTTCGCCCTCTACAACACGCCGGAGGAGGCCGACGCCTTCGTCGACGCCCTGCACCGCGCCTCCAGCTTCTTTGCGTGACCCGATGGACATGACCCCAGACAACAGCGTGGACCCGACCCCGCAGACCCCGGCCGAACCCGCCTCCGACGCGCTGGTGCAGGAGGGTGCCTCCGCCCTGCCGCAGGAGGAGCTGGACCGCCTCACCGACGAACTGGTGGCGGCCTTCAAGACCGTGTTCGACCCGGAAATCCCGGTGGACATCTACGAGCTCGGCCTCATCTACAAGGTGGACGTGTCCGACGACCGGGACGTGGTGGTGGACATGACCCTGACCGCGCCGGGCTGCCCGGTGGCGGGGGAGATGCCGGGCTGGGTCCAGAATGCCGTGGAGTCCATCCCCGGCGTCCGCTCCTGCCACGTGAACCTCGTCTTCGAACCGGCCTGGGACCAGAGCCGGATGTCCGACGAGGCCCGCCTGCAACTGAACATGTTCTGACCGGAGGCCATCCCATGGAAGCCGCGCTCACCCCCCGTCCCCGCCGTCCGCGCCCCAAGGTCGTGACCCTGTCCGACGCCGCCGCCGCCCGGGTGAAGGAGATCATGGACCGGGCCGACCGGTCCTATGCGGGCCTGCGGGTGGGGGTGAAGAACGGCGGCTGCGCGGGCCAGGAATATGTCATGGAATATGCCGAGGCCGCCGGTCCCCTGGACGAGGTGGTGGAGGACAAGGGCGTCCGCATCCTGGTGGAGCCCAAGGCCGTCCTGTTCCTGATCGGCACGGAGATCGACTACGAGGTGACCAAGCTCTCCTCCAAGTTCGTGTTCCGCAACCCCAACGAGACCGACGCCTGCGGCTGCGGGGAGAGCGTGACGATCGTGCCCGCGTCCCTCGAGGACTGAGGCGGATGAGCGCGTCCCCCGGCTTTCGGGAGTTCCTGCAGGAGCTGCTGGGCGCGCTGGGGGAGCTTAGGTTCCGCGCCATGTTCGGCGGCCACGGGGTCTATCTGCACGACCGCATGTTCGGCCTGGTGGTGCGGGATACCCTGTATCTGAAGGGCTTTCCCGACACGGTGGCGGACTTCGAGGCGGCGGGGTCTGAGATGTTCACCTATGCCATGAAGGACGGCCGTACCGGGTCCATCAACTACTGGCGGATGCCGGAGTCTGCGCTGGACGATCCGGACGAGGCGGTGGACTGGGCGCGGCGGGCGGTGCGGTAGGGCGGCTTGCGTCCTTCGAGACGGGCTTCGCCCTCCTCAGGATGACGCGCGTTTGTGCGACCACCACCCACCCAGGTCGGCTCGACCAACACCCTTCGTCATGGTGAGGAGGCCCGTCAGGGCCGTCTCGAACCACGCAACCCATCCCTTCCCCCACGGCGCCCTCGACACCCACCGCCCCCCGCGCGACAATCGGCAAAACACGGGGGAGATCACCACATGGCCACCAATCACCAATGGATCCTGCGCCGCCGTCCGGTGGGGGAGATCGGCCCCGGCGACCTGGAATACGTCACCCGCGAGACCGCGCCCCTGAAGGACGGCGAGGTGCTGGTGCGCACCGTCTACCTCTCCCTGGACCCCACCAACCGCATCTGGATGAGCGACCAGGACCAGTACCTGCCGCCGGTGGAAGTCGGCGACGTCATGCGCGGCGGCGGCATCGGCGTGGTGGAGGAGAGCCGGTCGGCCAGCTTCCCCGTGGGTGCCGTGGTCAATACCGGCCTCGGCGGCTGGCAGAGCCATCTGGTCGCCCATGAGACGGCCCTCACCCCCGTGCCGCTGATCCCCGGCGTGCCCCTGACCGCCTACATGTCGGTGCTGGGGGCCACCGGTCTCACCGCCTGGTTCGGCATGATCGACATCTGCAAGCCGCAGCCGGGGGAGACGGTGGTGGTCTCCGCCGCCGCCGGGGCGGTGGGCTCCATCGCCGGCCAGCTGGCCAAGTCCCGGGGGGCCCGGGTGATCGGCATTGCCGGGGGGGCGGACAAGTGCCGCTGGCTGGTGGACGAACTCGGCTTCGACGGGGCCATCGACTACAAGTCCCAGGACGTGGGGGCGGAGCTGGACCGCCTCTGCCCGGACGGCATCGACTGCAATTTCGAGAATGTCGGCGGCAAGATCATGAACGCCGTGGTCAGCCGGATGAACAATTTCGGCCGGGTGGCGCTCTGCGGCATGATCTCCACCTACAATCTCGACACGCCTGCGCCGGGGCTGGACGACTTCGCCCGCATCCTCATGCGCCGCCTGACCATCAAGGGCTTCATCATCATCGACTACCTGCCCCGGGCGGGGGAGGCCTTCGCCGATCTCGGGCCGATGCTGCTGTCCGGCCAGCTGAAGTGGAAGGCGCACGTGGTGGACGGGCTGGAGAACGCCGCCGAGGCGGTGAACCTGCTGTTCACCGGGGCCCATGACGGCAAGCTGATGGTGCGGGTGTCGCCGGAGCCCTGAGGGGAGGGCGACCGGATGGAGGTTCCCGGCTCAAGGCCGGGAATGACAAAATTCTATAAAAACAATGATTTGTCGTCATTCCCGGCCTCGAGCCGGGAACCTCTGTCAGGACGAAGCACTCCCCACCCCCAGATGCGCCAGCACCTGGCCGATGGGGGCACACCACAGGGGGCGCTTGAGGATCGCGTCGAGGATCGCCTCGTGCACCGCATTGGCCGTGTCGCCGCTCTCGAGCCGGGTGGGCCCCAGGCCGTGGAACACCAGATTGGCCCACCGGCCCCGGGCGACGGCCATGTCCAGATAGTCCAGGGCCTCCGACAGGCTGCCGGTCTCGTAGGTGGGGGCCGTGGCGTTCAGGTCGAACCGGTGCTCCCTTGCATAGTGCGGGCTCATGGGCGGCCCGTCGGAGGTCCGGGCGGCGATGAAGCCCGCCTCCCGCAGCAGCCCCACATAGCGGTGCAGCTGGTCGTTGGGCGGGCCGGGCCCCAGGTCCGTCACCCCGCAGGGATAGGCCAGGATCTTCGGCTGCGGCCCGAACATCGCCTCCAGCCGGGTCTGGGCGTCGAGCACCTCGCGCTGCACGAACCGCTCCGGATGCGTCTGGGGCAGGCCGCAATAGTGATGCACCGTGTGGTTGCCCAGCTCGTGCCCCTGTGCCGCCACGGCCCGCCATTCGGCGACGCGGTCCTGCATGTTGTCCAGGGTCAGGAAGAAGCTGGCCTTCAGGCCCCGGACGCGAAGTGCGGGTGCGGCATGCTCGTACTGGCTGGAGAGGCCGTCGTCATAGGACAGGCTGACGGCACCCCGGGCCCCGCCGGGCCAGGCCTGGGCCCTTGCCGCCGCGAAGGCCGACCCTCCCGGAACGACCGCCACCAAACCGCCCAGCACTGCGCGCCGATCCAACGCCACTCTCCGAAACCCCCTCGAATCACGCGCCAGCGGCGGGACGGACATGCTGCCTTCATGGCCGGGAGACGACGGCAAGGCAACGGTTGCGACTTGCCATGGGCGGCGGAAAGTGTGGCTATGGGGGCCACAGACTGCAGATGGATTCCCGTACCCGCATGCCTTCGCTCCGCCAAGCCCTCACCTCCGCCGCCGCCCTGGCCATCCTGGCCGCAGGCAGTGCCCCGACCCTTGCGGCACCGACCCCGGCCCCCGCCGCGGCCGATCCCCTGCAGCCCCAGGGCTGGCCCCTGCACTGGCGGCTGCTGGGACCCCAGCGGGGCGGCTGGGCGGAGATGATCGACGGCTCCGCCCTGCGGCCGGACCTGTTCGTCATGGGCGCGGCCGGGGGCGGGGTGTGGAAGACGGAGAATGCCGGGCGCACCTGGACCTCCCTGTTCGACAAGGGACCGACCGCGGCCATGGGGGCGGTGGCCATCGCGCCGTCCAATCCCGACGTGATCTATGCCGGGACCGGCCAGCCGACCCCCCGCTATGACGTGGCCCGGGGGGCGGGGGTGTTCCGCACCACGGACGGGGGCAAGACCTGGTCCGACCTCGGCCTGCACGAGACCTATGCCATCGGCCGCATCCTGGTGGACCCCAAGGACCCGGACCGGGTGCTGGTGGCCGCCGTCGGCCACTTCTTCGGACCCAATCCCGAGCGGGGCGTGTTCCGCACCACCGACGGGGGGAAGAGCTGGCATCACACCCTGAAGATCGACGCCGACACCGGGGCAGTCGACCTCACCGCCGACCCGGCCAACCCGATGACCGTCTTCGCCACCAGCTGGCAGGCGCGGCAATATCCCTGGCAGAGCTATTTCACCCCCATTTCCGGGCCGGGCTCGGCCATCTGGCGCTCCGATGACGGGGGCGAGACCTTCCACAAGCTGGGGGGCGAGGGCTGGCCGAAGGGGCCGCTGGGGCGTCTCAGCGTGGCCGCCACCCGCACCGCCACAGGTGCCCTGCGCCTCTACGCCATGGTCACGCCGGGGGAGGCCAGCGGCCTCTACCGCTCCGACGACGGGGGCGGTCACTGGACCCGGGTGAATGCGGAGGACGCCTTCACCGGCTATTATGCCAGCCACATCGCCGTGGCCCCCAATGATCCGGACACGGTCTATCTGGTGGGCCAGTCGGTCCGCCGCTGCGACCAGGGCGGGACGCACTGCGAGATCATCCGCGGCTCCCCCGGCGGGGACGACTACCACTTCGTCTGGATCAATCCGAAGGACCCCAGCCACTGGGCCACGGCCTCGGACCAGGGGGCGGCCATCACCGTGGACGGGGGGAAGACCTTCTCCAGCTGGTACAACCAGCCGACGGGCCAATTCTATCATCTGGCGACGGACAACCAGTTTCCGTACAAGGTCTATTCCGGCCAGCAGGACAGCGGCACGGTGGGCCTCGCCAGCCGCAGCGACTACGGCCCGCCCAATCTGCGGGACTGGCGTCCGGTGGGGGCGGAGGAACGGGACTATGACATTCCGGACCCGGATGATCCGAACATCGTCTACGGCACCGGCCTCGGCGGCAAGCTGCAGCGGTTCGACGCGCGGACGGGAGAGGTGGCCGACATCTCCCCCTATCTCGAGCCCAACTATGGCCGCCGCCAGACCACCGTGGCCCACCATTTCGTCTGGGTGACGCCGCTGGCGGTGTCGCGCACCGGGCCGGTGACCCTCTATCTCGGGGGGGAGAGCGTGTTCCGCTCGAAGGACCGGGGCCAGACCTGGCAGGTGATCAGCCCCGACCTCGGCGGCCGGGTGACCGGGGACAAGGCCCCCGCGGCCAAGGCCTGCGACGGGGATGTGTCCGCGGCCGCGGCCCGGCCGTGCGGCTATGGCGGCATCTGGTCCATGGCCACCTCGGCCCGGCATGCGGGAGAGGTCTGGGTGGGCACCGATTCCGGCCTGGTGCAGATGACCCGGGACGACGGCGAGCACTGGACCGACGTGACGCCCCCGGGCCTTCCCGCCTGGGCCAAGATCGCCTCGGTGGACATTTCCGACCTGGAGGACGGGACCGCCTACGTCACCGCCGACAATCAGCGGCAGGACGATTTCAGCCCCCGCGCCTTCGTCACCCACGACTATGGCAAGACCTGGCGGGACATCGGCAGCGGCCTGCCCAAGGGGGGCTTTGCCGCCGTGGTCCGGGCGGACACGGTGAAACCGGGCCTGCTCTATGCCGGAACCGAGACGGGGGTGTCGGTGTCCTTCGACGACGGGGCCCACTGGTCGTCCCTGCAGAAGGACCTGCCCACCGCCTGGGTCCGCGATCTGTCCGTGCACGGAGATGATCTGGTGGCGGCGACGCAAGGTCGGGCGATCTGGATCCTCGACAATGTCACCCTGCTGCGCCAGCTGACGCCTGCGGTTGCGGCGACGCCGCAGCTGTTCACTCCGGCCGAGGCCTGGCGGCTGCGTCCCAGCAACAACCGCGACACGCCCCTGGCACCGGAGGAACCGGTGGGGGAAAACCCGCCGGACGGGGCCAGCCTCGACTACTGGCTGCCCCGGGCGGCGAAGTCGGTCAGCCTGGAGATCCGCACCGAGGCCGGTGAACTGGTCCGGGTGCTGAGCGATGTGCCCGGGCCGAAGCTGCCTGCGGAACAGTATTTCTCCGACCTCTACATCCATCCGGCCCCGCCCCTGTCGCGGGACGCCGGTCTGCACCGGGTGCAGTGGGACCTGCGCTGGCCACGGCCTGCCGCCCTGTCCTACGACTTCTCCATCGCCGCCTCGGTGGACCGGGACACGCCCATGACGCCGGCGGGGGCCTATGCCCTGCCGGGGACCTATGCGGTCACCCTGAAGGTGGACGGCCGCACGGTGGCCACCCGGCCGCTGCGGCTGAAAGCCGATCCCCGCCTGAAGTCCGACCCGGCGGCCCTGGCCGCGTCCCTTGCCCTGTCGAAGGCCATCGGCGCGGAGCTGGCCACCGTCCGCCGGGTGCTGGGGGAGGGCCAGGCCGTGGCAACCCAGCTGGCAGCCCTGAAGTCCCAGGACCCTGCGCTGACGGCGAACCTCCAGGCGGCAAAGGGATGGGTCGGCGCGCTTGACGCCCTGCACGGGGCGGCCGGCATGCTGGCCGGGGTCGAGACGGACCTGGAGGGGGCCGACCGGGGCCCCACCGCGCCCCAGTCGGAGGCCGTGGCGCGGCATGCGGCCACTGTCGAGGCCGCCGTCCGCACCTGGACCGCCCATCTGCGCGACGACCTGCCCCGGCTGAATGCGGCCCTGGCCAAGGCCCGGCTCAAGCCCGTGCACGTTCCCGACGGCACCACGGTGGCGCTGCCCCTGGAGGGTGGCGGCGAGGACCTGCCGTGATCGGCGGGCACCGCGTCCTGGGGCTGGCCCTCCTCGGCCTGGCCGTGGCAGCGGGGCCGTCGGCCCGGGCGGACGACGTGCCCTGGCACGGCAACTTCATCAGCCCGCCGGTCCGGGCCGTCTGCGACCGGACGGCCACCTTGCCGGACCCGACTGCTGAGGGGCCGAAGGTCCCGGCGGCGGCGCTGAAGGACTGTGATTCCGTCGCCCTCTATTACGGCATCGGCCGACCCGCCGACCCCGTGGCCGCCCGCCAGTGCGCCCTCTCGGAGAGCCGGCAGGGGGAGGGTGGGCCGTCGCTGGGTGGGGACGCGGTCCTGGCCATGATCTATGCCAACGGCCGGGGCGTCCGGCGGAACTATGACCAGGCCATCCGCCTTAGCTGCAGCGGCTCCTGGGCCGAGGCAGAGCTTCAGGCGCGGGTCACCCACCTGCTGGCCCTGAAGGCCAATCCCGCCTGCGCCGGACCCGGCGGCACGGCCGCGGAGGGCAAGGGCGGCGTCTGCGCCTTCGACTTCTGCGACGACATCACCAGCGGGGCCATGGGCGGGGTCTGCAGCGACCGGGATTCCCGGCTGGCAGCGGTGGAGCGCAAGGGGCGGATGGCCCGGTTCCAGTCCGGCCTCACGGCGGACCAGCGCCCGGCCTATGCGGCCCTTTCCAAGGCGATGGAGGCCTATGCCTCCGCCCATGGGGGGAGCGAGACGGACCTGTCCGGCACCCTGCGCGCGGCCTTTGTCATCGAGGCGGAGGACGCGGTCCGCACGGCCTTCGAGACGGACCTCGCGGCCCTCGCCTCGGGCAAGGCCCCGGCGGGCACGGCGGCGGACCTGGCCACGGCCGATGCGGCCCTGAACGCTGCCTACAAGGGTGCCATGGCCCAGACCTATCCGGAGATGAGCGGCATCCGGCACGAGGGCATCCGCGGGGCGGAGCGGGCCTGGATCGCCTATCGCGATGCCTTTGTCCGCTTCGCCGCCGCCCGCTGGCCCGCCGTGTCGGCTGAGGCGGTGAAGACCAAGCTGACCCGGGACCGAACGGCCCTGCTCAAGGAGCTGGTCCCCGAGTAGAGCCGCCGCGGCAAGGGGTCGTCAGGTCAGGACGGCGAGGGTCTTGGCGTCGAAGTCGCTCAGCTCGTCGGTGCGGCCTTCCTTGACCTTCTTCGCCCAGAGGGGATCGGCCAGGATGGCGCGGCCCACGCCCACCAGATCGAACTCGTCCTTGTCCAGCCGGGCCAGCAGGTCGTCCAGCGAGGCCGCGCCCGCGCCCGCGCCTCGGAAGGAGGCGGTGAACTCCGCATTCAGCCCGACGGAGCCGACGGTGATGGACGGCTTGCCGGTCAGCTTGCGCGCCCAGCCGGCGAAGTTCAGGTCGGAGCCCTCGTATTCCGCCTCCCAGAACCGGCGCTGGGAGCAGTGGAACACGTCCACCCCCGCCTCCGCCAGGGGGTTCAGCCAGGCGGCCATCTCGTCCGGGGTCTTCGCCATCTGCACGGCATAGTCCTGCTGCTTCCACTGGGACAGGCGCAGGATCACCACGAAGTCCTCGCCCACCGCCGCACGGACGGCCTTGACCACCTCCACGGCAAAGCGCGACCGCTCCGGCAGGGTGGCGCCGCCCCAGCGGTCGGTGCGGGTGTTGGTCCCCTCCCAGAAGAACTGGTCGATCAGGTAGCCGTGGGCCCCGTGCAGCTCCAGGGCGTCGAAGCCCAGGGCCTTGGTCTCCGCCGCGGCCCGGGCGAAGGCGGCGATCACGTCGCCCACTTCGGAATCGGTCAGGGGCTCGCCGAAGGTCTTGCCGGGGCGGGACAGGCCCGACGGGCTGTCCACCTGGCCCGGCGGGGTCCAGTCGGGGGACGGATTGCGGACGGAGCCCACGTGCCACAGCTGCGGCGCGATCTTGCCCCCCACGGCGTGCACCGCGTCCACCACCTGCTTCCAGGCGGCCAGGGACTGGTCCCCGTGGAACCGCGGCACATTGGCGTCGTTCACCGACACCGGCCGGTCGACGCCGGTCCCCTCGGTGACGATCAGGCCCACATCCGCCGCCGCGCGCCGGGCATAGTAGCTGGCCACCTCCTGGGTCGCCACGCCGCCGGGGGACTGGGAGCGGGTCATGGGGGCCATGACGATCCGGTTGGGCAGGGTCAGGTTCTTGACCGTGAAGGGGCTGAACAGCTTGTCGAGCGAACGGGTGTTCGTGGCGGACATGGAGAGACCTTGTGTTCGAGAACAGGGAAAGGGGAGGGGGATCGGAACTGATCGCCGTTCAGATCATACTGTCACACGACCTGTGACAATGACCAGTGAGTTTTCCTGATCGGGGCTTAACCGCGACCCCGGTAGGGCGGCACCCCCTGGTCGGGGACCCACAGGCCCTCGGGCACCGGGCCGGTCTGGAAGAAGACGTCGATGGGAATGCCGCCCCTTGGGTACCAGTAGCCGCCGATCCGCAGCCATTTCGGTTCCGTCAGGGCGGCGATCTTCTTGCCGATGGCCACGGTGCAGTCCTCGTGGAAGGCCCCGTGATTGCGGAAGGCCCCGAGATAGAGCTTCAGGGACTTGGACTCCACCAGCCAGTCGCCGGGGGCATAGTCGATCACCAGATGGGCGAAGTCCGGCTGGCCGGTGACCGGGCACAGGGAGGTGAACTCCGGCGCCACGAAGCGGGCGAGGTACAGGGTCCCCGCATGGGGATTGGGCACCCGCTCCAGCTCGGCCGCGTCCGGGTGGGTGGGGGCGTCGGTGATCCGGCCCAGCTGGGTGAGGGAGGAGGTGTCCGTGGTCATCTGGCTTTGGGTCCGGTGGGTGGATGGCGCATCGACGGCGCGCGTCGGTCCCGATATGAGGGTTCCAGGCGCAATGCGCAAAGGTTCAACGCAACACGGCGCGACGACGCCGGGACGAGAGGAAGACGACCATGGATGACTTCAAGGGGATGATCGTGCTGGTGACCGGGGCCTCCACGGGCCTCGGGCGGGCTCTGGCGGTGGGCGCGGCCCGGCGCGGGGCCGAGGCCGTGATCGTCAACTACGCCTCCAGCGCGACGGAGGCGGAGGAGACCGCCGCCCAGGTCCGCGCCGCCGGGGCCCAGGCCGTGGTGGTGCAGGGGGATGTGGGCGAGGACGCCGATTGCCGGAAGATCGCCGCCGCCGCCGAGCCCTTCGGCCGCATCGACGCCCTGTTCAACAATGCGGGCACCACCGTCTTCGCCCCCCGCCACGGGGACCTGGACGCGGTGAATGCCGACGATTTCCTGCGGCTGTACCGGATCAATGTGGTGGGGGCCTTCCAGATGGTGCGCGCCTGCCGCCCCCTGCTGGAGAAGTGCGAGCGGGTGGCCGCGGTAGTGAACACCGCCTCCATCGCCGGGGTCACGGGCATCGGCTCGTCCGTGCCCTATGCGGCGTCCAAGGGGGCCATGACCACCATGACCCTGTCGCTGGCCCGGGGGCTGGCCCCGAAGATCCGGGTGAACGCCATCTGCCCCGGCTATATCGACACCCCCTGGTTCGACAAGGGACCGGCGGCCTCGAACCGGGACAAGCTGCGGGACTCCTCGGCCGCCGCCACGCCGCTGAAGGCCGCCTCCACCGCCGAGGACGTGGCCGACGCCACCCTGTTCCTGGCCTCCCCCCACTCCCGCCACGTGACGGGGGAGACCCTGCTGGTGGATGCAGGCCTGCACCTGGGCTTTGCCAGCCTGGGGATGAACTGAACCGGGCGGTGGCCCGTCGGACTGCGGCACCCACTCCAAAGGTGAGTTTCAGCGAATGAAGACCGTGAACGTCGGCGACATTGCCATCGCAAATGATCGCCCAATCACTCTCATCGGCGGCATCAACGTCATTGAGGCCCGCGATCTAGCCATGAGCGCGGCCGAGCACTTCGTGAAAGTGACCGGCAAGCTCGGCATGCCCTATGTGTTCAAGGCGTCGTTCGACAAGGCCAACCGCTCCTCCATCCGGTCCTTTCGCGGCCCCGGTCTGGAAGAGGGCTTGAGAGTGCTGCAGGACGTGAAGGCGGCCTTCGGCGTGCCGGTGCTGACGGACGTGCACGACGTGTCGCAATGCGCACCGGCCGCCGAGGTCTGCGACGTCATCCAGCTCCCGGCCTTCCTCGCGCGCCAGACCGATCTGGTGACGGCCATGGCCATCACGGGTGCGGCCATTCACGTGAAGAAGCCCCAATTCATGAGCCCGAGCCAGGTGCGCCATCTGGTGGAGAAGTTTGCCGAAGCCGGCAACGACCGGGTGATGGTGTGCGAGCGTGGGGTGAACTTCGGTTACGACAACCTGGTCGTCGACATGCTCGGCTTCAGGGTGATGAAGACTGAAACCGGGGGCGTGCCTGTCACTTTCGACGTGACCCACTCCCTGCAAATGCGGGAGGCGGGTGCGTCCGCCTCCGGCGGCCGCCGCGCCCAGGTGGCGGAATTGGCGCGTTCTGGCGTCGCCGTGGGCCTCGCCGCCCTGTTTCTTGAAGCCCATCCCGACCCGAGCCAGGCGCTGTGCGATGGCCCGAGCGCGCTTCCGCTCGACCGATTGGAAGCCCTGCTGTTGCAGGTCAGGGCCATCGACGAGATCGCCAAGACGGCCCAGCGAGAAGAAGTCTGAGCCATTTTCCGGCGGACGGAGATGCAAATGGCCAGCCCATCGATATCGGACCGGCCCGCATCTTCCTCACCGCCGCCGCCTCCAGCCTCGGTCTCACCCCCGAGAAAGTTTCTTTTGAAACTGGTTGATCGGGGGTAGTCTGTGCCCTGTGCAGACCTCCGGAGGCGGCGTGACGACCGACAGCCATGTGTTCGCAAGCCCACCGGCCGGTTGCGCCGAGGACTGGACCGTGCCGCAGGCCTGGGGCGACTACACGGCGGCGGAACATGCCACCTGGGTGACCCTGTACGAGCGGCAGATGAAAGTGCTCGAGGGGCGGGCCTGTCCGGAATATCTGGCCGGGCTCGCGGCGCTGGACCTGCACGGTGGGGGCATCCCGGACTTCGACAAGCTGAACGCCCGGCTGTCGGCCCTCACCGGCTGGCAGGTGGTGGCGGTGCCGGGGCTGGTGCCGGAAAGCGTGTTCTTCGATCATCTGGCGGAGCGGCGGTTCCCCGCGGGCCGCTTCATCCGGCGGCCGGACCAGCTGGACTATCTGCAGGAGCCGGACATCTTCCACGACGTGTTCGGCCATGTGCCCATGCTCTGCGACCCGGTGTTCGCCGACTACATGGTGGAGTACGGCCGGGGCGGCCAGCGGGCAGCGGGGCTGGGGCAACTGGAGCAATTGGCCCGGCTCTACTGGTACACGGTGGAGTTCGGGCTGCTGCAGACGCCTCAGGGCCTGCGCATCTGCGGGGCGGGGATCGTCTCCTCGGCGACGGAGAGCGTGTTCGCCCTGGAAAGCCCGTCCCCCAACCGGATCGGCTTCGAGCTGGAGCGGGTCATGCGCACCCGCTACCGGATCGATGACTTCCAGCAGGTCTATTTCGTCATCCCCTCGCTTTCGGAGCTGCTGCGGGTGACCCTGCAGGACTTTGCCCCGGTCTATGCCCGGCTGGCGGATCAGGAGGCGCTGGCCATCGACGCGATCCTGCCCGGCGATCTCGTCCTGCAGCGGGGGGATCAGTCCCACGCACGCCTCGCCTCCCCGTCCGCGCGCTGATAGAACCGCCTCCGACAAGGGGGAGCTTGCATGCGCGCAGTGATCGTCGGGCCCGGGGCCGTGGGCGTCTGGATGGGGGAGCGGCTGGCCGCGGCGGGCTGGACCGTGTCGGCCCTGGCCCGCGGGGCGACGCTGGCGGCGTTGCAGACCCATGGCCTGCGGGTGATCGAGCAGGGGGTGACCCGCACCGCCCCGGTGATCGCCTCGAACGATCCGGCGGCGCTGGGCCCGCAGGACTATGTGATCGTGTCGCTGAAGGCCCAGGCCCTGCCGCAGGTGGCGCCGACGCTTGGCCCCCTGATGCAGGACGGGACGGCGGTGGTCAGCGCCATGAACGGCATCCCCTGGTGGTTCTTCCACCGCTTCGGCGGGGCGCTGGAGGGCACGAGCCTGGAGACCGTCGATGCGGGCGGGCGGATCGCCGCCGCCCTGCCGCCGGAGCGGGTGATCGGCTGCGTGCTGCACAATTCCAACTTCTCCCCCGAGCCGGGCGTGTCGCAGGTGGCGGGGATCGACCGGCTGATCTTCGGGGAGCCGGACGGCAGCGAGTCGGCGCGGGTGGAGACCCTGGCGGCGGCGTTCCGCAAGGCGGACGTGCGCGCCGACACGCCCACCGACATCCGCACCCCCATCTGGGTGAAGCTGTGGGGCAACATGTACGCCAATCCGATCTCGGCCCTGACCGGGGCGGGGACGGCGGACATGCTGGCCGATGACCAGGTGCGGGCGCTGTGCCTGCAGATGATGCGGGAAATGGCGACCCTGGGTGAGGCGCTGGGCCTGCCGTTTCCCCTCACGCCGGAAGCGCGGATGGACATTGCCCGCAAGCTGGGGAACTTCCGCACCTCCATGCTGCAGGACATGGAGCAGGGACGGCCGCTGGAACTGGACCCCATCGTCGGGGCCCTGGTGGAGTTGGGGGTCAAGCTCGGCCTGCCGACGCCCAACCTGTCGGCGGTCTATGGGCTGGCCCGGTTGTCGGCGCGGATGAAGGGGCTCTATCCCGCCGCCACATAGGTGACCGGGGTGGGGGGCAGGGGCGCGCGGGGGCGCAGGCCGATCCCCTTCAGCACGATCTTCACCGCCTCCCAGTGAATGCCGCCCATGACCTTCAGGGTCATCAGCGGATGGGCGGCGAAGGCGGCCATGAGGCTCGCGTCCGTCAGCGGCCGACGCTCCGCGGCAAAGCGGGCATCCAGCAGCTTCAGCCGGTCCGCCTGCCGCGACACGGCGATGTCCAGCACGGTGGTGGCATCCGGCGGATGGACCCGGAAGTGGTAGTGCAGGTCCATGTCCATGAAGGGGGAGACGAAGAACCCCTTGTCGCAGTCCTGCTCCACCACCGGCCGGTTGCCCGGGGCCGGCGCGGGGATCAGATAGCTGTGGGCCTCGCCGAAGGTGTTGCGCACCTCGTACAGCACCGCCGCCAGCTCCCCCGTGCGGCGCCAGCAGAACCAGACGCTCAGCGGATTGAACACATAACCCAGAATCCGCGGCATGCAGAGCAGCTGCACCGGCCCGCCGTCGGGGGCGAGACCCGCGGCGCGCAGGTGCCCGTCGATGAAGCCCCGCAGGTCCGCGTCCGGGGCCGCGTCCTTCGGCAGGTGGTCGCGGTCGTGGAAGCCGAACCAGTTGAAGCGGTTGTGGGACATGCGCTTCAGCCCGGCAAAGGTCTCGTCCAGCCGGTCGATGTCCAGGAGCAGCATGAACATGCGATAGCGCAGGCGGTGCCGGCGCGGCGCGTGGCGCACATGGGTGACCACCCCGTCATAGAGGCCGGGGTCCGCCGGTGTCATGCGGCATCCTCGATCCGCGGGGCCAGCACGATGCGGTGGCTCTCCCCCTCCACCGACCAGGGGCGGCGGACATCGGCGGCCAGCTCCGCCGCGGCAAGGCCCGCCTGCAGGCCGTCCTCGTGGAAGCCGGAGCCGAAATGCGCGCCGCAGAAGAAGGTGTGCCGCGTGCCCTGCAGCTTCCACACCTCCCGCTGCGCCCGGATGGCCTGGGCGTCGAAGATGGGATGCTCATAGACCTGGGTGTGCAGCACCTGGTCCTGGGCCGGGGGGCTGATGGGGTTCAGGGTCAGGAACAGCTCCCGCGGGCCGGGCAGGGCCTGCAGCAGGTTCATCCAGTAGGTGACGCAAAGGTCCTGGTCCGGCCCCCGGCCGCGTCGGCCGACGAAGTTCCAGGAGGACCAGGTGACCTTGCGCTTGGGCATCAGCGCGCGGTCCGAGTGCAGCACGGCCAGGTTGCGGCTGTAGCGGAAGGCGGACAGGAGGCGTTCCTCCTCCGGCGAGGGATCGGCCAGCAGCTTCAGCGCCTGGTCCCCGTGGGTGGCGATCACCACCCGGTCATAGTGGCGGGTGTCCCCGTGGATGTCGGTGATCTCCACCCCGTTGGCCTGGCGGCGGATCTGGGTGACGGCACAGTTGGCGCGGACCTCACCCGGAAAATCGGCCAGCAGGCGGGACACATAGGCCTGGGACCCGCCGATCACCGTCCGCCACAGGGGGCGCCCGGCCAGCTTCAGGAGGCCGTGGTTCTCGAAGAAGCGGATGAAGGCTGCCGCCGGAAAGGCGCGGATCTCCGCCGTGGGGGCCGACCAGATGGCCGCCGCCTGGGGCAGCAGGTGGTCCTCCAGGAACGCGTCGGAATAGTTGTTGCGCTCCAGATACTCGCCCAGCGTCACGAGGGGCTCCTCGCAGGCGTCCGCATGGCCGGGCGCATCGCGGTAGAAGCGGGTCAGGTCGGCCATCATCCGCCAGAAGCGGGGGCGCAGCAGGTTCGACAGCCGCCCGATCAGGGGCGCGGCCCCCACCCCGCCATATTCCGTCCGGCCCCCGTCGAGGGACACGGCAAAGGACATGTCCGTCTCCTGGGTGGGCACCTTCAGATGCTCGAACAGGGCCACCAGGTTCGGATAGTTCAGGGCGTTGTAGACGATGAAGCCCGTGTCCACCGGCGGCAGGCCGGGCAGGGACACGGTGTGGGCATGGCCCCCCAGGCGGTCGTCCTTCTCGTAGAGGGTGACCCGGGCGTTGCGGGCCATCAGCCAGGCGGCGGACAGGCCGGACACGCCGGATCCCACGACGGCGATGGAGGGAAGGTGCGAAGGACTTTCAGACATGGACAGTTCCGGATCGGCAGGACGGCGACGGGTTCGGCGCAAGCTACGCTGGGCCGTGTCGCACAGATGCGCCGCATCGTAAAACACCCTTCGGCGTGCATATATTGTCCGGCCTCTCCCGTAGCTGCCTCGAGCCGCGGAATCTCCCCCGAGCGTGACAGATCGAGACCTTGCCGCCCATGCCTGCCGTCGTCCTGCTGATCGCCATCTTCGCCGCCATGTCCGTGGCCATGGCCGTGGGCTGGGCGTGCCAGCGGGCCTGGAACAACGGCGGCTGGACCGATGCCTTCTGGAGCTTTTCCGTCGGCGGGGTCGGCGTCGCCGCGGCCCTTGCCCCCGTGGGCACCCTGGCCGGGCCGAGCCTGCGTCAGGGGCTGGTGGCGGCGCTGGTGGGGCTGTGGTCCCTGCGCCTTGGCCGCCACATCGCCGCCCGGGCGGGGGAGGGGCCGGAGGACGCCCGCTATGCCGCCCTGCGGACCGAATGGGGGCCGGACTTCCAGCGCCGCATGTTCAGCTTCCTGCAGACCCAGGCAGCGGCGGGGGCCTTCCTGGTGGTGACGGTGGCCCTTGCCGCGCACAATCCGTCCCCGGCGCTTCGCCCGACCGATCTGGCGGCGGCGGTGCTGTTCGTCCTCTCCGTTTCGGGGGCGGGGATCGCCGACCAGCAGCTGGCCGTGTTCCGCCGCGATCCCGACAACCGCGGCAAGGTCTGTGACGTCGGCCTGTGGGCCCTGTCGCGGCATCCCAACTACTTCTTCGAGTGGCTGGGCTGGACGGCCTACGCGGTGATCGCCCTCGATCCCGGCAGCACCTATGGGATCGGCTGGCTGGCCCTCACGGGACCCGCCTTCATCTATTATCTGTTGCGTCACGTGAGCGGCGTGCCACTGCTGGAGGCGGCGATGCTGCGCTCCCGCGGGGACGCCTATCTGGCCTACCAGGCGCGGGTCAGCGCCTTCTTCCCGTGGCCGCCGAGGCGGTCGCACCTTTCCGATGGAGCCCTTTGAATGTTGCGTCTCGTCGTCGCCTACCTGATCGCCGCCCTGGCCTTCGGGACCTGTGACGCGGTCTGGCTGACCCAGTCCTACGGCCGGATCTACTATCCCGAGATCGGCCAGCTGACCCTGGCCGCCCCGGCCCCGGTCGCGTCCCTGTGCTTCTATCTGCTCTATCTGCTGGGCGTGATCCGGTTTGCGGTCGCCCCGGCCCTGAAGGCGGGCGGAGTGAGGGCTGCCATCGTCAATGGTGCGTTTTTCGGCCTGGTGGCGTATGGAACCTACGATCTGACCAATCTTGCGACCCTGAAGAACTGGACACTGACGATTTCCCTTGTGGATATGGCGTGGGGGACCTTCGCAACAGCCACGGCTTCTGCTGTATCCACATTCGCGACGTCGAAGATATTCAAGGCGTGAGGCTCGAGTAAGCATGACCGATACTGCAAACCCGTTGCAGGACGAGGCCCGCGCGCCGGTCTGGACCCTTCCGGAGGTCCGCCGCGCCCCGGCCGCCTTCCGCACCGCCCTGAAGATCGCCGCCGAGAACTGGATGAGCGGCAGCCTGACTGTGGTGCTGCCCTCCGGCCAGGAGCTGCACATCCGCGGCGGGCATGACGGCCCCGACGCCCGGCTGGTGGTCCGGGACTTCCGCTTCGTCGGCCGGGTGCTGGCCGCCTCGGACATCGGCTTTGCCGAGGGCTATCTGGCGGGGGAGTGGGACACGCCGGACCTGTCGGCCCTGCTGGAGGCCTGCTCCGCCAATTTCGACCGGCTGGCCCGGCTGCTGGACGGCAATCCCGTGGTCCGCGCCCTCAATGTCCTGGCCCACAGCCTGAACCGCAACAGCCGCAAGGGTTCGCGCCGCAACATCTATGCGCATTACGACCTGGGCAATGACTTCTATTCCGCCTGGCTCGACCCCAGCATGACCTATTCCTCGGCCCTGTTCGCCACCCCGGACCAGCCCCTGCAGGACGCCCAGACCCACAAGTACGCCACCCTGGCCCGGTCCATGGACCTGCAGTCGGGGCAGAGCGTGCTGGAGATCGGCTGCGGATGGGGCGGCTTTGCCGAGTTCGCGGCGGGCACGGTGGGGGCCAACGTCACCGGCATCACCATCTCCCCCGCGCAGGCGGACTACGCCCGCCGGCGGATGTTCGAGAAGGGCCTGGCGGAACGGGTGAAGATCGAGCTGGTGGACTATCGCGACCTCCAGGGCACCTTTGACCGGGTGGCCTCCATCGAGATGTTCGAGGCGGTGGGCGAGGCCTACTGGGGGGCCTATTTCGACCGCATCCGGCGGGCGCTGGCCCCCGGCGGCCGGGCGGGCCTGCAGATCATCACCATCCGCGACGAGCTGTTCGCCGACTACCGCAAGCGCTCGGACTTCATCAAGCGCTACGTCTTCCCGGGGGGCATGCTGCCGTCGGAGGCCCGCCTGCGGGAGGAGGTCCGCGCCGCCGGTCTGGTCCAGGGGGACATACTGCGCTTCGGTCCGCACTATGCCGACACCCTGAAACAGTGGGGCGAGCGGTTCGACGCGGCCTGGGACGATCTGCGCAATCCCCAGTTCGACCAGCGGTTCCGCCGACTGTGGCGGTTCTATCTCAGCTATTGCGAGGCCGGATTCCGCACCGGCCGCACCGACGTGATCCAGCTCCAGCTGACGGCGGCCTGACCCCGCGCCCCTCCGCCGCCGGGACGTGTCCTCTCGGCGACAGCCGCCTCATATTCGCCGCGGAGGCCGGTTTCCCTGTGGCCAGCGCGCTTCGGGCAGCTAGGCTCGGCCGAGGCGATTGCGTGTGACATGCGGGTGCCGCATACAGCGGGTACGAGATTGCGGCAAAGGGCTGGACGAGGGTGCAGCGAGTGACTTCTGGGTGGGCGCAAAAGACCCGACGCACCGGAACGGCGGCGGTCGCTTCGGCCGTGCTGTGCGGCCTGACCCTGGCCCCGTCCCTGGGGACCGGCGCGCCCGTGGGGACGGCGACCCCTCCGCCCATCGGCGCGGTTCCGGCGGCCAAGCCCCTGCCCAGGCCCGCGGACCAGCGCCAGAAGGCGGTGCCCATCGCCCAGGCCATGATGATGATGGCCCAGGTCACGCCGACGGACCCGGCCGCGGCCGCGGCCACGCCGCCCAAGCCGCCCCCGCCGCCGCCCCCGCCCTTCGAGGTGCGGGCGCGTCCGACCATCGACCTGTCCACCCTCGTGCTGCGCCCGTCCGACGAGGCGCTGATCCTGAAGACCCTCGAGGATGGGCCCAGCCACGGCTTCCGCCGCAACGAGTTCGGTGAGGTGGGGCTGGCGGAGCAGTTGGCCTCAGCCGATCCCGATGTCCATGCAGCGGCCGTCCGGGCCCTGAAGGTGGGCCTGATCCGCTATGCCCGGGCCCAGCACGGCCAGCGCATCGCCGCGGAAAGCTTCAAGAAGAACTGGGGCGTGCATCCCGATCCGTACAATCCGGACAAGGGCTTTGCCGCCGCCGTGGCCGAGGATCGCCTGGCCGCCTGGATCGACGACCTGCCCCCCCGCTACCAGGGCTATGTGGCGCTGCGGGCCGCGCTGAAGACCTATCGCGACATCGCCGCCCGGGGTGGCTGGGAGACGATCCCCGTCGGCAAGACGCCCCTTGGCCTGAATTCCACCGGCCCGCGGGTCCTGGCCCTGCGGGCGCGGCTGGCGGCGGAGGACCCGACCCTGCCCGCGGCCGCGGCGCCGGAGGTGTTCGACGCCGACCTGGTGGAGGTGATCAAGCGCTACCAGCTGCGCTCCGGCCTCAACCCCACCGGCGTGGTGGACAGCCTGACCCTGACCCACCTCAATCAGCCCGTGGGCCAGCGCATCCTGCAGATCATCGCCAATCTGGAGCGGTGGCGCTGGATCGACCGTGACATGCCCCCCACCCGGATCGAGGTGAACATCGCCGCCGCCGGCATGACCGTCTACAACAACAACTATCCGGGCCTGTCCATGCGGGCAGTGGCCGGTCGACCGGCGGACCAGTCGCCGATGCTGCAGTCCAGGATCGATTCCATCGTCGTCAACCCGCCCTGGAACGTGCCCTACGCCATCGCCAGGAAGGAATACTGGCCGAAGGAGAAGAAGCATCCGGGCTATCTGGAGGCCCACGGCTTCCGGGCCATTCCCGACGGCACCAACGGCGGCGTGCGGCTGCAGCAGATGGCCGGACCGTCCGCTCTCGGAAAGTTGAAGTTCGATTTCCCGAACCCCTACGGCGTCTATCTGCACGACACGCCGACCCACTCGACCTTCGCCACGGACAGCCGGGCGCAGAGCCACGGGTGCATCCGCCTGCAGAATCCCTCGGCGCTGGCCGAGCTGCTGACGGCCAACATGCCGGAGTGGACTCCCGAAGCCCTGCAGGCGGCGATCGAGTCCGGAGAGACCAAGCGCATCCACCTGACCACCCCCATCGACGTGGTGATTCTCTACTGGACGGCCTATGTGGGCAAGGGACAGGTCAGCTTCCGCCAGGACATCTACGGCTGGGATCGGGACCTGCTGCAGCTCCTCGACCCGCCGCCCGCCAGGCTTCCCGACCATCTGCCGGAGAGTCCTGCCGCTTGACAGGCGGTGTGAGTCACGGCTTTTACGCCCCTTGGACGAATCTAGGGCGTCGGCGCTTGCGTCGTCGGGAACGAATGATCGATCGTCGGAAGCTGCTGACCCTCGGCGCAGGCGCGCTGGCCACGCCACTTCTCGCATCGCCGGGTACGGGCTGGGCCAAGGCCTTCGTCGGGCCGCCGGAGCGGCACGTCAACCTGCACAACCTGCATACGGGGGAGCATCTGTCCCTCACCTATTTCGAGAACGGGCGCTATCTGCATACGGCGCTGCACTCGGTGAACCGGTTCCTGCGGGACTTCCGCACCGGTCAGGTGCACAGCATCAGCCCCGACCTCCTCGACCTGCTGCACCAGCTGTCGGCCAGGCTCGAGACCGGGCAGCCCTTCCAGGTGATCTCCGGCTACCGGTCGCCCAAGACCAATGCCCGCCTCTCCCGGCACAGCCGCGGGGTGGCGCATCACAGCCTGCACATGAAGGGCATGGCCATCGATATCCGCGCGCCGGGGGTGGAGCTTTCGGAGCTGCACCAGGTCGCGCTTGACCTGCGCCGGGGCGGGGTCGGCTATTATCCGACCTCCGACTTCGTCCATGTGGATGTGGGGCCGGTGCGCCACTGGTCCCTGGATGACCACGAGGGCGGCGAGCACGAAGGCGGCGAGACCGGCGAAAGCTGAGGCCGCCTCGACCAACCGGTCGTCTGACCGGTCGTCTGGCCGGTCAGGACCCCGTCCCGGGGATCAGGACCCGGCGACCACCATGCAGTGAACACCCTTGGACAGCAGGGTCTGGCAGGCCTGGCGGGCATCGTCGTGGTCAAAGCCGGCGAAGCGGGCCCGGTACTTGCCGCGCCCGGCCTTCTCCACCTGCGGCGCGGCCGTCAGCACCTTGTGGAACCGGCCGCGCAGGCTCGCCATGTGGGCCTTGGCCTCGGTGGGCGAGGCAAACACCCCGACCTGGATCTGGTAGGCACCGCCCGTGCCCTGGGACTCGGTCTTGGCGGTTTCGGTGGTGGCGGCCGGGCAGGCCTTGGCGTGATGACCGCGGCGGGCATGGGCGCAGGGGGGTGTCGCCTTGGCCGTGGCCGTGGCCGCGCAGGCGACCTTGTGCCGGTGATGCCCGCGACCCCGCAGGCACACGGCCTGGGCCACGCCCCGGGCCGCCGCGGTTCCGGCGCCGGGGGGCGCATCGGCCGGTGCCGTGGCATCGGGACGGGACAGGGAGGGGGGCAGGGTGGCCAGGGTGAGGGGCGTCGGACCCGTATGGTCGCCCAGCACGATCTTCAGCCCGGACTGGTCCGCCGACCCCATTTCCGACGGCGGACGCTGCACCGGACCGGCGGCGGAATCCGCCGGTTCATGCAGGGTGGAGGCCAGGGTGATGTTCTGGCCCTGGGCGCGCCTGGAGAACACCTCGAAGCCGCCATTGATCAGGTCTTCCACATTCTCGTCCCGGGCGGCGGTGGACGATCCGCCCAGCACCACGGCGATCAGCCGCTTGCCGTTGCGCTTGGCCGAGGCGGCGAGGTTGAAGCCCGCGGCGGAGGTATAGCCGGTCTTCAGCCCGTCCACCCCGTCGACCTTGCCCAGCAGGTGGTTGTGGTTGGTGATCTCGCGGCCCTCGAACTCGAACGCCTTCACCCCGAAATAGCTGTAGTACTGGGGATAGTCGCGCATGATCGCCCGCGACAGGATGGCGATGTCCCGGGCCGTGCTGATCTGGCGCGGGTCCGGCAGGCCGTTCGCATTTGCGAAATGGGTGCGGTCCATGCCCAGTTCCTTGGCCCGCAGGGTCATCAATTCGGCGAACTTCGGCTCCGATCCGCCGATCTTTTCGGCCATGGCCACGGCGATGTCGTTGGCCGACAGCACGGCAATGGCCTTGATTGCCTGGTCGACGGTGAGGGACCCACCGGGCCGGATGCCGAGCTTGGACGGGTTCTGGTGGGCGGCATGGGCCGACACCGGGATCCGGTCATTCACCGACAGGCGGCCCGTCGCGAGGGCCTCGAAGGTGAGGTAGAGGGTCATGATCTTGGTGATCGAGGCCGGGTAGCGCGGCTCGTCCGCCCGGCGGGCATAGAGCACTTCCCCGGTGTTCGCATCCACCACCACGGCAGCGTATTTCTCATGCTGGAACAGGGATGTCCCGGCCTGGGCAGCGGCGACGGAGGGGCCGCACACCGCACCTGCGAAGGCCATGGCGGCCGTCAGGGCCAGGGTGAAACCAGCCCTCAGGCGGGAAAGGTCAAACATGCACTCTATCCGTCACATTGCCGGCGACCGCGGCACCCCGCCGTCGGATCAAAGTTACCATCCTTCAACGGACCTTTCGCTAAGGTAAACAACGACCGGGCCTCGAAGGGCATTATGCACCTTTCTGCGGCAAATGGCAGACAAATGCGCCTGACAGGCGACGGTGCGCTGCACAAAAAATTCATTGTGCACTGCACCATTTTTCTTGACGAAACGGCACTTCCGGGGCATTTTCACCCTCGCAGTCCGGCGCACCCTGCCGGCACGAAGTCCCCGGGCGGTACCTGCCCCTCCCCACGGCCAGCCCCTGGCCCCCTTATTCGGAGATGTTCCATGGCTGACGGCGCAGAACACATCAAGGCATCGGTCGAACAGGTCACCGCGGCCGGCAATCAGGCGTTCAAGGACGCCGCCGACAAGTCCCTGTCGGCGCTGAACGAGCTGAACACCCATTCCAAGAAGAACCTCGAGGCGATGATCGCCAGCGTCACCGCCGCCACCAAGGGCGCGGAAGCCCTGGGCGCCCAGGCCATGGCCTTCACCAAGAAGTCCGTGGAAGACAACACCGCCGCCGCCAAGGCCCTGACCTCGGCCCGCAGCGTGCAGGAAGTGGTGGAGCTGCAGACCAGCTTCGCCAAGTCCTTCATGGAAAGCTACATCGCCCAGCTGAACCACGCCTCCGAGATCGTCTCGGCGGCGGTGAAGGACTCCATCAAGCCGCTGAACGAGCGCGCCACCACCCTGATGGAATCGGTGCAGTCGAAGAAGTAAGGCGTTTCCGGCCTCACGGTCGGTGATTTCGGGCCCCGGGCGTTCGCGTCCGGGGCCTTTTTCGTGTTCCGGCGTCAGTCCGCGCAGGCCAAGGCGAGGGTGTGCGTGGTCCGGTGGACGGTGAGTTTCAGGCAAGGGGGGGCGGCGGCAGGTATCGACCCGGAGCGGACTCAGTCGGGCAACGTCGCGAGCATGGGCATTGACCCAACCAAGTTGGCATGCACTGCTCCTGGTGTCAAAGGACTGGGGGGCAGAATGCGGCTAGCGTTGTCTTCAACGACCCATTTGTGCGGGATTGTTGTTGGTTTAGCGGCCACTTCAATAGCTACGGCCGGCGCGCCCACCGACCGCGGCTCCGCCCCACCGACGGCACCACCAAATGCGAGCGATCTAGTCACAATCAACTACGACCATCCGAGCTACGCCACTCTGTCGGACGGGCGGCGGCTTGCGTTTTATTGTGCTGGCCATGGATCATCAGTGGTTGTATTCGAGGCGGGACTTGGCATGTCAGCATCTGTCTGGCGGAAGGTCCAGCCGGCGGTTGCCCAGAGGACCACCGCGTGCGCCTATGACAGGGCGGGCTATGGCCATAGCGATGCGGCGCCATTGCCCCGCGACGCGACTCATATCGCGGCCGACCTGCGCGCGGGTTTGGCGGCGATCGGCTTGCTGAGCCCATACGTCTTGGTTGCCCATTCGCTGGGAGGCTACGACGCACAGCTGTTTGCAAACCGCTATCGCAAAGACGTGGCGGGCATGGTCCTGGTTGATCCCGAGGTCGACGAGGCCTCGCTTCCATTCCGAAGGGCTTCGGCCTCGTGGGCGAAGATGGAGGACGAAGCGGAGGCGGAGAGCCGGACTTGCATCGGAGCGGCCGCTGACGGTCGGATGAAGCCTGGAGATCCCGCGTACGCCCAATGCGGTTCTCCGCCCCCGAATAGTCCGTTAAACAATCAGGCGATGGCCCGGGCCGTTATCTCGGAGGACGACAGCCAGATGGCGTCGTACAGACAAGTTCTCGCGACGCGAACAAGCTATGGGACGATGCCGCTTATCGTGCTGACTGCAGGCGCCAGGACGGGCGAAGAGGGACTTTCCGCGCAAGACCGCGCGGCGCTCCAACAGGTTTGGCTCCACGGCCACGAGAAGCTCGCGCAACTCTCGTCGAACGGCGTGCACAGAGTCGTCGACGGAGCTCCGCACATGATCCACTTCAGCAAGCCGGATGCGGTGATCGATGCCGTATTTAACGTGCTCGCAAGCACTCACTAGGTACCTACTTTCTGCCAACACCCCTGACGGGTCCTGGCCGCTATCCCCCCATCCCGGCCGTTCGGGACGTCGGCTTTCGGGAGCGCATCGCCCCCCCCAATCATTGACCCGCACAATCAATCTTGAACGCCCGCGGCGGTGGCGCATGCTCCGCCCATGACCGAGCCCCAGACCCCCCGCACCCCCCTCGAGCAGATCTTCTTCGGCCAGGCCCGGGTCAGCCGGACCATGGGCTCGCCCTTCTCCGCCGCCGTGCTGGAGGTGATGCTGGCCGACCTGCAGGCGGGCGGGGTGTTCGCCGAGGTGCTGGAACCCTTCGCCGGGCTCGACCTGAACGGGCAGATCGACGCCGCCACGCCCATCCGGCCGCTGGGCTGGGCGCATTTCATGGCGCTGGGGGGCGAGGCGTCGGCCCTGTCGGCCCTCTATCCGCCGAACGTGACGGAGGCCGATCCCGACGCCCTGGCCGCGGTGCTGATCCCGCTGGCCCGCGCCCGGCAGGCGGAGCTTTCGGCCTTCATCGCCTCGCCCCCCCAGACCAACGAGGTGCGGCGGACCCTTTGCCTGTTCGGCGGCTTCGCCACGGTGGCCGCCGAGACCGGCCTGCCGCTCCGCTGTCTCGAGATCGGGGCCAGCGCCGGGCTGAACCTGAACTGGCCGAAGTTCCGCTACCGCTTCGGCGAGGCGGGGGCCTGGGGCGATCCGCAGAGCCCGGTGGGGATCGACGGGGACTGGCGCGGCCCGCCGCCGCCGCTGGGGCCGATCACGGTGACCGAGACCCGGGGCTGTGACATCGCGCCGGTGGACATCCGCGATCCCCTGCAGGCCCGGCGACTGCGCGCCTATGTGTGGGCCGACCAGCGGGACCGGGTGGCGAGGGTCGACGGCGCCATCGCGCTGGCCCGGCAGACGGGGCTCGACCTGGTCCAGGCCGACGCCGCCGACTGGGTGGAGGCCCATGTGCGGCCGACGCCCGGGGTCGCCACGGTGCTCTATCACTCGGTCATGTGGCAGTACATGCCGGCCGCGACCCAGGAGCGGATCACCGCGCACATGGCGCGCATGGCCGGGCTTGCCACGCCGGACGCGCCGCTCGCCTGGCTGGCCATGGAGATGATCCCCGGCGAGGTGCTGATGGAGGTGACGCTGCGCCTGTGGCCAAACGGCGGGCAGCGGCGCCTCGCCCGTGTCCATTCCCACGGCGCCTCGGTGGATTGGGCACCGGGGACCTGACGAATCCCGGGTTCCGTGACAGCGTTCGAGGGGGACGGACGGGGCGGTCGCTTCGCCTGTCCACAGCGATCGCAACCTTCGGGGCCTCTAATCGTCCCGACAGAAAAACAAGGGCTTCCCAAAACACCGTCCCGGCTTATCTAATCAACAGGTCGGCGTCGTTCGCAGTGATACGGAGAAGGGTTTGATGACCGAGCGCAAGCAAGGTGATCAAGGAAATGGGGTCGGGTCTGCGGTCGTCACGCAGGTCAAGCCCAAGCTTCAGAAGCCCTCCTTGTATCGAGTCCTGATTCTGAACGACGACTACACGCCTATGGAGTTCGTCGTCTACGTGCTGGAGCGTTTCTTCAACAAGACCCGGGACGAGGCGACGCGGATCATGCTGCACGTTCACCAACACGGTGTTGGGGTGTGTGGTATCTATACTTACGAAGTCGCCGAAACAAAGGTGGCGCAGGTGGTCGATGCAGCCCGCAGGCATCAGCATCCCCTCCAGTGCACCATGGAAAAAGATTGAGAGGTCCGACGTGCCGTCCTTCTCGCGTAACCTGGAAGAGACCCTCCACCGGGCCGTCGCTTACGCCAACCAGCGCAAGCATGAATATGCGACCCTCGAGCACCTGCTGCTCTCCCTGACCGACGACGCCGAGGGCGCGGCGGTGATGCGGGCCTGCAATGTGGACCTCGAGGTGCTGAAGAAGAACCTGATCAGCTATCTGGATACCGAGCTGAAGTCCCTGGTCATGGACACCGGGGAGGATGCCAAGCCGACGGCGGGCTTCCAGCGGGTGATCCAGCGCGCCGTGATCCACGTGCAGTCCTCGGGCCGCGACGACGTGACCGGGGCCAATGTGCTGGTCGCCGTCTTCTCCGAGCGGGAGAGCCACGCGGCCTTCTTCCTGCAGGAACAGGACATGACCCGCTATGACGCGGTGAACTTCATCGCCCACGGCATCGCCAAGAAGGCCGGGGCCAGCGAGCCCCGCACGGTGCGCGGCTCCTCCCAGGCCTCGGAGAACGAGACCGAGGACAAGCCCGCCGCCAAGTCCGGCGAGGCCCTGGACACCTACTGCGTGAACCTCAACGAGAAGGCGCGGCAGGGCAAGGTCGACCCCCTGATCGGCCGTCACGCGGAGGTGGAGCGCTGCATCCAGATCCTGTGCCGCCGGACCAAGAACAACCCCCTGCTGGTGGGCGACCCGGGCGTGGGCAAGACCGCCATTGCCGAGGGCCTGGCCCGCAAGATCGTCAATGGAGAGGTGCCGGAAGTGCTGGCCGGGGCCACCATCTTCTCCCTCGACATGGGCGCGCTGCTGGCGGGCACCCGCTATCGCGGCGACTTCGAGGAGCGGGTCAAGCAGGTGGTGAAGGAACTCGAGAACCACCCGAACGCGGTGCTGTTCATCGACGAGATCCACACGGTGATCGGCGCGGGCGCCACCTCCGGCGGGGCCATGGACGCCTCCAACCTGCTGAAGCCGGCGCTGGCGTCCGGCACGCTGAAGTGCATGGGCTCCACCACCTACAAGGAGTTCCGCCAGCACTTCGAGAAGGACCGGGCGCTGGTCCGCCGCTTCCAGAAGATCGACGTGACCGAGCCGTCCGTCGATGACGCCATCAAGATCCTCAAGGGCCTGAAGGTATATTACGAGGAGTTCCACAAGCTGCGCTACACCAATGATGCGGTGAAGGCGGCGGTGGAGCTGTCGGTGAAGTACATCACCGACCGCAAGCTGCCGGACAAGGCCATCGACATCCTGGACGAGGCGGGGGCCTCCCAGATGCTGATCCCCGAGGGGCGGCGCAAGAAGACCATCGGCGTGAAGGACATCGAGACGGTGGTGGCCAAGATGGCCCGCATCCCCACCAAGTCCGTCTCCAAGTCCGACGTGGAGGCGCTGCGCAGCCTGGAAAGCGACCTGAAGCGCGCGGTCTATGGCCAGGACGACGCCATCATCCAGCTGTCCGCCGCCATGAAGATGAGCCGGGCGGGGCTGCGGGACACGCAGAAGCCCATCGGCTCCTACCTGTTCTCCGGCCCCACGGGCGTCGGCAAGACCGAGGTGGCGCGCCAGCTGGCCCTCACCCTCGGGATCGAGCTGCTGCGCTTCGACATGAGCGAGTACATGGAGCGGCACACGGTCAGTCGCCTGATCGGCGCCCCTCCGGGCTATGTGGGCCACGACCAGGGCGGCCAGCTGACCGACGCCGTGGACCAGCACAAGCACGCGGTGGTCCTGCTCGACGAGATCGAGAAGGCCCACCAGGACGTCTACAACATCCTCTTGCAGGTCATGGACCACGGGACCCTGACGGACTCCAACGGCAAGAAGGTGGACTTCCGCAACGTGGTGCTGATCATGACCACCAATGCCGGGGCCTCGGACAACAACAAGGCGGGCATCGGCTTCGGTCGCGGGCGGGTGACGGACGCGGACGAGCAGGCGATCAACCGCCTGTTCACGCCGGAGTTCCGCAACCGCCTGGACGCGGTGATCACCTTCAAGCCCCTGCCGCCGGAAGTGATCCGCAACGTGGTGCAGAAGTTCGTCATGCAGCTCGAGGCCCAGCTGGCCGACCGGCACGTGACCATCGAACTGACGGAGGACGCCGCCGACTGGCTGGCCAAGAACGGCTATGACGAGCTGTTCGGCGCCCGCCCGCTGGCCCGGGTCATCCAGGAGCACATCAAGAAGCCCCTGGCCGACGAGATCCTGTTCGGCCGGCTGGTCCGCGGCGGGCATGTGATCGTCGGGCTGAAGGACGGCAAGATCGACTTCCAGATCGACGCCGCTGCCTCCGGCCCGCACGGCGAAGGCTCGTCCGACGACGCGGAGTCCGGGGAACCGGCGCTGACGGAGTAGGTTTCTGCGTGGTTCGAGACGGCCCGTTCCGGGCCTCCTCACCATGACGAAGGGTATTGGGTGTCGAGCCCAGACCGGTAGACGAGGGTTCCATAACGCGCGTCATCCTGAGGAGGGCCGAAGGCCCGTCTCGAAGGACGCATCCCCCCCAAACGGTCGAAGCCCCCTCCCGCACGGCGGAAGGGGGCTTCTGTTCCTGCGTCGGACACCGGGGACCGTCCGGCGCGGGAAGGGGGTCAGGGGCTACCAGCGGCGCTCGTGGCGGTCCCGGTAATGGCGGTGGTGCTCCCACCGGTCCCGGTCCCAGCCGCGGGCCCAGTAGGGCCGGTGGAAGTAGTCCCAGTCCGCGTGGCGATAGACCACCTCGCGATAGCCGTCGCGGCCGCCATCCCGGTGGCCCCAGTCGTCGGCAGACGCGATCGCCGGAACCGTGACGGCCGCCGTGGCGGCCACCAGCATCAAGCTCTTGAAGAGGTTCATGTTCAGTCTCCCATCTTCGGGCCGGGGCGCGACCGCCGCGCCGTTTGTCCGATGAGGCCACCCTAGGACCCCGCACCTGAACGCACGGTGGGGCGCGCCATTATCTTTCATTCACCTTTCGGTCAGGTCGGCTTGGAGGTGCCGTTAACCTCTGTTAACCCTCGGGTCGTGCGCCGATTGGCGCAGCCCTTGCTCCGGTCCTGCCAAAGCGTCCCGTCCGGAGACGGGCGACCCCGATACGAGGAAACCGCCGTGGTCCTGCCCCTGTTCGCCGCCATCACCGTCGCCTCTGCCTTGTCGGCCACTGGCCCCTCCGCGGCAGGGCACGACATGACGCTGGCCCGGGCGGACAGCTGCACCCTGACCGTGGTCCTGCAATGCCATGTGGCCGAGGACGGTGCCGCCCGGGACTGCCAGGTGGTGTCGGAGGATCCCAACAGCCTCGGGGCCGGGGCCGCGGCCCTGTCCATGAGCGCCCAGTTCCACCTGACGCCTCGGGCGGACAACACGCCGGTCCTGCTGCCCGTGCGCATCCAGACCGGCACCTGCGGCGCGGCGCGCTGAGCAACAAGGCTTCCGCAGTCCGGGGTTTGTCGTCTATGGATGGCGGCACGATCCCATCACCGGAAAGCCGCCCATGTCCGCTATCGAAGACCGCCTGAAATCCCTCGGCATCGTGCTGCCGGAACCGGTGGCACCGGTGGCCAACTACGTGCCCTTCGTCCAGAGCGGATCGCAGCTGTTCATCTCCGGCCAGGTGTCGGTGGACGCGTCGGGCGGCATCAAGGGCACCGTCGGCACCGAGGTGGACGAGGCCACGGCCAAGGCGGCGGCCCGCCTGTGCGGCATCAACCTGATCGCCCAGATGAAGGCGGCGCTGGGGGACCTGTCCCGCGTCCGCCGGGTGGTGAAGCTGGGGGGCTTCGTCCAGGCGGGTCCTGAGTTCTTCGCCATTCCCGCCGTGATCAACGGCTGCAGCGACCTGATGGTGGAGGTGTTCGGGGACGCCGGTCGCCACGCCCGCTCCGCCGTCGGCGTCTATCGCCTGCCCCTGAACTTCTCCGTGGAGGTCGACGCCGTGGTGGAGGTGGCATGAGCCGCAAGGTCCAGCCGCACATTGCCGATTTCGGCGAGGCCTGGCCCCGGCTGAGCGGCCCGCCCATCGCCCATCGGGGCCTGTGGACCGCCGACGGCGCGCCGGAGAACAGCCTGGCCGCCTTCCAGCATGCGGCGGAACAGGGCTATGGCGTCGAGCTGGACGTGCAGATCACCGCCGATGGCGAGGCGGTGGTGTTCCATGACGCCACCCTGGACCGGATGACCGGCACCACCGGCCGGGTCCGCGACTTTGCCGCCCGGGACCTGCAGAAGCTGAGGCTGGGCAGGTCCGACGAGACCATCCCCACCCTGGCCGAGGCCCTGGCGGTGATCGGCCACCGGGCCCTGGTGCTGGTGGAACTGAAGACCCCCTCCGGCGAGGTCGGGCCCCTGGAGAAGCGAGTGCATGACGTGCTGCTGGACCACAAGGGGCCCGTGGCGCTGATCGGCTTCAACGCCTACAGCCACGCCTGGTTCGCGGACCACCATCCCAAGATCCTGCGCGGCCTGAACAGCCATGCCTATGCGGACGGGGAAGGGCGCATGTCCGCCGACGCCATCCGCGCCTTGCGGGCGCTGGAGCATGTGAAGATCGCACGGCCGCACTTCCTGGCCCTGGGCCTCGACATGCTGCCCAGTGCCGAGGCGGACACCCTGCGGGACGGCGGCATGCCGGTGGTGGCCTGGACGGTGCGGTCGCCCGAAACCTGGCACAAGGTCCAGGCCCACTGCGACAACCTGATCTTCGAAGGCTTCACCCCCTGAGCGCGCCTGGCGGCAGGCTCGTGATCCGCTCCCACGGGGCGATCTCGGACATCGGCCGGGCCGCCTGGGACCATTGCGCCGACGCGCCGGACCACCAGGGCAACCCCTTCATCCGCTATGACTTCCTCCAGGCCCTGGAGGAAAGCGGCTGCGTCAGCGCCCGCACGGGATGGAAGCCGCAGCACCTGAGCGTCAGCGATGCCGACGGGCAGGTGGTGGGGGTCATGCCCCTCTATCTGAAGAGCCACAGCCAGGGGGAATACGTCTTCGACCACAGCTGGGCCGATGCCTACATGCGGGCGGGCGGGCGCTACTACCCCAAGCTCCAGTGCGCGGCCCCGTTCACGCCCGCCACCGGCCCCCGGCTGATCACGGCGGCGGGGGAGGGGCGCGATGGGGTCGAGGACGCCCTTCTGCACGGGGCCGTGGCCCTGACCGACCAGCTGGGGGCGTCGAGCCTGCACATCACCTTCCTGACGGAGGGGGAGTGGACCCGGGCAGGCGCGGCGGGCCTGCTGCAGCGGCGGGACCAGCAGTATCACTGGCACAATCGCGGCTATGCGGACTTCGAGGGCTTCCTGGCCCAGCTGTCCTCCAACCGGCGCAAGAACATCCGGCGGGAGCGGCGGGACGCCCAGGCGGGGCTGGAGATCGTCGCCATCACCGGCAAGGACCTGACGGAAGCGCACTGGGACGCCTTCTTCGCCTTCTACATGGACACCGGCGGACGCAAGTGGGGGCGGCCCTATCTGAACCGGCTGTTCTTCTCCCTGCTGGGAGAGCGGATGGCCGACCGGGTGATGCTGATCCTGGCCCGGCGGGAGGGGCGCTGGATCGCGGGGGCCCTGAACCTCCTGGGCGACGACTGCCTCTATGGCCGCAACTGGGGCTGCCTGGAGGAGGTGCCGTTCCTGCATTTCGAGGTCTGCTACTACCGGGCCATCGAGGAGGCGATCCGCCTGGGCCTGGCCCGGGTGGAGGCGGGGGCGCAGGGAGAGCACAAGATCGCCCGCGGCTATCTGCCCGCGTCGGTCTTCTCCGCCCACTACATCGCCGACCCGGCCCTGCGCGAGCCCGTGGCCCGGTATCTGGACCGGGAACGGGACGCGGTGGAGCGGGAGATGGACTACCTGACCGAGGAATACTCCCCCTTCCGCCAGGAGGGCCCGACCCCGCCCAAGGGGGGGTGAGGGGGGCTTGGGAGGGAGGTTCCCGGGTCAAGCCCGGGAATGACGACTTATCGTTTTACACCCTGTCATTCCCGCCCTTGAGGCGGGAACCTCGGTCAGGATGAAGCGCCTTGCCCTGAACGCGCTTCCCACGCCATCCCACCCGGCGTATCAACACCCGTCCCACCCCGGAGCCCCTGCCATGAGCCTGACCGGCGTCTATGATCCCGCCAATGTCTTCGCCCGGATGCTGCGGGGCGAGATCCCCGCCACCAAGGTCTACGAGGACGCCGAGACCCTCGGCTTCATGGACCTGTTCCCCCAGTCCCGCGGCCATGTGCTGGTCATTCCCAAGAATGTGCAGGCCCGCAACTTCCTGGACCTGGACCCTGCCGCCGTCGCGCCGCTGATGCTCACCGTGCAGAAGGTCGCCAAGGCGGTGACGGCGGCCCTGAACCCGGACGGCGTGGTCATCCTGCAGTTCAACGGGGCCCCCGCGGGGCAGACGGTGTTCCACCTCCACTTCCACATCATCCCCCGCTGGGAGGGAGAGGAACTGAAGGGCCACGGCACCGCGCCCATGGCCGACCCGCAGACCCTGGCCGCCCTGGCCGCCCAGATCGCCGCCGCCATCGCCTGATCGGATGAACGCCGCGCCCGGCACAGGAAAATCCCGGCGCGTCCCCAGATTTTCTGCATTGCTCCCCCTGCCTTGAAAAGGGCTCTAGAGGCTGGAACCCTCCGCATGGCGGAGCGGAACTGGAAGAGGCGTGCGCGGATGGCCACAGCAACTGCAGACCGGGGGCGTCCCTGGCGGCGCCGGTCCGCGGTGCCGGGGCTCGGCCTGACCCTGGGCGTGACCGTCTCCATCCTGTCGCTGGTGGTGCTGATCCCCCTGGCGGCGGTGGCGGCCCGGGCGCTCAGCCTGTCGCCGGAGACCTTCGGCCGGGTCGCCTTCTCCCCCCGGGCCGTCCATGCCTATGCCCTGTCCCTCGGAACGGCGCTGATCGCCGCGGGGATCAATGCGGTCATGGGGGTGCTGACCGCCTGGGTGCTGGTGCGCTACCGGTTTCCGGGTCGGCGACTGCTGGATGCCCTGGTGGACCTGCCCTTTGCCCTGCCCACCGCGGTGGCGGGCATCTCGCTGGCCACCCTGTACGGCCCCAATGGCTGGCTCGGCGCGCCGCTGGCCCGGGCCGGGATCACCCTGGCCAACACGACCGGCGGCATCGTCATCGCCCTGACCTTCATCGGCCTGCCCTTCGTGGTGCGGACGGTGGAACCGGTGCTGCGCGACCTGGCCGCCGATGTGGAGGAGGCCTCCGCCAGCCTGGGGGCCACCCGGCTGCAGACCCTGGTGCGGGTGGTGGCCCCCGCCCTGGCCCCGGCCTGGATCACCGGCTTCGCCCTCGCCTTCGCCCGGGGTGTGGGGGAATACGGCTCGGTGATCTTCATCGCCGGCAACATGCCCTACCGCTCGGAGATCGCGCCGCTGCTGATCACCATCGAGCTGGAACAGTTCGACTATGCCGCCGCCTCCGCCATCGCCCTGGTGATGCTGGGCCTGAGCCTTGGCCTCTTGCTGGTGGTCAATGCCGGACAGGCCTGGATGAAGCGGAGCACGCAGGCATGACCGCCGTCGCCCCATCCCGGTCCCACCCCCGCTCCCGCCCCCGTGCCAGCGCCGGTACGGACCCCCTGTGGATCCGCGTCCTGGCCCTGACGGCCGTCATCGGCTTCCTGGGAGGGATGATCCTGCTGCCCCTGGCCACGGTGTTCGTCGAGGCCCTGTCCCGGGGCCTGCAACCGGCCTGGGAGGCGATCCGCGAGCATGATGCCCTGGCCGCCCTGCAGCTGACCCTGGTGATCGCCGCCATTGCCGTGCCCTTCAACGCCCTGTTCGGCATCTCCGCCAGCTGGGCCGTGGCCAAGCACGACTTTCCGGGCAAGAGCCTGCTGGTCAGCCTGATCGACCTGCCCTTCTCCGTCTCGCCGGTGGTGGCGGGGCTGATCTATGTGCTGGTGTTCGGCCTGCAGGGCTGGTTCGGCCCCTGGCTGCAGGCGCACGGGATCAGCATCATCTTCGCGGTGCCCGGCATCGTGCTGGCCACCGTCTTCGTCACCTTTCCCTTCGTGGCGCGGGAGCTGATCCCCCTGATGGAGGCGCAAGGCACGGACGAGGAGGAGGCGGCGGTGTCCATGGGGGCGTCGGGCCTGATGACCTTCCTGCGGGTGACGGCCCCCAATATCCGCTGGGGCCTCGCCTACGGCATCCTGCTCTGCAACGCCCGGGCCATGGGGGAGTTCGGGGCCGTGTCGGTGGTGTCCGGCCATATCCGCGGCCGGACCGACACCCTGCCGCTGCATGTGGAAATCCTGTACAACGAGTACGACTTCGTCGGAGCCTTCGCGGTGGCCGGTCTGCTGTGCCTGATGGCACTGGTGACGCTGGCCCTGAAGACCCTGCTGGAGATCGCCCGGCCGGAGCTGGACAGCCATGGCGTATGAACCCGGGGAGCCGACCCCCGCGGGTCTGTCGGAGGGTCGCAATTTGAGCCCTGGCCGGCCCTCCCTGCCGTCGGTGCCGCGCGCGCCCCTGGCCATCCGGGTGGAGGGCGTGCGCAAGTCCTTCGGCCGCTATCCGGCGCTGGACGATGTCAGCCTCGACGTCCGGCCGGGGGAGCTGCTGGCCCTGCTGGGGCCGTCCGGCTCGGGCAAGACCACCCTGTTGCGGCTGATCGCGGGCCTCGACTTCCCGGAGGCCGGGGACATCCTGTTCGACGGGGCCGACGTGACCTTTGCCGCCGCGGCCCAGCGGGGCGTGGGCTTCGTGTTCCAGCAATACGCCCTGTTCCGGCACATGACCGTGGCCCAGAACATCTCCTTCGGCCTCGACGTGCGCAAACGCGGCTCCCGGCCCTCGGCAGCCGACCGCAAGGCCCGGGTGGAGGCCCTGCTGAAGCTGGTGGAGCTGGAGGGGCTTGGCCATCGCCGCCCGGCCCAGCTGTCCGGCGGCCAGCGGCAGCGGGTGGCGCTGGCCCGGGCCCTGGCGGTGGAGCCGCGGGTGCTGCTGCTCGACGAGCCCTTCGGGGCCCTGGACGCCACGGTGCGCAAGTCCCTTCGCCGGGAGCTTCGGCGCATCCATGCGGCCACTGGCGTTACCACCCTGTTCGTCACCCACGACCAGGACGAGGCCCTGGAGCTGGCGGACCGGGTGGCCGTGCTCAACAGGGGCCGGATCGAGCAGGTGGGCACCCCGTCGGAGGTCTATGCCGCCCCCGCCTCGGCCTTTGTCGCGGGCTTCGTGGGCGAGGCCAACCGCTTCGAGGGCACGGTCGCGGACGGCCTGTTCCGGTCCGGTGCGGTGCGGCTGCCGGCCCCGGGGGTGGAGGGTCCGGCCGTGGCCTTCGTGCGACCGCACACGGTGCGTCTGGCCGCCGGACCCGGCCAGCCGGACGCCGTGGCGGCCACCCTGTCCCGGCAGGTGGCCAATGGTCCGGTGACCCGCTGCGAGGCCCGTCTGGCGGACGGGCGGGACGTGGAGTTCGTCCTCGACCATGCCGCCGCCGAGGCCCTGCCGCCGCCGGGGAACGCCCTGTGGCTGACCTTCGCCGTCGGCCACGTTTTCGCCGTCGGCTGAGGCTCTATTCCGGGCGAGTTCGGATGACAGCCGGGCGCATGCTCGCTAAACCGTCATGCACCATGGACGAGGCATGATATCGGCGAGGGAATGGAGCGGCGGACAGGGCGAGGACGAACCGGTGGGGGGATGGCATTCGCCGTCATGCTGCTCGCTGTCGTCCCGGCGGTCACGCCGTCCCGGGCCGCGGATCGTCCGGAAAAGAAGGCCCTGGTCCAGGGCATCGAGAACCGCGCCCTGCGCGAGGAGCTCGAGCGCGCCATCGGAGAAAGCCAGGAGCCGGCCCAGTCCCGCATCGAGGCCCGCCGCCGGGCCCGGGACGCCCAGGACAGCGCCGAGCTGCTGCTGCGCTCCGAGGGCTTCTACGACTACGCCATAGAGACCGACATCACCGAAGGCGACCACCCCCAGGGCATCGTACGGATCACCCTGGGCCCCCGGACCCACTTCGGCCCCATCAACATCCAGTGGCAGAAATCGCCCCCGGACGAGGACACGATCAAGGCGGCCTTCGAATCCATCGACATCCGCACCGGTGCCTCGGCCCGGGCGGAGGACGTGGTGGAGGCCCAGGCCCGGATCGTCTCCACCCTCCAGGCCCGCGGCTATGCCGATGCCCGGGCCGAGGCCCCGGACGTGGTGGTGGACCACGCCGATACCAGCATGAGCCCCACCTTCATGGTGGAGGCCGACCAGCTGGTGCATGTGGGCGGGCTGAGCTTCAGCAATCCCAAGCAGCGCACCGATCCCGCCTTCATCCGCAAGCTGGCCCCCTGGAAGCCGGGGGAGGTCTATCACCCCAGCGCCATTGCGGAGCTGGAGCATCGCCTGCTGGACACCGGCGTCTATGACAGCGTCACCGTGGCCCTGGCCCCGCGGACGGACCCCGCCCCCGATGCGACCCAGGCTGCGACGGGAGGGACGCCGCCGTCGGCCGATGCGCTGAGGCCGGTGCTGGTGAACCTGTCGGAACGCTCCAAGCACGCCCTGGACTTCACCGCCGGCTATTCCACCAGCGAAGGCACCGATTTCGACGTCCGCTGGTCGGACTTCAACCGCTTCCGCCGGGCCGACACCCTGACCTATGAGGCCCGGCTGGCCACCATCGACAGCCGGGCGGGGGTGGAGTGGTCCGCCCCGCACTTCCTGGCACCGGGAGAGACGCTGAAGCTCACCGGCGACTGGTTCCGCACCGTGGCCCCCGCCTATACCGAGCAGGGGGCGGTGGTCAGCTCCGACCTGACCCGCCGGTTCCGGACCACCAGCTTCTTCACCGAAGGGGCGTCGGTGACCAGCTCCCAGGTGATCGACAAGGAGACCGGCAAGATACGGATCGTCACCGTGCGGCTGGTGGGGGCGCTGGCGCTCGACCATTCCGACAACCCGCTGGACCCGCGGCAGGGCTGGAAGCTGGAAGCCCATGTGACCCCCACCGACATCCAGGGGGACGAGCAGCAGGTCTATCTGAAGAGCCAGCTGCAGGTGACCGGCTATCTTCCCATCGATCGCCAGCGGGACTGGGTGGTGGCGGGCCGGCTGCACGTGGGATCGATCATCGGCGGCACCATTCCCGGCGTCCCGGCGCCCGACCGGTTCTTCGCCGGCGGCGGCGGGTCGGTCCGCGGCTATTCCTACCAGGACATCGGCCCGCACTATGCGGACAACACCCCCATCGGCGGCCTGTCCCTGACCGAAACCTCGGTGGAGCTGCGGCGGCGCTTCGGCACCAGCCCCTGGGGAGCGGTGCTGTTCTTCGATGCCGGATCGGTGGCCGAGACCGTCAATCCCGATTTCCATCACGTGGATACAGCCGTCGGCGTGGGTTTCCGCTATCATCTCAACTTCGCGCCCATCCGGGCCGACCTGGCATTCCCCCTGCAGAAGGCGTCCAACAGTGGTCAGCAGCCGTTCCAGATCTATCTGAGCATCGGCCAGAGCTTCTGACGGACAGAGCCCTTGCAGCCCGAGCCTCCTCCCGATCCCGATCTGAACCCGCAGGTGCCCGACGCCGAGCCCGGCGGCGAGTTCGTCCTGCCCGGAGACGACCGCTGGATCACCCTGGTGTTCCGGGGACTGGGGCTGGTCCTCTTCGGCCTCGTGCTGCTCGTCGCCGGGGCGCGGATCGCCGTACTGACCGATCCGGGCCGCAGCTTCGTCATCGGCCTGGTGGAGGGGCTGCCGCTGGGCCCCGCGGGTCGCCTGCATGTGGACGGCCTGAAGGGCGACGTCTTCGGCCGGTTCTCGCTGGCGCGCCTGCAGGTCATTGACCGGCGGGGCGTGTGGCTGGACGGCCGCGACCTGTCCCTGACCTGGGCCCCGGAGGAACTGCTGGCCCGGCGGCTGCGGATCCACGACCTGGCCGCCGGTCATCTGGCGGTGCTGCGCCAGCCGATGCTGGGCTCCAGCCAGGGGGGCGGTGCGACGACCCTGCCGGTCTCCATCATCATCGACCGGGTGCGGGTCCAGCTGGAAACCCGGCCCGAGGCGACGGTGGTCCCCGGTCTGTGGGACATTGCCGGGCATGTGCACATCCGCCGGTCGGCGGGCTTTGACGGGCTGGTCCGGGCCACCAGCCGCCTGCACCGGGGCGACGGCCTGGCCGCCAGCTTCCGCATCGGCGACCCGGATCGGCTGGAGCTGAAGGCCGAGGCGGTGGAATCGGCCGGAGGGGCCCTGGCCGGGGCCGTCGGCCTGCCGGTCACCCAGCCGTTCAGTGTCCGGGCGGACCTCAGCGGCGCCACCTCGGCGGCCAAGCTGCGGGTGCTGACCCGGTCGGGGGCGGAAACCCCGCTGGTGGTGGAAGCCAGCTGGGGCAAGGACGGGGCCACCATCGACGCCCGGGCCCGGCTGGCGGAGTCCACCCGGACGGAGATGTTCGCCAAGCGCATCGGCCCTGCCGCGCACCTGCTCATCTCGGCCCGACGGATCACCGGGGACCGCTACAAGACCGATGTCCGGCTGGTGGGGGACTTCGCCAGCCTCGAGGCCCATGGTCCGGTGAACATGAAGACCCGCCGGGCCGAGGGCATGGACCTGGCCCTGGCCGTGAACGAACTGACCCAGTGGTGGGTGCCGGTGCCCCATGTGGGGCCGACCCGGGCGCGGGGCGTGCTGACGGGAGACATCGACAGCTTCGTCTTCAAGGGCGACGGCGTCGCGGAACAGGTCGAGCAGAGCGGCTATACCCTGGCGCGCATGGCCGGTCCGCTGACCTTCAGCCACGACAAGGGCGAGTTCCGGATGGTGACGGACCTGAAGGGGTCCGGTGGCGGCGGGGACGGGCTGCTCTGGACCCTGCTGGGGGCCTCGCCGGTGGTGCATCTGGACGGGGGGCGTATCCGGGACGGCCGCTACCTGTTCCACGGCATGAAGATCGCCGGCTCTCACGCCCATCTGGACGGAGCGGGGGGCTGGACCCTGTTCGGCGGGCTGGAATTCAAGGGCCAGGCCGTGATCGAGGGCATCGGCCTTGGCCGTGCGGGCAAGGGCACCCTGACCGGGACCTGGGACGCCACCGAGGCGCGGGGCAGCGACGACTGGGCCCTGAAGGCCGAGGCCCGCGGACATGAACTGGTGACCGGTGCCGCCGAATTCGACCGCCTGGTCGGCCAGGCCCCGGTGGTGACCTCCACCGCACTGTGGACCGCCCGGGGGCTGGAGGTGGCCCATGCCACGGTGAACGGCCAGGCGATCAATGCCGACCTGCGCGGCCTTCTGGATCGGGACGGGGTCCTGGCCATGGACGTGGACTGGGCCGCGGCCGGGCCCTTCGGCGTGGGCGGAGTGGAGATCGCCGGGGCGGCCCACGGGGCGGGCAAGGTGTCCGGAAATGTCATCACCCCGCGGGCGGACCTGACCGCGGACCTCACCTCCATCGATGCCGGGCGGCTGCTGGTGAAGCCGGCCAGGCTGCTGCTGACCTTCATCAAGGCGGATCACGAGGTGGACGGCGCCGTGGCGGTGGAGGGGCCCAGCAACTACGGCCCCGCCAGTGCCAAGGCGGCGTTCCGTTTCACCGACACCGGCTTCGAGATGCACGACATCGCCGCCGATGCGGGGGGGCTGAAGGTCTCCGGCGCCCTGACCCTGCGGGACGGGCTGGCGACGTCGGCGGACCTGCAGGTGGCGGCCACCACTGGCGCCTTCCTGACCAATGGCCGGGTGACCGGTGCGATCCGGCTGGCGGGCCAGGGCGAGCAGGCCACAGCCGTCGTCGCCCTGGACGGGACCAATGTCCAGCTGCCCGGAATGGCCGGGATCGTGCGCAAGGTGAAGCTGAACGCCCGGGGGCCGCTGGACCGGCTTCCCTTCGACGTGCTGGCGGAGTCCAATGATCCGGTGTCCTGGAAGTTCCAGGGCAGCGGCCTGTTCACCCATCCCAGCCGCCCGGACATCACCCTCAGCGGGTCGGGCCGGGTGCGGCGGGCGGACTTCCGGCTGCTGGAGCCCGCCACCCTCCGCTGGGGCGAGACCGACCATGCCATCAAGGCCCATGCGGCCCTGTCCGGCGGGGAGGTGGAGATCGACGGTGCCGCCGTGGGCGACCGGCTGGAGGGCCGCGCCCGCCTCAGCCACGTCAACCTGCAGGGGCTGACGGACGACTATGTGGGCCTGGTCAGCGGCACCGCCACGGCCAGCGGCACCGGACCGCACCTGACCGGGCATCTGGAGGCCCAGCTCGAGAACGCCCGCAGCCGGGACGCCCCCGCCGACCAGGCCCTGGCGGCCTCCCTGGTGGTCAGCCTGGCGGACACCCGCATGCATGTGAGCGCCAACGCCACCAACAACAACGGGCTGAAGGCCGATGCCAGCCTCGACCTGCCGTCGGAGGCCGCGGCCTATCCGTTCCGCATTGCCATCGACCGCACCAAGCCCGTGGCCGGCACCTTCAACGCCGACGGGGAACTGCGGCCCCTGTGGGACCTGCTGGCGGGGGGCGACCGGTCCCTGGCGGGCACCATCGCCGCCCACGGGGCCCTGTCCGGCCCGCTGGAGCACCTGCGCGCCACGGGCGATGCGGCCCTCACCGCCGGGCAGTTCCGCGATGCCGCCACCGGCCTGACGCTGAAGGACCTGACGGTCGGGGCCAACTTCAACTCCGACGAGGTGGTGGTCCGCCAGTTCAGCGGCTCCGACGGCCGGGGCGGCAGCCTGTCCGGCGACGGCCGGGTCAGCCTGTCGGCGGACGGGGCCTCGACCCTGAAGCTGACCCTGTCCAAGTTCCGCCTGATCGACAACGAGCTTGGCCGGGCCCAGGCGTCTGGCGTGGTCACCGTGACCCGGGATTCCGGCGGGCATGCCAAGCTTGCCGGGGCCCTGTCGGTGGACCGGGCCGACATTGCCGCCAATCCGCCGACCCCCACCGGCGTGGTGCCGCTGGCCGTCCGCGAAATCCATGTGGCCCCGCGGGAGGGGGAGGACGTCCAGCAACCCCGCGCCAGCCCCCTGCAGGTGGCCTTCGACGTGACCATCAAGGCACCCCGGGGCATCTTCGTGAAGGGCAAGGGCCTGGATGTGGAGCTGTCCCTGGACAGCCACGTGACCGGGGACAGCCTGAAGCCGGACATCACCGGGGTCGCCCGGGTGATCCGCGGCAGCTACGACTTTTCCGGCAAGCGGTTCGACTTCGACGAACTGGGCACCGTGCGGCTGGGGCCGACGCCGGAGACCATCCGGCTGGCCCTGACCGCCCAGCGGCAGGATCCCAGCCTGACCGCCCAGATCCAGGTGCGCGGCACCGCGGCCAAGCCGGAGATCACCCTCACCTCCACCCCGGTCCTGCCCCAGGACGAGATCCTGTCCCGGGTGCTGTTCGGGGTGGCGGCGTCACAGCTGTCGGGCTTCGAGGCCGCCCAGCTGGCCTCGGCCCTGACCTCCCTGGCCACGGGGGGCGGGTTCGACGTGATCGGCGGACTTCGCCAGTTCGCCCGCCTGGACCGGCTGTCCGTCGGCGTCGACCAGACCACGGTGAACGTGCCGGGCGTGAAGCAGGCCACCACCATCTCCGGCGGCAAGTACCTGACCGACAACGTCTATCTGGAACTGACCGGAGGCGGGCGGACCGGCCCCTCGGCCCAGGTGGAGGTGCGGATCCAGCGCAACCTGTCCGTCATCTCCCAGGTGGGATCGCAGGGGGATGCGCGCCTGTCCGTGCGCTTCCGCCAGAACTACTGACGGACCGGGGCGCGACGGTCGGCCCCGGATCAGTGGGTGACGTGGGGCCGCAGGCGGTAGTGCCCGCCCTCGAAGCCGGCGAACATCACCGCGGCCTGGGGGTGGGAGACCGGCTCGCCCGTGGTGTCGATCAGCAGGTTCTGCTCGGACACATAGGCGACATAGCTGCCCTGCTCGTTCTCGGCCAGCAGGTGGTAGAAGGGCTGGTCCTTCCGGGGACGGATCTCCTCCGGGATCGACAGCCACCACTCCTCCGTATTGGCGAACTGGGGGTCCACGTCGAAGATCACGCCGCGGAACGAGAAGTGTCGATGCCGCACGACCTGACCGATCTGGAATTTGGCGTAAATCGTGTTCATGCCCCCTAAGCTAGGCGCGGTCGTATGACCGTTCAATGAACAGGCCGCGCAGGATCGGTTCAGCGGGTGGCTGACCCGGGGCGCGTGCTGGAGGCATCCGGTCCGTGGCCGGACGAGGCAGGCCCGTCCGGCCGCTGATGCCGAAATCTCAGAACCGTTTGTAACTAGGGGATTTTTCCCCGGATTACCGGTTCCCCCAATTTCGAAAATGCTCTATCCTGTCTGGTGAAGCAGGTCAGATCCTCCGCATCCGGTGCGAAGGCTCGATGTTCCTGGAGGAATGCCGCCCATGACGCAGGCGCAACAGACCGGCCGGGCGGGTCCCGAGGCCGTGGCCCCATCCGCGGCCCAACCAGCCGGTGCGCGCGAGCCTTCGCTGTTCGCCGCCATTGATCTGGGTACGAACAATTGCCGCCTGCTGATCGCCGCGCCGGCGGGTCGCAGTTTCCGGGTGGTGGAAAGCTTTTCCCGCATTGTCCGCCTGGGGGACGGCCTCAGCCGCACCGGGCGGCTGGACGACGAGGCCATGGACCGGGCCGTGGCGGCGCTGCGCATCTGTGCCGACAAGGTGCGCCGCCGCAGGCCCCTGCGCATCCGGGCGGTGGCGACCCAGGCCTGCCGCTCCGCCAGCAACGGGGCGGACTTCGTGGAGCGGGTGGCGGCGGAGACCGGCCTGCGGCTGGCCATCATCTCGCCGAAGGAGGAGGCCCAGCTGTCCGTGGCCGGGTGCCTGACCCTGCTGGACCGCACCCAGACGGCGGCCCTGGTGGTGGATGTGGGCGGCGGCTCGACGGAGCTGTCCTGGGTCGACCTGACGGACCCGCGGATGGAGCAGGCCCACCGGCTGCAGCCCTCCCGCCTGCCGATCCGGGCGTGGATCTCCATCCCCGTGGGCGTCGTCTCCCTGGCGGAACGGTTTCCGGAGGGGGCGGCGGGGGACCGGGACTGGTACCGGACCATGGTCGAGCACATCAAGACCGCCATCGGCGAGGTGGAGGGGACCGCCCCCCTGCGTCCGGCCTTCGACGCCGGTGCGGCGCATCTGATCGGCACGTCCGGGGCCATCACCTCCCTGGCCGGCCTGCATCTCAATCTCGAGCGCTATGACCGCAACCGGGTGGACGGCCTGTGGCTGACCCGCCAGGATTGCGAGGCCGCGGCGGAGCGCCTGCTGGTACAGGATGCCGCCGCGCGCGCCGCCCAGCCCTGCATCGGTCCGGACCGGGCGGATCTGGTGCTGGCCGGGGCCGCCATTCTGCAGGCGGTGCAGGAGCTGTGGCCCTGCGAGCGGGTGCGGGTCGCTGACCGGGGCTTGCGGGAAGGCCTGCTGCTGGCCCTGATGCAGGAACGTCCCGGCCGCCGTCGCCGCCGCCGAGCCCGGGGTGCCGCCCCCGCCGCCGTCACCCCCCGCGCCTGAGCCCAGATGTCCACCAAGCCTCCCAAGCCTCCGGCCCCGCCCGAGCCGCCCCGCAAGCGCATGGTCAAGGCCCCCACCCGGGGGGATGCGGCCGGTCGCAACATCGGCGCGCGACTGAAGACCGCCGACACCAAGAGCATGTCCAGCCAGCTGTGGCTGAACCGGCAGATCAACGATCCCTTCGTCAAGGCGGCGAGGGCCAAGGGCTATCGCTCCCGCGCCGCCTTCAAGCTGGCGGAGATCGACGACCGCTTCCACGTCATCCGCAAGGGCTGCCGGATCATCGACCTGGGCTGCGCCCCCGGCGGCTGGGTCCAGGTGGCGCTGGAGCGGGGGGCGGGGACCGTGGTCGGCATCGACCTGCTGCCCGTGGACCCGCTGCCGCCGGCGATCCTGATCGAGGGGGACTTCACGGCGGACGAGGCCCCGGCCCAGCTGCTGGCGGCGCTCGGCGGTCCGCCGGACCTGTTGCTGTCGGACATGGCCCCCAACACCATCGGCCATCCCCAGACCGACCACCTGCGCATCGTGGGCCTGGTGGAGCTGGCGGCGGCCTTTGCCGTGGACATCCTGCCGGTGGGCGGCACCTTCGTCACCAAGGCCTTCCAGGGGGGCGAGACGGCGGACCTGCTGAAGCTGCTCAAGGCCAACTTCACCGACGTGAAGCACTTCAAGCCCAAGTCCAGCCGGGCGGAGAGCTCGGAGCTCTATCTGGTGGCCCTGGGGCGGCGGTAGGGGAGATGTGCGTCCTTCGAGACGGGCTTCGCCCTCCTCAGGATGACGAAGGTTTGTGATTTAGAAGATTAGTCATGGTGAGGAGCGCGGAACGCGCGTCTCGAACCACGCACATCCGGCACAGCGTCCTTCGAGACGGGCTTCGCCCTACTCAGGATGACGACCGTTTGTGCGCGACACCCTTCGTCATGGTGAGGAGCGCGTGACACGCGCGTCTCGAACCACGCACCCCCCCAACTCACACCGCCTTGCGCATCCGCAACCCTTCGCCGAACTGGGTCCTTTCCACCCCGAACGCCACGAAGTCGCAGGCGACGTAGAACCCCTCCGCATTGCGGTTGCCCAGCACGTTGAGCCAGGGGGACCCCAGGAGCCTCGCGCGACGCTCCGCCTCCGCCACCAGCCCGCGGCCGACCCCCTGGCCCCAGTGGTCCGGATGCACGAACAGTCCGTCCAGCTCCGCCTCGCCATCGGCCCGCGGCAGCAGCACGCCGAAGCCCAGGGTGAGGCCCTCCCGCTCCGCCACATAGACGAAGCCGCCGGTGAACTGCTCCGGCGGCAGGTCCCCGGCCTCCGGATGGGCCAGCAGCGCCGCCCGGTCACTCTCCCACATGAGGGAGGCGGTCATCTGCAGGGCTTCAAGGGCCAGCTTCTCGTCCAGCCGGGCCGGGCGGATGCGCAGGCCCCCGGACATGGCTCAGCCCACCTGGCCGCGGTGGCGCAGTTTCGCGTCGGCCAGCGCGCAGGCCAGCATGGCCTCCGCCACCGGCACGGCGCGGATGCCGACGCAGGGATCGTGGCGGCCGGTGGTGCGCACATCCACCTCCTCGCCCGCCGTGTTCACCGAGCGGCGGGGGGTGAGGATCGAGCTGGTGGGCTTCAGCGCCATCCGCGCCACGATGGTCTGGCCGGTGGAGATGCCGCCGAGGATCCCCCCCGCATGGTTGGACTGGAAGTCGATCCGGCCGTTGCCGGCGATGCGCATCTCGTCGGCATTGTCCTTGCCGCTGAGCATCGCCGCGGCAAAGCCCTCGCCGATCTCCACGCCCTTCACGGCATTGATGCTCATCAGCCCGGCGCAGATCTCCGCGTCCAGCTTGCCGTAGATCGGCGCACCCCAACCGGCGGGCACGCCCTCGGCCGTCACCTCGACAATCGCCCCGACGGAGGAGCCGGCCTTGCGCACCCGGTCGAGGTCGGCCTCCCACAGGGCGGCGGTCTCCCGGTCCGGGCACCAGAAGGGGTTCTTCTCGATGGCGGTAAGGTCGAAGCGGCTGCGGTCGATGGCCCGGGCCCCGATCTGCACCAGATAGCCGCGCAGGACGATGTCGTCGCCCAGCACCTTGCGGGCCACGGCCCCCGCCGCCACCCGGGCCGCGGTCTCCCGGGCGGAGCTGCGTCCGCCGCCGCGATAGTCCCGCACCCCGTACTTGGCCTGATAGGCCACGTCCGCATGGCCGGGGCGGAAGGCCTGGGCGATGGCGCCGTAGTCCTTGGACCGCTGGTCCACGTTCTCGATCATCAGGGAAATGGGCGTGCCGGTGGTCACCGGGCCGCCGAACCGGGCGCGGATGTCGTCATCCTCGAACACGCCGGACAGGATGCGCACGGCGTCCGGCTCCTGCCTCTGGGTGACGAAGCGGCTGCCGCCGGGCTTGCGCCGGTCGAGCCAGTGCTGGAGGTCGGCCTCGGTCAGGACGAGGCCCGGAGGGCAGCCGTCCACCACGCAGCCCAGGGCCGGGCCGTGGCTCTCGCCCCAGGTGGTGACTCGGAAAAGGTGGCCGAAGCTGTTGTGCGACATGGCCGGTATGTAGCGGACGAGGCGGGGGGAGCGCAAACGGCTGGACGTGGGGCCCGACAGTCCCCAGATGTGGGGCTGAAGATTTGCGCCGCCGGAGCTGCCCATGTCCCCCGCCGAGACCGACACCGCCGAGCTGGAGGCCAGCCGCGCCACGGACCGGGAGCTGTTTCCCCTGGACGACCCCTTCGACCTGTTCGCCCACTGGCTGAAGGAGGCGGAGGCCAAGGAGATCAACGACCCCAACGGGGTGGCGCTGGCCACTGTGGACGAAGACGGCCTGCCGGACGTGCGCATGGTGCTGCTGAAGGGCTTCGACGCCGACGGCTTCGTCTTCTACACCAACACGAACAGCGCCAAGGGGCGGCAGCTGCTGGGCGCGGGCAAGGCGGCGCTGTTGTTCCACTGGAAGTCCCTGCGCCGCCAGGTGCGCATCCGCGGTCCGGTGGCGCCGGTCAGTGACGCGGAGTCCGACGCCTATTTCGCCTCCCGTCCCCGCCAGTCGCAGATCGGGGCCTGGGCCTCGGACCAGAGCCAGGAGGTGGAAGGCCGCTTTGCCCTGGAGAAGAAGGTCGCCGAATACGCCCTGAAGTTCGGCGTCGGCCCGGTGCCCCGGCCGCCCCACTGGCGGGGCTTCCGGGTGAGCCCGGTGCAGATCGAGTTCTGGCGGGACGGGGCGTTTCGCCTGCACGACCGCATGCAGTACCGCCGGGACGGGGCCGGCTGGACCAAGCGGCGGCTGAATCCGTGAGGGGGGCGAGGGCATGCTGATCTCTGTCCTGTTCCTCGTCCTGGTCGCGGTGATGCAGGCGTTTCCGGACACGGCGGTCGGGCGTGGACTGCGCCACTGGATGGTGGAGGTTCCCGCGCGGAAACTGACCTTCCTCACGCCGAAGCTGGTCATCGGCCTCCTGCTGATGACCGTGGTCGTGGCGCTGCTCGCCCAGGTCGTGCCGGTGGGCATGGCCATGGCCATGGCCGGCGACCTCGGGGCCTATATGGAGATCACGGTGGCGGTCACGGCCCTTCTGGCGGGGGCGGGAACCCGGCGACTTCTCGCGGCGTTGCGCCACCGCATGGGTCAGGCGGTCGCGGCTGTCCGCCGACGCCTTGCGCGGCCGCGGTCGGCTGGCGCCGTGCGACGACCGACGCGTCCCCGTCGCCGTCCGCCCCCGGACCCGGAAGGCCGACCGGCCTTTGCCTGATGGAGGTTCCCGGCTCAAGGCCGGGAATGACGACTGGACAGATTCACTTCGTCATTCCCGGGCGAAGACCCGGGAAACACCGTGCCGGTTGTGCGTGGTTCGAGACGGGCCGTGCCGGCCCTCCTCACCATGACGCAGGTTTTGGGGTTTCAAAAACGGCCGGAATCCTGAGGAGGGCGGAGCCCGTGGTTCGAGACGGCCGGTGCCGGGCCTCCTCACCAAGACGAGGGGTGGGGGTCGATCCCACACCGGCCGACGTTCATCCCCAACGCGCGTCATCCTGAGGAGGGCCGAAGGCCCGTCTCGAAGGACGCACATACACCTCACCCCGCCAGCGCGTCTTCCACCTGGCCCAGGCGTTCCTTGCCGAAGAACATCTCGTCCCCGACATAGAAGGTGGGGATGCCGAAGGCCCCCCGTTCCACCGCCGCCGCAGTGCTGGCGGTGAGTTCGTCCTTCACCGGCTGGCTCTGGGACGCTTCCAGGATCGCGGTGGAGTCGAGGCCGCCCTGCGCCAGCACCCGGGCGATCACGACGGGATCGCCCATGTTCTCCCCGTCCTCCCACATGGCCTTCAGCACTACCGCCACATAGGCGTCCGCCACCCCCAGCCGCTGCGCCGCCACCAGGCCGCGCATGATGTGGATGGTATTGATGGGAAAGTGCGGGTTCATTCGGAACTTGGTCAGGCCATGGCGCCGGATGAAGCGCTGCATCTCCAGCTGCTCATAGGCAAGCTTGCCCTTCACCCCGCCGAAGGCCACGAACGGGGCCTGGTTGCCGGTGAGCTTGAAGATGCCCCCCAGCAGGCAGGGAATGCGGTTCACCGTCGCCCCCGTGCGGGCGGCGATGTCCCTCAGCGGTCCTTCCGCCAGATAGGCGTTGGGGCTGGCGAAGTCGAAGATGAAGTCGACAGTCTTGCTTGCAGGGGTCGTGCTCACCAGGGTTCACTCCAGGGTCTGAGGTCCGGTTCGTGGGTCCTGTCCGTCATGCGCTCGCACCGTCGGATCCACCGGATCATGAGATGATGGGTGACATATCATCTGCAGGCAACGGAAAAAGTGGCTCGGGGTCCCACGCATCCCCTGTCCTTGTCCGCGACATTCGCTAGGACAGGGAGCAACGACGGTGGGCCGCGGAGCAGGTGGATGCAGGGCGACGATCTCGACCAGTGGCTGGCGGCCGGGGCAGGGGAGGCCTGCCCCTGCGACCGGCGGATCGAGACGCCGATCTCCAAGGTCTATCTCTATCCCGACCGGGCCCTGAAGCGGAAGAAGCCGGTGGATTTCGGCTTCCTGGACTTCACCACCCTGGAAAAGCGCCTGTGGGCGGGGCAGCAGGAGCTGCGCCTGAACCGGATCACCGCGCCGGACGTCTATCGGACCCTGCATGCGGTGGTGCCCGGGCCCCACGGCTTCCGCCTCGCCCCGGCCGACGCCCCCGAGGCCGTGGACTATGTGCTGGAAATGCGCCGCTTCGACGAGACCGCGGTGCTGAGCGAGTGCCCCGACCGGGTGGACGGGGACCTGGCCGAGGCCATCGGCCGGGAGATCGCCCGGGTCCACGGGGCCGCGGCCCTGGGCACGGCCGGGGGCGGGGCGGACGGCCTCGACTATGTGCTGACCTCCAACGCCGCCCACCTGCGGCAACTGGCACCGATCCTCGGAGCCGAGGCGGCGGAGCGGGTGATCGCCCGCACGGCGGAGGTGTTCGCCACCCAGCGGGCCCGGCTGGACCGGCGCCTCGCCGCCGGGCTGGTGCGGGAGTGTCACGGGGACCTGCACCTGGGCAACATCCTGCTGGAGGACGGCCGGGCGGTGCTGTTCGACCGGATCGAGTTCAATGTCCGGCTGATCGAGATCGACGTGCTCTATGACCTCGCCTTCACCCTGATGGACCTGGTGTTCCGCGGGCGGCCGGGCCCCGCCAACCGGGCGCTGAACGGCTGGCTGGATGCCGCCTCCCGCCTATTTGCGCCGGAGGTCCTGTATGACGGCCTGGCAGCCCTGCCCCTGTTCCTGTCCGTGCGGGCGGCGGTGCGCTGCCATGTGTGCGGGCACAACGGCCAGCCGGAGGCGGCCCGGGCCTATCTGGCGGCGGCGGAGCGGCATCTGCGCACCGAGCCGCCCCGGCTGATCGCCATCGGCGGTCTGTCGGGCAGCGGCAAGTCGACCCTGGCCCGGGCGCTGGCGCCGGAGCTGGGCGCGCCCCCCGGGGCGGTGGTGCTGCGCTCCGACGAGGTGCGCAAGCGCCTGTTCGGCCGCGCCCCCACCGAGCCCCTGCCGCCGGAGGCCTATACGGCGCAGGCGGACGCGCGCATCCATGCGGCGCTGTTCGACGGGGCACGGCAGGTGCTGGCCGCCGGGGGGAGCGTGATCCTCGACGCCACCTTCCGCGACCCGGCCCGGCGGGCGGCGGCGCTGGCCCTCTACCCGGGTGCCACCGGTGTGTGGCTGGACGCCCCGGACGAGGTGCTGCGGGCGCGGGTGGCGGCCCGGCGCAACGACGCCTCCGATGCGGACCTGCGGGTGCTGGACCGGCAACTGGCGGAGCGGCCCGTGGTCACGGACTGGCGGCATGTGGACGCCGCGGCCACGCTTACGGCCCAGTGCGCGGCGGTTCGGGCGGGCTGAGGCCCCCGCCGCGTGTGTCAGGCCTTGGCAGGCGGCGCAGGGCCTGCAAGATGGGCATGACAAGAACAGGACCATTCGGGGGTAGACGATGCGCGGCTTGATGCAGGACTGGCCGATGACGGTGGATCGCATCCTGGACCATGCGGACCGCTGGCACGGGGACCGGGAGGTGATCTCCCGCTCGGTGGAAGGGCCGATCGTGCGCACCACCTGGAGCCGGATCCACGGCCGCGCCAAGCAGGTCACCCACGCCCTCAAGGAACTGGGCATCCAGCCCGGCGACCGGGTGGCGACGCTTGGCTGGAACACCGCCCGGCACATCGAGACCTGGTACGGCGTCATGGGCATGGGGGCGGTCTGCCACACCCTGAACCCCCGCCTGCATCCCGACCAGATCATGTGGATCGCCAGCCATGCCGGCGACCGGGTGCTGTTCACCGACCTGACCTTCGTGCCCATGCTGCTGGAGCATCTGCACAAGGCCCCCTGCATCGAGCGGGTGGTGATCCTGTCGGACGAGGCCCATCGCCCCGACGGCGCGGGGGCGGAGATGTTCATGTACGAGGACCTGATCGCGGGCCGTCCGACGGACGCGGCCTGGGGCGGGTTCGACGAGAACACCGCCTGCGGCCTCTGCTACACCTCCGGCACCACCGGGGACCCGAAGGGGGTGCTGTACTCCCACCGGTCCAACTTCCTGCACACCTTCATGACCCTGCAGACGGACGTGATGGGCCTGTCGCAGCGGGACACGGTGCTGGCGGTGGTGCCCATGTTCCACGCCAATGCCTGGGGCCTGACCTTCTCCGCGCCTGCGGTGGGGGCGAGCTTCGTGCTCCCCGGCGCGCGGATGGACGGTGCCGCCATCCACGAGCTGCTGGAAAAGGAAAAGGTCACCATGTCGGCGGCGGTGCCCACCGTCTGGCAGATGCTGCTGCAGCACATGGACGCCACCGGCGACACCCTGACCCATCTGCGGCGGGTGGTGATCGGTGGCTCTGCCGTGCCGGAGGCCATTGTCCGCGCCTTCCACGACCGGTTCGGGGTCGATGTCGTCCATGCCTGGGGCATGACGGAGACCTCGCCCCTGGGCACGCTGGGCACCCCCACCGCCTCCATGGACGGCATGGACTTCGAGACCCGGCTGCCGATCCTGCTGAAGCAGGGCCGCCCGCCGCTGGGCATCGACATCAAGCTGGTGAATGACGAGGACGTGGCCCTGCCCCGGGACGGCACCACCTTCGGCCGCCTGCTGGTCAAGGGCCCGACCGTGGTCCAGTCCTATTTCCGCGGCGCGGCGGCGGCGGCGGACGGGGACGGCTATTTCGACACCGGCGACGTGGCCACCATCGACACCCACGGCTTCATGCAGATCACCGACCGGGCCAAGGACGTGATCAAGTCCGGCGGGGAGTGGATCAGCTCCATCGACATCGAGAACATCGCCGCAGGCCACCCCAAGGCCGCGCTCGCCGCCGTGATCGGCGTCTATCATCCCAAGTGGGACGAGCGCCCCCTGCTGCTGGTCAAGCTGAAGGACGGGGTGACGGCCACCAAGGAGGAGTTCCTGGACTTCCTGGCCGGCAAGATCGCCAAGTGGTGGACGCCGGACGACGTGGTGTTCGTGGACGACATCCCCCTGGGTGCCACTGGCAAGATCGACAAGAAGCTGCTGCGCCAGCGCTTCGCCGACTATGTGCTGCCCACCGTCCACCCCTACACGCCGAAGGAGGAAACCGTCGGCGAGCCGGAGGAGCGGATCGTGACCCCGCCCCCGCCGGAAAAGCCCAAGGGCGGCTTCTGGCCGTTCGGGAAGAAGTAGGGTTTGCCGGACGGAGGTTCCCGGGTCTTCGCCCGGGAATGACGACTTATCCTCTTTCACCCCGTCATTCCCGGCCTTGAGCCGGGAACCTCGCGCCGGGTGTGCGTGGTTCGAGATGGCCCGTTCCGGGCCTCCTCACCATGACGCAGGGAGTGGGGCTTCAACCCCCTTCGTCATCCTGAGGAGGGCCGAAGGCCCGTCTCGAAGGACGCGGTCCGTGTGATCCGGACGGAGGTTCCCGGCTCAAGGCCGGGAATGACGACTTTAAAACAAGTATCTCGT
>CAISEP010000019.1 GCA_903884425.1 uncultured Caulobacterales bacterium | reverse complement strand
GTAGTTCATCGCCTTCGCACCACCCGCCTTCGCGAGCGTGATCGTGATCGCCGCCGTCAACGTCGTCTTGCCATGGTCCACGTGACCAATCGTGCCGATGTTGCAGTGCGGCTTGTTACGTTCAAACTTTTCCTTGGCCATGAGCTTACCTTCGCGACGACTTAGCAGGGTGAAATGGGACCGGTCGGATCGACCGGCAAGGTCTTGGGCGAGTGCGTGGGCGGAGCGGGGACTGGAGCGGGTAGCCGGGATCGAACCGGCATCCTCAGCTTGGAAGGCTGCTGCACTACCATTGTGCTATACCCGCGCTGCATCATCCTTCCATCAGAATTCGGCCATCAGAGTTCCGCCAACCGGGTGAAGCGGGACACCTCGTCCCGCCGCAGCGGTCCGGACGACCGCTGCGGCGAGGTGAGATGGTGGAGGGGGTTGGATTCGAACCAACGTAGACATTCGTCGGCAGATTTACAGTCTGCTGCCATTGACCGCTCGGCCACCCCTCCGACGGACGGGCACCGTCCCTTGCGAAACGCCACCGTCCGTTTCCCGGTCAACCCTGTCCGGCTCGAAAGCCATCCGGGAGGCCAGAATAAAAAGGGCTCCCGAAGCGAAAGGGCGTGTTAGACCCCGTCCGCAATCGAAGACCCCAAATCGGAGCGCGTCTTATAGTGTCGTCTTTTCGGGAACGCAACGACCGGAACAAGTCCGGTGCATCTTCCGTTCGCAGCCCCCGTCCGGGCAGCCCGCGACCGCCGCACCAGGCCCACCGCAAATATGGCGGCGGCGACCCCGATCAGTGGGTCTGGGGCTGGCACGCGGTGGAGGCAGCCCTTCGCAATCCGGACCGCCCGGCCCCGAAGAAGATCCTCGCCACCGAGGATCGGGCCAAGCAAATCAGTCAGTTACGCGGAGAGGACGGCCGCCCCCTGGGGATCGACCTCAGCGTCGAGATCGCCACGCCGGCGGAAATCGCCACCGCCGTGCCGCAGGGCGCGTCCCACCAGGGCGTCGCCCTCCAGACGCCGCCCCTCGAGTCGGCGGACCTGTTCGCCTTCATCGCCGAGCCGCAGGGCGTGCTGATCATGCTCGACCAGGTGACCGATCCGCAGAATGTCGGGGCGATCTTCCGCTCCGCCGCCGCCTTCGGGGCACGGGGCGTGATTCTCCAGGACCGCCGCGCCCCGCCCCTGGCCGGGGCCCTCGCCAAGGCCGCCGCCGGGGCGCTGGAGCGTCTGCCCTGCGCGCAGGTGACCAATCTCAGCCGCGCCATCGAGGAGCTGAAGGCGGCCGGATGGCGGGTGATCGGACTGGCGGGCGACGCCCCCGAACGCCTCGACAACGCCCTCTCCGACGACCCCACATTGCTCATTCTGGGTTCGGAGGGCGAAGGCCTGAGACGCCTCGTTTCCGAGAAATGCGACGTCCTGGCGCACATTCCCATGCCCGGCGGCTTTGAAAGCCTGAATGTGGCCTCCGCCGCCGCCGTGGCGCTCTACGCGGCAAGTCTGAAAAGGTTTTAGCCTGTCACGGGATCGAGATTGATTTCCACGTCACGTTAAGTCTTTGGTAATCGCGTCTGTGGGGAGACGCGTGAACATGGTGCTGGGCGTGAGTGGGTTCCGGTCAGGCTTGGGAGCGGCGGCCGTGAGTTTGGCCGCCCTCTCGCTGCTGTCGTCCTGCGACCAGAGACCTGTCCCCAAGCCCACTCAGGAACCACCCCAGTCCAGCGCACCGGCGGAACTGCTCGGGGCCCCTGCCCCGCCTCCCTCGGACCAGACCACCGCCGCGGCCCCGGCCGAGACCTCGGCACCGCCCGCGACGGCGGAGGCGGAGGCCCCGCCGCCCCAGCCCGACCCCCTGCGCCCGCCCGACGTGACCATGGCTCCGATTCCGGACCCCGCGCCCCGCGCGGAGGCCGCGCCCGCTTCCCCGCCGATGCCGACCCAGGCCGCCGCCCCGGCTGCGGCCCACCTCGGGGCTCGCACGGCCGAGCCCGTTCACGCCGCGGCACGGCCGACCGCCGCCACCGGCGCAGCAGCCGCGACGCCCTCCGCCGCGGAGACGGTGATGGCCGGTGCGCCGTCGGACGGACCTGCCATCGCCGGTTCGGAGGATCGCGGTCCCCGGGCGGACGCGTTCCAGGCCGCCGCCCTGAAGGCCCTGCATCGCGGTGCCCAGCTGCAGATGCCGACCAAGGCCGAGCCGGGCCAGCCCGGCCAGGCGACCCTCACCCTGCCCGCGGAATTCGGCGCGGCCCTGCGCAAGGCCCTGACCGCCAGCGGGCTGACCGATGCCGGGGCCCCGCTGAACATCACCGCCACCCTGTCGGCCCCCGGCTACCGGGTCGAGCCTCCGGGGGCGCAGTCCTATTCCCTGCAGGCGGGGCAGCCGCTGGAGTTCCACTGGACCGTCCGTCCCGACGCCGGCGCGAAGCCCCCGTCGGCCAAGTCCGTTCCGCGGGCGGAAGTCTGCGTGGAGGCCCCGGCCGGGTCCGAACCGATCTGCATCGGCCAGGTGAGCGCCTCGCGCCCGTGGCTGAAGGTCAACAGCCAGTGGCTCGGCATCGTGCTGCTGGTGGTCATTGTCGGCCTCGTGGCCGCGTGGCTGGCCCGCAGCCGCCGGGCGGTCCCCGGCCGTTCCGCCGCCGCCCGCCGCGCC
>CAISEP010000018.1 GCA_903884425.1 uncultured Caulobacterales bacterium | reverse complement strand
GATCTGGTTCAGCAGGTCAGACACCGTCTGGCCGGCGGAAACCGCCACGTCCACGGTGGACTGGGCCCGTTGCAGGGACTGCTTCACGGCGTCGAGGGCGGAGATGGACGCGCGGCTGTTCTGGGCAATCCCCCAGATGGCGCCGTTGTCCTTGGCCGAGGAAACCGCCAGGCCGGTGGAGATCCGGTTCTGGGTGGTCTGCAGGTCCGCAGCCGTGACGTTCAGGTTCTGAAGCGCGATGATGGCGCCGGTATTGGTGTTGATGCTGTTGGACATCGTAGTTTCCTTGTTCTGGATGTCCGGCTGCATTTTGCGGCCGGGAGCATTTTGCTCGGGTTTGTCTAAGCAATCCGGGGGCCAGACCGAGGTCCCCAGTGCCAGTAAGGATTACACCTCTGTGAGTTAATGAATCGTGCCCAGTCTGGGCGGGAAATTTCTGCCGGGTTCGGCAAATTCTGCCGCTCTGTTTCTGCCGAGTGCCGCTGCGGCAAGGGATTGTGGCATCTGACATGCATGTTTTCCGGTCGGTCGGGGTCGGGCCCGGGGCCGCGGTCCATGACACCTCGGGGTCAACAAAGATTAACGCCCCGGACGCTCGCCCGGGTCGATGACCCCCTCAGCCGGCGCCGCCGACCATGTCCTTGGCGAATTCCAGGTCGAGCATCTTCAGCCGCTTGATCTCGTCCCGCAGGCGGGCGGCGGTCTCGAACTCCAGATTGGCGGCGGCCTCGCGCATCTTCGTCTCCAGGTCCTTGAGGGTGGACTGGAAGTTGGAGCCGAGGAAGGGCCTGGCCTGTTCGGCCACCCCTGCGTCGATGGTCACCCGGTCCCCCTTCTCGTAGGGGCTGTTCAGGATGTCGGCGATGTCCCGGCGCACGCTCTCAGGCGTGATGCCGTGCTTTTCGTTGTAGGCGGTCTGCCGTTCCCGGCGGCGTTTGGTCTCGGCCATGGCCCGCTCCATGGAGCCGGTGATCCGGTCGGCATAGAGCACCACCCGCCCGTCCAGGTTCCGCGCCGCCCGGCCGATGGTCTGGACCAGCGAGGTCTCCGACCGCAGGAAGCCTTCCTTGTCCGCGTCGAGGATGAACACCCGGCCGCATTCGGGGATGTCCAGCCCCTCCCGCAGGAGGTTGATGCCCACCAGCACGTCGAAGGCGCCGAGCCGCAGGTCCCGGATGATCTCGATCCGCTCCACCGTGTCCACGTCGGAGTGCATGTAGCGGACCCGTACCCCCTGCTCGTGCATGTATTCCGTCAGGTCCTCGGCCACCTTCTTGGTCAGGACGGTGACGAGGCTGCGCAGGCCGACCTTGGCCGCGTCCTTCACCTCGGCGATGACGTCGTCCACCTGGCTGAAGGCGGAGCCGTCCGGGCGCTTCGACACCGGGCGGACCTCCACCGGCGGGTCGATCAGGCCAGTGGGGCGGATCACTTGCTCCACGAACACGCCGCCGGTGCGCTCCATCTCCCAGGGGCCGGGGGTGGCGGAGACATGCACGGTCTGCGGCCGCATGGCGTCCCACTCCTCGAACTTCAGGGGGCGGTTGTCCATGCAGCTGGGCAGGCGGAAGCCGTATTCGGCCAGCGTCGACTTCCGCCGGAAGTCCCCGCGATACATGCCGCCGATCTGGGGCACGGTGACGTGGCTCTCGTCGGTGAACAGCAGGGCATTGTCGGGAATGTATTCGAACAGGGTCGGCGGCGGCTCCCCCGGGCGGCGGCCGGTGAGATAGCGGCTGTAGTTCTCGATCCCGGCGCAGGAGCCGGTGGTCTCCAGCATTTCCAGGTCAAAGCGGGTGCGCTGCTCCATCCGCTGGGCTTCCAGCAGCTTGCCGGTCTCGGTGAACCACTTCACCCGTTGCTCCATCTCCTCGCGGATATGGTCCAGCGCCTGCTTCAGGGTGGGGCGGGGCGTCACATAGTGGCTGTTGGCATAGATCTTCACGCTGGGCAGGTCGGCGGTCTTCTTCCCCGTCAGGGGATCGAACTCGGTGATGCTCTCGATCTCCTCGCCGAACAGGGAGATGCGCCAGGCGCGATCCTCGTAGTGGGCGGGGAAGATCTCGATCACGTCCCCGCGCCGCCGGAAGGTGCCCCGGGTGAAGGCGGCGTCGTTGCGCTTGTACTGCTGCGCCACCAGGTCGGCCATCAGCCGCCGCTCGTCGATCACCTCCCCCACGGACAGCTGGAAGGTCATGGCGGTGTAGGTCTCCACCGAGCCGATGCCGTAGATGCAGGACACGGAGGCGACGATGATCACGTCGTCCCGCTCCAGCACCGCCCGGGTGGCGGCGTGGCGCATCCGGTCGATCTGCTCGTTGATGGAGCTGTCCTTCTCGATGAAGGTGTCCGTGCGCGGGACGTACGCCTCGGGCTGGTAGTAGTCGTAATAGGAGACGAAATACTCCACCGCATTGTCCGGGAAGAAGGACTTGAACTCCCCGTAGAGCTGGGCGGCCAGGGTCTTGTTGGGGGCCAGAACCAGGGCCGGGCGCTGGGTGGCCTCGATGATCTTGGCCATGGTGAAGGTCTTGCCGGAGCCGGTGACGCCCAGCAGCACCTGGTCCCCCTCCCCGGCGGCGATGCCCTCCACCAGTTCGGCTATGGCATTGGGCTGGTCGCCTGCGGGTTCGTAGTTCGACACCAGCTTGAAGCGCTTGCCCCCTTCCGACTTCTGCGGCCGCGACGGGCGGTGCGGGGCCCACAGGGGGTCGACGCCGGTGGGCGCGGCGGGGACGAGGTCGGCGATGTCAGGAGAACGGGCCATGAACAGAAAGGTAGGCCGTCATGGGCGGGAACGCCAGAGGGGGGGCTGCGTGGTTCGAGACGCGCGTTCCGCGCTCCTCACCATGACGCAGGTTTGTTGATCGAGCCCACGCCCTGATCCGCGTGTGGAACCCACGCGCGTCATCCTGAGGAGGGCCGGAACGGCCCGTCTCGAAGGACGCAGTCAGTGCTTGCCCTCGTCGGCGGTCTTGGTGACGGCGCGGCCGACGGCGGAGACGTCCTTGCCGATGCCGCCGATGGTGTTGCAGGCGGTCAGCGACAGGGCCGCGGCGGCGGCGAGCAGGAGGGTGAGCTTGCGCATGGGGGATCTCCTCGAAGGGGTGTCGGTGGCGGCAGTATAGACCACATTCGCCGCGCGTCATGTGCCGGCGGGGGGCTCTCCGGATGGAGGTTCCGGCCCGGTGCTGCGTGGTTCGAGACGCGGGTTCCCCGCTCCTCACCATGACGAAGGGTGTTGGTCGAGCCCCCACCTTGAAAGGGTATCTACAACGCGCGTCATCCTGAGGAGGGCGAAGCCCGTGGTTCGAGACGGCCCGTTCCGGGCCTCCTCACCATGACGAAGGGTGTTGGTCGAGCCCCCACCTTGAAAGGGTATCTACAACGCGCGTCATCCTGAGGAGGGCGAAGCCCGTCTCGAAGGACGCAGTCCAAGGGCACGCACGCGGTCCCAGTCCGCGTCGATCAGGGCGATCTTCTTGGCGCGACTCCAGCCCTTGATCCGACGCTCCATGGCGATGGCGTCCTCGACATCCTCGCAGACGTCGCTCCAGACCAGTGTCACCGGCCGCCGATCGCAGGTGTAGCCCGTGAAGTGGCCGGACTGGTGCTGGGCCATGCGGGTCTCCAGGTCCGTGGTGCAACCCACATAGAAGGACCCGTCAGCGCAGCGGAGCATGTAGGTCCATGCCGTCATGGTGCCCTTCATTGCATTTCATTTTACTTTTTGCAATCAAAGAGTGTGTAGCGGCTGGTGCGTGGTTCGAGACGCCCTTTCAGGGCTCCTCAACATGACGCATCCCCCCCCTCACCCGCCCCGCAGCAGGGCGACGAGCCCCCTCCACCCGGCATAGATCAGTGCCAGGGTCAGCCCCCAGGACAGGCACACGGCCAGGAGGAAGACCACCAGCCGCCGGCGGGGCGACCAGGGGCGGATCTCCGGCTCCGGCGGGTCCGGCGGCGGGGTCCACATGACCGCAACTCCAGAAGGGGACGAGATGACGGGCCCTTCGTAACAGTCCACGCCCGCGAAACCAAGTTTTCAGGAAAAATGTAAGTTAAAATCACGTTGACTCATCAAGTCTTCGCGATCCCAATCAAAAATGAAAAGCACATGAATTATTGTTGTAAACTTGGCACGATCTGGGGGACAATTGGGCAAATCCCGACGAGATTGTGTCCGACCCCCCGGACTCCGAGAGGCACTGCCTCAGCCGAAGTTGAGCTCCGGCGGCGCGGCTTCGGAGACGGCCTGCTCGGGGATGTGGCAGGTGAACAGGGCCCCATTGCCGGGCTCGCTCTGCAGGGCCACCCAGCCCCCGTGCAGCTCGATCAGGGCCCGGACCAGGGCCAGGCCCAGCCCCGGGCCGCCCCGGTCGCGACCGACGAAGCGGTCGAAGATGTGGGCCTGGATGTGGAAGGGAATGCCGCGGCCGGTGTCCTTCACCATCAGCTGCACCTCCCCGTCGGCGCGCAGGGCGGAGAGGCGCACCTCGCCCCCGGCGGGGGTGGTGCGGATGGCCGAGGCGGTGAGGTGCTCCAGCACCTGGGCCAGGCGCTTCTCGTCGGCGCGGATGACGCCCGCGCGGCCGGCATCCTCCACCACCAGCTTCACCCCGGCGTCGTGGGCGGCGCGCTCCGCCCCCCCGGCCACCTGGCTGAGCAGGTCGGCCACCCGGACGTCCCCCAGGGACAGGGCCATCTCGTTGGCGTCGATCTGGGCCATGTCGAGCACGTCGTCGATGGAGCGGGCCAGCTGTTCCGCCGCCGCCCGGACGGAGCCCAGATACTGACGCATCCGCTCCGGCACCTGCTCGCCCATGCTCTCCAGGAGCTCGGCATAGCCCATGATGGTGGTCAGCGGCGTGCGCAGCTCGTAGGAGACATTGCCCACGAAGTCCCGCTTCAGGCGCTGGGCCTCCTCCAGGGCGGCGGAGCGTTCCTCCACCGCCTGTTCCAGCTCCCGGGTCGCGGTGATGTCGGAAAAGGCGATCAGGGTGGCGCCATCGGGCAGGGGCCGGGTCTGCCAGGCCACCGCCCGCCGGTCGGAGGTGCGGATCTCTCCGGAAATGGGGGCGCGGGCCTGGGGACCGGGGTCCGCCACCCGGGCCTTCAGCTCCTTCCAGAACAGCCGGTCGGGCAACAGGGGCAGGCAGGCCTCGGACAGGCGGTCGAAGTCCCCGGCCTGGGTGACCACGGCGGGGGTCAGGCGCCAGAACTGCTCGAAGGCCTCGTTGTGCAGGCGCAGCCGTCCGTCGGAGCCGAACACGGCCACGGCATCGTTCAGCTTGTCCAGCGTCGCCTGCTGCACCTGGACCTGGGCATTGTACTGGGCCCGCAGGCGGATTTCCCCGGTCATGTCCGCGAACAGGACCAGAAGGCCGCCGAAGGGGTGGGGCTGGCGCACCACCCGCAGGGTCTTGCCGTCGGGGGTGGACCACAGCTCGTCCGGCGCGGCCTCCAGGGACTCGTACCAGCCCAGCTCCCGGGCCTTCCAGACGCTGTAGTCCACGGTCTCCGGCAGGCGGCGGCGCTGGCGCAGGCGGTCCAGCACCTCCCCGTGGGTGGGCTTGTCGGCGAGCCAGGCAGGCTCCAGCCCCCAGAGCTCGGCAAAGGCGGTGTTGTGGAAGGTCAGGCGCTTGTCCGGGCCGAACAGGGCCACCGCGTCGTCCAGCCGGTTCAGGGTCTGGTCATGGGCGAGGTTGTGCTGGCGCAGCTGCTCGCGCACCTCCTCCACCCCGGACACGTCGATGGCCACGGCGGCGGCGCCGCCCCCCTCCAGGGGGATGGCGCTGACCTGGAAGGCCCGGCGCTGTCCGGCGGAGGTGGCGCGGATCACCTCCTCCTTGCGCTGGCCGGCCCGGGCGGCCTCGGCGGCGAGGGCGGCGGCGGTGTGGTCGAAGCTCGCCCCCTTGCGCACGGCCTGGTCCACGGTCTCGGCGTCCACGGCACCCAGCCAGGCCCGGTTGGCCCAGACCAGCGCCCCCCCGGCCCCGGTGATCCAGGCGGGGTGCGGCAGGCTGTCCAGGAAGGCCGCGAACCGGGCGGCGGACGGCAGGCCGGAGGTGGCGGACAGGGTCAGCCGCAGCCAGGCCACGGCGCCGGAGACCCGGCCCTCCACCGTCAGGGTGCGGCGCAGGCTGTCGGGGGTGGTTACGGCGGGGGCGGCGTCCAGGCTCTGCCCCGCCACCTCGAAATCGCAGGCCTCCCCCCGCTCCAGCAGGGCGGTCAGGCGCTGGTCGTGGGCATCCTCCCGGCGGAGCGCCTCGACAATGGCCGAGGCCTCCGCATCGGGGGCGAGCCCCAGCAGCAGCGCGCAGGCGGCCAGGCCGTGGGACCCGCCGGCCACCCGGGTGGTCTTGCCGCGGATGGCGATCAGCACGCTGTCAAAGGCGTCAGCGGCAGCCTCGAAGGCGTCGGCATCGGCGTGCAGGCTGGCCAGGTCCGCCCCGAAGCGGGCCCGGGCGTCGGTCTGGATGCGCCGCTGGGACAGGGCCCAGAGCACCGCCGCCAGGGCGAGACTGGTGCTTCCGCCTGCCGCGAACAGGGCTGGATCGAAGCCGGCCATGGGTCATCCGTCCGTTCGCCACCCCGCGTGGCGAATCACCTGCATCCTAATGAAGTCGAAGGGGTTTGTCCGGGTGCGTCCTTCGAGACGGGCTTCGCCCTCCTCAGGATGACGCGCGTTGTGGAACCACGGTTGCCGGTCTGGGCTCGACCCACAAACCTGTGTCATGGAACCACCGGTTGCCGGTCTGGGCTCGACCCACAAACCTGCGTCATGGAACCACCGGTTGCCGGTCTGGGCTCGACCCACAAACCTTCGTCATGGTGAGGAGCCCCGAAGGGGCGTCTCGAACCACGCACCCCCTCAGCCCAGCACCCCGTTGAACGCCGCCACCGCCGCCTTCGGGCCGTCCGGGTAACCCCAGACCCCGGCGGAGACCGCCACGAAATCCGCCCCCGCCGCGGCCATCTGACCCGCTGTCTCCACGGTGATGCCGCCGATGGCGACGCAGGGGATCTGCATGGTCTCCTGCCAGATGGTCAGGATCTCCGGCGCGGCGCGGGTGGGGGCGTCCTTGGTGGCGGTGTCGAAGAAGGCCCCGAAGGCCACGTAGTCGGCCCCGGCCTCCGCCGCCTCCATGGCCAGGTGGCGGCTGTCATGGCAGGTGACGCCCACGATCCGGTCCTTGCCCACCACCTTCCGGGCCTCGGCGCAGCCCATGTCCGACTGGCCCACATGCACCCCGTCGCAGCCCAGCTTCGCCGCCAGGTCCGGCCGGTCGTTGAGGATCACCGCCACGTCCCGGGCCTGGGCCACGGGCATCAGGGCGCGGACCACGTCGGCGATGTGCGCGTCGGAGGCGTCCTTCAGCCGGATCTGCAGGCAGGCCACATCTCCGCCGGACAGGGCGTCGGCCAGGGTGGCGGCAAAGGCCTGCGGGTCGTCGATCCGTGGCGGGGTGATCAGGTAGAGGCGGCAGGCGGGGGCGGTCATGGGATTGCGTCCTTCGAGACGGGCTTCGCCCTCCTCAGGATGACGACCCTTTGTAGTCTACAGCCATCGTCATGGTGAGGAGCCCCGGCACGGGGCGTCTCGAACCACGGGCTTCTCCGTCCTCAGGATGATGACGGCGAGTGATAACAAACCTTCGCCATGGTGAGGAGCCCCGGAACGGGGCGTCTCGAACCACGCAGCCGCCTACCCCCGGAACGCCACCGACATGGGGCTGATCTGGCGGATGGCGCCGGGCGCCAGCTTCGGGAAATCCCCCACCAGCTCGGACTTCGGAGCGAGCCTGGCGATGGTCGCCAGGGCCTCCTCCATCTCCGCGCGGGCGAGTGCCTCGCCGACGCAGCGGTGGGCGCCTGCGCCGAACACGGGGTGCCAGCGGGGATGGTCGGTGCGGGTGATGTCGAACCGGTCCGGGTCGGCATAGACCGCGGGGTCCCGGAGGCTCGACAGGATGGACACCGCCACCGGGGTCCCGGCGGGGATCAGGTAGCCGTCTATCTCCAGGTCCTGCACGGCGATCCGCGGCAGACCGCTGATCACGGGATCGAAGCGCAGGCCCTCGTCCACCACGGCCTTCTTCAGCCCGTCCGGGTCGGCGCAGAAGGCGTCCCACTGGTCCCGGCGGGTGAGCATGTGGGCCAGCGTCATGCCCATGGAGCCGCGGGTGGTGTCGGATCCCGCCAGGATCAGGCCCAGCACCTGGCTCTGGATCTCCATCTCCGACAGCACCCCGTCCTGGGCGGTGTTGGCGAGGAAGTTGGTGATGAAATCCTCCCGCGGGCGGGCGCGGCGTTCCTTGATGAGGTCCGCCACATAGGCGCCGAAGGCCACAAGGCTCGCCTCGATCTTCGGCCGCCGCTCCGGGTCGATGAAGCCCAGCGCCTCGGCGGTGTCGGCGATCCACTGCAGGAACACCGGCAGGTCGGAGCGGGGAATGCCCAGCAGGTCGGCGATGATCCGCGCCGGCAGCTGGGCGGCGAACTGGCTGACGAACTCCACCGGCGCGCCGTCCAGGTGCGGGGTGATCAGCTCGGCCGTCATCTCCCGCGCCACCGGGCGCATGGCGTCCATCAGCTTGAAGGCAAAGGCCCGGGACACGGGCATCCGCCGCCGCAGGTGGGTCTCGCCATTGGCGAACAGCATCACCGCCGAGATGAACTCGAAGATCGGTCCGTCGAAGATGCCCTGCATCATCTTGGTCTCGGTCTCGATCTGCCGGGTGGCGTCGGAGGTGACCAGCTCCAGGTGGTGGTGGCGGAGCGCGATGACGATGCCCATGGGCGTGCGGGCAATGGGTGCCTGGCTGCGCAGGTCCCGCAGGACGGCGTGGCTGTCGGGGCTGTTCTCCAGGGCGGAGAAGTCGATCTCGGGGGCGTCGGAGAGGGGCTTCAGGGCCGACAGGGTCTCGGTCATGGGGCGGGGTCCTTGGTGCCGGGGAGGGCGGGGCGGCGGGACCCTAGCAGAAGGCGGGGGAACTTAACAGTGTTTGGATGGGGTGGGTGGGGTGGGTGGTTCGAGACGCCCCTTCGGGGCTCCTCACCATGACGAAGGTTGTGGACACTCCACCGCCCTCAACCGGCGTTGATCGAGCCCACACTCCCTGACATTGGCTCCCCGACGCGCGTCATCCTGAGGAGCCCCGAAGGGGCGTCTCGAAGGACGCAAGCCCTCCCCTCAAGCCGCCGAAGTCGCCGTCTCGTTGGCCAGCAGGGCATGCAGGCTGTCGGCGGAGTGGGCCTTGCGCAGCTGTTCGCGCAGTTCCGGCTTGCGCAGCTGGCGGGACACCCGGGCCAGCGCCCGCAGGTGCTCGCTGTCGGCACCCACCGGGGCGAACAGGGCGAAGATCAGGTCCACCGGCTGGTCGTCCAGGCTGTCGAAGGGCACCGGCTGGTCCAGGCGCACGAACACCGCCCGCATCTGGTCGAGCCCCGGCAGGCGGGCATGCGGCACCGCCACGCCTGCCCCCACGCCGGTGGAGCCCAGGGCCTCGCGCTCGCACAGGGCGTCGAACACCTGGGCGGCGTCCAGCCCGAAGGCCCGGGCGGCGAGGTCGGCGGTAATGGCCAGCGCATGACGCTTGCTGTCGGCATACGCACGTTGGGTTACAGCGCTCTTGTCGAGCCAGGCGCCCATATCCATGGTGTTACTCTAGTCTCCGTCACCCGTGCCGGGCGCGGCGCAGATCACAGGATCGCGGAGATTCTGCAAGCCTTGCCGTGCCCGGATCACGGGATTGTGCCGCGAGTGCGTGTCAGCTGAGCGGATGGCCGCCATTCGCCGCCCGGGGCGCCGCTTTCGGCGTCTTGTCCCCGGACGCGCGGGTCCGCTCCGGATCGATCCAGCCGATATTGCCGTCCGTGCGGCGATAGACCACGGAAATCCCCCCGTGGGCGACATTGCGGAACATCACCACCGGCTGCTCCGTCAGATCGAGCTCCATCACCGCCATGGAGACGGTCATGGTCTTCACCACCGCCTCGGTCTCGGCGATGATCGCCCCCTGCGGTGCCCCGCTCCCGGCGGAGCCGTCGGCCCCCCAGTCGTCCTCGTAGGACGCATCGTCATCATCGGGGGCCCGGAACACGATCAGGGACGCGGGCTCCGACTTGGCCGGGGCCGCGGCGTGGTGGTTCTTCAGCCGACGCTTGTAGCGGCGCACCCGGCCCTCGATCTTGTCCAGGGCGGCGGAGAAGGCGGAATGGGCGTCGCCGCCGGGGCCCCGGGCCACCAGCTGCTGGCCGGACGCCAGGTGCAGCACCACGTCCACGAAATAGGCATAGCGGTCCTTGCTGACCGTCACTTCCGCCGAGCCCCCCCGCTCGAAATACTTGCCGAGGCTTGCGTTCAGCTCGTCGGTGATCCGCGTTCGCAGGGCCTCCCCCAGATCCACGTGGCGACCGGCGACCTGGATGTTCATGCGGTCTTGGCTGCTGGAGCCGTTGGCGGCGTTGGGGGCGGAGATGGGCATGGGTCCCTCCTTCGGGGAGCATTGACACCGCCATTGCAGGACCCGGGAAACGGGGCTGTCAAGCGCCCGGCTCAAGCCCCGTGGACGGCGCCTCATCACGTTGCTGCGACGAGGATGGGACCCATGCTCCGCCCCAGACGTAAAGATTCCGCCTACGGACGGCCCCAGCGCCGCAACGCCTTGTCCAGCAAGGCATCCAGCGCGGCCTCGTCGTCAAAGACGGCGACCACCGGGAAGGTCGCGATCCCCGCTCGCGCCTCAGGGGAAAGCCGGGCGAAGTCCTTTTCCGTGGTCACCAGACGGGCACCCAGGGCCGCGGCCCGGTCCCGCAGGAAGGCGAGGTCCGAGGCACTCAGCCGGGCATGGTCCGGATAGGGGGCGAAGTCCGCCACCTGCCCCCCCGCGGCCTTCAGGGCCCGTTCCACCTTCCAGGGCTTGGCCACCCCGGCAAAGCCCATCAGCGGCCCCTCCGGCGGGGGGCCGGCGGGGCGGATGCGGACTGTCAGCACCGGCTTCGGCGCGAACAGGGCCACCAGTTCCGGGTCCGGGGCGTCGAGGCCGTCGGGCAGCACGATCACCACCGCGTCCGCCCGGGCAAGCCCCGCGGCCAGGGGCTCGCGCATGGGGCCGGCGGGAAACACCGCCCCGTCGCCGAAGGGCCATTCCCCGTCCCGGGTCTCCCCGTCCACCACGATCAGCGCCAGGCTCTTCCTCAGGGAGGGGTTCTGGTGGCCGTCGTCCATCACCACCACCTGGGCCCCACAGCGCTTCGCCAGCTCCGCCCCCGCCACCCGGTCATGGGCGATGAACATGGGGCCGTCGGCGGCCAGCATCAGGGGCTCGTCCCCCACCTGGTCGGCGGCGTGCTGCTCCGGGATCACCAGCAGAGGCCCCTTTTCGGAGCCGCCATAGCCCCGGGCCAGCCCCGCCGCCTGCAGCCCCCGGGCCCGCAGCCGGGCCAGCAGGGCCCGCACCACCGGGGTCTTGCCCGTGCCGCCCAGGGTCAGGTTGCCCACGGAGATGACGGGCAGGTCGAGGTCCGCCGGTCGCCCCTTCGCGATCCGCCGGGCCGTGGCCGCGGCCCAGACCAGGGACAGGGGCCTGAGCAGGAACCGGGTCAGGGGCATGGGCGCCCCCTCCCGCCGATACCACCAGCGGGGCGTGGACAGCTTCATGATACCGCCGCCCCGTCCGCCGGGGACAACAGCGCCTCCAGCCGGTCCAGGGCCCCGTCCAGGGCCTGCGCCCCCCGGGCCGCCATGTCCGCCGCCCGGTCGGCCTGGTCGAGCAGACTTGCGGGATCGGCGAGCGCGGTGCGCCAGGCCTCCGTCAGGGCCGCGGCGTCGGCCACGGGCAGATATCCGTCCACGGCGGCCAGGGCCTGATAGACCCCCTGCCAGTTCTCCACATGCGGGCCGGACGCCAGGGGGCAGCCCAGCCGGGCGGGTTCCAGCGGGTTGTGCCCCCCCACCTTCGGCACCAGGCTTCCGGCCACCAGGGCCATCCGGGCCAGGCTGAACCACAGGCCCAGCTCCCCCAACGTGTCGGCCACCAGCACCTGGGTGCCGGGGGTGACGGCCTCCCCCGCCCCGCGCCGGGCGGTGATCAGGCCGCGGCTGCGGGCCAGCGCCGCCACCGCCTCGCCCCGCACCGGGTGGCGGGGGGCCAGGACCAGCAGGGGGGCATGGGCCCCGACCGCCAGGGGGGCGAAGGCGTCCAGCACGATCTCGTCCTCCCCCGGATGGGTGGAGGCGGCCAGCAGCAGGGGGCGGCCGTCCAGCCGCTCCGCCTCCGCCAGCCGCTGGGCCTCGTCCACCGGCAGGGGGGCGCCTGCCAGCTTCAGGTTCAGCACCCCGTCCGACCGGGCCCCGAGGGTGCCGAGGGCCTGGGACAGGCGCGCATCCTGGGCCATGACCAGGTCAAAGCCCCCCAGCACCTGCCGCGCCGCCGCCCCGGCCCGGGCCCAGCCCTTCAGGCTTGCGTCGGACAGGCGGGCGGACAGGAGCGCGGTCCGCGTGCCCCCCCGCCGGGCAGCGTCCAGCAGGTTCGGCCACAGGTCGCTCTCCACGAAGATGGCAAGCTCCGGATGCCAGTGGGCAATGAAGCGGGCGGCGGCGGCGGGGGTGTCCACCGGCACGAACTGGTGCAGGGCATCCGGCGGCAGGCGCCTCGCCAGCAGCTCCGCCGAGGCAACGGTGCCGGAGGTGACCAAGAGGCCCAGACCCGGCCGCCGGGCGCGCAGACCCTCGATCACCGGCAGCAGGGACAGGCACTCCCCCACGCTGGCCCCATGCAGCCAGACCAGCGGGCCGGGGGGGCGGGGGCGGCTCGGACGGCCCAGGCGCTCGGGGAGGCGGGCGGGGTCCTCCTTGCCCTTGGCGGCGCGGTCGGCCAGCAGGGCCGGGACCACCGGCGACAGGGCCCGCCCGGCCATCCGGTAGAGGCCGAGGAGCGGCGAACGCGGCCCCTTTCCCGTCATTTCAGCAGCTCTTCCGCCCGGTCGGTGACGGCGTTCAGGGCGGCACCCCAGGCGTCGGTGAGATGCCCCAGCGTGTCGGTGTCGGAGGTGCGGGGTGCCGTGAAGGGGCCGTCCCAGACGAGGGCGCCCCTGGCAAACGGCAGGGGCAGCATGCCCGAGTCCCAGGACTTCAGGCGAAGGCAGGGGGCGCAGGCCAGGCCCACCAGCATCACCGGCGCCCCGCTCATGCCCGCAAGGGTCGCCGTGCCCAGGGTCATCTGCCGCGCCGGGCCGCGCGGTCCGTCGGGGGTGATGGCAAGGCCGCCGCCGCCCTTCAGCCACTTCAGTCCGTCGCGGAAGGCCTGGGCCCCGCCCTTGGCCCGGGCGGCGGAGGCGGTCTTGGCGGCGGATCCGCGGATGGCGGGAAAGCCGATCCGTTCCATGGCGCTGGCGATGAACTGCCCGTCGGGGCTGAGGCTGATCAGGGCCCGGGGCTCCTGCGCCCGGCCCTTCGGCCAGCAGGCGGGGCTGAGGCCGATGCGGCCGTGCCAGAAGCAGACGATCACCCCGCCCCCCTGGTCCCAGACGGCCTCCACCCGGCTCATCTCTTCCCGCTGCCAGCGGATTGTGGCGAGGCAGAGCTTGAGATAGGTGGCGAAGATGAAGGCCAGCACGCGCTGCACGCCGGGGCTGCGGACGAACGCCTTCATCGGGCCGCCGCCACATCCGGAGACGCGACATCCAGGCTCGTCACATCCAGGTTCTGGGCCCTGGCCAGCCGGGCATAGAGGCCGCCGGAGGCCATCAGGTGCTCATGGTCGCCGATCTCCTCCACCCGGCCGTCGGCGATCACATAGATGCGGTCGGCCTTGCGCACGGTGGACAGGCGGTGGGCGATGAGCAGGGTGGTGCGCCCGGCCATCAGCCGCTCCAGCGCCTCCTGCACCTTCACCTCGCTCTCGGTGTCCAGCGCACTGGTGGCCTCGTCCAGCAGCAGGATCGGCGCGTTCTTCAGGAAGGCCCGGGCGATGGCGATGCGCTGCCGCTGTCCGCCCGACAGGCGCGCGCCCGCCTCCCCCACCGGGGTGTCATAGCCCTGCGGCAGGGCGGTGATGAAGTCGTGGGCGGCGGCGGCCCGGGCGGCGGCCTCGATCTCCGCCGTCCCGGCACCGGGGCGGGCATAGGCGATGTTGGCGCGGATGGTGTCGTCGAACAGGAAGGGCTCCTGGGTCACGAGCGCGATCTGGTCGCGCAGAGAGGCCAGCTTCACGTCGCGGATGTCCTGGCCGTCCACCGTCACCTGGCCGCCGGTGACGTCATAGAAGCGCGGGATCAGGTTCAGAAGCGTGCTCTTCCCCCCGCCGGACGGGCCGACCAGGGCCACCGTCTCGCCGCGCCGCACGGTCAGGCTGACGTCGGTGAGGGCAGGCGTTTCCGGGTTGTAGGCAAACGACACACGGTCGAAGGCGATGGCCGCCTCGCTCACCGACAGGGCCCTGGCGTCCGCGGCGTCGGCGATCTCCGGCGCCACGTCCAGGGCCTGGAACAGGCGCCCGGCGGCGGTGAGGCCTTCGGAGATGACGGTCTGCAGATTGGCCAGCTGGCGCAGGGACTGGCTCATGGCCCCCAGAGCGCCGAGGAACACCATCAGCTGGTTCAGCCCCAGCCCCCGCCAGGCGGCATAGGTGATGACCGCGGCGGTGACCACGGTGGTCAGGGTCTCGGCCGCCGGCGCGGCGGCGGCGCGGGCATTGGCCCCCTTGATGATGAAGCGCTGGCGGCGGCGGATCACCTCCCCCACCCGGTCCTCCTCGAAGGCCTCCCGGTTGTCGATCTTCACCACCTTGACCCCGTCCAGGCTCTCCATCACCGCGGTGGAGAGGGCGGAGGTCTCGGCCATGGCCCCGGTGGCGGCCTTGCGGGTGCGCTTGCCGAAGCGGCGCATGACCCAGGCGGCCACGGGGGCGGCGCCCAGCACCACCAGGGTGAGCAGCCAGTCCTCGTAGAACATGACGCCGAACATCCCCACCACCTGAAGGGCGTTCTGGGTGTAGTTGACGACGCCGGTGGTCAGCCCCTCCCGGATCAGGGTGGCGTCATAGAGCACCGAGGACAGATAGGCCCCTGAATGCTGCTGGCGCAGGCGGGCCAGATCCGCGCGGATCAGGCGGGAGAAGAGGGAGAGCTGGATCTCGCCGACGATGGAGTGGCCCACCCGGTTGACCAGGGTCGCCTGCCCCACCTGGGCGATGCCGCGGATCCCGCCGACGAGGATGAAGGCCGCGGGCACCCACAGGATTTCGACGAACTTCGGCCGGTGGGCACCGAACACGCTCTTGATGACGGGGTCGAGGAGATAGAGGGCCAGCGCGGAGGAGGCGGCCACCACCACGGCGCAGGCGATGGAACCTGCCACCTCTCCCCACCGGGGCACCAGCCACGTGGACGCCAGCCGCCGGACCGAGGCCCAGCCGCTCAGCTCCGTCGCTGTCTCCGCGCCCGCGTCCAGGCTCTTGCTCATGGGAGGGAGGTCGGACGAATGGGGCGGGAAGTCAAGGTGTTGGGGGTGTGCGTGGTTCGAGACGGGCTTCGCCCTCCTCACCATGACGAGGGTTTTTGGGTTTCAACACCCTTCGTCATCCTGAGGAGCCCGGAACGGGCGTCTCGAAGGACGCGGTGCTGGTTGTGCGTGGTTCGAGACGGGCTTCGCCCTCCTCACCATGACGAGGGTTTTTGGGTTTCAACACCCTTCGTCATCCTGAGGAGCCCGGAACGGGCGTCTCGAAGGACGCCCCCCGATGGTCCGGCACGATCTCCACCGGCAGGCCCATCAGCCGCCGCGGGGGCAGCCAGCTGTTGTCCGGGGCGGTCAGGAAGCTGCGGTCCTCCAGCAGGTGTCGCCACTCGGCGGGGGTGAAGCGGAAGGTGTAGGGGCTGCGGAGCGCGTCCGGGCGGCAGGGCGTGGGGGCCATGGTCTTCCTCTCTCGCTGGCTCGATGATCCCTGTCCTACCGGCCCCGCCGGACGGCATCAGGGCGCAATTGCGGGCACCATGAGGCACCGCATTGCACGGCTGAACGCCCCGGCGGCCCTTGTCGCCGTCCCGACAGGCAATCTCGCGGTCACGCCGGGCACAAGTTCCGGAACATCGTTTGAAATCAGAAGCTTGAAACTTTCTCGACGAACTTGTCCGCCCCCCCTGCCACCGGCCGCATGATGTGCCCCTGACCAACAGGCCCGCCGGGAGCGAGACATGGAAGCGGAGATGAAGGCGCGGCTGGACGCCCTGCTGATGGGGGAAATCGCCGCTGCCGAAGCGGTGCCGACCGAGCCCCTGACCCCGCGGGAGCGGCACCAGCGCGCCCTGACCCTGGCCGTCCTGTTCCGGGTGGTGATCCTGTCGACGACCCTCGCCAAGGCCCTGGCCGCACCGGCGGCGGACGCCGCGAAACCGGCGGCGAAGCCTGCGCCGAAGGCCCCCCGCAGGGCCGCCCCCGCCGCGGCGCCTCCCGCCCCCTCCCCCGCAAACGAGATGGACATGGATGACACCCCCCAGGACCCTACTGCCGACTCCGCCGTCGACCTCGCCGCCGATTCCGCCGGGACCAGCCCACGGGTGGAGGCCCTTCGTTCGACCCTCGAACGCCGACTGGAAGGCCTTACTGGGCGGCGCGAATCGAAGAGCTGCCCTGAGGGCTTTGAGTGGATCGGAGCTGGAGCAGCTGACGGCCAGCTGGCTGATGACGGCCCATGCGGCGCAGCTGCCGCCGGAGGCGGATGACTGGCGCACCTGGCTGTTCCTGGGGGGCCGCGGCGCGGGCAAGACCCGGGCGGGGGCCGAGTGGCTGGGGGCCCGGGCCCTGCCGGGGCAGCGCCTGGCCCTGGTCGGTCCCACCCTGCACGATGTGCGCGAGGTGATGGTGGAGGGCCCGTCCGGCCTGATCGCCACCGCCGATCCCGACAACCGCCCGACCTATGAGGTGTCCCGCCGACGCCTGCGCTATCCCAGCGGGGCGGTGGCCTTCGCCTTCTCCGCCGAGGACCCGGACAGCCTGCGGGGGCCCCAGTTCCACAATGCCTGGGCCGACGAGTTCTGTGCCTGGCCCCAGGCCGCCACGGTGCTGGCCCAGCTCCGGCTCGGCCTTCGGCTGGGGCCCCACCCCCAGCTGGTGATCACCACCACGCCCAAGCCCGCCCGGGCCCTGCGCCTGCTGATGGCCGAGCCGGACCTCGCCCTCACCCGCGCGCCCACCCGGGCCAATGCCCAGAACCTGTCCCCGGCCTTCCTGCACGGCCTGCAGCGTCTCTATGGCGGCACCCGCCTCGCGGCGCAGGAGCTGGACGGGATCGTGGTGGAGGCGGACGGCCAGGCCCTGTGGCGGGCGGCGGACTTTCCGCCCCTGCGCCAGGCCCCGCCGGACCGGCTGGACCGGGTGGTGCTGGCGGTGGACCCCACGGCCAGCGCCGACGGGGACGCCTGCGGCCTGGTGGTGGCCGGACGGCGGGGAGAGGTGGCCCATGTGCTGGCCGACGCCACGGTGCGGGGCCTGTCCCCCCTGGGCTGGGCCAAGCGGGCGGCGGAGACGGCGAAGGCCTTCCGCGTCGACCTGGTGGTGGCCGAGGCCAACCAGGGGGGCGAGATGGTCGGCACCCTGCTGCGCCTGGCCGACTGCCCGGCCCCGGTGAAGCTGGTCCGGGCCACCGTCTCCAAGCGCCTGCGGGCCGAGCCCGTGGCCGCCCTCTACGAGCAGGGCCGGGTGCGCCACGCGCCGGGCCTGGGCGCGCTGGAGGAGGAGCTGCTGGCCCTGGGCGCGGCGGACAGCGACGGCACCCCCCTCAAGGACCGGTCCGCCGCCGCCGGAACCGCCAGCCCCGACCGGGCCGACGCCCTGGTCTGGGCCCTGACCGAACTGCTGCTGGAACACGGCCCCGGCCCCCGGGTCGGCCGCCTGTAAGGAAGGATCTTCCGATGACGTCTCAGACCCGCTGGCTGGACCGGTTCCGCGGCCGGGAGGAAAAGGCCTCCCGCGCCCGGCGGCTGGTGGCCCTGACCGCGGCGGGCCGCCCCCACTGGACGCCCGTGGACTACCGGGCCCTGGCGCGGGAGGGGTTTGCCCGCAATCCGGTGGCCTATCGCTGCATCCGGATGATCGCGGAGGCCGCGGCGTCCGCCCCGCTGGTGGTGTTCCGCCGCAATCGTCCGGTCCCGGATCATCCCCTGCAGCAGCTGCTGGACCGGCCCAATCCGGAGGAGGCGGGGCCTGACCTGCTGGAGAGCTTCTTCGGCGCCCTGCAGACCGCCGGCAATGCCTATCTGGAGGCCGCCGGAACCGGTGATGCGCCCACGGAGCTCTATGTCCTGCGCCCGGACCGGGTGAAGGTGGTGCCGGGCGCGCAAGGCTGGCCGGACGCCTATGAGTATCAGGCGGCGGGCCGGTCGGTGCGGCTGGTGCGGGCGGGGGACGGCTTCCTGCCGGTGCTGCACCTGAAGCTCTACAACCCGACGGACGACTATTACGGCTTCTCGCCCCTGGAGGCCGCGCGCTTCGCCATCGACGTGCACAATGCCTCCAGCGCCTGGAACAAGGCCCTGCTGGACAATTCCGCCCGGCCCTCCGGCGCCCTGGTCTTCACCGGCCGCGCCGCCGGGGACCGGCTGAGCGAGGACCAGTTCGCCCGGCTGAAGCAGGAGCTGGAGACCGCCCATTCCGGCCCCGACGGCGCCGGACGGCCCCTGCTGCTGGAGGGGGGGCTGGACTGGAAGCCCATGGCGCTCACCCCCGCCGACATGGACTTCATCGCCGGCAAGGCCGCCGCGGCGCGGGAGATCGCCCAGGCCTTCGGCGTGCCGCCGCCCCTGCTCGGCCTGCCGGGAGACAACACCTATGCCAACTACAAGGAGGCCAACGGGGCCTTCTGGCGCCAGACCGTGGCCCCCCTGGCGGAGCGCGGCGCCCGGGCCCTGACCGCCTGGCTGCGGCCGCGCTTTCCCGGCTGCGAGATCCGCCCGGACTTCGACCGCTGCCCCGGCCTCGCCGCCGAGCGGGAGAGCCTGTGGGCGCGCCTCGACGCCGCCACCTTCCTCACCCCGCAGGAGCGGCGACGCATGGCCGGTCTGGGGGATGCCCCTTCGGAGATCTCGGATGACTGAGCCCAGCCTCGGACTGGACCTGCGCGACCTGCGGCGCCTGCCGCTGGCCCTGGTCCTGACCCTGTTCCTGCAGACCGGAGCCGGGCTGTTGTGGGCCGGGTCCGCGGCGGAGCGGATCACGGTGCTGGAACAGCGCCTGGACCGGGCCGGGGCCATTGCCGAGCGCCTCGCCCGGCTGGAGGCGGAGGTGGAGGCCGCCCGCGCCAGCCTGAACCGGGTGGAGGCCCTGCTGGACCACGGCCGGGGTCGGGAGGACCGCCCGTGACCGTCATCGGCGGCTATGCCAGCCTGTTCGGCGTCCGCGACCTGGGGGGCGACGTGGTCATGCCAGGCGCCTTCCGCGCCTCCCTCGCCCGGCGGGGGGCGGCGGGGCTGGCCATGCTGCACCAGCACGTGGCCTCCAGCCCCATCGGCGTGTGGGACGTGGCGCGGGAGGACCCCACCGGCCTGTTTGTCCGGGGACGGATCTTTTCCCGTCCCCCCGCCGCCGCCCATGCCGCCGCCCTGGTCCTGGCCGGGGCCCTGGACGGCCTGTCCATCGGCTATGTGGCCCGCGCCGCACGGTCCGATCCCGCCGGAAACGGCCGGCTCCTCACCGACATCGACCTCTTCGAAGTCTCGCTGGTCAGCTTTCCCATGCTGCCCGGCGCCCGGCTGACCGTCGTCCGTCCGATCCCGGACGTTCGCCGCGCCGCCTGAAGCGTCTGCCTGTCCTCACAACCCAAGGAACTCCCATGAAAGAGACCAAGACGGCGGTGGCCACCGCCGAAACCCGCGCGGCCCTGCACGAGATGATGGCCGCCTTCGAGGCCTTCAAGGCGGAGAACGACGCCCGCCTGACGGCCATCGAGGCCGGACGGCACGACCCCCTGCGGGACGCGACGCTGGCCCGCATCGACGCCGCCCTCGACAGCGCCCAGACCAAGGCGGAGCGGGCGCTCGCCGCCGTCCAGCGTCCCGCCCGGGGCGGGGACGAGACCAAGTCCGCCGCCGAGCGCACCCCCCGGGCCGAGGCCTTCGGCCGCTATCTGCGCACGGGGCTGGAGACCGGCCTCGAACTGAAGGGGGTGGCGGAGGACCTGACAACCACCGGGGGCGGCTGGATCGCCCCGCCGGAGGTGGAGCACTCCATCACCCTGCACATCCGCCATTCCAGCCCCATGCGGGACATCTGCGCCGTGCAGACCGTGTCCAGCGCCATCTACCGCAAGGTCTTCTCCATCCAAGGCGCGGCGTCCGGCTGGGCGGCGGAGACCGCGCCCCGGCTGGAGACCACCCCGCCCATGCTGACCAATCTGGATGTGCCGTGCTTCGACCTCTACGCCGTGCCCGCCGCCAGCCAGCAGCTGTTGAACGACGCCCTGGTGGACATCGAGGCGTGGCTGGCCCTGGAATGCGAGGACGCCTTCGCCCTGCAGGAGACCCAGGCCTTCATCAACGGCACGGGGGTGACCCAGCCCAAGGGCCTGCTCAACGCCCCCACGGCGGCGGACTCCGCCACCCTGCCCTGGGGGACGCTGGGCTATATCCCGTCCCTGGCCGCCGGCGCGATCTCCACCCTCGATCCGATCATGGACCTGACCTATGCGCCCCGGGTGCAGTTCCGGCCCAATGCCCGCTTCATCCTGAACAAGAAGACCACCGCCCAGCTGCGCAAGATCAAGGACACCATCGGTGACTACATCTGGCAGCCACCCACGGTGGCCGGGGGGCCCGCGACCCTGGTGGGCTATCCGATCACCGAGGTCGAGACCATGCCCGACCCGGCGGCGAACAGCTTCTCCATCGCCTTCGGGGACTTTTCCAAGGGCTATCTGATCGTCGACCGGGCGGGGATCAACGTCCTGCGCGACCCGTACCTGTCGAAGCCCAATGTCCTGTTCTACACCACCAAGCGGGTGGGCGGCGCGGTGCAGATCTCCGACGCCATCAAGCTGATGAAGTTCGCGGTCAGCTGAGCCATGGCCACCGTCGTCATCACCGCCCCGCCGGTGACGGAGCCCGTGCTCCTCGCCGATGCCAAGACCGCCTGCCGGGTGGACCAGAGCCTGGAGGACGGCTGGATCAGCGGCCTGATCACCGGCGCCCGCCTGCGGATCGAGACGGAGCTGGGGATGTGCCTCCTGGCCACCGGCGTGTCGGAATGGCGGGACGCCTGGGCCCCCACCGACGACCGGGGCGGGCTGACGCTGGCCCGCGGTCCGCTGATCGGGGTGACGGCGGTGGCCGTGGCCGATTCCTGGCGCAACTTCCGCACCCTGGACCCGGGCTACTACGCCCCCCTGCCCGGGTCCTGGCCGCCGGAGCTGGGGGCCACGGCCCTGGCCATCCTCCAGCCCACGGCCCGGTCGGCGGGGCTGCGGATCGACTATACGGCCGGCTTCGGGAGCACCGCGGACACGGTGCCCCAGCCCCTGAAGCAGGCGATCCTGGCCCTGGTGGCCTGGAGCTATGACCACCGGGACGCCCCCGACCCGCCCCTGTCCGTGGCCGGGCCCTGGCTCGACGCCTGGCGGAGGACCCGGTTGTGAGCGGGGCCGATCCGGGCGGCGAGGCCCCCGGGCCGGACGCCGGTGTGCCCGCGCCCCTGATCGGGGCCCTGCGCATCCCGGCCCAGCTGCAGGGGCCGACGGACACCGTCACCCCCTTCGGCGGGCGGACGACCAGCTGGACCCCGCTCACCACCCTGTGGCTCAGCCTCACGCCCGGGCGGAGCGTCGAGGTGAACGAGGCGGGCCTGCCCCCCCGCCGCCGGACCCGGGCCGCCGCCATCGCCCGGGACAATCCCGCCGCCGTGCGCGGGACCCGGCTGGTGATCGGGGCGGAGGCACCCTGGCGGATCCTCGACGTCAGCCGCCAGTCCCCCGCCCGGGGCTTCATGACCCTCACCCTGGAAAGGGAGACCTGAGCGATGATCGCCGATCCCGACCGGGCCCTGGTGGCGGCCCTTTTGTCGGCCCTGACCAGCGCCCCGCTGCTGGCCCCCCTCACCGGGGCGGCGGTGTTCGACCAGCCCCCCGCGGTGCCTGCCTATCCCTATCTGCTGATCGGCCGGACGGAGAACCAGCCGGTGGGTGGCCGGGCCCCGGACGGGGTGGCCGGCGCCGTGGCCCATGTGCTGACCCTGACCGCGCTGTCCCGCTTCGAGGGGACGGAGGAGGCCAGGGCCATCGCCGCCGCCGTCCGCGCCACCCTGCACAATTCCAAGCTGCCCCTGGACGGCTGGAACCTGGTCAGCCTGCGGGTGGTGTTCGTGGACATCTATCACGGGGCCGACGGGATCACGGTGCTGGGCCTGATCCGGGTCCGGGCGGTGACCGAACCCCTGGCCCAGACCTGAGGCGGGAGGATCGCGCATGGGACTGCAGAACGGCCGCGACCTGATCCTGCAGGTGGGGGACGGGGGCACGCCGGAGAGCTTTGCCACCCTCGCCGGCCTGGAGGAACGCACCTTCCGCTTCACCGCCGCGGGGCTGGACGTGACCGACACCGCAAGCCCCGGCCGCTGGCGCCAGCTGGGGGGCGGCGGGGTGCGCAGCCTGACCGTCACCGGCCAGGGCAGCCTCTACAACCTGGTGGCCGATCAGCGTCTGCGGGATGCCTTCCTGGCCCAGAGCCTGGTCAACTGGCAGGTGACGGCGCCGGGCCTGTTCACCTGCACCGGGCCGTTCCTGGTGACGGAGCTTGCCTATCTGGGACGGGAGGAGGCGGAGGCCGGATGGGAGGTGACCCTGGCGTCTGCCGGGGCCCTGAGCCTCACGGCAGCCGGTGGGTAGGGCCCACGGGAATGATCGAGCCGGGGGGCGGTCCATAGGGGTTCAGGGTCTCCTGCCCCCGGGTGAGGCCGATCCACAGGAGGAACACCAGCGTGTTCACCGCGGCAATGCCGAACACCACCAGCAGCGCCCCGGCCCAGGCCATCACCCCGCCGAACAGCACGCCGGTGGCCGCCGCTGCCCGTCCGGAGAAGAAGGTCATGATCAGCCCGAAGGCCCCCAGGGTCACGCCGATGAAGATGCAGACCGCATTGATCACGTGCGGTGCGATCTGCAGCCAGCCGGACTTGCCCATGTCGTGCAGCCGCTTCGCGAACAGGCAGACCCAGCAATAGAAGAGGGCGAACGAGACCAGCGAGCCGATGCCCCAGATCAGGTGCAGCAGGTTCGAGACCACCAGCAGCACACCGGCCGCCAGCCAGAAGTCCCTGCGCCCGATCCGCCCGTGGGAATCGAGGAACAGGTGCGTTCCGATGGAGATCATCTCGTTGCGGGTCATGCGCGTCGTCATTCCCCGACCATAGCGGCCCGCAAGCCCGCCGCAAGCGCCAACCGCGCGCCCCCCACATCCTGACACGAGGTTCCCATGCTGCCCTTTTCCGAGGTGCGCCTGCCCGCGCGCCTGACCTTCGGCTCCACCGGCGGGATCGAGCGCCGGACGGAGGTGGCGCTGCTGGCCTCCGGCTACGAGACCCGGGCCACCCCGTGGGCCAATGGCCGCCGCCGCTATGCCCTGGCCGCGGCCCTGCACAGCCTGGACGACGTGGCCGAGCTCCTGGCCTTCTTCGAGGCCCGACGGGGGCGGCTGCAGGCCTTCCGCTTCACCGACTTTGCCGACAGCCGCTCCTGCGCCCCCTCGGCGACCCCCGGGCCGCTGGACCAGCCCCTGGGCACCGGGGACGGCACGACCACCGTCTTTGCCCTTGCCAAGACCTATGGCAGCGGGGCGCAGGCCTATGTGCGGCCCATCGCCAAGCCGGTGGACGGCAGCGTCCGCGTGGCCGTGGCGGGGATCGAGGGGGTGGCCGGGACCGACTTCACCGCCGATCCGACCACGGGACTGGTCAGCTTCACCCAGCCCCCGGCGGCGGGGCTTTCGGTGACGGCGGGGTTTTCCTTCGACACGCCGGTGCGCTTCGACACCGACCGGATCGAGGTGACCCTGGAAAGCTTCGACACGGCGCGGATCACCGCCACGCCCCTGATCGAGGTGCGGGTCTGATGCGCGTCCTCACCCCCCTGCTGGCCACCGCCACCGCCCCGGGTGCGGTGGGAACGCTCGCCACCGTGTGGATCCTGACCCGGCTGGACGGCAAGGTGATCGGTTTCACCGACCATGACCGGCCCCTGACACTGCAGGGCGTCACCTGCGCCCCGCAGACCGGCCTCAGCCCCGGCGCGGCCCGGGCGGAGCTGGGCCCACGGCCGGGGGAGGCGCAGATGCAGGGCCTGCTGGACGCCGAGGCCGTGACCGAGGCCGACATCGCCGCGGGTCTCTATGACCGGGCGAGCCTTGCCGCCTGGCGGGTGGACTGGACCGCGCCGCAGGCCAGCGCGCTCATCCTGTGGCGCGGGAAGATCGCGGCGCTGGAGCGGACGGGGTCGGGCTATGTGGCCCATGTGGCCGGCCCCCTCGGCGCACTGGGCCTGGTCACCGGCCGCACCTATCAGCGGCGCTGCGATGCGGTGCTGGGGGATGCCCGGTGCCGGGTGGACCTGACCCAGCCCGCCTATCAGGGGGCCACCTGCGACAAGGGCTGGACCACCTGCCGGGACCGGTTTGCCAACCTGATAAACTTCCAGGGCTTTCCCGACATTCCCGGCGACGACTTCCTGGCGGTCTATGCCGCGGACAGTCCCGCCAACACCGGGGGGAGCCGCCGCACATGACCCCGCTGCAAGCCGCCGTTGTGGCGGAGGCGCGGACCTGGATCGGCGTCTCCTACCGGCACCAGGCCTCCCTCAAGGGGGTGGCCTGCGACTGCCTGGGCCTGGTCCGGGGGGTCTGGCGGGAGGTGATCGGCGAGGAGCCGGAAGCCGCCCCCGCCTATCGCGCCGACTGGGCCGAGACGGGCACGGAGGAGACCCTGCTGGCCGCCGCCCGCCGGCATCTGGTGGAGCTGGACCCCGCCACCGCCGGCCCCGGCGACGTGGTGCTGTTCCGGGTGACGCCGGAGGCGCTCGTCAAGCACTGCGCCATCCTGTCCGCCGCCCCCACGCTAGATGAGCCCCAGCGCCGCATGATCCACGCCTATTGGGGCCGGGCCTGCGTGGAGAGCTGGGTCGGTCCCTGGTGGTCCCGGCGGTTGTCCCACGCCTTCGCCTTTCCGGAGCTCGGCCCATGGCACAGATGATCCTCTCCTCCGTCGGCACGGCGATCGGCGGCCCCATCGGCGGCTGGATCGGCCGGACCGTGGGCCGCCAGATCGACCGGGCCGTGACCTCGGCCCTGACCCCCGGCAAGGCGGTGGGGCGGCGGCTGACGGGGCTGCAGCTGAACACCACGGCGGAGGGCGAGCCCCTTCCGGCGGGCTATGGCCGGGTGCGGCTGGGGGGGCAGATCCTCTGGGCCGCGCGCTTCCTCGAACACCGGGTGCAGACCTCCAGCGGCGGCGGCAAGTCCACCAGCGGCGCGGGCAGCAGCAGCAACACCTACCGCTACAGCTACAGCCTGTCCTTCGCCGTGGGCCTGGGGGAGGGGCCGGTGGACGGGATCGGCCGCATCTGGGCGGACGGCAAGCTGCTGGACACCTCCGGCCTGACCCTGCGCACCTATACGGGGGCGGCGGACCAGACGCCGGATCCGCTGATCTGCGCCATCGAGGGGGACGCGCCGGCCTATCGGGGCCTGGCCTATCTGGTGTTCGAGGACCTGGACCTGACCCCCTTCGGCGCCCGCCCCCCCGCCATCAGCGCCGAGGTGTTCCGCCGACCGACGACGCCCGACGCCCCGCCCCGGCTGGAGGATAGGCTGGGGGCCGTCTGCCTGATCCCCGGCGCAGGCGAGGCGGTCTATGCCCCCACCCCGGTCCTGCGGATCACCGGCTTCGGGGCCACGGTGGCGGAGAACGTGAACAGCGCCTCCGGGGGGGCCGACGTGCTGGCCGCCCTCGACCAGCTGCAGGCCCAGCTGCCCCAGGTGCGGCATGTGAACCTTGTCACCGCCTGGTTCGGCGACGACCTGCGCTGCGGCGTGTGCCAGGTCCGGCCGGGGGTGGAGGTGGCGGACAAGGAGACCCTGCCTGCCGACTGGTCGGCCGGGGGCGTGGGGCGCAGCGGCGCGCGGGTGATCTCCCCCGGTCCCGGCGGCGGCCCGGCCTATGGGGGCACCCCGTCCGATGCCAGCGTGCTGGCCCTGCTGGCGGAGCTGGCGCGGCGGGGCCTGTCGGTCACCCACTATCCCTTCCTGCTGATGGACATTCCGGCGGGGAACGCCCTGCCCGACCCCTATGGCGGCACGGCCCAGGCCCCCTATCCCTGGCGGGGGCGGATCACCGCCGACCCGGCCCTGCCCGTGGCGGCGCAGGTGGCGGCCTTCTTCGGCACGGCGGTGCCGTCGCAGTTCCGGATCAGCGCCGCGGGCGTGGTCTATTCCGGCCCGGCGGAGTGGAGCTATCGCCGCATGGTGCTGCACCAGGCCGCGCTGGCGGCGGCGGCGGGGCTGGCCGGGGCCCCGGTGGAGAGCTTCCTGATCGGGTCGGAGCTGCGGGGCCTGACCACGCTTCGCGACCCCACCGGTGCCTATCCCGCCGTTTCGGCCCTGGTGCAGCTGGCCCGGGACTGCGCCACCCTGCTCGGCCCCGGGGTGAAGGTCAGCTATTCGGCGGACTGGAGCGAGTATTTCGGCCACCAGCCAGCAGACGGCTCCGGCGACGCGCACTTCCACCTGGACCCCCTGTGGAGCGACCCGTCCATCGCCTTTGTCGGCATCGACTGGTACGCCCCGGTCACCGACTGGCGGGACGGCACCGCCCATCTGGACGCCCAGGCGGGCTATTCCGGGACCGCGGACCCCGCCTATCTGGCCGCCCGCATCGCCGGGGGCGAGGCCTTCGACTGGTTCTATGCCGATGACGCCGCCCGCGCCGCCCAGACCCGCACGCCGATCACCGACGGGGCCTATGGGGAGACCTGGATGTTCCGCCCCAAGGACCTGGCGGGCTGGTGGTCCAACCTGCACCACGACCGGGACAAGGGGGTGCGCAACCCCGTCCCCACCGCCTGGGTGCCGGGGATGAAGCCGATCCGGCTGGTGGAGTTCGGCTGTCCCGCCGTGGACAAGGGGGCCAATGCCCCCAACGACTTCATCGACCCCAAGAGCGCCGAAAGCCGCCTGCCCCCCTTCAGCAACGGGGCCCGGGACGATCTGGGGCAACGCTGCCTGATCGAGGCCATGCTGGCCCACTTCGCCGCCTCCGGCCCCGCCAATCCGGTTTCGTCCGTCTACGGAGGACCCATGGTCGCCCCCGGCGATCTGGCCGCCTGGTGCTGGGACGCCCGGCCGTTTCCCGACTTTCCCGCCCGGGACGGCCTGTGGTCCGATGCGGGCAACTGGGCGCTCGGCCACTGGCTGAACGGCCGGGCGGGGGCGGGCGACCTGGCGGACCTGGTGGCGGCCCTGCTGCTGCGGGGGGGCGTCGATCCCCTGGGCTGCGACTTGTCGGACCTGTCGGGCCTGGTGCAGGGCTTTGCCGTGGCGGGGCCCGCCCGCCTGCTGGACACATTGACGGAGCTGGCGGAGGCCCATGCCTTCGATCTGGCGGAGCAGGGGGGCGAGGTCGCGTGCCGCTCGAGGGACACCCCCCTGCGGCTGGACCTGGACCTGGCCCACCTGGCCCTGTCCACGGACACCACCGTCGATCCGGTGCAGCGTCATCGCAGCCTGGTCCCGGTACCGGACCTGATCCGGGTGCGGTTTGCCGACGCCTATCGCGACTTCCAGACCGGCCAGGCCTTCGCCCGGGCGGGGGAGGCGGACGGCGTCGACCTCGACGGCGGCGGGGCCATGCATCTGGACCTGCCCCTGGTGCTGGCCGAGGCGCAGGGGCAGACCGTCGGGGCCCGCTGGCTGCGTCGGCGACGGGCGGCCCGGGACACGGCCCGGGTGACCCTGGGCCCGGCCCTGGCCCACATCCTCGAGCCCGGGGACGCGGTCACCCTGCCCGGCAGCGACCGGTCCTGGCGGGTGATCGGCGTCGAACATGCCGACCCGTCCCTGGCCCATCTGGAAGGGATGGAGGCCCCGGACAGCCCGGCCGCGACGGCGGCCTCCGCCCTGCCCCTGTTCCAGGTGGCCCCCGCCGCCCAGCCCGCCGGTCCCCCCGGCCTCGCCCTGATGGACCTGCCGCCCCTGCCGGGACAGGAGGACGACACCCGCCCCCTGGTCGCCGCCTCCGGCGATCCCTGGCAGGGGCTGGGCGTGTCCGCGGGCCCCTCGGCGGATGCCCTGACCCTGCGGGCCCAGGTCCTCAGCCCCGCCCCCATGGGTCGCCTCCTCGCCCCCCTGACGCCGGGACCGCAGTTCCGGTTCGACAACGGCACGAAACTGACGGTGCAGATCACCGGCCTGGCCCTGGAGAGCGCCAGCCCCGCGGCGGTGCTGAACGGGGCCAATGCGGCGGCGGTGCTCTGCGACAACGGGGAGTGGGAGCTGCTGCAATATGTCACGGCGACCCTGACCGGTCCGGACCAGTGGCGCCTGTCCGGCCTGCTGCGGGCCCAGGGAGGGACCGATCCCGCCATGGGGGCGGGGGCCTCGGCCGGGGCCCTGTTCGTGCCCATCGGCAGCGAGCTGGTCCGCGCCGCCATCAGCCAGTCGGAGCGGGGCCTGCCCCTCCTGTGGCGCGCCGCCGCCATGGGGGCTGCCGCCGCGGGGGGGCTCGGCACCACGGACCTCGCCGCCACCTGGACCGGCATCGCCCTGCGCCCCTGGTCCCCCGCCCATCTGGCCGTGCAGGGACCGCCCGGCGGCGACCTGCAGATCACCTGGATCCGCCGGGCCCGGCTGCATGGGGACCCCCTGGATGACGAACCGCCCCTGGGCGAGGACCAGGAGCTGTACCTCGTCAACCTGACCGCCCTCGACGGCACGGTGCGGCGCAGCTGGCAGGTGGCCAGCCCCGCCGTCACCTGGGCCGCAGCGGACCAGGCGACGGATTTCCCCGGCGGCGTGGCGGGGTCGGCGGTGGTGGAGGTGCGCCAGCTCTCCGCCGTGTTCGGCTGGGGCAGCCCGGCGCGAAAGGTGCTGTGATAATTTTGCCACAATCCCCCTTGCGTCCGCCCGTGCAAGGTTTAAGTGAGGCCGTGGCGGGGGACGCTGTCCGTTCCGCCTCGTTGAGCCTTGAGCAACCGGAACCCCGCGTGACGCAAGATCCGTATCAGACCCTCGGCGTATCCCGCTCGGCCAGTGCCGACGAGATCCGCAAGGCGTTCCGCAAGCTGGCCAAGGCCAATCACCCGGACGTCAATCCCGGCAATGCCGCGGCGGAGGAACGCTTCAAGCGGGTCAGCGCCGCCTTCGACATCCTGGGCGATGCGGAGAAGAAGGCCAAGTTCGACCGGGGCGAGATCGACGCCGACGGGCGGGAGTCCATGCGCGGCTTCGGCGGCGGCGGGGGCCCGTTCGGCGGTGGCGGCGGGCCCTTCGGCGGACGCAGCGGCGGGCGCCGCACCGGTCCCGGCGGCGGCTTCGGCGGCGGCGGTGGCGGCGGCGGGGCCGACTTCGAGGACATACTGGCCGAGATGTTCGGCAATCGCGCAGGCGCAGGTCCCCAGGGCGGACCGGGGGGCTTCGGCGCCCGGGGTCCGGTGAAGGGCGACGATCTGCGCCTGCGCCTGGAGATCGACCTGGAGGAGGCGATCAAGGGCGGTCCCAAGCGGATCAGCCTGCCCAGCGGGGCGACTCTCGACCTGACGATCCCCCCGGCGGCGCGGGAGGGCCAGGTGCTGCGCCTGCGGGGCAAGGGCGAGGCCGGACGCCTGGGCGGGCCCGCGGGGGACGCCCTGATCGAGCTGGCGCTGCGCCCCCATCCCCTCTATCGCCGGGACGGGGCCGACCTGACCATGGACCTGCCGATCAGCGTGCCCGACGCCATTCTGGGTGCGCGGGTGGATGCCCCGACCCCGGACGGGCCGGTCAGCCTGACCGTGCCGCCCCGGGCCAATTCCGGCCAGACCCTGCGCCTGAAGGGCCGCGGGGCCATCGATGCCCAGGGCAAGCGCGGCGACCTGCTGGCCCGGCTGGTGGTGATGCTGCCCGACATGCCCGACGAGGCGCTGGAGGCCTTCGCCAAGGAGTGGCGGGACAAGCGGCCCTACCAGCCGCGGCGGCGGGGGTGACGGGGGGGCGTCCGGACGGAGGTTCCCGGCTCAAGGCCGGGAATGACGACTTTAAAACAAGTATCTCGTCATTCCCGGGCGAAGACCCGGGAACCTTGGTCAGGATGTAACGCCATATCCGGCGAGAGGTTCCCGCCTCAAGGGCGGGAATGACGAGTTTGAAAAATGACTACTCGTCATTCCCGGGCGAAGACCCGGGAACCTCGTTCAGGACAAAGCACCCGTCCACCCACCCCTTCCCCACCCCACCTGCGGTGGTCTATGGAGGAGGTCTTGAACCGGACCCCTCCCATGCAGCGATTGATCCTGTTCCGCCACGCCAAGGCGGAGCGGCGCGCCGACAGCGGCGAAGACCATGACCGCGACCTGACCGATCGCGGCCGCAGCGATGCGGCCCTGATGGGGCGGCTCTTGGCAGCCCGCGGCCTGGTGCCGGACCGGGTGCTGGTCTCCGGTGCCAAACGCACGAGGTCCACCTGGAGCGCCATGGCCGGCTGCTTTCCGGCGGCCGAGGTGGTGGTGGACGAGGCCCTCTACAACGCCCCCGCCCAGGCCCTGCTGGCCGCGGCCCAGGCCGGACCGGAGGCGGGCACGGTGATGGTGATCGCCCACAATCCCGGCCTGCACGAGGCCGCCATGGCCCTGCTGGCCCGGGGCGCGGCCGGGGCGGCGGACCTCTACGAGGTGCGCAGCGGCATGCCCACGGCCACCGCCGGGGTGTTCGACCTCACGACCGGCAGCGCCCGGCTGGAGGCCTGGCTGCTGGCCCGGGACCACGGCGGCGGCGGCGGCGAATGAGCCGCATCTACAAGATCCTGCCCCGCGCGCTCTGGCAGGCGGCCCGGGCGGCCGGACGCTTCGACGGGGCGGCCATCGACCTGACCGACGGCTATATCCACTTCTCCACCGCCGACCAGGCGCAGGAGACGGCGCGGCGGCACTTCCACGGCCAGGCCGACCTGGTGGTGCTGGCGGTGGAGACGGACACCCTCGGCCCGGCCCTGAGGTGGGAACCCTCCCGCGGCGGCCAGCTGTTCCCGCACCTGTACGGCCCCCTCGACACCGCCCATGTGATCGACATCACCGAGGCCCCCCTCGATGGGGCGGGCGTACCGCAGACGGGGGCCTTGCGGCCATGACCGACCTCTACCGCACGGCCACCCGGGCCTTTCACCTGATGGATCCGGAGGAGGCCCACCTTCTGACCATCCGCGCCCTGAAGCTGGGCCTGGGCCCGGTGGACCGGTCGCCCCCCGATCCGGCGCTGGCCACCACCCTGTGCGGCCTGACCCTCCCCAATCCCGTCGGCCTGGCGGCGGGGTTCGACAAGAATGCCGAGGTGCCGCTGCCCATGCTGCGCGCCGGGTTCGGCTTCGTGGAGTGCGGCACCGTCACCCCCTACCCGCAAGGGGGCAATCCCCGCCCGCGCCTGTTCCGGCTGACGGAGGACCGGGCGGTGATCAACCGGATGGGCTTCAACAATGCCGGGCTCGAGCCCTTCGAGGCCCGGCTGCGGGCCCTGAAACGGCCCCTCTCCGGCCCCGTCGGTGCCAATCTGGGGGCCAACAAGGAGGCCATCGACCGGATCGCCGACTATGTCACCGGCCTGACCCGGCTGTGGGGGGCCTGCGACTATTTCACCGTCAACATCTCGTCCCCCAACACGCCGGGCCTGCGGGCCCTGCAGTCCCGCGCCGCGCTTGAGGAGCTGACCGGCCGACTGGGGGAGGCCCGCCGGGCCATGGTCGGGGCCACGGACCTGAACCCGCCGGTGTTCGTCAAGGTTGCCCCGGACCTGGGCGAGGACGAGGTGGAGGCCATGACCGAGGTGGCCGTGGCCGCGGGCATCAACGGGATCATCGTCTCCAACACCACCCTGGCCCGGCCGGAGAGCCTGGTCTCCCCCCACCGGGACGAGACCGGGGGCCTGTCTGGCGCCCCGCTGATGGGCCCGTCCACCCGGGTGCTGGACCTGTTCCGCCAGGCAGCCAGGGGGCGCCTCGCCCTGATCGGGGCCGGCGGCGTGGCCAGCGGCGACGACGCCTATGCCAAGCTGCGGGCGGGGGCGAGCGCGGTGCAGCTCTATTCCGCCATGGCCTATGAGGGCCCGGGGCTCGTTCTGCGCATCCGCCGGGAGCTGGCGGCGCGGCTGAAGGCGGAAGGGTTTGCCAGCGTGGCGGAGGCGGTGGGGGTCTGAGGACCTGCGTCCTTCGAGACGCCCCTGTCGGGGCTCCTCAGGATGACGAAGGTTGTTGAAATTCACAAAGTTTCGTCATGGTGAGGAGGGCCCGGGCCTGGTGTTGCGCATCCGCCGGGAGCTGGCGGCGCGGCTGAAGGCAGAGGGGTTTGCCAGCGTGGCGGAGGCGGTGGGGGTCTGAGGACCTGCGTCCTTCGAGACGCCCCTGTCGGGGCTCCTCAGGATGACGAAGGTTGTTGAAATTCACAAAGTTTCGTCATGGTGAGGAGGGCCGGAACGGCCCGTCTCGAACCACGCAACCCCCTACCTCTCCACCTCGAAGGTGATCCCCGCCCGGGCGGGCAGGCGGGCCAGCAGGGCGGACGCCATGGCGGCCGCCGGGGTCCAGCAGCCGCCGGGGGTGACCGCGCGGTCCACGTCGAACACCAGGGCCAGCGCCGCCTCCGCCAGCATCTTCGAGGTCGAGCCGTAGCCCGGGTCCATGTCCCCCTTCACCGCGGCGCGGACGGTCCTGCCCTCCGGCCCCTCGGCGATGAACAGGATGTCGTAGAAGCCCGCCTCCCGCTCCGCCTTCGAGGGGCCCTCCCCCGGCTGGGGCGGGGCCGCGCCGCCGAGGCCGAAGCCCGCACCGCCGCCGCCACCGGCCTTGGGCGGGCCGGGGAGCATCATCATCTCGTCGTAGCGGAAGTCCGTCCCCCAGGCATTGCCCATCAGGAAGTTGGTCCGGTGCACCGCCTTGGTGTTGATCCCGGCCATCATGAAGGAGCCCACCCAGCTGCCGGTGACCGTGTCCTCGTAGGGGGTGTCCCCGTCCGGCTGGGCCACGCCCTTGAAGCCGGGGGTCAGGGCAAACGGATCGGCCAGCAGCACCCCCACGGACGGGTCCTTCTGGGCGGCCATCATGGTGGCCATGCCGCTGGCGAAGGTGCCGCCGGAAAGCGTGCCCTGCATGCCCCGGACCCGGCCGCGGACCCGCCTGGACGGTGCCCCGAAGCGGGCGGCGGCCTCCCGCTGCACGTACCAGACGCCCAGGTCGAAGGGGATGGAATCAAAGCCGCAGGAGAAGACCAGCCGCGCGCCGGTGGCCTTGGCCGTGGCCTCGTGCGCGGCGATCATCTCGGCGATCCAGTTGGACTCACCCGCCAAGTCCACATAGTCGCACCCCGCCGCGGCGCAGGCGGCCACCAGGGTCGCGCCATAGAGCTGGTAGGGTCCGGCGGTGGTGATCACGGCCTTGGTGCGGGAGGCGAGCGCGGCGAGCGCCACGGAGTCGGTGCCGTCGGCGGCGATCAGCGGCAGGTCGGCGGGGGCGCCGATCAGGTCGCGGACCTCCGCCAGCTTGGCGGCGCTGCGCCCGGCCATGGCCCATTTCACCGGCCCGGCAGGCCCGTAGGTCTTCAGCAGATACTCCGCCACCAGCCGCCCGGTGAAGCCGGTGGCACCATAGACGATGACGTCGAAGTCCTTGGGAGTGGCGGTCACGGGCGGTTCCTTGCCTGCTTGTCTGGTCTGTGGCGCGCAGGCTACGCGACGGGAGGCTCTGGTCAACCGGCCTCTCAGCGGCCATAAGACCCGCCAACCTGACCCTCCCCTCGCTCCGTAGGACCCCATGGCCCTGAAAGTCGCCATTGTCGGCCTGCCCAATGTCGGCAAGTCGACCCTGTTCAATGCCCTGACCCAGACCGCCGCCGCCCAGGCCGCCAACTATCCCTTCTGCACCATCGAGCCCAACGAGGGCGAGGTGGCGGTGCCGGAGCCGCGGCTGGACCAGCTGGCGAAGATCGCGGGCTCCAAGGAGATCATCCCCGCCCGGATCACCTTCGTGGACGTGGCGGGCCTGGTCCGCGGCGCCTCCAAGGGCGAAGGGCTGGGCAACCAGTTCCTGGCCAATATCCGCGACTGCGACGCCGTGGCCTTCGTCGCCCGCTGCTTCGAGGGCGGCGACATCATCCATGTGGAGGGCCGGGTCGATCCCCTGTCCGACCTGGACATCATCGAGACCGAGCTGATGCTGGCGGACCTGGAGAGCCTGGAAAAGCGCGTCCCCAACCTGGAAAAGCGCGCCAAGGCCGGGTCCGACAAGGAAAGCGCCAAGACCCTGGAGCTGGTGAAGCTGGCGCTCGCCGAACTGAACGAGGGCCGTCCCGCCCGCGCCGCCTATCCCAAGGTGTCGAAGGAGGACGACAAGGCCTGGTGGATGCTGCAGCTCCTGACCGCGCTCCCCGCCCTCTATGTCTGCAATGTGGACGAGGGCAGCGCCGGCGAGGGCAACAGCCTGTCCGCAAAGGTGGCCGAGCGCGCGGCGAAGGACGGGGCCAAGGCCGTGGTCATCTCCGCCAAGATCGAGAGCGAGATCGCCATGCTCGACGAAGGCGAGCGGGCGGAGTTCCTGGAGACCCTGGGGCTGGAGGAGCCGGGCCTGAACCGCCTGATCCACGAGGCCTACAAGCTCTTGGGCCTGCAGACCTACTTCACCGTCGGGCCGAAGGAGGCAAGGGCCTGGACGATCCCGGTTGGTGCCACCGCGCCCCAGGCGGCGGGGGTGATCCACACGGACTTCGAGAAGGGCTTCATCCGCGCCGAGACCGTGGGCTTCGACGATTATGTCGGCCTCGGCGGCGAGGGCAAGGCCCGGGACGCGGGCAAGCTGCGCGCCGAGGGCAAGACCTACGTGGTCAAGGACGGCGACGTGATGCACTTCCTGTTCAACGGGTAGGGTTTTCCGGATGGAGGTTCCCGGCTCAAGGCCGGGAATGACGATTTCAAAAAAAATGACTAGTCGTCATTCCCGGGCGAAGACCCGGGAACCTCGTTCAGAACAAAGCGCCCCCTCCGGATGGAGGTTCCCGCCTCAAGGGCGGGAATGACGGGTGTGAAATAGATAGTCGTCATTCCCGGGCTTGACCCGGGAACCCCGATCAGGGCCTGGCACCCCGCCAGAACGCCACCCGGCAGGCCAAGGCCCCGAAGGTGACGCAGGCGAGCTGGGTGCCCACCAAGACGATGGCCTCCGGCGCGAACAGGGCCGAGACCAGGCCGCTGATGGCCGAGCCGGTGGCCAGCTGCACGGCCCCCATCAGGGCCGCCGCCGCCCCGGCATTGTCCCCCTGGTGGTCCAGCGCCGTCACAGAGGCCGGGGTCATGCTCACCCCCTGGCTGGCGAACAGCAGGAACGAGCCCAGCATCATCACCGGCAGGCTGGCCAGATGGGCGAGCACCGTCGTGGTCAGGAACAGCCCCGCCCCCATGGCCGCCAGGCCCACCCGGCGCAGCTGCCGCTCCGCCCCCAGCCGGCGCATGAGCCAGCTGTTGGTCTGGGAGCTCATCACCATGCCCGATGCACAGATGCCGAACATGCCCCCATAGGCCAGGGGGGACAGGTGGTACTCATGGGCGAAGACGAAGGACGAGGTGGCCAGATAGCTGAACACCGACCCCGACCAGCTGGCATTGGAAAAGGTCAGGCCCATCAGCCGCCGGTCCCGCAGAAGCCGCAGATAGGTCCGCAGCATGGCCGGGGCGGAGGGCTCGATGCGCTTGTGCTCCGGATGGCTCTCCGGCAGCACGAAGGTGACCAGCGCCAGCGTCAGCCCCACCAGCCCGGTCAGTATGGCGAAGATCAGCCGCCAGCCGCCGATCTGCAGGATCAGGCTGCCCGCCAGGGGGGCGAACAGGGGCGAGACCCCCCAGACCAGGATCATCATGGACAGGAGCTTGGCCGCCTGGGGCCCGGTGTGCTGGTCCCGCACCACCGCCCGGGAAATGGTCATGCCCGAGCAGGCGCCCAGCCCCTGCAGGGCCCGGAGCGCGATCAGGCTATGGATGTCCGGCGCGAACACACAGCCGATGGTGGCCACCAGGAACAGGGCCAGACCCACCTGCAGGGGCCGCTTGCGCCCGAAGGCGTCGGACAGGGGGCCATAGACCAGCTGCCCCACCGCCATGGCGCAGAAGAACACCACCAGGGACAGCTGCACCTCGGCGGGCCTGGCATGCAGGTCCGCGGTCATGGCCGGAAAGGCCGGCAGGTACATGTCGATGGCCAGCGGCCCGACGGTGGAGACCAGTCCCAGCAGGGCCGCCGTCCGACCCAGCCCCAGACCCGCCGCCGTCAGGGCGGAGGGCGGTGTCGCGGACTTGGCAGGGAGGGGAGCGGACATGCAGGGGCGAATGACGCGTTTTTATCCCCGCGGCAAGGCTTGCAGGCGTTTCTTCCGGGGCGACATTGCGATAAACCGCCCCCCGTGACCCACGCCCCTCCCCCCGCCGCGCCCCCCACCGCCGCCGAGATCGCCGCCGATTTCCGCGCGCTGATCGAGGCCGCGCCCGCCTTCGGCACCGCCGCCGCCGAGGCGGCCCGCGCCGGCCTCGACGGGGCGGACGGCCTGGCCGAACTGGCGGGCTGGATCGCCGGCTGGCGGGGCACACCCCGGGTCGGCCGCGCCATTGTCGGCCTCTATGCCGCCAGCCATGCCGCCGAACCGCAGGGCGCCGCAGAGGCCCGCACCCGGCTGGAGGCGCTGGCCCAGGGCGCCGGGGCGGTGAACCGCATCGGCCGCAGCCTGGGCGCCGGGGTCGACGTGTTCGACCTCGCCCTCGACAAGCCGGTCAGGGATGCGGCCTTCGCCCGGGCCCTGTCCCTGCGCGAGGCCGCCGCCACCATGGCCTTCGGCATGGAGGTGCTGGCCAAGGAGCCGGACCTGCTGATCCTGGGGGACATCGCCCCCGGCTCCGTCCCCGCCGCCGCGGCCCTGATCGCCGGACTGACGGCCGAACTGACGGGGGGCGACCCCGACGCCCTGTCCCTGCCCCACGAACGGGACCGGACCCGACAGGCCCTGGACCGCGCCCGGGCCGCCGGGCCGGAGGGTCCCCTGGACTGGCTGGCGGAGCTGGGCGGGCGGGAGATCGCGGCCCTCACCGGCGCCATCCTCGCCGCCCGGGCGTCAGGGGTGCCGGTGCTGGCGGAGGGCATGGCCGCCGCCGCCGCCGCCCTGCTGGCGCACGCGATCCACGCGGACGCCACCGCCGCCCTGCGGCTGGTCGCCCCCCATCCCCATCCGGCCCACGCCGCCGTGGCCAGGGCGCTGGGCACCACCCCGGTGCTGGGCACCCCGTCGCCGGACCACGAAGGCGTCGGCGGCCTCTCCGTGCTCGCCCTCCTGCGCCTCGCCCAGCCTGTCCAAACGTTAAGCTGACGCACGAACGGGCAATCTGTAGTCTGCCTGCGGACGATGGATCACCGGAGGGGACGCATGACAGACACGGCCAGGCCCGCGGGCACCACCCTGGGGACGCTGCGTCGACGGGTCCTGCCCATCCTCGTGGAGATCGTCATCAACATCCTGGCCCCGCTGGTGGTCTATGACCACACGGTGGCCCAGCTGGGCGAGGTGGGGGCCCTGATCGCCTCCTCCGCCCCGCCCCTGGCCTGGAGCCTGATCGAGTTCGCCCGGCACCGCCGGGTGGACGCCATCTCCCTCCTCGTGCTGCTGGGCATCGCCCTGTCCCTGCTCATGTATCTGGGGGGCGGGTCGGTGCATCTGCTGCAACTGCGGGAGAAGCTGGTCACGGCCATCATCGGCACGGTCTTCCTGGTCTCCGCGGCGGTGGGACGCCCCCTGATCTATGAACTGACCCGGGCCAGCCTGCGCCGGGACCCGAACCAGGCCGCCAGCCTGGCGCAGTTCGAGGCCCGGGCGGACGACCACCGGTTCAAGGCGGTGATGCGCACCCTGACCCTGATCTGGGGCTTCGGCCTGATCGCCGAGGCGGGGATGGCGGTCTGGCTGGTCCTGCACCTGTCCGTGCACGACTATCTGATCTACGGACCGATCGCCGGTTACGGCGTCATCGGTCTTCTGACCCTGATCACCTTCCTCTATGTCCGCCGCGCCCAGGCGAAGGGCCGGGCGCGCCGGGCCGCCGAGGCCGCCGCCGCTGCGGCTCAGGCCTCGTCCGAGAGCGGGGCATAGAGGGTCCGCGCCTCCGCCGCCGGACCGCGGCGCTCGGCCAGGGCCAGGATCTCGACCTCCACGATCCGCGCGCCGAGGACAAAGACCAGCTGGTCGCCGGGACGCACGGTGCGCGACGCCTTGTCCGGCCGGCTTTCCAGCCCACCGCGGATCATCCGCACCCGCCCCGCCGCCACGAACGCCCCCGCCATCGCCCGGGTCTTGAAGAACCGGGCCTGCCACAGCCACAGATCGATGCGGGCGGTGTCGGTCATGGGGTGTGCGTCCTTCGAGACGCCCCTGCGGGGCTCCTCAGGATGACGCGCGTTGGTGATGTCCCCACCCTTCGTCATCCTGAGGAGGGCGAAGCCCGTCTCGAAGGACGCACTCGCCGTTTCCGCACCTTCACCACCGGCCGCAACCCCGCCAGGGCGGCGAAGGGGCTGTCCTTGGGCGGTGGGGCCGCGGGCGGAGCCGTTGCCGCCACCCCCCGCCGCCGCCAGACCGCCGGGCGGTCGCCGGAGGCCTTGCGCGCCACGGTGTAGCCCAGCCCCTTCAGCACCACCGGCAGGGCGGTCACCGGCCAGCCCAGCCCTTCGGCCACAGAGTCCGGCGCGGCCACGCCCTGGGCCTCCCGCGGTTCGGCGCGCAGGGCGGCGTCCAGGGCCTCGAGCCCCTCCACCGACACCACCCAGGGCCCCACCTGGCGCATCCCCAGGGCCGCCAGCACCCGGTCGGACTCCGCCCCGCCCTTCATCTGCGGCGGCGGGCGGGACAGGCCGCCCCGCTCCGGCCGCCAGCCCGGCGCGTCGATCCCGGCAAAGGCGGCGGTGAAATCCAGCGCATCCGCCTCCAGCAGGGCGGGCAGGAACAGGCTGTAGGCGCCGAAGCGCACCCCCAGCGCCTTCATGGCCCGGCGCTCCTTCTGGCTGAGCGTCGCCACCTCCGTCGCCACCCGGGCCCGGTCGATCACGCCCCCCGCCTCGGAAAGCTGGAAGCCGATCCCCCGGGCCAGGCCCGACAGACGCCCCTCGGCCATGGCGAGATCCAGGGCCCGGAGGGGGGCGAGCCTGCGACCCGCCTCCGCCGCGACAAAGGCCTCCAGCCGCCGCTGGGCGCGCATCCGGGCGGGCTCTGGCCCCAGTTCGCCGAACAGCTGCACCCGGGGGCTGAACGGCCGCCCCCCGGCCAGCCGCCCGGCCGGCTCGCCCCGCCAGTGGATCAGCCCCTCCGGCGACAGGGTGAAGGCGTCGTCCGGCTCGGCGGCCAGCCTGCCCAGGCGCCGGGCCATTTCCGGCCCCACCGCCCGCTGGGCCGCCTGGCGCAGCGCCTTGTCCTCCAGGGCGCCCGCCCCCCGCTCCGCCTCGAAGCGCAGGCCGTCCAGGCGGCCGACCACATGGCCCTCCACCGTCACCAGGCCATCGCCGCCGACGCCCGCGAGCACCGCGCCCCCGTCGGACAGGCCGCGCATCAGGGCCGAGGTGCGCCGGTCGATGAAGCGCTGCATCAGCTTTTCGTGCAGCCGGTCGGACAGGCGGTCCTCCAGCTCCCGGCAGCGGCCCTGCCAGTGCTGGGCGTCGGCCAGCCAGTCGGAGCGGTTGGCGGCATAGGCCAGCGTGCGGATGCCTGCCAGCCGCTGGGCCAGCACGTCGATCTCCCCGTCCAGCCGGTCCACGGCGCGGAACTGCTCGGCGATCCAGTCCTGCGGCAGGCGGCGCTGGCGCGACGTCAGGTGCTCGAAGATGGTGCGCACCAGCCGCAGATGCTCGTCCTGGGTGGTCTTGCGGAAGTCCGGGGTCTGGCAGGCGTCCCAGAGGGTCAAGAGGGCGGAGCGGTCCCGCGCCCGGTCGGAAATCCAGTCGTCCTTGGCCAGCGCCCGCAGCGTGGTCTCGTCCAGGCTCTCTTCGGACAGTTTCAGCCCCTCCCGCCCCGGGGGCCGGGCGAGGGAGCGCATGAGGTTCGACAGCGACGAGAAGTCCAGGGCGGCGCTGCGCCACTCCGCCCCGGCCACCGGCTCATAGGCGTGGGTCTGGACGGCCTCCACCAGGTCCTCGTCCATTTCCGGGGCCTCCCCCGTGACGCCGAACGTGCCATTGGTGCGATAGCGCCCGGCGCGACCGGCGATCTGGCCGATCTCCTGCGGGGTCAGCCAGCGGGTGCGGCGGCCGTCGAACTTGCAGAGGCCCGCAAAGGCTACATGGTCCACGTCCATGTTCAGGCCCATGCCGATGGCGTCCGTGGCCACCAGGAAATCCACCTCCCCGGACTGGTAGAGGGCCACCTGGGCGTTGCGGGTGCGGGGGGACAGGGAGCCCATCACCACCGCCGCGCCCCCCCGCTGGCGGCGGATCAGCTCGGCAATGGCGTAGACATTCTCCGTGCTGAACGCGACCACGGCGGAGCGGCGGGGCAGGCGGGTCAGCTTCTTGGACCCGGCATAGGCGAGCTCGGAGAACCGCTCCCGGGTCACGAAGCTGGCGTCGGGCAGCAGGCGGCGGATCAGGGGGGCGACGGTGAGGGCACCCAGGAACAGGGTCTCGTACTTGCCCCGGGCGTGCAGCAGGCGGTGGGTGAAGATGTGCCCCCGCTCCCGGTCGGCGCAGAGCTGGATCTCGTCCACGGCCAGGAACTCCACCTCCCGGCCCAGCGGCATGGCCTCCACCGTGCAGACGAAATAGGTGGCCCGGGGCGGGACGATCTTCTCCTCGCCGGTGATCAGGGCCACGGCCCGGGGCCCGCGTTGCTTGACGATGCGGTCGTAGACTTCGCGCGCCAGCAGGCGGAGCGGCAGGCCGATCATGCCGGACGCGTGGCCCAGCATCCGCTCCACCGCATAGTGGGTCTTGCCGGTGTTGGTCGGTCCCAGCACCGCGATCACGCGGGACGGGGCAAGGCCTGCAGCGCGGTCGGACATGGACCATAACTGGCGCGGCGCGGGGCGACTCGCAAGCCCCTGAACGCAGGCCCGGGCATGGCGGCGGATGTTCCCGTTAAGTCCTGTAAATCCTTATGGTTAATTTCTGGAACGCAGGCGAAACGAATCAGGACCGAATCAGTGACTTCCTCCGATTCGGCCTTTGTTCCCTACCAAATGTGGCGCCTGCCGGACCCCTCGACCACCACGGGATCGGCGGAAACGGCCCCGGAACCGCCTTATGCTGCACTGCACACAAGGGCGTAACTGATCGCCGATCAGGTTATATTAAATCCCTGTAATCTTGCCGCAGGGTCAGGTGAGGTGTGCCCGAAACGGGGGCCAGGGTGCCGGAATTCCCCTTTAGATTCCTGATAAGCCTCATCAATTTTCATGATGCGAATTTCATGCGGCAAAGACTTGCACGGTGCTGCACTGCGGCGTATATACGACCCGTGCAGCGCTTCGCGGCGCTGCTGCCCTTCCTGGGCGTTTCCTCCCTATGAACTGCGGCGCCTGCGGGCGCCGCTTTTTTTTGGCCTGGAGGGCAGGGTTTGAGACGCCCCGTTACCGGGGACGGTTCCCGGGTCTTCGCCCGGGAATGACGACCGAACATTTTTCACCTCGTCATTCCCGCCCTTGAGGCGGGAACCTCCGTCCGGATGTGGCGCTCCTTTTTGAACAAGGTTCCCGGGTCAAGCCCGGGAATGACGACTAATAGATTGAATTCATGGACGTCATTCCCGGCCTTGAGCCGGGAACCGGGATTAGATGCCCCCCGGCTTCCCCCCCGCCCCCTCCCCGTGATCTACTCCGCCGGGACGCGGGACGGAGGAGAGCGGGATGCTGTCGTGGCAGGTGGGCGCGGTGAAGATCACCCGCATCGTGGAGCTGGAGCTTCCCATCAGCTGCAACCCGAAGGGGGCCTTCCTGCGGGAGGCCACGCCGGAGATCCTGCGCCGGTCGCCCTGGCTCTATCCCCACTTCGTCAATGACCAGGACCAGATGATCCTGTCCATCCACGCCCTGCTGGTGGAGGCGCCGGGCCTGCGGCTGGTGGTGGACACCTGCGTCGGCAATGACAAGCCCCGGGGTCTGGTGGGGGGCGGCGCCCTGTCCACCCCGTTCCTGCAGCACATGGCCGAGGCGGGCTGGTCGCGGGAGTCGGTGGACGCGGTGGTCTGCACCCACCTGCACGTGGACCATGTGGGCTGGAACACGATGCTGGAGGACGGCCGCTGGGTCCCGACCTTCCCCAGGGCCCGCTACCTGTTCGGGCGGACGGAGTTCGAGCACTGGTCGGCGGAGGGGGATGCGGACCAGCAGGTGATCCTGGCGGATTCCGTGCAGCCCGTCTTCGACGCCGGCCTGGCGGAGCTGGTCGCCCTCGACCACCGCATCAGCCCGGAGGTGCGGCTGATCCCCACCACCGGCCACACCCCCGGCCATGTGAGCGTGATGATCGAGTCCGAGGGCCGGACCGCGGTGATCACCGGGGACATGAGCCACCATCCCTGCCAGCTGGCGCACCCCCACTGGTCTCCGGCCTTCGACAGCGACCCGAAGGCCGCCGCCGCGACCCGGGCGCGGATGTTCGCCGAATGGGCCGACCAGCCGATCCTGGTGATCGGCACCCACTATGCCGGCCCCACCGCCGGACACGTGAAGCGCGACGGCGACGCCTTCCGCTTCGAAACCTGAGCCCGGAGAGACCCGCGCGATGACGCAGCCTGCCTTCCGCCGGGCCCGGGAGTCCGATCTGGACGCGATCGTGGCGCTTCTGGCCGACGACCCCCTCGGCTCCGGGCGGGAACGCACCGGGGCGACCGACCGCGGGCCCTATCTGGCCGCCTTCCGCCAGATCGAGGCCGATCCCAACCAGTGGCTGGCCGTGGCTGAGCGGGACGGTCAGGTGGTGGGCACGCTGCAGATCAGCCTCCTCGCCGGCCTGTCCCGGGGCGGCATGCGCCGGGGCCTGATCGAGGCCGTCCGGGTGGCGGCCGATCACCGGGGCCAGCGGATCGGCGAGGCCATGGTCCAGTGGGCCATCGACCACTGCCGGGAGGCGGGGTGCGGACTGGTGCAGCTGACCACGGACAAGCGCCGCACCGATGCCCACCGCTTCTATGACCGCCTGGGGTTCGAGGCCTCGCACATCGGCTACAAGATGATGCTCTGAGGGGGTGGGGCGGGAGGTTCCCGGGTCTTCGCCCGGGAATGACGAGATTTCAGATATAATATTTGGTCGTCATTCCCGCCCTCGAGGCGGGAACCTCCCTCCGGACGCCCCCCCCTCCCCCGCGCCGCATTGGCGGATGCCGCGAACCGCTGTAGGAAACCGGGGTCCGGAGGGTTTGACCATGTTTGCCGCTTTGCCGCTCCTCGGTCTGCCGGTTCTCGTCTATGTGCTCTACGCCCTGACCTTTCCCGGCGGGGCCACGGACCTGCCCGAGGCGCACATGGGCCAGGTGCTGTTCAGCGTTGCCATGGCCTCCAGGGTCAGCTGGCCCGTGCATGTGGGCGACCTGTTCGTCTTCGCCTCGGTGGTGATCCTGTTCATGGAACTGCTGAAGGCCACCCAGTCCGGCCGGGTGGCGATCATCCATCACAGCCTGGCCATGCTGCTGTTCATCACCTGTCTGGTGGCCTTCCTGCTGCAGCGGAACTTCGCCACCTCCACCTTCTTCCTGATCACGGCCATGGTGCTGCTGGACGTGCTGGCGGGCTTCATCGTCTCCATCGCCTCCGCGCGGCGGGAGATCGACGTGGTCCGCTGAACCGGGGCGGTTCTGGGGTCGTCCTCAGGTGAGGGCGGAGAACACCAGGGTGGCCAGGGCAATGTCGATCAGTCGAAGGAACAGGCTCGCGCGCATCGGGGTCCCGCCAGAGGGTTAAGGCGCGATTCACCTTGCAAGACCGATGCCATGGCCCGGGTCGGCCGGGCCGCTCCCCCCTCGGTTGTGAAATGTTGACAGTGTTTAGATCGCCGCTAGAGTGAAGTTGCTGGATTGGCGGGAGTTTTTCATGGGTCGCACCCTCGTTCTGACCGGACCGACCCGGGGTCTGGGGCTGGCCACCGCTCGGGCCCTGCTGCGGCGGGTGCCGGACGCGACCCTGATCCTGGCCGGTCGGGACGCAGCGGCCCTGGCAAGACTTGCCCGGCGCCTGGGCCGGGCCCGCCCCCGGGCGCGGCTGGTGTGCGTGGAGGTCGACCTGCAGTCGGCCCCTTCCATCCGCGCGGCGGCGGATGCGGTGCGGGCGGCGGCGCCGGACGGGATCGACGCCCTGGTCCTGTCCGCGGGGCTGCAGTTCACCACCGACGGCCTGACCACGGCGGACGGGGTCGACCTGACCTTCGCCAACAACCATCTGGGGCACTTCCTGCTAGCCAACCTGCTGGCCGGGGACGTGACGCCGGAGGGGCGGATCCTGTTCGTGTCCAGCGGCACCCATGACCCGGCGCAGAAGACCGGCATTCCCGCCCCCCTGATGCGGGAGGCGCAGCATGCGGCCTTTCCGGCGACCCTGGGACGGCGGGACAAGCCCGGCGTGGCGGCGCGGCGGGCCTATTCCACCTCCAAGCTGTGCAACGTGCTCTGCGCCTATGAGCTGGACCGGCGGATCCAGCTGTGCGGCCGCTCGGGCCCCCATGTGCTGGCCTTCGATCCGGGGCTGATGCCGGGGACGGGGCTGGCGCGCACCTATCCCCCCCTGCTGCGGGCCCTGTGGTCGTGGGTCCTGCCCAACATCATCCCGGTACTGAGGATGGCGATGGGTCCCAATGTGCACAGTGCGGCGGTGTCCGGGGACAATCTGGCGCGGCTGGCGGTGGATCCGGCCGTACACGGATGGACGGGGGTCTATGTGAGCGGCCGGGCGGCGATCCGCTCGTCGGCGGTGTCCTATGACCGGGGCCTGCAGGCGGAGCTGTGGGCCCTGAGCGCGGAGCTGACGGGGCTTGTGCCCGCCGAGGCGGAGTTCGCCTGGAAGGCCGTGACCCCGGGGCCGCCGGTGCGCTCCGGCCCGGAGCCGCAGGCCTTCACGACGCTGCGCCTGCAGGCGTGAGGGGGGCTACGGGACGGGCCTGACGGCCCTCCTCAGGATGACGCGCGTGGGGTCCACTCGCGGATCAGGGCGTGGGCTCGAAAACCCCAACCTTCGTCATGGTGAGGAGCCCTGAAAGGGCGTCTCGAACCACGCACTGCGTCCTTCGAGATGGGCCGTTCCGGCCCTCCTCAGGATGACGAACGGTGTTGAAACTCACAAACCTGCGTCATGGTGAGGAGCCCTGAAAGGGCGTCTCGAACCACGCAGAACCCCCTCACCCGTAGCTCTGCAGCGGCCGGACATCCAGCGCGCCGGCGTTCACCGCGGCCACGCCCTGCGCCGCCGCCAGCGCACCCGCCGCCGTCGTGTAGTAGGGGATCTTCATCATCAGGGCCGTGCGGCGGATGGAGAAGCTGTCCTGCAGGGACTGGCGGCCCTCGGTGGTGTTGAACACCAGCTGCACGTCCCCGTCCTTCATCTTGTCGACGATGTTGGGACGGCCCTCCAGCACCTTCTTCACCGTCTCGTGCGGCACCCCCTCCGCGGTCAGGAAGGCCGAGGTGCCCGCCGTGGCGATGACCTTGAAGCCCTGGCCGATCAGGATGCGGATCGGCTCCAGGATGAAGGGCTTGTCCGCGTCCTTCACCGAGACGAACACCGCGCCGGACTTGGGAACAGTCGCGCCCCCGGCGATCTGGCTCTTGGCGAAGGCCCGGGCGAAAGCGGCGGAGAGCGGCTCCCCCTCCCGGCGCCAGTCGAGGCCCATGACTTCCCCCGTCGAGCGCATCTCCGGCCCCAGCACCGTGTCGACGCCTGGGAAGCGGGCGAAGGGGAACACCGCCTCCTTCACCGCAATATGATCCGCGGACGGACCGGGCAGGCGGAACTGGGCGAGCTTCTCCCCCGCCATGACCTTGGCGGCGATGGCGGCCACGGGCGCGCCGATGGCCTTGGCCACGAAGGGCACGGTGCGCGACGCCCGGGGATTGACCTCCAGCACGAAGATGCGGGGCGCGGCGGAGTGCGGTTCCTCGATGGCGAACTGCACGTTCATCAGTCCACGGACGTTCAGCGCCCGGGCCATCAGTTCGGTCTGGCGGGTCAGCTCGGCAATGGTCTCGGGCCGCAGCGAGAAGGGCGGCAGGGAGCAGGCCGAGTCGCCGGAATGGACCCCGGCCTCCTCGATATGCTCCATGATCCCGGCCACATAGACCTGGTCACCGTCGCAGATGGCGTCCACGTCGACCTCGGTCGCCCGGGACAGGTACTGGTCGATCAGCACCGGCGACTTGCCCGACACCTGCACGGCGTCGCGGACATAGCGGGCCAGCTGCTCGTCGTCCCGCAGGATCTCCATGGCCCGGCCGCCCAGCACGTAGGACGGGCGGATCACCACCGGATAGCCCACCTTGTGCGCGGCCTCGAAGGCCTCCTCGGCGCTGCGGGCGATGGCGTTCACCGGCTGGGCGATGCCGATCCGGTGCAGGAGCTGCTGGAACCGCTCCCGGTCCTCGGCCAGGTCGATGGCGTCCGGTGAGGTGCCGAGAATCGGAATGCCCGCATCCTCGAGCGCCTGGGCGAGCTTAAGGGGCGTCTGGCCGCCGAACTGCACGATCACGCCGGCGAGGGTCCCGTTGGACATCTCCGTGGTGATCAGCTCCAGCACGTCTTCCGCCGTCAGGGGCTCGAAATAGAGGCGGTCCGAGGTGTCATAGTCGGTGGAGACGGTCTCCGGGTTGCAGTTGACCATGATCGACTCGATGCCGATCTCGGCGAGCGCAAAGGCCGCGTGACAGCAGCAATAGTCGAACTCGATCCCCTGGCCGATCCGGTTGGGACCGCCGCCGAGGATCACCGCCTTCTTCGCGGACGAGGGCTGGCTCTCGCACTCCGGCACCCCGCCCAGCACGCCGGTCTCGTAGGTGGAGTACATGTAGGGGGTCCTGGCCGCGAACTCCGCCGCGCAGGTGTCGATGCGCTTGTAGACGGGGCGGACGCCCAGCGTCCGGCGGGCTGTACGCACCCCGTCCTCGGTCCCGCCGGTGAGCTTGGCCAGCCGCGCGTCGGAGAAGCCCGCGGCCTTCAGCCGACGGAAGCCCGCCGCATCGCAGGGCAGGCCCTTGTCGGCGATCTCCGCCTCCGCGGCGATGATCTCCTGGATCTGGCGCAGGAACCAGGGCTCGTAGGAACAGGCGACGCGGACCTCCTCCACCGACAGGCCGTGGCGGAAGGCCTGGGCGATGACCCGCAGGCGGTCCGGGGTGGGCTGGCTGAGCACCGCCTGCACGGCGGCCTTCACCGCGGCGGGATCGGAAGCGTCGGCGCCGGGGATGGTGATCTCGTCAAAGCCGGAGAGCCCCGTCTCCAGCCCGCGCAGGGCCTTCTGGCAGCTTTCCTTGAAGGTCCGGCCGATGGCCATCACCTCCCCCACGGACTTCATGGAGGTGGTCAGGTAGGGCTCCGCCCCCGGATACTTCTCGAAGGCGAAGCGGGGGATCTTGGTGACCACATAGTCGATGGACGGCTCGAAGCTGGCCGGGGTGGCCCCGGTGATGTCGTTCATCAGCTCGTCCAGGGTGTAGCCGACGGCGAGCCGCGCGGCGACCTTGGCGATGGGGAAGCCCGTGGCCTTGGAAGCGAGCGCCGAGGAGCGCGACACCCGGGGGTTCATCTCGATCACCACCATGCGGCCGTCCTTGGGATTGACGGCGAACTGCACGTTGGAGCCCCCGGTCTCCACCCCGATCTCCCGCAGCACGGCGATGGAGGCCGAGCGCATCCACTGGTATTCCTTGTCCGTCAGGGTGAGCGCCGGGGCGACGGTGATCGAATCGCCCGTATGCACCCCCATGGGGTCGATGTTCTCGATGGAGCAGATGATGATGCAGTTGTCCGCCGTGTCGCGGACCACCTCCATCTCGTATTCCTTCCAGCCCAGCACACTCTCTTCGACGAGCACCTCGGTGACCGGGGAGGCGTCGAGGCCGCGCTCCACGATCTCGCGGAACTCCTCCATGTTGTAGGCGATGCCGCCGCCGGTGCCGGCCAGCGTGAAGGACGGGCGGATGATGGCGGGCAGGCCCACCGTGTCCACCGCCGCCACGGCCTCTGCCATGGTGTTGACCACCAGGGACCGCGGGCTTTCCAGCCCGATCTTGTCCATGGCATCGCGGAACTTCTGCCGGTCCTCGGCCTTCTCGATCACGTCGGCCCGGGCGCCGATCATCTCCACCCCGTACTGCTTCAGCACGCCGGAGGCCTCCAGCGCCAGGGCACAGTTCAGCGCCGTCTGGCCGCCCATGGTCGGCAGCAGGGCGTCGGGGCGCTCCTTCTCGATGATCCTGGCCACCATCTCCGGGGTGATCGGCTCCACATAGGTGGCGTCGGCCACTTCGGGGTCGGTCATGATGGTGGCGGGGTTGGAATTGACCAGGATGATCCGGTAGCCCTCCGCCCTCAGCGCCTTGCAGGCCTGCACGCCGGAATAGTCGAACTCGCACGCCTGGCCGATGACGATGGGGCCCGCCCCGATGATCAGGATCGACTTCAGGTCGGTACGCTTGGGCATGGGTGTCTCGTCTTTCGTGGCGTGGCGCGCGCGACCGCCGGGCGCACGGAGGGGCCTTGCGTCCGGGGGCGATCAACATTTGGGTTAAGGGGATGTCCTATCGGGGTCGGCGGGCGAGGGCAATGGGAAAGGTGTCCTTCGAGACGCCCCTGCGGGGCTCCTCAGGATGACGACGGCTATTAATCCACAACAGTCGTCATGGTGAGGAGCGCGGGACACGCGCGTCTCGAACCACGCACTCACTCCGCCACGGCGATCGTCGCCTGCACCGCCTTGCGCCAGCGCTTCAGCTTGCCCGCCCGCTCCGCCGCGGGCATCTGCGGGGTGAAGCGGCGATCCAGCCGCCAGCGGTCGGCGAACTGGGCGGGCTCGGGGTAGAGGCCCACGGCCAGCCCCGCCAGATAGGCCGCGCCCAGCGCCGTGGTCTCCGTCACCTCCGGCCGGTCCACGGGCGCGCTGACCAGATCGGCCAGGCGCTGCATGGTCCAGTCCGACGCCGCCATGCCGCCATCCACCCGCAGCACCGTCTCTGCCGCTCCCTGGCCCGTGATCCTGGCCCAGTCCGCCTGCATGGCCTCCAGCAGGTCCGCGGTCTGGAAACACACGCTCTCCAGCGCCGCCTTCGCCAGCTCCGCCGGGCCCGTGCCGCGGGTCAGGCCGAACATCGCGCCGCGGGCATTGGGGGCCCAGTGGGGGGCGCCCAGGCCGACAAAGGCGGGGACGAGAATCACCTCCTGCTCCGGGTCGGCGAGCGCCGCCAGGGGACCGGACTGGTTGGCGGCGGGCAGCACCTTCAGCCCGTCCCGCAGCCACTGGACCGCCGCCCCGGCCACGAAGATCGAGCCCTCCAGGGCGTAGGTGCGCCTGCCCGCCAGCTGGTAGGCCACGGTGGTCAGCAGCCGGTTGGTCGACATGACCGGCCGGTCGCCTGTGTTCAGCAGGGCGAAGCAGCCGGTGCCGTAGGTGGACTTCAGGGTACCCGGCTGGAAGCAGGCCTGGCCGATCATGGCGCTCTGCTGGTCCCCGGCCACGCCTCGGATCGGGATGGCCCCGCCGAACAGGCCGGGCAGGGTCTCGCCGAAGTCGCCGGAGCAGTCCCGCACCTGCGGCAGCAGGGCACGGGGCACCCGGAACAGGTCGAGCAGCGTGTCGTCCCAGTCCCCCGTGGTCAGGTTGTACAGCTGGGTGCGCGAGGCGTTGGTGGCGTCGGTGGCGTGCACCGCCCCGCCGGTGAGCTTCCAGAGCAGCCACGAATCGACGGTGCCGAAGGCCAGCTCCCCCCGCTCCGCCCGGTCCCGGGCGCCGGGGACATGGTCGAGGATCCAGGCGATCTTGCTGGCGGAAAAGTACGGGTCGAGCAGCAGGCCGGTGCGCGCCGCCACGTCCGCCTCGTGCCCGGCCTCGCGCAGGGCCTGGCAGGTGTCCGCCGTGCGCCGGTCCTGCCAGACGATGGCCCGGTGGAGGGCGGTCCCCGTGGCCCGGTCCCAGACCACCACCGTCTCCCGCTGATTGGTGATGCCGATGGCGGCGATCTGGCGGCCGTCGATCCCGGCGCCCCGGAGCGCGTCCTTGGCGGCGCGCATGGTGGTGGTCCACAGGTCCTCCGCCTCGTGCTCCACCCAGCCGGAGGCGGGGAAGTGCTGCGGGAACTCGTACTGGCCGACCCCGCGGACGCGGGTCTCGGCGTCGAACACCAGCGCCCGGGACGAGGTGGTGCCCTGGTCGAGGGCGAGGATGAAGCGGGTCATGGGCGTTTCCGGACGGGTTGTTGTTGTCGTGCGTCCTTCGAGACGGGCCTTTCAGGCCCTCCTCAGGATGACGAATGTGGTGAAATACCAATATCCTTAGTCATGGTGAGGAGCCCCGCAAGGGGCGTCTCGAACCACGCGCAACCCCTCAGCCCACCCCCTGCAGCAGATAGGCATCCAGCGCCGCCCTCTGCTCCGGCGTGAACCGAAGTCCCAGTTTCGACCGCCGCCACAAAATGTCGTCCGCACACGCCGCCCATTCCTCCTTGCGCAGATAGTCCACCTCCCGCGCCGTCAGGTCCGCGCCGAACACGGTGCCGAGGTCGGCCATGGCCTTCGCACCGGTGAGGATCCGCCGCGCCCGGCCGCCATAGGCCCGGGCCAGCCGCAGGACCAGGGCTTCGTCCGCCCACGGATAATCGGCCCGGAGCGTGGCGACGAGCGCCGCAAAGCCGGTGGCGGGGAAGTCGCCGCCGGGCAGGGGTTCGGACCCGCTCCAGGACGGCACGTCGGCCACGGGGGAAAGGCCCTTCAGCTTGTCGAGGACCGATTCCGCCAGCCGCCGCGCCGTGGTGATCTTGCCGCCGAACACCGAGACCACCGGCGCGCCGCCGGCGGTGTCCAGCTCCAGCACATAGTCGCGGGTCGCCTCCTCCGGCTTGCCGGAGCCGTCGTCCAGCAGGGGCCGGACCCCGGCATAGGTCCAGACCACGTCGTCGGGGGTCACCGGCCTTGCCAGATACTCGCTCACCGCCTGGCAGAGATAGGCGACCTCGTCCGGTGTGGCGGCGACGGCGGCGGGGTCGCCCTTGTAGTCGGAATCGGTGGTGCCGATCAGGGTGTAGTCCCCCTCGTACGGGATGGCGAAGACGATCCGCCCGTCCTTGTTCTGGAAGATGTAGGCCCGGTCGTGCTCGAACAGGCGGCGGACCACGATGTGGCTGCCCTTCACCAACCGCGCCCGGGAGGGGGAGTTGGAGCCGGTCATGGCCAGCACCTCCCCCACCCAGGGGCCGGCGGTGTTGATCAGCACCCGGGCCTGGGTCACCTGCGTCTCGCCCCCGGCGCGGGTGGTGATCAGCCAGCGGTCGGCGTGCCGCTGCAGGGAGGTGACGGGGGTGCGGGGGCGGATGTCGGCCCCCCGCTCCGCCGCGTCCTTGGCGGTCAGCACCACCAGGCGGCTGTCCTCCACCCAGCAGTCGGAATATTCGAAGCCCATCGTGTAGCCCGGTGCCAGCCCCTGCCCGGCCCGGTCGGTCGCCAGGTTCAGGGTGCGGGTGGCGGGCAGCAGCTTGCGGCCGCCCAGATGGTCATAGAGGAACAGGCCCAGCCGCAGCAGCCAGGCCGGGCGCAGGCCCTTGTGGTGGGGCAGGACGAAGCGCAGGGGCCAGATGATGTGCGGGGCCATGGCCCACAGCACCTCCCGCTCCATCAGGGCCTCGCGCACCAGGCGGAACTCGTAGTGCTCCAGATAGCGCAGGCCCCCGTGGATCAGCTTGGTGGAGGCCGAGGAGGTGGCGCCCGCCAGGTCGCCCTTCTCGAACAGCACCACCGACGCGCCCCGGCCCGCGGCGTCCCGGGCGACCCCGCAGCCGTTCACCCCGCCGCCGATGACGGCGATGTCATAGAGATCGTGTTCGCTCACGGGTTTTCCTGTCGGGATGCTCGGACGGGACAATATCGCAAATCCGCGGCGGTTTGAATGTGCGTCCTTCGAGACGCCCCGTGCCGGGGCTCCTCAGGATGACGAAGGTGATGGATTACAAACGTTCGTCATCCTGAGGAGGGCGAAGCCCGTCTCGAAGGACGCACGCCCCCTCACCCCATGTCCCGCGGCGCATTCACGTTGGCAAACAGGAAGGCCGGGTCGAACCGCACGCGCAGGCCGTCCACCGCCGACAGCAGGTCCCGCACCGGGGGGTGCGCCCCGTCCTGCAGCATCCGCTCCAGCGCCGCCAGCGCCGGGACCACCCGCCACAGGGCCACCAGGGGCTGCAGGCCGCCCTCCGACTCCGCCGCCGCCCCGCCGCCGGGCCGGTCGCGCAGGGCCGCCTCAAGCCCCGGCACGATGTCGTCCGTCAGGCGGGGCATGTCGCAGGGGACCGTGGCCAGCAGGGGCGCGCCCTGGTGCCTGGCCCAGCGCAGGCCCTCCCGCAGGCCGCTCAGGGGGCCGTCCGGAGCACCGGGCGGATCGGGCAGGACCGTCAGGCCCTGCAGCGCCGCCCAGGCGGCCGCGCCGCTGTCCTCCCGGGCGCTGACGGCCACGGCGGTGCAGGCGGCGAGCGCCCCGTGCGCGTGGGCGATCAGCGGCCGTCCGAGGAAGGGGGCCACCGCCTTCTCCGCGCCGAAGCGGGTGGAGCGCCCCCCTGCCAGGATCAGGCCGCAGATCACCGCCCTCAGACCTCCATGGAGGCGGAGACGTTGACCAGGGTCACGCCGCCGTCCACCGCCACGGTGGTGCCGTTCACATAGTCCCCGGCGCGGGAGGCGAGGTAGATGGCGGTGCCCGCCATGTCCCCGTCCACGCCCACCCGCCCGGACGGGATCATCGCGGCCAGGGCGTCCGCATGGTCCCGGGCGGCCAGGTTCATCTCCGACGGGAAGGCGCCCGGGCAGATGGCGGAGACCATCACCTGGTCCTTCGCCAGGCGCAGGCCGAGGCGCCTCGTCAGCATGATCACCGCGGCCTTGGAGGCCCCGTAGGAATAGGTCTCGTCCCCGTTCACGGTCAGGCCGTCCACGGAGGCGACATTGATCACCTTGGCCGGGCGACCCGCCGCCCTGGCGGCCGCGCGCAGGTGGTCGGCCAGGCTCTGGGTCAGGAAGAAGACGCCCTTCACGTTCACGTCCATGACCTTGTCCCAGCCCTTTTCCGGGAAGCTGTCGAACTCCGCCCGCCAGGCGGCGCCGGCATTGTTCACCAGGATGTCGAGGGTGGGTTCCTTGGCCTTGTAGGCGTCGGCCAGCGCCGTGACGCCGGCCATGGTGGAGACGTCGCCGGGCAGGGGAATGCAGGTGCCGAAGGCCGACAGCTCCTCTGCCGTCTTGAAGCAGGCCTCGGCCTTGCGGGAGGAGATGTAGACCTTGGCCCCCATCTCCACGAAGCCCTGGGCGATCATCCGGCCGATGCCCCGGCTGCCGCCGGTGACCAGGGCCGTGCGGCCTTCGAGGGAAAAGAGCTTGTCGGTGATGCGGTGCGCGGTCATGCGGGCGGTGTCCCCTGGTTGCGAAGGGTCCATGGCTAGCCGAGCGGGGCGCGGGGGGGAAGGGGGTGCGTCCTTCGAGACGGGCTTCGCCCTCCTCAGGATGACGAGGGCTTAACACGGTTCGTCATGGTGAGGAGCGCGGAACGCGCGTCTCGAACCACGCATCACAGGAACAGCGTCCTTCGAGACGGGCCGTTCCGGCCCTCCTCAGGATGACGAGGGATGGTGATCTGCACCATTCGTCATGGTGAGGAGCCCCGAAGGGGCGTCTCGAACCACGCAGCCCCCGTTCAGCACCGGGGCCAGGGTGGCCTCCATCTCCCGGGCGAAGCGGCGGCGGCGGTCGGGGTCGGCTTCCAGCACCACGAGGAGGCCGCTCATCCCCAGGGCCTGCGCCCGGCGCCAGACCGGATGTCCCGGACCGGCGACGCCCGCGATCACCGGTGCCTCCCCCACATAGAGGGCCTCGGTCCGGTCGTCCGGGCCCCGACGGGTGAACACATAGACCCCGCCGGCGCGGATGAACCGGCCGTCCCGGTGACCGAGTTCGAGAATGTGACCCCCCATGTTCCACGCTCCTGCTGCACATCTGGTGATGAGAACAAAAGCAGAACTTACATCATCTGGAAAGCCGCCCCGGCAAAAAGACTGTGGGTTATCCCGGGGGGATGGGGGGAGCGTAGGTTCAGCGCACCCTTGCCGCCGCCAGGTCCCGCCAGGCCAGGGCCTCCTTGCGGAACGGGCCGGAGAGGCGGGCGATGCGCCGGTCGATCTCCGCCAGATTGTCCTTCGCCTCCGCCATCTTGCCGGTCTCGGCCAGGAAGGCGGTGAAGCGGGCCATGGCCTCGAAGCCGGGCATGCGCTCCGCCGCCCAGCGGTAGGACTGTTCCGCCTCGGCCATGCGGCCGAGCGCCTGACAGGCCCGGGCGGTGGCCAGGATGGACTGGGGGGTGTTGCCCTCCTCCCCTTGCGCGGCGAGGCTCTGCAGCACCTCCAGCGCGTCGGCGGGGCGGGCGAGCTCCAGCAGCGCCCGGGCGCGGCCGAGCTTCAGGGCCGGATCATCGGCGTGCACACCGGTGGCAGCCTCCCGGTACAGCTGCTCGGCCTCGGCAAACCTGCCGTGCGCCATGGCCGCAGCGGCGAAGCGCATGCGGTTGTGCACGGTGGGCGTATCCTCGGCGGCGGCCTTGGCCTCGCGGTACTCGCGGCCGGGATCCAGCGTCGCCCGGGCGGTCTGGCCGAGCTTGCGCGCCGCATTGCCGCTGAGCAGGGAGGGGATCAGGATCACGGCGATATAGGCCAGGCTGCCGATGCCCTGGAACATCAGCACGATCCACAGCCAGAAGGTGTCCTGCCTGGTCCGCACGATGTGGAAGCACAGCGCGATCGAGAGGCCGATCGACAGAAGGAAGCCCGGGCTGAGCAGGAAGGCGAGGATGGACAGCATGGGACGCCTATACCTCACCCCGGCCGTCTTGGGCAGCCTTGCGCGGGTCGAGTTTCTCCGCGGGCGCGAGGCGCATGACCTCGGTCTGGTACTTCTCGTCCTCTCCCACAGCCAGGATCGGCAGGGCGTCGGCGCAGGCGTTGCACAGGGCCTCCACCCAGGGCCCGTCCACCTTGCGGAAGTCCGACAGGACGTGGCCCATCACCTTGTCCTTGTGCCCGGGATGGCCGATGCCCATCCGCGCCCGGCGGAAGTGCGGGCCGATCTGGCTTGTGATGGAGCGGATGCCGTTGTGCCCCGCCGCCCCGCCGCCATGCTTCAGGCGGAAGCGGCCAGGGGCCAGGTCCAGCTCGTCATAGAAGACCACCACGTCGGCGGGATCGGCCTTCAGGAAGTTCACCGCCGCGCCCACCGCCCGGCCGCTCTCGTTCATGAAGGTCTGGGGCTTCATCAGAAGGGCGCGCACGGGACCGGTCGGGGTGTCGATGGACCCCTCGGACACCAGGCTCTGGAACTTCGCGCGTTCCGTCCCGAACCGCCAGCGGCGCGCGATGGCGTCCACGGCCAGGAAGCCGATGTTGTGGCGATTATAGGCGTATTTGGGGCCTGGATTGCCCAGGCCCACCAGGATCAGCATGGCGAGGCTCCCGCAGGGTTGGTGCGGCCCGCCGGGCGCGATCAGCCGGCGGCGTTGGCCGCCGCTTCCGCCGAGGCCGAGGCCGCGGAACCCGCCACCGTGGCGATGGTGAAGTCACGGCCCTTGATCACCGGCTCGACGCCCGCGGGGGCATTGAGGTTGGACCAGCGGATGGAATCGCCGATCTCCAGACCGGTCAGGTCGGCCACCAGGTCTTCCGGAATGTGGTCGGCCGGGGCCCAGACTTCCACTTCGTGGCGGGCGATGTTCAGGGCCGCGCCGCGCTTCATGCCGGGGCTCAGTTCGTGGTTCTTGAAGTGCACCGGGATGTTGATCTTCACCAGCTGGTGCTCGTCCACGCGATAGAGGTCGAAGTGCACGGGCTGGTCGGTGACCGGATGGAACTGGATGTCCTTGGCGATGACGCCCTGGGTCTCTTCCCCGTGCTTCAGGGTGACAAGGTGGCCCAGCAGCTTGCCGGTGTAGAGCGCCTTGCGGAACTCGTTGGCGTTGACGGCCACGGGCACGGGACCGCGGGGGCCGCCGTACAGCACGCCCGGAACCTTGCCGGCGCGGCGGGCTTCGCGGGATCCACCGGTGCCGGTACGCTCGCGAACTTCAACGTTGAGGACGATCTCGGCCATGACGGTCTTCCGAAACAAATCCGCCGCGCATGAGTCTGCGCGGCGAGGGCAAAAGCGGTCTGGCCCCGCGACGGACGCAGGGCGCAAGTGAGCGCGGGTCTATACACGCTCCGTTCGGGGGATGCAACGGGGGTGTGCGCTATGGGCGGACGGAGGTTCCCGGGTCTTCGCCCGGGAATGACGAGTTATAAAAACACAAAATCAAAATCAGTCGTCATTCCCGGCCTCGAGCCGGGAACCTCCCCCCGGATGAGGCACACCCCCCGCCTTGACTCCCCCCGATGCCCGCCCTATCTCCCCCACCGTTAGCACTCACTCGCCCCGGCTGCTAATCGCGGACCGCGGTGCGGCCTGAGGGCCAGACAGAGACACGGGTCATCCGACCCAACCACCTGCAGGAGATGAAGAACATGGCGTTTCGGCCTCTCGGCGACCGCGTCCTCGTGAAGCGCGTCGAAGAAGAATCCAAGACCAAGGGCGGGATCATCATCCCCGACACCGCCAAGGAAAAACCCCAGGAAGGCGAAGTCCTGGCCGTGGGCCCCGGTGCCCGCGACGACGCCGGCAAGCGCATCGAGCCCGACGTGAAGGTCGGCGACCGCATCCTGTTCGGCAAGTGGTCCGGCACCGAGGTCAAGATCGACGGCGCGGACCTGATCATCATGAAGGAAAGCGACATCCTCGGCATCGTCTGAGGGCAGGTCCCGCGGGACCTTCGCCTTTCCTGAATTCCCAATCCTCCTGATCTCTAGGAACCTGAGACCATGGCTGCCAAAGACGTTTATTTCGGTACTGACGCCCGCGACAAGATGCTGCGCGGCGTGAACATCCTCGCCAATGCGGTGAAGGTGACCCTGGGCCCCAAGGGCCGCAACGTGGTCATCGAGAAGTCGTTCGGTGCCCCGCGCACCACCAAGGACGGCGTCTCCGTCGCCAAGGAAATCGAACTGGCCGACCGCTTCGAGAACCTGGGCGCCCAGCTGATCCGCGAAGTCGCCTCCAAGACCAACGACAAGGCCGGTGACGGCACCACCACCGCGACGGTGCTGGCCCAGTCCATCGTCGTCGAAGGTCTGAAGTCGGTGGCCTCCGGCCGCAACCCGATGGACCTGAAGCGCGGCATCGACAAGGCCGTGCACGTGGCCGTCGAGCACATCAAGTCCACCTCCAAGAAGGTCTCGGACAACTCCGAGATCGCCCAGGTCGGCACCATCTCCGCCAATGGCGACGCCGAGATCGGCGACATGATCGCCAAGGCCATGGCCAAGGTCGGCAATGAAGGCGTGATCACGGTGGAAGAGGCCAAGAGCCTCGAGACCGAACTGGACGTCGTCGAAGGGATGCAGTTCGACCGCGGCTATCTGTCGCCGTACTTCATCACCAACGCCGACAAGATGGAAGTGGTGCTCGAAGAGCCCCTGATCCTGCTGTTCGAGAAGAAGGTCTCCAGCCTGCAGCCCCTGCTGCCGATCCTGGAAGCCGTCGTGCAGAACGGCCGTCCCCTGGTGATCATCGCCGAGGACGTGGAAGGCGAGGCCCTGGCCACCCTGGTGGTCAACAAGCTCCGCGGCGGCCTGCGGGTTGCGGCGGTGAAGGCGCCTGGCTTCGGCGATCGCCGCAAGGCCATGCTGGAAGACATCGCCATCCTGACCGGCGGTCAGGTGATCTCCGAAGACCTGGGCATCAAGCTCGAGAACGTCACCCTCGACATGCTCGGCAAGGCCAAGAAGGTCTCCATCACCAAGGACGACACCACCATCGTGGACGGCATTGGCGAGCGTGAGACGATCGAGGCCCGCATCGCCCAGATCAAGCGCCAGATCGAGGAAACCACCTCGGACTACGACAAGGAAAAGCTGCAGGAACGTCTGGCCAAGCTGGCCGGCGGCGTGGCCGTCATCCGCGTCGGCGGCTCCACCGAAGTGGAAGTGAAGGAAAAGAAGGACCGCGTCGACGACGCCCTGAACGCGACCCGCGCGGCCGTGGAAGAAGGCATCGTCCCCGGCGGCGGCGTGGCCCTGCTCAAGGCCTCGCTCGCTCTGGCCAACCTGAAGGGTGACAATGACGACCAGAACGCCGGCATCGCCATCGTTCGTCGTGCCCTGCAGGCCCCGATCCGCCAGATCGCCGAGAATGCCGGCGTGGAAGGCTCGATCGTGGTCGGCAAGGTGCTGGACCACAAGGACGCCACCTTCGGCTTCAATGCCCAGACCGAGCTCTATGTGGACATGGTCAAGGACGGCGTCATCGACCCCGCCAAGGTCGTCCGCACGGCGCTGCAGGATGCGGCCTCCGTGGCCAGCCTGCTGATCACCACCGAAGCGGCCATTGTCGAGGCGCCGAAGAAGGCGGCTCCGGCCGGCGGCGGCGGCATGCCGGGCGGCATGGGCGGCATGGGCGACATGGACTTCTAGGTCCCGCCTGACGCCTTGACGTCAGTCTGACTACCGAAGCCCCGGACCGCCCTGGTCCGGGGCTTCACCTTTTGAGCGCCCCCCCTCGGCCCGAACCCTTGACCCCGGACGACGCCCCGCCCAAAAGGCGCTAGGCTGTTCGCGCCGGACCCCAGCGCATCGGGCGCGGCGGGCACACCCCGGACGTCAGGACATGTCGGCGAGCATCATGGTCAAACTCTCCCGTGAGCTGCGATTCCTTTCCGGCCTGGCCCGCACCCTCGGCCGGGTGCGGTCGGTGTCGGCGGAGTCCGAGCAGCTGATCTGCGACGACCTGGAAGCCGCCGTCGACCGCTGGCCCCAGAACACCGCCTTCGAGTTCGAGGGCAAGTCGGTGACCTATGCGCAGCTGGACGCCATGGCCAACCGCTTCGCCCACTGGGCCACCAGCCGGGGCATCAAGCGGGGCGACACGGTGGCCCTGTTCATGCCCAACCGCATCGAATACCTGGCGGTGTGGTTCGGCCTGTCCAAGGTCGGCGTGGCCTCGGCACTGATCAACAACCAGATCGCCGGCCCGGCGCTGGCCCACTGCCTGAACATCTCCGGCGCCGCCCACCTGATCTGCGACATGGAGACCGCATCCGCCTTCGAGGCCGTGCGCGCGGACCTGACCCGCAACATGACCGAGTGGGTGCTGGGGGGCGCGCCGGGCGCCGGGGCCGCGGCCGGTCGCGACCTGCCCCCGGCCCGGGGCACCGCCAGCCGGGGCGACCGGGACTTCGACCGGGCCCTGAAGGGCTGCTCCACCCTGCGCCCCACAAGGGCCACGGCGAGGTTCGGCCTCACCGCCAAGGACACGGCCCTCTACATCTTCACCTCCGGCACCACGGGCCTGCCCAAGGCGGCCAAGATCACCCACATGCGGGCCCAGCTCTACATGCGCGGCTTTGCCGGGGCGACGGGGGCCAAGGCCACGGACCGGATCTATGTGCCCCTGCCCCTCTACCACGCCACCGGCGGCCTCTGTGCCCTGGGGGCCGCCCTGCTGAACGGCGGCGCGGTGATCCTGAAGCGCCGGTTCTCCGCCACCCAGTTCTGGGAGGACATCAGCACCAGCCGGGCCACCATGTTCGTCTATATCGGCGAGCTGTGCCGCTATCTGGTGAACCAGCCCCCGCGGATGGAGGAAAAGACCCACACCCTGCGGCTGGCCTTCGGCAACGGCCTGCGCCAGGAGGTGTGGGAGCGGATGCTGACCCGCTTCGACATTCCCCACATCCTGGAGTTCTACGGGGCCACCGAAGGCAATGTGTCCATGTTCAACTATGACGGAAAGCCCGGCGCCATCGGCCGGATCCCGTCCTATCTGCGCCGTCAGTTCAACGTGAAGCTGGTGCAGTTCGACATCGAGACGGAGACCCCGGTGCGCAACGCCCAGGGCTTCTGCGTGGAGGCCAGGGCCGGCCAGGTGGGGGAGGCCATCGGCGCCATCGGGGCCGACGCCCGCTCCAACTTCTCCGGCTATGCGGACAAGCAGGCCACGGAGAAGAAGGTGCTGCGCAACGTCTTCGCCCGGGACGACGCCTGGTTCCGCACCGGCGACCTGATGCGCCAGGACCAGGAGGGCTATTTCTACTTCGTCGACCGGATCGGCGACACCTTCCGCTGGAAGGGGGAGAACGTCTCCACCGGCGAGGTGGCCGCCGCCCTCGCCGCCGCGCCGGGGGTGGTGGAGGCCAATGTCTACGGGGTGGCCGTGCCGGGAACGGACGGCCGGGCAGGCATGGCGACGCTGGTGGTGAACGACGCCTTCGACATCACCTCCCTGCAGGCCGTGTGCGAAAGCCACCTGCCCGCCTATGCCCGGCCCGTCTTCCTGCGCCTGCAGCGGGAGATCGAGATCACCGGCACCTTCAAGTACCGCAAGGTGGACCTGGTGGCGGAGGGCTTCGATCCCGGCCGGATCAACGAGCCCCTGTTCGTCAGCGAGGCCGGGGGCCGCTACCAGCCCCTGGACGAGGCCCAGTTCCGGAAGATCTGCGACGGCGACATCCGCCTGTGACACATTAAACCTCCGGTGGCGGTGAAAACCGTGCTATGAAGGGCGGATGACCGATGATCCCACCCCTCAGGACGACCTGACCCCGCAACAGAAGCTCGCGGCCCTGGTGGCCCGGCGCAAGGCCGCCGCCCATGGCGACACCTGGTCCGGTGCCCGGGGCGACCGGCGCAGCGCGGAGCGCAATGCCGCTGCCCGCTCCGCCTCCCGCTCCAAGCCGGCCATGAAGAAATAGGCGAAGACGCCTCCGGCGGGCCACGGCCCGGCCGCTTTGACGACTCTTTGTCACCGCTTTCCCGGCGCATGGGGGATGTAATCCGGTCTGCAACGACATCCGGACAAGGAGACGACATGCGCAATCTGCTGACCCTGATGGCCATCGGCCTCACCCTGGGCACCGCCGTGGCGGCGTCCACCCCGGCGCTGGCCTCCAATGCCTGCGAGCGGGACAAGCATGACGCCAAGGTCGGCGGCACCCTGCTGGGCGCGCTGGGCGGGGCCGTGGTGGGCAGCGCCGTGGCCGGGCGCGGGCAAAAGACCGGCGGCGCCCTGGTCGGCGCGGCAGGCGGGGCGGTGGTGGGCAACCAGCTCGCCCGCTCCAAGCGCCCCTGCCCGACGGGCCATCACGCCCCGCCCCCGCCCCGTCACCTGCGCCACGAGACCGGCCGGGACACCTGGGACCACGACCGGCACTGAGCCCGGTCAGGTCTCGTCCTGGACGTTCCGCACCCAGGTGGTGGCCAGGCCGATCGGGCGAAAGCCCAGCCGGGCATAGAGATGCTTCGGATGTTCCGTGGCCAGGGCCCCCAGGAACACCGTGTCGCAGCCCCCGTCCCGCAACCGGTCGGTGAAGGCGGCGATCAGGGCCGTGGCGATGCCCCGGCGGCGGACGTCCGGGCGGGTATAGAGGTCCTCGATCAGGCCCACCCGCTCCGGTGACGCCGCCAGAGCTCCATAGGCCACCGCCCGTCCGTCCAGCCACACCAGATGGTAGATGCAGTGCGGCGCCTTGGCCCGGCTGGTCTCCACCATCTCGGCGGCAAAGGCGGCGGACAGGTCCAGATCTCCTGCCTTGCGCCCCTCGGCCACGTCCTCCGCCACCAGCCGGCCCAGCGCCGCCCAGTCCGCCTCGGTGGTCACGGGCCGCAGGTCGATCCCGCAGCCCCGGTGGGTGAGCTCGCCCTCCAGCACCATCTGGATGGTCACGGGCCGGGTCTGGAAGCCGTCCAGGGCCAGCCGGGCGAGGAAGGCGTCGGGGGTGAAGCCGTCCACATGCGCCACCCGCCAGGGCGTATGCGCCAGGTGCCGGTCCAGGTCGGCCAGCACGGCATCGATCTCGCCCGGCGTGCGCGCGGTCACCGCATCCACGTGGTTGGCGTCCCAGACGCGCGGATGGGCGGGGTTCACGACGAAGTGGCCATGCGCGGCCTCGATCCCGGCGTTGCCCAGCCGCCGGTGCCAGCGATAGGTCGCCGCGATCCGCTCCGGAACATCGCTGGTCATGATCCGCCTGCTCCAGATGGGTGGAAACCGGGGTGAGCGGCGCGGGCCGTCATCGGACCCCCGCGGGGAGCATCCGGAAAACGGGCCATCCGGAAACTGGCCATCCGGAAAAACTGGAGCGGGCAGAGGGAATCGAACCCTCACGAGCAGCTTGGGAAGCTGCCAGGCTACCACTACATCATGCCCGCGGTAGGGGGGGACCCATAGCCGACGAGGGTGGAAGGGGTCAATTGCTTATCGGGCAGAGGGCGCGGACCGGGGCGTCCCCGAACGCCGCCGGGAAGCGGATCTAATCCGTCGGCGGGTCAAGCACGTAGATCACGCGGTCGACACCGTTGTGATCTTCGATGCGATCCAATCTCATCCCCCGACGTTCATAGAATGCCCGCGCCCGCGCGTTCCCGGGCTGCGTGGCGAGCCAGAAGCCCTCCGGTAGCTGCGCCCGGGCTGCGTCGAACAGCGCAGTTCCCGTACCGGAACCCTGGTCACCGGGCCGGACGAACAACTGATCGATCCGGCGTTCCCTGCGCGCCAGGGCCAGGAATCCGGTGATACGGTCGTCCACTTCGGCGACGGTCACCTCCCACCGCGTCGCGAGTTCCATCGGGACGCGCGCCCGGAGGTCGGCTCTCGTCACGACAGGAAGCGTCAGTCCCGTCGAGCGCCAGCTTTCGAACCACACGTCCGCGAGCTCGGCATCGTCCAATGGCTTGTAGGGGCGCAGCTTCATGCGGCTAGCCTGCACACCATGCCCCTGTCCGCAATGGGTCGGAGGCGCTCAGGGCTGCGGCTTCGAACGGGTGCCGTTGCCCGGTGTCGGCCAGGGTGCCGCGCGGGGGGCAGTCGCGCCGTGGAGACCGACATCGTCCAGCACGATCGCCCCACGGGGCGAGCGGTCGAAGTCGAACCGCACCGACCGTAGATGCGCCGGATCGAACCCGGGAATGGCGGCCCTGAAATCCGCCAGCGGGAAGCTGAACCGCCGCAGGACGACCTCGGACCTCTGGGTCGTGTCCAGGACGGCCAGCCGCCGGGTCTCGGACCGGATCTGCGGGTGGAGCGCCTGGTCGTGGGACAGGGGCAGCCGGGCTTCGTGGCCCGCCGCATCGACCAGGACGAGGGTCCAGTCCAGCACCCGGTGGCTGCGCTCCGCCGGGTCCTCCTTCAGGGGCGATCCGGCGGGCAGGGTCGGGATTTCAGCGCTGGCGGCGCTGAACACCAGTTGCGCGTCCCCGGGCAGGGCGAGCCCCCCCGGCGCAAGGTCGAGGGTGTAGCTGGACCCCTTCGCTGCCCGGTCGTCCCAGGCCAGGATGGCCGATGTCGTGTCCAGCGGGGCCCATTTCAGGTCCACCGTCGTTTCCTTCCAGACCGTCAGGTTGCGACCGGAGATCCTCACCCCCGGCAGGGTGCCGGTGGCGGGATCGAGGTCCTCGTCGAAATCGGCGAGCCAGATCGTGCGGCTGTCCGCATAGTTGTTGAGATAGACCCCGTCCGGCAGCCAGCGGGCACCCCAGCGCGCGTCCATGAACAGGGCGCGGTAGGCCGGCCGGTCGTTGACGGTCGCCTGCAGGAAGGCCGTGAGATAGGTCAGGGCGATGGCTTCCTGCGAGGCCGGCGGCAGGATCGGGCGCTCGTCCAGCAGGAAGTCGAAGGGCGACCCCATGTCGTTGCGGCCCCACGCCCGGTTGAACTGGCCGTGGTTGGCGTCCTTCACATACAGGGTGGCCTTGAAGGCGTCCGTCGTGCCCGACAGGGTGTCGCGGGCATATTGCGAGGCCCCCATGAAGCTCGTCATGTCGCCGTCCATGCTGCCGTGCAGGGTGAAGTAGTTCACGTCCCTCAGGGGGGGGGGGGCGGTTGTGGATCCGGTACTGGCCGTCGACGGGGGCGATGGCGGCCACGGCCCTGATGTTGAAATGGGAGTGGAAGGCGAGGCCCGCATCGTCGGGATACCGGTCCAGCTGGTTGAAGGCGGCGGCCGTGGCCACGGCCTCACCGCCGCGGGAATGTCCGATCAGGGCGATGCGGCTCATGTCGGCCCTGCCGAACAGCGGGTGGGTCGGATCGGTCGTCCAGGCCCGCCACTGGGCCAGGTGCTCCAGCAGCATCCAGGCGCGCGCATCGTTCTCGGCCCCCATCCGGGGCTTGAGGATGTCGATGAAGTCCGCGCGGGAGCTGTTCAGGAAGTTCTCGTCGACGGAGACGGCAATGAACCCCTGGCTGGCCAGCCGCCGGGCCAGATAGGCGTAGCCGCCCTCGGAGGGCTGTTCCATCTGGTGGTTGCCGTGAACGATCAGCACCAGCGGGAAGGGTCCGGGGCCCTTCGGCATCCAGACACGGCCCTGCACGGGAAAGGCCGTGGGATCGAAGCCCCAGTAGAGTTTGCGGATCCAGCCCCGGGCCCCGGTCCAGTCGCTGTCCAGCTTGCTGCCGTCCACGGATTTCGTCCGGAACCGGACCCCTTGCGCATAGTCCGCGCGACGCAGGTCGTGGCCGCTTCCATAGGTGAAGGTCTCGACCCCATGGGGACCCGGGAGGGAGGGGTCCGGCGCGTCGATCGTGCGGTCGGCGAGGTGGACACCGGCGAGGGAGGGATTGAGCTCGGCGGGGGGCTGGAAGAAGCCCACCACCGCCAGGGTGATCGTGCCCAGGCCCAGGACCAGGGCCAGCAGGACCGCGGCGCGGTGCCACGCCCTGCGCGGCCGGGCCTTCAGCGCGACGACGGCACCGCCCACCAGACTGACGGCCAGGACCGCAAGACCGGCGGCACTCAGCCCGCCCAGGGGCGACCAGACGATCAGGAAGAACATGGCTGTCGGGGGAAATGCCAGGCACAGGGCCGCGCGATAGATCATCGGCAGGGCCGCCAGGATCGAGAGGACGATCAGGAGCGCCAGGGAGTCCAGGGCAAAGGCGCCGAACAGGGCCAGGTCGCCGATCGCCCGGCTTTCCGTGGGCAGGGGCACGATGTCCAGGAAGACGAAGGCCAGGACCCAGAGCCCCCAGATCGACAGGGCCCCGATGGCCGCGCCTCGCCAGGCGGCGGGAGACGGGCTCAGGACCCGGCCGACCCTGGCCAGTTGCCGCCCCGCCCAGGCCATCCGGCGTGTCAGGCTTTGCATGGATGTGACCCCGTCGGCTTCGAAGGTCCGCACCGATGCCGCGACCCGGCCTCGAGCCCAGGGCAAGGCGAGCCCCGGATCGAGAGGGGGCCCGACCCTGGCGGTGCGCCGGTCGGGGGCGGATGCGGCGCAGTGGTCAGTCCGGGCGGTCGGCCCGCCCCACCGGCCCCGCCGCCGCATTGCCATCGAGGACGCCGAGGACTAGCGTCGTCCATCATGTGGTCACCGCCCCGCACGTCCCGCCGCTTCAGCGCCTGGTTCGCCATGGCGGTGGTGGCTGTGCTGGTGCGCGCCCTGATCCCCACCGGCTACATGGTGGCACCGGATCAGGCGTTCCGGCTGGTCATCTGCACCGGCCACGGCCCCGCCGTGTCCCGGAACGACGGGGAGACCCCGTCCAGGGCACCGCAGAAGCCGGACCAGGCCTGCGCCTTTGCGGGCTTTCACGCCGCGACCTCGTCCCCGGCACCGGCCATGGTCGCCGTGGCGCAGGACTGGGTGGCCGCAGCACCGCGGATGGGCAGCCTCGACCTGGCCCCCGGCCGGGGCCTGGCCGCCCCGCCGCCCCCCTCCCACGCCCCCCCGATCCTTCGCGTCTGACCCGATCGCAGACGTGGGTGCCGATGCCCCGCGTCCATCCTTCTGAGCGGGACGTCGCGGCCTGAGCGCCGGCGCGACCGCAGGCACAGGCTCGAACCTACCCATGACCCGAATTTCCCCGCTCCTCGGCGGCAGCGCCAGCGTGCTCGCCGCGGCGCTCTGCGCCACCTCCCCCACCTCCGCCAGCGCGCAGCAGAGCGCCGCGTCCCAGGCGACCACCGTCCAGTCCGTGGTGGTCACCGCCAATCCCTACCGGGCGACCGACTCCGCCACCGGCACCAAGACCGACACGCCCCTGCTGGAGACACCGCTTTCGGTGCAGGTGGTGCCCCAGCAGGTGCTGCAGGACCAGGCGGACGTGCGGCTGCAGGACGCCCTCAACAATGTCAGCGGGGTCCTGGCCAGCAATGACGGCTATGGCAGTTCCGACAGCTTCAGCATCCGCGGCTTCGACAGCCTCAGCGTCGTCTATGAGGATGGGCTGAAGATCGACCAGTACACCATCGGCGGCTTTTCCCTCGACCTGGCCAATGTGGAGCGGATCGAGGTGGTGAAGGGCCCCGCCTCCGTCCTCTACGGCCAGGCCGAACCCGGAGGGCTGGTCAGCGTCACCACCAAGGTGCCGCAGGGCACGGCGGCCTATTCGGTGGAGCAGCAGGTGGGCTCCTACGGCTTCAACCGCACCCTGGTGGACGCCACCGGACCGGTGGGCGCGGGGTCGGGCCTGGCCTATCGGCTGAACCTCGACTACCAGGACTCCGCCTCGTTCCGGAACGATGTGCAGACCCACCGGCTGCTGGTGTTTCCGAGCCTGCTGTGGACCCTGTCGGCCACGGATTCGGTGCGCCTCGACCTGAAGTACGGGACCGGCACCCAGCGCCTGGACAACGGCATTCCGTTCCTGGCCAACGGCACCCCGGCCCCGGTCTCGATCCGCAGCAACTTCGCCCTGCCCGGTGCCAATGCGTCCCCCGACAGCGAATATGCGGCCAAGCTGACCCTGCGGCACGAGATCAACCCCGGATGGGACCTGAAGGCCGTCGTCCGCGCCGCCTATGACCGCAACCCGACCCAGAACTTCCAGGTCTACAGCGGGGATGCGGATGCGTCCGGCAACCTGAACCTGTTCGGACTGACCGAGCCCACAAATGCCCACTGGACCGAGCAGGCGGTGGTGGACCTGACCGGACATTTCCAGGCGCTTGGCGTGAAGCACACCCTGGTCGCGGGCGTCGACTACTACCACCAGAACGGGGCCTATACGGCCGGCCTCTATTTCCCGGCGTCGGTGAACATCTACGCACCGGTGTACGACCACAGCTTCGTCCTGCCCGACCCGTCCACCGACCAGAAGGTGGGCGAGATCGAGAACGCCTACGGCGTCTACGCCCAGGACCAGGTGGAGCTGCCGCACGACGTGTTCCTGCTGGCCGGGCTGCGCTATGACGACGAGACCCTGGGGGACACGGGCTATGGCAATGCGGCGGGCCGGGTGCATGACACCCCCTCGCCCACCCCGCGGATCGGCATCCTGTGGCGGACCACGCCGCAGGTGTCGGTCTATGGCAGCTATACCTCCAACTACGGATCGACGGCGCTGGGGGCCCTGACCGCGGACGGCCATGTGCTGCCGCCGGAATCGGCGCAGCAGTACGAGGCCGGGGTGAAGGCCGACCTGCTGGACCACCGGCTGTCGATCACCGGCGCGGTCTACCAGATCACCAAGCTGCACGTCCCCACCACCGACCCGGCCAACCCGCTGTTCGTCATCGACGTGGGCGAGGCCCGCAGCCGGGGGATCGAGCTGGACGTGGTGGGCGAACTGGCGCCTGGCTGGCAGGTGATCGGCGGCTATTCGTACCTCGAGGCCCTCACCACCAGGGACAACAGCACGCCGAGCCTGGCCGGGCGTCAGTTCCCGGACGCGCCGAAGACCAGCGGCAGCCTGTGGACCACCTATCGCTTCCAGGCCGGTGCCGTGAAGGGGTTGAGCCTGGGCGCAGGGGTCAATTTCCGCGCGTCGTCCCTCGCCTGGGAATCGCCGACCGGAACCGCCTATCAGGCGGACCGGATATCCGGCTATGCCCTCCTCAACGCCATGGTCGGCTATGACTTCGTCGTCGACGGCCGCAAGCTGCGGGCCCAGCTGAACCTCAACAACCTGCTCGACCGGCGCTACTTCGCCACGGTCAATCCCAGCCAGGCCATGCCCGGCGCGCCCCTGTCGGCCATTGCCTCCCTGCGGCTGCAGTTCTGAGGCGCGCCATGGCCATCCGACCTGTCATCGTTGTCCTGCACCGCTGGGCCGGGCTGGTGATGGCGGCCTTCCTGGTCGTCGTCGGCCTGACCGGTGCCCTCCTCGCCTTCGACACGTCGCTGGAGCGATGGATCAATCCGCAGCTGTTCGTGGCCGAGCGCCCGGGGCAGCCGCGCCTCGACCTCGCCAGCCTCGCCGAGCATGCGGAGGCGGCGGAGCCCCACGCCCGGGTCGGCTATTTCTCGATCCCGGTGAAGGACGAGGTGATGGTCGCGATGGGGCCGCGCAAGGACCCCGCCACGGGCAAGCCGTACCCGCTGACGTTCAACCACATCTTCCTCGACCCCTATACGGGACAGGAGTTGGGGCGGCGGCAGGACGGCGACCTGCGGCAGGGCAGGATCAACTTCGTGCCCTTCCTCTTCCAGCTGCACACGTCGCTGGCGACCGGAGAGACCGGCGCGTGGACCCTGGGCGTGGTGGCGCTGATCTGGACGCTGGACTGCATCTGGTCGGTCTATCTGACCTTTCCGATGCGGTGGCAGGGCTTTCCCGGGCGGTGGCGACTGTCCTGGGGAGTGAAGTGGCCCGCCTCGCCCTTCCGGCTGAACTTCGACCTGCACCGGGCGAGCGGCCTTTGGCTGTGGCCCATGCTGTTCGTGTTCGCCTGGTCCAGCGTGATGTTCAACCTGTCCCCGGTCTATCAGCCGGTGATGACGGCCCTGTTCGGCCTGACGCCGTTCGAGAAGCAGATCGCCACCCGTCATCCCCCCCATCCGCTGGAGTCCCCGCCGCTGGGCTGGCGCAGGGCCCAGGCGCTGGGCGAGCAGTATGTCGCCCAGGAAGCCGCTCGCGCCGGGCTGAAGGTCCATCGACCCTTCGGGCTCGGCTATTCCTCCCTCCCCGGGGTCTACATCTATGACGTGCGCACCAGCGGCGACGTGGGCGGACGCACCTGGGAGACCGGCGTCTGGATCGATCCGGTGACGGGCGCGCTGCAGAAGACCTTCCTGCCCCGGGACGCGACCCCGGGGGACCGGATCGGCACCTGGCTCTACGCCCTGCACTGGGCCGACTTCCATGATTCCATGACCTATCGGGTGTTCGTGGCCCTGCTGGGCCTCGTCATCGCCGGCCTGTCGGGCACCGGCGTCTACATCTGGCTGGTGAAACGGCACGCCCGGACCCTGAGACGAAAGACAGAGGAGACGACCCCATGACCGAGATCGATCGACGCACGGCCCTGCTGATGGCGCTGCTGGGGGCGGTGGCCCCGTCCGCAGCGGACGCCCAGGCCCCGGCTGCGGACACCCACCATGACATGAGCATGGCCCCGGCGAACTGGAGCCACCCGGACGAGGTGGCCATGCTGGTCTATCCGAGGATGACGGCGCTGGACCTGATCGGGCCGCAGTACATGTTCGCCTCCCTGATGGGGGCCAGGGTCCATCTGGTGGGCAGAACGAGGGACCCGGTGGTCACCGACACCGGCGTCGGCATCCTGCCCACCGCCGGCTTCGACGAATGTCCCCGGGACCTCACCGTCCTGTTCGCGCCGGGCGGGACCGCCGGGACCATCGCCGCCCTGCGCGATGACGCGACACGGGCCTTCATGGCCGACCGGGGGGCCCGGGCAAAGTACGTGACCTCCGTCTGCACCGGGTCGCTGATCCTGGGCGCGGCGGGGCTGCTGAAGGGCTACAAGGCCACGTCCCACTGGGCCGCCCGCGACAGCCTCACGGAGTTCGGCGCCATTCCCACCGACGAGCGGGTGGTCCGGGACCGGAACCGCATCACCGGGGCGGGGGTCACCGCCGGGCTCGACTTCGGCCTGACCATGGTCGCGGAGATGCGGGATGCGACCTATGCCGAGGGTGTGCAACTGCTCTGCGAGTATGACCCGCATCCGCCGTTCAATTCCGGCTCGACCCATACCGCTCCGCCGCAGGTGCTGGCCATGATGAAGGGCATGCTGGCCAACTTCCCCAACCAGATCCACGCCGCGGCCACCGCCATCAAGGCCTGACACCGAAAGGAAAACGAGATGAAACGGACTGTTCTGCCGCTGCTGGCCGGCCTGCTGGTCGCCGGGGCCGCCATGGCCGCCATGGCCCACGACTATACCGTCGGATCGATCCGGATCGGCCACCCCTGGAGCCGGCCGACCCCGGCGGGGGCCGTGGCCGGCGGGGGGTTCCTGACCCTCACCAATACCGGCAAGGTGCCCGACCGGCTGCTGAGCGGCACGACTCCCGCCGCGGATCGGCTGGAAATCCACGAGATGTCGGTGACCGACGGCATCATGCGGATGCGCGCGCTGCCCGACGGCCTCGCCATCGCCCCCGGCCAGACCGTGAAGCTGGCGCCCGGCGGCTACCACATCATGCTGATCGGCCTGACGAAGCCCCTGGCCCTGGGGGAGCACGTGCCTGCGCGGCTGAAGTTCGAGAAGGCCGGTGAGGTGGAGGTGAGCTTCATCGTCGGCTCTCCGCCGGCGGATGCGACGGGGGCGGGAACCCCGGCCGGGATGGGGCCCCACTGATGCGGGCCCCGATCCGGCTGCTGCTGGGGCTGTGCGCGGGGATCGCCCTGTCCCAGGCCGCCTGCGAGCGGCGCGCCCCTCCGGAACAGACCGCCGCGGCCCCCGTGGCCATCGGCGGTCCCTTCCACCTCGTCGACCAGACGGGCCACCCGTTCACGGACAGGGACCTTTTGGGCAAGCCGACGGCGATCTTCTTCGGCTTCACCTTCTGCCCGGAGGTCTGCCCCACCACTCTGGCGGACATGACGAGGTGGCTGGCGGCGCTGGGCCCTGACGGGAACCGGGTGAACGTGGTGTTCGTCTCCATCGATCCGACCCGGGACACGCCGGCGGTGCTGAAACAGTATCTCGGCAATTTCGACCCCCGCATCCGGGGGCTGACCGGCACCGAGGCGGAGATCGCCACCACCGCCCGGGAATACCGCATCTTCTACCGCAAGGTGCCCCTGCCCGGCGGCGGCTACACCATGGACCATACGGCCGGAGTGTTCCTGTTCGACCGGACGGGAAAGTTCGCCGGGGTGATCAGCTATGGCGGCGATCCGAACCGGGGGGTCGCGCCCCTTCGCCAGTTGCTGAAACCCTAGAGGAATCGAAGCTGAATGGGGGTACTTGCGCTGCATCATTCGCAGGGGCCCCCGGATGCGGCAGGGTCCGGGCCCTGGACCGGGAGGGGGATCGACGTGAGCCGACGGGACGCGACACGAGGGGCAGGCCGACCCGCCAGCCTCATCCGGCTGGCCGCATCGCCGGTGTTCCTCCTGCTGGCCGCCGCCAACTTCGTCAGCCGGGACAGCATGGAGGCGCTGATGGTGGTGAACTGCCGCAATCCGATCAGCGACATGATGGCCGGGATCGGTCTAGAAGTGCCGGAGGCGGTGTTCGCCGCCCTGGGCTCCATGTGGCTGATGTATCTGCTGATGGGCCTGTTTCACCTCGGCGTCTGGCTGGACCTGCTGTCCGGTCGCCGCGGACCGTCGGAAGGATGATGATCGCTTGAGCCGGACCGAGGCCGGGCCCCCGAAGGGCCGACACCAGCGGCCGGGACCTGCGCGACTGGCGGCCCTGTCCGCTGCCCTGCTGGCAGTCACGGGCCTGCCCGGTGCCGCCCGCGCCGCGGACGATGCCGTCGCCGCCTCCGCCGCCTCCGCCGACACCGTCGAGGCGGCCGGGGACACGGTCCAGAGCGTGGTCGTCACCACCCGCCGCCCGGAGGCCATCGGCAGCGACCTGTCCGCCAGCAGCGGCGTGGTCGGCGGCGCGGAACTGCTCCAGCGCCCGCTGCTCCGCCAGGGGGAATTGCTGGAGGCCGTGCCCGGCATGATCGTCACGGCCCATACCAGCGGCGGCAAGGCCAACCAGTACTATCTGCGGGGCTTCAACCTCGACCACGGCACGGACTTCGCCACCTCCGTGGACGGCGTGCCGGTGAATTTCGGCAGCCACGCCCACGGCCAGGGCTACATGGACCTGAACTGGCTGATCCCGGAGCTGGTGGCGGGTGTCGCCTATCGCAAGGGCCCCTATTTCGCCGATGCGGGGGACTTCTCCTCCGCGGGCAATGCCGGCATTTCCTATCTGTCGCATCTTCCCGCCAGCTTCGTGCAGCTGGAAGGCGGGACCGACGGCTATGGCCGCGCCCTGACCGCCGGATCGTTCCGTACCGGGCCGGGAGAGCTGCTGCTGGCCGGGGAATGGATGCATTATGACGGGCCGGCCACCGTGCCGGGGGACTACCGGCGGCCCAACGGCCTCCTGAAATACACGGTCGGCGATGACCAGACCGGCGGCGGGATGACCCTGCAGGCCTATGACGCCCGCTGGAACGCCAGCGACCAGATCCCGGTCTCGATCATCCCCATCCTGGCAGGCGGACGCTTCGGCACGATCGACCCCACCAGCACCGGCCACACCTCCCGCTACAGTGCCGCAGGCGAATGGCACTGGGGCGCGGGGCCGGTGACGCAGCAGGTCGAGCTCTATGCCATCAAGTACGGCCTGAACCTCTATTCCGACTTCTCCGGCTTCATCGACCAGGTCCACGGGGACCAGTTCCGCCAGTATGACAACCGCACCGCCCTGGGCGGCAGCTGGACCCTGTCCCTGACCTCCGACCATGCCGGGATGCACACCCTCGACCGCTTCGGCGCCCAGGTCCGCCACGACCTGGTCAATCTGGAGCTGGACCACACCGAGGCGCGGACCCTGGTGGCCGTGGTGCGGCAGGACCAGGCGGACATCACCTCGGCGGCCCTGTGGTGGTCGAACGAGATCGTCTGGTCCCCGTGGCTGCGGACGGAGGCCGGGCTGCGGCTGGAGGGCTACGACTTCCACCTGGACAGCAACACGGCCGCCAACGGGGGCCAGACCGCGACCCTGCGCCCGCTGCCCAAGCTCGGCGTGACCCTCACCCCCATGAGCGGGCTCGACTTATATGGAGAAGCGGGGATCAGCGACCGGACCAATGACCTGCGCGGGGTGTTCGACACCGTCCCGTCCTATCCCGGGGCCGACGCGCCGACCCAGAGGTCGCGGCCGGTCGTGCGGTCGGAGGGGGCCGAGGTCGGCGCCCGCCTGCGCACCGTGCCGGGCCTCACCACCACCTTCGCCTTCTGGTACCTGCGCAGCAATTCGGAGCTGTTCTTCGAGGGTGACGCGGGTGCCAATGTGGATTCCGACCGGCCCGGGGAACGCTACGGCTTCGAGTGGAACAACATCTACAAGCCCACCGGGTGGCTGACCCTTGATGCCGACCTGGCCGTCAGCCAGGCCTTCTTCACGGACCACAACGCCGTGGTCGGCAACCAGATTCCCGAGGCGATCAAGAGCTCGGTCTCCGCCGCGGCCACGGTGCACGACCTGCCGGGCCTGGCCGGGGTCACCGGCAGCCTGCGCCTGCGCTATTTCGCGCCGCGCAACCTGATCGAGGACGGCAGCCAGCGCTCCACCTCGTCCACGGTGGTGAACGGCCGGGTGACCTGGCAGGTGCGGCCGCGGATCCTGTTCGGGGCCGAGCTCCTCAACCTGTTCAACGTCCGCTACAACGACGCCGAATACTACGACTCCTACCGCCTGAAGGGCCAGCCGCCCAACCCCGCGACCCCCGACGGCAGCTACATGGATCACACGATCCATCCGGGCGAACCCCGCGAAGCGAGGCTGAGCCTCACCCTGGCCTATTGATCCGGAGACGGACGCAGGACCTGTGGATGTATCGCTCCGCGACAAACAGTGCCATTGACCTTCGTCAGGCAACCCGACTATCAATTCGAGAACAATTCCGGAACATCGATGGTGCCAGCTCGCCTACGAGGTGGCATCCAACGAATCCAACCCCCTAGGAGCGGAAAACACGGATGTCGAACATGATACCGTCGGTCGAGCTCTGCGCAGGTGCCGGCGGGCAAGCCCTCGGCCTGGAACAGGCTGGCTTTGGACACGAAGCATTGGTGGAAATCGACCGCCATGCCTGCACGACCCTGCGAACCAATCGCCCGGAGTGGAGCGTGATCGAGGGCGACCTGCACGGCTTCGATGGACGTCCCTTCAAAGGCATTGATCTGCTTGCCGGGGGGCTCCCATGCCCGCCATTTTCAAAGGCCGGAAAGCAGCTCGGCGCAGACGACGAACGGAACCTTTTTCCAGTTGCGCTTCGCTTGATTGACGAAATCAACCCCCGGGCAGTTATGTTCGAAAATGTCAGGGGATTTCTTGACGCTGTCTTCGAAGATTACCGCCGAGACCTGAGCGACAACTTGAAGAAGTTGGGCTATGTCGCCCAGTGGAAGCTTCTCAATGCTTCGGATTTCGGAGTGCCGCAGTTACGCCCCCGGGTCGTTATCGTCGCTCTCAAAGCCGAGCTGAGTGATCGGTTTGTCTGGCCGACACCGATCTCGGAACCGGCCCCAACTGTTGGATCGACACTCCATGGTCTGATGGCCGCCAACGGTTGGCGTGGCGCGAGAGCCTGGGCTGACCGGGCTGACGAAATTGCGCCAACCCTCGTTGGTGGGTCAAAGAAGCATGGCGGCCCTGATCTCGGCCCGACTCGGGCCAAGAAAGCCTGGGCATCGCTCGGGGTCGATGGCATGGGCGTGGCTGACACGGCTCCGGCTGCGGACTTTGTGGGGATGCCAAGGCTGACTGTCCCGATGGTGGCTCGAATCCAGGGATTTCCGGACGATTGGCAGATCACAGGCCGCAAAACTCACGCTTACCGGCAGGTTGGAAACGCTTTTCCGCCACCGGTCGCCAGGGCCGTCGCGTCACAGCTTTCGCTGGCCTTGTCGGCTACTGTTCGTCCGCCTCGTTCCCTGCGGGCGGTGTAGCGCGCGCCACCCTCTTCGGCTTTGCTTTCAATCCGCGCTCATATGCCTTGATGAGGGCGGCATGATTTGGCGGTAGATCGACCCATTTCGTCATCGTGTAGTAGGAGCGTCGTCGACGACCCTCCTTTTTCGTTGTGTTCACGATCTCCATGCCTATGACTTCATAGCGAAGCTCTCTTAATCTCTTTTGCCAATCTTCGTGATAATCATTGAAATTTGCTACGAACGACAGATAATCCGAAGGCACGGGACGGCCGAAATGGAACTTCAACGTTCTTGCTATTCTTTCATATTCTGAATCGTAGGATAGAATTTCCTTCATCTCGCCAGCGTCAAAACTTTCAAAGAAATTCCTTTTCCCTCGGTTACATGCCTCACATATAGCCCAGAGATTGTCCAAATCAGATGAACCTCCCCAACTCCGGGGAATTCTGTGATCGGCCTGGAGTTTGATCCCATCCTCTTGGACCGTGTTTCCGCACATCTGGCACCGCCCATGAGCCGCATGGATGGTTGCGGCGCGAAGCTTCTCATTGACCCCGTTATCGACAGCAACGGCCTGACGCGGACCCAGTCGGTAAAGGCGATCTGTAGGGTTCCCCGGAACGGGTAGCACATCGACCTTCCAACCCAGCTCACGCACCCTGCGAATTCTGCGGCCAAACTGCTCTGCAGACTCCGTCGCATTGCAGAGCCGACGAAGCTCTGTCCGCGTGACCCCCTCGGGCTGAGCCTGCAGGAGAGTCAGGATGTGCTTGGGTGTGGCGAGGCTGGGATTCCCGGAACGCTTCGGCATCCGGAAATGGTGTCTCAGTAAGCCCGCGAGTCAAGGCCCCTTACCGGCTGAACAAGCTCCCGCAGTTCACTGACACAGGGTGCCGTCAGCTCATCGGCCCAGTAGCGGCCGACAAAGCAGGTCGACACTGTCAGGAGCCTGGTTCTTGGCGGAGAGGGTGTCCGCCATGATCAATCGGTCGCGATCGGTCGCGACACGTCGCCACCACTCAAAAATATCTGAATTTTATCAGATATATGCCCGCGATACGGCATGCAAAATCGAACTATTCGGTCGCCATCCGTCGTTGAAAGTCGCCGAAATTCGCGCTACATTTGTATGGTGGATTGTATGGTAATTTGTATGGAGAGCGACTTGGCCAAGACGCTTGCCCGGTTTTCGGCACTTGAAGTCGAGCGTCTTGCAGCCTCCAAGGGTGACAAGACCCGTATGCACCACGACGGAGGAGGTCTCTACCTCTGCGTGGACCGGCGGGGTTCCGCCAATTGGGTCTACCGGTACACACTCGACGGCCGCGCGCGCACCATGGGCCTGGGCGCATTCCCGAAGGTGGGGCTCTCGAAGGCCAGGAAAGCCGCGGCGGCCGCGCGCGAAACCCACGCCTCGCGATCAGACCCCCTCGATAAACGGCAAGCTGAGCGAGAGGCAGAGCGCGCCGCGAGGCGTCAGAAGGTGACCTTCAAGAAGGCGGCGAAGGATTACATCGCGTCCAAGCGCGATGAGTGGAAAAACCCGAAGCACGCCGCCCAGTGGTCAGCGACCTTGGAGACTTATGCATACGGCATCATCGGCGACTTGGCCGTGTCCGATGTCGATAACGCCGCCGTGCTGCGTGTCCTGCAGCAGGAGGTCTCATTGGCGGACGGCAAGAACCGGGAGCGCCTTTGGACGGCGAAGCCCGAGACGGCCAGCCGCCTGCGGGGGCGCATTGAGGCGGTACTCGGCTGGGCGACTGCCGGGGGCCTCCGCGTCGGCGACAACCCGGCGCGCTGGGCGGGGCTGCTAGAGCATCAGCTTCCATCAAAGGCAAAACTGCCCAGGGGCCGCGTCAAGCACCACCGGGCGCTGTCGATCGACGATGTACCTGACTTCATGGAGAAACTCAGGGCCGCGAATGGAATGGGCGCCAGGGCGCTGGAATTTGGCATCCTCACTGCCGCCCGCTCCGGTGAAGTCCGGGGCGCGACGTGGGCCGAAGTCGACCTCAAGGCAAGGGTCTGGAATATTCCGGGGAACCGGATGAAGGCGGGCCGCGACCACCGCATACCGCTGTCCCAAGCGGCTATGGACCTGCTCGCCGCCCTCCCCGGGGGGGAGAGTGATGAACTGATATTCCCAGCGCCCCGCGGAGGGGTGCTGTCTGACATGACGCTTGCCGCCGTCATCAAGCGGCTGAACTGCGACGCCGTGCCACACGGATTTCGATCCAGCTTCCGCGACTGGGGCGCTGAGCGGACCAACTACCCGAACGAGATGCTGGAATTGGCCCTGGCCCACACTGTCAGTGACAAGGTGGAGGCGGCCTACCGCCGCGGCGACATGTTCGATAAGCGCCGAAAGCTGATGGACGCTTGGTCGGAATTCTGCGCCTCAAAACCCAGGGCCGCAGGCGACAATGTCCGCAGCCTCCGCCAGAAGGCCTAAGCACGATGTCCACCTCACCGGCACGCGGAACGTCAGCCAATGACAAGATGGCGTCGGCATTGGCCAGCTTCGATGGTTTCAGTGACGCCGAAGTCAACGCCATTTGCGCATCGTTGCCGCCAGGAAGCAAACATGGTGAGCTTTCAGAAATTTTGGCCGCGTGGACGCGGATCGCGGTGCCGGATCACCTTCTTCATGAGCCGTACACCGAGAGCAAAAAGCGGAACGCCCGCCTCAAGGCGGTAGCCCAGGCATCAAAGTCACTCAACGCCGCACTGGCCTCTCTGTCGGAAACCGACGTGGCGATGATCGTCAACCAAATGGCGGATGAGCGCGGCCGCCGGTCCTATGACGCTATGCGGGCCGAGAGGTCTCGATTGCAGGATCAACTTTTTGATCTTCGGGATCACCTCCCCGTCCTCAGCCAAGCCGCGACGGATCTTCAGGTGCCAATTCGGCACCACAATCCCCCGAATCGAACTGCGTTTCTGGTGCTTTCGGACTTTGCTGCAATTTTTAGCTACGTATCCGGCCTCCCCGCCACTAGGAGAACGGTCTCAGGCCGTGAGGGTGAAGGGGAAGACACAGGCCCATTCTTCAAATTCTTGTGCGCAGTTTGGCCGCCTCTATTTGGCGATGGCGACACAGGATTGTCTGCGGCGTTGAAGAAGTGGGCGACATATAGCAAGGCGAAAGGGGGCGGCTCGTACTTTATCGACAACTTTTTGATGAGCCGGCCCCGAACTTGATGGTGAGTATCGGGGGATTCACAGGCAAAAGCCCCCTTTTCACAGAGCCGTATTGAGCCGTCATAGGTCGTAACCGTTCAACAGGAACGGAGACCCACACATGAAAACGTCGAGTTCCCCCGCCATTGTGCGGGACCTGTCGAAGCCCGCGCTCCGCCGTGGGCTCGGCGAGAAGCCGCCGATTGCCGTCTCGATGCAGGAGGCCTGCGCGCTTCTGGGCATTGGAATGACCACTGGCTGGAAGCTCTCGCGGGAGGGGCGCCTGGAGACCTTCAAGGTCGGCCGCTGCCGTCGCGTCCTCCTGAGCAGCATCGACGCTCTGCTGTAACAACGGGCCGCCCGATCAGGGACGGCCCGGACACGACGAACAGCCTAGAGACCTGTTTTATATCGTGTTTTCAACGACCTGACAACGGCGGCTCCCGATTGGGAAACCGCAATGATTGCTCAATTCGATCCGGAGTTCGCCTCTCCGGCCGACTTCGCCGACCTCTACCGCTCCATCGGGATGCAGGTGGTCCCTGCGAAGGACCCCCGGCAGACGCCCGCCGGGCAGGCGTGGAAGCGGCCGCTGGTCGCATGGAAGCAGTTCGAGCACGAACTGGCCAGCGACGTGCAGCACGCGGCGTGGTTCGGCCAGGGCGGGGAGTTCGCCAGCCACCAGAACATGGGCCTGATAGCCGGCGTCGGCCGGTGGTTCGTCGTCGACCTCGACACGCACAAGCACCCGGAGGCGGAGCAGTGGTGGGACACGCTCATGCTGGTCCACAATAATGGCCTTCCACTCGAGACGCCGACCCAACGGACGGGCGGCGGCGGCCTGCAGATCTTCCTCTTTGCGCCCGATGGTTGGCGGCCGCCGACCGGCGCAACGGCCATCGGCGTCGACTTCCGGGGCGAGGGTGGATTTGCGGTCCTTCCGCCCTCCATGCACGAGAGCGGCGCCGTCTACCGGTGGGTCGACGGGCTAGAGCCGTGGGAAATGGAGCCGGAAGTGGCCCCGGAGTGGCTGTGCGCGGCCATCGACGCCCTGTTGGCCCAGTACGGATCGCATCCGCTTCAACGGGTGGCCAAAGCCTCGAGCGCATCGCCACTGCCGATGCCCTTCTCACTGTCTGGAAAGCTCCTCGACGGCCGAGAGGCCTTCATGACGAGAGTGATCTGGGCTGTTCTCGTCAGCGAATATCGCGACTGCCCTATCCCGCCGACCGCCGCGGAGGGGGAGGCGCTGATGCTGTCTGCGTTCCAGACGTATCTATCGGGTGTGGCGAGCCGCCTCCGGCGCGATTGCAGGACCAAGGAGGACCTCCTTGAGGAGGAAGGCCGGGGCATCTCAGCCTTTCGTGAGAAGTGGCGCAGGGCGCGGGCGCAGTGGGACGGGAGGGTCGCAGACGACGCCGCGATACCCCCAAACCGCGCGAGTGACGGTACCGGAATTATCCCTACGCATCCCGAGGATGGCCAAGCCGAAGCGCCCCTTGCACAGGCCTCGGCCGACCTTCAGGAGGCGGGCGAGAACTTCTTCAGGCGCGCGGCCCCTATTGCTGTTGCCCGTCAACGCCACCGTGCGGCCGCCAAGGGCGCGATTGGCGTTCTTCCAGAGGATTGGGGAGGCGATCCGCCTCAGGGCGAGGTTGGTCTGATCACCGCGTCACTGGGGCTCGGAAAGACAGAAGCCTACATCAGCGCAATCCTGAAGCTCCTCGACGGGGATTTCTCTGGCCCAGAGCAATTCGATGCCCCTCTGGCGCCCTTTCTCGTTGAGATCCGCGTCCTAGACCACGGAATTGCAGAGGACCTCGAGGCGCGGCTCAACGCGCGCAGGGCGGGCGTCGCCAGTATCTGGCGCGGTATGGAGCAGCCGTCGAGTTCCGGACTGGGCACCATGTGCCAGCGGATCGAAGACGCGAAGGCGTGGAGGTCGGCGGGCGGTACCTTGGGGTCGCTATGCTCTCGTTGCCCGCACGGACGGAAGGGCGATAATGACTGCGAATATCTCGACCAGAAAGTGGCCACGCCCGTCATCATTCTCGCAACTCCGGGGGGCGTGACCGCAGGGTCGGTCCAGGCGCTGAAGCGCCGAGTTCGAGTTCCCGGCCTCGACGAGCTGGTGACATTTGGTGCGGACATCGTGATCGTCGACGAGACCAGACCAACCAGTTGGGTGGGTGGAGTCGAGGGGCGGCGGTATGTGGTCGGCGCCGATACGTTCGCGGGCAAATTCCGCCCTCCCGGAGACGCCGTGAAGATGTCGGCGGATGACTGTTTTATTCTGGATGATGAAATCTCACGCCTCGAAAATCTGGTGCGCTCCGCTCTGGCGCCCCTCCTTCCGGGACACTCTGCATTCCTCACGGTCGCTGACCTGCAGCGCGTTTTTAAAACTGCGGACGGCTGGCGTGCACTGCGGGCAAAGGCGCTGAAATTGACGATCCGGCCAGATCTAAAATTCGCCGGACTGACTGGCGAGGCGCTCAGGACGGCCATCTCGGCTGCTCACGTGTGGAATACCCGAGTTCTGAAGGTGGCGCGGCTGGCGCTCGTCGCAGCCGACGCCATCGACGCCGCAACAGACGGTGCAGGAGCTGTCGACCCGTCTGCTCCCTGCGCGCAGATTGAGGCGGTGAACGGCACAAGCGACGGGACGGGGCTCGCGCTCGTGTGGAGGGAGCGGGCCAGTCCGACTGTACTGGGCAAGCCCATTCTTGTCCTAGACGCCACGGGCGACGCGGAACTTCTGGGGCGTTGGCTCCCCGACCTACGCCTAATTTGTGATGCCCGGGCCCTATTGCCGGAGAGCTGTGTCCGGGTCGTACAGGTCGCCGACAGCATCTGCGGCTACACCAGCTGGAGCCCGAGCAGCGTGACGGGGTCGCAGTCGAAATCCGCCATCACCAAGCGCAGCACCGCTAAGGCAAATGTCCTAAGGCTCGCCCACTTCATCGACTACCTGTGTTCCAGAGCCGACGGCCAAGGTGTTGGCGTAATCGTACCCAAGGGCACCCGAGAGGCCCTCGAGGAGATCTGGGAGGGCCGACCTGCTGGCCACCCGCCGAACATGAAGCTCGGCCACTACAATGCCATAGCGGGCCTCGACACGATGCGGGACGTCCGCTTCTTGTTGCTCTGGTCTCGCCCCAGCCCCCGCCCCGAGCAAGTCGAGCGGATCGCGCGCGCAATTGGAGGTCGCGCGGTCGAAACGGTGGATGAGTGGTTTGATCGGGGCGGACATCAATATCGGATGCGAGATGGAAGGCACGAGCCGGCGATCAAGTCTGAATGTCACCCAGACGCCCTCGCTGAGCGCGTACGCCGCCAGACTACAGACGCGGAGCTTGAGCAGGCGGCGGGCCGCGCCCGGGCTATCCGACGGACGGCCGAAACCCCCCTGACGGTAATTATCGGAACGGCGCAGCCAACGTCCCTGCCGGTTGACGAGCTCGTGACGGTTGACGGTCTCCTGCAGTTGGGGCCGATCGAGGCCCTGGAAGCGCGCGGGATTACGGTGCCGACGGGCTCCAACAACAAGAGCTACGTGGAAGTGCTCCAGGCCGCCACCGGCATGTCGGCGGACGCCATCCGGTCCCACGTCAAGCGCCTCAACGTGTCAGGCTCCTATAAGACACCTATAGGACTGGGACACGTTGAGGCGGCATACTGCCCCCCGCCGCCCGTCGAATTCCGTCTGACGCTGAGGGGGTCTCGATACAGCCCCACAATCTGGCTGAGGCACGACCTGGCTGATGATCCAGCATCCGCACTTGCGGCGGAGGGGATTACTCCCGAGCGCATCGAGCGCATCCACCCGCTCTCGCCCGCGCAACAACCGTCGAGAGCCATGATTTTGGACTTCTTCCGGCGGCACGCAGACGCCGTCGTCGCCGCTGGTGGTGAGGGGTGTTACGGAAAAGCCGTACTGGAGGAGGATCCTCACCTCCTGGTTTCAAGGCCTGAGTGGGCCCACACTGTGCTCCAGGTCGGCGCTCAGCTGCTCAGGGTCAGGGGAACCGTCTGAAGCTGAATGTCGGATCGGTATACGTCGGCAGCGACCTTCCCCCGTCAACTCGTGCAATGCTCCGAAATGCGGTATTATCATACCCTTGTTCGGGGGCGACCTATGGCGGATATGGCGGGGACAACGACAGGGTGGGACCATTCGGACCGCTGCGGCGCTCTCACCCGGCGCGGAACCGCTTGCGCGGCGAAAGCGCTCCCCAACGGCCGCTGCCGAAACCACGGGGGGCTCTCCACGGGTCCCCGCACACCTGAGGGCTGGGAGCGCACTCGGCAGGGCTACAGGGCCTACGTCGAACAGCGGCGGGCGCTAAAGTGCGCCAATGCGGCTGCGGTGGAAACGCACTCCCTCGGGGTTCCGCACGGGGCAGGTGCGGACCACACGGCAAGCTGATTAATCATCTGATCCGCGCCTGACCCCGTGACGCGCGCGCGTCATACAGTCTATTTATCTGGGCGTGTTTTGGCGGTCCGATCGGAGCTGACGACCAGCGCCCCTTCAGCACCAACCGGCAGAAACCACCGGTGCGGTTTTCATACCGGCAGTTTCTTCCATAAGGAGAAATCTGCTCACGCTCCGCCGTCAAGAGCGGCAACGTCAGCCACTCGCTACAGGCTAATTTGCCCCGAACAAATACAAACTTTCGGCGAAATTGGTTGGACCTTGACGTTTTTGGCCTTTGGATATCGAGCTGTACCCAAGCTGAGGTCTGGACGTGACGCCGAACGACATCGACGACTGCTACAAAACCCTCGGCGTCAGCAAAAGCGCTTCCCCGGACGAAGTCAAAGCTGCGTACACCAGGCTGATAAATTTCCATCCGCCAAGAGATCGGGCTGGGCCAGCAATTGTTGAGAGAATTGACAAGATTGAGGCGGCCTATTTGGCTGTGGCGAGCCAGTGGCTGACCGACGGATCAGGACCGGAGCCGTCACCTCGCCGACCCTCAATACCGCTAACCCCGCCGTCGAACGCTGGCAGCGCCCGGAAGCCACCAGCCCCGGCCAATGGGAACAAACCTGCGGCGTCCGTACAAGCTCCGCCAACCGCATTGCCGCTGACCCCAGCCGTTGCCTCCTCAATTAGCCCAGCAATCACGCCGTCTTTCTTTCCAGATACAAATCAGCCGATCAGCTGCTCAAAATGCGGCGTTCAGTCTCCATTATTGAGATATTACAAATTCGGCGAGGTGAAGAGCTTCATCATCCTCACCTGGAACAAGCCAAAAGTTGGGATTTTTTGCACAAAATGTGCAGAACATCAGGCCCACGCATCGACAGCCATCACTGCTATTTTCGGTTGGTGGGGCATTCCGTGGGGCTTCATATTCCCGCCAATCGCGATAATTGGAAATGCATTCGGCGGCCAGCTGCCTCCCGATGAGAATTACCGCATACTGATCTACCAAGCGCGCGCGTTTGCGGTCAAAGGCGATTTCTGGAACTCGCACGAGGCGCTTGCCGGAGCGACCGCATTCGCCGACGGCCTAACTGGACACTCGCGCGTCGACGCATTGCGTGACGTTTTCGAGATTGAGGCTGCAATACCTGCCCAGGGAAAACATGTGAGCCCAAAGCGCCCTGGCAACTGGAGTGGCGCGTTCTTTGTACAAGCCGCAATTGTCGGAGTGGTATTTCTAGGCTTTTTGTTGATCGGCTCGCAGATATCTTCTGCGCCGAGCGCAAAGCAACCTGTCGCTCCCACCTCAGCGTCGTACACAGTGGCTTCGCCGGCCCTAAACTGCCGAAAAGATCACAATCCCAAATCCGAAGTCATTGATACATTTGGCCAAAATACTCAGCTGACTGCGATTGGCGACGACAACGGCTGGGTGAAGGTCCACGACGACAAAGGTGACTGCTGGGTGAACGCGTCGCTCCTGACCAAAGCCACACCTGCGGTGACTACGTCCCCAGGCGATGGAACCACCCAATCGAGCGCGCAGACCGAAGGTGCAGCGTCGAACAACTCGGCCGAAACGCGAGTGCCTATGGTACTCGATGGCGGCGTATTCCGAGTGCCGATAAAAATAAATAACAAGGTTGAATTGAATTTTATTTTAGATAGCGGCGCCGCAGAAGTTCAAATAACACAGGACGTGTTCATGACGCTTGTAAGAAGTGGAACAATTACTGAAAATGACATGACTGGTTCGAAATCCTACACTATAGCAGACGGAAGCACCGTAACCGAACCGACGTTCACGATCAGATCGTTGAAGGTCGGTGACTGGGAAGGCACAAACGTCTCCGCCTCCGTTGCCCCAACTTCCGGCGACCTTCTGCTCGGGCAATCATTTCTAAAGGGCTTCCATTCGTGGTCGATCGATAACGCCAAGCACGAGTTGGTCTTAAAGTAATCTGCCCACGGGGGCAGACCTTACGCCGCCGCCGTCCGCCTAACACCGTCTATAACCGCCACTACCGCCTTCGCGTCGCCCAGTTCGAACACTCCGCTCACCCCCATGGGGTCAATGTCCGTGAAGGGGCTCTCGTAGAGCAGGGCCGGATCCATCTGGCCCTTATCGGTCAGGTAGTCGATGACGAGGTTCAGGAACTCCAGCTGGTTTGCGGACAGCGTCCGCCCCGCCTGGAAGCCTGAGAATGCCGCCTTCGCCGCCTCTCGGTCGAGCCCGACGAGGGACCGCACGAATAGACCCAGCCCCACCTCCTGGCCGACTTTTTGGACCTCCTCCACGGCAAAGCCCTCGGTCACGAAGATCCGCTCGAGCTCCTCGAGGTCGGTTGGGGTCAGCTGCTCATTCCGGCGGACCTTGAGGATGGCGATGTGGTTCTCGTGCTCCCTCAGGAAGTGCCGGGCCTTCCGGCGGAAGGCGGCCATGTCCGTCCCGGCGGCGACGCCCGTCACTTTGACCTCGACGCCGTCCCCGATCTCATCCTCGAACTCGGTGAAGACCACAGGCCGGTCCCTGGGCTCGATCAGCTTGACGAGGTCCCGCAGGCGCTTGCGGGCCGCCTCGAGGATCGGCGCCGTCACGTCCTGCCAGTAGGCGTCGGTCTGGATCTCCTCGATCAGCTCCAGCTGCTGGGCGACCATGGGCACGTTCGCCAGCTCCTCGAGCTGGGAGGCGATCTTGACGATCTTGTCCCGGAGACTGGCGAAGCCCGCGTCTGCCTGGAGCACCGCCAGCTGCGCGCGGAGAACCAAAAGGTCGAACTCCTTCGCGCCCTGGTCGTCGTCCGAGTACGCCGTCGGCAGGCCGGCTACCTCGGTGGTCAGCTCGGTGGTCTCCTCGAGCCCCAGGCGCGCCCACGCGGCCGGGCTGGCGTACTTCTCCACCAGTCGGCGCCTGGGCCGCACAATGAAGTTGTCTGGCGTCATGCCCGCGACTTCGTCGACGAGGCGGTGTGCGAGGCCGTCACGGAGCGACTGCAGGCCCTCTGGAGCTCCATCCGGACCCTTGGCCTCTACCACCCCATCAAGCGCCGCAATCAGCCCCACGCGCGTCGTGAAGAGCTTCTTGGCCAGTGACGTGCCGCCCGCCACCTCGGTGATGGTCGGGTTCTGATTAAAAAACTCGAAGTTTTGGCAGAAGTCGAAGACCGTGAAGAAGGCCTTGTCCTGTCCCGGCCCGAACAGGTTCTCACAGAGACGCGTGCCGCGCCCCAGCATCTGCCAGAACTTCGTCCGTGAGCGGATCGTCTTGAAGAAGACGAGGTTCACGACCTCCGGCACGTCGACGCCGGTGTCGAGCATGTCCACGGAGATCGCGATGTGGGGCGCCTTGTCGGCCTGGGTGAAGTCGTCGAGGAGGGTCTCGGAGTAGGGGTCCGAGGAGACGATGCAGCGCGCGAAGGATCCCTTCAGATGCGGGTATGCGAGGTCGAACCGCTCGGTGATGAAGCGGGCGTGGTGCTGGTTCTTGGCGAAGATGATGGTCTTGCCCAGGCGGTCGCCACCCGCGACCTTCTGGCCGTGCAGCATCAGGTGCTCGAGCACCTTGTCGACGGTGTCGGTATTGAACAGCCACTTGTTGATGGCCGAGGCGTCGACGCTGTCGGGTGCGGCTTCATCCTCCGCCCACTCGATCTCGTCCCACCGGTCCTTCTCCTCGTCGGAGAGGTCGTCGTAGCGGATCCCCTCCCGCTGGAACCGGAGCGGCACCGAGACGGCCCGGCAGGGCACGAGGAAGCCGTCGTCTACGGCCTCGTCGAGGGTGTAGGCGTCCGTGGGCACGCCCCGCTGCAGATCAAAGAGGCCGTAGGTGTCGCGGTCGATCTCATCCTTGGGCGTGGCGGTCAGGCCCACGAGGAAGCTGTCGAAGTACTCGAAGATTGCGCCGTACTTTTTGTAGACTGAGCGGTGGGCCTCATCGATCACGATCATGTCGAAGTGGCCGGGGCCGAAGCGCTTTCGGCCGTCCTGCATCTCGTCGATCAGCTTCATCATGGTCGGGTAGGTGGAGACGTAGACCCGGCCGGTGGTGTCGCGCTCTGACAGGAGGTTGACGGGCGACGACCACGGCAGGTGGGCCTTGAAGGCGTTGGCGGCCTGCTTCACCAGGGAGCGCCGGTCGGCGAGGAACAGGATCCGGTGCGCCCACCTGGCCCGCATCATCACGTCGCAGAGCGCGATCACCGTCCGGGTCTTGCCCGATCCCGTCGCCATCACGAGCAGGGACTTCCGCACGTGGTCGCGCTCAAAGCTCTCGGCCACACGGCGAATGGCCCGGGTCTGGTAGTAGCGCTCGACGATATTGTTATCGATCTCAGTCGCGGCCAGGGACGCCCGGCTCGTGCGGCCCAGGATCATCCGCTGGAGCTCGTCCTTGGACAGGAAGCCCTGGACCGGCCGGGGCGGGTAGCGCAGGTCGTCCCACAGCCAGTGCTCGTAGCCGTTGCTGCAGAAGATGATCGGCCGCTGACCCGTCTCGGCCTCCAGCCGGTCGGCGTAGACCTTCGCCTGCTGCTGGCCCACGCGGGGGTCCTTGCGGGTCCGCTTGGCCTCGACCACCGCCAGTGGCTTCCCGTCGTCACCCCACAGCACGTAGTCGACGAAGCCCTCGCCTGAGCCGTAGGGCATTCCCGTGACGCGGTACTCGGTGTCCTTGCCCGGCCGGTCACAGGGCCAGCCCGCCTCCTCCAGCAACTTGTCGATGAAGGTGTCGCGGGTCGCCTCCTCGTCGTAGTCGTGGACGTCGGGCGTGCGGGCATTCTCCGCCTTCACCCGGGCGATCTCGGCCCGCAGCTCCGCAACTTCAGCCTCGTGGGCGGCCTTGGCCTCCACAGATGCCCTCTCAGCGGCCTCACGGGCCTGTACGGCGGCCGTGAAGCGCTCGGCGGCAGCCTTGAGCTGGTCCAGCCGCTCGACCGCCACAGAGGCCGTCTGGGGCAGCCTGTCCGGCGCGAAGGTCAGTGTGCCGGCCGGCTGCTCGCCGCGGGCGTAGGTGCGGGCCAGCCAGTAGGAGAAGTGGAACAGCTCCCGGACCGCGGCGACGCCGTCATTGACCGGCACGGGGCGGGTGTTGTGGACTGCGCGGTTGCCGAGGTCCTTGATCAGCTTCGCCTTGGTCGTCAGGGCGACGCCCACCAGCCGCTGGAAGGTGGCCTCGTGGATGAGCGAGGAGAGGTTGTCGTCGTAAGGCCGCCGGAGGCTGCCGTCGGAGCGGTAGAGCCAGTCGACGGACGTCTCGAGGGCCAGGCGGGCGTAGAAGCAGGCCGCCCTGGGGTCGTTTCGCGCGAGCCCCTCCGCCCGGGTGGCGAGGCTGTGGACCTCCGGAAACTCCGCCGCGAGGAAGCCGAACTGGGTGCTCATCGGCAGGTCTCTTGATTGATGCGGCGGGCGTTGGCCACGGGTCAGAGCTCCCCGTTGAAGGCGCGACTTTGAAGCGAGGCGAACAAAAGGTCAGCCGAAAAAGCACCCCTCCTAAATCTTTGATGAACAACCCTTAAATTCGATATGAATGTGTCGAATTTGAATTGTTCCCTCATGGGCGGATATCTAATGCTTATCTTCTTCAAGAGCTTAGATTTTATTCCAACTACTGTCGATCCTGTACTATTTTCGATCATCCTTTTTCGAAAACCGCTCGATCTGAGAAAATATTCAAGATATACCGAATTTATCAAATCTATATTTGGCTTCAATGTCAGAAGGCGTTGTCCAATGACCAGCTTTTCATCCGTATCGAGCTGAGCGACATTCCCAAGAGGAGCTTCGGTTGTGAACAACACATCACCTTTCATCGGAAAGCCTCTCGTCATCCATTTGTCATATGACACAGCGTCGACGAATTCTTGGGGCTCTCTGCTAATGAAGCCCATCCGCACATTTCTTGCCGTGATCAATCGTATTCCGCGTTCCGCTTTCAACGGCGTCTTGCCACGATAATCCATGAAAAGGACGTCTCGTTCCAACGGCTGCGTTTTCCATTCAATCCCGCTCTTGGGGTCGTCGAGGGGGTCGCCAAACATCTCATGGAATTTTGCTTGACCAAGTCGGTCCAGACTTTTGATCGCCTCCCGCCGCTTCCTCCGCAATTCGTCGGCTTGGTCTAGGATTGCCGCGATCCGCCGCTGCTCGTCGAGCGGGGGGAGCGGGATTTCGCTGTCAAAGATAATTCGGTCACTGACGGCCGGATAACTTTGGCCTGTAGCCAAGCGGGTCATCTCAGCGACAAAAATTGGCGACCTGACCCAATGAAACAAGTAACTTCCATCGATGCCACGCCCCGGGCGAAGCACGCAAAATCCGGTAGACGCTGTCGCGCCTCCAAGGTTGTCTGGAACGCGCGCGACACCGTTCAAGTTTGGCCTGACGGTCGACACGACGATGTCACCGCGCTCAACCAACTGCCTCGCCCTACTGGGTGCCCCGGCAGCCTCAACAGATTGGTAGCCCTCTATTAGCTTTGTCTCATTGTTGACCGAGCCCAGATCGATGTAGCGAATGGCCTCCGAACCGCCATCTCGGTTAGGGTTCCAAGTCGAGACACGAGAAACTACGTCTCCAATCCTGCCGCGCGCTACGCGGGTTCTCATCCCACCATCTCCTCGAGCTTGGAGAGGCCATAGGCGATCTCAGCCTCGAGGCGCTTCAGCTCGGCAATGATGACCGCCGGAGATTGGTGCTCCACCTCCTCGTGGACGGTCTCCTTGTAGCGATTGATCGACAGGTCGTAGGCCCCATCCCTGGCGATGTCAGCCTTGGGCACGGTGAAGCTCTGAGCTGACCGCGGGCGCTCCCGTTCGGCGCCGGTCCGCTCCTCCCACCGCATCAGGACGTCGGGCAGATTGTTCTTCTCGTGGTCGGCATCGGTCAGGTCAGAGGTCGGGGCGACGCCCAACTTCTCGTCGGGCAGGAGGGGCTGACGCTTGTCGTCGAGCGACCAGCCGTCGGCCTTCATGTCGTAGAACCACACGTGGTCGGTGCCGCCCACTCCGGTCTTGGTGAAGATGAGGATGGCGGTGGAGACGCCCGCGTAGGGCCGGAAGACACCCGACGGCAGGGAGATGACGGCGTCCAGCTTGTGCTCCTCCACGAGCATCCGCCGGAGCTCCTTGTGAGCCTTCGAGGACCCGAACAGCACGCCGTCCGGCACAACGACCGCCGCCCGCCCGCCGATGCGCAGGAGGCGGAGGAACAACGCCATGAACAGGAGCTCGGTCTTCTTGGTCTTCACAACCTGCTGGAGATCCCGGGCGGTCTGCTCGTAGTCCAGGGAGCCCGCAAAGGGCGGGTTCGCGAGGATCAGGCTGTACTTCCCCTGCTCCCCCGAATTCTCCTCCGAGAGGCTGTCCCGGAACTCGATGGCGGGGCTCTCCACCCCGTGCAGGATCATGTTCATCGAGCCGATGCGGAGCATGGTCTGGTCGAAGTCGAAGCCGTGGAAGGCGTCGTTGTTGAAGTGACGGCGCAGGTCGTTGTCCCGGAAAATCTCCGGGTGGTGCTCGCGCAGGTACTCGCCGGCCGCCACGAGGAAGCCGCAGGTGCCCGCAGCCGGGTCGCAGATGGTGTCCTTGGGCGTCGGCTCCATAAGGGCGACCATCAGCTGGATCAGGTGCCGGGGCGTGCGGAACTGTCCGTTCTGGCCGGCGCTGGCGATCTTGCCGAGCATGTACTCGTAGATGTCACCCTTCGTGTCCCGGTCCGCCATTGGGACGTGATCGAGCTTGTCCACGACCTTGGCCAGGAGCGCCGCCGTGGGGATGCCGAAGCGGGCGTCGCGCATGTGCTTGGACATTGCGCCGTCTCCCGCCACCCGCTCGCGGATGAAGGGGAAGACGTGCTCCTCGACGACGCGGAACATCTCCCTGGGCTCGTAGGTCTTGAACCGCGACCAGCGCAGGCTGTCGTAAGGGAGGCCGCGGGGGTCCGACCCCTCCGGGAACACCCGGTGCGCGATGGGCTTGCCAAGGGTCGCGGCCTTGGCCTCCTCCACCGACTGCAGTTCGTCCAGGCGCTTGATGAACAGGAGGTAGGTGATCTGCTCCATCACCGCCAAAGGGTTCGCCACCCCGCCAGACCAGAAGTCGTCCCAGATGCTGTCGATCTGGTTCCGGATATCACCTACGAGCACCAAACGTCTCCAATACGTGTCGTTTCGATATGGGTTGATGAGCGACGCCGGAACACACCTCAGGGTAGCCTGCGCCGGCGCAATATGCATAGTCTGAGATATGACACCGCCCACCGGTCAGGCGGGGCATCACGACCGAACTCTCGAGAAAGGCAACCCTCCGTGGGGAACGATGCTGCATCTGCCGGGTTGACCATAGTCTACGTCCTGACGAACCCCGCAATGCCCGGACTGGTCAAGATCGGTCACACAACCCAGGACCAGGCGCGGACGCGGCTTGATCAGCTCTACACAACAGGCGTTCCGGTGCCGTTCGAGCTCGTGTTCGCGTGCCGCGTGCCGAACTCGGCCGAGGTGGAGCGGGCCCTCCACACCGCATTTGCCCCGCAGCGGGTTAACCCCCGCCGCGAATTCTTCCGGATCGAGCCCGATCAGGCCATCGCCATCCTGAAACTGCTCCACGTGGAGGATACGACTTCGGCCATCGAGCAGCAGCCCAGCACCCTCGACCAGCAGGACATCGCAGCGACGGCCGAGTTCCGCCGCCGCCGCCCCAACCTCGACTTCGTCGAAATGGGGATCCCGATCGGGTCCATTCTGCAGGCGGCGGATACCGACGTCACGGTGGAGGTCGTGGGGCCCAAGAAGGTCCGCCTGGGCGACGAGGAGATGTCCCTCACCGCGGCGACCCGCGCCGTACGGTCGCTGGACTACAGCGTCGCCCCCGCCCCGCACTGGACCTACAACGGGCGCTCAATCAGCGAGATCTACGACGAGACATATGTCTAGAGCCGTCCCCCACTGCTCCCCGGCCAGGAGGGGGGACCGAAACTACATCTCCAGTGAGAGTTTAGCCATGAACACCGCCACCATAATCGCCGGCATCCCGAACCGCTCGGCCGCCGAACGGACAGCTATGCGAGAAAACGCCGAACGGTGGGTCGCCTCCGACGATGCGGCGAAGCAGACGGCTGGTCGGGAAGTGCTTGAGGCCCTCACCCGGCAGGCCGCACAGGATCACGCCGCCACGTTCGAACGGCTGAGCGGGTTGAACGCCGCCCAAAAGGTCGTGGAGGCCTTCAGGGCGGTTCCGCTGACACAAACCGACCGAACCGTGATCCAGGCGCTGCTCGACAATCCCGGCAGCGACAGCAGCACGCTAAGCGTGGCGTGCGGATGGAAGCCCGGCGCAGGCTGGCACATGCATTTCGGGAAGATGTGCGCCCGGCGGGGCGGCTACCTGTGGCCCGCGCCCTACGCCGAGGAGCGCGACGCCGACTTTTACTGCGGCATTCTGTGCGATTGGGATTGGGGTTCCGGGCACCTGACCTACACGCTTAAGCCCGAGGTAGCTGTCGCGTTCGCCGAAATGGGGCTCAAGGCGCAGAAATAGGTATCGAGCGCCGTACCTCGGACCCATCCACAGGACGGGCCCGAGATCACCTTGCGTGGGGAACATAACAAGAACATATCCACCGAATGGGCTTCCGAAACTACGACCGCTGGTCCGCCGAGGAATGGCGCCGGACTGCTGAAACCGTCTCCCAAATGCGCCGGGCGGGGTGGGACGTCCTGTCCTACTGCCGGACCTGCCAACTCACCATGAAGGTCGATCTGGCCGTCATAGAGGCCCTGAGGGGCCCCGAGACCGTGTTGTGGAACCGCCAGGCCCGTTGCAGACGGATCGGCTGCGATGGGGTTGTGGAGTTCAGGGGGAAGAACCCAAAGATCAGCATCTACATCAGGCTGGTGGCGGGGTGGCCGGACGACGGTCGAACTGGCTCCCCAAAAAAGGGTGTTCAAGGTGCAGGGCCGTCATAGCTCCTATATGGTCTACGCCCGAAAGCGGACCTATGGGACTTCCGAAATGGGTGGTTAGCTGCCGTCGGATTGGAACCGACGCGCCCTAGTGTACGCCCGCGCACCATCCCGCAGGATAGCTCCGGCGCAGCCCGCCCCCCAAATTACCAACATTACTCCAGTGAGTGCTTCAGCTTCACTAAGCGCGCCGACTACCGCCGTTATCAGACTTAGGCAAAAGGCAAATCGATAACGAGGAGCTCGCATTTCGCGCGAGTAATAGGTCGCGGAGGCAAACTCAATCTGAGAACCGCTCAACTCCCTGCCGACGCCAGCAAGTCCTCGCAAAGGTGCGATAACATCCAGAACCCAAAAGCCCCCCGCCATCGCGATTACTCCAGGGTATTTCGGGGGGAGGACACCGCTTGCTCCTGCAGCCAAAGCGACCACCAATCCTGACGCACCTAGAACAGCGGGGATCCACACTGATTTGGGAAGAGCCATCCAAGACCGTCGCATCGAGGCTCAATGTCGTCAACGGGTCGGCAGCGGTCAGCCCGAAACTGCCGGAAAGCCGCCATGTGACCGGTGCCGATTTTGGTCCCAGGAAGCGGACCCGCACAGGGCCTCGAACGGTTGGAAGGTAGAATTGTTAGCCGCGACGGCGGATCATGTGTTTCATACGCTAGTGCAACAAGCGGCTTCTAATATCGAGGTGGTCTGAGATGTCGATCAATGCAACGACCCTCCTCGCTGTTGTCGCGTTGAGCCTCACGGGATGTGGAAACAGCTTCTCGGTTTATAACGACGAAGCAGCGACAGTAGACGTAGACATAATTGCTAAAGCCACGCCACGGGACGCGATACCTGTTTCTGTGACTTCGGGCCAAAGCTTAACAGGTTACATTTGTCGATCCGAAGTCAAATTGGTGATTATTCGGCAAAAGGGCCAAACTCAAACTTATACCAACATGCGCTGATTAGTACCGATGTGCCCAGTCCCGGAGTCCGATGGACATGATCCGCCAGGGCTGGTCTGCGATTTTGTTCCAAGCCTCGCAGCAGTGATCGACGATGTCGTCGTAATTCTTGAAGATGCGATTG
>CAISEP010000017.1 GCA_903884425.1 uncultured Caulobacterales bacterium | reverse complement strand
GGCCCGTCTCGAAGGACGCGGTCCGTGTGATCCGGAGGGAGGTTCCCGGGTCTTCGCCCGGGAATGACGACTTATCCTTTTTCACCCCATCATTCCCGGCCTCGAGCCGGGAACCTCGTGCCTGGGGTGCGTGGTTCGAGATGGCCCGTTCCGGGCCTCCTCACCATGACGAGGGTTATTGGGTGTCATCAACCTTCGTCATCCTGAGGAGGGCCGTGAGGCCCGTCTCGAAGGACGCGGGGCGTGTGATCCGGATGGAGGTTCCCGGGTCTTCGCCCGGGAATGACGACAGACTTTATTTAACCCGTCATTCCCGCCCTTGAGGCGGGAACCTCCCTCCGGAAGCCCCTCCCCACAGCCCACCGCGTCCAGCGCCTACCCCAGCCGGTAGAGGCTCTGCGGGCCGGGGGCGTCGTCGGCGCAGGCGACTGTGCCGGTGCGGGTCATGTGCTGCAGATGGGCCAGCATGGAGCGCGCGGCAGCCGGGTGCAGGCGGCTGTCCACGGCGGCATAGAGCACCGGCACCATCTCGCTGATCCGCTTGGGACCGCCGGCCAGCTGGGCCAGGATCTGGCCCTCCCGCGCCTGGCGATGGGCGCGATAGGCGGCGATGAAGGGCTGGACCTCCCGCACCGGGGGGCCGTGGGTGGGCCACAGGGTGTCGGCGCCCAGGGCCTCCACCTTGTCCAGGCTGGCATAATAGGCGCCCATCTCCCCGTCCGGCGGGCTGACCACGGTGGTGGACCAGCCCATGACATGGTCTCCGCTGAACAGGGCGCGCTCTTCCTCGAGCCAGTAGCAGACATGGTTGGAGGCATGGCCCGGGGTCGCCACCGCCGTGACCGTCCAGTCCGGGCCGGTGATCACCTGGCCGTCCTCCACCTCCACGTCCGGGCGGAAGTCGCTCTCGTTGTCCTCCTCCGCCGAGCCCGTGGCCGGGTCGGCCCGGCCGAAGATCACCGCGCCCGTCCGGGCCGCCAGGGGGCGGGCGAGGGGGGAGTGGTCGATATGGGTGTGGGTGATCAGGATGGCGGTAATGGTCTCCCCCGCGCAGGCCTCAAGGATCGCCGCCAGGTGCGCCGCGTCGTCGGGGCCGGGGTCGATCACCGCCACCTCGCCGGAGCCGACGATGTAGGTGCCGGTGCCCAGATAGGTGAAGGGCCCGGGATTGTTGGCCACCACCCGCCGGATCAGGGGGGAGACCTGGTCGGGCACGCCATAGGCGAAGCTCATCTCCTTGACGAACGGGATCATGGGCGGTCGCGCTCCTGTGGTCGGCCCGTGGCATCGGGGTTGCGTCCCGAGGTTAGACCACCCCGGAGACCCGTCGTCCATGGCCGTTCAAGCCGCCCTGATTGTCTCGAAACGGCTGCAGATCATCGCCGCGGTGGTGCTGTGTCTCATGCTGGCGCAACTGGTGCGCGCCGTGCTGGACGCCCCTGCGGGAAGCGGTGCGGCGGTGGTCCGCGTCCGCGCTCCGGTGGACCTCAGCCGAACCGGCCGGTGATGTAGTCCGCCGTGCGGGAGGCGCGGGGATTGTCGAACAGCTTTGCCGTCTGCGCGAACTCGATCAGCCGCCCCAGGAACATGAAGGCCGCGTGGTCGGAGATCCGCGCCGCCTGCTGCAGGTTGTGGGTGACGATGACGATGGTGTAGTCGGCCTTCAGCTCCACCAGGGTCTCTTCCAGCTTGGCGGTGGAGATGGGGTCCAGCGCCGAGGCCGGCTCGTCCAGCAGGATCACTTCCGGCCGCACGGCGATGGTGCGGGCCACGCACAGGCGCTGCTGCTGGCCGCCGGACAGGCCGAGGCCAGAGGTGTGCAGCTTGTCCTTCACCTCGTTCCACAGGGCGGAGCGGCGCAGGCTCTCCTCCACCCGGTGGTCGAGGTCGGCCTTGGAGATCTGCTCGTACAGGCGCACGCCGAAGGCCACATTGTCGTAGATCGACATGGGGAAGGGGGTCGGCTGCTGGAACACCATGCCCACCCGGGCGCGGAGCAGGCTGAGGTCCACACCCCGGTCCAGCATGTTCTCCCCGTCGAGCATGACCTGCCCCTCGGCCCGCTGGCCGGGATAGAGGGCATAGATGCGGTTCAGGGCGCGCAGAAGGGTGGACTTGCCGCAGCCGGACGGCCCGATCAGGCCCGTGATCGACTGCCGCTGGAACGGGATCGACACGTTGTGAAGCGACTGGTGCTTCCCGTAGAAGAAGTTCAGGTTCCTGACGTCGAGCTTGACGGTGTCGGCGGGAATTTCCTCGACAAAGCTCTCGTAGACTTCGGTTTTCGAGTCGGTCATGACCGCTTCTGCTCCTGCGAGAGCACTCTCACAATGATGTTGATGGATAGGACGGCGCCGGCGATCAGCAGGGCCCCGACCCAGGCCAGGCGCTGCCAGTCGTCATAGGCCGACAGGCCGAACTGGAAGATCACCGCCGGCAGGTTGGAGATCGGCTTGGTCATGTCCGTGTTCATGAACTGGTTGCCGAGGGAGGTGAACAGCAGCGGCGCGGTCTCCCCGGAAATGCGGGCGAAGGCCAGAAGGGCACCGGTGAGGATGCCCCCCTGCGAGGCCCGCCAGAGGATCCGCTGGATCGTCACCCACATGGGGGCGCCCAGCGCCACGCCGCTCTCCCGCAGTTGCTTGGCCTGCAGCTTCAGCACGTCCTCGGTGGTGCGGGTGACCACGGGGGCGGCGATCAGGCCGAGCGCCAGGGCCCCGGCCCAGCCGTTGAACCCGTGCACCGGCTTCACCGCGATGTAGTAGACGAACAGGCCGATCAGGATCGACGGGGCCGACAGCAGCACGTCGTTCAGGAAGCGCACCACGCTGGCATAGGCGTTGGTCCAGCGGTTCACCCCGGCATATTCGGCCAGGAAGGTCCCGGCCAGCACCCCCACGACCACGGCCCCGACCATGGCCACGGTGCACAGCATCACCGATCCGACGATGGCATTGGCCAGGCCCCCGCGGCTGTCCGGTGCCGGGGTGGACATGGTGAAGATGTCGAGATTGATCCCCGACACGCCCTTCACCACCAGGGAGAACAGGATGGCGAACAGGGTGATGATGGCCAGGACCGCGGCCCCCGTGCAGAAGGTCACGAAGAGGGCGTTGGCGGCCTTGCGGCGGTTGCGACGGTCGAGAAGCGCCATGGTGTACTCCTCAGCCGTGCTTCGGCGCGCCGAGCAGGGCGCGGGCGATCGCCAGGACGGCGAAGGTGATGACGAACAGGACGAAGCCCAGCGCGATCAGGGCCGAGGTGTGCATGTCCGAGCTCGCCTCCGCGAACTCGTTGGCGATGGTGGAGGCAATGGTCGAGCCCCCGTCGAACAGCCCCTTGGGGAAGGCGTGGCTGTTGCCGATGATGAAGGTGACGGCCATGGTCTCCCCCAGGGCCCGGCCCAGGCCCAGCATCACCGCGCCGATGGCGCTGCGGCGGACATAGGGCAGGGTCACCGACCAGATCACTTCCATGGTGGTGCAGCCGACGCCATAGGCGCTTTCGCGCACCTTGGCGGGAACGGTCAGGAACAGCTCCCGCAGCGTGGCGGCGATGTAGGGCAGGATCATCACCGACAGGATGATGGAGGCCGCCAGGATGCCGGACCCGTTGGGAATGCCGGAAAAGATCTTCTCCTGCAGGGAGCCTGCGGGCGCGGAGCTGATCAGGGGCATTTCCACCAGGTCGCGGAACAGGGGCGCGAAGATGAACAGGCCCCACATGCCGTAGACGATGGACGGGACACCAGCCAGCAGCTCCACCGCGATGCCGATGGGGCGGCGCAGCAGGGGCGGGCAGAACTCCACCAGGAACACCGCCACGCCGAAGGCCACCGGCAGGGCCAGGGCGAGCGACAGAACCGCGGTGATCAGTGTGCCGACGATGGGGCCGGCCCCGCCATAGATGTCCTGCACCGGATCCCAGTCGGAGGAGGTGAAGAAATCGAGCTTGAAATGGCTCAGCGCGGGCCAGCCGCCGATCAGCAGGGACCCGACGATCCCCGCCAGCGCCGACAGCAGCAGCGTGGCCGCGGTGCCGCAGACCAGCAGGAAGAGCGGGTCGAACGACGCCCCCTTGGGACGCGTCCGGGTCATACCACCGGTCTTGGCGGGCAATGCGGTCATGGGGTCTTCCGGTCAGCAAACGGACGCCGCAGGCAGGGCTGCGACGTCCGGTCCGCAGTCTAACAAGATTACTTCGAGATATACACGGGCTTGCCGTTCAGCGAGATGTTCGCCGCCCAGCCGGCGCGGACAGCGGCTTCGGCCGACGGCGGCAGGGGGATGTAGTCCAGCTGGCGGGCGGCGGCATCGCCGTTCTTGAAGGCCCAGTCGAAGAAGGCCAGGACCGCGGCGCCGTCGGCGTTGGTCTGCTTCTTGTAGACCAGGATGTAGGTCGGCGAGGTCACCGGCCAGGCCTTGCCCGGCTGGTCCAGCAGCGAGGAGGAATAGCCCGGCGCCTTGAACGTCGCCCGGGCGGCGGCGTTCTGGAAGGTCTCGAAGTCCGGCTGGATGAACTGGCCGTCGTGATCCTTCAGCTGGGTGTGGGTCAGCTTGTTGGCGTGGGCGAAGACGTATTCCACGTAGCCGATGGAGCCCGGCGTCTGCTTCACGACGGCGGCGACGCCGTCATTGCCCTTGCCGCCCTGGCCCACCGGCCACTTGACGTCGGTGTTGGCGCCGACCTTGGACTTCCACTCGGCGCTCTTCAGGGCCAGGTAGCTGGTCCACACATAGGTGGTGCCCGAACCGTCCGAGCGGTGAACCACGGTCACCGGCCAGTTGGGGATCTTCAGGCCCGGGTTCAGGGCGGCGATGCGCGGATCGCTCCACTTGGTGATCTTGCCGAGGAAGATGTCGGACAGCACGTCGGCGTCCAGCTTCATGGTGCCCGGCTGCACGCCCGGCAGGTTCACGACGGGCAGGATGCCGCCCATGACGGCCGGGAACTGGAACAGGCCGTTCTTCACCAGGTCCTCGTCGGACATCGGCTTGTCGGTGGCACCGAAGGCCACGGTCCTGGCCAGGATCTGCTTGATGCCGCCGCCGGAACCGATCGCCTGGTAGTTCAGGCCGATGCCGGTCTGGGCGCGATAGCCCTCGGCCCACTTGGCATAGACCGGGGCGGGGAAGGTGGCGCCTGCGCCGGAAATGTCGCCCGCCTGGGCCACGCCCGCGAGCAGGGTCGCGCTGAGCGCAACCGCAACCGTCTTGTACATTTCAGTCTCCTGTCGGATGGCGACCCCACGATCGCCAAGCTCCCGCACGGCATAGCCGCAGCCGATAGCAGTTTTGTGACGACCCTCGTCCGCGTACGGACTGCATCACGGGCCGTAGAGGCCTCCATGCTGCTCCCGCAGATGGGCCTTCTGCACCTTGCCCATGGCGTTGCGGGGGAGGGATTCAACCAGCAGGACGCGTTTCGGGCGCTTGAAGGCCGCCAGCTGGCCCTCCAGCGCCGCGAGAATCCCCTTTTCGGAGAGTTCCGCCCCCGGGGCCGCAACGACCACGGCGGTGACACCCTCGCCGAAATCCGGGTGTGGCAAACCGATCACAGCGCTCTCGAGAACGCCGGGCAGGGCGTCGATGGCCTCCTCCACCTCCTTGGGATAGACATTGAAGCCGCCGGTGATGATCAGGTCCTTGCCCCGGCCCACGATGGTCACATAGCCGTCCTCGCCGATCACGCCGAGGTCGCCGGTGATGAAGAAGCCGTCTGCCCGGAATTCCGCCGCGGTCTTCTCCGGCTGCCGCCAGTAGCCCCTGAACACGTTCTCGCCCCGCACCTCGATCATGCCGATTTGGCCGGTCGGGAGCACCGCACCGGTCTCCGGATCGGTGATCCGCAGATCGACGCCGGGCAGGGGCGGGCCGACGGTGCCTGCGATACGCGCGCCCTCACAGGGATTGGACGTGTTCATGTTGGTCTCGGTCATGCCGTAGCGTTCCAGCACCCGGTGACCGGTCAGGGCCTCCACCTCCGCATGGGTCTGGGCCAGCAGGGGGGCGGAGCCGGAGATCATCAGCCGCAGATGCGCTGTGGTCTCGCGGTTGAAGCGGGCCTCCCGCACCAGGCGGGTGTAGAAGGTGGGCACCCCCATCAGGGTCGTCGCCCGGGGCAGGGCATCCAGCACCGCGCCGGCCTCGAACCTCGGCAGGAAGATCATGGACCCGCCGGCCAGGGCCAGGATGTTGCTGGCCACGAACAGGCCGTGGGTGTGGTAGATCGGCAGGGCGTGCACCAGCACGTCGTCGGCGGTGAACCGCCAGAAATCCTTCAGCAGCCGGGCATTGGACAACAGGTTCCGGTGGCTCAGCATCGCCCCCTTGGAGCGTCCCGTGGTGCCGGAGGTGTAGAGGATGGCCGCCAGGTCGTCCGGGCCGCGGTCCACGGTTTCGAAGTCCGGCGTTCGGCCCTCCGCCGCTGCCAGCAGGCTGCCGGACCGGCCGTCCACCCCCAGGGTCAGGACCTGGCCGCCGGTTCCCGCGGCCGCCACCCGGCCCTCCGCCTCCCCCTGCCGGGAGGGGTCTGTCACGAACACCGCCGGGGCCGCATCGCCGAGGAAATAGGCCAGTTCCGTGGCCGTATAGGCGGTGTTCAGGGGCAGGTACACGCCGCCCGCCCGGACCACGGCCAGATAGAGGGCCAGGGCCTCGGGGCTCTTCTCCACGTTCGACGCCACCCGGTCGCCGGGCCGGACCCCGGCCTCCACCAGCACCTGGGCCAGCTGGGCCGTCAGCCGGTAGAGGTCGCCATAGCCCAGACGCCGCCCGTCCGGCGTCTCCAGCCAGAGCCGCTCCGCCGCGGTGGCGGTCAGGGCGTCGAACAGCACGTTGCTCATGCGGCGGCGCAGGCCTCGAAGCCCGCCCGCAGCGCCGCCTCGTCCAGGTTGCGGCCGATGAACACCAGCCGGCTGTAGCGGGCCTCGTCGGCCTTCCACGGGCGCTGGAAGTCCCCCTCCAGGATCATGTGCACCGCCTGGAACACCAGCCGCCGGTCGTCCCCGGCCACGTCCATGATCCCCTTGGCGCGCAGGATGTCCGGCCCCTGGGTCTGCAGGATGTCGTTCAGCCAGCGGGTGATCTTCGCCCCGTCCAGGGGCTTCTGCAGGGTCAGGGCCACGCCCTTGATGTCGTCGTCATGCACATGGTCGTGGTGAGCGTGGTCATGGCCGTGGCCGTGGTCATGGTCATGCCCGTGGTCATGCTCGCAGTGCTCGTCATGCACGTGCCCCGGCTCTCCGTGGGCGGGGTTCAGGAAGTCCGGCTCCAGGGTCACGATGCGGTCGAGGTCGAAGCTGCCCCGGCCCAGGATCGCGTCCAGCGGCACGTTGGACCGCTGGGCCCGGTGGATGGGGGCCAGCGGGTTCAGGCGGCGCAGGCGGGCCTCCACCATGCGCAGATCGTCGGCGCTGACCAGGTCGGTCTTGTTCAGCACGATCTGGTCGGCAAAGGCGATCTGTTCCCGCGCCTCCCGGCTGTCGGACAGGCGCAGCAGCACGTGCTTGGCGTCCACCACGGTGGTGACGCTGTCCAGGCGGGTGCGGGCGCGGACCTCCTCGTCGACGAAGAAGGTCTGGGCCACCGGGCCGGGGTCGGCGAGGCCCGTGGTCTCCACGATGATGGCATCGAACCCGCCCTTGCGGCGCATCAGGCCGGTGAGGATGCGGATCAGGTCGCCGCGCACCGTGCAGCAGACGCAGCCGTTGTTCATCTCGAACACTTCCTCGTCGGCATCCACCACCAGGTCGTTGTCGATGCCCACCTCGCCGAACTCGTTGACGATCACGGCGTATTTCTTCCCGTGGTTCTCGGTGAGGATGCGGTTCAGCAGGGTGGTCTTTCCGGCACCGAGATAGCCGGTCAGCACGGTCACGGGAACGAGGTCGGTCATGGGGTCCTGCGGCGCCCCGGTGGGCGCGAATGAGGGAAGGGATCAGTGTCTATGTAGGACGCGGCGCCCGCCTTAGGAAGCGTTGCCGCCGCCGCCGCGCAGGGCCCCCACCCCCAGCCAGGCGAAGCCCGCCAGCATGAGGAGCCCCCCGAGCGGGGTGATCGCGCCCAGCATCCGGACGCCGGTGAAGGCAATGCCGTCCAGGCTCGTCCCGAACACCAGCCCGCCCACCAGCAGCAGCCCCGCCGCCGTCCGGCCGCCGCGGACCCCGGCCATGGCCAGCACCGCAAGCCCGAGGGCGGCGGCGGCCAGCTGGTATTCCGCCGCGGTCCTCAGCAGGGCCCGGGCCGCCTCGTCCTTCATGCCGTGGGCCCCGAAGGCCCCGCCGGCCACCGCGGCAAACCCGTCCACGGCGGCGAGCAGGGTCAGGAGACGGGCGGGGGGCTGGGACATGGGGCGCGGCCTTGCAAGGGAGGAGGGCGGACGATCCGGCAGTCTCGCACGGGGTCGGGCGGCAACTCAACGGCCCCGGAACCGGCGTTCCGCTGCGGGCAGGGGGACTGTTCAGCGGACCGGAAGCGGACTAACCCTGACGCATGGCCTCCTCCATCCGCATGCCTCAGGTGACGAGCCCCCGGGCCGCGGCGGTGCGGCATGGCCTCTTCTATGCGCTCATCTATGTCGGACTGGGGGTCATCGTGCCCTATGTGCCGGTCTGGTTCCGCAGTGTCGGACTGACGGGCCCGCAGATCGGCGTGATCCTGGCCGCCCCCATGATCGGCCGGGTGCTGGCGGGGCCCCTGATCGCCATCTGGGCGGACGGCTTCCGGCTGAGGCGCACCGGCATCCTGTGGATCAGCGGCCTGACGGCGGCGGCCTATCTCCTCCTCCTGTCGGTTCACGGCTTCTGGGCCTGGGCCCTGTTCTGGTTTGCCGCCTCCACCGCCAACAACGCCATCGCCCCCCTCGCCGATGTCCAGACCCTGATCGAGGCCCGGGAGAAGGGCTTTGCCTACACCCTGTCCCGCGGCTTCGGGTCGGCCGCCTACATTCTCGCCAATGTGGCGGGCGGGGCGGTGGTGGCGGCCACGGCACCGGTCACCGCCGTGGTGTTCGCGGGCCTCGCGGCCGGTGTCAGCGCCCTCGGGGCCCTGCTGCTCCTGCCGCCGACGCCGGTCCGGGACCCGGCCCATCCCCCCGCAGACGGCCCGCGCAGCCGGTGGCGCGACATGATTGCGCTGCTGGGCCGGCGGTCGTTGATGACCTGCCTTATCAGCCTCAGCCTGATCCAGGGCTCGCACGCCTTCTATTACGGGTTCTCCGCCCTCACCTGGACGGCGCATGGGGTGCCGGGGCGGATGGTCGGGTTGCTGTGGGGCACCGGCGTGCTGGCGGAGGTGCTGTTCTTCTGGGGGGGCGAGGGGTTGAGGCAGAGGCTGGGCCCGGCCCGCCTGGTGCTGATCGGGGCGGCGGGTGCGGTGGTGCGGTGGACGGCGCTCGCCCTGTCACCGCCCCTGTGGCTGCTGTTTCCCCTGCAGACGCTGCATGCCCTGACCTTCAGCGCCACTTATCTGGGCGGGCTTGCCCTGGTGGAGGAGATGAGCTCCCCGCGGGAGGCCTCCGCTGCCCAGACCCTGTCGGCGTCCCTGAGCTACGGCCTGTTCACCGGGGTCGCGACCATCGTCAGCGGCTGGCTCTACGGGCAGTTCCAGGGGATGGGCTATCTGGTCATGGCCCTGATGGCCGTGGTCGGTGCCGGGCTTGCCCTCGGCCTGCCGCGGGCGACCTCAGCCCAGAAGGACGCCCAGGGCTGAGACGCCCAGCAGGATCACCACGCACAGGGTGAGGGCGATGCGCAGGCGGGGATACCAGTCCGGCACGTCCCGGCTGGTCACGTCCCAGACGCCGCAGGCCACGAACAGCACCGCCAGGATGCCGAGCCCCGATGCCGCATGGGTGCCCTGGTCGCCGCTCATGGTCCACAGGGCCGTGGCAAAGCCCAGCACGCTGGGCATCATGGTCAGGGTGATCACCCCGGCGCGGGGGACCTGGCGCGGAATCTCGATCCCCCACCGCGCGCCGCCGAGGAAGGACAGGATCACGGCGGCGTACAGCGCCTCCACCGTGACCGCGACCTGGGTGTCATCGCCGCGGAGAAACACGAGGACGGTGCAGGCGAGGAACGGCAGCAGGCCGGCCAGGGCATAGACCAGGGCCGGGCGGGGAATGGGGGACCGAAGGATCGACATCTGAACCGGTGAACGCAGGCGGGTGACGAAAGGCAGGAGGCGGTCAGGCACACTGCCAGCCCCCGGCGGCTTTTTCCAGAGACCGGTTCGTCAGGCGTCCGCCGGTTCCGGAACCCGCGCGACGGTCGCCGCGGCGGGGGCGCTGACCGGCCGGGCCTTGCGGAACGCCATCACTCCGTCCGTCACCTTGTCATAGCGCAGGGCCATCAGGTCGCGGACATAGTTCTGTGGCACGGTCCACGGGGCGCGATCCCCCTGCTTGGGCATCCGCTCCATGGCCCGGGTCACATAGCCCGCGCCGAAGTCGAGGAAGGGCAGGGCCTTCATGTCCGGGTCGCTGTTCAGCGGCCGGCATTCCGTCGTGCCGGTGCGGCGCATGTGGTTCAGCAGGCGGCAGACATATTCGCTGGTCAGGTCCGCCCGCAGCGTCCACGACGCATTCACATAACCGAAGACGGAGGCCAGATTCGGCACGTCCGAATACATCATCCCCTTGTAGGAGAAGCACTTTCCGAAATCGACCTCGGCACCGTCGACGATGACGGGAATGCCGCTCAGGGCCTGCATCTCCAGCCCGGTGGCAGTGACGATGATGTCCGCCTCCAGGGTCTTGCCGGACTTCAGCAGGATGCCCGTCGGGGTGAAGCGGTCGATGTGGTCGGTGACCACGGACGCCTTGCCCGCCTTCAGCGCCTTGAACAGGTCCGCGTCCGGCACCAGGCACACCCGCTGCGTCCAGGGATTGTAGGTGGGGGTGAAGTGGGTCTCCACGTCGAAGTCGGGGCCCAGCTCGTCGCGGACCATCTTCAGCATGGCCTCGCGGGTCTTCTGCGGATTGTTGATGGCCGCATTGTAGAAGAAGCGCTGCAGGGCGATGTTGCGGAACCGGACCACATCATAGGCCAGTTGCCCCGGCAGCCACTTGCGCAGCCACTGGGCCCCGGCATCCTCCGCCGGGCGGGACACCACATAGGTGGGGGAGCGCTGCAGCATGGTCACATGCGCCGCCGTGTCCGCCATGGACGGCACCAGGGTCACCGCCGTGGCCCCAGACCCGATCACCACCACCTTCTTGCCGGCATGGTCCAGGTCCTGCGGCCAGAACTGGGGATGGACGATGCGGCCCTTGAAGTCGGCCTCGCCCTCGAACTCCGGCCGGTAGCCCTTGGCGTAGTTGTAGTAGCCCGTGCACATGTAGAGGAAGTTGCAGGTCAGCGTATCCGGCGTGGCGTCCGGGCCCCGGCTGAAGCTGACGGTCCATTTCGAGGTGGCGGAGTCCCACGCGGCCCCCGTGACCCGGTGCTGGAAGCGGATGTGCCTGTCGATGCCGAATTCCCGGGCGGTCTCGTCCAGGTACTTCAGGATGGACGGGCCGTCGGCGATGGCCTTGGCCTCCGTCCACGGCTTGAAGGCGAAGCCGAGGGTATACATGTCGCTGTCGGAGCGGATGCCCGGATAGCGGAACAGGTCCCAGGTGCCGCCCAGACCCGCCCGGCCCTCGAAGATGGCATAGCTGCGGTCCGGGCACTGGTCCTGCAGGTGATAGGCGGCCCCGATGCCGGAAATCCCGGCCCCGACCACCAGCACGTCAAGGTGCTCCATCGCACATGTCCCCGTCAGCTGACCCCGGCGTCGCGGCCTGGGTTATCGACGTTCAGTCTACCAGCTTTTTCCCCAGCGTCACGTCACAATCCTGCCCGGGGGAGGCGGTGATCGCCTAGGGGAGATGGAGGGGCGGGAGAGGGAGGGGGCGGGGACGATCCCGGCGCGCCGGTCGTGTCCCCGCCCTGACCGCGGCGCGTGGCTAGCGCGGCTGCGATCCCGCGTCCGGAGACGCCGCCGCCGACGTGGGCCTGAACTCCACCGGGAAGGTCACCTTGCAGACCAGCAGGCTCCCGCACTCCCCCAGGGAGGGGGGCAGGGAGGGCTGGAGCTTCAGGGCCGCCGCGCCGAATCCGAGGCCCGCCGGACGTTCCGACACCACCGAACAGTCCCGGATCCGGCGGCCGTTCTCGGCGGTACAGCGCAGGAGCACCGTGCCGCCCAGCCCCTGCCGCCAGGCCGCTTCCGGATAGCCCCGGGGCGGAGACTGGGCCAGGGCCAGTCCCGGCATCATCGCAATCAACACAACCGCAAGTCCTACTCTCATGACAGACAGACCCTTTTCCGTACTGGGGATGGATGCGTCTGTAGATAGCAGTGACAAGATCAATTACGACCAAAAAGTGTACTGATCACGACAAATCCGGCCGTCGTGCAGTCTGGCTATGGTACCGATGACAGCATCCGACATCGGGCCGACGCGGGCCCGCACTCTGGTGACCCAACGCAGCGAACGTCACGACAAGTCACGGAATGGCTTGACCTTTGTCGTTTGGGCGGCGGGTCCGGACGTGGTGTGCTGGGTCGGAACGGGGGCGCGACGCGGCGGAGTGTTCCCGCCTGGAACGGTCGAGGTTGCGTCATGTCGTGGATCCTTCTGCTCGGCCTCGCGCTCATCGCGGCCCCGGTGGCGTCCCTCGCGCCAGGTGTGCCGAACCCTGCTTCGGCCGCGGCACCGGGCCCCGTGGCCGGACCCGTCGGGGCCGACGCGAATGCCGGGTCGTGGAGCGTCGATCCCGTGGTGATCAGCGTGTCCCACGTCGGTCCGCCCCTGTGGCGGATCAGTTCCGGCACGGACGAGGTGTGGGTGCTCGGCGTGATCGGTGGGGTCAGGTCGCAGGACTGGGACAGCCGCAGGCTGGAGCGGGTGCTGGCCACCTCCTCCGACGTGGTCACCCAGCCCGTCGGGCGGGTGGACATGTTGGGCATGGCGGCCATGCAGTTCGGGGGCAAGCTCGATTCCCCGCGGGGGGCGGTGCTGCCGGACCTGCTGGGGCCGGGCGTCTGGGCCAGGACTGCGCCGGTCTGGTCCGCCGCGGGCCTGTCGCCTGAGGCCTATCGCCGCCGACGGCCGGGGATTGCCGCGATCCTCGGCCAGTTCGACCATGACGAGGCCAATCATCTGCAGGACCCGGAAGACCGCATCCGCAGACTGGCCGCGCAGCGACATGTGCCGGTTCGCCCGGTGGCGGTCTATCCGGCCAATGTGGTGGTGCGCGCCACGGCGGCCCTGCCTCAGGACAAGGCCGTGGCCTGCTACCTGGCGGAGACGGAGGCACTGGAATTCCAGACCGCCCACCATGCCGCGCTGGAGGCGGCCTGGCGTACGAGCGACGTGACCGGGCTGCGGGCCCATGAGCTCCGGCGCGACGTCTGGGACTGCCTGTCAGACGCCGACCCGGTGATCGGCTCGTTCATGACCCGGACGGTGGACGACAGCGTGCAGCGCATCCGCGACGCCCTGGCCCAGCACCGGCACGCCCTGTTCGTGCTGGGCGTCGGATCGCTGGTTCTGTCCAACGGTGTGCTCGGCCGATTGGCGGCGGCGGGGTACCGGGTGGATTCGCCGGACTAGGCCCCACCCGGTCGGTCCTCAGCGAGAACCCTGGCCGTCGTCCACCTTGATCACCGTGCCGGTGACGGCGTCCGAGGCCGGTCCCACCAGATAGAGGAGCGTGGAGTCCAGCTGGGCGGGGTTGCCGATGCGCTTCCGCGGATAGTGGGCGGCGATGTCGCCCATGCGGGCCAGCATGCCGTCCATCATCTCGCTCTCGAAGGCACCCGGCGCGATGCCGTTCACATTGATGTCGAACTTCGCCCACTCCACGGCCAGCGCCTCGGTCAGGCGCACCACGCCGGCCTTGGTGATGGAATAGAGGGCCGCGCCCTGGCCGCGATAGTCGTAGGCGGCGACGGACGCGATGTTGACGATCCGGCCGGGGGACTTGAGCTCCATCAGCCGCCTCGCGACCTCGCAGGACAGGATGAAGGGCGCGCGCAGGTTGATGTCCATCACCCGGTCGATCAGCTCGATGGACATCTTGGTGGCCCGCTGGGCGTCGGGGATGCCGGCATTGTTGATCAGGATGGTGACCGGGCCGAGCGCGGCCTCCACCGTGGGCACGATGGACGTCAGCTGGTCGGTGTCGGTCACGTCCAGGACGAAGGCCGCAGCCTCGCCGCCCTGGCTGCGGATCTCGTCGGCCAGGGCCTCCAGCCGGTCGGTGCGGCGGGCGGCCAGCGCCACCTTGGCCCCCGCGGCGGCCAGCACCCGGGCGAAGCGCAGGCCAAGGCCCGACGAGGCCCCGGTGACCAGCGCGGTCTGGCCGGTCAGGTTGGTGGAGATGTTGGGCATGGGATAGGTCATGGGTTCAGGCCTCCGGGCCGGAATGGGATTGAGGGGATCAGTAGCCGCGGTATTGGGGCGGGCGCTTCTCGAGGAAGGCGGCCATGCCCTCGCGGAAGTCGGCGGACTGGCTGCACAGGATCTGGTTGCGGTCCTCCATGGCCACGGCGGCCTCGAGACCGGGGGCGTCCACGCTCATGTTCAGACATTCCTTGGTGAGGCGCAGGCCGATGGGCGTGGTGGTCAGCATCTCGTCCAGATAGGGCTTTGCCGCAGCCGCCAGCTGGTCGTCGGGGACCACCTCGCTGACCAGGCCCACGCGCAGGGACCGCTCGGCGTTGATGAAGCGGCCGGTAAGCATCAGCTCCGACGCCACCGACACGCCGACCAGCCTCGGCAGGAAATAGGACGTGCCGATGTCGCAGGCGCTGAGGCCGATGCGGATGAAGGCGGCGTTCATCCTCGCGCTTTCCCCCGCTATGCGGATGTCGGAGGCCAGCGCCAGGGCAAAGCCGCCGCCGCAGGCCGGGCCGTGCACCAGGCTGATGATCGGCTGCTGGCAGCGGCGCATGCGCATGACGATCTCGGAGATCCGCCGCTGGGACAGGAGCCCCGCGGAGGGGCCGGCCGGGGCGTTGTCCGTCTGCTGCCGCTGGCTGGCGCTTTCCTTGATGTCGAGGCCGGCGCAAAAGGCCCGGCCCGCGCCGCGCAGCACCACGATCCGGGTCTGGCGGTCGAAATAGAGGGCACCGAAATAGTCCAAGAGGTCGTCCACCATCTGGTGGTTCAGGGTGTTCAGCTGCTCCGGCCGGTTCAGGGTCACCCAGTCGACGGGGCCGTCCTTCTCGATGATCAGGGTGGGGTAGGCGGTCATGGTGTGCGTCCTTCGAGACGGGCTTCGCCCTCCTCAGGATGACGAAGTGAGTGGATGTGAAATCGACAACGCGCGTCATGGTGAGGAGGGCCGACAGGCCCGTCTCGAACCACGCAGCCCCCTAAAGGCTCAGCCCCCCGTCCACCACCAGGGTGTGGCCGTTGACATAGCTCGCCAACGGCGAGGCCAGGAACAGGGCGGCACCTGCCATGTCGCCGGGCGTGCCCAGGCGGCCGGACGGGATGGAGGCCAGCGCCCCCTCCCGCCGTTTCGGGTTCTCTGTCGTGACCTTGGTGAGCTTGGTGTCCACCAGGCCGGGGGCCAGGCCGTTGACGCGGATGCCCTCCGGTGCCCAGGCCTGGCCCAGCGTCCGGGTCAGGCTGATCGCCCCGGCCTTGGAGGCGGAATAGGCCGGGTTGCCGCGGTTGGCCTTGAGGCCGGAGATGGAGCTGACGATCACCACCGAGCCGCGGCTGGCGGCCAGGTCCGGGCGGAAGCGGCGGCAGATGTGCATCAGGCTGTCCAGGTTCACGGCCATGACCCGGTCCCAGCCCGCCCGCTCGAACTCGCCGCGGTTGTAGACCACCGTGCCCTGGCACAGGATCAGCACGTCCAGGCCGTCGAAGGGGGCCGGGGCGGCTTCGATGGCGTCGGGGTCGCCCACATCCACCCCGGCATAGGCGAGCCCGGTGAGGTCGGACCCCTCCATCCCCGCATAGTCCTCGCGGTGGGCGCGGGTGCCCCAGACGCAGACCGTGGCGCCCCGGTCCTTGAAGGCGTGGGCAATGCCGTTGCCGATGCCGCTGGAGCCGCCGACCACCAGCACCCGCCGGCCGCTGAAGTCCGTATCGCCCATGGTCGTCTCCCGTTTCGTCTTGTGGTTTTCCGCAGCCTGTCACCCTGACGATGGGGAAGGCAACCGTCTCGGCGAGATCGAGGCTGGACGGGGGACGCTCCGCCGGTTCACACTCGGCCCAACCAAACAAGGGACCGGGAGAGACGAGATGAAGGCCGCAGTGCTTCGCCAGGTGGGTCAGCCCCTGCAGATCGAGGATGTGCAGATTTCCAAGCCGGGCCCGCGGGAGGTGCTGATCCGCACCGTCGCCGCAGGGGTCTGCCACTCCGACCTGCATTTCATCGAGGGCAAGTATCCCACCGTGCTGCCCGCGGTGCTGGGCCACGAGAGCGCGGGCATTGTCGAGCAGGTGGGGTCGGAGGTGCGCACGGTGAAGCCGGGCGACCACGTGATCACCTGCCTGTCGGCCTTCTGCGGCCACTGCAAGCACTGCGTCACCGGGCATCTCAGCCTGTGCGACGGGGCCGAGACCCGTCGGGACGAGGGCAATCCCACCCGCCTGACCCAGAACGGGGAGGCCATGGCCCAGTACCTGAACCTGTCCTCCTTCGCCGAGCAGATGCTGATCCACGAGAATGCCTGCGTCTCCATCCGCAAGGACATGCCGCTGGACCGCGCCGCCCTGATCGGCTGCAGCGTCATGACCGGGGTCGGCTCCGTCATCCACACCTCCAATGTCCGGCCGGGCGAGACCGTGGCGGTGATCGGCTGCGGCGGCGTCGGGCTTGCGGCCATCAACGGCGCGGCCATTGCCGGGGCATCGCGCATCATCGCCATCGACATGTCCCCCTCGAAGGACAACCTGGCCCGGCACTTCGGGGCCACCGACTTCATCTGCGCGGCGGACACCGACCCGGTGGCGGCGGTGCAGGAGATGACGAAGGGGGGCGTCGACCATGCTTTCGAGGCGGTGGGGCTGAAGAAGACCTCCGAGCAGGCCTTCATGATGACCGGCCGCGGCGGCGTGGCCAACATCATCGGCATGATCCCCATCGGCCAGACCATCGAGCTGCCGGGCTTCATGTTCCTGGGGGAGCGGCGGCTGCAGGGCTCGCTGATGGGCTCCAACCGCTTCCCGGTGGACATGCCCCGGCTGGTGGACTTCTACCTGGCCGGCAAGCTGAAGCTGGATGACCTGATCAGCCACCGGATCAAGCTGGCCCAGGTGAACGACGCCTTCGAGGAGATGAAGACCGGCAAGGTCGCCCGCTCGGTGATCATGTTCGACGCGTGACCGACCAGAGCCTGCCTGCGACGGCGACGGGAGAGGCCGTGCTGCACGGCCTCGACCTGTCCTATTTCACCGGCAAGGTTCAGGCCTATCTGCGCTATGCGGAGATCCCCCACCGGTTCGCCGAGATGGACACCGCGGCCCTGCGGCGGGCGGCACAGATGACCGGCATGGCCCAGATGCCGGCGATCGAGCTGGCGGACGGGCGCTGGATGACCGACTCCACCGCCATCATCGGCTGGTTCGACGCGTCCGGTGCCACCACCGTCCCGGTGACCCCCACCGACCCGGCGACTGCGTTTCTGGCGGCCCTGATCGAGGACTATGCCGACGAGTGGCTGTGGCGTCCGGCGCTCCACTATCGCTGGAGCTACCCCATGGACGCCTGGCACATGGGTCGGCGCATCGCTGCGGAGATGCTGCGGGATGTGCCGGGCCCCCTGTGGCTGCGGCAGTGGGGGATCATCGCCCGGCAGCGTCACAGGTACCTGGCCAGGGACGGGGTCACCCCGGCCACTCGGGCGCATGTGGAAAGCCTCTATCTGCGCAACCTCGACTGGCCGGAGGCGATCCTCTCCCGGCGGCCCTTCCTGCTGGGGGAGCGGCCCAGCCTGGCCGATTTCGGCTATTTCGCCTCCATGTTCCGGCATTTCGGCCTCGACCCCACCCCGTCGCGGATCCTGCGGGACCGGGCCCCGTCGGTGTTCCTGTGGCTGGCGCGGATGTGGGCGGCGCGGGCCAGCCGGCTTTCGGGCCCCGCGCCGGACCAGGTGCCCGGGGACCTCGACCCGATCCTCCGGGACATCGGCGGGGCCTATCTGCCCTATCTGGCCGACAATGCCCGGGCGCATGCGGCGGGTCTTTCCACCTTCGACACGGTGACGGAGGGGGTGACCTATCACCTGCCGCCGCATCCCTACCGGGTGTGGTGCCTCGACCAGTTGCAGCGCCGCTTCGAGGCCCTGCCCGAGGCTGCCGCCGCCACGGTGCGGGCCCGGCTGGAGGCCACGGGCGCGTGGGACCCGCTGTGGGCCGTGCGCCACCCCCGGTCCGGCTTCGACCCGCTGGACCGGCTGCCGTTCCTCACCCCGGGCACGGCCTGGGCGGAGCGGTAGTCAGACGCGGAAGCTGGACAGACGTGGAAGCTGGACAGACGTGGAATAATATGGCGCGATGTGCGCCAATTGATCGACCCCGGTGTAGGGTCTGCAGGCTTCGCGGCCGGACGCACGGCACCGGGCGGAAACGGAGAGGACCCCATGGCCATCGAACAGCCCGTCACCCTGAGCGGCTCGCCCGGCTCGCCCTATACCCGCAAGATGCTGGCGGTGCTGCGCTATCGCCGGATCGCCTATCGCTTCCTGGCCGGGTCGCGGGGGCAGGCGGGCCTTCCCCAGCCCAAGGTGCGGCTGCTGCCCACCTTCTATCTGCCGGATGAGGGCGGGACCTTGCAGGCCGTCACCGATTCGAGCCCGATCATCCGCCGGTTCGAGACTGCCTTCGCCCCCCGGCCGGTCATCCCCCACGACCCGGCGCTGGCCTTCCTCGACGCCCTGATCGAGGACTATGGCGACGAGTGGATGACCAAGATGATGTTCCACTATCGCTGGAGCTATGCGGCGGACATCGCCAAGTCGGCGACGGTGCTGCCCAACTGGATGGGCAAGCCCCTGTCGGACGACGAACTGGCAGCCATGGGCAAGGCCTTTTCCGAGCGGCAGATCGGCCGCCTGCGCTTCGTCGGCTCCAACGAGATCACCGGCACCACCATCGAGGACAGCTACAGGCGGCTACTGGCCATCCTGAACCGGCACCTGGCCAGCCACAGCTTCGCGCTTGGGGCCCGGCCGGGGGCAGGGGACTTCGGCATGTTCGGCCAGCTGACCCAGCTCGCCCATTTCGATCCCACGCCCATGGCCCTGGCCAGCGAGACCGCGCCGCGGGTGGTGGCCTATGCCGCCGCCATGGAGGACCTGTCGGGGCTGGAGCCGGAGCCCGGTGACTGGTTCGATCCCGCCGCCCTGCCGACCACGGTGGGCGACCTGCTGGCGGAGATCGGCCGGGTCTATGCCCCCCTGCTCATCGCCAATGCAAAGGGCGTCATGTCGGGGGCGGAGAGCGTGGAGACGATGATCGACGGCCGCAAATGGGTGCAGCAGCCCTTCCCCTACCAGGCCAAGTGCCTCAACTGGCTGCGGCAGGACTACCTGGCCCTCGACGCCGCCCACCGGGCGACCATCGACCGGGCGCTGGCGGGCACGGGCTGCGAAGTGATGTTCAGGGACCTGTGACGACCGTCCTCATCCCGGCCGGGCTCTATCGGCTGGGCTCCGACCGGCATTACCCGGAGGAGCGCCCGGCGCGCGAGGTGCCGGTGGCGGCCTTCCGCATCGACCGGTTCCCCGTGACCAATGCCCGGTTCGCGGCCTTCGTCGCTGCCACGGGCCACGTGACCGTGGCCGAGCGGGCGGACCCCGCCGGCTCTGCTGTGTTCACCCCGACGGCGGGGCCGGTGGACCTGTCCGACCCCACCGCCTGGTGGTCGTTCCGTCCCGGGGCCAGCTGGCGCGCGCCTGCGGGGCCGGGCTCCGACCTCCAGGGCCGGGAGGCGCATCCGGTGGTCCACGTGGCCTATGAGGACGCTGCCGCCTATGCCGCCTGGCGGGGTGCCCGCCTGCCCACCGAGGCGGAGTGGGAAGCCGCGGCCCGGGGCGGCCTGGTGGACGCCGACTATGCCTGGGGGGCCGACTTCCGGCCGGATGGGCAGCTGATGGCCAATGTCTGGACCGGGGCCTTTCCCTGGTACTTCGCCCGGGACGGGGCCCCCGGCACCACGCCGGTGGGACACTTCGCCCCGAACGGCCACGGCCTCCACGACATGATCGGCAATGTCTGGGAGTGGACCAGCTCCCCCTTCGATCCCCGCCGCAGTGTTTCGGGCTGCTGTGGCACGGGCCGGGGTGACGGCGACCTGCTGGCCCTCAAGGGCGGCTCCCATCTCTGCGCCGGGGAATATTGCGCGAGGTATCGCCCGGCCGCCCGGATCGGCCTGACGGCGGAGACTTCCACGGGGCATGTGGGCTTTCGCTGTGTCGAAGCCGCAGGCTGAACGGGGTTTCCTGCGGCGCCGGCGCACCGTCGGCTATTTGTGTGCGGACAAAGTCTGCTATCGCTCAGCCAGGCCCCGCCCGGGGCCGACGACAGACAAGGCTTGATCCCGCATGACCGCCAGCGCCGCCCGACCCGACCCCGCCCCGGATGCGACGGACCCGGTCACCGACGGCCGCCGCCTGCGCTCGGCCGACAGTCGCCGCCGGATCGTGGCGGCCCTGATGCAGCTGGTCGAGGCCGGGGACCTGGAGCCCAGCGCCGAATCCGTGGCCGAGCAGGCCGGGGTCGGCCTGCGCAGCGTCTTCCGTCACTTCAAGGACATGGAGGGCCTGCGCCGGGAGATGAACGCCATCGTCGAGGCCCGCCTGCGCGGCATTGTCGAGCAGCCCCTGCCCGGTACCACCTGGCGGGAACGGCTGGACGCCCTGATCAGTCGCCGGGTCGAGGCGTTCGAGACGGTCATGCCCTATCGCCGGGCCGCCAATGCCCAGCGCCACCGGTCCGACGTGATCCGGGCCAAGGGCACCGAGCTGAACCGGGTGCTCCGCGCGGCCCTGGTGGGGGTGCTGCCCCCCGGGCTCGACGACGACACCTTCGATGCCCTGGACCTCGTCCTGTGCCTGGAGAGCTGGATCCGCCTGCGTCACGACCAGGGGCTGGACGCCGTCCGCGCCCGCCGGGTCATGGCCCGCGCGGCGGAGGCGTTGCTGGCGGGGCGGTGAGGGATTTCCGGACGGGGGTTCCCGGGTCTTCGCCCGGGAATGACGAGAAAAATCTCATATTCGTCATTCCCGGCCTTGAGCCGGGAACCCCCCCCCCTCACGCATTGATCTTCATGATCTCGATGAAGTGCAGGGTCTCCTGCGGGGTCGGCGGGCCGGAGCGGATGTCGATCCGCACCTCGTGGATCGGTGCCGGATAGGGGTTGGGACCCGCATAGGCCTTCGACACCTGACCGCCGGGATCGGAGCCGATGGCAAAGCCGTCATAGCTGGCGGTGACCAGCAGGTGGCGGAAATGGTGCTCCCCCCGGGCCTCGCCGTTGACGAACAGGCGGCCGGTGCCGTCCACCGGGCGCAGCTTCATGGTCTGCTGGTACTTCACCGTCACCCGGCCCTCCGGCACGGGGCCGCCGTCGATGCGTTCGCGCCAGGGGACGAGGCTGGTCTCGTAGATCAGCCGCCCGTCCTCCAGGAACAGGCTGTACCCCGCAGGCGTCGAGCCGTGGCTGACCAGCACGCCGTTGCGCACGTCCTTCGGGCGGTCGAAGGTCACCGTGATCTCGTGGTCCTGGCCGCAGACCAGGGGCGCCACGTCCGTGGGCAGGACGTCCACCGGGGGATGGAACACCCAGTGGGGTTTCAGGGTGCGCAGGCGCTGCTGCATCATCTTGATGACCAGGTTCCGGTCGTCCAGCGGCAGCACGTTGTAGCGGATGGCCGCGGCGTTCCACTTCTTCAGCAGGGCCGCGGCCACCTCCGGATGGCGGTCGGACAGGTCATGCAGCTCCGTCGGGTCGGTGCGCATGTCGTAGAGGGCCCAGGCGTCCTTCTCGAAGGCCGCGCCGCGCCGGTGGACGCTGACCAGCCGCCAGTCCCCGTCCTGATAGGCCCGGAAGCCCCCCAGCTCGTAATACTGCTCCGTCCGGGTGGGGGCCGTGCCGCCGTTGAAGGTGGCATAGGCGCTGGCCCCTTCCAGCGGCTTCTGCGGCTGGCCGCGATAGACCTCCGGCCGCTTGACGCCTACCGCCTCGAGGATCGTGGGGAACAGGTCCACCACGTGCACGAACTGGCGGCGGATCGCGCCCTTCTCGGTGATCCGCTTCGGCCAGTGGACGATCAGCGGGTCGGCCACGCCGCCCAGGTTGGTGTACTGCTTGTAGAGCCGGTAGGGGGTATTCGAGGCATTGGCCCAGCCCATGGGATAGTGGGGGAAGGTGTCGGGCCCGCCCATCACGTCGTGCAGCTTCTCCGCCTCGTCCAGGGGCACGCCGCCGCCCAGGGCCGAGGCCAGGATGTTGGGGGTTCCGGTGGGGGTGCCCTCCGGCGAGCCGCCATTGTCGGAGAACACCATGACCAGGGTGTTGTCCGCCTGGCCCAGCGCCTGCAGGGCGTCCATCAGCCGCCCGATGTTGCGGTCCAGCGCCCCGATCACCCCGGCATAGACCTCCATGTACCGGGCATAGACCCGCTTCTGCTGGGGGGTGAGGGTCTCCCACGGGTCGGCGCCGAAGGACAGGGGCGGCAGCTCCGCCGTCTCGGCCACCAGGCCCAGCGCCTTCTGCCGGGCCAGGCGCTCGTGCCGGACCTGGTCCCAGCCCTTGTCGAAGCGGCCGCGATAGTGGTCCCGGTCCTCCGCCTTGGCCTGAAGCGGCGAATGGGCGCCGGAATAGGCCAGTTGCAGGAAGAACGGCCGGGTGGGGTCCGACGCCTTCTGGGTGCGGATGTCGCGGATCGCCCGGTCGGTGAGGTCGTCGGTGACGTAGTAGTCGTCCCGCTGCGGAGCCTCCACCGGGGTCAGGCCGTCATAGAGGGCGCCGGGGCGGAAATAGTCGGTGGAGTGGCCCTGGTACCAGTAGGCCCGCTCGAACCCGCGGTTGGTGGGCCAGTTGTGGAACGGGCCGGTGGGGCCGTTGTGCGCCACGTTGTTCACGTGCCACTTGCCCACCAGGAAGGTGGACCAGCCGGCGTCCCGCAGCACCTCGGCCAGGGTCGCGGCCTCCAGGGTCAGGTCGCCCCGATAGCCGGGATAGCCGGAATCGATGTCTGCCAGCCACCCCATGCCCGCGGAGTGGTGGTTCAGGCCGGTGAGCAGCGCCGCCCGGGTGCAGGAGCACATGGCCGTGGTGCGGAAGTTGGCATAGCGCAGCCCCTCCGCCGCCAGGGCGTCCATGCGCGGCGTGTCGATGTCGCCCCCGTAGCAGCCGAGATCGGCATAGCCCACGTCGTCCAGGATGATCAGCACGATGTTCGGCGCGCCCTTCGGCGGCGACACCCGGTCGGGTCCCAGGGCCGGATGGCTGTGGGCATAGGACAGCGCGATCTTCGCCGGGTCTCCCGGTCGCACGGCGGAGGGGGCGATGAAGGGCGAGGCCGCGTCGCGGATGGCTCCGCCCAGGGCGGCGATCCCCGCCATGCCTGCGGCGCCCAGTCCGCCCCCGATCAGCAGGGACCGGCGGTCGAAGCCGGGTCGGGGGTCATCTGCATCCGTCGCCATGGTCCCTCACCAACGAAACAACTGTCACTTAGTGTGTCATAAGTTGTGCCGTCGGGTCCAGCCCTGCGTGTCAGGCTTGAGGGTCAGCCGGGCTTGACGGTCAGCCGCAGGCCTGGCGGGTCTCGGCGGTTCCGTTGATCGCGTCGATGATCGCCGCCAGCAGGTCGGCGGGCAGGATCGGCTTGCCGGCGAACCCGTCGAAGCCCTGGTTCAAGAGGCGCTGGGTATCCTCGCTCGAGGCATTGGCGGTGAAGGCGATCGTCGGCACGAACTGGTTGGGGCCGGGTGCGCGCCGGATGGCCTGCAGGGCTTCGAGGCCCGTCATGCCCGGCATCCGGTAGTCCATCAGCACCACGTCATAGGCCTTGGTCGCGCACCGCTCGAGGCTGGAGGGGCCGTCCACCGCCTCGTCCACATCCCAGCCCAGGGGGGCCAGGATGACGCGCACCAGATCGCGGTTGGCGGCGTGATCATCCACCACCAGCACCCGCAGGGCCGGGCTGATCTGGTCCGGCACGGCGTCGGGGGCCGTGAGCGGGGCCGGTTCGGCGGCGAGGGTGCACTGGAAGTGGCTGCCGACCCCCGGCGTCGAGTCCACCGCGATGGTGCCCCCCATCAGCCGCAGCAGGCCGGACGCGATGGCCAGGCCCAGCCCGCTGCCCTCCGACGGGGTCGAGTCGGACTGCTTGGCCCGGACGAAGCGCTGGAAGATGGAGTTCAGCTGGTCGGCGGGAATGCCCGGTCCGGTGTCCTCGATGTCGATGACCAGGGTCGCCCGCGCGGGATCGTAGGCGGCCCGCACGGTCACCCGGCCGGCCCGGGTGAACTTCACCGCATTGCCGATCAGGTTCAGCAGCACCTGGCGCAGGCGGTCGGGATCGACGGCCAGGGCAGGCGTGCGGGCGTCGACGATCACCTCCAGGGCCAAGTCCTTCTCCTCGGCCTGGGGGCGCAGGAGGTCGGCGGTGTCCTGGATCAGCACGGCGGTGTCCACCGGGCGGCGGCGGATCTCCACCTGACCGGCCTCCAGGCGGGAGAAGTCGAGAATGTCGTTCACCGTGGTCAGCAGGCTGCCGCTGGCGGCCATCACCCGGCTCACATACCGGCGGCTTTCGGGGGTCAGGTCCCGGGCATTGGCCAGTAGGGCCCCGAAGCCCAGGATGCTGGTCAGCGGGGTGCGCAGCTCATGGGTCATGTTGGCCATGAACTCCGACTTCACCTTCACCGCCCGCTCGGCCAGCACGGTTGCCTCCCGCAGGCTGTCCTCCAGAGCGCGGCGCGCGGTGATGTCGCGGATCACGTCGCAGAAGCCCACCAGTTCCCCGGTGGCGGGATCGAGGATGGGGGCCAGCTGGGCCTCGACCCAGACGCTGTCCCCGGACTTGCAGCGGAACCGGCATTCCAGTCGGGTCGGCTGACCGGTGCGGCGGGTCTGTTCGAGGGCCGCCGCCGCCAGGGGCACGTCCTCCCGCTCCAGGAAGCGGGAGCTGTTCGTCCCCACCAGCTCCTCCGGCAGATAGCCGGTCAGCGGGGTCACGGCGGGGGAGCAATAGTCCACCATCCCCGTCGGGCCGAGGGAGACGATCACGTCCTGGGCATGGTCCGTCAGCAGCCGGTAGCGCGCCATCTGCTGGTTCAGGGCCTCGACCCGCTCCACCTCCTCGGTCACGTCGCGCAGCACGCCGCTGACGCCGATCCGCCGACCGCTGGGGCCGACGACGGGGGCCCCCATGGATTCGATATGCCGGATCGAGCCGTCCGTCCTCGTCACCACCGAACGATGGGTGAAGGCCCGGCCGTCCAGCGCCGCTGCGGTCATCAGCCGTTCCACCTCCGGCAGGGCGTCGGGGGGGACGAGCTGCTGCTCCGCCAGTACCCGCACGTCTCCGGGCTGCGGCTCCAGGCCGTAGATCGCGTACATGCCGTCGGAGATGGAAATGTCCCCGGTCTGCAGGTCGAGGTGCCAGCGTCCCATGCCGGTCATCTGTTCCGCCAGCCGCAGCAGCCGTTCCCGGTCCTCCGCCGCCTGGCGGACCAGATCGAGCTCCAGCTCCGTGGCGGCCATGTCCGCAAGACTGGCTAGGTGCGTCATCAGTTCGGGCGGTGGTGCCGGGCGAGGGGCGCGGTCCAGCACCGCAAGGGCCCCCACTGCCACCCCGTCCGGCAGACGGACCGGCACCCCGGCATAGAACCGGGCACCCCCTTCCCCCCGGCTGGCGGGCAGCTGGGCGAACCGGGGATCGAGGCTGAGGTCCTCCACCACCAGGCTCTGGCCGCGGGGCAGGGTGCGGGTGACATTGCAGATCGACTGTTCGAGGGGGATGTCGCGCATCTCAAGGCCGATGCTGGACTTGAACCAGAGGCGGTCGCCCCGCAGCAGGGACAGGCCGATGATCGGCGCTCCGAACAGGTGCGCCGCCAGGGCGGTCAGCCGGTCGAAGCGCGGCTCCGCCGGGGTGTCCAGCATCCTCAGCGCATTGACGGCGCGCAGTCGTGCGGCTTCGTTGGGCATCGGATCGGGGACTCCCGGGAGTCAAGCAGTTCGGATTCCGATTTCAGCACACGTTCGACGTAATTTTTGGTAAATATCCGTTCGTCTTGGGTCCTAGAACGGTTCATCAGTATCATATCCGTCGGATTCTGTAACCAGGGCGTGCCTTCGGCCCCACGGGTCTTCGATATCCCGCGGTGCCGTCGCGTCTCCCGACAGATGGTCCGGTCCGACCGGCACCTTTCCGTGACCGCCGGGAATATCGAAGATGTAGGTGGGCTGGCACAGGCCGGACAGGTCGCCGCGCAGGGCCCGCATCAGCCTGCGGCCCGTCTCGAAGTCGGTGCGCAGCCAGCCGGTGCCCGGAGCCTTGTCCGGATGGTGCAGGTAGTAGGGCTTGATCCGGGTCTCGACGAAGGCGCGCATCAGCTCGCCCATCACCTCCGGCGTGTCGTTGATGCCCTTCAGCAGCACGGTCTGGCTGAGCATGGGCAGACCGGCATCGATGATCCGGGCGCAGGCGGCCCGGGCGTCGGGCGTCAGTTCCCGGGGGTGGTTGGCGTGCAGGGAGACATAGACGGCCTTGCCGGCGCAGGCGAGGGCGGCCACCAGGGCCGGGGTGATCTTCTCCGGTGCCACCACCGGAATGCGGGTGTGGTAACGCACGATCCGCACATGCGGGATGGCGGCCAGCCGGTCGGACAGGTCGCGCAGCCGCCGGGCCGACAGGACCAGCGGGTCGCCGCCGGTGATGATCACCTCCCAGATGCGCGGGGTCCTGGCGATGTAGTCCAGCGCCGCCTCCAGCGCCGCCCCGTTCAGGTCGCCGTCCCCGTCGGGCCCCACCATCTCCCGCCGGAAGCAGAAGCGGCAATAGACGGCACAGGTGTGGGTGATCTTCAAAAGCACCCGGTCCGGATAGCGGTGGACGATGCCCGGCACCGGGCTGAAGGCGTCGTCCCCCACCGGGTCGGCGGCCTCGTCCGGCAGGGTGACCAGCTCCCGCGGGTCGGGCAGGAACTGGGCGGCCACGGGATCGGCGGGATCGGCCGGATCGATCAGTGCCGCCATGGCCGGGGTGACGGCCACGGCATAGCGCGCGGCCACCGCGTCCAGCGCGGCCACCCGGTCCTGCGGCACCAGCCCGGCCGTCGCCAGGTCGGACGCGGTCCGAAGGGTGCGCAGCCTCGGCAGGACCGTTCGGCTCATCGGGGCACCGGGGACCACAGGACCTCCTCGATATGTCGCGCCCCGGTGGCCAGCAGGGCCAGCCGGTCGAAGCCCAGGGCCGCGCCGGAGGCGGCCGGCATGGTCGCCAGCGCCGCCAGCAGGTCCTCGTCCAGGGGATAGCGTTCGCCGTAGACCCGGGCCTTCTCGTCCATCTCCAGGGCGAAGCGGCGGCGCTGCTCCACCGGGTCGGTCAGCTCGCCGAAGGCATTGGCCAGTTCCACCCCGCAGGTATAGAGCTCGAACCGTTCCGCCACCCGGGGGTCATGGGGGCAGGGGCGGGCGAGCGCGGCCTCCGCCACCGGGTACTCGCACAGGACCGTGGCCCGGCCGATGCCCAGCTTCGGCTCCACATGGGTGACGATCAGCTTGGAGAAGAGGTCGGCCCAGCTGTCGTCCCCGGCGACCCGCAGGCCGGTGCGGGCGGCGTCTTCGGCCAGGATGTCGCGGTCGGTTGCGCCATCCGGGGCGATGGAGCGCATCAGCTCGATGCCTGCGTGGCGGTCAAAGGCCTCGGCCACCGTCACCCGCTCCGGCTCGGCAAACGGGTCGGCGGTGAGGCCGCGCCAGGTGAAGACGCGGGTTCCGGCGGTTTCGGCCGCCAGGGCCAGCAGCTCGGCGCAGTCCTGCATCAGCCGGGTGTAGGGGGCCCCGGCCCGGTACCACTCCAGCAGGGTGAACTCCGGATGGTGCAGGGGCCCGCGCTCCCGGTTGCGCCAGACCTTGCCCAGGGTGAAGATCGCCGTCTCCCCCGCGGCCAGCAGCTTCTTGCAGGCAAATTCCGGCGAGGTGTGCAGATAGAGCGGCCGCGGCGTGCCGTCCGGGGCTAGCGCCTCGGTGGCAAAGGCGTGCAGATGCGCCTCGTTGCCGGGGGAGACCTGCAGGGCCGCGGTCTCCACCTCCTCGAAGGCCCGGTCGGCAAACCACTGCCGCACGGCGCGGGTGATCCGGTTGCGGACCACGAGCCGCGGGCGTCGGTCGGCATGGCGGGCAGGGTCCCAGAGCGGCGTGCCGGAGGCGTCGGACAGGCTCAACGGAAACCCCGGTCGGCGGGTGCGGTCATCAAATACCCTCTAGCGCTCTGCGCACGGATCGCTATACGAGCGCGCATCGCGAAATCCTAGCGGATCGAAGCCACATGTGCGCACGGCAGCCGGACCCGGTCCGGCCCGCGTGCCCGGGAAGACGGACGGACCTGAAGTGAAAGTCATCGCCAGCTCGCTGCGCAAGGGCAATGTGGTCGACATCGACGGCAAGCTCTACATCGTCCTCAATGCCGAGAACATCCACCCGGGCAAGGGCACGCCGGTCACCCAGCTGAACATGCGCCGCATCTCCGATGGGGTGAAGATCTCGGAGCGCTACCGCACCACCGAGCAGGTGGAGCGCGCCATCGTCGACGACCGTCCGCACACCTTCCTCTACCAGGACGGGGACGGCTATCACTTCATGAACCCGGAAAGCTTCGATCAGGTCACGGCCACCGCCGACGTGATCGGCGATGCCGCGCCCTATCTGCAGGACGGCATGACGGTGATGCTGTCCACCCATGACGATGTTCCCATCGCCATCGACCTGCCCCGGACCGCGACCCTGGAAGTGGTGGATACCGAACCCTCGGTGAAGGGCCAGACGGCGTCGTCGTCCTACAAGCCGGCCATGCTCTCCAACGGCGTGCGCACCATGGTGCCCCCCTACATCGCGCCCGGCACCCGGATCGTGGTGCTGACCGAGGACGGGTCCTACCTGGAGCGGGCGAAGGACTGAGGTCCTGCGTCCTTCGAGACGGGCTTCGCCCTCCTCAGGATGACGAGCGTCGTGCATTCATCGTCAACCGGATGTGGGCTCGATAACAAACATTCGTCATGGTGAGGAGCGCGGCACGCGCGTCTCGAACCACGCACCGCCGCGATTGCCCTCACGCCCGCACCGGCGGATAGTGGGGCCATGACCGTGCCGCTCTCCCCCCGCCGCGCCTTGCCGCAAGCCGTGGCCGCCGTGCTCGCCGACCTGCAGCCGCGGTTCGGCGACCGCGTTTCCGCCAACACGTCCCTGCGGGAGCAGCACGGCCGCGGCGAGGGCCTGCGGGACCTGGCCATTCCCGACCTGGTGGCCTTTCCCCTCACCACGGACGAGGTGGCCGCCGCCGTCCGCGCCTGCATCGCCCACCGGCTGCCGATCATCCCGTTCGGGGCCGGCACCTCTCTTGAGGGCCATGTGAGCGCGCCCTTCGGCGGTCTCAGCCTCGACCTGTCGCGGATGGACCAGGTGCTGGAGGTGAATGCCGACGATCTGGACTGCCGGGTGCAGGCGGGCGTCACCCGGATGCAGCTGAACCGCCACCTGCGGGACCAGGGCCTGTTCTTCCCCATCGACCCCGGTGCCGACGCCACGATCGGAGGGATGGTCTCCACCCGGGCCTCGGGCACCAATGCCGTGCGCTACGGCACCATGCGGGAGGTGACGCTGGGCCTGACCGTGGTCACCCCGCAGGGGGAGGTGATCACCACCGGCGGCCGGGCGCGGAAGTCCTCCGCCGGTTACGACCTGACCCGCCTCTATTGCGGGGCGGAGGGGACGCTGGGCGTCATCACCGAGGTGCAGCTGCGCCTGTTCGGCGTGCCGGAGACCATCTCCGCCGCCACCTGCCAGTTCGAGACCCTGTCCGGCGCGGTGCAGACGGTGATCGCCGCCATGCAGTGCGGCATCCCCATGGCAAGGATCGAGTTTGCCGATGCCGCCACCCTGGACGGCTTCATCCGCTTCTCGAAGCTGGAGGGGCTTGAGCCCCTGCCCACCCTGTTCCTCGAATTCCACGGCGGGCCCCAGGCGGTGGCGGAGCAGATCGCCCAGCTCCGCGCCCTGGCCGACGAGCATGGGGGCCGCGCCTTCGCCTTTGCCGAGCGGGAGGAGGACCGCAACCGCCTGTGGAAGGCGAGGCACGAGGCCTACTACGCCGGCATGGCCCTGAACCCGGGAACCGAGGCCATGGTCACCGACGCCTGCGTGCCCATCTCGGCGCTGGCCGACGCCATCGACGCCTGTGACGCCTTGGCGCGGGAGGCGGGGCTGCACGCCCCCATCGTCGGCCATGTGGGGGACGGGAACTTCCACATGCTGATCCTGTTCGACCCGAAGGACCCAACGAGCCGGGACAAGGCCGAGGCGCTGGCCCAGGCGGTCAGCGTCGTCTCCCAGTCCCACGGGGGCACCTGCACGGGGGAGCACGGGGTGGGGGTGCACAAGCTCGACGCCCTGATCCGCGAGCACGGCCCCGCCATCCCGGTGATGCGGGCGATCAAGGACGCCCTGGACCCCCTGGGGCTGATGAACCCGGGCAAGACCGTGCCGGGGTGAGGGGGCTTCGTGCGTGGTTCGAGACGCCGCTCCGCGGCTCCTCACCATGACGCAGGTTGGTGATCGAGCCCAAACCGGCCGACGTTCATCCCCAACGCGCGTCATCCTGAGGAGGGCGTAGCCCGTCTCGAAGGACGCACACCCCCCGAGCTTGCCCCCCGCTCCGCCGGGGAGTAATCCACCCCACCACCCCCGCGGAGCCCCCCATGAGCGCGATCCAGACCCTGATCGACATCCTGACCCTGGAGAAGATCGAGGAGAACCTGTTCCGCGGCCAGACCCCGGAGGACGAGCGCCGGAGCAACCGCATCTATGGCGGCCAGGTGATTGCCCAGGCCCTGATGGCCGCCTATCGCACGGTGGAGGGGCGGCGCTGCCACTCCCTGCAGGCCTATTTCATCCGTCCCGGCGACCCCAGGGCCCCGGTGCTCTATGAGGTGGAGCGGTCGCGGGAGGGGCGCAGCTTCACCACCCGCCGGGTGATCGCCATCCAGCACGGGGAGCAGATCCTGAACCTCGCCGCCTCGTTCCAGGTGGACGAGCCGGGCTTCGAGCACCAGTCCCCCATGCCCGACGCGCCGATGCCGCAGGACGTGCCCAGCGATGTGGAGCGCGCCGCCGCGGCGCCCGGGGATGCGCCGCCGCAGCTGAAGGAACTGGTGGCCCGGGACTTCGCCATCGAGATCCGCCGGGTCGACCCGGTCAATCCCCTGAAGCCCGAACCGGCCGAGCCCCATCAGCGGGTCTGGTTCCGGGCCGGGGGCGAGGTGGGGGACGACCCCGCCCTGAACCAGTGCATCGTCGCCTATGCCACCGACATGTCCCTGCTGGCCACCTGCGCCCGGCCGCACGGGGTCAGCTGGATGACCGGGGTGCAGATGGCCAGCCTCGACCACATCCTGTGGTTCCACCGGCCCAGCCGCGCCCGGGACTGGCACCTGTACCTGCAGGACAGCCCCTCGGCGAGCGGCGCCCGGGGCTTCAACCGCGGTTCGATCTACACCGCGGACGGCGTCCTGGTGGCCAGCGCGGCCCAGGAAGGCCTGATTCGCCCGCGGCCGCCGAAGGCGGGTTAACCCTTTGGATGTCCATTTGGAGCCAATTCGGTGCGCTTCAGGTGTATATAGTTGAACTTACATTTTGATTAGATGAATATTCATTCTCATTTGTTTCGTAAATATAATTGAAGTCAGTATTTTAATGCGACGCATGCCAGTGTAGCCGCGGATGATTTATGTTGCGCGGCGCTGGATGTTCGGTCTCATCCCAAGGTGTCTGCGCTCATCGGGGCGTCCGCGGAGGGGATATGAGGCGGAAACTTGCGATCTTGCTGGCGGGAATGATCCTGCTGGCCGGTCCGGCGTCAGCCGAGCCGACGGTGCCCCCTGCGGACATCGCCGCCCAGCGCATCATCGACAGCATCTCCCAGCGATTGCCTCAGTACGAGACCCGCGCGGTGGAGCGGTCGATCGCCGAGGCCCGTGCCATGAGCGGGACCCGGCGCCTCAGGCGGCTCTTCTATCTGATGAGCGATCTGTCGAGCGACGACTACACGCCGCGCTCCCTCGCACTGCTTCACGAATTGAAGACGCTTGCGTCCAGCGAGCATCAGCAGCGGTATGAGAGACTGGCGGAGGTCGACCAGACGGCCAGTGATGCCACCGACTATGCCGCCATGACGCAGGCGCTCGAGCACCGGTTCTTCGCGGACCCCGACTGGCTTGTCCGGGTCTACGCCATGCAGATGAGCGCGCCGTCCATGGCCTTCGTCGGCCGGACCTACGACGCCCTGGTGATGCTGGACTCCGCCCGCCGCCTGGTGCCGGCCGGCGATCCCGACGCTGCCTTCGTCCTGCAGCATATTGCGCGGGCCCGCGCCTTTGTCCTGGCCAGGATCGGCGATGTGGACGGGGCGGTCCGGGACCTCTCCGATGCGGAGTTCCAGTTCAAGGGGTCCGCCAGCCTTGGTGGCATGGGGGAGCTCAACATGCTGTGGGTGCTGGGCATGGCGGCGGAGGACGAGATGATCGCCCGCCGCGCCCTGTCGGCGCTGGATCGCTTCCGGCGCGCGGAGGGGAAGCGGGATGCGGCGGCCCGGAGCATTCATCAGTGCCAGTCGACGGAACTGCTGTTCGGTCGTCCCCAGAGGGTGCTGGCCTGTACGGCGGGGCTGAACCTGCGCGACCCGGCCTTCCGGGACGAGGCGCAGGTGACCTATGCCAACCGTGGCCTCGCCTATGCGCAGCTTGGCCGGACCGCGGAGGCCGCCGCCGACGCCGACCGCGTCCGCGCGCTCAGTGAGCGGAACATGTCGCCGACCCTGATCCCGGGCGCGATCCGGCTCGATGCCTGGCTGGCCGCCCTGCAGGGTCATCCGGTGGAGGCCGTGGCCCGGCTCGATGACTACTGGCGCCGGAAGTCCTCGCAGAGGAGCCGGGAGATCCGCAGCATCGTGCCCCAGCTCACCGCGGCCCTGCAGCGGGACCTCGATCTCTCCCGCCGCAACGAACAGCAGCAGCACCTCATCATCCTGTTCCAGTGGGTGATGGGGGCGGTGGCTGCCCTGATCTGCGCGGCGGCCATCGCGGTGTTGATGTGGCAGCGGCGGCTGAATGCCCGGCTCGTCGCCGCCAATGCGAGGGCGGAGGCCGCCCAGCACCGGGCCGAGGAGGCCAATGCCCTGAAGTCCCAGTTCCTGGCCAATGTCAGCCACGAGGTGCGCCCCCCCCTGAACGGGGTGCTGGGCATGATCCAGGCCATCGCCGCCGACGAGCTGAGCCCCGTGCAGCGGGAACGGCTGGAGGTGCTGCGGGGCTCCAGCCGGGGGATGCTGGCCATCCTCAACGACCTTCTGGACCTGGCCAAGATCGAGGCGGGCAAGCTCACCCTGGAGAGCGTGGAGTTCGACCTCGCGCCGGTGGCGGAGGGCTCGCGCCATGCCTTCTGGGCAGCGGCGGAGGCCAAGGGACTGGCCCTGGAGCTGACCGTGGAGGAGGACGCCCGGGGCCTCTATCGCGGCGACCCCACCCGCCTGCGGCAGATCGTCGACAACCTGGTCTCCAACGCCATCAAGTTCACCGGCGAGGGGGGCGTGTTCGTGACCTTCGCGGCGATGGGGGCGGGGGAGGGCCTGCGCCTGAGCGTCCGCGACACCGGCATCGGCATGACGGCGGAGCAGGCGGCCAAGATCTTTTCCAAGTTCGAGCAGGCCGAGGCCTCCACCACCCGCAAGTACGGGGGCACGGGGCTTGGCCTGTCCATCTGCCGGGAGCTGGTCCAGGCCTTCGGCGGGGAGATCACCGTGTCCAGCGCGCCGGGGGAGGGGACGGTGTTCATGGCCGACCTGCCCCTGCCGCGGATCGGTGACAGTCCCGACGTCGGCGCTGAGGACGCGCTGGCGGAAGTGGCGGGTCTGGAGGATACGGGGGAGGGGCTGCGCATCCTCGCCGCCGAGGACCATCCGGTGAACCAGCTGGTGCTGCGGACCTTGCTGTCCCAGCTGGGCTGCGAGGTGACGATGACGGGGGATGGGGCCCAGGCGCTGGAGGCCTTCCGCACCGGGCGCTGGGACGTGGTGCTGATGGACATCCAGATGCCGGTGATGGACGGGATCGAGGCGGCCCGGGCCATCCGGTCGCTGGAACGGGCGGAGGGCGTGGCCCGCACCTCCCTGGTGGCGCTGACGGCCAATGCCATGCCCGACCAGATCGCGGAGTACCGGGCGGCGGGCTTCGACGACCACCTGTCCAAGCCCATCGACGCCCAGGACCTGCTGGCCGTGCTCAACCGGGCCCTGGCGGGTTATGGGGAGGTGCCGGAGCTGGCGGTGGCGTGAGGGTGTGCGTGGTTGCGGGTGCACCTCAGGACGGAGGTTCCCGCCTCAAGGGCGGGAATGACGACTGCATTTGTATTTTATAACTCGTCATTCCCGGGCGAAGACCCGGGAACCCCGGTCCGGTCTGATCACCCCGCCATCAGCACATAGCCCACCCGCGGCGTGTGCACATGCACCCGGCCCACGGCGGCATCCTCCCGGGCCAGGGTGATCGACCGGGGCGTGGCGGCGACCAGCACGCCGCGGACAGGATCGCGGCCATAGTCGTCGGCCATCACCACCACCGCAGCCCCGGGCTGCAGGCCGGAGGGATCGGCCGGGTCGTGGTCCGGGGCGGCGGCGGGCTCGGCGGCGCGGGCGATCCCCAGCGCCTCGGCCCCGGTCATTTCCGTCCGGTCCCCATGGCCCAGGGCCCGCATCCGCTCGCTCCAGTCCAGCACCCGGGGCAGGCCCGCCAGCAGCTTCGCCGTGGTCTCCGGCACGTTGCGGCCGGCGAACCAGATGTTCATCCAGGCCGCCGCATCGGCCACGCCGGGACGGTTTCCCGACAGCCACGGCCGGTCGGCCAGCCCCGCCTCGATGAAGGCGGCGTGCCCGCGGAACTGGGTGGCCATGTAGGGCACCGCCGCGGCCATGGCGGCGGGATCGAAGGGGCGGCCGGACAGCTGTTCCCGGTCCTTGATGAAGGCTTCGGGCACATGGGCGCCCAGCTCGCCGAAGATCAGGGGCACGGCGGCCTGGAACATCAGCCGGTCGGCCCACAGGTTCACCGCCCAGTCGGGCCCTGACACGGTGCGGGGGGAGGGCCAGCGCCGCTCGATCTCCGCCAGCATGATCTGGGTGTCGAGATAGATGTCCGCGCCGATCTGCATCACCGGGGTGCGGCGATAGCCGCCGGTAAGCGGCGTCAGTTCCGGCTTGGGCATGATGTTGGGGATCAGCACCGAGCGCCAGGACGCGCCCTTGATGCCCAGATGGACCCGGACCTTCTCCGAGAAGGGCGAGGTTTCGTAGTGGTGCAGGATGAGGTCGGTGGGGGCGGGTGCGGTCATGGGGGTCAGTCTGGCCGCTGGCCGCCGTCCTGACAAGCCGACACCTCGGGCTCTCATTCCCCCTGAAGCGCGGGGGAACCGCTGCGCCATTGTCTCCCCGTGGCGAGGCGCTAAGCTGCCGCCTTGTTCTGGGAGATGTGGTGCATGACGAAGATCCGGGTGGGCAGCCTTGTGGGCGCAGGGGTGTGGCTGGCGCTGGCAGGCGGAGCGCTGGCAACCCCGGTGCACGGCCGGGGCGAGGCGGCCCGCTGGCAGGCGGAAGCGGCCCGCGTCACCATCACCCGGGACGACCACGGAATTGCCCATGTGCACGGCCGCTCCGACGCCGATGCGGTGTTCGGCATGATCTATGCCCAGGCGGAGGACGACTTTCCCCGGGTGGAGACCAACTATCTCGACAATCTGGGCCTGCGCGCCCTGGCCCGGGGGGAGGGCGAGATCTGGAGCGACCTGCGTGCCCGCATCTACAACGATCCGGCGGTGCTGAAGGCCCGCTACCGCCAGTGCCCGCCCTGGCTGAAGACGCTGATGGTCGCCTGGGCGGACGGGCTGAACTACTACCTCGCCACCCATCCCGATACCCATCCCGAGGCCATCCGCCGGTTCGAGCCCTGGATGACGCTGGCCTTTTCCGAGGGCAGCATCGGCGGCGACATCGAGAGCATCTCCCTGGGCAAGCTCGAGGCCTTCTATGGCACGCCATCGGACGTGAAGGTGGCGGAGATCCCGAAGCTGCCGATGGAGCAGCGGGGCTCCAACGGCATCGCCATCGCCCCGCAGAACACCACCACAGGCCACGCCCTTCTGCTGATCAATCCGCACACCAGCTTCTATTTCCGCTCTGAGGCGCAGGTGACCAGCGATGCGGGCCTGAATGTCTATGGGGCCAGCACCTGGGGGCAGTTCTTCGTCTATCAGGGCTTCAACGAACATGCGGGCTGGATGCACACCTCCACCGGCTCGGTGCGCACGGCGGAGTTCAGGGAGACCATCGTCCACAAGGGGGCGAAGCTGTTCTACCGCTATGGCGCGGCCCTGCGCCCGGTGAAGGTCGTGCACCTGGCCATTCCCTATCGCGAAAAGGACGGAACGACGGCCACCCGGCGCTTCACCGTCTACCGCACCCATCACGGCCCGGTGGTGGCTGCCGACGGCGACCGCTGGATCAGCTATGCCATGATGGACCGGCCGGTGGCGGCCCTGCAGCAGTCCTGGCTGCGCACCCGGGCCACGGACTATGCCGGCTTCCGCAAGGTGGCCATGCTGAAGGCCAACTCCTCCAACAACACCCTGTTTGCCGACAGCAAGGGGGAGATCGCCTATCTGCACCCGCAGTTCGTGCCCCGGCGCGGGCCGGACGTGGACTATCTGAAGCCCGTGGACGGGTCCGATCCGGCCACGGACTGGAAGGGCGTCCACGACCTCGACGAGACGCCGACCATCGTCAATCCGTCCACCGGCTTCGTCTACAATTCCAACAACTGGCCCTATACGGCGGCGGGCGCGGCCAGCCCGAAGCCGGAAAACTTCCCGAAATACATGGACAGCGTGGGGGAGAACCCCCGGGGCCTCCACGCCCTGCGGCTGCTGGCGGGGCGCAAGGACTTCACCCTCGAGGGTTTGCTGGCCGCGGCCTATGACAGCTATCAGCCGGCCTTCGCCCACATGATCCCCAAGCTGGTGGCCGCCTGGGACGCGGAACCGGCGGACAGCCCCCTGAAGGCGAAGCTGGCGGAGCCGGTGGCGACCCTGCGGGCCTGGGACTATCGCTGGGGCAAGGACAGCGTGGCCATGAGCCTTTCGGAATACTGGGCCGACAGCTTCTGGCCGGAGATGGTCCGCCGCTTCGGCGACGACCGGAACCGCATCTTCGAGCATGTGGGCGAGGTGATGTCACCGCATGAGCAGCTGGAGCGCCTGTCCGGCGCGGTGGACCACCTGACCGCCGACTTCGGCAGCTGGAAGACCCCCTGGGGAGAGATCAACCGCTTCCAGCGCCTCACCAGCCACATCCGCCAGACCTACAGGGATGACCAGCCCAGCATCGCCGTGGGCTTTGCCAGTTCCCGCTTCGGCTCGCTGGCCGCCTTCGAGGCCAAGCCGCGGGACGGGACGAAGAAGTACTATGGCGACACCGGCAACAGCTTCGTGGCTGTGGTGGAGTTCGGGCCGAAGGTGCGGGCCGTGGCCGTCAGCGCAGGCGGCGAGAGCGGGCATGTGGGCGACGCCCACTTCACCGACCAGGCCCAACGCTATGCCGACGGGGCCCTGCGGCCGGTCTATTTCTATCCGGAGGACCTGAAGGGCCATGTGGAGCGGACCTACCGGCCGGGGACCTAGCCCCCGGTTTCAGCGCCCGGGCTTCAGGCTGATCACCCGCTCCGCCGCGTTCAGCACCGCCGTGCGGCTGTACAGCAGCGGCACATAGGTCCCCGCGGCCCACAGGAGGAACAGGTCGCGATAGTGCGGGCTGGTGGGGTCGCCGGACTGTCCGGGGGTGTTGATCACCACCGAATTGTCCCAGGCCCCCACGTCCAGCACCATGCGGACGCTGGCCCCGGCCACCACGTCGAAGTCGCTGGTGCGATAGCTGGTGGCCATGGGCGTTTCGCCCGATCCCCCCACCTGCAGCGGCCCGACGGACATCTGCGCCGCCATCGGCCCCTTGGCCAGCACGGCGGCGGCCGGGGACCAGCGGGCCCGGTGCAGGTCCCCCCAGCGCCAGCGGGTCGCGTCCGGACCGAGGAGGGCAGCGGTGTCCCGCCACGCCTCGGCCAGCGAGGTCTTCAGCACCTGGTCCCGCAGCGCCACCGGCGTCTTGCCGAACATGGGGCCGGGATGGGCGAGACTGTCCAGCACGGCCGCCATCTGCGGATCGGCGAAGGCGGGGCGGGCCTTTTCCGGCACCACCGCCGCGACCGTGGCCTGGCGCAGGTGGCGGCCGACCCAGACCTCGAACAGGGCAGCCTTCGGGCTGTCGGCGGTCTCGTGCCCGTCCCAGCCCTGCAGCAGGGCCAGCGCCGCGGCCTGGTCCGGCGTGTCGCCGGAAAGACCGGTCAGGAGCGCGCAGGTCTGCCGGGCGAGCGTGCTGGTGGTGTCCGTCTGGATCGCCATCATGTCGCTGAGGCCGAGCTTCGGCTTTTCCGCCAGCCGGGCCTGGATCTCGTCGATGCGGGAGCGGTCCACCCACTCATAGCCCACATTGCCGAAGCCTTTGGGCGCATCGGCGGGGATGTTCATCTCGTTGGCCGTGGCGAACCAGCCCTGCTTCGGGTTCTTCACCGCCGGGAAGATCTCCGGCCGGATCAGGCCCTTCCACTCGTACCGCCCGTCTCCGGGGACCGGGGTCAGGCCGTCCCAGTTGGGCCGCAGGGGCGTGAAGGCCGAGGGCCGCCAGCCGATGTCGCCTGCGGTGTCGGCATAGACCAGGTTCAGGGGCGGGGAGCCCCAGTGGGCGTGGGTGGCCTCGAAATCCGCCCAGCCCCTGGCCCGGAACATCCAGGCGGCGTTGAAATAGCCCGCCCCGCCCGGCTCGCTCCAGGTCGACCGCACGGCGAAGGCGTGGCCGCCCCTGGCGTCCTGGCTGATGACGGGCCCGTGGCGGGTGAAGCGCAGCACGATGTCCCGGTCCGCCTCGCCCTTCACCGGCAGCCTTTCGTGGACCACTTCCATCGGGGCCCAGCCGCCCTTGTAGCGATAGGCGTCCGGATGGTCGGCGGCGGTGTCGTAGACATACAGGTCCTGCTGATCCACGTAGAAGATGGTCAGGCCCCAGGCGGCGGTGTCGTTGTGGCCGAAGCTGACCCCGGGCAGGGCGGGCTCCCCCGCCCCGATCACGTGCAGGTCCGGGGCATTCACATCCACCACATAGCGCAGGGACGGCACGCTGTGGGCCCGGTGCGGGTCATTGGCCAGGATCGGCCGGCCGGTGGTGGAGTGGGCGGCATCCACGATCCAGTTGTTGGAACCCTCCCGCGTGACCTCGGTATTGTGCTCGGCCAGGCGCTTCACGTCGGGCACCTCCGCCACCACGGTCTTGCCGTCGAAGCTGACATTGCCCGTGGCCAGCAGGTAGTCCTTCAGCACCTCCGGCCCGATGGCGCAGGGATCGAGGCCCTTGGGAACCTGCACCTCGTGGGCGGGTTCCAGCTTTCGGCGCAGGGGCTCGAAGGGCAGGCCGCCCAGGCACAGGGACCGGGCGCGGATCACCTCGGACGTCAGATTGCCCACCAGGGCGTGGCTGCGGATGCGCACCACCTCGTCCGCCGTCCAGGTCTCGGGCACCGAGCCGGTCAGGGCGAATTCCGGCGGGGCGGGGCGGCGGCCTGCGCGGATCTCGGCGATATAGGCATTGATCCCGGCGACGAAGGCTTCGGTCCAGCTCTTCGCCTCGGCGGGATAGGCGGCCCATTCGGCGGCCATGTCCCCACGATAGAGAAACAGGCGCGCGGCCCGGTCCTGCTCCACGAAGGCGGGGCCGAAGCTGGCGGACAGGCGTCCCAGTCCTCGCTTGCGCCACAGGTCGATCTGCCACAGCCGGTCCCGGGCGGCATTGTAGCCCTGAAGGAAGAAGGCGTCGTGGGCATTGGCCCCATAGACGTGGGCAATGCCCCAGTGGTCCACCACGATCTCCCCCGGCGCGGTGAGGCCGGGGACCTCCCTTGTCTCCGTGACCGCCGCGGGCGGGGCGGTCTGGCCGAGGGCGGGTGCCGTGGCGGACAGGAGCAGGGCCCCCGCAATCCAGATGTGTGACGTCATGGCGCGGCCCCCGGCTCGTGTGCGATGGTGTGAGCTTAGAGCGGCCCTTCCCGGGTGCAAGTCCGCAGGCATCCCTTGCCGGGGGCCTCGGACGATCCGGGGTGGCGATCCCGCCCGCCGGTCCCCATCTGACGACAAGACGCCCCGTGCGATCCTGGAGGTCCCGAGCATGAACCGATCCGCCCCGATCCTGTCCCTGACGCTTGCCCTGGGCCTGCTGGCCGGCGGGGCCCGCGCGGCCGCACCCGCCACCGCCACGGCGCAGCTGGTCAACGGCACCGGGGCCTCCATCGGCTCCGTCCTGCTGACCGAGGGGCCGGGCGGGGTGCTGATCGAGCTGGAAGCCACCGGCCTGACCCCCGGCTGGCACGGGGTGCACCTGCACGAGACCGGGGTCTGCGCCGCCGACGGCTTCAAGAGCGCCGGGGGCCACATGGGGCACCACGAAGGCGTCGGCCATGGCCTGCTCAGCCCCAACGGCCCGGAGGCCGGGGACCTGCCCAACCTCTATTCCACCGACGGCACCGCCCATGTGCAGCTGTTCAGCGACAAGGTGACGCTGGACCCCGCCAAGGCCGGGCCGGGACGGCTGCTGATCAGGGACGGTGCGGTGATCATCCACGCCGCGAAGGACGACCAGCTCACCGCGCCCATCGGCGGGGCCGGGGCCCGGGTGGCCTGCGGCGTGCTGAAGCTCAACTAGTCCGGTCCCGCTCAAGCTCGGCCATGATCCGGCCCACGGCCTGGGCCTCGGCGTCGGGTTCCGCGGCATAGCCCGCGATCAGCCCGGCCCGGTCGGCGTCGGAGCGGTGCTGCTGCAGCTTCCACACCCCTTCCAGCCTGGCCACGGTCAGGCGGACGCCGACAATGCCTCTCAGCATGCCGTCCAGATAGTCCCGGGGCGCGTCGTCCACCGACCAGGGGGCTGCGCGCCCCGTCTCGTTGCGCGTCGTCAGGCGCCGCACCTGATCCTCCAGCCAGGCCGTGTCGTCTATGGCCTCGAGGGCACCGTGGGCGTGGACGACCACATAGTTCCAGGTGGGCACCACCTTGCCGTGCTCTGCCTTGGAGGCATACCAGCCGGGGGACACATAGGCCTGCGGGCCGTGGAAGATGGCCACCGACGGCGGGCGCGCCGCCAGGGCCTGGTGATGGGGATTGCCCCGGGCCAGATGCGCCTCCAGCGTCAGGCCCCCGGCCCCGTCCGCCACCGGGATCATCGGCACATGGGTGATGTGCAGCTCTCCGTCCGCCGGGGTGACCAGGGTCGCCAGCTGCGCGTCCCGGATGGCCGCGAGCAGCACCTCGGTGCGGGTTTCCCGGAAGGCGGCAGGGGTGTACATGGGGTGGTCCTCGGGTCCGGTGCGGGGTTGCGGGGGGCGGTCTTCGCGCAGAGATTGCGATCCGGTCGAGGTTTAGCTTGACATTCTGCATGTTGCGGCGCAACAAGACCCTGTCCGGCGCATTCTGCACCGGCTGATCGGCGCTCCAGTGGCGTGTGGGACCGGCTTTCCGGTCCGGCTGTCGAGCGCTGGGAACAACCTTCCCGAACCAAGTTCGCCCATACACGCGGGGCGGGTGACCCTTCCCCCCGCGCCATCCGGATGAGCTGCGTGCTGTCCGGAGCTGCGCACACATTCGAAAGACACACTCACTTGACCACCTTCAAGGACCTCGGCCTCGCCGAGCCCCTGCTCAAGGCGCTGACCGCCAAGGGCTACGAGACCCCCACGCCGATCCAGACCCAGGCGATCCCCGCGGCCATGACCGGCCGCGACATCCTGGGCGTGGCCCAGACCGGCACCGGCAAGACCGCGGCCTTTGCGCTGCCGATCCTGCATCGCCTGGCCGCCGACCGGAAGCCCGCGCCCCGCCGCGGCTGCCGCGTGCTGGTGCTGTCCCCCACCCGGGAACTGGCCAGCCAGATCGCCGAGAACTTCCGCGCCTATGGCAAGCTGCTGAACATCAGCGTCACCGTCGTGTTCGGCGGGGCCAAGATGAGCACCCAGGTCCGCGCGCTCGCGCCGGGCGTGGACGTGCTGGTGGCGACGCCGGGCCGCCTGATCGACCATATCGGCCAGAAGACCTGCTTCCTCGGCGAGACCGAGATCCTGGTGCTGGACGAGGCCGACCAGATGCTGGACCTGGGCTTCTTCCGCCCGATCCGCCAGATCGTCGGCTACATGCCCAAGAAGCGGCACAACCTGTTCTTCTCCGCCACCATGCCGCCGGAGATCGCCAAGCTGGCGGCCGAGCTGCTGGACAAGCCGGTGGAGGTCTCCGTGACCCCGCAGGCCACGACGGTGGAAAAGGTCGAGCAGCGGGTGATCTTCATCGAGGCGGGCAAGAAGCGTCCCCTGCTGGCGGAGCTGTTCGCCGACCCCGCCTTCAACCGGGTCATCGTCTTCACCCGCACCAAGCATGGCGCGGACCGGGTGGCGGACTATCTGGAAAAGGTCGGCGTCGAGGCCGCGGCCATCCATGGCGACAAGCGCCAGGGCCAGCGGGAACGCGCCCTGGCCGACTTCAAGGCCGGCAAGGTCCGGGCCCTGGTGGCCACGGACATCGCGTCCCGGGGTATCGACGTGGACGCCGTCAGCCATGTGGTGAACTTCGAGCTGCCCATGACGCCGGAGGCCTATGTCCACCGGATCGGCCGGACCGCCCGGGCGGGTGCCGGCGGCTCCGCCGTCAGCCTGTGCGCCGATGACGAGCGCCTGTTGCTGAAGGCCATCCAGAAGACCACCCGCCAGACCCTGCCGGCGGTGGATCGCCGCTCGGACAAGAGCCTGGTGGCCCCGCCCTCGCAGCCGCGCAATTCCGGCGGCGACGTGGAGCAGAAGCTCGCCCAGCCCAAGGCCCGCGAGCACCGCCGCGAGCGTCGTCCCGAGGGCGGCGGCCAGCCCCATCGCCAGCGCAATGGCGGCGGCGGCAAGGGCCCGGCCCAGGCCCAGACGCCGCGCTGGGATCCGATGGCAGGCGAGCGCCGCCCCGACGGCGTGGCCGACACCCGCCCCATCCGCCAGCCCGCGGCCGCCGCGACCCCAGGCCGCAGCTTCAAGCCCAGCCAGGGCCGCCGGCCGTAGCGCATTATCCTGAACGAGGTTCCCGGGTCTTCGCCCGGGAATGACGAGATATTTTTCAAGCTGTCATCCCCGGCCTTGAGCCGGGAACCTCCTTCCCCCTCAGGGCACCACCGCGAACAACCTGACCATCGGAACCACCCCCGCGCCGGTGTCCGCCGCGTGGCCGAGATAGTCCGGCAGGCGGAAGGCGTCCTCCAGGGTCCGCAACAGGGAATAGTGGCTGTAGGGCGTAGCGTCGGCGACGCCCCGGGGGCCGTGATTGGTGATCACCACCATCGGGATGTGCCCGCCGCCGAAGTTCGAGATCGCGCCGGGCGTGACGCCGCAGCACCCCTCCCGCGTCCGGCCCGAGCCTTCGTCGAACCCGATCAGGATTGCCACATTGCCCTTGCCCTTCCAGGCCGGGGTCTGCTGGATGGCGGCCACCAGCCGGCCGACCTCGGCGTCGCCGCGGCGGATCAGCCCGGCCTGGTCGATGGCACCGTCGCAGTCCTTGGGCACCCCGTCACCATGCAGGCCGTGCATCTCGTTGCACTGGTTCGGCACGATCAGCGCAAAGCTGGGCAGGGCGTCGGCGGCGAGGTCCCGCTCCAGCTGGTCGAAGCCGACGATGCGCTGGGCCCGGTGCGGGTCGTCCTGCACGCTGGCGAAGTTCATGAAGCCGGAGTGTTTCGAGGCGTAGAGCGCCGCGGTCCTCAGCCCGGTGGTGGCCGTCGGGTCGCCCGCGGTCACCGCCAGGGAGCCCGGCTCCGGCAGGTTTTCGTAATAGCCCTTCCAGCTGCGTCCCGCGGCCAGGAGCTGGTCGCCCAGATGCGGCTGGCGGATGGTGTGATCCACATAGCCCGCGCCAGTGGACCCGCCGCAATGGGGGTCGGCGGAGGGGCCGGGCTTGCAGTAGAAGGCGTCGTCATCGTGGATGCCGAAGGTGTCGCCGCCGATCAGGGCCACGTAATTGGCCTCGCTGGGATGCACCTCGGCGAAGAACTGGTCCGCCGTGCCGTATTCGGCCGCGAGGCGGGCAATGTTGGGCGCGGCCTGCGGGCTCATGATCTGCTCGTAGTTCTTGTTCTCCTCCATGATCACGATCACGTGGTCATAGGCCGGGACCTGCCGGTCCGCAGCGGTCTGTCCGGCGGGGGATGCTGCGATCAGCGCGGCGAGGAACGGAATGAGCATGGCGGACTCCGATGGGGGACTGAACGACGCCGCCGCACGGGGTGCGACGGCGTCGGGTCTAGCAGGCGTAGATGACGCTTGTCAGCGCCGAGGAGGGACCCGCGCCTAGAACTTGGCGCGGACGCCGGCCTCGTAGGTCACGTCGTAGATCTCCCGCTGGATCGGGAAGCTGGAATTGCCGACGAAGAACCGCAGGGGCTCGTTGGTCAGGTTCTTCACCTTCAGATAGCCCACCCAGTGCGGCGCGAACTGGTAGCTGGTGGTGAAGTCCATGGTCAGGCGGTTGTCCTGGATGGTGTCGCTGGCCTTGGATCCGCCCAGGGAGAACAGCTCCTTCGACACATATTCCGCGGACAGGCGCACCTGCAGGCCATTGGCCTCGTAGAACCCGGAGAGGTTCCAGGTGGCGCGAGACGTGCCCGGCAGCAGGCCGTATTCCGCGTGACCGGTGGCGGAAGTCAGCGCGCTGTATTCCTGGATGCGGGAGTCCACCAGGGTCAGGTTACTCTCCACCCCGAAGCCGTCCCAGGGCTTGGGCAGCCACAGGAACTGCTGGTGATAGGCCGCCTCGATCCCGCGGGCATAGGCGCTCGACACATTGCCGAAGCTGGTGAACTGCACCTTGCTGCCGTCGAAGGGCGTGTAGGGACCGTTGTAGGTGTAGTTCGGCGAGTAGTAGGTGACGATGTAGTTGCTGAATTCCTTGTCGAATGCGCCGATCTGCAGGATGCCGCCCCGGGGCAGGTACCACTCGAAGGACAGGTCGAAATTGTCGCCGGTGGTGGGGCGCAGGGTGGGATTGCCGGCGGTCACCGCCGCATCGCCCCCGGCCACGGTACCCGACGCCTGGGCCGCGCCTGTCACCTGGTTGAAGCCAGGCCGGCCGATGCCGGTGGAATAGGTGGCGCGGATGATGAAGTCGTCATTCACCGTGTAGCGCAGCTGCACCGTGGGGAAGGCGTTGGTGTAGTCGTGGCCGGCGCTGAGGAAGGTGGTCACGCCGTTGGGATCGGTGAAGGGCGAGCCGTACTTGGCCTGGGTCTTCTCCACCCGCACACCCGCCAGCAGGCCCCAGGGACCGACCCGGCCCGTATACTGGGCATAGCCGGCATAGATGTTCTCCACCGCGTTGAAGACCAGCGAATAGGCCCCCGAGCCGGAGGCGACGCCGGTCTGGGCCAGGGCCTCGATGGTGCCGTTCTGCACGTCCGGGCCATTGGTGTAGCGGCCGTAGAAGTCGGTATTGGCCGGGTTGGACGCATTGGCGAGGTTCAGGGGCGCGATCTTGTAGCTCTGCGATGCCGTGGTCTGGTCCTTGTCCCGCAGGCGGGCCTCGAGCCCGACCTTGATCCGGTCGTCGCTGTTCAGCACGTTCACCGCGAACTGGAGATTCGCCGCATAGGCGTATTCCTCGTCGACATCGGCCTCCTGGGCGTTGGAAATGCTGTTCTTCTTCAGATTATAGAGGGCGGAGTTGTTGATGTTGGTGCCGTCGGTCACCTGCAGGGCCGGGGTGTCGCCGTCATTGCCGCTGTTGTTATAGGCCACCGCCACCGTCGGACCGGTGAAGGTCGTGCCGTAGTTCTTGCCCACGGCGAAGGTCGCGCGGCTGTAGGAGGCGCGGTAGTCGAGGATGGTCTGGTCGAACACGTCGCGGCCGCCAACGGCGTAGACCTGATTGCGGTGGGTCTCCTGCTCGTCCGTCGCCTTGATGGTCAAGTCGGCCAGGGAGGTGAAGCCGCCCCCCGCCGTCGGCACCGGCGTGTAGTTGGAGAAGTCGTAGGTCAGCCGGTTCTTCAGCACCGACTCCGTGTACCCGGCCACGTTGGCGCGGAAATAGTAGCTGTGGTTGTCGTTGGGCTTGAAGTCGAACTCGCCGCCATAGCCGAACCGACGCCGGTGATAGTTGTACTGGCGCAGCTGCAGGTCCTGGTAATCGCGGGTCACGCCGGGCGCGTTGTAGTCCTCCTCGATGTCGTCGAAGCCGCGGAAGTCGTCGCGCCGGGACGCGGTGAGCACGAAGGAGAACGGGGTGGGGTTCGACACCCAGCCGACCCGGGCCTCGGTGGCGTCGACGCCCTCCACCACCAGCCTGCCATTGGCGAAGCCGAACCGCGCGCCGCCGGCCAGATCGATGTTGAAGGGGCCCGTGTGGTCGTGTTCCGGCTCATAGCCCCAGCCCAGGGTGCCTTCGAAGAACGGGCGGGTGATGTTGGCGGCGGTGCGCGGGGTCAGCTCCACCGTGCCGCCCAGGCCCTCGGCCTCGTGGTCGGGCAGGGTGGTCTTGGTGACGATGATGCCGTCGATGGACCCTGTCGGCACGGTGTCATACTCCACCGCCCGGCCGCCGCCGCCGAAATAGGTGCCCCCCGGATTGGTGTTCAGCAGCGGCACGGCACCGAAGGTCGCCCCCGCCAGGTTGCCGTCAATGCCGCGGATGTTGACGAAGCGGCCTTCCCCCGTGTCGGTGGAGATGGACACGCCCGGGATCCGGCCCAGGGCCTCGGCGGCATTGAAGTCCGGGTATTTCTCGATGGTTTCCGCGGACTGGATGTTGATCAGGTTCGGGGCGTCCTTCTGCTCCCGGCGGGCGGTGACCTCGATCCGCGGCGCGGTGACGACCACGCTCTGCACGGTGTCGGCGGCGGTGTCCGCCGCCGGGGTGTCCGCGGCCGAGGCCACGGTGGCGACGAGGCTGGCACCTGCCAGCAGGGCCAGGCGAAGAGAAAGACGCGTCATGAGAACCCCCGGTCAAGCGCCACGACACGGTCGAAGGCGCAACTGATCGGCTTCTCCGTCGCAGCCGCGACGAATCGTTAACCGGAAGATGAACTGTGAGTGAAATCAGCCGACAGGGCGATTTCAGCCCGTTCATTGTCAGTTGAAGGTGAAAAACTCCCACCGACATTTGCAATGAATCGTTTTTATGACAGTGGACGGGTGTGTCGCCGTGTGCATGATGCACCCCATCGTTTCCATTTTCGGACCGGAACGCGTCTTTCTCTGACCGCGCCTCCGGTCTTTCCTGTCTTTTCCGGAGGCTTCCTCATGTCCGCACGCCGTTCTTCCGTCGCCCTTCCGGTCCTGGCCGTCGCCGCCGCCGCCCTTTTGTCCGCCGCGCCGGTCCATGCGGCGGCCCCGGCGGCACCTGCGGTGACGGCCACGCTTTCCGGCCCGGACGGGGGGTGGGACTACATCACCGTCGATGCCGACGGCGGCCGGGTGCTGGTGGCCCGGGGCGCGGGGGTTTCGGTCTTCGATCTCGCCACGGGCAAGACCACGCAGATCCTGGCGGAGCTGAAGGGCAACCACATCGCCCTGCCGGTGAACGGCGGCAAGGACGTGCTGGTCACCACCGGATTCACCGGGGAGGCGGTGATCGCCGACCTGGCCACCGGCACCATCCGCAGCCGGGTCAAGACCGGCGTGAAGCCCGATGCGGCGGCCTATGATGCCGCCTCCGGCCTCGTCTGGGTCATGGACAACAAGGGCGGCGGCGTGGCCCTGGTCAATCCGGTCAGCGGCGCTCTGGAAGGCAACATCCCCGTCGCCGGTGCGCTGGAATTCGTCGCCAGCGACGGCAAGGGCCGGGTCTATGCCAATGTCGAGGATGCCGGCGAGATCGTCGCCTTCGACGCCAAGGCCCGCAAGCTCCTTGCCCACTACAAGCTGACCGGCTGCGAGGAGCCCACGGGCCTCGCCTATGACAGCGTCAACAACCGCCTGTTCGCCGCCTGCGCCAACAAGGTGGCCGCGGTGGTGGCCGCCGATACCGGGGCCGCGCTGGCGACCCTGCCCATCGGCGTGGGGCCCGATGCGGCGGTGTTCGATCCCGTCAGCCACCGGGTCTTCATCCCCTCCGGCCGGGACGGCAAGCTGACCGTGATCGACGCCGACGCCCTGAAGGTCGTGGCCACCGGCGCCACCCGCACCAGCGCCCGCACCGCGGCCATCGACGTGAAGACCGGCCGCGTCTATCTGCCCTCGGCGGTCATGGGCCCGCCGGTCTCGGCCGGTGGACGTCCGGTGGCCACGCCGGGCAGCTTTGCCGTGCTGGCGGTCACCACCCGCTGATCGGACAAGCCGGTGGCGGTTCCCCCTCGATGCGCCTAGTCTGACCGGAAGTTCGGGTTCGGAGCGTGAGGGGAATGACGGGAGACACAGGCGCGGCGCCGAAGACGGCCCCCAAAGGCCTGTGGGCCCGGATCAAGGCCTCGCCCCTCTCGCATCTGGGGCCGGGCCTGATCACCGGCGTGGCCGATGACGACCCCAGCGGCATCGCCACCTATTCCCAGGCCGGGGCCCAGTTCGGCCTGAACATGCTGTGGACCATGCCGCTGGCCTATCCGCTGATGTCGGCGGTGCAGTCCATGTGCGCGCGGATCGGGCGGGTCACCGGCCAGGGGCTGGCGGCCAACATCCGCGAGGCCTTTCCGCCGTCCGTCCTGCGGATCGTGGTGGGGCTGCTGGTGGTGGCCAACACCCTGAACATCGCCGCCGACATCGCCGCCATGGGGGAGGCGGGGGAGCTGGTCACCGGCCTCGACCGGCAGTGGATGGCCTGCGGCTTTGCGGCCCTCACCCTCGGCCTGCAGGTGTTCGTGCCCTATCACCGGTACGTCCAGTATCTGAAGTGGCTGACCCTGTCGCTGCTGGCCTATGTGGCGGTCCTGTTCACCGTGCATGTGCCCTGGGAGGAGGTCGCCCGGCGCACGGTCTGGCCCCGGTTCGAGCTGGACGGTCCGGCGGCGGCGATGATCGTGGGCATCTTCGGCACCACCATCAGCCCCTATCTGTTCTTCTGGCAGGCCTCTGAGGAGGTGGAGGACCTGGCCCGCGCGCCCGACGGCCGGTCCCTGCGCGCCGACCCTGCCGCCGCGCCGGCGGAGCTTCGCCGCATCCGCTGGGATACGTGGAGCGGCATGCTCTATTCCGACGCCTCCGCCTATTTCATCATCCTGGCCACCGCCGTCACCCTGAATGCCGCGGGGGTCCGGGACATCGAGACCGCGGCCCAGGCGGCGCTGGCCCTGAAGCCCATTGCCGGGCCCTTTGCCTTCCTGCTGTTCACCGTCGGCCTGCTGGGGGTCGGCCTGATCGGCGTACCGGTGCTCGCCGGCTCGGCGGCCTACGGGGTCGCGGAGGCCATGGGCTGGCGCTTCGGGCTGGAGAAGCGACTGTGGGAGGCCCCGGGCTTCTACGGGGTGATCATCGCCAGCACAGTGGGCGGGCTGGCCATCCAGTTCCTGCCGGTCAATCCCATGAAGGCCCTGTTCTGGAGCGCGGTGATCAACGGCGTGGTGGCCGTACCCCTCGTGGCCGTGGTGGTGCTGCTGGCCCGCAAGCCCTCGGTGATGGGCCCGCACGTGGCCAGCCGCAGCCTGGCGGTGCTGGGCTGGGTGACCGTGGCGGTGATGGCGGCGGCGGCGGTGCGGATGCTCTGGCCGGGGTGAGGTGGGGCGGACAGAGGTTCCCGGCTCAAGGCCGGGAATGACGATAATTGATAAAATTCATGTATTTACTCGTCATTCCCGGGCTTGACCCGGGAACCCCCGTCGGTTTGAGGGCCTAAGATCCGGACCCGCGTCCTTCGAGACGGGCCGTTCCGGCCCTCCTCAGGATGACGCGCGTGGGGGACCCACCGGCCGCCGGAGGTCGGCTCGATCAACATCCTTCGTCATGGTGAGGAGGGCCGAAGGCCCGTCTCGAACCACGCAGGCGCGGCCACCCCCGTCACCCCCGGTCCCCGAACCTCCGGGACAGGGCCAGATAGGCGGCGGGCAGGACGAACAGCACCAGCGGGGCCCCCGCGATCAGGCCGGAGATGATGGCAATGGCCAGCGGCTTCTGCATGGCGGCCCCTTCACCCAGCCCAAGCGCCAGGGGCGACAGGGCCAGGATCGCGATGACGGCGGACATCAGGATCGGCCGCAGCCGGGCGGCACCGGCCGCGATCAGCCCGTCCGGCGACACACGCGCGCCGGGGTCCAGCTCGGCCAGGAAGAACACCGCCAGTTCCGCCACCACCCCCACCACCATGGTCAGGCCCATCAGGGCGGAGATGTTCAGCTCCGTCCCCGTGACGAACAGGCCGACGAACACCGCCGCCGCCGCCGCCAGCACCACGCCGATGACGCTGAGCACCGCCGACCAGCGCTCGAACAGATAGAGCAGAAGGAGGCTGACCAGCATCAGCGCCGCGCCGAACACCAGGGTCAGGTCGGCAAAGGACGACTGCTGCTCGGCATAGAGACCGCCATAGTCCACCCGCACCCCCGGCGGCAGGGTCAGCCCCGCCACGGTGCGGCGGATCTCGCCCATGGCCGAACCGAGGTCGCGCCCTTCCAGGCGGCCGGTGACATCGAGGAAGGGCTGCAGGTTCTCCCGGGTGATCTGCGCCTGGCCGGGATCGACGGCCACGGTGGCCACGGTGGACAGGGGCACCTCCCGCCCGTCGGGGGCGCGCAGGCGAAGGGCGCTGATGGCGGCGATCCGGTCGCGCAGGGCCGGTGCCGTCCACAGGCGCACGTCGATGACGGTCTCGCCCTTCTGCACCTGGGTGACGACCTGGCCCTCCACGAGATTGGTCAGCTGCCGGGCCACCGCATCGGGGTCGAGGCCGTTCAGGGCCGCCGCCGGGCGGTTGACCCGGATGGTGAGGGCGTCTCCGGCCACCCGCAGGCCGTCCACCACCTCCACCACGCCGCGGACCTTGCCCAGGGCGGGGGCCACCAGGGCCGCGGCCTCCCGCAGGCTGGCGGCATCGCTGCCATAGAGCTTGATCTCGATGGGCTGGGGCACGGCGGTCAGGTCGCCGATCAGGTCCTCCATCAGCTGGGCCGTCTCGATTTCGAGCCCCGGGGCCCCGGCCTGGATCTTCTGCCGGACCTCGGCCATCACCTCCTCGACGCCGCGCCTCTGGCCCCGGCGCAGGTGCACGAAGAAGTCGCCCTCGTCGGCTTCGGTCAGACCGCCGCCCAGCTGCACGCCGGTGCGGCGGGAATAGCTGTCAACCTCCGGCGTCTCCCGCAGGATCGCCTCCACCTGCCGGACCAGCCGGTCGGTCTCGCTCAGGGCCGCGCCGGGATGGGCCTTGTAGTCGAGGACGAAGCCGCCCTCGTCCATCTGCGGCATGAAGCCGGAGGCGAGGCGCAGGTTGGCCAGGGTTCCTGTCGCCAGCAGAACGCCGATCGCCACCAAGGCCACCAGGCCCGGGCGCGCCAGCAGGCCCGCGGCCAGCCGCGCATAGCGCTGCCTCGGCCCCGCCATCGCTTGGTCCGCCCGCTCCGCCGTCTCCACGTCCGCGTCCCGCAGCCAGGCCCGGGCCAGAAGCGGAGCGATGAACAGGGCAAACACCAGGGACAGGGCCAGCGCCGCGGCCATGGTCACCGCCAGGGCCCGGAAGAAGCCGCCGGTCACCCCGCCCAGGAAGGCCAGGGGAATGAAGATCACCAGGGTGGACAGGCTGGACCCGATCAGGGGGCGGGCCATCTCCGTCGCCGCGGGCAGGAGGGCGTCCCGGCCGCGGGGCGCGTCCGCCGTAGCCGGGTGCTGGAATCGGCGGATCATGTGCTCCAGCATCACCACCGCGTCGTCCACCACCAGCCCGACGGCGGCAGCCATGCCCCCCAGGGTCATCATGTTGAAGCTCATCCCCATCCCCGCCAGGACGAGGCAGGCGGCGGCGAGGGTGGTGGGCAGCAGCAGGGCCGTGACCAGCATCAGCCGCCAACTGCGCAGGAAGGCGAACAGGACGATGCCCGCCAGCAGGGCCCCCAGCAGGATGGCGTCGCGCACGCTGCCGGCGGCGGCGGTCACCAGCTCGGACTGGTCATAGAAGGTGGCGATGGCCACGTCCCGGGGCAGGGTCGCCCGGGACGTGGCCAGCTCGGTCCGGATGTTGCGCACCAGGGCCACGCTGTCCGCCGTCGGGGTCTGGCGGATGTTCAAGAGCACCGCGTCCCGGCCCTGGGCGGTCACCCTTGTCCAGGCCGGGGCCGGGGCGGCGCGCACCTGCGCCACCTGTCCCAGGGTGATCAGGCCGCCCGGGGTCGCGCCGCTGCCGGTGTGCAGGGGGATGGCGGCGAGGTCCGCCTCCGACTGCAGGCGGCTGTCCACCAGGGACAGGTACAGGCGGTGGCGATCCTCCAGCCGCCCCACCGCGCTCACCGTATTGGCGGCGGACAGGGCATGGGCCAGGTCGTCCATGGCAAGGCCCAGGGCCTGCAGCCGGGCCGGGTCCACCAGCACCTGATACTCGGGGCGTCCGCCCCCCAGCACCTCCACCCCGGCCACGCCGGAGACGGCGGCCAGCCGCGGGCGAAGCTGCAGCTCCGCGATCCGGCGCAGGCTGACGGAATCGCGCCCCGGGGCGGTGAGGGCCAGCCCCATGATCGGGAACACCGTCGGGTCCATCCGCCGCACGGTGAAGCGCACCCCGGACGGCAGGTCCGGCAGGGCGGCATTCATCGCCGCTTCGGTCTGCAGGAGGCTGGTGACCATGTCACGGCCCCAGCCGAAGTTCAGGGAGATCTCCGCCGACCCGCGGGAGGTGGTGGAGCGGATGGTGCCCACCCCCGGCACGCCGCGCAGGGCCTGCTCCAGCGGGCGGGTCACCTGTGCGGCCATCTGGTCGGCGGCCCGGTCTCCGGCATCGATGCTGACCACGATCCGCGGGAAGTCGATCCGCGGGAACAGGCTGACCGGCAAGGTCACGGCCGCGCCGACGCCAGCGGCCATCAGCAGGACGAAGGCGAGGATCAGGGAGCGGGCGTGTCGGCCGAGCCAGGCGGTCATGGCTGGTCCGGCTTTCCGTCAGCCTTGTCGGCGGCGGGGGCCGCGCCTTCCCGCACGGCCATGCCGTCCTCGAGCACGGCGGCCCCGTCCACCACCACGGTCTCGCCTGCCTTCACGCCCTCGAGGATGGCGATCCGGTCCGCCTGTTCCGGTCCCAGCTTCACGGCGCGCTTGTGGGCCACGCCCTTCTGCACCACGAACAGGCTGGCCCCGTCGGCCTCATAGACCACCGCGGCCCGGGGGGCGGCGGGGCCGTCGGCCGCGGTCAGGGCGATCTCGCCCTTCAGGGGCTGGCCGGGGGTCAGGTGTCCCTTCAGGGTGACGAGCACCGAGGCCAGACGGGTCTGCGGGTCGATCCGCGGTTCCACCGCGCTCACCCGGCCCTCGCCCAGGGCATCACCGTTGAGACCCGACAGGTGCACCACCGCGCCGGGGCGGACCTTGCGCACGTCCGCGCCATCGAGGCCCAGCCGGACCCGCAGGGCGCCCAGATCGCCGATCCGGCCGAGTGCGGCCCCCTGGGCCAGCTGGTCGCCGGGGGCGACGGTGAGGCTTTCCACCACCCCGGCCGCAGGGGCCCGCAGCTCCCTCTGGGCGGCGGCGCGCTGCTGCAGGGAGGCATGGGTCGCCGCCGCGGTGATCCGGGCGGCCCGGGCGGTCTCCACATCCCCGTCGCCGGCAAGGCCGGTGGCGCGCAGGCGCAGGACGCGCTTCAGGGCCCGGTCCGCCACGTCGAGGTCGCTGGCCGCCTTCTTCAGGTCGAGCTCCGCCTGCGGGGAGGGCTTCAGCCGCACCAGGGGCTGGCCCTGGGTCACCTCGGTCCCGGGGGAGACCAGCACGGCGTCCACCGTTGCCTCGGTCGCCGCGGTCAGGGAGCGTTCCCCCGACGGTGCCACCTCCACCGCCCCGAAGGCGGTCAGGGTCTCGTCCAGCCGGGCGCGCTGCAGCACGGCGGTGGTGACCAGAGCCACGGGCTTGGCGGCCTCGTCGGCCTTTTCGGGCCCGGAGCAGGCGACCAGACCCGCCAGGCTGGCGGCGAGGAGCGCAGCGCGCGCTGGGATCATGAGGCGGGCCGTCATGGGGTTGCAACCGCAGGCTTGGAGGGAAGGGGGGCACCGGTGGCGAGTTCCAGGCCGACGGTCAGCTCCACCAGCGACTGGTCGAGGGCGATGAGGGCCGCCTGCTTGTCCCGGGCCGACTGCCGGATGGCCTCGGCGGCGGACCGGGACAGGTCCCCCCGGCTGGCGGCGGCATCGGCGGCCCCGGCGCTTTCCAGCAAGGGCGTCACCTGCCGGAGGGTCAGCGCGCGCTGCGCCTCGGTCCGGGCCAGGGCCTGCACCAGGGCGGCGATGTCGCTGCGGGTCTGGAACAGCCGGGCGGCATAGTCGGCGCGCAGGGCGTCCCGGGTGGCGCGGGCCTCGGCAACGGGGCCGCGGTTCCGGTTCCACAGGGGCAGGGTCAGGCTGAGGCCCGGGCCGACGGTGCGGTTGTTGGCCGTGTCCGTGGCCTGGTTCAGGCTGAAGGCCAGCGACGGGAAGGCGTCCCGCACGGCCTTGCGCACGGCGACGTTCTGGCTGTCATAGCCCGCCCGCAAGGCGCGCAGGTCCAGCCGCTGGGTCCTGGCAGCGGCGAACAGGGCCGCGGCATCGAGGGGGCTGGGCCGGGGCGCGGCCGGGGCCAGCTGCAGGGCCGTGTCCGGGCGCAGGCCCAGCAGGGCATTCAGATCGCTGCGGGCCTGGTCCCGGTCCCGGGCCGTCTGGGTCGCCCGGTCTGCGGCATCCAGGGCCGCGAGGCGTCGGGCGGTCACGTCGTCGGCCTTAAGGTCCCCCCGGGCCGCGGCCTGCACCGCGTGGGCCAGGGCCCCGGCGGTTTCCCGCCGCGTCCGTTCCGCCAGCAGGGCCAGGCCCTCCGTCGCCTGGACCCGTCCGGCCAGCAGCCGGGCCTGTTCCGCCATGGCCCATTCCTGCCAGGCGAGATCGAGGCGCACCTGCCGCTGCACGGTCTTCGCCCCCTTCACGGCCAGGTCCCGGTCCCGGATGGCCGTCAGCTCGTAGCCGATCTGCGCGGCCCAGCCATTGCCCGGATCGGGGCCGGAGAGGCGCAGGTCCGTCGATCCGCCGATCGTGGGGTCCGGCAGCAGGCCCGCCGTCAGCACCTGGGCGTCGGCGATCTTCGCCCGGGCCCGGGCGGCCTTCAGGTCCGGATTGGCGAGGACGGCCAGCACCGCCACGGCATCGGAGGTCAGAGGCCGGGCCGGGTCGAGGACGACGGGCTTCAGCACCGGGTGGCGCAGGGCGGCGGCAGGGGCGACCAGCCGGGCGAGGTCGGCCCCGGCCAGGGTCTCGTCCGCGGCCTGGTCCAGGGAGGGGGGGGGCGAAGTCGCACATGCCGCGAGCCCCGCCAGCGCAGCCACGCCGACGAGGAGGACGGTAAGGGACTTCAACCGGTCATTCAGGAACGCCATGGGGCGGATTCGTAACCGTGGATGCCTGGGCACAGGCTACTGCTTATGCGGATAGGCCCCGCACCGACAAGCCGGAACCTCGCTCCGTCGCAAATAGTTCAGGCCTTGTCCGCCCGGGCGGCATTGGCGGCGATGGCGTCGATGATCGGGTCGAACAGTTCCACGGGGATGTCGTGGCCCATGCCCGGAAACTCCACCCACACCGCGCCGGGGATGTTGGCCGCTGTGTCCTTGCCACCGCTGACGGGCACCAGGGGGTCGTCGGTCCCGTGGATCACCGTGGTCGGGGCGGTGATCTTGCGCACCCGCTCCCGCCGGTTGCCCGAGGCGACGATGGCCGCATACTGCCGGGCAAAGCCCACGGGATAGTAGCTCCGCTCCACCGTGGCGATGGTCTCGGCCCGCAGCTTCTCGTCCGAAGCCGGATAGCCGGGGGAGCCCATGACCCGGGAACTGGCGATGGAATGGGCCACATAGGCCTCCAGGTCCGTGCGGGGGTCGGGGGCCGGCAGGGTCAGGCGGGCCATGGCCTCCGGCGTGGCCGGGGGCAGGTCCGGATGGCCGGTGGTGGAGAAGATGGAGGTGAGGCTGAGCGTCTTGTGCGGATGGTCCGCCGCCACCAGCTGGGCGATCATGCCCCCCATGGAGGCCCCGACGATGTGGGCCTTGTCGATTCCCAGGGCATCCAGCAGGCCCACCGCGTCCTTGGCCATGTCGTCCAGGGTATAGGCCACCGGCGGCGTCTGCCCGGCGGCGCGGGCGGCCATGATGGCGGGCAGGTCCGGACGTCCCGCCGACTCGATCTTCTCCGACAGGCCGATGTCGCGGTTGTCGAAGCGGATCACCCGGAAGCTCCGGGCGGCCAGCCGGTCGACGAAGGTCTGGGGCCAGCGGATCAGCTGCGCCCCCAGTCCCATGATCGCCAGCAGCGGCCGGGCGTCCGGCACCCCGTCGATCACATATTCCAGCTCGATCCCGTTGGCCTTGATGCGGGGCATGAGGGTGTCCTGTCTAGAGCTTGTGTTTGTTGAAGACTTTTAGGATCAGGCCGGATGGCCCAGCACCGCCTTGGCGAAGTCCGTGGCGGACTTGTAGTCCGCCTTGCCGTTGGGGGCCCGCAGATTGACCTCCCCCGTGACGATCCGCTTGGGCGACTTGTAGGGGGCCAGGTGCTGGCGCACGTGATGCACCAGCGCGCCCTCGTCCAGGGTGTGGCCGGGGTGCAGGTGCACGACGCCGGTCACCGACTGGCCCCACTTGGGATCAGGCAGGCCCACCACCAGGGCGTCGGCCACGGAGGGGTGGGTCTTCAGCGCCTCCTCCACCTCCTCGGGGAAGACCTTCTCGCCGGCGGTGTTGATGCAGGCCGAGCCGCGCCCCAGCAGGGTGAGGGAGCCATCCGGCTCCACCAGGCACCAGTCGCCGGGGATGGAGTAGCGGACCCCGTTGATCATCCGGAAGGTCCGGGCGGTCTTTTCCGGGTCCTTGTAGTAGCCGACGGGGCCCGGCGGGCCGACGGCCACCACGCCCTTGACGCCGGAGCCGGGCAGGACCGGCTGGTCGTTCTCGTCGAACACCCGGGCCCGTTCCCCCAGGGCGAACTTGGCGGTCTGGATCTCCCCCGCCGCGGTCATCAGCGAGGTGCCGAGGCCCAGCGCCTCCGACGAGGAGAAGGCATCGCCCAGAATGGCCTGGGGCATGTGCTTCAGAAGGGTGCGCTTCACCTCCAGGCTCCACATCACGCCGGAGGAGGTGACGCGGGCCACGGTGGACACGTCCCAGCGGCCGGGTTCCCGCTCCAGCGCCTCGGCGATGGGCCGGGCGAAGGGGTCGCCGACGATGGTCAGGCTGCCGGGCTTCCAGCGGTCGATGGTGTCCAGCATCTCCTCGGCGCTGAAGTGCAGGCTGGGCAGGGTGATCACCGCGCCGCCGGCCAGCATGGCACCGATGGCGGTGAGCAGGCCGGTGCCGTGCATCAGGGGCGGGGCGATGACGCTGGGTGGCGGCGGGCCCGCGGCACGGACCGCTGCCAGCAGCTCCTCCATGGTCAGCGGCACGGGGCCCAGCGCCTGGGCGGACAGGATGGTGATCTGCCGCAGGTCGTTCTGGGTCCACATCACGCCCTTGGGCATGCCGGTGGTGCCACCGGTATAGATGAACATCATGTCGTCGGGGCTGCGCTGGATGTCCAGCGGGCTACCGTCGCCGGTGGTGCAGATCGCCTCGAAGCTCTCGGCGAAGTCGCAGCCCTCGCCCACCTCGATGAAGGTGGTGACCTTGGTCAGCCGGTCGCGGATGGCGTTGATGTTGTCCCGGAACTCCCTCCCGTAAACCACTGTCTTCGCATCGGAATTGTCGAAGATGTAGAACACCTCGTCGGGGGTGTAGCGGTAGTTCACGTTCACATGCACCTGCCGCGCCTTGAAGCAGGCGGCCAGCGTCTCGCAGTACTCCGGCCGGTTGTGCATGTAGAAGGCGACCTTGTCGCCGGGCTCGGCCCCGCGGGCCAGGATCGCCCGGGCAAGGCGGTTGGAGCGCGTCGTCGCATCCCCCCAGTTGATGACCCGGTCCCCGTGGATATAGGCGGGGGCCTCCGGGGGCACGACCGTGGAAATGCCGTCCAGTATGTCGCCGTAGTTCCAGAGAACCATGCCGTGTCACTCCCTGTGGTCTTATTCAGCAATCCGGTTCGAGCCGGTCACCGTATTTTCTGGACAGCATATGATCAGAGCCGCGCGGCCCTGACAAATGCCATCACGCGTCGATGAAGCCCTGGGCGACGGCTGCGTCCCGCCGCGCCCGCTCCGGCGCCCCGAGCAGTTGCCGGTCGAGCCCGATGCGCTTGAAGGTATAGTGCAGGCCCAGGAGGTCGGTGATGCCGATGCCGCCGAACACCTCCGTCGCCGTGCGGGCGACGAAGCGGCCCACCTCGCCCAGATGCGCCTTGGCATGGGCGGCGGTGAGGGTCGCCTCCGCCGGAAGGGCGTCCTGGGCGTAGGCGGCGTACCAGACCAGCGCCCGGGCGGGCTCCAGCTCCGCCGCCATCTCCGCGCACAGGTGCTTCACCGCCTGGAAGGAGCCGATCACCCGGCCGAACTGCTGGCGCTCCGCCGCATAGGCCACGGCCCGCTCCAGCATCCGCTGGGCGGCGCCCAGGGTGTCGGCGGCCAGCAGCACCCGGCCCACGTCCCGCATCCGGGCGATCGCCGCGCGGCTGTCCCGGTCGGGCAGGGGCTCCGCCGCCACATCCCCGAACACCAGTTCGCCGACGGAGCGGGTGCGGTCGATGGTGGTGAGCGCGGTGCGGGTCAGGCCCGGCGCGTCGGCGGCCACCAGATGCAGCCCTCCCGCCACGTCGGCGACAATGAAGGCCGCCGCTTGGGCAAAGTCGATGACGAACAGGGCCTGGCCGGACAGGCGGCCGTTCTCCGCCCGCACGCCTGCGGCCATCCGCGCGCCGCTGGCGGGTTCGGAGATCGCCACGCCGAAGCTCGCCTCCCCCGAGGCGATCAGGGGCAGCCAGACGGCCTTCTGCCCCTCCGACCCGCAGAGGTCGAGGGCGAGCGCGGCGAGGCACGGACCGACGAAGGGCGCGCAGGCCGTGTGGCGACCCAGCGTCTCCGACAACAGGGCCGCGTCCAGCACGCCGAGCCCCAGGCCTCCGTGGGCCTCTGGCACCAGCACGGCGGGGGCCCCCAGCTCGGCCAGGGCGGCGCGCACTTCGGGGGCGGTGGGCAGGTCCTGGGCGGCGATCTGGCGCACGCGGTCGAGGGGGGCCACCCGCTCCAGCGTGCGGTCCAGGCTGTCCTGCATGGCGATCTGGTCGGGGGAGAGGGCGAAATCCATGGTCGTCTCTCCCTCAGGCCTTGGCCGACTTCGGGGCCAGCTTGGGTTCCCGGGGCATGCCCAGCCCCCGCTCGGCAATGATGTTCTTCTGGATCTGGGCGGTGCCGCCGCCGATGATCAGGCCGAGGTCGAACATGTAGCGATGCTGCCAGACCCCGCCGGCCCGCTGGTGCGGACTGCCGTGATAGAGCACGCCCAGCTCGCCCAGGGCGTCGATGGCCAGCGCCGCCAGCTGGTGGTTCAGCTCGCAGCCCTGCAGCTTGACGATCAGGCCCGCCATGCCCGGCGCTTCCTTCCGCTGGGCGGCGGTGAGCAGGCGAAGGCCGTTGGCCTGCATGGCGATCACCCGGGCCTGCAGCTGCATCAGCCGGTCGAGATAGAGGGGGTGGTCCATCAGCCGCTGGCCGTCCAGGGTCTCGGTCTTCAGGATCTCGATGATGGCCTGCAGCCGGGCATGGGCGGCATTGGGGTCGCCCAGCATGCCGCGCTCGTGCTTCAGCGTCGCATTGGCCACGAACCAGCCCTGTCCCCGGGCGCCGACGATCTGGGTCTTGGGCACCTTCACGTCGGTGAAGAACACCTCGTTGAACTCCGCCGCCCCGGTCATGGTCAGCAGGGGGCGCACCTCGATCCCAGGCGTCTTCATGGAGAAGATCAGGTAGCTGATCCCCTCGTGCTTGGGCGCATCCGGCTCGGTGCGGACCAGGCAGAAGATCATGTCCGCCGCATGCGCCGTGGAGGTCCAGATCTTCTGGCCGTTGATGACGAAGTTCTCCCCGTCATCCTCGCCACGGGTCTTCAGGGAGGCCAGGTCGGAGCCCGCCCCCGGCTCGGAATAGCCCTGGCACCAGACCAGTTCGCCCCGCAGGGTCGGGGGGATCAGGGTGGTCTTCTGCTCCTCGGTGCCCAGCTCCAGCAGGGTGGGGACCAGCATGGAGATGCCCTGGTTGGCCAGGCTTCCCGGCGCGCCTTCCTCGGCGAACACCTCGGCGATGATGCGGGACTTCAGGATGTCCGGCGCTGCCCCGTGGCCGCCGTACTGCTTGGGGATGGTGCGGGCGGCATAGCCATGCTCGATCAGCAGGGTCTGCCAGGCGATCTGCTCGTCCGTGGGGCGGTGGCCGGTGCGCTTAGGGACCCGGTCCCGGTGGGTGCGGAGAAAGTCGCGGACCTCGTCACGGAACGCCGTGTAGGTCGCGTCATAGGCCAGATCCATCCCGAACATCCTTCTTGTTGCGTCGAGCACACTCGGGCAGGGGGATGGTGTCAAGGCCGACGCAGGGGCAACCTGCGCGGCACGGCATGAATGGAGCGCGCCCCATGAAGACCTACCGGATCGGCGTCATCGGCCTGGGCCAGCGGATCGCCCATGTGCTGCTGGCCATGCGCGACGAGGGCTGGCGGTTCGAGGTGGCGGCGCATCTCGACCCCGCCCCCGTGGGCCAGCCGATTCTGGCCGAGGCCGGGGTGGGAATGGGCATCGCCTGCGGGTCGGAATCGGATCTCGCCGCGAAAGGCCCCTTCGATCTGGTGATGATCGGCTCCCCCAACCACCTGCACCTGCGGCACCTGGACTTCGCCCTGACCCTGGGCTGTCCGGTGTTCACCGAAAAGCCCATCGTCCGGACGGAGGCGGAGAGCTTCGAACTGGCGGCGAAGCTTGCCCGAACGGAGACGCCGCCGGTGTTCGTGGGGCTGGTCATGCGCTCCATGCCCATCGTGCGGGAGGTGATCCGCCGGGTGGACGAGGGGCAGCTGGGGCGGCTCGTCTCCATCGACGCCACCGAGCATCTGCATCCGGAGCACGGGGCCTATCTCGCCCGCAACTGGCGGCGGCGGAAGGACTGGGGCGGCTCCTACCTGCTGGACAAGGTCTGCCACGACTTCGACATCTTCAACCGGCTGGCCGGGGCGCGCCCCGCCCGGGTGGCGAGCTTCGGCGGCCGGTCGATCTTCACGCCGGAGGAGGCGGGACGGTCCCGGACCTATGATGACGGGCGCGCCGCCTATGCCGGATATGACGCCGGCTGGGCCGGGGCCAATGACGCCTTCCACTCCGACATGGACGTGACCGATCACCAGACGGCGATGGTGGAGTACGGGAACGGCCTGCGCCTGTCCTTCCACGCCAACAGCCACGTGGCCCTGCAGGAGCGCCGCTGGTACCTGGCGGGGACGCAGGGGACCCTGGTGGCCGATCTGGTGCGCAACCGGCTGACCTTCCGCCGGACCCTGGCCACCGGACGGCCGGAGAAGATGGAGTTCGGCCACCTGACCGCCGACAACCACAACGGGGCCGACCAGGCCATGGCCCGGGACCTGAAGGCCACGTTGGAGACCGGCGCGCCCTTTCCGGTGACGCCTGCGGACTCCCTGCTGGCGGGCCTGACGGTGATGGCCATCGACCGGGCCATGGATGAGGGGCGGGTGGTGGACTGCGCCCCCCTGTGGGCCGCCTATGATGCGGCGGCGTCGGGCAACGGCTGACGCACCGCTTCTCCCAGCAGGTCCTGCAACAGGGGCGTGCGGGGATAGGGATGGTGGCGGTAGTGGCGGAAGCCCTCCGCATGGGCCACGCCGAAGGCCTTGCCCCGCCACGCGGCGAAGCGGACCATGCCGCCGGTATGGTCCGCGATCCCGTGCTGCCGGGCGACCCAGGCCTGCTGGCTCTCGTGGCAGGCCAGCATGGCGCGCTTCACCGCCATCTGGTCCGACACCTCCACGCCAAAATCCGCGGCGACCCTTCGCCCGTCCCGGTCCCGGCCCTCGATCGGGTCGGTGAAATAGAGGTGCGGGATCGCCGCCAGCGGGGCCGACGGGCCGGTGGCGTAGTTGGGGACCGAGGCGGCGAAGCATCCGTCCCGCACCAAGAGGCTCACCGCCTCGTGGTCCGGATGGTAGTCCACGGGCGAGGGGGCGATGACGATCTCCGCCCGGGCCCAGCGGATCAGCTCGGTGATCCGGCGGCGGTGGTCGTCGCAGTTGAACACCCCCAGGTCCGGCAGGCCCGCGCAGGCGTACTCCGCCCCGATCAGGGCCGCGGACCGGGCGGCCTCGCCCTTGCGCAGGGCGCCGGTGGCGGCAAGGTCGGTGGCGTCCGACCCGCACTCCCCCGCCGTGGCGGTCGCCAGCCGCACCGTGTGCCCGGCGGCGGAGAGGCGGGCCAGGGTTCCGGCGCACAGCTCCTCGATATCGTCGGGATGGGCGTGCAGGGCGAGGATGGTGGCCATTGGGAACTCCGGTCGGTCGGCCGCAGCCTAGCCGGGTTCGCACGCAGGCGTCAGCCCCGGGGGCGGCGCGGCGGTTGACTCCGGCGGTGCGGCGCCCCGCAATGGGGGCAATCACAAACAGACACGCCCCGCGGGAGACGACCATGGCCAACCCTGAAATCACCACCATTCGCGCCATGCTCAGCGCCTCCCCCGCGCCGGAGGGGCTGGTGGAGCTGCGCCAGATGTACGACGGGCTCGGGGCCATGTTCCCCACCGCTGACGACGTGATCCTGACCTCCGCCACCGTCGGCGGCGTGCCGGGAGAGTGGTCGCAGACCCCGGCCGCGGCGGTGGACCGGGTGGTGCTGTATCTGCACGGGGGCGGCTATGTGATCGGCTCCATCCTCAGCCACCGGCACCTGGCGTCGGAGCTGGGTCGGGTGGCCGGGACCCGGACGCTGGCCATCGACTACCGCCTGGCGCCGGAACATCCGTTCCCTGCCGCGGTGGACGACGCCCTGGCCGCCTACAAGGGCCTGCTCGACCAGGGGATCAAGCCCCAGCACATCGCCATTGCGGGCGACAGCGCCGGCGGCGGCCTGACGGTGGCCACCCTGCTGGCAGCCAGGCAGGCGGGCCTGCCGCAACCGGCCTGCGGCTTTGCCATCAGCCCGTGGGTGGACATGGAGTCCCTCGGGGCCAGCATCACCGGCAAGGCGGAGGAGGACCCCATGGTCCAGGGCGCGGCCCTGCTGGCCTGGGCCGGGCTCTATCTCAATGGCAAGGACCCCCGCACGCCCCTGGCGGCACCGATCCACGGGGATCTGAAGGGCCTGGCGCCCCTGCTGATCCAGGTGGGCTCGGCGGAGACCCTGCTGGACGATTCGATCCAGCTGGCCGGGGTCGCCGGGGCCGCCGAGGTGCCGGTGCGCCTGGAGGTGTGGCCGGAGATGATCCACGTCTGGCACTTCTTCCACCCGATCCTGGCGGATGCCCGCACGGCGCTGGCCGATGCCGGGGCGTTCATCAAGGCGCGGATGGGGTAGGGGTTCTGCGTCCTTCGAGACGGGCTTCGCCCTCCTCAGGATGACGCGCGTGGAGGACGACCGTCGGCCTGTGTGGGCGCGATCACTCAACCTTCGTCATGGTGAGGAGGCCCGTCAGGGCCGTCTCGAACCACGGGATTCGCCCTCCTCAGGATGACGCAGGGGGTTGGGCGTCAAAGAAGGTCGTCATCCTGAGGAGCCCCGGAACCGGGCGTCTCGAAGGACGCACCCCGCAGTTCCGTCAGATCCGCCCCTCGGCCACCATCCAGTCATAGCAGTCCCGCACCATGGTCTTCAGCGGGACCACGGAATAGCCCAGGTCGCGCGTCGCCTTGGCCGAGGTGACGGTGAAGGACCCGCCCAGCCCTTCGGCCATCTCCGGGGTGAAGGACGGCTCCTTGCCGGTGAAGGTGGACATGAAGTCCCCCACCGCGGCGATGGCCTTCACCGCCCACACCGGCGTCTCGGAGGTGGGGACCGGCTTGCCCAGCAGGCGCGCGATCTCCTGCACCAGCTGCAGCATGGTGGCGCTCTCGCCGGCCAGGATGTACTGGCCGCCGTTCTCGCCCCGGTCGGCGGCGGCGATGTGGGCGGCCACGCACTCCCGCACATGGGTGAAGCTGAGCGTCGCCGGGGGCACGCCGGGCAGCTTGCCGTCCCGCACCATCAGGAACATCCGCGACCAGGTGCCGATGTCATAGGGGCCCATGATGGCGCCGGGCTGCATGACCACCACCTCCAGCCCCCGGGGGACGGCGGCAAGGGCCAGCTGCTGGGCCTGCCACTTGGTCTTCTCGTAGTTCACCCAGGACTGGGCGGCGAGGCTGGGGGTCTCCTCCGTCACCGCGCCGGACACGCCCCCATAGGCGGAGATGGAGGAGGTGACGATCAGCCGCCGCACGCCGCGGGCGAGGCAGGCCTCCACCACGTTGCGGGTGCCCTCCACATTGTCCCGGGTCTGCTCGGCGTTCTTCTTGCGCCACATGTTGGTGTTGCCCGCCACGTGGAAGACCGTGTCCGTCCCCTGGGGCAGGGCGGCCAGGACGGAGGCGGCGTCGGTGATCTCCCCCACCGCCAGGCGGGGATTGAAGCGCTTCAGATAGGTCAGGTCCGACGAGGCCCGGTGCAGGGCGGTGACGTCCCAGTCCCCGGCCATCAGCCGTTGGACGAGGTTCAGACCGACAAAGCCGGTGCCGCCGGTGACAAAGGCAGTGCGGGACATGGGCAGGCGCTCCGTTGCAAGGTTGGCCGGATGCTACGGGCGACGCCCCGCGGCGGCAATGGGCATTCTTAACGGCGATCAGATGAGGGGGGCGGCAGGCCCGCCGCCGTGCTCAGCCGGGCCCAGGCCAGCGCCCCGCTACGACCAAGGGCCGAGCGGCGCGGTCGGGGCCGGGCGGCCAGCCGGTCGCGCCAGGCGGTCTCCAGCGCGTCCGCCTCGGCCCAGCAGTCCGCCGCCGCGGCCTCCGCCGCCGCCTCGCCCTGACACCAGGCTGCGTCCATCCGGGCGCGGAAGCGGGCCTCGGCGGCATCCCGTTCCGGTGCCAGCTCGGCCAGCACCTCCGGGAAGCAGGCCAGCGCGCGGCGGTGGAACCGCTCGTGCCGCCACCACAGGCTTTCGGCGTCGAAGCGGTCGATCGGAGGCGGCCCGTGCGGCGGCGGGGTCAGGGACGGACCCACCGGCCGGAACAGGCTGAGACAGGGGGCGGAGGTGGCCGTCACCCAGTGCCGCGGGGCCCCCGGTGCCAGCTCCGAAGCCATGGCCGCCACCGATTGGCTGCGCCGGGCCCCGCTGGCGGCATGCATGCAGATGGAGCGGACCTTCGTCTTGCGCGGCGACCAGTCCTCGTCCCCGTCCGCCTCCTCCCCATGGTCGCGGAGCACGGCCATCAGGTCCGGCAGGGTCAGGGCCCCGGCCTTGCGCGCCAGCAGCTGGCCCGCCCGAGCGCAGCGCCCCCGGCCGAAGGTGGCGGCATCCTTCGCCGGATCGATCAGCCGGTCCGCGAAGTCGAAGCGGTCCTCGGCGTCGGTCCAGCCCTGCGTCCGGGCATGCTCCAGCAGGGCCGGGCTGATCCCGTGCCGCTCCCGGCCGATGGAGAGGGCGTTGGACAGGGCCCGCGCCCCCGTCACCCGCTCCACGATCCACCAGCGACCCACCGTCTCCAGCACATAGGCCTCGGTCGGGTCGGCGATGATGAAGCCGTTGTGATAGTGGAAGGGGTTCAGGTGGCCGCAGTTCCCGCCCTGGCCGTGACGCTCCAGAAGGCCGGTGATCACGTCGACGGCGGCGCGGGCGGTGGCTCCCCGCTCCAGCCCCAGGCGCACCAGGTCCATGCCGGTCAGGGCCGGGACGCGGGACGGGGGGACGAGGGCGTGCATGGCCTCGTTGCCGATCACCACGCCCCGGTCGTTGGCCCCCATCTCCGCTCCCCACATCCAGAAGGGCCGGGACAGGAGGCAGGGCCGGGTCTCCGGCACCTCGTCGATCTCGACATAGGTGGCCTTCAGGCGCGCGCCGGGCGGGGCGTGGCGGGCCGGATGGAAGGCCACCCCCTGCGCCTCGTTCCGCTCCCGGTCCGAGTTCTTGGCGAACAGGGTGCGGCCGTCGGCGGTGGCCGGTCCCAGGGCGGTGAGGGTGTCGCACATGGCGTCACGCTACACCGCCCCGGGGCGGACTCAAACAGAGCCCAGATCCCGCCGCCGCCGGGGATGGGTCAGGGCGATGAAGCGCCACAGCATCAGCACTGCCGCCACCCCCAGCCCGACGGCCAGGCCGATCCACACGCCCAGTCCCTTCCAGCCCAGCCCGACGCCCAGGGCAACGCACAGGGGCGCACCCACCAGCCAGTAGCTGGCCGCGGCGATGATCATCGGCGCCCGGGCATCCTTCAGCCCCCGCAGGGCCAGATTGCCCACCACCTGCAGGGCGTCGGCCAGCTGGAAGGCGGCGGCCACCACCAGGAACTGGGTGGTCAGCCGGATCACCTCCAGGTCCGCGGGCGCGCGACCGGACACGTACAGCCTCGCGATCGGCGCGCCGGCGAACAGCATCATGGCGGCCGACAGACCGGCAAGCGCCGTGCCGGTGGCCATGGCCACATAGCCCGCCCGCCGGGCCCCCGCCGTGTCCCCGGCCCCGGCGAACTGGCCGACCCGGACGGTGGTGGCCATGGCCACTCCCAGCGGCACCATGAAGGTGAAGCTGGCCACGTTCAGGGCGATCTGGTGCGCAGCGAGCGGATTGGCCCCGAAGGTCCCCACCAGCAGGGTCATGCAGTTGAACAGCATGGCCTCCAGCAGCATGGTCACGCCGATGGGCCCGCCGAGGCGGATCAGCTCCACCAGGGGCTTGCGGCGGCCGTGATGGGCCCGGCGCAGGATGCGGAACCGCTTCAGCTCCGGGGAGGTCAGCACCAGGGCCAGCAGGGCGAGGAAGGCGAACACCGACGAGCTGGACGTGGCAAGGCCCCCGCCGATGATGCCGAGCTTCGGCGCGCCGAACTTGCCGAAGATCAGGGCGTAGTCCGCCGCGGCGTTCCAGCCGATGGAGGCGATCATCACCCACAGCCCCTCCCGCGTGCGGCCCAGCGCCGTGGCGTAGTTCCGCAGCACCTGGAAGCCGATGGAAAAGGGCAGGCCGATGGCCAGCATGGAGCTGAACTTGCCCGCATCCTCGGCCAGGGACGGCTCCTGCCCCAGGGCGATCAGGATCGGCCTGGCGAACATCAGGATCAGGGCCAGGGGCAGGGTGGTCAGGACCGACGACCAAAGGCCCATGCGCACGGTCCGCCGGACCCCGGCCCGGAGGCGAACAGCCCCTTCTCCATGAGCCCCGATCAGGTTGGCGATGATCGGCGAGACGGCCTGGGCCGGGCCCGTGGCCAGCAGCCAGCAGAAATAGAAGACCGTGTTGCCCAGCGCCGCGGCGGCCAGGGCATGGGTGGACAGACGGCCCAGCATCACCACGTCGGTGGTCATGATGGCCATCTGCGCCAGCTGGGTCAGGATCAGGGGGGCGGCCAGCCGCATCAGGGCCGCCAGCTCCCCGGTCAGGGGGTGGGTCGCCAGACCCCGCCGCTGCCACAGGGGCGCGGAGGGGCGTTCAGGGCGGGTGACTTCAGGGGACAGCATGGGAGAGCCTTGGGAAATCCGTGGGATGACCCGGGCGTTGCGCTGATCTGGGAAGAATTGTCCCTCCGGAGCGCAGCGCCCGGGAGGGGTGGGGAGCCGGGTGCGGACCTCAGGTCCGGGCGGCTGCCCCCTCGCGGGCCGGGATCGACGAGACGCTTTTGACGCCACGGCCGATCAGCAAGTTTCGATCTGCCGAGGTCGTGAACATGCGCGTCCAGCCTGTCCGAAGCGAGCCGTGGGCTCAGGGAAATTCCCTCGTACGGGGTGCCCCGCCCCGGGTCAAGCCGAACCGGTCGGACCCGGGGCGAGGTCCGCTGGATCCGGGTAAACTGCGCCAATTTGGCGACAGTGGCCGATCAGCCGCCCACGGCCTGCCGCGATCCCGCCTCCACCTTGTGCCGGGGAATCAGCCGGATGGTGGAGGAGGCCTTGGCCAGCACCGTGCCGTTGCCGTCCTTCAGGCGACCCTCGACGAAGCAGGTGGACTTGCCCTTCTGCTCCACCCAGGCCTCGGCGAAGACCGGCCCGGGACGGGCGGGGGCGAAGAAGCTGACCTTCAGTTCCAGGGACATGGGGGTCATCTCGAAGCCGGTCATGGCCATCACCGCGTGGGCCATGGCCGCGTCGATCCAGCCGGTGATGAACCCGCCCTGCACCACGCCGCCGGAATGGCACATGTGGCGACCGGCCAGATACTCCACCGTGGCGCGACCCTCCACGCTCATCTCCACCCGCCGCACGAAGCCCAGGGCGTCGTTCAGGTCGGGGCCGGACACGGCGGCATCGGCAGTGGGCATGTCGGTAGTGGTCATGGATCGATCCGCAGCAGGTGTCAGTGGGAGGGCGGACGCTGTCCCGCCGCCTGTTTCAGTTCCGTAAAGGAGGCCGTGCCGATCGCATAGTCCGCCCAGGACCGGTAGTCGAAATGCCACCATTCCTGCGGATAGACGTCGAAGCCCTGGGCCTCCATCACCCGGCGCAGCAGGTCGCGCCGCCAGCGCTGCAGGCTGGTCCCGCCGGGATAGTCGGCAAAGGCCCGGGGGGACATCTCGTCATAGCGGCTGGTCATCTCCACCGCCTGGCCGGTCTTCAGGTCATAGAGGGTCAGGTCCACGGCGCAGCCCCGGTTGTGCCGCGAGCCCTTGGCCGGGTCTGCCACGAAGATGTGCGCGTCCGGCGGCGTGGCATCCCAGAACAGCTTCGTCACCCGCCAGGGCCGGTAGCCGTCATGGATCATCAGGCCGAAACCATAGGGCCGCAGCGCCGCATTGGCCCGCACCAGGGCCTCCGCCGCCGGGCGCTGCAGCCAGGCTCCGGCCCGTTCGTACAGGGGAAAGCCCATGAAGTTGTCCGTGCCTGCATAGCGGATGTCGAAGCGCAGGCCGGGGTCCAGGGTGCGAAGATCGACCAGGTCAGAGGCCCGGCGGGGCGGCGGTTCCGCCGGGGGATGCAGGTCCGCGCCGTCCCCGGGTCTGGGCACATGGACCCCGGCGCGGATCTGCGCCACCCGCATGGCCCCCAGATCGATGCGGGCAATGACCTGGCCGTTGAGCTTGAGGCCCGTGACCTGCGCCGGGCCCAGGACGAACGGGTCCTCCGCGGAGGGGAGGGGAACCTCCCCCGGTGCCGGGCCGTCATTGCGGCGCAGATGCAGCCGCCCGTCCTGCTCATAGGCCGTGTAGCTGGGCGCGTCGGGGGTCAGGCCGCCATATTCGCCCACGCGCAGGGCTACGGCCGGTGCGGCGGCAGGAGGGGGGAGTTCCCCAGCACCGGCCCGGCCAGCAGCGGCACTAAGGGTAAGGCCGACCAGGAGGAGGGCCAGCCCCGGCCGCGAGGTTGCAGGTCTCATCGGCTCAGTTCCCCTTGAACGCCGGGGCGCGCTTTTCCTGGAAGGCGCGGACGCCCTCCCGCACATCCTGGCTGGGATTGGTCACCATCACCGCCACCTGGGCGGCCTCGTGGCTGGCATCGAGGCTGACCTCCAGGGCCCGGGCCATCATCATCTTGGTCAGCCGCACCGCCAGGGGGGCCTTGGTGGTCAGGGCATCGCAGAAGGCCAGGGCCCGGTCCTCGAGGGCCTCATCCGGCAGCACCTCCGTGACCAGGCCCAGGCGGTGGGCCTCGTCCGCCGGATAGATCTCGCTCATCAGGCTCATCTTCAGGGCCCGGTCGAGGCCCATGAAGCGGGGAAACAGCCACGCGCCCCCCTCGTCGGGCAGGAGGCCCGCCTTGTGGCTGGTGTCGCCCAGCTTCGCGCCCACTCCGGCAAACCGGAAGTCGCAAGCCAGCGCCAGGGCCAGCCCCCCCGCCACGGCATAGCCGCGGATCACCGCCAGGCTCGGCTTGTCGAGGCGCACCAGGGCCCGGACCACGGCCTGCATGCCGTCGCGCATCTCCCGCCCCGATCCCATGGGCTGGGTGGCCACCTTGCGGCTGTGCTCGGCGTCCGCGCCGGACAGGTCCCCGCCGGTGCAGAAGGCCCGAGTGCCCGCACCGGTGAGGATCAGGGCCCGCAGGGTGTCGTCGTCGCGATAAAGGGCCAGCGCCGCCAGCAGCTCCTGGGTCATGGCGAAGGTATAGGCGTTCATCTGCGCCGGTCGGTTCAGGGTGATGCGCGCCACCCCCGGCCGGGGCAGGTCGCAGATGAGGGTCGAGAAGACGGCTGTCGAGAAATCGTCGTCACGCATTTCGTTGGCCTCCGGACCCGTTCGTTCTAGTCTTTCCCCGCAGTCTCCACGAATGGGCGGACGGCACAAGAAACAACGCATCCGGGCGACTCAAAGCGCCGGGGCCTCAGCAGGGACGAACGCCATGGACTTCGAGGACATTCTCTACAGGGTCGAGGACGGCGTGGCGGTGATCACCCTGAACCGGCCGGACCGGCTGAACGCCTGGCGGGGGGAGATGGACCGGGACGTTCGGGCGGCCATGCGGCTGGCCACGGATGATCCGGCCGTGCGGGTGATCGTGCTGACCGGGGCCGGTCGCGGCTTCTGCGCCGGGGCGGACATGAATTCCCTGACGGCCATCCAGACCGATGCGGGGGCGAGCGCGCGGGCGGCCCGGCCCCAGGCCCCGGCCTTCGACCCGTCGTCCCGGGCGGACTTCCAGACCCAGAACTCCTATTTCCCGGCGGTGCCCAAGCCGATCATCGGTGCCATCAACGGGGCCTGCGCGGGGCTGGGCATGGTGCTGGCCCTCTATACCGACCTGCGCTTTGCCTCCGACACCGCCGTGTTCACCACCGCCTTCTCCCGCCGCGGCCTGATCGCGGAGCATGGCATGTCCTGGCTGCTGCCGCGGCTGATCGGCCTGCCCCAGGCCATGGACCTTCTGTTCTCGGCGCGGAAGGTGTCGGCGGAGGAGGCCCTGCGGCTGGGCCTCGTCAACCGGGTGATCCCGCAGGCGGACTTCACGGCCGAGGTCATGGCCTATGCCCGGATGCTGTCGCAGGAGGTCTCGCCCCGGTCGCTTCGGGAAATGAAGCGCGAGATCTGGAACGCCCAGTTCCAGTCCCTGGGCGAAGCGGTGGAGGCGGCCAATGCCGACATGGCCGCCAGCTTCACCTCGGAGGATTTCCGCGAGGGCGTGGCGCATTTTCTGGAAAAGCGGGCACCGGCCTTCACCGGTCGCTAGATGCCGGCGCGCTGTATTCTGTATTCCTGACGCCATAATCGTCAAATAAATGGCGTGGCGGATCCGATTTCCTGTGATCGTATCCACGTCTTCAGAATCGACGCCAATATCTCCCTGCTGTCCCAGGCTGGTCACTTTCAGGACCGGACTGACGGATTGTCGATTACGGACGACGCCCAATGGACTTGTCTAAGCTGATCACCGGCATCGCCGACTTCACCGATGACGCCATCCTGATCACGGAGGCGGAGCCGGTGTCGGGTGTGGGCCCGCGGATCGTATGGTGCAACGACGGCTTCTCCCGCATGACCGGCTTTTCCCGGGCGGACATCCTGGGGCGGACGCCGCGCATCCTGCAGGGACCCGACACCTCCCCCGCAGCCAAGGCCAAGATTCGCAACGCCCTGGCCAGCTGGACCCCCGTCCGGCAGGAGCTGAAGAACTACCGCCGGGACGGGTCCGCCTTCTGGGTCGATCTCAGCATCCGGCCGGTACCGGATGACGACGGCATGTTCCGCTTCTGGATCGCCTTCCAGCGGGACATTTCCGATCTCAAGGCCCGGGAGGAACTGGTGGTGCGCCACCTGACGGAGCTGGAGGCCTCCCGCCGGGAGCTGTCCATCCAGCGGGCCCAGGCCGAGGCGGCCAACATCGCCAAGTCCCAGTTCCTGGCCAATATGAGCCACGAGCTGCGCACGCCCCTGAACGGCGTCGTGGCCATGGCCGGAACCCTGCTGAAGACGCCCCTGAGCGCCAGCCAGCGGGAGATGGCCGAGCTGATCGCCGCGTCGGGCCGGTCCCTCAGCGGCATCCTGTCGGACATACTGGACCTGTCCAAGATCGAGGCCGGGCGCGCCGAGCTGGACGCCGCGCCCTTCAGCCTGCGCGACATCGTGTCGGCGGCGGCGGAGATCTTCCGCGTCCGGGCCGACGACAAGGGGCTGAGCTTCGCCCTCGTGGTGGGCGAGACGGCCGACGCGCCCGTGGTGGGCGACGCGGTCCGGATCAAGCAGATCATCTCCAACCTGGTCTCCAATGCCGTGAAGTTCACTCGACGGGGGCGGGTGCAGGTGACCGCCGACCTCACCCTGTCCGAGGACGGGGACGCAGTCGCCACGGTGGTGGTGGAGGACACCGGCATCGGCTTCGATGCGGAGATGGCCGCCAAACTGTTCGTGCGCTTCGAGCAGGGCGACGGGTCGATCACCCGGACCTATGGCGGGACGGGGCTCGGCCTGTCCATCAGCCAGTCCCTGGCCCAGCTGATGGGGGGCACCATCTCCGCGGAGTCCACCCCCGGCGTCGGCAGCCGCTTCACCCTGACCCTTCCGCTGCAGCTGTCCGCCGCCGCCCCGACCCTCGTGCCGGTCGCGCAGGAGGCCCCGCTCGCCACCGACTTCGACGCCATGCGGGTGCTGCTGGCGGAGGACCATCCCACCAACCAGCGGGTCGTGCGGCTGATCCTGGAGCCCTACGGTGTGGACCTGACCATCGCCGCAGACGGGGTCGAGGCCCTGCAGGCGCTGGAACAGGCGCGTTTCGACGTGATCCTGATGGACATCCAGATGCCCAATCTCGACGGCTTTGCCGCGGCCCGGATCCTCCGGCGCAGCGAGGCGTCCCGGGGTCTTCCCCGGACGCCGATCCTGTTCTTCACCGCCAATGCCATGCCCGAGCACCAGCAGGAGGCCGCCGACGCCGGTGGTGACGGCTTCATCGCCAAGCCGGTGACGCCGGAGGACCTGCTGCGGGGCATCACCTCCGTGCTCGGCCAGGCCGAGGAGATCATCACTTTTGAATAGCTGATCTGCGTATTGCGTGGATTGTGAATGGCCCCCATTGGAGGGACGGTGCGGCGACGGGGCTTGGCCCCGATGCCTTACACGGAGCCGACCCATGCGCGAAGCAGCCTTCTCCCCCCTCCCTAGGCACGTGACCGGTGCCGCCCGCATCCTGCTGCAGATGGAGGGCGGGGTGGTGCTGGCCGGTGCGGCGGCGGCCTTTGCCCAGCTGGGCGGGTCGTGGACCCTGTTCGCCGTGCTGTTCCTGACACCGGACCTGTCGATGCTCGGCTATCTGGCCGGACCGCGGGTGGGGGCCGTCGGCTACAATGCCGGTCACAGCTATCTGGGCCCCGCTGCCCTCGCCGCCTTCGGTGCTGCCCAGGGCCAGACGTTGCTGCTGCAGCTGGCGGCCATCTGGGTCGCCCATGTGGGTTTCGACCGGATGCTGGGCTATGGGCTCAAATCCGCGGCGGGCTTCGGCTTCACCCATCTGGGGGTGAAGGGCCGGGCGGCGCGGCAAACCGCGGCGGTCTGACGCTACGGCAACTGGCGTCCCGCGGATTCCCGCCGTAAACAGGTCGCAACATCAGCGCGACTGACCAACGGCGCGGCGATACCAGCGGAGAGGCCCCATGGAAACCATCAACGAAGTCACCACCCTCGAACGCGGCGAGATCGCCGTCATCACCCTGAATTCGCCGCCGGTGAATGCCCTGTCGGCCAAGGTGCGCAACGGCCTGGCCGCCGGCTTCAAGGCCGCGGACGAGGACCCGCAGACCAAGGCCATCGTGCTGATCTGCGAGGGCCGGACCTTCATCGCCGGGGCCGACATCACCGAGTTCGGCAAGCCCGCCACCGAAAGCGCCAGCCTGTTCGACGTGCAGAAGTCCATGGAGGACAACTCCAAGCCCGTGATCGCCGCCATCCACGGCACGGCGCTGGGCGGCGGTCTGGAAGTGGCGCTGTGCGCCCACTACCGCGTGGCCGTTCCCTCCGCCAAGGTCGGCCTGCCGGAAGTGAACCTGGGCCTTCTGCCCGGTGCCGGTGGCACCCAGCGCCTGCCCCGCATCGTCGGCGCCGCCAAGGCCCTGGAAATGGTCACCTCCGGCCAGCATGTCCCGGCCAAGGCCGCGCTCGCCATGGGTCTGGTGGATGAGCTCGCCCCCGAGGGCGACCTGCGCAACGCCGCGATCGCCTTTGCGAAGAAGGTGCTGGCCGAGAAGCGCCCCCTGGTGAAGATCCGCGACAATGACGCCAAGATGATCGAGGACCGCAAGCATCCGGAGATCTTCGCCGAGTTCCGCAAGGCCAACGCCCGCAAGTTCCGCGGCTTCCTGGCCCCGGAATACAACATCCAGTGCGTCGAAGCCGCGGTGAACCTGCCCTTCGATGAGGGCATCAAGGTCGAGCGCAAGCTGTTCGTCGAACTGGTCACCGGCACGCAATCGGCGGCCCAGCGCTATGTGTTCTTCGCCGAGCGTCAGGTGTGGAAGCTGCCCGACGTGCCGGAGGACACCCCGATCCTGCCCGTGGCCAAGGTGGGCGTCATCGGCGCCGGCACCATGGGCGGCGGCATCTCCATGAACTTCCTGAACGCGGGCATCCCCGTGACCATCGTCGAGACCAGCGCCGCGGCGCTGGAGCGGGGCCTTGGTGTCATCCGCAAGAACTACGAGACCACCGCCAAGCGCGGCCGCCTGACCATGGAGGACGTGGAAAAGCGCATGGGCCTGCTCACCGGCTCCCTCGACATGAAGGACCTCGGTGACGCGGACCTGATCATCGAGGCGGTGTTCGAGAACATGGACATCAAGAAGGAGGTGTTCGCCAAGCTGGACGCCATTGCCAAGCCCGGCGCGATCCTGGCCTCCAACACCTCCTATCTGAACGTGGACGAGATCGCCGCGGCGACGAAGCGCCCGGAAAGCGTGATCGGCCTGCACTTCTTCTCCCCGGCCAATGTCATGCGCCTGCTGGAAGTGGTCCGCGGGGACAAGACGTCCAAGTCGGTGATCGCCACCTCCATGCAGATCGCCAAGAAGATCGGCAAGATCGCCGCCCTGGTGGGCGTCTGCCACGGCTTCGTCGGCAACCGGATGCTGAGCATGCGCCAGCGCCAGGCTCAGGCGATCCTGCTGGAAGGGGCCATGCCCTGGGACATCGACCGGGTGCTCTATGACTTCGGCTTCCCCATGGGGCCGTTTGCCATGAGCGACCTGGCCGGTCTCGACATCGGCTGGAACAAGGAGACCTCCAAGGGCGAGACCCTGCGCGACCAGCTGTGCGAGCTGGACCGTCGCGGCCAGAAGACCGGCGCGGGCTTCTACGACTATGACGAGGCGCGCAACGCCAAGCCGTCCCCGGTCACCGCCGACCTCATCGAGAAGTTCCGCGCGGCCAAGGGCGTGAACGTCCGCAGCTTCACCGACGAGGAGATCATCGAGCGCTGCATCTATCCGATGATCAACGAGGGCGCGAAGATCCTGCAGGAAGGCAAGGCGAGCCGCGCCTCGGACATCGATATCGTCTGGATCAACGGCTATGGCTGGCCGGTCTATCGCGGCGGGCCGATGTTCTATGGCGACACGGTGGGCCTGAAGAAGGTCGTGGACAGCCTGACCAAGCTCGCCAAGGAGATGGGCGACGAATGGGCACCCTGCGAGCTGCTGGTGAAGACCGCCGAGGCTGGCGGGAAGCTGTCGGAGCTGTGAGGGGCCTGCGTGGTTCGAGACGGCCCTTGCGGGCCTCCTCACCATGACGAAGTTAGTTGTTAGTCCGCAACATTCGTCATCCTGAGGAGGGCCGGAACGGCCCGTCTCGAAGGACGCAGCTACCTGGCCGCCCCCACCAGGGCCAGCACCACCCCCACAACCACCAGACAGAGCCCGGCCACCTCGTGCGGCCGGGTTTTCTCTTTCAGATAGAACCTGGAAAAGCCCAGGGTGAAGACCACCTCCACCTGGCCCACCACCCGCACCAGCGCCACCGGGGCCATGGCAAAGCCGGTGAACCAGCAGGCCGAGCCCAGGGCCGCCAGCAGGCCCACCTGGCTGGAGGTCCGCCAGGTCCGGGCGATGTCTCCCAGGGTCCGCCGCTCCCGCGCCAGCACATAGCCGCCGTGCATCAGGGACTGCAGGATCATCACCACCGCCAGGGTCACCAAGGCGGCGGCCACGGGATCGGCCATGTGCAGCCGGGCCGTCGCTCCCTTCACCAGCACCCCGGTCAGGGCGAACAGGGCCCCGGCACCGATGCCGCAGAGGGCCGCGGGCTGGCCCAGCGCCCCCAGCACCTCGCCCGCCGTCATGCGCCGCCCGCCGAGCGCCAGGGCCAGCACGCCGGCCACGCTGAAGCCTACCGCCGCCCAGCCGAGGGGGGACAGCCGCTCCCCCAGGGCCAGCCAGGCGAAGACGGCGGCCTGCACCGCCTCGGTCTTGGAAAAGGCTGTGCCCACCACGAAGTTGCGATAGCCGAAGGCCATGATCAGCAGGTTGGTGCCCAGCACCTGCGCCAGTCCCCCCGCGGCGGCCAGCAGCAGGAAGCCGGGGGACAGGACCGGCGCGCCCTGGCCGGTCAGGGCCAGCCACGCGACCGCCAGGGCCGCCCCCACCGGCGCCCCGTAGACATAGCGCACCAGCCCCGCGCCGCTGACGGTCAGTTCCCCCCGCAGCCGCTGCTGGATCGCGGTGCGCCAGGCCTGGAAGCCCCCGGCGGACAGGGCCGCGGGCAGCCAGATCAGGGGCGGGATCATGCGCCCGCGCCGTCGGTCACGGCTTCAGCACGCCCTTGGCGATCCGCGCCTTCTCCACCGCGTCGAGGATCTCGTTGTCCAGATGGGTCCGGGTGGCGTTCACCGGGCCGAAATACATGACCGTGTCGTCGCCGCCATTGTAGCGCGGCCAGTCCGGGGCCCCGGGGCAGCTGGGCACGCCGGACCGGGCAAAGCTGACCCAGCAGCCGTGCACCACCGCGGTCTCCGCCCGGTCGGCGTCGGTCAGGATCGCCCCGGCGAAGGGGATCTTCGCCCAGCTGTCGAATACGAAGGGAATTTCCAGGCCGTGGTCGACCCCGTCGTGATTGGTGCGCCAGCGCTCCGGCAGATAGTCGAAGCGGTAGAGCCAGGTGGCATCCTCCCGGCCCGTCTGGCGGGCGACCCAGCGGCTGGGCACCGTGAAGGTCCAGTCCCGCCACAGCCTGCGGGCCAGGGCGGCGTCATCCTTGGCGACGGCCTTGTAATAGGCCTTGCCCGCCGCCGTGATGTCCGGGGAGCCCTCCGCCAGCACCGAGGCCGGGTCCCGGGCGGAGACGAGGGAGCCCTCGTTGGAATTGGTGCCGATCATCAGCGGCACATGCAGGAACTGGTGGCTGGCGAACGCCGCGACGGGGGCCTGCGGCAGCAGCCGACCGTCCACGATCGGTCCCGGGGGCAGCTTTTCCTGGGCCGCGATCAGGGCCTCGCCCGACAGGCCGCGCAGCTGCTCGGGCGTGGCGTCCGCGCCGGGGAGGCCGAGGGTCGTGGCCACCGCGGCCCCGGTCCTTTCCGCCTCCGCCAGGGTGGGGAAGTGGCCCCAGATATAGCCGGACTCGACGATGGCCTTGGCGAACAGACCCTGGGCGGCGGGGGTGGCCAGCAGGGTAAGCGTGCTCTGGGCCCCCGCGCTTTCCCCGAACACCGTCACATTGGCCGGATCCCCGCCGAAGGCGGCGATGTTGCGCTGGACCCAGCGCAGGGCCTCCAGCTGGTCCGTCGTGCCGTAGGAGGCCAGCGGAACGCCCTTGGCGGCCTTGGTCAGGCTCGGGTGCGCGAAATAGCCCAGCAGGCCCAGGCGATAGTTGATGCTGACCAGGATCACCCCGTCCCGGGCAAAGCTGGTCCCGTCATAGAAGACCAGCGAGCCGGTCCCCGCCGTGTGGCCGCCCCCGTGCAGCCAGACCATCACCGGCAGGGGCCGGGTCGCCTTGGCCGGGGCCCAGATGTTCAGGGTCAGGCAGTCCTCGGACACGGCCGCAGGCGGCGCGCCGGAGGCCGCCAGTTCCCGCGGGGTCAGCTTGGTCTTCTGCAGGCAGGCGGGACCGAACTTCGTGGCATCGAAGGGGGTGGTGAAGGGCGCGGCCGGCTGGGCCGGCTGCCATCGCAGGGGCCCGACAGGGGGCTGGGCGAAGGGCACGCCCTTGAAGCTCATGATCCCCGCGGCATCGGCCGTGCCGTTCAGCACGCCTGCGGCCGTCTTCACCGACACCGGGCTGGCGGCGGGGGCCGGGGGCGTCTGCGCGGCCGCGGGCAGGCTCGATGCGAACAACAGGGCGACGGCAGACACGACCGGGGTCGCGAGGCGGCGGATCATCGATGCGTCCTTGAGGCAGGTTACTGGGTGCCGGACCATGACCGATCCGTGCGGGTGGGGCAATCCGGGGGGGCTGCGTGGTTCGAGACGCGCGTTCCGCGCTCCTCACCATGACGATGATTGTTGAGTTCCACACACCTTCGTCATCCTGAGGAGCCCCGCAGGGGCGTCTCGAAGGACGCATCACCCCCGCAACATCTCCCGCGGAGCCCACACCGCGTGGGTGCCGGAGCTGATCTTGTGCGGCAGGGCGATGCGGCAGACCGGGCCGTCGGCGAGCTTGCGCGCATCGATCAGCACGCATTCAGACGTCCCCGCCGCCTCGTTGATCAGGAAGCTGACCAGATAGCCGTCATCCTCCGCCGTGGCCCCGACCCGGGGCGCGAACGGGGCCTCCGACGCATAGACGCCGGGGGGCAGCATGTAGCGCTCCGTCCCGCCGGTCTCCAGGTCATGCTTGACGAAGCCGCGGAACAGGAACCAGCCGGGCTCCGGCACGGTGGAATAGCCGTAGCGGTACTTCCGCCCGGCATACCGGCCGTTGATCATGCCGAACTCGAGGATCTCGTGGCACAGGCGCTCCTCCTTCGTCTCGCCGGTGACGAGGTTGAAGCGCCATCGGTGCAGCTTGGGTCGGAAGCTCATCTCGTCGAGATAGGCCATCATGTGCTCGAAGCCGGGAGGCGCGTCCTTCCTCGGCTCCGGCGTCGGGTTTTCCTGGAAATAGCCGTCCAGCACCACCTCGTCCCCGTCGTCATAGGCGTTGAGCCAGTGCAGCACATAGGTGGGGCTGGCCTCGAACCAGCGGACCGGCCCGTCGCCCTCCTTTCGGGGAACCAGGGCGAAGCGCGACGGCAGGCCCTCGTGCAGGCGCACCGCGTGGATGTTCCGCTCCAGCAGCTTGGCGTCCCAGAACACCGGCAGGTCGTTGAGGATGGCGAACCGCTCGGTGAAGGCCATGTCGTGGGGCAGGCGGGGGCCGGGCACGTCGATGGGCACATAGCGCTTCAGCTTGTTGTCCGCGCCGACGACCCCCAGGTGCATGTAGGGGGCGTGCTTGGAATAGTTGAAGAACAGCAGCTCGCCCGTGTGCTCGTCCACCTTGGGATGGGCGGAGATGCCGTCGATGGGCACCCAGGCCTCCACCCCGATGGGCTCCAGCGTCAGCGGGTCGAGGCGATAGCCCTCGCCGCACTGGTAGAAGGTGGACAGCACCATGCCCGCATGCACCACCACGTCGGTGGAGGAGCTGTCCTTCAGCGACCCGTGGGCACCGAAGCCGGGGCGCTTCGCCAGCTGCACCGGATCGGCCAGCCCGCCCCAGAGGGACCCGCCGGCCTCCTGCTCCGCCTCGAAGCCGCGGGTGCGGACGAAGCGGTTGCGATAGCTGGCCCGGCCGTTGCGGAACTCGATCTGGTGCAGCATGCCGTCCCCGTCGAAGGGGTGGTAGCGGCCCAGCGGCTGGTGCACCGGGTTCTCGGTGTTGCGGATATAGACCCCGTCGATGTCCTTCGGAATCTCGCCGGAGATCAGTGGCAGATCGTCGGCGTCCACCTCCTCGTGCAGGGGTGTCCAGGCCCCGTTGAGATAGGGGTGGTTGCTGGGCTGGAGTGTGGTCTTCACCGGCGGCAGGCGGGTGAGGGTCATGGGCGGCCTCCGATGCGCCGGTCCTTCTGGCGGGCCTCTGCGCGGGCCGGAAGCGTACCTCAGTCCCCGGCGGCGGCAAGGGGCGAGGCTGGATGAAGCTTTGGTAATCTGGGCACCCCGGCCCTCGCCACGGGTCCGGGCTGTGTTAACCTCGATTCAAGACCCTCGAGGAGAACGCCCCATGAAGACCCTGACTGCGGCGATGATCGCCGGACTGTCCCTGATGAGCGCAAGCGTGTCCCTGCCGGTGATGGCTGTCGCGGCGGCCCCGGCCTCGCCCCTCGCAGATCCCGGCCGTCCCGCCGAGGACGTGGCCCGCGACGCTGCCCGCAAGCCGATGGAACTGGCTGCCTTTGCCGGCATGAAGGCCGGTGACCGGGTGGTCGACCTGATCCCCGGCGGCGGCTACTTCACCTTCGTCTTCTCCGGCATCGTCGGGCCGACGGGTCATGTCTACGCCACCGTGCCCGCGCCGGCGAAGGACTACATGGCCAAGAAGACCGCGGTGATCGACGGCTGGGCCGCGACCCACCCCAACACCACCGTCGTCTATTCCGCAGGGGGCTTCACCCCGCCGGACGGCCCCGTCGACCTGGTCTGGACGGCGCAGAACTATCACGACCTCTACAACCCCATGGGGCCGTCGGCCGGACCGCCGAACCTCCTGCCCATCAACAAGGCGATCTTCGCGGCGCTGAAGCCCGGCGGCGTCTATCTGATCGTCGACCACTCCGCCCCGGCGGGATCGGGCACGGCGGACACCAAGACCCTGCACCGGATCGACGAGGCGGTGGTGCGCAAGGACGTGGAGGCCGCGGGCTTCGTGTTCGAGGGGTCTTCCGATGTTTTGCGCAATCCGGCCGACCCGCGCACCGCGCTGGTGTTCGATCCCTCGATCCGGGGCAAGACCGACCAGTTCGTGCTGAAGTTCCGCAAGCCGAAATAGGGTTTGCGTCCTTCGAGACGGGCCGTTCCGGCCCTCCTCAGGATGACGCGCGTTTGTGCGGATCCCGGATCAGGATGGGGGATCGAACTCACAAACCTGCGTCATGGTGAGGAGGTCCGAAGGACCGTCTCGAACCACGCACCTCACCCCTTGGGCTTGAACGGCTTCTTCGGGCCCTTGTGGAAGGGCTTGCCCGGGGGCTTCTTGCCCTCGTAGGGGCGGCGCTCCCGCGCGGGCGGGGCCTCGCCTTCCAGGGGCGGGGTCCAGTCGCGGCCGGTGCCGCCCTTGGCGGGGTCGAAGGGCTTCTTGCCTTCGTAGGGCCGACGCTCCCTGGGCGGGGCGACGGCGTCGGTGGTGCGGAAATCCGGTGCCACCGTGCCCTCGTGGCTGGCCCGGTGCCGGGCGGAGGAGACGTTGCGGTCCCTCGGTGGAGGCGGGGCGTCGGCGTCCAGCCGGGTGATCCGCCCGCCGTCGCCCTCGCCCTTGGACGCGGCGATCTCGAACCGTTCCAGGGCCTCGGCCCTGATCTGGAAGCGGGTCTCCCGCTCGAACACGCGGATGGCGCCGATGTCGTTCTTGGTCACGTGACCGCGACGGCAGATCATCGGCAGCAGCCAGCGGGCCTCGGCATTCTTGTTGCGGCCGAGGTCGATGCGGAACCAGCCGGCATCCTCGAAGCCCGGGCGCGGGGCCTCGGGGGCCATCTCCCGCCGGGGGCCGCGATCGGCCGGGAAGCGATCTCCCTGGAAACGATCCGCCTGCGGACGATCGGCATAGGTCCGCTCCTGATACGGACGATATTCCGGCTCTGCGTCGGACAGGTCCTCGGGCGAGGGCATGCGGGTGCGGGCCAGGCGCACATAGGCCGCGGCGATGTCCTCGGCCGTGCGGGTCGCCAGCAGGGACCGGGCCAGGGCCAGATCCTCCTCCGTCGCGTCCGTGGCGGGGGCGACCTCGGCGATCATCCGGGCCTCGTCCTGGGCCTTGATCTCCTCCGCCGTCGGGGGGGACTGCCAGGTGGCCTCGATGCGCGCGCCCTTGAGCAGCACGTCGGCCTTCCGGCGCTTGGGATGCGGCACCAGGATCACGCAGATGCCCTTGCGCCCGGCCCGGCCGGTCCGGCCCGAGCGGTGCTGCAGGGTCTCGCGGTTGGTGGGCAGGTCGGCGTGGATGACGAGGTCGAGGTCGGGAATGTCGATGCCCCGGGCGGCCACGTCGGTGGCCACGCACACCCGGGCCCGGCGGTCGCGCAGGGCCTGCAGGGCGTGGGTCCGCTCGTTCTGGGTCAGCTCCCCGGACAGGGCCACGACATTGAAGCCCCGCTCCACCAGATTGGCGTGCAGCTTGCGCACGGCTTCGCGGGTCGAGCAGAAGACGATGGCCGCGCCGCTCTCGAAGTAGCGGAGCACGTTCACCGTCGCCAGTTCGATCTCGTTCGGCGCCACGCGCACGGCGCGGTAGTCGATGTCGGAATGGGCCGTCTCGCCCCCGCCGATCACCAGCCGCAGGGCATTCTTCTGGTAGGTGGAGGCCAGCGCCACGATGGGCTTGGGCAGGGTGGCGCTGAACAGCAGCGTCCGCCGCTCCCTGGGCGTGGCGTCGAGGATCTCCTCCAGCTCCTCCCGGAAGCCGAGGTCCAGCATCTCGTCGGCCTCGTCCAGCACGACGCAGGCCAGTTCCCCCAGCTGCAGCTGGCCGCGCTCCAGATGGTCGCGCAGGCGGCCGGGGGTGCCCACCACGATCTGGCAGCCGCGCTCCAGGGCCCGGCGCTCCGCCCGCGGGTCCATGCCGCCGACGCAGGACACCACCTGGGCACCCGCATAGAGCCACTGCAGCTCCCGCTGCACCTGCATGGCGAGTTCCCGGGTGGGGGCGATCACCAGCGCCGAGGGTGCCGCGGCGGGGGCGAGGCTGCCGTCCACCCCCAGCAGGCTGTCGGCCATGGCCAGGCCATAGGCCACCGTCTTGCCCGAGCCGGTCTTGGCCGAGACCATCAGGTCCCGCCCGGCGGTCTGGGGCTCGATGACCGCCTGCTGGACGGGCGTCAGGGTCTCGTAGCCACGGTCGGCGAGCGCCTTGGCGAGGGGGGGGGCAATATTTTGGGAAAGCATTCGCGGACGCTTAGCCTAAATCCCCCGCCCGCGATAGTCGCGCGCGGGTTTATCCGCCGTCCGGCTCGCCCCTCAGCTGGCGAGGGCCTGCCAGACGGCCATGTTCACCATGACCGAACGCATGTCCCCCACCGTGGTCGGGGCCATCTTGTTCATGGCGTAGGCGAGGGTGGTGCGCCGGTCCATGTCGATCAGGATCAGCGAACCGCCATAGCCGCCCCAGTAGATCGTATTGGGCGAGGGCAGGGGCACCACGGCGCTGGGCAGGCCGAAGCCCATGCCGAGCCGCAGCGGCACGCCCAGCACCTGGCAGGTCCCCTCGATCTGCACCTCCAGCGCCTTGCGGCATCCGGCCTCCGACAGGATGCGCTTGCCCTTGGCCACCCCGCCATTGGCCAGCAGCACGTGGATCTCCGCCACGGAGCGGGCATTGCCGGTGCCACCGGCCGCCGGAATCTCCGCCCCCCGCCAGCCGCGGGTGCGGGTCTGCAGCGGGTCGATGGGCGGGTTGTCGGTGATGGTGTGGTAGAAGGGGGCGACCCCTTCGGAGATGCGCGCCCCGCCCGGCGGCGGGACCAGATCGGCGACCCGGTGATCCTCCGACGCCGGCAGGCCGATGTGGAAGTCCGCGCCCAGGGGCTCGGCAATCTCCTTGCGGAAGAAGGTGCCCAGGGACTGGCCGCTGATCCGGCGGACCACTTCCCCCACCAGATAGCCCTGGGTCACGGCGTGATAGCCGATGGCGGTGCCCGGCGGCCACAGGGGGGCCTGGGCGGCCAGCAGGGAGGTGCACTTCTCCCAGTCGTAGAGGTCTTCGGGCTTCATCGGCGCGGTCCAGCCGGAGAGGCCCGCTGAGTGGCTCATCAGCATGGCCACGGTGACCCCCGCCTTGCCGTTGGCGGCGAACTCCGGCCAGTACTTCGCCACCGGGGCGGTGAAGTCGAGGTCGCCCCGGTCCGCCAGCAAGAGGGCGCAGAGCGCCGTCATGGTCTTGGTGGTGGAATAGACGTTGACGATGGTGTCCCGCTCCCAGGCCCGGGTGCGGGCCTCGTCGGCAAAGCCGCCCCACAGGTCGACCACCGTCTCCCCCTCCAGGGTCGCGCAATAGCTGGCCCCGATGTCGGCCCCGGTCATGAAGTTGGCGGTGAAGGCCGGGCGGGCGGCGGCGAATCGGTCGTGGGTGAAACCGTCGATCTTGAAGTCGGCCATGCGAGCGTCGTCCCGGTTTGTGTGTGATCTCCGATCACGTTAGAGACGGACGGACGCCTGCTCAACCGGCGAGGCGTCGGTGCCGGGACTTTTCTGACGCGCCGCGTCCGGGACCGGTGCGGGAGACCCGTCCGATGATGCTGCAACTGCCCAGGCCCTATCTGCTGTTCCTCGGGGCGACCACCAATCCGGTGCTGGCCAAGACCGCCCTTGGTCTGAAGGACTGGGCGGGGCCGGACTGCGTGGCCCAGTGGTGCCTGCCCGGTGGGACAGTCAACACCGGCCTGCCGGAGATGCGCCCGGCTGAGGCCCATGCCGCCGGGGCCCGGTCCATCGTCATCGGCGTGGCTCCCGTGGGCGGCAAGCTGCAGCCCGACTGGGTCGAGCCCTTGGTGGAGGCGCTGGAGGCCGGTCTCGACATCGTCAGCGGCATGCACGACCGGCTGGAATCGAGCCTGCGGATCGCGGAGACGGCGGCGCGGCTGGGGCGGCGGCTGATCAATGTGCGCACGCCCGCCCCTCCGGCGGCCAATGGGACGGGGGACAAGCGGACGGGCAAGCGTCTGCTGACCGTGGGCACCGACTGCGCGCTGGGCAAAAAGTACACGGCGCTTGTGCTGACCCGGGCCTTCCGCGCGCGGGGCGTGCCGGCGGATTTCCGGGCCACGGGCCAGACCGGGATCATGATCGCGGGGGAGGGGGTGCCGCTGGATTCCGTCGTGGCCGACTTCCTGTCCGGCTATGCCGAGGCCCTGTCGCCCGACGCCGCCCCCGACCACTGGGACGTGATCGAGGGGCAGGGCAGCCTGTTCCATCCGGCCTATGCGGCGGTGACGCTGGGGCTGGTGCACGGCTCCCAGCCCGATGTGATGGTGCTGTGCCACGAGCCCGGGCGGATGCACATCGACGGGGTGGAGGGCTATCCGATCCCCTCCCTGAGCGAGGCCATCACCGACTATGTCCGCGCCGCGCGGCTGACCAACAAGGCCGCCCGGGTGGCGGGGATCAGCCTGAACACGTCGGCCCTGGACGAGGCCGGGGCGCGGGCGGTGCTGGCGGTCGCGACGGCGGAGACCGGCCTGCCGGCCGCGGACCCGATCCGCGGTCTGGGGCTGGAGGCGCTGGTGGACGCGTGCCTGGCGGGGTGAGGTCGGCGGGAGGTTCCCGGGTCAAGCCCGGGAATGACGACTAGATGATTGTATTTTTTGTATTATGTCATTCCCGCCCTTGAGGCGGGAACCCCCTTCCGGATCGACCGCCGTGCGTGGTTCGAGACGCGCGTGCCGCGCTCCTCACCATGACGCAGGTTGTGGATCACAAACGGTCGTCATCCTGAGGAGGGCGAAGCCCGTCTCGAAGGACGCACCCCGTTCACCCTGTTCCCGAACCCCGGCTTAACCGCGCCGTGGGATCCTGGCCGCGTTCACAGCGAGGTCTCACCCATGAGCGCGATTTCCGGCCTGTCCGGCGCATCCCCGTTCCTCACCGCCGCGGCCGGCGTACAGGCGGCCTCGAACCGCTTCAGCGCAGCCGCCCAGGCGACGGTGGCGGATCCGACCGGGGATCAGGCTGCGCAGAATATCGTCGGCCAGATCACCGCCAAGGCCGACTTCACCGCTAATCTGAAGGTGCTGCAGGTCGCCGACGACATGCAGAAGTCCCTGCTCGACATCAAGGTCTGAGCGCGCCCGCCTAGATCGCGATGGAGTGGCGGACCACCCCCGGCTCCGGGCTGAGATAGGCATCGAAACGGGCGCAGATGCTGCGCACGAAGGGGCGGCCCCGTTCGGTCATCTGCAGGCCGTCCGGCGTGCGCTCCACCAGACCGTCCGGGTCCTCTGCCAGCACGGCCGCCACCTCCCGGCCGATCTGGGCGGCGGCCCGGTCGCCGAAGGCACTGCGCACCGCGTCCAGGGACACGGCGAAGTCGCACATCAGCCGCTCGATGACGAAGGCCCGCAGGCGGTCGTCGTCGGTCAGGGCAAAGCCCCTCGCCGTGGCCAGCTCCCCCCGGTCGATGGCCTCCATATAGGCCCCCGCGGCGACGGCATTCTGGACATAGCCCTGCGGCAGCTTGCCGATGGCCGAGGCCCCGAGGCCGATCAGGTGCTCCACCGCATCGGTGGTGTAGCCCTGGAAGTTGCGGTTCAGGGGGGCCGTGGCCAGGGCATCGTCCTCGCGGGCGAAGTGGTCGATGCCCCGCTGGGCATAGCCGGCGGCCTTCAGGGCCCGGGCCAGGCCCTGGGACATGGCATAGCGGGCGAGGGGGCCGGGCAGGGTGGCCTCGTCGATCAGGCGCTGGTTGTGGGCCCGCTGGGGCAGGTGGGCATAGCCGAACAGGGCGATGCGGTCGGGCATCAGCTCCAGCACCTGTTCCAGGGTCTGCATCAGGGTGGCCTCGGTCTGGTGCGGCAGGCCATAGACCAGGTCCATGTTGATGGAGCGCACGCCCCGGGCGCGGAACATGCCGATGGCGTCGCGGGTGACCTCGAAGCTCTGCATCCGGCCGATGGCGCGCTGCACCTGCGGATCGAAGTCCTGCACGCCCACGCTGATGCGGTTGACGCCGATGCCCACCAGGCTCTCGGCCTTCTCGCCGGTCATCAGCCGGGGATCGACCTCGATGGCGAACTCCGCGTCCGGGGCGAGGCGGAAGGCGGCGGTCAGGGCCGCGCCCAACCGGCGGATATCGGCGGCCGACAGGATGTCGGGAGAGCCGCCGCCCCAATGCAGGTGACGGACCGTGTGATCCTTCGGGACCTGTGCGGCCACCCGGGCGATCTCCACCTCCAGCCGCTCCAGATAGGCGGAGATCGGCGCGTAGCGTTTGGTCGCCTTGGTGGAGCAGGCGCAGTACCAGCACATGGAATCACAGAACGGCACGTGCAGATACAGGGACAGGGCGGCACCCGGGGGCAGCAGGGCCAGCCAGGCAGCATAGTCCTCCGCCGTCACCGCCGGGGTGAAGTGGTTGGCGGTGGGATAGCTCGTATAGCGGGGCAGGCGCTCCGCACGACGCAGCACGGCGGCGGGATCCATCAGGGGCGCGTTCATGGGCGGGGTCTTCCGGCGGACGATTGACGTCAGCCAGACTGGACCCGGTAGGCACCGCTGCATTGATCTCTGTCAGATCAGCGAGCGCGGCTAGCGATCCGGATCGAAGTAGGGCCGGTCGCCGGCGATGGTCACCCGCTCCATCCGTCGCACCTGCGGGAAGTAGTCGGAGGCCGCATAGTGCTGGCTCGACCGGTTGTCCCAGAAGGCGATGGAGTTCGGCCGCCAGACGAAGCGGCACTGGTGCTCCGGCACCGCCGCCTGGGCATAGAGATGGGCCAGCAGCCAGTCGCTCTCCTTGCGGCTCAGGCCCACGATGTGGTCGGTGAAGCCGGTGTTCACATAGAGGGCGCGGCGGCCGGTCTCCGGATGGGTGCGGACCACCGGATGGCGCATGGGCGGGAACTTGGCGTGCAGCTCGTCCCGGTCCTTGCCCAGGCGTCCGGCGAACACCCGGGCGATGTCGTGCACGGCGGTCAGGGTGCAGACCCAGTCCTTCATGGCGGGCGAGAGCGTGTCATAGGCCGCGTACATGTCCGCGAACAGGGTGTCGCCCCCCACGGGCGGCAGCTCCCACGGGCGGCAGCTCCACCGCCCGCAGGATGGACCCGAGGGACGGGGCCTCCCGCCAGGTGACGTCGGAGTGCCAGGCGTTCTCCTTGCCCCGGCTGTCCGGCCCGTGGGCGATGTGCAGCACCTCCGGATCCGGCTGGGACTTCGGCGTGGCGGGATGGATCTCCAGTTCCCCGAAGCGGCGGGCGAAGGCGATGTGCTGGGCCCGGGTGATGTCCTGGTCGCGGAAGAAGATCACCTTGTAGGTCAGCAGTGCCCGCCGCACCTCCGCCACCGTGTGGTCGTCGAGCTCCCGGGACAGGTCCAGCCCGTGAATCTCCGCCCCGATGGAGGGGGACAGGGGGCGGGTCTCGAACCCGGCAAAGGTCGCAGCACTGGGCTGGTGGGTCATCTGATCCTCCCGTTCCGTCTTTTTCCGGAGGTTAGGCCCAATTCCGCGTCCGGCAAGTCCGCCCGGACGAACTTCGGACGAACTTCGGTCTGGCGTCACCGCCGCCGCCGGGCTCCAATGGCGGCATCAGACAACAGGAAATCGGGAGCCGACGCGTGGATCTGCAACTCAAGGACAAGGTGATCTTCGTCGCCGGGGCCAGCCGGGGCATCGGGCTGGGCATTGTCGAGGCGTGCCTGGCGGAGGGGGCGAAGCTCGCCATGACCGCCCGGGGGGCCGAGGCGCTGGAGGAGACCCGCGCCCGCCTGGCCGATCAGTACGGGTCCGACAGGCTCTGGGCCATGGCCGGAGACATGCGCGACCCGAAGGACATCGACACCGCCGTGGAGCGGATCGAGGCGGAGTTCGGTCCCATCTACGGGGCCGTGGCCAATGTGGGCCTGCATCCCTGCCCGCCGGGATTCGAGATCGATGACGAGACCTGGGATGCCGGGGTCAACCAGAACCTGGACAGCGCCTTTCGCCTGGCCCGGGCGGTGCTGCGGCGCATGGTGCTCCGCAAGGAGGGCTCGCTGCTGATGATCAGCTCCATCGCCGGTCTCGCGGCGCTGGGCACGCCTCTGACCTACGGGACATCCAAGGCGGCCATGAACCACCTGTCCAAGGAACTGGCGGCCCAGGTGGGCAAGTCCGGCGTGCGGGTGAACACGATCGCGCCGGGCAACATCCTGTTCCCGGGCAACAACTGGGAAAAGGCCTCGACGGGACCGGACGCGGACCGGTGGAACCTCTGGATCAAGCGGGAGGTGCCGCTGCGCCGCTTCGGCCGCCCGGAGGAGATCGGCCTGCCCGCGACCTTCCTGCTCAGCCCGCTCGCCTCCTTCATCACCGGAGCGGTGGTCCCCGTGGACGGCGGGCAGACGCGGTAGTCTAGGCTTCGGCGGCGGCGGCCAGGGCCAGGGGGTTGGGCGTCGGCGCGGCCACCCGGATCAGGGTGTTGCGGTCGGTGTGGTGGAAGGGCGTGTCCTGGCCCTTCACCTGCAGCACCGTGTCGGAGAAATAGGACCAGCTGCCGTCGGCGTTGAAGGTGATCTTCAGGGTGAAGCTGTCGGTCCGGAAGGCGTGCTCGAGGAAGGCGGTGGAGCAGATGCCGTATTCGGTGGAGCCCCGGGTGGCCTTCACCTCGAAGCTGTCCGCGTCGGCCGCCGCATGGCCACCGGCCAGCGCCGTCTGGCCCCGGGGGATGGTCAGGCTGTGGACGATCAGGCAGGTGGCGGGCTCCCACAGCCAGTAGCCCACCTGGTCGTGATAGGTCTCGGGCAGGCCGGGCTTCTTCGCCGTGACGTGGTAGCGCAGGCCGTAGAACAACTGCGGGCCGTTGGACTGGGGATCGGTGGGCTGCAGCTCGATCCGCTCCAGGTAGGCCTGGCGGCCGGACCCATCCACATTGGGGTTCACGTCCAGGCCCTTGGTCCCCTCCCAGATTCCGGCCAGCCGGGTGAGGGGGCCCAGATTGGCCAGGGTGTCGACGTCGATGTCGTCCTGTTCGGTGTGGATGTCGTCGGGATAGTCGGTCACGGGGGGCTCTCTGTCAGGTCAGTGAAGCGGCGAACCGGCCAGGGTGATCCGGTGCATCACCCGGCGATGGCCGTGATAGTCGTTCTTCGCCATGTGCCAGGTGGCGCGGTTGTCCCAGATGGCGACGGAGCCGGGACGCCACTCCACCCGGGCCACGTTCTGCGGCTGGATGGCGCGGGAATAGAGGTACTGGAGCAGGGCCTGGCTCTCCTCCCGGGTCCAGCCCTCGATGCCGATGGTGAAGGCCGGATTGACGAACAGGGCCTTGCGCCCGCTGTCCGGGTGGGTGATGGCGACCGGATGCACGGCGTGGGTATGGGCGTCCTGGCCGCGCAGGGTGGCCCCGATGTCGGTCTTGGCAAACACCCCGTCCGGACCATAGATATGATCGGAGGTGTGCACCGCCCGCAGGGCCGACAGCGTGGCCTTCAACCCGTCCGACAGGCTGTCCCAGGCGGCGTACATGCTGGAGAACAGGGTGTCGCCCCCGGACGGCGGCAGCTCCCGCGCCACCAGGATGGAGCCCATGGCCGGCTCCACGTCATAGGAGTGGTCCGTGTGCCAGCCGCCGCCGATATTGGTGGTCTGGGCCTCGTCCTTCTGCACCAGGGCGATTTCCGGGTACTGGGGATCGATGGGGAAGAAGCGGTTGTAGTCGATCTCCCCCCAGCGGCGGGCAAAGGCGATGTGCTGCTGCGGGCTCAGGTCCTGGTCGCGGACCACCACCACCCCTCGTTCCGCCACCAGCCTGCGGATGTCGGAGAGGCCAGTGTCGCTGATCCGGGCGAGGTCGATGTCCGTCACCTCCGCCCCGCAGCTGTCGGACAGGGGGCGGATGCTCAGGGTCTGTGCGGTCATGGGGTCGGCTCCGGAGGTTGAGGGGTCAGGAGGCCTTGTCCGCCGCGGCGGAGATGGCGTCGATCAGGGCCTTGCGGACCGGCGCATGGGCCCCGGACTCCGCCGTCGCCCAGGCGCTGTTGATGACCACCACCAGCTTGCGGGCCGGGTCGATGTGGATCATCTGGCCGAAGATGCCCACCGCGTCATAGGTCCCGTCCTTGCGGGTCCACCACTGGTAGCCGTAGCTGTAGCCGTTCCAGCCGGTGTCCATGCCGCCCCGGGTCGCCGCGGGAATCCAGCCCTCCGGCACGATGGACTTGCCGTCCGGACCCTTGGCCCCGCCGATCATGAACATGCCCATGCGGCCATAGTCCCGCAGGCTGACGGACAGGCAGCAGCCGCCGACTTCCTGGCCACGGGGGTCCACCATCCAGACCGCGTCCTGCTCCATCCCCGCCGGGCCCCAGACCTTCTCGGTCAGGTAGTCGGCGAGCGTCCTGTGCGTGGCGGCGGTGACGATCACCCCGATCAGGTTGGTCTCGCCGGTCTTGTAGACCCATTTGGTGCCCGGCGCGGCCTCCCGCGGGAGGGTCTTCATGTAGGCCACCGTCGGGTCCTCCCCCGGTGCGGGCTTGACCATGAAGAAGCGGGCCACGTCGGAATTGGCGTCCGAATAGTCCTCGTTCCAGCGCACGCCGGAGGTCATGGTCAGGATCTGGCGGATGGTCACCCCGTCATAGCCGCTGCCCTTCAGGCCCGGCAGATAGGTGGTGACCAGATCGTCCACGCTCTTGATGTAGCCGTCCTTGATCGCCGCGCCGAGGAGGGTGGAGCTGAACGACTTGGCCACGGAGAACGAGGTCCAGCGGCCCTTCGGCCCATAGCCCAGGCCGTATTTCTCCAGCCGCACCTTGCCGTCCTGGATCACCAGCAGGCCCGCGGTCTTCTGCTCGGCCATGAAATCGTCGACGGACAGGGTCTTGTCCCCGGCCTTGATCTTCAGCTCTCCCAGGGGCGCGCCGTCGGGCAGGGGGGTGACGTGCGATCCGGCCTTCACCGTGTGCACGTCGAACTGGTCCTCCATGTGCGGGAAATAGGCCTCCTTCTGGGCCTGATTCCAGAACAGCACCTGAGCGGCCTGGAAGGTCTTGGTCTTCTGGTCTGCAGCAGGCTCGGCCTGCGCCAGGCCGGCCACGGCGAGGGCGAGGGTGCCTGCCAGCACCGATATCCGGAGGTTCCGCATCATGGCTTCCCGTGCTTGCCCGGGCGGCGCGTCGGTCGCGCCCGGATCGTCGTTGATGCCTGACACTAGGCCCGCCCGGGCGAGGCGCCAAGCGCCGGGACCCGCAGAGTCTGTGGGACAAGTCCGGCGGGACGTGTAGGCTCGGCCTCTCGCTTCCGGAGCCCTGCCCATGATCCTCTACGGCGCGCCCATGCCGGCCCCCAATCCCCGCCGCGTCCGCATCTTCCTCGCGGAAAAGGGCATCACCCTGCCGGAGACGCCGGTCAACCTGATGACCCGGGAGCACAAGAGCCCGGAATTCCGCGCCAAGAACAGCCTCGGCCAGATTCCGGTGCTGGAGCTGGACGACGGCACGGTGATCGCCGAGACCGTGTCCATCTGCCGCTATTTCGAGGAGCTGCAGCCCGACCCGCCCCTGTTCGGCACAACGGCCGTCGGCCGGGCGCAGACGGACATGTGGATTCGCCGGGTGGAGTTCGTGGTCATGGCCCCGGTGGGGGCCTACTGGCGTCACGCCCATCCCCGCACGGCCAAGCTGCTGACCCAGTACCGGGACTTCGGCCTGTCCAACCAGGACGCCTATGCCTCCGCCCTGAAGTGGATGGACCGGGAGCTGGCGGACCGGCCCTTCGTCACCGGCGAGAGCTTCGGCATGGCGGATATCTGCCTGTTGTCCACGGTTGACTTCGCCGACTGGATCGGGCTCCCCATGCCGTCGGAGCTGACGGCGCTGGCCGCCTGGCACGGCCGGGTGTCGGCCCGGCCCAGCGCCACCGCCTGAGGACACGGACCACCATGAACGCCCCCGCCACCCCCGTCGCCGCCGACCCGGACGAGTATCTCGGCCTGCCGGGCTGGATCTATTCCAACCCGCGGTTCTTTGCGGAGGAGCAGGCCAAGGTGCTGGCCCCGTCCTGGCAGGTGGTCTGCCACCTGAACGACATTCCCAAGGCCGGCGACTACCACACCTTCGATTTCATCGGCGAGAGCATCGTCGTGGTCCGCGGTCAGGACGGCACGCCCCGGGCCTTCAACAATGTCTGCCTGCACCGGGCCGCGCGCCTGGTGGACGGACCCGTGGGCCACTGCGGCCGCATGGTCTGCCCCTATCACGCCTGGACCTATGACCTGCAGGGGCGGCTGATCGGCGCGCCGCTGCGGGACACCTATCCGGATTTGCGGATCGGGGAGCGCAGGCTGCCCGAGATCGATCTCGAGGTGTTCATGGGCTTCATCTTCGTGCGGATGGAGGGCGGCGGCCCCAGCGTGGCGGAGATGATGGCCCCCTATGCCCAGGAGATGGCCCCCTACCGCTTCGAGGACCTGCAGCCCTTCGGCCGGGTGACCCTGCGCCCCCGGACGGTGAACTGGAAGAACATCGGCGACAACTATTCCGACGGGCTGCACATCGCGGTGGCCCATCCGGGCCTGACCCGCCTGTTCGGCAAGGGCTACGGGGTCGAGGCCTCCCCCTGGGCGGACAAGATGTGGGGCCAGCTGGTGGACGAGCCCTCCGACAACCCGTCGGAGCGGGCCTATCAGGCGCTGCTGCCCGACGTCGACTACCTGCCGCCGGAGCGCAAGCGCCTGTGGACCTATTTCAAGCTGTGGCCGAACGTGGCCTTCGACATCTATCCCGACCAGATCGACTTCATGCAGTGGATCCCGATCTCCCCCACCGAGACCCTGATCCGCGAGATCGCCTATGCGGTGCCGGACGGGCGGCGGGAGATGAAGGCCGCGCGCTATCTGAACTGGCGGATCAACCGGCAGGTGAATGCCGAGGACACGGCCCTGGTCGCCCGGGTGCAGCAGGGCATGGCGTCCCGTCGCTTCGAGCCCGGCCCCCTGAGCGAGGAGGAGGTGTGCCTGCGCAGCTTCGGCCGCCGGATGCGCGAGCTGATCCCGGAGGCCCGGCTGCGGCGACCGCCGGCGGGGTGGTAGGGGTGCGTGGTTCGAGACGCGCTTACAGCGCTCCTCACCATGACGACCGTTGTTGATGTCAGCTCACCGCCGCGCGTTGTTTATCGAGCCCACGACCGGCTGACGTTCCTTCCACAACGCGCGTCATCCTGAGGAGGGCCGTCAGGCCCGTCTCGAAGGACGCAGTCCTACCCCTGGTTCCGCAGACTCTGCAGGAACCTGGACAGCCCGCCGCCCCCCGGCACCTCCGGCCCCAGCTTGAACACGCCATTGGCCCGCAGGCAGGTCGCGCCGTCGGCGGTGACCAGGCACTGGGCGAAGATCAGGCTGCGGGTGGCCTTCAGCACCTCGGCCTCACCCTCCAGCCAGCAGCCGAGGGGTGCCGGTGCCATGTAGTCCTGCGACAGCTGCACGGTGGGCATGAAGCGCCCCTCCGCATGGCCCTGATAGGAGATGGTGAAGGGCATCAGCATGTCGATGAAGGTGGCCAGCATGCCCCCGTGGCAGATCTTCATCGGGTTGCAGTGGCGCATCTCCACCCGCAGGCCGAGCTTCAGCCGGTCCCCATCGACCTTCACGTGCAGGGGGCCGTTCACCTCCAGGAAGCCGATGGGAATCGGCAGGGCGTGGAAGCCGGGGGGCGGGTTCAGGGGGATGGCGTCATCGGTCATGGCGGCGGCTTTAGCAGGACTGACGCAGCGGCGCCCATGGCTGCTTGCCGCAATCCGGCAGATTTTCCGCCGTCGCCCTCCGACGCCTGATCGCTGATCACCTTTCCGATTGCCAGAGCCTCCCCAGCGCTTACACTCCCCGACCAACGGACCGCCAAAGCGCGGCCACCCCGGATGCGTCCGGGCACAGCACATCTGGGAGGATGTCAGGAGATGCATGATCTCGTCATTCGTGGCGGCCGGGTCGTCGACGGCACCGGTGCGCCCGCGCGGCTGGCCGATGTGGCCATCGATGGCGGCCTCATCACCGCCGTGGGCGTGGTGGAGGCGAAGGGTCGCCGGGAGATCGACGCCACGGGCCTTCTGGTCACGCCGGGCTTCGTCGACATCCACACCCATTATGACGGCCAGGTGACCTGGGATCCGCTCCTTTCCCCCTCCTGCTGGCACGGGGTGACCACGGCGATCATGGGCAATTGCGGTGTCGGCTTTGCCCCCGCCCGGCCCGACCGCCACGACTGGCTGATCTCGCTGATGGAGGGGGTGGAGGACATTCCCGGCTCGGCCCTGGCCGAAGGTATCAAGTGGAACTGGGAGACCTTCCCCCAGTACATGGACAGCCTGGAAGGGCAGAAGCGGGTGCTGGACGTGGCGACCCAGGTCCCCCACGGCTCTGTCCGCGCCTATGTGATGGGGGAGCGCGGGGCCCGCAACGAGGCGGCCAACGACGACGACATCGCCGCCATGGCCGCCATTGTCCGGGAGGGCGTGGCCGCAGGTGCGCTGGGCTTCTCCACCTCCCGCACCATGCTGCACCTGTCCAAGGACGGGGAGCCGGTGCCCGGCACCTTCGCCAACAAGGCCGAGCTGATGGGCATCGGCCGGGCCCTGGGCGAGGCGGGGCATGGCGTGTTCGAGATGGCCTCGGACATGACCCCCGCCGTGGAAGAGTTCAACTGGATGAAGGAGCTGTCCGCCGAGACGGGCCTTCCGGTGACCTACGCCCTGCTGCAGTCGCCGGTGGAGGCGGACAAGTGGCGGGACATGCTGGCCCTGACCGATGCCGCCCGCGCCGAAGGGGCCGACGTCACCGCCCAGATCGCCTGCCGCCCCACGGGTCTGGTGCTGGGCTGGCAGAGCACGGTGCATCCCTTCGTCAGCCGCGCCGCCTATCGCGCCATTGCCGACCTGCCCTTCGAGCAGCGGCTGCAGAAGCTGGAGGACCCCGCGGTGCGCGAGGCCATCGTCTCCGAACAGGCGGACATGAGCGGCTATGGCGTGCTGGGCATGATCCTGATGCACGGCTTCGACCGCATGTTCCGGCTGGAGCGGGACAATGGCCTGGACTACGAGCCCGCGGCCGGGGACAGCGTCGCCGCCCTGGCGGCCGCCACCGGCAAGCCCCCCGCCGAGATCGTCTATGACATGCTGATGGAGCGGGACGGGCGGGGCTACATCTACCTTCCGCTGCTGAACTACGCGAACTTCAACTTCGACCACATCCACGAGATGATGAACCACCCGGCCACGGTGCTCAGCCTGTCCGACGGCGGGGCCCATTGCGGGGTGATCTGCGATGCGAGCTTCCCGACCTACATGCTGACCCACTGGGCCCGGGACCGGGCCCGGGGGCCGCGCCTGCCGCTGGAGCAGGTGGTGCACATGCAGACCCAGCGCACGGCGACCCTCTACGGTCTCCACGACCGGGGCGTGCTGGCACCGGGCATGAAGGCCGACGTGAACGTCATCGATTACGACCGCCTGCGCATCCTGCCGCCGGAGATGGTGTTCGACCTGCCCGCCCAGGGCCGCCGCATGATCCAGCGGTCGGAGGGCTATCGCGCCACGATCGTCTCCGGCGTCGTCACCTTCGAGAACGGGGTGGAGACCGGGGAGATGCCCGGCCAGCTCATCCGCGGACCGCAGCACGCCCCTCAATCCCAGATCGCCGCCGAGTAGGAACAGAGACCCTCCATGCACTACAGTGAACTCAAGGCCGCCTGGGCCGAGCTGACCGCGCCGGGGGCGCAGTTCGAAGTGGTCAAGGCCGAGGTCCGCGGCCAGCAGCTGAACGTCTACCAGAATGCCCCGCCCAACATCCGGGCGCTGTGGCTGTCCACGGCGGCCTTCGCCGACCGGACCTATCTGGTCTACGAGCAGGACCGGATCACCTATGCGCAGGCGCACAAGATGGTGGCCTCGGTGGCCAGCTGGCTGTTCGCGCAAGGGGTGCGCCCCGGTGACCGGGTGGCGGTGGCCATGCGCAACTATCCGGAATGGATGCTGATCTACTGGGCCTGCGTGTCCTGCGGCATCGCCTGCGTCGGCATGAATGCCTGGTGGGTACCGGAGGAGCTGGACTACGCCCTGAAGGACTCCAGGCCCAAGGTCATCTTCGCCGACGAGGAACGGCTGGAGCGGATCGAGAAGTGCCAGGACGCCCTCGGCGGTGCCAAGGTGGTCGGCGTCCGCGCCAAGCCCCGCACCGGCGTGATCCCGTGGAGCGACGTTCTCGCCCATGGGGGCGAGCTTCCGGCGGTGGAGCCCGATCCCGACGACGACGCCTGCATCTTCTACACCTCCGGCACCACGGGCTTCCCCAAGGGGGCCCAGCTGACCCACAGGGGCTGCATCGCCAACCTGTTCAACATGCTGTTCGCCGGTCAGGTCCAGTCCCTGGCCACCCAGCGCGGGACCGGGGTGTTCATCGATCCGGAGGCCCCCGTCCCGGTACCGGTGGCGCTGCTGCCCACGCCGCTGTTCCACGTCACCGCCAACAATTGCGGGGCCTATCTGATCACCGCGGCCGGGGGCACCATCGTGCTCATGTACCGCTGGGATCCGGGCGAGGCCCTGAAGCTGATCGAGCGAGAAAAGGTCACGGCCCTGACCGGCGTGCCGGTGATGAGCCGCGAGTTGATCGCCCATCCGGACTTCGACAAGCACGACCTGTCCACGCTTGTGTCCCTGGGCGGCGGCGGCTCGCAGCTGCAGCCGGACCTGGTGCACAAGATCGACCAGTCCGTGGCCACGGCCCGGCCGCAGACCGGCTACGGCATGACCGAGACCTGCGGCATCATCACCTCCATCAGCGGCGACTTCTTCGTGGACAAGCCCGACAGCGCGGGCCCGGCCATGCCGACCTTCGAGACCAAGTGCGTGGATGACGCTGGGAACACCGTCCCCGTGGGCGAGATCGGCGAGCTGTGGGTGAAGGGCTCCCCGGTCATCAAGGGCTATATCAACCGCCCGGACGCCACGGCGGAGAGCATCACCGACGGCTGGCTGCACACCGGCGACGTGGCCCGGCTGGACGCGGACGGCTTCATCTACATCGTCGACCGCAAGAAGGACATGGTGCTGCGGGGCGGGGAGAACATCTACTGCGCCGAGGTGGAGACCTGCATCTATCGCCTGCCGCAGGTGGCCGAATGCTGCGTGTTCGGCGTGCCGGACGAGCGGCTGGGGGAAGAGGTCGGCTGCGCCATCCTGCTGCGCCCGGGCGCGACCCTGGACGCCGCCGCGGTGCGCGCCCACTGCGCCGCCGTCATGGCCAAGCACAAGTCTCCCCGCTACATCTGGTTCCTGAGCGAGGCGATCCCGCGCAATGCCAGCGGCAAGTTCCTCAAGCGCCAGCTTCGGGATACGCTGAAGGTCGCCGACGCGGTCTGATCCCCGGCCGCGGGCCAGAGGACGAGGTGAGATCATGCTGCCGGGTCTGATGCAGTCTGCGCCGCTGCAGATCAGCGGCATCCTGCGCCATGCCGCGCTGGCCTTCCCGACGCGGGAGATCGTCTCCCGCGTCGTGGACGAGCCCCTGTTCCGCTACGACTATGCGGGCCTGGCCAGGCGGGCGGCGAAGGTCGCCAACCTGATGGGCACCCTGGGGGTCGAGGCGGGGGACCGGGTCACGTCGCTGGCCTGGAACACCCACCGTCACATGGAGCTGTTCTACGGCGTGCCGGGCATGGGGGCGGTGCTGCACACGGCCAATCCGCGCCTGTCCGACGACCAGATCATCTACACGATCAACCACGCCGAGAGCCGGGTCCTGCTGTTCGACCGCAGCTTTGCGGCCCTGGTGAACCGCCTGCGGCCGCACCTGACCGGCGTCCGGCATTTCATCCAGCTGAGCCCGGCGGCCCTGTGCGACGGCTTCGACAGCTACGAGACCCTGATCGCAGACCAGGACGACGCCTTCGACTGGCCGGTATTCAGCGAGAATGCCGGATCCTTCCTCTGCTACACCTCTGGCACCACGGGGGACCCGAAGGGCGTGCTCTACTCCCACCGGTCGGTGGTGCTGCATGCCATGGTCGGCGGCCTCTCCAGCGCCTTTGGCCTCTCGGCCTTCGACGTGATCATGCCGTGCAGTTCGCTGTACCACGCCACGGCCTGGGGCCTGCCGTTCACCGCGGTGATGAACGGGGCCAAGCTGGTCCTGCCCTGCGACCGCATGGATGCGGCCAGCCTGCAGGAGTTGATCCAGACCGAGGGGGTCACCTTCTCCGGCGGCGTGCCCACCATCTGGACCATGTATCTCGACCATCTGCAGAAGACCGGTGCGACCCCCGGTGCCCTGAAGCGGGTGGTGATCGGCGGTTCCGCCGTGCCCCGGGCCATGGCCGAGAGCTTCCAGACCACCTACGGCGTGTCGGTGCTGCAGATCTGGGGCATGACGGAGACGAGCCCTCTGGGCGTGGTCGCCACCCCCACCCCGGCCCTGGCGGCGCTGGGGGACGACGAGGTCAACGAGGTGATCTGGACCCGCCAGGGGCGCCTGCAGTTCGGCATCGAGCTGAAGATCGTCGACGAGACCGGCGCGCCCCTGCCGCATGACGGGGAAAGCTCCGGTGCCCTGCTGGTCCGCGGCCCCTGGACGCTGGAGCGCTACTACCGGGCGGAGCGCACGGCGCTTGACGCCGACGGCTGGTTCGACACCGGCGACATCGCCACCATCGATCCGCTGGGCTTCATGCGCATCACGGACCGGAAGAAGGACGTGATCAAGTCCGGCGGCGAATGGATCAGCTCCATCGACATCGAGAACGTCGCCGCCGCCTGTCCGGGGGTGAAGGTCGCGGCGGTCGTGGGCGTCTTCCACCCCAAGTGGGAGGAGCGCCCGATCCTGGTCATCGAGGCCCATGACGGGGCGGAGCTGACAGAGGCGCAGGTGCTGGACTTCCTTGCCCCCCACATCGTCAAGTGGTGGATGCCGGACAAGCTGATCTTCGCGCCTGTGCCCCTGACGGCTACCGGCAAGATCGACAAGAAGCGGTTGCGGGACCTGTACGGGGATGTGCTGCGGTAGGGGTGCGTGGTTCGAGACGCCCCGTTGGGGCTCCTCACCATGACGAACCTTGTAGGTCACGAACCTTCGTCATCCTGAGGAGGGCCGGAACGGCCCGTCTCGAAGGACGCACACCCCCTCACGGCTGCGCCGGATATTCCAGCTTGCTCACATCATAGCCCAGCGCCTTGGCCCGCGCCGCCAGCCGCTCCCGCAGTTCCGGCGTATCCTTGTCCGGCCGGACATAGAGATAGAGCCGCGTGAAGGTCGGGTCGGTGGAGATGAACCCGTCGTCGTCGTGGTCCAGCACCCAGTAGTCCCGGCCCACGGTGAACAGGCCGAACACCCGATAGCCCACATGCAGCTTCGCATTGGACCCCGGGTCCAGGATCGTCCCCATGCCGCCGATGTCCTTCAGCTTGCCCGCAGGCGTGCCGGCCCGGCAGGTGTCGCGCACCTTCACATGGTTGGCGTCGAGCACGGTGTATTCCGTGGTCCCGGCGACGCAGCCATCGGTGAGGGACTCCGGCCGCCGGGCGACCTCCCGCCAGACACCGCTGTAGAAGCGGGCCATGTCCACGGGCTTTGCCGGGGTGGGGGCCAGGGCGGCGGGGGGCGTGGTGGCGCAGCCGGCGAGGGCCAGCAGCAGGGCGAGGGCGGGCAGGGCGCGGGTCATGGGAACTCCGGTCAGAGGGCGAGAAGGCTGAGCTTCAGGTTCAGATACTCGTCAATCCCGTGTCTGGATCCCTCCCGGCCGATTCCGCTCTCCTTCACCCCGCCGAAGGGGGCGATCTCGGTGGAGATCAGGCCGGTATTGATGCCCACCATGCCGTATTGCAGCTGCTCATTGACCCGGAAGATGCGGCTGGCGTCCCGGCTGTAGAAGTACGACGCGAGGCCCGAGCGGGTGTCATTGGCGATGCGGACCGCCTCGTCCTCGGTGTCGAAGGCCACCAGACCGGCCAGGGGGCCGAAGGTCTCCTCGGTGTTGAGCAGGGTGTCGGGCTTCAGGCCGGTGACGACGGTGGGCTGGAAGAAGGTCCCGCCGAGCGCGTGGGGCTGTCCGCCGGTGCGCAGCTCGCCCCCCGCGGCGAGGACGGCGGCCACGTGCCGCTCCACCTTGGCGAGGGCGGCGGCGTTGATCAGCGGCCCCTGGTCGGTGACGCCGGCCAGGCCATCCCCCACCACCAGCGCCTGCGCCCGGGCGGTCAGCTTCTCGGCGAAGGCCTCATAGACCCCGCGCTGCACCAGGAAGCGGTTGGCGCAGACGCAGGTCTGGCCGGTGTTGCGGAACTTGGAGACCATGGCCCCCTCCACCGCCGCGTCCAGATCGGCGTCGTCGAACACGATGAAGGGCGCATTGCCCCCCAGCTCCAGGGACACGCGCTTCACCGTGCCCATGCACCGGGCCGCCAGCATCTTGCCCACGGCGGTGGAGCCGGTGAAGGTGAACTTGGCGATGCGGGGATCGTCGGTCAGCACCGCGCCCACCCCTGCGGGCAGGCCGGTGACGATGTTGAACACGCCGGGCGGCACGCCCGCCTCCTCCGCCAGCAAGGCCAGGGCCAGGGCGGAATAGGGGGTCAGCTCGGAGGGTTTCAGCACCACGGTGCAGCCGGCGGCCAGCGCCGGGCCGACCTTGCGGGTGATCATGGCCGACGGGAAGTTCCAGGGCGTGATGGCAGCGACGACGCCCACCGGCTCCTTCGTCACCAGCACCCGACGGTCGGCCAGGTGCGGCGGGACGATCTCCCCATAGGCCCGGCGGCCTTCCTCGGCGAACCATTCGAGGAAGCTGGCGGCGTAGCCGATCTCCCCCCGCGCCTCGGCCAGCGGCTTGCCCTGCTCGGCGGTGAGCAGCCGGGCCAGGTCCTCCTGGTAGGTCATCATCAGCTCGAACCAGCGCCGCAGGATCGCGCCCCGGGCCTTGGCGGTCTGTCTGCGCCAGCCGGGCAGGGCGGCCTCGGCCGCGGCCACGGCGGCCTCGGCGTGGTGCGCCTGCAGGGACGGCACGACGCCGAGCGCCCGGCCGGTGGCGGGGTTGGTGACGGTGAGCGCTTCCTCGCAGCTGATCCACTGGCCGTTGATGAAGGCCTGCTCCCGGAAGAGGTCGGGGCGGGTCAGCGCGAGCCGGGCGCGTTCGGGGGCGGGGGTGGTCATGGGCGGGGTCCTGTCAGAGGCGTGGACGGGATGTAGGCGTGTGGAGGGGGCGGGGGAAGGTGGGGTGCTGTGTTCTGAACGAGGTTCCCGGCTCGAGGCCGGGAATGACGGGTTTCAAATATCAAATATAGGTCGTCATTCCCGCCCTTGAGGCGGGAACCTCCATCCGGATGTGACGCTAAATCCTGACCCAGGTTCCCGGGTCTTCGCCCGGGAATGACGATTATGAATATAAATAAGGCTGTTATTCCCGGCCTTGAGCCGGGAACCTCCCTCCGACCTAACGCAGCCGCCCTACCTCAACCGCAGGATCGCCTCGCGCGCCACGTCGGACAGGCCGTCAGCCATGCCCGCGTCCACCAGGGCCAGCAGCTCGCGCCGCATCACCGGGGCCCAGAAGGCCTTGATGTGGTCCGCCGTCCCCGCCACGGCGGCGGCGTGGTCCCCCTGGCTGACGAAGAAGGTGGCGATCTGGTTGGCCATGGGCACCACCGAGGTGGCGTGGACCGCGCTCATTCCGCCGCCTCGATCCGGCGGCTCTTGCGAGCCTGGGCGCTGTACTCCACCTGCCATTCCACCGGCCCGTTGCCCCGGGATACCTGCACGGCGGTCACCTTGTATTCGGGGCAGTTGGTGGCCCAGTCGGAATAGTCGGTGGTGATCACATTGGCCTGGGTCAGGGGGTGGTGGAAGGTGGTGTAGACCACCCCCGGCGCCACCCGGTCGGTGGTCTTCGCCCGCAAAGCCGTCTCGCCGGAGCGGGACTTGAGCCGCACCCACTCCCCGTCCCGCACGCCGCGCTCCTCCGCATCATGGGGGTGGATCTCCAGCACGTCCTCCTCGTGCCAGCGGGAGTTCTCCGTCCGCCGGGTCTGGGCGCCCACATTGTACTGGCTGAGGATCCGGCCGGTGGTCAGCAGCAGGGGATAGCGCGGCCCCACCTTCTCCTCCGTCGGCACGTATTCGGTGAGGATGAACTGGCCCTTGCCGCGGACGAAGTGGTCGATGTGCATGACCGGCGTGCCCTCCGGCGCGGCGTCATTGCACGGCCACTGGATGGAGCCCAGGGCGTCCAGCTTGTCGAAGCTGACGCCGGCGAAGGTGGGGGTCAGGCGGGCGATCTCGTCCATGATCTGCGACGGGTGGGCATAGTCCATCGGGTAGCCCAGGGCGTTGGACAGCCTCTGGGTGATCTCCCAGTCCGCATAGCCATTGCGCGGGCGCATGACCCGGCGCACCCGCTGGATCCGCCGCTCCGCATTGGTGAAGGTGCCGACCTTCTCCAGGAAGGTCGAGCCCGGCAGGAACACGTGGGCGTAGTTGGCGGTCTCGTTCAGGAACAGGTCCTGGACCACCACGCACTCCATCGCCGCGAGCCCTGCGGCCACGTGCTTGGTGTTCGGGTCGGACTGGAGGATGTCCTCCCCCTGGATGTAGATCCCCTTGAAGGCCCCGGCCACCGCCTCGTCCAGCATGTTGGGGATGCGCAGGCCGGGCTCTGCGCCCAGCGCCACGCCCCAGGCCTGTTCGAACAGGTGGCGGGTCTCGTCCTCCGACACATGGCGATAGCCGGAGAATTCGTGGGGGAAGGACCCCATGTCGCAGGCACCCTGGACATTGTTCTGGCCCCTGAGCGGGTTCACCCCGACCCCCGGCCGGCCGATGTTTCCGGTGGCCATGGCCAGGTTGGCGATGGCCATGACGGTGGTGGAGCCCTGGCTGTGCTCCGTCACCCCCAGGCCGTAATAGATCGCCCCGTTGCCGCCGGTGGCGTAGAGCCGGGCCGCCGCGCGCAGCTCCGCCGCCGGGACGCCGGTGACGGCCTCCGTCGCTTCCGGGCTGTGCTGGGGCAGGGCCACGAACTCCGCCCAGTGGGCATAGGCCTGCAGGTCGCAACGCTCCCGCACATAGGTCTCGTCCACCAGCCCCTCGGTGACGATCACATGGGCCATGGCCGTCAGCACGGCCACATTGGTCCCCGGCCGCAGGGCCAGGTGATGGTCGGCCTCCACATGAGTTGAGCGGACCAGGTCGATCCGCCGGGGATCGATGACGATCAGCCGCGCCCCCTCGCGCAGGCGCTTCTTCATGCGCGAGGCGAACACCGGATGGGCGTCGGTCGGATTGGCCCCGATCACCACCATCACGTCGGTGTGCGCGACGCTGTCGAAGTCCTGGGTGCCCGCCGAGGTGCCGAAGGTGGTCTTCAGCCCGTAGCCGGTGGGGGAGTGGCAGACCCGCGCGCAGGTGTCGACATTGTGGTTGCCGAAGGCCGCGCGGACCAGCTTCTGCACCAGATAGGTCTCTTCATTGGTGCAGCGGGACGAGGTGATGCCGCCGATGCTGTCGCGGCCGTACCTGGCCTGGATGCGGCGGAACTCCGACGCCGTATGGGCGATGGCCTCGTCCCAGCTGACCACCTTCCACGGCTCGTCGATCGACGACCGGATCATCGGCTCCGTCACCCGCTCCCGGTGCGTGGCATAGCCCCAGGCGAAGCGACCCTTGACGCAGCTGTGGCCGCGATTGGCCTTGCCGTCCTTCCAGGGGACCATGCGCACCAGCTCCTCGCCGCGCATCTCCGCCTTGAAGGTGCAGCCGACCCCACAGTAGGCACAGGTGGTGATGGCCGAATGCTCCGGCTGGCCGATCTCGATCACCCGGGTCTCGGTGAGGGTTGCGGTCGGGCAGGCCTGGACGCAGGCGCCGCAGGACACGCATTCGGAGGTCATGAAGGCCTCCGACTGCCCCGGCGACACCCGGCTTTCGAAGCCGCGGCCCGAGATGGTCAGGGCGAAGGTGCCCTGCACCTCCTCGCAGGCGCGAACGCAGCGGGAGCAGACGATGCACTTGGAGGCGTCATAGGTGAAATAGGGGTTGGACGCGTCCTTCTCCGCCGTCAGGTGGTTCGCGCCCTCATAGCCATAGCGCACCTCCCGCAGGCCCACGGCACCGGCCATGTCCTGCAGCTCGCAGTCGCCATTGGCGGCGCAGGTGAGGCAGTCCAGCGGGTGGTCGGAGATGTAGAGCTCCATCACCCCCTTGCGTAGCTTGGCGAGCTTCGGCGTCTGGGTGGCGACGACCATCCCCTCCGCCACCGGGGTGGTGCAGGAGGCGGGGGTCCCGGCCCGGCCCTCGATCTCCACCAGGCACAGGCGGCAGGACCCGAAGGCGGCCACGCTGTCGGTGGCGCAGAGCTTGGGGATGGTGGTGCCCAGTTCCTTGGCCGCCCGCATCACCGAGGTGCCCTCGGGCACACTGACCTGCACCCCGTCGATGGTGAGGGTGACGGTCTTGTCGGCGAGGACGGCGGGGGTGCCGTAGTCGGTTTCCTGGATGAAAGACATGGCGGTTACTCCGCGGCCCGGCGGACATCCGCGCCGCCGAAATCTTCAAGGAAATGGTCCAGCGCGCTCATCACCGGATAGGGGGTGAAGCCCCCCAGTGCGCACAGCGAGCCCAGCTTCATGGTGTCGCACAGGTCTTCCAGCACGGCGATGTTGGCCGCCCGGGCCTCGCCTGCGACGATGCGGTCGATCACCTCCACCCCGCGGGTCGAGCCGATGCGGCAGGGGGTGCACTTGCCGCAGCTCTCCGCCGCGCAGAACTCCATGGCGAAGCGCGCCTGCTGCGCCAGGTCCACCGTGTCGTTGAACACCACCACGCCGCCATGGCCGATCAGGCCGCCCCGGGCGGTGAAGGCCTCGTAGTCGAAGGGGGTGTCGAACAGGCGGCGGGGGAAATAGGCCCCCAGGGGCCCGCCCACCTGCACCGCCCGCACCGGCCGACCGCTGGCGCAGCCCCCGGCAATGTCGTCCACCAGCTCCCCCAGGGTCAGGCCGAAGGGGGCCTCGAACACTCCGCCGTTCACCACATCGCCTGCCAGCTGGATGGGCATGGTGCCGCGGGACCGGCCGAAGCCGTAATCCTGATAGGCGTCCGCCCCCTCCGCCAGGATGAAGGGAACCGCCGCGAGGGAGAGGACGTTGTTGATCACCGTCGGCCGACCGAACAGGCCCCTGTGCGCCGGAAGCGGCGGCTTGGCCCGCACCTGGCCGCGACGACCCTCCAGGCTTTCCAGCAGCGCCGTCTCCTCGCCGCAGACATAGGCCCCGGCGCCCACCCGCACTTCCATATCGAAGCCGCGACCCAGCCAGCCGTCGGCCCGGGCGAGATCGATGGCCGCCTGCATCTGGGCAATGGCGAAGGGATATTCGGAGCGGATGTAGACATAGCCCTGGTCCGCGCCGACCGCATGGGCGGCGATGGCCATCCCCTCCACCAGCAGGAAGGGGTCGGCCTCCATCAACAGGCGGTCGGCGAACGTGCCTGAGTCCCCCTCGTCGGCGTTGCAGACGATGTACTTGTGCGGTCCGGCGGCGGCGAGCACCGTCTCCCACTTGATGCCCGTCGGGAAGCCCGCCCCGCCGCGCCCGCGCAGGCCGGACGCCTTCACCCGCGCCACGACCTCCGCCGGGGTCAGGGCGAGCGCTGCTTCGAGCCCCTTCAGGCCCCCGTGGGTGCGATAGTCGGGCAGGCTCAGGGGATCGGTCAGCCCGGCCCGGGCAAAGGTCAGCCGGGTCTGGCGGGCGAAGAAGGGCAGGGCGGCCACATCGCCCAGCCGCAGGGGGTGCGGCCCGCCCTCGAACAGGCCGGCCGCCACCAGCCCCGGCACGTCGGCGGCGTCCACCGGGCCATAGCCGATGCGGCCCTGCGGCGTGTCCACCTCCACCAGGGTCTCAAGCGTGAACAGGCCGCGGGAGCCGTTGCGCACGACCTCCAGGTCGATCCCCGCGGCGCGGGCGGCGGTGGCGAGGGCCGTCGCCACCCGGTCGGCCCCCACGGCCACGGCGGCCATGTCTCCGGGCACAAAGACACGCAGGCTCATCGCGAAAGCTCCGCGATCAGGGCGTCGAGGCGCGGGCCCTCCAGCCGGGCGACGGGGGCGTCGTCCACCAGGGCCGCCGGGCCGCTGGCGCACAGGCCCAGGCAATAGATCGGCTCCAGCGACAGGGCGTTGTCGGCGGAGGTCTCCCCCACGGCCAGGCCGGTGGCCGCGCTCAGCCGGGCGGCGGTGGCGTGGCAGCCCCGCGCCTGGCAGGCCTCCGCCAGGCACAGCTTCACCACCCGGCGCGCCGGGGGCGTGGTGCGGAAGTCGGCATAGAAAGTCACCACCCCGTGCACCTCAGCCCGGGACAGGTTCAGGGCCGCGGCAATCCGCGGCACGGCGTCGGCGGGCACGCAGCCCAGGGCGTGCTGGACGTCGTGCAGCAGCGGCAGAAGCGCGCCGGGACGGTTCTGGTGCCGGGCGATGAGGGTGTCGAGGGCGTCGTCTGCCGCACGGTCGGGCGGGTGGGTCAAGGTATGGCCTTGCTCTTGCGGGTCGGCGATGGTGTGCCCGGCGGCGGGCCTGTACCGCGTCCGGGTATGCTATGACTATATCTCCGTACCACCGCCGGTCGAGGGGAGCGGTCATAGAATTTTGCTGCGGCATCTGCACAAATGGTTGAAGGCCCAAATGGTTGAAGAATCGAGGAATTCGCCGACGGACGGCCCGGGCTGCGACGATCTGCCGCCGACGACGGTCCGGGTCCGTCCCCGGGGCTGGCGGGAGGGTGTCGCCCGCATGGCGGACCGGTCCATCCCCGAGGAAACCGCCGTGGCGCTGGTCTATGACGGCTCCACCGAGGCGGTGATGATGGCCACGCCCGCCGACCTCGAGGACTTCGCCATCGGCTTCAGCCTGACCGAAGGGATCATCCACGACCCGGCGGACCTCCGGGGCCTCGAGATCCTGCCCGTGGCCGACGGGATCGAGGCGCGGATGTGGCTGGTCCCGGACCGCGGCCGCGAGGTCTCCGCCCGCCGTCGGGCCAGGACCGGGCCGACGGGCTGCGGTCTCTGCGGCGTGGAAAGCCTGGCCGAGGCGGGCCGCCTGCGGCAGACGCGCCCCCTGTCCGACCTCGCGCCGGTGCAGGGCGCGGCCCTGCTGCAGGCCATGGCGGAGCTGGATGCCGCCCAGCGTCTGGGGGCGCAGACGCGGGCCGTGCATGCGGCGGGCTTCTGGCGACCGGCGGACGGCCTGGTGGCCCTGCGGGAGGATGTCGGGCGGCACAATGCCCTGGACAAGCTGGTCGGCGGCATGGCCCGCGCAGGGGAGGTGGACCTGTCCGGCGCGGTGCTGCTCACCAGCCGGGTGTCGGTGGAGATGGTGCAGAAGACGGCCAGCCTGGGCGCGCCCCTGCTGGTGGCCATGTCCGCCCCCACGGCGCTGGCCGTGCGGACCGCGGAGGCGGCGGGGATCACCCTGGTGGCCGTCGCCCGGCGGGACGGGTTCGAGGTCTTCACCCATCCCCATCGGGTGGGAATTTGATGTCGATCACATTTCGGCACGGCCGGATGTGAATTTGCGGCTTTGCGTGACAAAAGCCCGCGGGTTACCAGTGGGGTTCGCGCCGCCCGTGACCCTCGGATTCGCCCGCCCGGATGAAGTACTCAGCCCTCAGCCTGTTGCGCGCCGGTCTTGGCGGACACAAGGACTGGCCCCGCGCCTGGCGGGACCCGGAGCCGAAGCCCCACTATGACGTGATCATCATCGGCGGCGGCGGGCACGGGCTGACCACCGCCTTCTACCTCGCCGCCGTGCACGGGGTGAAGAAGGTGGCGGTGCTGGAGCGCGGCTGGATCGGCGGCGGCAATACCGGCCGCAACACCACCATCGTCCGCTCCAACTACCGCCTGCCGGAGCTGCATGCCCTGATGGAGCTGTCCCTCAAGCGCTGGGAGGGGATGAGCGACGAGATCAACTACAATGTCATGTTCAGCCAGCGCGGCGCCCTGTTCCTGGGACACTCCGACAGCGACATGCTGCAGCTGGCCCAGAAGGGCGACGCCATGCGCGCCGACGGCATCGACGCGGAGCTGATGACCCGGGACCAGGTGGCGAAGCTGATCCCGCTGCTGGATGTGTCGCGGACGGCCCGCTATCCGGTGCAGGGCGGCCTGATCCAGCGCCGCGGCGGCACCGCCCGGCACGACGCGGTGGCCTGGGGCTATGCCCGGGCCGCGGACCGGCTGGGGGTCGACATCATCCAGAACTGCGAAGTGACGGGGATGGACATCACCGGCGGGCGCATCACCGGCGTCCAGACCACCCGCGGGCCCATCGGCGCGGACCGGGTGGGGATCGCGGTGGCGGGGAATTCCGGCCGGGTGGCGGCCATGGCGGGACTGCGCCTGCCCATCGAGTCCCACCTCCTGCAGGCCTTCGTGTCCGAGCCGGTGAAGCCGATGATCGACACGGTCATCATGACCCAGTCCCTGCACTGCTACATCAGCCAGTCGGACAAGGGCGAGATCGTGCTGGGCGGTGACCCGGATGCCTATCCCACCTACAGCCAGCGGGGCGCGCCGCACATCATCGAGAAGGCCGCGGCGGAGGCCCTGGCCCTGGTGCCGGCCCTGTCCCGCCTGCGGATGCTGCGGTCCTGGGCGGGGACCACGGACATGAGCTTCGACGGCTCTCCCTTCATCGACGCGACCCCGGTGGAGGGGCTCTATTTCAACGGCGGCTGGTGCTATGGCGGGTTCAAGGCCACCCCCGGCTCCGGCTGGCTGTTCTCCCACCTGCTGGCGCGCGGCGAGAACCATCCCGTGGCGGCGCCCTTCCGCCTGGACCGGTTCGAGACGGGCCGGACGATGGACGAACCCGGCGTCGGCCCGATGCCGCAGAACCGATAGTGTACCGATAGGCGGGCCGGACCATGATGCTCATTCCCTGTCCCCACTGCGGCCCGCGGGCCCATGCGGAGTTCACCTTCGACCGGCCGGTGGAGGCGATCACCCGCCCCGACGAGACGCCGGACGCCCTGGTGCGCAACCTGTTCAGCCGCGAGAACCCCCGGGGCCCCTCGCGGGAGCTGTGGCGCCACACCTATGGCTGCCGGTCCTGGATCACCCTGACCCGTGACACCGCCACCCACGCCATCACTGATGTCCGGCCGGTGGGGGTGGGCGCATGAGCGGCGGGCAAAGGCTTTCCACCGGCGGGCTGATCGACCGCAGCCAGACCCTGCGCTTCCGCTTCGACGGCCGCGACTACACCGGCCATCCCGGCGACACCCTGGCCTCCGCCCTGCTGGCCGGCGGCGTCCGCGTGTTCGGCCGCAGCTTCAAGTACCACCGTACCCGGGGCCTGCTGGCCGCCGGGGTGGAGGAGCCCAGCGCCCTGGTGGGTGCCGGCGAGGGCGGGCGGTTCGAGCCCAACACCCGCGCCACGGACCTGTTCCTCTATGACGGCCTGGTGGCGGAGAGCCAGAACCGCTGGCCCTCCCTGGCCCTAGACCTGGGGGCGGTGAACCAGCTGATCGCGCCGTTCATTCCGGCGGGCTTCTACTACAAGACCTTCCTGGGGCCGCCGTCCCTGTGGAAGCTGTACGAGCATGTGATCCGTGCCGCCGCCGGACTTGGCCGTCCGCCGCATCTGCCCGATCCGGACCGCTATGAGCGCCGCGCCGCCTTCTGCGACGTGCTGGTGGTGGGGGCGGGACCGGCGGGGCTGTCCGCCGCCCTCGCCGCCGCCCGGTCGGGGGCCCGGGTGGCCCTGGTGGATCTGGACAGCCAGCTCGGCGGGTCCCTGCTGGGCGACCCGGCGCAGATCGACGGCCAGCCTTCGAAGGACTGGATCGCCGGGGTGGAGGCGGAGCTGCGCGGCCTGGCCGTGCGCATCCTGACCCGCACCACGGCCATCGGCTATTACGACCATGACATGGTCCACCTGGCGGAGCGGGTGACCGAGCCGGGTGCCCTGCCGGGCCCGGACGGCATCGCCCAGCGCATGTGGCGGATGCGGGCAGGCCGGGTGATCCTGGCCCAGGGCGCCATCGAGCGGCCCTTGCCCTTCGAGGACAATGACCGGCCGGGCGTCATGCTGTCCGGCGCGGTGCGGACCTATCTGGAGCGGTTCGGCGTGGCGGCGGGGCAGCGGATTGTGCTCGCCACCAGCAGCGACGACGCCTACCGCACCGCCATCCGCCTTTGCGACGCCGGCGTGCGGGTGGAGGCCCTGCTGGACGGCCGTCCCGCCGACGGCATCGACCCGGCCCTGCTGCGCCGCGCCCGCGACCGCTGTCCGGTGGAGACGGGGGTCGCCCCCGTTCGGGCCGTGGGGCCTGCTCGGGGCGTGACCGGGCTCGAGACCCGCGCCGCCGGGGGGAACGTGACCTACATGGCCGACGTCGTCGCCGTGTCCGGCGGCCTGACCCCCAGCGTCCACCTGCACATGCAGGCGGGCGGCAGCCTCGACTGGGACGAGGGGCAGGGCATCTTCACGCCGAAGGACCCGCGGCAGGGACAGGTCAGCGTGGGGGCCTGCGCCGGCCGCTTCCGTCTGGCGGAAGCCCTGGCGGACGCCTGGCGGGCGGGGCTGGTGGCCGCCGAAGCCACGGGCCACCGTCCCGTGGCCGATGCACCCCCCCGGTCGGAGATCTGGCCCTTCGCCGACCAGGCCAGCGCCTTTGTCCCGGCGCCTGGGGTCAATCCGAAGAAGGTGTTCGTCGATCCGCAGAACGACGTGACCCTGGGTGACCTCGACCTGGCCTGGCGGGAGGGCTACCGCTCCGTCGAGCACATGAAGCGCTACACCACGCTCGGCATGGCCACCGACCAGGGCAAGACCTCCAACCTGATGGGCCTCGCCCGGCTGGCACAGAACGAGGGCCGGCCCGCCCCGCAGGTGGGACTGACCACCTTCCGCCCGCCCTTCACGCCCACCACGCTGGGCCTCTGGGCGGGGGAGGATGCGGGCTTCCACGTGACGCCGCTCCGCCGCACGCCGCTGTATGACCTCCACGCCGCCCTCGACCCGCCCTGGCAGGCGGTGGGCTACTGGCGTCGGCCCCGGGCCTATCTGCGCAGCGGGGAGACCCTGGCCACCGCCGCCCTGCGGGAAGCGCGTATGGTGCGCACCACGGTGGGGATCACCGATGTCTCCACCCTGGGCAAGTTCGAGGTGTCCGGCCCCGATGCGGCGGCCCTGCTGGAGCGGGTCTGCGCCACCAGCGTGAGCAAGCTGGCCGTCGGTCGCGGCCGCTATACCTTCATGCTCCGCGAGGACGGCCTGGTGAACGACGACGGCACCGTCTGGCGGCTGGGGGAGGACCGGTTCCTGCTCACCAGCTCCACCGGCGGGGCCGACCGCATGGCGGGCCTGATCAGCTATGTGCGCAACGTGCTCTATCCCGACCTGCGGGTCGGCGCGGCCAATGTGCAGGAGCACTATGCCGCCATCGCCGTGGCCGGTCCCCGGGCCCGGGCGGTGATCGCCGCCGTGGTGGAGGGGATGGTGCCGCCGCGGCACATGTCCCTCGACCGGGGCGTGGTGGCAGGCGTGCCGGTCCTGGTCATCGCCGCCAGCTATTCCGGCGAGCGGGCCTTCGAGGTCTATGCCCCCAGTCATCAGGCGGCGGCGGTCTGGACCGCGCTCTCCGACGCGGCGCAGGCGCAGGACGGCGGCCTCTACGGCCTTGAGGCGCTGGAGATCCTGCGGGTCGAGAAGGGCCATGTGGAGACCGGCGGCGAGATCGACGGCCGCACCTCCGCCCACGACCTGCGGCTGGAGAAGATGCTGAACCCCCGGGGCGGCTACATGGGTCAGCTGGCCCAGCAGCGCCGGGCCTTTGCCGATCCGGACCGGCTGCAGTTCGTGGGGCTCGAGAGCCTCGGCGGTCCGATCCCGGAGGGCAGCATGCTGGTGGAGCGGCCGGGCTTTGCCGTGCAGGGCCACGTCACCGCGGCGGGCCTGCGGGTCCTGGAGGAGGGCTTCATCGGCCTGGCCCTGCTGAAGGGTGGCCGCGCCCGGCTGGGGGACGAGCTGCTGGCCTGGTCGCCCACCCGCACGGCCAGCGCCCGGGTGCGGGTCTGCGAGCCGCATTTCCATGACCCGGCGGGAGAGCGCTATCGTGACTGATCCGGTGACCGTGTCCCAACCCCAGCCCACGCGCTTGGTGCGGGTCGAGGCCTTTTCCGCCGACCGCGCCTTTGCCAAGGCCTTCAAGGCGGCCGTCGGCGCAGCGGTCCCTGCCGTGGGCAAGGTGACGGACGCCCCCGCCGGTCCAGTGATCTGGGCCGAGCCGAAGGTGGTCCTGGCCTCCGGCGATGCCGCGGCCCTGGCGGCGGCCCTGTCCGATGTCGCCGCCGTGTCGGATGTGTCCGGTGCCTGGCGGCGGATCGAGGTGACGGGGGCGGGCTGGCGCGGGCGACTGATGATCGACGGCCTGTTCGACGCGGAGAACCCGGCCTTCGCAACGGGCTGCGTGGCGGCGACGATGCTGCACCATGCGCCGGTGATGCTGTGCCCCACGGGGGACGAGGCCGTGTCCGTCTATGTGGCCCCCAGCTTTGCCGAAGACCTGCGCGCGGCCCTGGCGCGGTAGGTCGGACGGGGGTTCCCGGCTCAAGGCCGGGAATGACGACTAAAATATATCTATGAAATCCGTCATTCCCGGCCTTGAGCCGGGAACCTCGTTCAACCCGCCCGATCCAGACCGTGCCCCTGCGGCCCCTGTTCCCGCCGCCACAGCGTCACCGTGGCCGCCAGGGCCACCAGGCTGATCAGGCCGAACATCAGCATCATAGGCTGATAGCCCTGCGGGTGCGCCGCCCCCGCATGGAAGGCGTCGTTCAGCCCTCCCGCCGCCAGGTTGCAGGCGGCCAGGCCCAGGTTCTGCAGCACGTTGATCAGGCCGAACGCCGTGCCCAGCCGCTTCGGCGCCACCAGCATCGAGGTGGCGGGCCAGATCACTGCCGGGATGACCGAGAAGCTCACCCCCATCAGGGCCGTGGACACCCAAAGGCTGACCGGCGTGGCCCCCAGAAGGGCGAAGGTCACCGGCATCAGCGCGGCCCCCAGCACCAGCAGGGCGGAGCGGCGGCCGAACCGGTCGGCCAGCGCCCCGAACACCGGCGTGGCGAAGATGGCGGCGAAGAACACCCAGCTGTTCACCTGTCCGGCCTGGGCCAGGCTCAGCCCCTTGGCGTCCTGGAAGAAGGCGATGGCGAAGGTGGAGCGGAACGGGAAGAACACCGAGGCGAACAGCACGTTCAGGGTCAGGATGTACCAGAAGGACCGGTCGAAGGCGGCAAGATCGGCCAGGCGGAACCGCTCGGTGTTGCGCACCGCGGAGGGACCGGTGGCGGGATCGCGCCGGGCGTCCAGCACCAGATAGACGGTGGCGGCAACCAGGCTCGCCCCCGTCAGCCCCGCCGCCAGCCACAGGGGTGCCTGCCATCCGGCGGCATAGGCCCCGGGCGCCCAGGTGGGGGAGATGTCGGCGGCATAGGACCCCACCCGGGCCAGGCTGAAGAACAGGGACATGGCCAGCGCCATGCCGCCGCCTGCGAACCACTGGGACAGGCCGGCCAGCAGGGCGATCAGCAGGGTCTCCTCCCCGACGCCGAACAGCAGCCGCCCGGTGACCATCAGGGCGAAGGGCGCTCCGACGGCGGTGAGCGCTGCGCCCAGACAGCACAGGGCCGCGCAGGCAAATCCCGCCCGCGCCGCGCCGAACCGGTCGATCAGCACGCCGCCGACCAGGGCGAGGGGGATGTTGGGCAGGCTGAACACCGCGTTCAGCAGTCCGATCTGCGACTGGCTGAAGCCCCGCTGGGTCCGCAGCAGGTCCGCCACCGGCGCAATGGCGTCATAGGCGTAGTAGTTGCCGGCAATGACCACGGCCAGCAGTGCGAGGACGGCCCATTTCATGTTGGCTTCGGTGCCCCCGGTTGTGGGTTGTGCGTGGTTCGAGACGCGCGTTCCGCGCTCCTCACCATGACGAGACTTCTATGACCTTCGTCATCCTGAGGAGGGCGAAGCCCGTCTCGAAGGACGCAGCTCACCACACCCGCGCCCCCTGCCGCACCAGCTCGGCCTGGACCGCGGCGAGGTCGAGCTCGCTGAACCCCCGGCCGGTCTTCACCGACAGGGCGGCGGCGACTCCGGCGCCCTGGCCGCTGACGGCGCAGCACATCATGTTGCGCACGGCGGCGTGGCTGGTGCGGTCGCCGCCGATGCTGCGCCCGGCCACCAGCAGGTTCTCCACCCCCTTGGGCAACATCGACCGGTAGGGGACCTGGAAATAGCGCCCGGTGGTGGGCAGGATCAGCAGGCCGTAGCCGTCGATGAACTCCGGAAAGATGCCGATGGAGTCCTCGAACCGTCCCTGGCCGCGCACATCCTCGGCGGTGAGGTTGTAGGCGGCGTCGATCTTGCGGGTGTCCCGCACCCCCAGCGTCATGCCGAAATTGCGCAGCTTGGCGTCCTCACAGCCGGGCATGAAGGCCTTCAGGGCGGCGATGGCGTGGACCGCCTGGCGGCGTCCCTCGATCTCCCCCGCGGTCAGGTCGTCCGGGTCGGTGCCGTCGCAGGCGGGCAGGCTGATCAGGTTCAGATAGGTCAGGTCCCCCTGGTCGGACACCGCCCCCCAGGTCCCGGCAATGGTGCTGAGCGCGCCCGGCAGCAGCCCCGCCTCCGCCGCCTTGCGGAAGGGCTTGCGCAGGAAGGGGGAGAACATGTCGTCCTCCTTCCCCGTGGTCTCGATGCTCCACTCGCCGTTGCCGCGCCAGTCGGCATAGGTCTGCGGATCGGCGCGGACGGCCTCCATGAAGCGCTGGGGGTTCACCCCGCTCATGGAGAACATGACGGAGGCGGCCATCATCGCCTCCTTCGGGGTCTTGTGCGTCGGCGCACCGGCCCGGTGGGCGATGTCGGCATCGCCGGTGCCGTCGATGACCCGCTTGGCCAGGATCGCCTCGCGGCCGGCCTTGCTCTCCACGATCACGCCGCGGATCACCGGCCCGTCCATGATCGGCGCGACGCAGAGCCGGTGCAGCATCACCTGCACCCCCGCCTCCTGCGCCATCACGTCGCCCACGTGCTTGAACATCTCCGCGTCCAGGGCGTGGCTGAGGGACTGGGGTTCGGGCATGGCCGCGCCCATGGCCCGGGCGCGGGCCTCGAACTCCGGCCCGATTCCTTCGGAGTCCACGGTCTGTTCGTGCCGATACCAGGCGAAGCCCTCGACCCCCACCTGGGTGATGTTGCCGCCCAGGCAGCCATAGCGCTCCAGCAGCACGGTCCGCACCCCCGCCCGGGCGCAGGCGAGGGCGGCCGCCAGCCCGCCGGGACCGGCGCCCACCACCAGCACGTCGGTCTCCACGATCACGTCGATGGCCCGGGCCGGTTCGAGGATCTGCGTCATCGGCGGGTCCGTCCTCAGGGAGGGCTCAGGCGGTCAGGCGCCCAGGGTGCGGGCGTGGTGGGCGATGTGGTCGGCCATGAAGGTCTGGATGAAGTAGTAGCCGTGGTCATAGCCCTCGTGCCGCCGAAGGGTCAGGGACCGGCCCGACTTCGCCGCCGCTCGCTCCAGCGCTTCCGGCCGCAGTTGCTCGGCGAGGAAGTTGTCCGCCAGCCCCTGGTCCACCAGGATGGCCGGGCCGTCCGCGGGCGCCTTCGCCAGCAGCTCCGACGCGTCATGGGCGCGCCAGTCGGCTTCGGTCCCGCCCAGATAGCGGCTGAAGGCCTTCTTGCCCCAGGGCACGTCCACCGGATGGGCGATGGGGGCGAAGGCGGACAGGCTATGATAGAGGTCCGGCCGCTTCAGCCCCAGGGTGAGCGCCCCGTGCCCGCCCATGGAATGGCCGAACAGGCCGTGGCGGGCGAGGTCCACGGGGAAGTTCGCTTCCAGCACCGCCGGCAGCTCCTCCGTGACATAGCGCTCCATCTGGTAGTTGCGGGCATAGGGGGCCTCGGTGGCGTTGAGGTAGAAGCCCGCCCCCTGGCCGAAGTCGTACTCGTCCGACGCATCGGGCACGTCCACGCCGCGGGGGCTGGTGTCCGGGGCGATCAGCACCAGGCCCGCCTCCGCCGCGTGGCGGAAGGCCCCGGCCTTGGTCATGAAGGTCTCCGGCGTGCAGGTCAGGCCCGCCAGATAGGTCAGCACCGGGCGCTTCGCCCCCCCGGCCGCGGCCTCGGGGACGAAGCTCGCAAAGGTCATGGAACAGGCCGTGGCCGCCGAGGCATGACGCCAGTAGGCCACGGTCCCGCCGAAGCAGCGATGCTCCGACACCTTTTCCAGGCTGAGGGGAGAGGTCATCAGAAGGTGACCACGGTGCGGATGCTCTCGCCGTGATGCATCAGGTCGAAGGCCTTGTTGATGTCGGCGATGGGCAGGATGTGGGTGACCAGGTCGTCGATGTTGATCTTGCCGTCCATGTACCAGTCGACGATCTTCGGCACGTCCGTGCGGCCCTTGGCCCCGCCGAAGGCCGAGCCCTTCCAGACCCGGCCGGTGACCAGCTGGAACGGACGGGTGGCGATCTCCTGCCCCGCGCCGGCGACGCCGATGATCACGCTCTCGCCCCAGCCGCGGTGGCAGCATTCCAGGGCCTGGCGCATCACGTTGACGTTGCCGATGCACTCGAAGCTGTAGTCCACGCCCCATTCGGTCAGGGCCTGGATGGCCCCCACCACGTCCGGCGTGTCCTTGGGGTTGATGAAGTGGGTCATGCCGAACTGGCGGCCCAGGGCCTCCCGGTCGGGGTTCAGGTCGACGCCGATGATCATGTCGGCACCGACCATGCGCGCGCCCTGCACCACGTTCAGGCCGATGCCTCCCAGGCCGAACACGGCCACGGTGGAGCCCGGCCGGACCTTGGCGGTGTTGATCACCGCGCCGACCCCGGTGGTGACGCCGCAGCCGATGTAGCAGATCTTCTCGAAGGGGGCGTCCTTGCGCACCTTGGCCACCGCGATCTCCGGCAGCACGGTGTAGTTGGAGAAGGTGGAGCAGCCCATGTAGTGGAACACCGGCTTGCCCTTGTAGGAGAAGCGCGAGGTCCCGTCCGGCATCACGCCCTTGCCCTGGGTGGCGCGGATGGCCACGCACAGGTTGGTGCGGCCGGACAGGCAGAACTTGCAGTTGCGGCATTCCGGCGTGTAGAGCGGAATCACGTGATCGCCCACGGCCACGCTGGTGACGCCGGGGCCGACCTCGACCACCACGCCCGCGCCCTCATGCCCCAGAACGGCGGGGAACAGGCCTTCCGGGTCGCCGCCGGACAGGGTGAAGGCGTCGGTGTGGCACACGCCCGTGGCCTTGATCTCCACCATCACCTCGCCGGCCTTGGGGCCGTCCAGGTCCAGGGTTTCCAGCACGAGGGGCTTGCCCGCCTCGAAGGCGACGGCGGCGGTGGTCTTCATCGGTCTCTCTCCCGGGAATTCTGGACTCTGGGTCGTGTTCAGTCGGAATGGTTAAGGCGCCGCGGCGGCGGCCTCAACCGGCCAGTGCGGCGTGATCGTTGAATTCTTTCGACGCCTCGGTGAACCAGCCCTTCCGCTGCCGCCAGTCGGGTTCCAGACCGGCGAAGCGGTCGAGGCCCAGCTTGGAGATGTCGGCAAAGCTGCAGGTGCCGTCGATGATCAGGTCCCGCAGGGCGTGGCCGCTGGCCGGGCTGAGGCCGAAGCCCACCCCGCTCATGGTGGCCACGGTCACATTGCCCGGGTCCTTCAGCCGGTCGAGGATCGGGCGGCCGTCCGGCGTGGTCTCGATCACGCCGGCCCAGCTGCGGATCACCCGCAGGTGCGCGGCCTTGGGGAACAGGCCCGCCACCCGGGCGGCCAGGTTGCGCACCAGGGGCGTGGTCGGCCGGGCCTTCGGGCCATCGGGCTCGACCTCGTCGATCCATTCGTGCGGCCCGCCCCCATAGGCCAGGTTGCCCCGGGCGGTCTGGCGGCCATAGAGGCCGTTCCCGTCCACGGCGCGCAGGGGCATGATCTCGCAGGGCTCCGTCACCACCATCTCGGCCCGGGCAGGTGCCATGGGCATGTCCACGTCCAGCAGGGACATCAGCTGACCTCCCTGCGGTCCCGCCGCCACCAGCACGTGGTCGCAGCCGATGACGCCGCGGGTCGTGACCACGCCGGTCACCGCCCCGCCGATCCGCTCGAAGCCGATCACCGGGGTGTGCTGAAGGATGCGCCCCCCGTGGTCCTGCAGGGCCCAGGCATAGGCCTGCACCGTGCGCTGGGGATTGGCCTGGCCGCCGGTATGGGCATAGAGACCCCCCAGGGCATTGGGCCCGGCCAGGGGTACCAGACGGCGGATGTCGTCCCCGGTCAGGTCATCCACCCGGTGCCCATGGCCGCGGATCGTGGCGGCGATGTACTTGTAGTAGTCCACCTGCTTCTGGTTGATGCCGAAGATGATCTTGTGGCTCTGGTGTTCCGTCGGATAGCCGAGCAGCTCGTCCATCATCGGCCACAGGCGCTGTTCCTCCGCGAACAGCGGGCTCTGATAGTGGGAGCAGCCGCCGCCGTTGCGGCCCGACGCCTCCCAGCCGACAATGCCCTTGTCCAGCACCAGCACGTCGACGCCTTCCCGGGCCAGCCACCAGGCGGCGGAGAGGCCGGTGACGCCGCCGCCGATGACGACGACGCTGGCCCCGCGGGGTGTTTCCGATCCCGTCATGCGTCTCTCACAGATACTTGTTGGCGGCGATGTAGGCCCAGTGATCGGGCTCTTCGTCCGTCCCGATGGCGGCATAGGGAATCCACTGGTCGGGAATGCCGAACCAGACGTCCCAGTTGTTGGTCAGGTCGGGGGACTCCGCGGTCTCGCCGATCACCTTCAGGGGCAGGGGACGCACCGGGGCGCGATAGCCGGCGAGGGGAATGGCACCGAGGGCCGTATCCGTGCCGATGGCCATGGCCATGGCCGTCTGCTCCCGGCAGCGGCGGGCCTGGCAGGGCCCCATGCAGGCCCGGGTCAGGCGCTTGATCTGGTCCTGGTTCACCGGACCATCCTCGGCGAGGCGGGCGAGGCTCTGGCGGCGCATCTGCGTCGAGGGCTCCCCCAGATAGCGGGGCGGGCGCAGGTCCAGCAGGTCTGCCCGGGTCACGTCCTCGCACTGGCAGATCATCGTGTCGCCGGGGGTGGCGGCCATCAACGCCTGCATCCAGGCGAGTCCGTAGGCGGTGTCGGCACCATCGACGCCGGTCACCTCGCCCAGGGCCTTCACCCCGGTCAGGCTGGTCTGGCCGTCCGCCGCCACCTGGGGCACGAAGCCGCCCCGGTCCGCCTGACGCACGATCTTCGCCCCGGCCGCGTCCAGCAGTTCGATCTGCGGCACGAGGCCCAGCGCCATCACCACCGTGTCGCAGGCGAGCGTCTGTTCCGACCCGTCGGCCAGGCTGCGAAGGGTGAGCTGCTCCACCCCGTCGATGCCGCCCGTGGCCTTCACCGGCACGGTCTGCAGCAGCACCGGCGCGCCCAGCGCCGCCAGCCGGGCCGGATCGCCCTGGGCGGTGGCCAGGGCCTCCACCAGGGCGACCACCTCGATCCCCCGGGCGCGGGCCGTCTCCGCCGTGGCCAGGGCCAGCTCTCCGGTCCCCAGGATCACCACCCGGCGACCGGCAAAGGCGTCATAGAGGTCCGTCAGGGCGGCAAAGCCCCGGGCCCCGACCACGCCGGGCTGGTCCCAGCCGGGGAAACCCAGCACCAGGTCCCGGGCTCCGGTGGCGATCACCGCCGCGTCGAAACCGACCATCCAGGCCCGGTCGAGGTCGGCGAGACCGATCACCGGAGAGGCCAGGGTCTGCAGGTTCGGGCCGTTCACATAGAGGCCCCAGCAGGACACGCCCAGCTCCAGCTCCACCCCCGCCTCGACGGCGGCTTCCAAGGCGGGACGGGCGGCGAACACATGCTCCATCAGGCGGGACGGGGTCTGCACCGCCGCCGTGGCCCTGCCGCCGAACAGATAGGGGACGTCGAGCCCGATCAGGCCGGGGTCCAGGGGATGCTCGTCCACCAGCAGCACGGAGCGGCCCGCGGCCGCGGCCTCCGTGGCGGCCTTCACCCCCGCCTCGCCCGCGCCGACGACGACGAGGTCGTAGCGCTTCTGCGGCGCCGGGTGACGCCCGACCTGGGAAAACCGGTCGTTGGGAAGATGGCCGTCGGCGCTCATCAGATGGCCTCCAGAGCTTGCGCCAGATCGGCGATCAGGTCGTCGGGATGTTCCAGGCCCACGGACAGGCGGAGCGTGGCGTCGTCGATGCCGACAGCCTCCCGCCGGGCCCGGTCGATCTGGTAGTGGGTGGTGGAGGCCGGGTGGCAGATCAGGGTCTCCGCGCCCCCGAGGCTCACGGCCAGCTTCAGGAGCTGCAGCTTATCGAGGAAGCGGAACACCTCCGCCTCGCCGCCCTTCACGCGGAAGGAGAAGGTCGCACCCGCCCCCCGGCACTGGCGGTCATAGACCTCCCGCGCCTTCGAGCCTTCGGGCAGGAAGCCGAAATAGGTGACGCTGGCGATCTTGGGGTGCGCCTTCAGCCAGTCCGCCAGCCTTGCGGCATTGGCGCAGTGCCGCTCCGTCCGCAGCGCCAGGGTCTCGAAGGAGCGCAGCAGCAGCCAGCAGGTGTGCGGGTCGGAATGGTTGCCCAGCATGGTGCGCAGCGTCTTCAGCGGGGCGATCAGCTCCGCCCGGCCGGACACGCCCCCCGCCAGCAGGTCCGAATGGCCGCCGCAGTACTTGGTCAGCGCCGTCATGCACAGGTCCGCGCCCTGCAGCAGCGGGGACTGCAGGAACGGGCCGAGGAAGGTGTTGTCCACCACCACCAGCGGGCGTCGGCCCTGGGTCTTCTCCGCATGATCGGCGATGCGCACGGCGAGCGCGATGTCGGAGATCACGGCGGTGGGATTGGCGGGGGTCTCCACATGGATGACGCCCAGCGACCCCGCGGCCATGGCCTCGTTCGCCACGGCGCGCATGTGGTCCTCGTCCGCCCCGTCCGTATAGCCGAAGGGCTGGATGCCGAACTGGCTGAAATGGCTGTTCAGGAACCAGTCCACCCCGCCGTACAGGGGGCGGCCGTAGATCACCGTGTCCCCGGGGCGCAGATTGGCCATCAGCACCGTGGTCATGGCCGCCATGCCGGAGGAGAAGACCGCACTGACCTCCCCGTGATCCAGGGCCGCCAGACGCTTTTCCACCATGTCGAGATTGGGGTGGCTGAGCCGCGAATAGATCAGGCCCGGTGTCTCGCCGCCGGGCATGGGGACGCCTTCGAAGAAGTTGGCGTGGGTGTCCTTGGCGAACTGGGCGCTGGGATAGACGAAGGTCGAGGTGAGGTAGAGCGGCGGCTTGGCCGCGCCCGAGGCGGTGGCCGGATCATAGCCGACGCTGATGGTCAGGGTATCGAGGTTGAGCCCCTCCCGCCGTTCACCGGTCATTGGGCCACCGCCTTGAGCTTGGCCTTGGCCTTGCGCCCGCCGCCCAGGAAGTCCACGGCCTTGGCGCAGTACCAGTCGATGAAGCGCAGGACCAGCACCTCCGCCTCCGACGAATAGGGGCCGGGCCTGTAGCCGACGGCGTTCACGCCCCGCTGGTTCAGCTCCACCAGGTCCCGGTCCTGCAGGTTGGTGGTGTCCCACAGATAGCTGAGCGCCTTGGGATCGTAGTCCACCCCTTCCACCGCGTCGGCATGGACCAGCCACTTCACCGTGACGCTGGTCTCCTGCGGACCCACGGGCTCGCACAGGAACAGGACCGTGTAGTCGCCCACGGCGTGGCAGAAGGTGTTGGGCTCCAGCGCCCAGCGCAGCGAGCCGATATCGAACGAGCCGGACGCCGTCATGGCCTTCTTCACCGACGGCTGGCCGTCCATGGACATGGACACGAAGCCCTCGTTCAGCGGGAAGCGCCGCGCCTGCCACCAGTCCCCGTCCACCGGCCCGGTGGGCAGGCCGAGCTTTTCCATGCGCGCCATGAACTCGGTCTCGCGGGGGTCGTCGCGGTAGTCGAAATAGCCCCGGGTATCCACGGGAAAGCTGCGGGACAGTTCCGGATGGCCGGTGGCGCAGTGATAGCACTCCCGCGCGTTTTCCATGACGAGCTTCCAGTTGCCCTTCTCGGTGATGGTAGCCTCATAGGCCAGCTTCGCCTTGCCGAGGTTGTGCGGTGCCAGCAGGGGGCCGAAGGCCTCGCGGAAGGGGGTGAAGTCCTCCACATCGTCGGACAGGGCCAGATAGATCACCCCCTCCAGCACCTCGCAGCGGATCGGGGCGAGGGGGAAGTCCGCGGTGTCGAAGCCCTCGTCCATGCGGGTGGCGCTGACCAGTTCGCCGCTCAGTTCATAGGTCCACTTGTGATAGGGGCAGACCAGCCGATTGGACTTGCCCTTGCCCTCGGCGCAGATCTGCGCGCCCCGGTGGCGGCAGCTGTTGTGGAAGGCGCGGACCACGCCCTCCCGGTCCCGCAGGATGATCACCGGCGTCGCGGCCACATTGGTCGACAGATAGCTGCCGGGCCGGGGCAGGTCCGCCTCCGTCGCCGCCAGCAGCCAGGACCGGCGCCAGATCGCCTCGAGGTCGAAGGCAAACACCTCCGCATCATTGTAGAGGGCCTGGGGCAGGCTGTAGCCGGGGGTGCGGTCTTCGAAAAGGCGACGCATCTTGTCTTTGTCGAACATCTCGGCTCCTCGGCGATCATGGGATACATGCCATGATGCCTCCCTGCGGCGGCAATCTTTTTTCCTCATGGGGCCATCCGCTTTTTCGCGGCGGGCAAAGGCGGAATGGTCGATTGCCTAAGCCGCGTGAACGGCGCAGTTTCACCCGTGACCCCGTTCATTTCCGGATTGCATTGATGAGTATCAACCGGCGCTGGCTGCCCCTGAACGCCCTTCGGGCCTTCGAGGCGGTGGGCCAGCACCTCAGCTTCACCGCCGGTGCCCAGGCCCTGCACGTGTCGCAGAGCGCGCTGAGCCGTCACGTGATCAGCCTGGAGGAACTGCTGGGCTGCCAGCTGCTGGAACGGCGGCCCACGGGGTTGGTGCTGACGGAATCCGGCGCGGCCCTGCTGCCGGTGGTGCACAAGGCCTTCGACCGGCTGGAGCAGTCCCTGAACACCATCCGCGCCGGGGGCAAGGGCGCGCGGACCCTGCGGGTGCACATGCCGCCCTCCCTGCTGCAGCAGATGGCCCTGCCGATCCTGCGGGATTTCCGGCGGGAGTTTCCGGACATCCTGCTGGACGTGTCCTCCTCCCACGTGACCGGTCTTCCCGCCCAGGACGTGGATGTGGCGGTGGTCTATGACCGTCCGAATTCCGACGACCGTGTGACGGACCTCCTGTGGATGGTGCGGGTGACGCCGGTCTGCTCCCGAAGCCTGTGGAGCCAGAACGAGGGCAAGTCCCTGCCGGCCTTCCTCGCGGACAACGAACTGCTGCACGTCAAGCTCGATGCCGAGCCCCGGGGGCTTCTGTGGGCCACCTATGCCCGGCAGCGGGGGATCGTCGCCGACACTGGCCGGGGGCTCGCCTTCGACACCGCCATCTCCGCGGTGCAGTACGCCATGGCCGGCGGCGGGGTGGCCCTGGCCGACGTGGACATGTTCGCCGACGAGATCGCCCGCGGCGACCTGGTCGCCCCGTTCCCGGAGGTGTTCGAGGACGGCTTCGGCTATTACCTGAAGTTCCATGCCGAGGACCTGGCCGACCCGGTCATCGCGCTCTTCCGCAGCTGGATGATCGCCCGGTTCGCTGCCCCCCGGCCTCTGCCCGACCAGCCCCTGCGGCTGGTGGTGAACAGCGGCCAGCCCTGAACGTCCGGCCCCGGCCGGTGGAGACGACCATGACCGACAATGCCACCCGCGAGCCCCCCCGCCTGATGCGGGTCAGCGACACCGAACTGGTGGCAAGGATGCCGGACGGGGCGGCCGTGCCGATCCACCCCATCTGGCTGCGGGAGCGCAGCGAGGCACCGGAGGCCATGGACCGCACCACCGGCCAGCGGCTGCACGACCCTTCGGACCTGCCCCTGGACCTGTCCATCACCGACATCCTCGATCTGGGTGCCGACCGGTTCGAGGTGCGCTTCTCCGATCACCACGCCGCGGTCTATGACGCGGCCCGGCTGGCGCGGGAGATCGCCCTGCCGGCCGGGGACCACGACCTGCCGCCGGTGCGCCTGTGGACCGGGGACCTGACCGACCTGCCGCGGTTCGCCTGGGACGCGGCGGCCGATGCGGCCACCCGCCGGACCTGGGTCGAGGCCTTCCTGGAATACGGCTTCGTCATCTTCAGCGGCGTGCCCACCACCGACCGGTCGGTGATCCGGGTGGGGGAGACCTTCGGCCATGTGCGCCACACCAATTTCGGCGACCTGTTCGATGTCCGCTCTGTGCCCAACGCCAACGACCTGGCCTATACGGCCATCGAACTCGGCGCGCACACGGACAATCCCTACCGCACCCCGGTGCCGGGGGTGCAGCTGCTGCACTGCCTGATCAACGAGACCACGGGCGGCCTGTCGACCCTGGTGGACGGGCTGGCCGTGGCCACGGCGCTCCGCGAGCGGGACCCGGAGGCCTTTGCCGCCCTCACCGAAACCCCGGTCCGCTTCCGCTTCCAGGACCCGGTGACGGAGCTGGTGGCCAGCGCCCCGCCCATCGAGCTGGACGTCACCGGGGCCATCCGCGGCATCCACATGAGCCCGCGGCTGGACTATGTGCCCCTGATGGCACCGGACCGTCTGGATGCCTACTACCGGGCCCGCAAGGTGTTCGACCACATGCTCCGCGACCCGGCCTTCGAGATCCGCTTCCTGCTGGAGGACGGGGACCTGGTCATGTTCGACAATGTCCGCCTGCTGCACGGTCGCACCAGCTTCGACCCCTCGGAGGGGCTGCGGCACCTGCAGGGCTGCTACATCGACATCGACGGCCCCCGCAGCCTCTACCGGGTGCTGCGCCGCGACACTGTCGCCTGAGCCGCCGCCGAAAGGAGCACGACCCCATGGGCCAGACTGCAGGAAAGATCGTCAGCTTCCGTCAGATGAAGGACGGCACCCGGGAGGACTACGAGCTCCTCGACCAGTCGGAGCGGGACTTCGCCGTGGGCCTGCCGGACCGGATCCTCGAGACCCTGCAGCGTCTCGATCATTCACTGGAGGGCTATCCCCTGTCGCGGCTGGGCCATGTGCTGCAGACCGCCACCCGCGCCCTGCGGGAAGGGGCCGATGACGAGATGGTGGTCGCCGCCCTGGTCCACGACATCGGCGACGAGCTGTCCCCCTACAATCACGCGGAGATCGCGGCGGGGATCCTGCGCCCCTATGTCCGGCCGGAGGTGACCTGGATCGTGGAGCAGCACGGCCTGTTCCAGACCTATTACTACGTCCACCACATGGGCGGGGACCGGCACATGCGCGACCGCTTCAAGGACCACCCGTGGTTCGATGCCTGCGCCCATTTCTGCGAGGCCTGGGACCAGGCCTCCTTCGACCCGGACTACGACACCCTGCCCCTGTCGGCCTTCGAGCCCCTGGTGCGGAAGATCTTCAGCCGCGCGCCCCATGACCCGCGCTATGTGAGCGGGGAGGGGTTGGCTTGAACCGGGAACGTCGTGCCGGTTGTGCGTGGTTCGAGACGCCCCGTTCCGGGGCTCCTCACCATGACGAAGGTTGATGATCGAGCCCACACCGCCCGACGGTCACTCCCCACGCGCGCCATCCTGAGGAGGGCGAAGCCCGTCTCGAAGGACGCAGTAGCGGCCCTGCGTGGGTCGAGACGCCCCGTTCCGGGGCTCCTCACCATGACGAAGGGTGGGGTTTTCGAGCCCACATCCTGATCCGGATGGGGAACCCACGCGCGTCATCCTGAGGAGGGCGAAGCCCGTCTCGAAGGACGCACACCCTCACCCCGGCGGGACCACCACCAGCTTGCCCACATGCCGCCGGGCCAGGAACATCTCCTGCGCGGCAACCAGATCCTGCAGCGGGAAGACCGCGGCCACCAGGGGCCGGACCTCGCCCCGTTCGATGTGGCCCACCAGCGCCCGGAACACACCGGCATCCTGCGCGGTGCAGCCGTAGAAGGTCAGGTCCTTCAGATAGAGCCTGCGCAGGTCCAGCTCGACCCTCGCCCCCGCCACCGCGCCCGACACGGCATACCGCCCCCGGGGCTTCAGCAGCTCCGGAAGCACGGCGAACCCCGGCCCGCCGACCCCGTCGATCACCACGTCGAGGCTGTTCGGGCCCAGGATCCTGACCAGGTCCTCCCCCCGGTTCACCAGCCGCGCTGCGCCGAGGTCCGCGCAGGCGTCGCGCTTGTCGGCGGAGACCACGGCGACCACCTCCGCCCCCCGCCGCGCCGCCAGCTGAACCGCCGCCGAGCCCAGGCCGCCGGTGGCCCCGGTGACCAGCACCCGGTCCCCGGCCCGCACACCCGCCCGGGTCAGCAGGTTCTCCGCCGTACCGTAGGAGCAGGGAAACGAGGCCAGCTCCACATCGCTCAGGGGGCTGTCGATGGTGTGGGCGTCAGCGGAGGGAACCGCCACATACTGGGCGAAGCCGCCGTCCCGCTCCGACCCCAGCCACAGGTCCGGCCCGTCCCCGCGCAGGGAGACGAGGCAGGACTGCACGATCACCCGCTGACCCAGGCGCCCCGCGGCGACACCGGACCCGACGGCCACGATGCGACCGCACACATCCGCCCCCTGGATGCGGGGGAAGGCCAGGGCGTCTCCGGCCCATCCCCCGTCCGTGACCGGTCCGTCCCCGTCCGCCCCGGCGGCATACCAGCCGATCCTCGTGTTGATGTCGGTATTGTTGAGCCCGGCGGCCCCCACCCGGATCAGCACCTCGCCTGGACCGGCCCGGGGTGTGGGCACGTCCGTGCGCCAGACGAGGCGGTCGTACCCCCCATGGCCGGTGAGCTGCATGGCCGACATGGTGGCCGGCAGGGTTTCGAAAGGGGGCGGAGCGTCGGTGGAAGCCATGCCCCGATGAGGTGCGGTTCATCACCGGGCTTCAAGGGGAAACCGGGCCGGATGGTCGGCGTAACGCCCAATTAAATTTGGCTATCGGGTCAAAATTTTCATTTGTCGTCGGCGGGGGCGGTTCCCTAGCTAGGTCGCACATGGGGGCCGTACGCGCCCCGTTTCCCTCCCGCCCTGTGTCAGGTCTTGCTCATGAAAATCGGCTTCATCGGTCTTGGAAATGTCGGCGGCAAGCTGGCCGGCAGTCTCGTGCGCAATGGTCACGACGTGACGGTGCGCGACCTCGATCCGGACCTGGTGGCGGGCTTCGTCGCCCGGGGCGCCAAGGCTGCCGCCTCGCCGAAGGAAATGGCCGAGCAGGTGGACATCCTCATCACCTGTCTGCCGTCCCCCGCCGCCACCGCCGCGGTGGCGGAAGGGCCGGACGGCTTTCTCCAGGCGCTGCGCCCCGGCCAGACCTGGATGGAGATGAGCACCACCGACCATGCCGAGGTGCTGCGCCTGGGGGCCCTGGTGGAGGCCAAGGGGGCCATGATCCTGGAATGCCCGGTGTCCGGCGGCTGCCATCGGGCGGACACGGGCAACATCGCCATCTTCGCCGGCGGGCGGCGGGAGGCGTTCGAGCACGCCCTGCCGGTGCTGACGGTCATGGGCCGCCGCATCCTGCACACCGGGGAGCTGGGCAGCGCCTCCAAGCTGAAGGTGGTGACCAACTACCTGTGCACGGTGCATCTGGTGGCCCTGGCCGAGGCGCTCACCACCTGCAAGGTGGCGGGCATGGACATGAACACCGCCTACGAGGCGATCCGCATCTCGTCCGGCAATTCCTTCGTGCACGAGACCGAAAGCCAGGTGATCCTGAACGGCAGCCGCGACATCAACTTCACCATGGACCTTGTGATCAAGGACGTGGGCCTGTTCGACCAGCTGGCCCAGGACCTGAACGTGCCGCTGGAGCTGTCGCCCCTGGTGCTGAACATCTTCAAGGAGAGCGCGGCCAAGTACGGCCCGCGGGAATTCTCCCCCAACATCATCCGCCGCTACGAGGAGCCCTGCGGCGTGAAGGTGCTGGGGGTGGGCTTCCCCGACCAGATGACCGACGACGAGCCGGAGGCACCCGGCTACGAGGTGGTGGCCAAGCGCGGATGAGCCCTTCCGCCCCCACCGACCGGGCGGGCTGGGTGGCCCTGGCGGCCCGGCTGACCCTGCCCACCGGCCTGTACATCGACGGTCGGCAGGGCCCGGCGGCGGACGGGGCCCTGCTGCCCGCGGTCAATCCCGCGGACGGGTCGGTGCTGGCGCAGATGGCCTGCGGCGGGGCGGCGGACATCGACCGGGCGGTGGCCTCGGCCCGGGCGGCCTGGGCGGACGGACGCTGGCGTCTCATGGCCCCGCGGGCGCGCATGGCCGTTTTCGCCCGCTTCGCCGATCTGGTGGAACGGAACGGGGCGGAGCTCGCCCTGCTGGACAGCCTGTCCATGGGCAAGCCCGTGGTCGACGCCCTGTCCGTGGACGTGCCGGAGACGGTGGTCACTCTTCGCTATTTCGGGGAGTGCATCGACAAGATCGAAGGGGTGGTGACCAACACCGCCGCCGAGGCCCTGCACCTGGTCAGCCGGGAACCGCTGGGGGTGGTCGGGGCCATCTCCGCCTGGAACTATCCCCTGCTGATGGCGGCCTGGAAGATCGGCCCGGCCCTGGCGGCGGGCAATTGCGTGGTGCTGAAGCCGTCGGAGCGGTCGGCCTTCAGCCCGATCCGGCTGGCCGAACTGTTCGTGGAGGCGGGCGGGCCGCCGGGCGTGTTCAACGTGGTCAATGGCCTGGGACCCGTGGCGGGGGCGGCGCTCTCCCTGCATCCGGACGTGGCCAAGATCAGCTTCACCGGCTCCACGGCCACCGGCCGGCAGCTGCTGATCGCCGCCGGCCAGTCCAACCTGAAGCGGGTGGCGCTGGAGACCGGCGGCAAGAGCCCGCAGGTCTTCCTGCCGGACCTGGCCGATCTCGACACCGCCGTGGACGCCGCTGTCCGGGGCATCTTCGACAATGCCGGACAGGTCTGCAATGCGGGCTCGCGTCTGCTGGTGCACACAGACCTGCAGGACGCCTTCATGGCCGCCTTCACCCTCCGGGCGGCGGAGCTCTATCGCCCGGGTGATCCCCTCGACCCCGCCACCTCCCTCGGCCCCATGGTCTGCCGCGAGCAGCAGCAGGGGGTGCTGGCCCGGATCGCCGAAGGCGTCGCGGAGGGGGCGCACCTTGCCTTCGGCGGCACGGCCGATCCCCAGCGGCTGCAGGGGGCCTATGTGCTGCCGACCCTGTTCACGGGGGTCACGCCCGGCATGTCCATCGCCCGGGAGGAGATCTTCGGCCCGGTGGCCTGCCTGATCCCCTTCGAGACGGAGGACGAGGCCGTCCGGCTCGCCAACGACTCCGTCTACGGCCTGGCCGCCAGCGTCTGGACGGCGGACCTCAAGCGCGCCCACCGCATGGTCCGGGCGCTGGAGGCGGGGGTGGTGTGGGTCAACTGCTTCGGGGACGGGGACATGACCCAGCCCTTCGGCGGCTACAAGCAGTCGGGCAACACCCGGGACAAGTCCATGGAGTGTCTCGAGGGCTATCTGCAGTCCAAGTCCGCCTGGATCAGCCTGTCATAGGGCGCTGGCTGCCGGGAACGGCTTCAGGTCCGCGGTCATCCAGTCGATGAAGGCCCGGATGCGGGGACTGTCCTTCAGCTCCGCCCGGCAGATCAGGCCCCAGGCCCCGGGGCAGGGGGCCGTATGCGGCACCGGGCGGACGAGTTGGCCGCTCGCCAGTTCCCGCTCCACGAACGGGCCGTTGACCAGGGCGATGGCCTCTCCAGCCAGCGCCAGTTCCAGCGCCACGGCCAGGGTATCCACCAGGATGTAGGGGGCGGTCGGGGCAAAGCTCTCCCCGGCGGAGGCGAACCAGGTCTCCCAGTTCAGCCGCTCCGTATGGATCTGGATCAGGGGCTGGAAGGCCAGATCCGCCGGCTGCGGATCGGGGCCCAGCGCCTTCGCCCGTTCCGGCGTGCAGACCGGGGTCAGGCTGTAATCGAACAGGGGCGTCCAGTGGTGCCGGGGGGGCGGCGGTGTCTCGCAATAGACCAGCCCCACATCGGCGTGGACGTCGTCGAACTCCCAGTCCGGCGCGCAGGTGTTCATGGTCACCCGCAGGTCCGGATGGGCCTTGAGGAAGCCCGGCACCCGGTGTGCCAGCCAGCGGATGGAGGCGGTGACATAGGCCTGGACCCGCAGGGGCTTGTCCGTGGCGTGGCGGTGCGCGGCCTCCACCCCCTCGATCAGGGATTCAAAGGCGGCGCGGACGTAGGGGTAGAGGACGCGCCCCTCCTCGGTGGAGACGATCCGCCGCCCCTCCTGCGCGAACAGGGCGATGCCGAGCGCCTCCTCGATCAGCTGCACCTGGTGGCTGACGGCGGGGTGGGTCAGGCACAGTTCGTCCGCCGCCTCGCGGATGCTCTGGTGCCGGGTGGCCGCCTCGAACCCCTTCAGGGACTTCAGGGGCGGCAGCTTGCGAAGGTCGATCCGGTTCTGCATGGCGAGGCCCCCTCATGGTCCGGAGGGGAGCCTAACACGTGGCCGGGATCGGTAAAATAAATTGACCGGTCAGGCCGGAGCGTCGCCCCGGGCATCGGCGCGGATCATGTCCGCGCCCTTCTCCGCCACCATGACCGTCGGGGCATTGGTATTGCCGGAGGTGAGGGTCGGGAAGACGGAGGCGTCGACGATCCGCAGTCCGCCGATCCCGTGCACCCGCAGCCGCGCGTCCACCACCGCGGTCGCCGCCTCCGGCCCCATGCGGCAGGTGGAGACCGGGTGATAGACCGTGTCCGCCCGGTCCCGGAAATCGGCCAGCAGCTCCGCATCGGTCTGCAGGTGGCGGCCGGGGACCAGCTCGTCGGTGATGATGTCGCACAGGGGGGCGGTGGCGGCGATCCGGCGTAACAGGCGGGTGCCTGCCACGGCATCGGCCACATCCTGGTCGGTGGAGAGGTAGTTGGGCCGGATGGTGGGGGCGGCGAAGGGATCGGCGGAGCGGATCGCGATCTCCCCCCGGCTGGTGGGGCGACAGGCATTGAACGACAGCAGGAAGGCGCTGAACGGGTCGGGGTTCAAGAGCCGCCGCTCCGACAACGGGGTCTGGGTGTAGCTCACCGGGCTGAAATAGAGCTGCAGGTCGGGCCGGGTCAGCTCCGGACGACTGCGGATGAAGCCGCCCCCCTGGTTGACGCTCAGGGACAGGGGCCCGCCCCGGTCGATCAGATAGCGCAGTCCCGCCAGGATCTTGCCGGTGAGGGGGCGCAGGTCGTCGTTCAGGGTCGGCCGTTTGCTGCGATAGAAGTAGGACACCGCCAGATGGTCCTGCAGGTTCCGCCCCACCGCCGGGGCATGGCGCACCGTCTCGAGGCCGAGGGATTGCAGATGCGCCCCGTCGCCCACCCCGGACAGCTGAAGCAGCTGGGGCGTGGCCACGGCCCCGCCGCACAGCACCACTTCCCGCTTCGCGCGGACCACGGCGCGGACGCCGCCCCGGTCATATTCCACCCCCACGGCGCGGCCGCCCTCGAACAGGATGCGGGTCGCCCGGGCCCGGGTCACGAGGCTCAGGTTCCCGCGCTTCATCGCCGGGCGCAGATAGGCATTGGCGGTGGAGGCGCGCAGGCCGCCCCGGGTGTTGATCTGGTAGATGCCCACCCCTTCGCCCTCGGGGCCGTTGAAGTCGCGGCTTTCGGCAAAGCCCAGGGCCTGGCCCGTCTCCACGAACACCCGGCACAGGGGATGGGCGCGGTCGGTGATGTCGGTCACATGCTGCGGCCCGCCGGTGGCCCGCCAGTCAGAGGCGGGGCCGTCGAAATCCTCCGACCGCTTGAAAAAGGGCAGGACGTCGTCAAAGCCCCAGCCGGGATTGCCCAGGTCCCGCCAGTCGTCGAAATCCTCCGGCCGTCCGCGGACATGGACCATGGCGTTGATGGAGCCGGAGCCGCCGATCACCTTGCCCCGGGGCCAGTAGCTCTGCCGTCCGTTCAGCGCCGGTTCCGCCTCGCTGTCGTACATCCAGTTCACGGAGGCATCGAAATAGGTGCGGCCATAGCCGATGGGCAGCTGGATCCACAGGGTCCGGTCCGAGCCCCCGGCCTCCAGCAAGAGCACGCGGACGCCCGCATCCTCGCTCAACCGGCTGGCCACGACGCAGCCTGCCGTACCGGCGCCGACGATCACATAGTCGAAGTCGTCCGCCACGCCCTTCGCCTCAGACCACGGGATGCTGGGTCATCTCCAGATGGAGCATGTCGCCAGTATAGGGATGGGCCTCGGCCACCGCCTCGTTCAGCTCGACCCCCAGGCCCGGGGCGTCGGAGGGGATGACGTAGCCGTCCTCGAAGCGGATGGGCGTCGTCAGTATGTCGGCGTGGAAGCCGGTCCAGTCCTCGATCCCCTCCAGGATCAGGAAGTTCGGTGTGCAGGTGGCCACCTGGATGTTGGCCGCCCCCACCACCGGGCCGCAATAGAGGTGCGGGGCGATCTGGGCGTGATGGCACTCGGCCATGCCTGCGATCTTGCGGGCCTCCAGTATGCCGCCGACCCGGCCGAGGTTCATCTGCAGGATCGACGCCGCCCCCGCCGCCAGCATCCGGTGGAAATCGTACTTGGTGGTCAGCCGCTCCCCCGCCGCCACGGGGATGGAGGTGGCGCGGGCGACCTTGGCCATCTCGTCCGGGGCGTCCGGCGGCGTGGGCTCCTCGAACCACAGGGGATCGTAGGGTTCCAGCCGCTTCGCCAGCCGGATCGCCCCCGCGGCCGTCATCTGGCCGTGGGTGCCGAACAGCAGGTCGGCCTTCGTGCCCACGGCCTCCCGCAGGGTCCGGGCGAACCGCTCCGACAGCTCCAGCGCCTCCAGGTTCAGCTGGCGGCCGTCAAAGGCGGTGTAGGGACCGGCGGGGTCGAACTTCAGGGCGGTGAAGCCCTGGGCCAGATAGACCTGCGCCCGCTCTGCCGCGAGGTCCGGGTCGTGATAGACGTCGGTCAAGTCGCCGGGCCGGGGATAGATGTAGGTATAGGCCCGCAGCCGCTCATGCACCTTGCCGCCCAGCAGCTTGTAGACCGGCTGGTTCGCGGCCTTGCCGACAATGTCCCAGCAGGCCATTTCCAGGGCGCTCAGCACCCCCATCAGGGTCAGGTCCGGATGCTGGGTGAAGCCGCTGGAATAGACCCGCCGCCAGATCACCTCGATGTCGTGCGGGTCCTGACCCGCCACATAGCGGTGGAACACGTCTTCCAGCATCTTCGCCACCAGATGCGGGCTGAAGGGTACGCAATAGGCCTCGCCGATGCCGGATATGCCGTCATCGGTGGTCAGCTTCACGAACACGAAATAGCGCCCGCCGAAATGCGGTGGCGGATTGCCGACGACGAAGGTCTTGATATCCTTCAGCTTCATCCGGAAACCTTCATCGTCGGAAACCCTGCGCGCCCGGCTCAGTAGCCGTTGATCGACTTGTATTCGAGATAGTCGTGCAGGCCGAAGCCGCCCCATTCCCGTCCGTTGCCCGACTGCTTGTAGCCGCCGAAGGGGGCGTCATAGGCCTGGCTGGCCCCGTTCAGGCTGACCATGCCCGCCCGCAGGCGCCGGGCCACGTAATGGGCCTTGTCCATGTCCTTCGTCTGCACATAGGCGGCCAGGCCATAGGGGGTGTCGTTGGCGATGGCGATGGCGTCGTCGATGTCCTTGAAGGGGATCATGGCCAGCACCGGGCCGAAGATCTCCTCCCGGGCGATGGTCATCTGGTTGGTGACGTCGGCAAAGACGGTGGGCTTCACGAAATAGCCGGTCTCGAAGCCCTCCGGCTTGCCGGGACCGCCCGCCACCAGGCGCGCGCCCTCGTCGATGCCCGCCTGGATCAGCGTCTGGATCTTCTCGAACTGGGTGCGGTTGACCACGGGGCCGAGATGCGGGCCCGGCTGGGTCGGGTCGCCGACCTTGATGCTGGACGCGATCTGCCCGGCAATGGCCACGGCCTCGTCATAGACCGACGCCTCCACCAGCATGCGGGTGGGGGAGTTGCAGGACTGCCCGGAATTGCCGAAGCACCGCCGCACCCCCGCTTCCACCGAGGTCTCGAGACCGCTGTCGGCGAAGACGATGTTGGGGGACTTGCCGCCCAGCTCCTGCGACACGCGCTTGACCGTATCCGCCGCGGCCTTGGCCACCTGGATGCCCGCGCGGGTGGAGCCGGTGAAGGACACCACGTCCACCTCCGGATGGGTGGAGAGGGCGTGGCCGACCACTGGTCCCGCCCCGTGGACCATGTTGAACACCCCCTTGGGAAAGCCCGCCGCGTCCACGAACTCCGCCAGCAGCTGGGCGGACAGGGGCGACACCTCGCTGGGCTTCAGCACCACGGTGCAGCCGGCCAGCAGGGCCGGGCCGAGCTTGGCGGCCAGCTGGTTCACCGGCCAGTTCCAGGGGGTGATCAGACCGGCCACCCCGATGGGCTCCAGCACCAGTCGCGCGCCGCCGTTGCTGATGGTCTTTTCCCACTCCAGCGCCAGCGCCGCCTCGATGGCCGCGTTCAGGTGCCCCGGGCCGCAGGCGGCCTGGCTGTTGAAGGACAGGGTATGGGGGGCGCCCATCTCGGTGGTGATGGCCATGACCATCTCGTCGTAGCGGGCCTCGAAATTGGCCACCAGCCTGCGCACCAGGGCCACCCGCTCGTCCAGGGTCGTGAAGCCCCAGGTGGCGAAGGCGCGGCAGGCGGCCATGACCGCCCGGTCCACGTCATCGGCCCCGCCCATGGCCACGATGGCGCAGGGCCTTTCCGTGGCGGGGTTGATGGCCTCGCAGGTGTCGGTCGAGGTCAGCGGGCGCACCCAGGCGCCGTCGATATAGGACTTCAGGGGTTCCAAGGATCCACTCCAACAGGACTTTCGGGGACGGGGTCTCGGCTCAGATATAGCCGATCGCCGCCTTCTGTTCAGCGACCACGGTGCGCACGGCAAGGACGAAATGCGCCACCGCCCAGAAGCCCGTGGGGGCCAGGATCAGCAGGGCCATCCGCAGGGACTCCGCATCCGCCCCGCGGGCCCCGGCGAAGTGGTCGCTCATCCAGCCCACGGCCTGGGGGGCGACGATCAGGTTCAGCACATTGGCCACCAGCAGGGACACGGCGATGAAGGTCGACCGCATCTTCGGCGGGGCCAGGTTCTGCAGCAGGGCCATGGCCGGGCCGATGTAGAAATAGATGGCCGGGATGAAGATCCACAGCATCAGCCGGGCGGTGTCGAGGGAGGTGGTCTGGTAGGCGATGAAGGACGGGATGGTGGTCAGACCCACCCCGGCGGCCAGCAGCCAGATCACCCGTCGGGGATCGGTGAAGCTCTTCAGGGACAGGATCCAGGCCGTCGCCAATGAGGCGACCGTACCGGCGATCAGGTGGATCGGCCCGACCACGGCCCCCGCCTGGTCCACGGTCAGGTGATAGGCCCGCTGCAGGAAGGTCGGCGTGAACCACATCAGGCCCCAGCCCCACAGGGCGCAGACGCCCGCGCCCATGGTCACGTGCACGGCGGCCTTCTGCTTCCAGAGAAAGGCCATGGTGGCCAGGAAGGTGGGCCGCGCGGACTTGTCGTCGGCGTCCAGGCGGCCGCGCTCCGGTTCCTTGATGGTCAGGAGCACGAACAGGCCCAGCAGCGCGCCGGGCACCCCCAGCACGAGGAAGGCGGCGTGCCAGCCGTACTTGCCGGCCACATAGCCTGCCATGTCGGCACCCATCCAGGCCCCGATCGGCGCGCCCAGGGCGAAGATGGCCATGGCCATGGCCCGGCGTCCGGCGGGGAAATAGTCGGCGACGATGGAGTTGGCGGGGGGCGTGCCGCCCGCCTCGCCCACGCCCACGCCGATCCGGGCCAGCAGGAACTGCATGTAGCTGGTGGACAGGCCGCACAGCGCCGTCATGGCCGACCAGCCGATCAGGGCCGCGCCCAGGATGTTGCGCCGGTTGGACTTGTCCGCCAGCCACGAGATCGGAATGCCCAGGGTGACATAGAACAGGGCCAGCGGAATGCCGGTGAGGAAGGCGATCTGCCCGTCGTTCAGGTGCAGGTCCAGCCGCATCTGCTCCATCACCGTGGTCACCACATAGCGGTCGGCGATGTTGATCGCATAGCTCAGGCACATGACCGACAGGACGAACCACCGGGCCATCACGGATGGCGAGGTGGACGGTGCCACGGTTCCCTCTGCATTGGCCAAGGTCGGTCCCTTTTCTGGGTCAGCCCGCCGAAGGGGCGGGGGGAGGGGGGCGGGGGGAGGGGGGGGCAGGGGAATGAGGGGCCAGATCCGGGCCCAGGGCCTCGCGCAGGGGCGCAAGATACGGTTCGAAATGTTCCCACTGGTCGAGGCCGGAGCGGAAGATCGGCTGGCGCACCTGCTCGGAACTGGCGGTGCGCACGGCACGCTCGGTCTGGTGGAAGTTCACGCAGGCATCCTCGAAGGGCAGGCCGCAGTGGTCGAGGATGCGGCGGACCTGGGTCTCCAGATCGTCCACCACCTCCTGATAGTTCACCCGCAGCACCTTGCCCGGCAGCACCCGGTCCCAGTGGTCCATCAGGCCCACATAGTCGCGGTAATAGTGGCCGATCTCCTCGAGACCGTAGGTGAACTCCTGACCCTCGGCGAACAGCTGCTTGAAGCCGGAGAAGCAGCAGCCCATCGGGTCGCGCCGGGCGTCGATGATCTTCGCATGGGGCAGGATCAGGTGGATCAGGCCGATATGCTTGAAATTGTTCGGCATCTTGTCGATGAAGAAGGGCGTGCCCTGCTTGCGGTGGATCTTCGTGTCCCGCAGATAGGCCTCGCCGAAGGCCTGGAACCGGTCGGGGGGCACCTCCCCCAGATTGCCGGGATAGACCGACTCCTCGTCCACCCGCTGGCGGCCGTTCAGTCGGTGGGCGAGCGCCAGGATGTTGGGCAGCTCCATCGTGCCCTCCACTTGGCTGTGGGAGGCGAGGATCTGTTCCAGCAGGGTCGAGCCCGCCCGGGGCAGGCCGAGGATGAAGATCGGGTCCGGGGCCGGGCAGCCGACGCCCTTGCGGGCCTCGAACAGGGCCTCGGTGACGTGCTGCGACTGCAGGGCGATGTCCCGGCTCATCCGCCGCCAGTCATAGCCCACCTCGTCCCGCTTCAGCCGGTTGCCCCGGTCATAGGCGGCGAAGGACCGGGCATAGTCCCCGCGGTCCTCCAGGGCCTTTCCGAGCGCGAAGTCCAGGTGGTAGCGGTCCACCAGCTCCGTGGTCGGGGCTGCCTCCAGCCGCTCCATGTCCGCGATCTCTTCGTCGGTGAAGCGGTAGGTCTTGAGGTTGGCCAGGCTCCAGTAGGCATCGCCGAAGTCGGGGCGGATGCCATAGGCGCGGCGATAAGCGCTGACCGCCTCGGCCTGCTGGCCGACGGTCTTCAGGGCGTGGCCCAGCGTCAGGTGGATGGTGGGGTTGTTGGGGGTCTCCACCGCCAGATGGCGATAGGAGGCCAGCGCATCGTCGAAATTGCCGACGGCCAGGCTCTCATTGGCGAACAGGAGCTCGAACTGGGGCACGTCGGGCCCCTTGGCCCGCAGGTCCCTGGCCTGTTCCAGCGCCTTCTCGAACTTCTGGCGCTTGTGCAGGACGTCCACATAGTCGACCTGGGCGCTGGTGTTGTCCGGCTCCAGCACCAGGGCGGATTCCAGCAGGAATTCGGCCTCGTCATAGGCGTTGAAGGTGGCCCCGATCTCCGCCAGGAAGCGCATGGCCTCCACATGGTGGCCATGGGTCTGCAGGAAGCTGCGACACAGGGTCTCCGCCTTCAGGTAGCGGCCTTCCCGGATCAGGTTGGCCACCCCCAGCAGTTCCGGCGGCAGGCGGCGCAGATAGTCGTGCTGGTCCTTGGCGAACTCCGCGGCGGCGGTGTTGCCGACGGCCGCGTGCATCTGCGCCAGCATCTGCCAGCTGGCGGCCAGGGCGGAATTGTTCGCCACGGCCTTCTGATAGGCGGCAAACGCCCCCGACCCGTCCCCCATCTCCCGCAGGCAGTGGGCGCGCTCCTGATGGGCGCGGCCGAGCTTGGGTTCCAGGGCGATCAGCTGGTCGAGGGTGGCCAGGGCCTCTGGCAGCCGCTTGCGATAGCGTTCGGCCACCGCCAGCACATAGAGGGCCTCGCGATGGGCCGGATCCGCGGCCAGCACCTGACGGCAAAGGTCCACGGCCTGGGTCAGCTGGGCCCGCTCGATGAAGCGCCGCGCCTGGCCCAGCAGGGCCTCGGCCTCGGGGTTGGACACGGGCGAGGACGGGGAGGGGGGAGGCGGGGAGGGGGCCGTCTCGGTCAATCGGGGATCCTTCGCGTCGGGCCTGGGCAGGACCTCCACGCTATCCCGGGGGTGACGTTGTTCGCCATTCAAAATGCAACGGCTCCAACAAATGAGGGCGTGGACAGCAGACGCCTTGCCCCGGACGCGAAAAGAAACGGGGCCCTCCTCCGGAGGGGAGGAGGGCCCCGCTGTCGGGACCTAGTTCTTGAAGGAGAGCCGGATGCCGATGGTCAGCGGCCGGATCGTCGTCACCCGCTTCTCCCCGTCATTGGCGCTGGTGTAGAGCTGCGGACGGGCGTCCGACAGGTTCTCGCCGTACAGCTCGACGGTGGTGTTGTCCCGCGTGACGCCGATGGACGCACTGATCGTCGAGTAGGCGGCCTGCGGGAAGGAGGCGTTCACCGGAACGACCACATCCCCCGGCTTCACCGTCACGCCGTTGTAGACGATGTTGGTGGTCGGCGCGTAGCCCAGTGTCGGGTTCGTCGTCGGCATGGTGATGCCGCCGCCGGCGATGTCCGACGAGATCGTCTTGCCCACATAGTGGTAACCGGCCTGGGCGAAGCCATGCAGGTTGTTGGGCAGTTCGAACTCGTAGCGACCGCGGATATTGCCCTGGAACTTCGGCGCCAGTGCCAGGGGCGAACCCAGCGGCACCAGGGTCGAGGTCTTGGAGTAGATGTACTTGGTCAGCTCGGAGTCGTTGTAGGAGAAGCCGCTGTCGACGGTGAAGGCCGAGGTCGCCCGCCAGGTCACGTCACCCTCGAACCCGCGGATGCGCGCATCGGCGAAGTTGGTGGTGAAGGTCTGGTTGGAGATGTTCTGGTCGAACACCGTCATCTGGATGTTGGTCCAGTCGATCTGATAGGCCGCAGCATTGAACTGCAGGGAGCGGTCCAGCAGGGACAGCTTCCAGCCGACCTCGTAGTTCTTCACCTGGTCGGGCACATAGGCCTTCAACTGGTCGCAGGCCGCACTGACCACGTTGCAGGGCTTGCGGTTGAAGCCGCCCGGCCGGAAGCCTTCCGAATAGGTCGCATAGACCAGCGACCGGTCATCCAGCTTGTAGGTCAGGTTACCCTTCCACAGGGTGCCGGTGTAGGTGGCCGGAGACAGGCCGGCCAGCGTCGAGGCCAGGTTGGTGTAGTTGTAGTATTGCGGCGGCGTGGCGGCGGCGCTGTAGGTGCCGGTCGCCGGGTTGTAGATGCCGCGGGCCCCGCCGAAGCTGCCGTCGGACGAACCGGTCATGGAGGCGCGTTCGTCATAGTGGCGTGCCCCGCCGGTGACGATCAGCTTCTTCGGGATGATGTCGTAGGACACTTCCCCATAGGCCGCCCACTGACGGTCCTTGCGGGTCACGTCGTTGAAGAACCCGTCACCCACCGGACGGACGCTCGGATTGTGGGGATCGACCACCGGGTTGGGCGCGCGGGGATAGATGAAGCCCGCGGCCTCCTGCAGGTACGACCAGTCCGTGTTGTCGTAGAGGGTGTTGGTGTCATAGAAGAGCCCGCCGGTACCCCGCAGGCGCAATTCGGACGGGGTGGTCACCCGCAGTTCCTGGGTGAAGCGCTTGTTCTCGTCCACGATATGGTAGCTCTTGGCCGGCGAATAGCACTTGTTGCCGATGTTGCCGTTGTAGGCGGCCGTGTAATAGACGCCCCGGTCGCACTCGTAATAGGGCAGATAGACGCCGATGTTGGAATAGCCGGAATAGGCGGCCTGCTGCTCGGTCTTCCGGTTCAGGAACGACCCCGTATAGACGAGACTCAGCATGTTCAGGCGGCCGTTGATCGTCCAGGTGGCCTCGTTCCAGTCGTCCTTCAGCCAGTTGTCGCCGAACTGCTGGACCTTCAGGTCGCCCACGTCCGGCTGGTAGTCGAACACGCCGTTGGTCTTCAGGCTCTGGTTCATGTCCATGAGGTCGACGGACCAGTCCTCGTTGACCTTGTAGGTGAAGCCGATCCGGCCGCCGGTGTAGTGGGCGTCGTTGTAGTTCTTCTTGACGTAGGCGTCGTTGTTGATGATCTGCCGCGTCGGCGGGGTATAGGTGCTGCCGTTGCAGTTGGCGACGCCCTGGCAGGAATCGATGGCCCGGATCACCAGCAGCGGGTTGCCGGTGGGCAGTTGCCCCGCCTGGCCCACATGCCCGTCGAAGGGCATCTGGTAGGTGCCCGGCACGTTGCTGATATAGCCGCCCTGATTGTCGGAGAAGACGGTGAACCGCACCGCCGCCTTGTCCTCGATGATCGGGATGTTGACGAAGGCGTTCACCGCCGAGCTGGGGTCCGCCCCGCCGCCGCCGGAATAGCTGGCGGTGAAGCCGGAATGGAAGTCCTTCAGGTCCGGCTTGTTGGTGATGTAGCGGATGGCCCCGCCCATGGCGCTGGCGCCGAACAGGGTGCCCTGCGGCCCGGACAGCACTTCGACCCGCTGCAGGTCAACGGCATAGACGTCGAGATTGCGGCCCGGGACCGAGCTCGGCGCGTCGTTCAGATAGAGCGCCACGTTCGGCTGCGAGCCGGCGGTGCCCAGGATCTGAAGGCCGGGCGTGTCCGTGGACAGGCCGCGGATATAGATGGAGGAGGTGCCCGGGCCGTGGCTGGCGGTGCGGACGTTGGGCAGGAATTCCACCAGCTGTTCGAAGTTCGCGACGCCCAGCTTCTGCAGCGTGTCACCGCCCAGGGCCTGGATGGCCAGCGGGATCCGGTTGGCCGTCTCTTCCCGGCGGGTCGCCGTCACGATCACGTCCTGCACGGTGGTCGCGGTGTTGTCCGCCGCCGCTGCGGCGTCGGCTGCCGCGACATCAGCTGCGTGGGCCCCGGTCACCCCGGCACCAAAGATCGACAGGGCCACCGCCGCCGTCGACAATTTCCAATTCATCCGCATCCTGGCCGTCCCCCATGTTGTCGGCTTCGCGGCCCCGGTGTTCCAGGCCCGTACGCGGACGGGGCTCGGAAGGCAGGGCTCGTGCCGAAGATGAGGGAGCGTCCCCAGCGCTCATCAGGGCAACAATTCAGCAAAATTAGGGGATTGGTCAAAAAAATTTCATGAAACCAAAATTTCTTCACGGGGTCGGCAACTTATCCATCTTCTAGACTGCTGAACTTGCTGATGAAATGCGCCTGTCCGAGGCATGTTTCGGCGTTGTGTGGATGGGCAATAATTGCCGAAAACAGCCTACAAGGGGCAAATTCACCCCCTCAAATCTGGTCGCATGCCATTTCGACATAGGGCATTGCGAAATTAACAAAGCCTTTCGGCGGTGCCTTTCCGGTCCGGGCGGAGGCCTGCGGCAGGGAAGCTTGCCGACGGCCGTGGTGCCGGGTTTTCCCGCCGTGTCCGAGGTCGCAATCCTTCCAGTGCCGCGGCGGAATCGTTCTCTCCCCATGGGGGCGGCGCGGCCTATCGTGTAAGGTCACAGCATCGTCGCGCCGCCCGGGTGCCGACGGTCAGACCCGAGCCTCCAGACCCTTCCCGCAAGCCGTTTCCCAGGACCGACAGATGAAATCACATGCGCGCGCCGTCGTCATTGGCGGGGGAGTTGTCGGGGTCAGCACGCTCTATCACCTGGCCCGCATGGGCTGGGGCGACAGCGTGCTGCTGGAGCGCAAGGAGCTGACCTCCGGCTCCACCTGGCATGCGGCGGGGCTCCTGCCCCTGTTCAATCTCAGCTATTCCGTCGGCCAGATGCACAAGTACTCGGTGGGCTTCTATCCGACCCTCGAGGCCGAGACGGAGCTGAACGTCGGCTTCCGCAATGTGAGCAACATCCGCCTCGCCCGGACGAAGGACCGGATGGACGAGTACCGCTATTACGCCGGCGTCGCCCGCACCATCGGGGTGGAAGTCAACTTCCTCACCCCGGACGAGGTGAAGGCCATCTGGCCCCTGGCCAGGACCGACGACCTGATCGGGGCCATCCAGCATCCGGCGGACGGCTATATCCAGCCCGCCGACCTGACCCAGGCCCTGGCCCGCGGGGCCCGTCAGCGGGGCGCGACCATCCACCGCAACACCACCGTGACCGGCATCGTCCAACAACCCAACGGGGAGTGGCTGGTCCAGACCGACCAGGGGGACATTACCTGCGAGCACGTGATCTCCTGCACCGGCAACTTCGCCCGGCGGACCGGGGCCATGGTCGGCCTCGACGTGCCGGTGATCCCGGTGGAACACCAGTACATCGTCACCGAGGCCCATCCGGACATCCAGGCGCGCAAGGCCGCGGGCCTGCCGGAAATGGGCGTGCTGCGGGAGAGCGACAGCAGCTGGTACATGCGGGAGGAGGCGGGGGGCCTGCTGCTCGGCCCCTACGAGATCGGCGCGCCGGCCTGCTATGTGGACGGCCCCGATCCCCAGTCGGAATACGAGCTGTTCCAGGAGGACCTGGACCGTCTCGGCCCCTATATCGAGACCGCCATCACCCGCGTCCCGGCCTTCGGCGAGGTGGGGGTGAAGAAGGTCTATAACGGCGCCATCGCCTACACCCCCGACGGCAGCCCGATCGTGGGTCCGGCCCCTGGCCTTAAGAACTTCTGGCTGAACGAGGGCCACAGCTTCGGCGTCACCGCCGCGGGCGGCGCGGGCTGGCAGCTGGCCCACTGGATCGTGGAGGGCGAGCCCACCATCGACATGATGGGCGTCGATCCCCGCCGCTTCGGGGCCTATGCGGGCCGCGGCTATCTGAAGGAGAAGAACGAGGAGGCCTATGCCAAGGTCTTCACCGTCCACTATCCGGACGAGGAGCGCACCGCCGCCCGGCCCCTGCGGCGCTTCCCCTGCCATGACCGGATGGCGGCGCTGGGTGCCGTGTTCGGCTCGGTGTTCGGCTGGGAGCGGCCCAACTGGTTCGCGCCTCCGGGCTACGCCCTGAGCGAGGCCGAGCTTGCGAAGCCCGACGTGCTGCTGAACGAGAACCACCCCGAAGCCGCCCCCGGTCAGCCGGTGCGGGAGAAGTGGAGCTTCCGCCGGTCCAACTATTTCGAGCATGTGGGGGCCGAATGCCGCCACGTCCACACCCATGTGGGCCTGCAGGACATGAGCGCCTTCGCCAAGTTCGAGGTCACCGGACCGGGGGCGGAGGCCTGGCTCGACGGCCTGTTCACCAACAAGGTGCCCAGCGCCGTGGGCAAGGTCAGCCTGACTTATCTGCTCACGGCCAGGGGCGGCGTGCGGGCCGAGTTCACCGTGTTCAAGGAGGGGCCGGGGCGCTACTACCTCGTCTCCGCCGGCGCGCTGGAGCGGCATGACCACGACTATCTGATCAAGGCCTGTCCCACGGACGGCTCGGTGCGGATCGACAAGGTCACCACCGCCCACGGCGTGTTCGTGCTGGCGGGGCCGAAGTCCCGGGACGTGCTGTCCAAGGTGACGGACGCGGACCTGTCCAACGCCGCCTTCCCGTGGCTGACGGGAAAGATGATCGACATCGGCGCCGCCCCGGTCCGGGCGCTGCGGGTGAACTTCATCGGCGAGCTGGGCTGGGAGATCCACCACCCGATCGAGATGCAGAACTACATCTTCGACAAGCTGTTCGAGGCGGGGGCGGAGTTCAACATCAAGCCCTTCGGCATCCGGGCCATGGATTCGCTGCGGCTGGAGAAGTCCTACAAGCTGATCCCGCGGGAGCTGTCGATCGAGTATTCGGCGCTGGAGTCGGGCCTGTCCCGCTTCATCTCCATGAAGAAGCCCGGCTTCTTCGGCAAGGAGGCGCTGGTGGCCTGGTCCGAGCGGGGCCTTGCCAACAAGGCCGTGACGCTGGAAGTGCATGGCGTCACCGACGCCGATGCCCGGGGGTCGGAGCCGATCTGGCAGGGGGATGACCTGGTGGGCCGCGCCACGTCTGGCGGCTATGGCTGGCGGGTGGAGAAGTCCCTGGCGCTCGCCATGGTCCGGCCGGACCTGGCGGAGGTGGGGACGGAGCTCGAGATCACCATCCTGGGCGCGCGGCACAAGGCCACCGTCATCCCGGATTGTCCGTTTGATCCGGACAACGCCGCGTTGCGGGGGGTGTGAGGGGGCTGCGTCCTTCGAGACGGGCCTGACGGCCCTCCTCAGGATGACGCGCGTAGTCGCTGACCGGAGAGGGCGTGGGCTCGACATCCCACACATTCGTCATGGTGAGGAGGCCCGGAGGGCCGTCTCGAACCACGCAAGCCCTTGAGGCGGGAACCTCCTTCCGGATATGGCTCCCCATGATCACCCCACAAACGGAACGCCCCCGCTGATGACCGCGCCTGCGCTCTCCCTGCGCCACGCCCTGCTGGCGCTGGCCGTCACCGTGGTCTGGGGGACCAATTTCGTGGTGATCAAGGTCGGGCTGGGCCAGTTGCCGCCCCTGACCTTCGCCGCCCTGCGGTTCGCCCTGGCCTTCGCCCCCGCGGCCCTGTTCCTGCGTCGGCCGGACGTGCCGATCCGCAACCTGGCGGCTTATGGCGTGCTGATCGGGCTGGGGCAGTTCGGGCTTCTGTACATCGCCATGCACGGGATGATCTCGCCGGGCCTGGCCTCCCTCGTCATCCAGAGCCAGGTGTTCATGACCATCGGCCTGTCCATCTGGCTGACGCGGGAGCGGCTTCGCGGCTTCCAGTGGGCGGCCCTGGCGGTGGGAGCGGCGGGACTGGCCGTGATCTTCACCCATACGGACGCGGTGACCACGGCAGGCGGCCTCGGCCTCGTCCTGGTCGCGGCGCTCTGCTGGGCCCTGGGCAATACGGTGCAGCGGGCGACGCCGCAGGTGAATTCCCTGGCCTATGTGGTGTGGTCGAGCCTGTTCTCAGTCCCGCCTCTGATCGCCGTGGCCCTGGTGCGGGAGGGCTGGCCCGCCATGGCGGCCGGCATTGCCCACGCCTCCCCGGTCACCTGGGCGGTGATCCTGTGGCAGTCCCTGGGCAACACCCTGTTCGGCTATGGGGTGTGGGGCTTCCTGCTGGCCCGCTATCCGGCGGCCACCATCTCGCCCTTCGCCTTGCTGATCCCGGTGTCGGGCATGGGAGCCTCGGTCCTTCTGCTGGGGGAGCCGCTGCCCGTGTGGAAACTGGGGGCAGCCGCCCTCATCATCGGTGGGCTGGCGATCAACCTTCTCGGGCCGCGCCTCGTCCGGCCGGTTCAGACCAGCTGAAGGAAGATCAGCACCAGGCCTGCGATCGACACGCCCCAGACCAGGGAGCGCACGCCCGGGATGCCCACCACGTAGCAGGGCACATAGGCGACCCGACCCCAGAAGAACAGCTGCGCGCCCAGGCGGGTGTGGTCGTTGGTCCGGCCCATGGCCTGCGCCGCCAGTACCAGGATGGCGAACAGGACGAGGTTCTCCAGCAGGTTGCGGTGCGCGCGATAGGCCCGCCCGACCCAGCCGGTGAAGGCGTCGTTGTCGCGATTGCCGATCATGCTCGGCACGCCCTTCTGGATGTTGCCGCCCACGGCGGCCAGCATGGCCTGGCCGAGCGCCAGCGCCGTCGACCAGACCAGCAGGGTGAGTTCCGTTGTCATGTCGTCCGCTCCCCGAAGTGATTTTGGGCGGAGGCTGACACGGATCCCGCGGCGCCCACAAGCGCCGGACTGCTCATCTTTCGATGACGAGGTCGCTGGTGGGCCTGGAACAGCAGATCAGGATCAGGCCCTGGTCGATCTCCCGCTGGCGGATGCCGCCCGCAGGCGTCATGTCCACCGTGCCGGAGACCAGCCGGCACTTGCAGGTGCCGCACATGCCCTTGGTGCAGGAGGAGGGCAGGCGCATGCCCGCGGCCTTGGCCGTCTCCAGCACGAAGCGGTCGGCGGGTACCTCGATGGTGCGGCGGCTGGTGGTGAACTCGACCTTCCAGAGCCTTGCGGCGCTCTCCTCATCCGGAACATCAACCGCATCGGTGCCGGTCAGCTCGGCAAAGTCGAAGCTCTCCTCGTGATAGCGGGTCATGTCGAAGCCCGCGTCCGTCAGCATGGCGCGCACCGCCGCCATGTAGGGGGCGGGGCCGCAGCAGCGCACCTCCCGCTCCAGGACGTCCGGCGCGATCAGTTGCAGCCGGGCCAGGTCCAGCCGTCCGCGATAGCCGCCCCAGGGTTCCTCCGGCGCATCGGCCTCGCAGATGTGGGTCACCTTCAGCCCCGGGGCCTGCCGGGCCATCAGGGCCAGCTCGTCCCGGAAGATCAGGTCCGCAGGGGACCGGGCGGAGTGGACGAAGGCGATGTCGACCTCGACCGCCAGATCGACCGCGGCCCGGGTCATGGCCATCAGCGGCGTGATCCCGCTGCCCGCCGACAGGAACAGCTGCTTCGGCCCTTCGGTCGGCGTCCAGTGGAAATCCCCCATGGGGCCCAGCGCCGACAGTCGCGTGCCCGGCTTCAGGTTGGCGTGCAGCCAATTCGACACCGGTCCGCCGGGCACGGCCTTCACCGTCAGGCTGATCCGGTCCGGCCGGGTGGGGGGCGAGGAGATCGTATAGCAGCGGTTCACCGTCTCCCCGCCGATCTCCAGCCCATAGGTCATGAACTGGCCCGGCCGGAACGCAAACCGCCGGGGCGGGTCGGCGGCCAGGACGAAGGTCAGGACGTCATGGGTCTCCCGCCGGACGCCGACACAGACGAGGCTGTCGTCCGTGTCCGGGTTCCAGAGCGGCGGAAGGGTCTCGTCGGTCATGCCGCATCCTTGAGGGCGGTGGCGGAAAGCCGACCCAGATACCACTCGCAGAACTTCTCCACGAGGCCCTCGGTAAAGGGGGAGTAGGGGCCGGGTTCATAGGCCGGGCTCTGCACCCCGGACTGCTGCAGGGCGACCAGGTCCCCGTCCTGCTGGTTGGTGGCCTCCCACACTTCCGTCACCCGGTCGAGGTCGTAGTCCACCCCTTCCACGGCGTCCTTGTGCACCAGCCAGCGGGTGCGCAGCAGCGTCTCCGTCGGGCTCAAGGGGATGACACAGAAGGTGACGATGTGGTCGCTCATGAAGTGATGCCAGCTGTTGGGCTGGGTCCAGAAGGACAGCCCCCCCATGGCCGGATCGTTGATCCCGCCCAGCAGCTTTTTGCACGCCACCTCGGTGCTCAGGGTCTGGCTCTGGCCCGCCCGGTCGATGGGCAGCCGCTCGGTCCGGAAGCCGGTGATCCGGTCGGCCAGATGCTCGATCTCCCGGGAGGGGACGCCCGCGGCCTCCCACCGCTCGTGGTTGGCGGTCACCAGATCGGCATAGCGTTGCGCCTGTTGAAGTTCTGTCTCGTCAAGGGTTTGCGGCGAGAAGCCGAACCCATAGGCGAAGAGGGGAATGGTCAGCTCCGGATGGTTGGCCCCGCAGTGATAGCATTCCCGGTTGTTCTCCATGGTGATCTTCCAGTTGCCCTTCTCGATCAGGTCCACGGTCTTGACGATCTTGGCATTGGGCAGGTCGTGCACCTTCAGATAGGGCGTCATCTTCGCCGCCAGGTATTCGATGTCGTCCGGGGCCTCGGCGGCCAGGCAGATGAACAGCAGACCCGCAACGGAGCGGATGTGCACCGGCTTCAGCCCGTTGCAGGACTTGTCGAAATCCGCCCCCATGTGGTCGGCGTGGATCAGCTCCCCGCCCAGATTGTAGGTCCAGGCGTGGTAGCCGCAGACGATGTTGCCCACCACGGCCTTGGGGGTGTTCACCAGCCGCGCGCCCCGGTGGCGACAGACATTGTGGAAGGCGCGGACGTTCATGTCGTCGTCGCGGACGATCAGCACCGACCACTTGCCGATGTCCACCACCATCACGTCCCCCGCCTCGGGCACGTCGGGCTCCACCCCCACATAGATCCAGTGCTTGCCGAAGATGTGGGTCATGTCCGCCTCGAAGATGTCCGGGCGGGTGTAGAAGTCGGCCTCCAGGGCGCGGCCGGGCTGGCGGCGGGCGACGAGGTCGGCGAGGGAGGCGGGGGCGGCTGCCGTCATGGCGTGGGAACCTTGAGCCGGAGGGGTCGGGTATCAGCCTATCAGCCTATGCCAGCCCCGTCGTCGTGGCTTTCCTGAATGCGACGCGGTCCTGTGACAAAGCCGACATGGCGGAAGGGCCCCGAAGGCCTGGCAAGGGCTTGACGGGGCAGGTGAACTTCCCGTCTGCCCGGGTCGGCGGCATGTCGGTTTGATACAAGTCAATTGCCGCCTGCGCTATGGCTGTCGCCCCCGGCCCGGCCCATAGTCGCCAGGCTCAAGCATCGGACTCCCACATGACCAGATTCTCAGCGTTCGAGCTGTTCCGGCAGGGCCTGACCGGCCAGTCGGGCTGGAAGCCGCAATGGCGCTCGCCCGAGCCGAAGGCGGCCTATGACGCGGTGATCGTCGGTGGCGGCGGGCACGGCCTGGGCGCGGCCTACTACCTGGCCAGCCAGCACGGGATGCGCAACATCGCCGTGATCGAGAAGGGCTGGCTGGGGGGCGGCAATACCGGGCGCAACACCACCATCATCCGCTCCAACTACCTGTTTCCGGAGAGCGCGGGGCTCTACGACCACTCCGTCAAGCTGTGGGAGGGCCTGTCCCGGGAGCTGAACTACAACGTCATGTTCAGCCAGCGGGGCGTGATGATGCTGGCCCACACGGTGCACGACGTGCAGGTGTTCCAGCGCCACGTCCACGCCAACCGGGCCGCGGGCGTGGACAATGAGTGGCTGACGCCGGAGGAGGCGAAGGCCTACTGCCCGCCCCTGAACATCTCCGACAACATGCGCTATCCGGTGCTGGGTGCCGCGCTCCAGCGGCGGGGCGGCACCGCCCGGCACGACGCCGTGGCCTGGGGCTATGCCCGCGCCGCCGACCGGCTGGGGGTGGACATCCTCGAGAACTGCGAAGTCACCGGCATCGTCCGCAACGCCCAGGGCGCGGTGGAGGCGGTGGAGACCACCCGCGGCCGCATCAAGACCCCCAAGGTCGGCGTGTCCGCGGCGGGGCACACCAGCGTGGTGCTGGGCATGGCCGGGGTCCGCCTGCCGCTGGAGAGCTTCCCCCTGCAGGCCCTGGTGTCGGAGCCGGTGAAGCCGGTCTTCCCCTGCGTGGTGATGAGCAACACCATCCACGCCTATATCAGCCAGTCCGACAAGGGCGAGCTGGTGATCGGCGCCGGCACCGACATCTATACGAGCTATACCCAGCGGGGCGGGCTGCACATCTCCCAGCACACGCTCGAGGCCATCTGCGAGCTGTTCCCCCAGTTCCGCCGGATGCGGATGCTGCGCAACTGGGGCGGGATCGTGGACGTGACGCCGGACCGCAGCCCCATCGTCGGCAAGACCCCTGTGCCCGGCCTCTATGTGAACTGCGGCTGGGGCACGGGCGGGTTCAAGGCGACCCCGGGCGCGGCCCATACCCTGGCCTGGACCATCGCCAAGGACGCGCCGCACCCCATCAACGCCCCCTTCACCCTCGAGCGGTTCCGGGACGGCTTCCTGATCGACGAAGCCGCCGCCGCCGCCGTGGCGCATTGAGGCCCTCATGCTTGTGATCACCTGTCCCTATTGCGGCCCCCGGCCCGAGATCGAGTTCGCCCACGGGGGCGAGGCGCACATCGCCCGGCCGCAGGACCCCTCGTCCCTGGGTGTCGAGGACTGGACGGAGTTCCTCTACATGCGCGCCAATCCCAAGGGCCTGCATGCGGAGCGGTGGCGCCATCTGCACGGCTGCGCCCGGTTCTTCAATGCCCTGCGCGACACCACCACCGACCAGTTCGTGGCCACCTACCGGACCGGCGAGCCGCGTCCGGACCTCGCGGCGGTGAAGGCATGAGCGGGTCCTTCCGCACCGGCATCGGCGGCCGCATCCGGCGGGAGCGCACCGTCCGCTTCCGCTTCGACGGGGTGACCTATGCGGGGGTCGAGGGGGACACCCTGGCCTCGGCCCTGCTGGCCAACGGCGTCCATCTGATGGGCCGCTCGTTCAAGTATCACCGGCCCCGGGGCGTGCTGGGGGCAGGCGCGGACGAGCCCAATGCCCTGGTGGAGGTGACCCGCGGCGCGGGGCGCACGGTTCCGAATGTGCGCGCGACCCAGGTGGAGCTGTACGAGGGTCTCGAGGCCCGCAGCCAGAACCGCTGGCCCAGCCTCGCCCTCGACGTGGGGGCGGTGAACAACCTGATGGCCCCGTTCATCCCGGCGGGCTTCTACTACAAGACCTTCATGTGGCCGCGGAAGGCGTGGGACGCCCTGTACGAGCCGGTGATCCGCGCCGCCGCGGGTCTGGGGCACGCGCCGACCGCGCCCGATCCGGACACCTATCTGAACCGCTACGCCCATTGCGAGGTGCTGGTCATCGGGGCCGGACCCGCGGGCCTGTCCGCGGCGCTGGCGGCGTCCCGCGGCGGCGGCCGGGTGATGCTGGTGGACGAGCAGTGCGAGCCCGGCGGGTCCCTGCTGGCGGAGCCGGACGTGCGCATCGACGGCCTGTCCAGCCGCGACTGGATCGCGCGAACGGTGGCGGAACTGCAGGCCAACCCCCGGGTGACCCTGCTGAGCCGGGCCACGGCGTTCGGCTATTTCGCCCACAACATGATCGCCGTGAACGAGCGGCTGTCCGACCATCTGGCGCAACCGGCGGCGGGGGCCCCGCGGGAGCGCCTGTGGCAGATCCGGGCGGGGGAGGTGGTGATCGCCGCCGGGGCCCATGAGCGACCCCTGGTGTTCCCGGACAATGACCGGCCCGGCATCCTGCTGGCCGGGGCCGCGCGGACCTATCTGAACCGCTACGGCGTCCTGCCCGGTCGCCGGGTGGTGATCGCCACCGGCCATGACGAGGCCTATCGCACGGCCATCGACCTGTCCCGCGCAGGGGTCGAGGTGGCAGTGATCGCCGATCTGCGGCCCCGTCCCACCGGCCCGCTGGTGGAGCAGGCCCGGGCGCTGGGCCTGGCGATCCGCACCGGCTGCGCCATCACCGGCAGCCGCGGCGGCCTTCGGGTCACCCATGCCCGCCTGTCGGCCATCCTGGCGGCGGGCAAGCTGGGCCCGCCGGACGAGATCGCCTGCGACGCGGTGCTGATGTCCGGTGGCTATACCCCCAGCGTCCATCTGTTCTCCCAGTCCCGGGGCAAGCTGCGCTGGGACGAGGCCCTGTCCGCCTTCCTGCCGGACGTGTCGGCGGAGCGGGAGCGGTCGGCCGGGGCCTGCCGCGGTATCTTCGCCCTGGATGCCGTCCTGGCCGACGGGGCCGCGGCGGGGGCCGCAGCCGCGGGGATCGACGCCCCGCCCGCCCTGCGCAGCACGGCGGTGGATGCCGACCCGGCCGGCGTCATGGGGGCGGTACCCCACGACCGGGGGCCGGACGCGCGGGCCTTCGTCGACTGGCAGAACGATGTCACGTCCAAGGACCTGAAGCTCGCCGTGCGCGAAGGCTTCCAGTCGGTGGAGCATGTGAAGCGCTACACCACCAACGGCATGGCCACCGACCAGGGCAAGACCTCCAACATCAACGCCCTCGGCGTTCTGGCGGACGAGTTGAAGCGCCCAGTGGAGAAGATCGGGCTGACCACCTTCCGCATGCCCTATACCCCGGTGACCTTCGGGGTGCTGGCGGGCATGGCGCGGGGCGACCTGTTCGATCCGGTCCGCACCACGCCGATCCATGGCTGGGCGGTGGAGAACGGGGCCGTCTTCGAGGACGTGTCCCTGTGGAAGCGCGCCCGCTATTTCCCGCAAGGGGCCGAGGACATGGAGGCCGCGGTGCGCCGGGAATGCCTGGCCGTCCGCTCCGCCTGCGGCATCTTCGACGCCAGCACGCTTGGCAAGATCGAGGTGGTGGGCCGGGACGCGGCGGAGTTCATGAATCGCTTCTACATCAATGCCTGGACCAAGCTGGGGGTCGGCCGCTGCCGCTATGGCGTACTCTGCCGGGAGGACGGCTTCGTCATGGATGACGGGGTGGTGGGGCGCATCGCCCAAGACCGCTTCCACGTCACCACCACCACCGGCGGCGCCGCCCGGGTGCTGAACATGATGGAGGACTATCTCCAGACCGAATGGCCGGAGCTGGACGTGTGGTTCACCTCCACCACCGAGGAATGGGCCGTCATCGCCCTGCAGGGGCCGAAGGCCCGGGACATCCTCTCTGGCCTGGTGGAGGGGATCGACCTGTCGCCTGAGGCCCTGCCGCACATGGCGCTCGCCGAGGGCCATATCTGCGGCGTGCCCACGCGCCTTTTCCGGGTCAGCTTCTCCGGCGAGCTGGGCTTCGAGATCAACGTTCCGGCGGATCAGGGCCGCACGGTCTGGGAGGCGGTCTGGGCCGCCGGTCAGCCCCATGGCCTCACCCCCTATGGTACCGAGACCATGCATGTGCTCCGCGCCGAGAAGGGCTTCATCATCGTCGGCCAGGAGACGGACGGGACCGCAACCCCGGACGATGTCGCGCTTAGCTGGGCCGTGGGCAAGGCCAAGCCCGACTATGTGGGCAAGCGCTCGCTCGCCCGGCCGTCCATGTCCGCGCCGGACCGCAAGCAGCTGGTCGGCCTTTTGACCGAGGTGCCCGAGACAGTGCTGCAGGAGGGCGCGCAGATCGTCGCCAGCCGGGGGCTGAAGGCCCCCATGCCGGTGATCGGCCATGTGACCTCGTCCTATTACAGCGCCGTGCTGGGCCGCTCCATCGCGCTGGCCATGGTCAGCGGCGGCCGGGCGCGGATGGGGGAGACCCTCTATTCCCCGCACGGTGCCGGCGAGATCGCCGTGAAGGTGGTGGGGCCGGTCTTCCATGATCCGGAAGGAGCGCGGGTGAATGTCTGACGTGATCGCCGCCGGCCGTACGCCCTTCGAGGCGCTGAACGGCCTTTCAATGCCGGGTCTTTCCGCCGCTCCGGACCGGACCCGCTACATCCTGCGCGGCCGGGCCGGGATCCTGGCCCCGGTGGCGGAGGTGCTGGGCTTTGCCCTGCCCACCGACGCCTGCCGGGCGACGGGATCGGATCAGCGCCACGCCCTGTGGCTGGGACCCGACGAATGGCTGCTGCTGTCCCCGGCGGGGGACCGGCTGGACAAGGCGCTGGCCTTTGCCATCGGTGATGTTGCCCATTCGGTGGTGGAGGTCAGCCACCGGCAGGTGGGGATCGTCCTCGACCGGCCGGACGCGGCCGCCGTCCTGTCGGTGGGCTGTGCCCTCGACCTCGACCTGGCCGCCTTCCCGGTGGGGATGTGCACCCGGACCATGTTCGCCAAGACGGAGATCGTCCTGTGGCGGACGGGGGAAAATGTGTTCCAGATCGAGGTCTGGCGGTCCTTTGCCGACTATCTGTGGCGCTATCTGGTGCTGGCCGGGGCGGAATTTGCCTGAGACTCCCCCGGGGCGTCGGCCGGGTTTCCGGCGGCGGGGTCTTGCCAAAGGATGCATTGAACGGTCATTTAATGACATGACCCAGGGCCCGACCCGAGCGGCCGATTCACGGCCCCGTGCGGCGGCGCAGTCCGCGCCCACGCCGTTACGCGTCGGCGTGATCCTGTCGGACCACTTCACCCTGTCGGCCTTCGCCCTGTTCATCGACCATCTGCGCCTCGCCGCGGACGAGGGGGACCGCAGCCGCCCGGTGAAGGTGCAGTGGTCGGTCATGTCGGCGACACAGGAGCCCCAGCGCGCCAGCTGCGGCGTGCTGACCACCCCCACCAGCGGCCTGATCGATCCGAAGCAGCTGGACTATGTGGTGGTGGTGGGGGGCGTGCTGCATGCGGGCCGCCAGATCAACGAGGCGACGGAGCGGTATCTGCGTCGGGCGGCGGAGGCGGGGACCCGGCTGGTGGGCCTGTGCACCGGCAGCTTCATCCTGTGCCGCATCGGTCTGATGCAGGGCCGCCGCGCCTGCGTCAGCTGGTACCACTACCAGGACTTCCTGGACGAGTTCCCGGATCACGAGGTGGTGGCCGACCAACTGTTCGTGGCCGACGGGGACCGGATCACCTGTGCGGGCGGGGCGGGCACCGCCGACCTCGCCTGCCACCTGATCGAGCGGCACATCGGCTGGTCCGCCGCCCAGAAGGCCAGCCAGGTCCTGCTGTTCGACCGGGCCCGGGCGGGGGGCGAGGCCCAGCCGCATCCGCCCATGGCCGAGAAGGTCAGCGAGCCCCGGGTGCGCCGGGCGCTGCTGCTGATGGAGCAGAACCTGGCCGTGCCGCTCCCCATCGCCCATGTGGCGGAGAAGCTGAACCTGTCCACCCGCCAGTTCGAGCGCCTTTGCCACTCGACCCTGGGCGTCAGTCCGGCCACGGCCTATCGCCGGATGCGCCTGCGCTATGCCCGCTGGCTGATCGGCAATACCGACCGCTCCGTCACCGACATCGCCCATGCGGCGGGCTTTGCCGACTGCGCGCACTTCTCGCGGCAGTTCAAGGAGACCTACGGGGCGTCGCCGTCGGGCCAGCGGCGGATCGCGGAGCCCGAGCCCGACATTTCCGATATCGCCTCCCACCGGGTGTTCAGCTGACCCATCCCTGGTCGCCCGAAAGCCGAAAGGTCCCGTCCATGCACCGCCGTACCCTGCTGACCGCCCTGCCGGCGTCCCTGTGGCTGGGCGCAGGGGGTGCGCAGGCGGCGACCCCGGTGGAGGGCTTCTCGCCGGAGCGGCTGGCCCGCATCCGCCCCCTGCTGGCCCGCGGGGTGGCAGACAAGGTCATGGCCGGGGCCGTCTGGCGGGTCATGCGCCGGGGCCGGGTGGTGAGCGAGGGCACGGTGGGCATGGCCGACATCGAGGCCGGACGGCCGATGACGGCCGATGCCATCTTCCGCATCTTCTCCATGACCAAGCCGATCACCACGGTCACGGCGCTCAGCCTCTACGAGGAGGGGGTGTTCGACCTGCACGACCCGGTGTCGAAATGGATTCCGGAATTCGGGGAGGTGAGGGTCCAGCACGTGTCGCCTGACGGGCTGGGCGGTCGCACCGTCCGGCTGGCCCCGCCGTCCCGGCCGATCATGGTCCTGGACCTGATGCGCCACACCTGCGGCTATGGCTATGGCAGCCCGATCGACGGGGAAGGGCAGGCCCTGTACGCCAAAGAGGGCGTGACCCGCACCGACATTCCCCTGTCGGACTGGGTGACGCGGCTGGCGCGGGTCCCGCTGGTCTGCGATCCCGGCACGGAGTTCCACTACGGCTACGGCCTCGACATCCTGGGACGGCTGGTGGAGATCTGGACCGGCCAGACCCTCGACGTGGCCATGAAGGAACGGGTCCTGGCCCCCCTCGGCATGACCGACACCGGCTTCTGGGTGCCGCCCGCCAAGGCCTTGCGAGTGGCGGCCATGTATTCCCCCTCCCGCCTGGGCGCGATGCTGCCGGACGCAAGCCGTGACTTCGGCGGACCGGTGGTGCGCACGCCGGGCCGCATCCAGGACGGCTGGACGGCCGATCCGGTGCTCAAGTTCGGCGGCGCGGGCCTCCTGTCCACCGTGGAGGACTATTCCCGTTTCGTGAACATGCTGGAGGACGGGGGTGCCCTGGGCGGGCAGCGGGTGCTGGCCCCGGCCACGGTGGCGATGATGCGCGCGGACGTGCTGGGGACCATCCCCGCCGGCCCGGCGGAGATCTGGGGCGGCTACGGCTTCGGCCTGTCGGTGGAGGTGGACCGCGGCCCCGGCGGTGCGGCCACGCCCCTGTCCGCCGGCAGCTTTGACTGGGGCGGGGCAGGCTCGACCTGGATGTGGGTGGACCCCAGGACCCGGGTGACGGGCCTCCTGATGCTGCAGGTCTATCCGTCCTCGCCCCGCTGGGCGCAGTTGTTCAAGCAGGTGGTCTACGGGGCGCTGCTGGACCCGGCCTGAGCCGAAAGCGCCTCGGCCTCCGCCGCCCGCTTCGCCAGGGCCGCGAGGTTCGCCTCATGCTGCTGGCGGGTGATCCGGTAGAAGAACAGGCAGCCAATGGCGATGAACTGGATGGACATGAACAGCGGCAGATAGACGTGCATCATGTTCAGCAGGATCGACTGCGGCACGTGGCCGGGCTGGGCCTTGTCCGGGAAATGCACCACCGACAGGACCATGCCGGACAGGAAGATGCCGACGCCTGTCACCGACTTGGCGATGACGCTGGAGGCGGAGAACAACAACCCCTCCGAGCGATGGCCGGTCTTCAGCTCGTTGTCCTCGGCAATGTCGGCGATCATGGCCGTGCCGTTGATGCCCGCGGTGATGGCCAGGGTCACGGTCACCACCGTGTTGAGGAACAGAAGCGGCAGCAGCAGCGGTGATCCGGGGGCCGGAAAGACGCCGATCAGCCGCAGCATGATCGGCAGCGGACCGATCACGGCGGTTAGCAGGTAGATGACGATGGTCGCGGACTTCTTGCCCATCCGCCGGGACAGGAACGGGGCTGTGAACAGGGCCAGGAACGCCCCGAGATAGGCCGACAGCAGCAGGACCGCGTACTGGCCGCTGTTCAGCAGCCAGAAATAGGTCACGAAATAGGAGTTCAGCGCCAGGGTCAGGCCGCTGGCCATGGACGAGAAGATGGCCGAGCCCATGATCGCCAGGAAGGATGCGTTCCAGAAGGTCCGCCCCACATGGCGCAGGTTCTCCACCAGGGGCTGGCGGTCCCGCTTCGGCGGCACCTTCAGGAACGGGATGAACCGGTGGGTTCCGGCGGCCGACAGGGTGATGGCGGTGAACATCACGATCCCCGAGACCGCGCCGTAGAGGGCATAGCCGGCGGGATTGAGCTGTCCCACCGGATGGGTGGCATCCGGCCGCAGGAACACCTGCAGGGCCAGCACCGTCATGGTCAGGCCGCCCCACCAGCCGAAGAAGAAGCGATAGCCGAACAGGTCCGTGCGCTGGTCGTAGTTCTCGCTCAGCTCCGCCCCCAGCGCGGTGGACGGGATCTCGTAGAAGGTGATCAGGCTGCGCACGATGACGGCCGAGGCCAGCAGGTACAGGAACAGCTGCTCCTGGCTCAGCCCGTGGGGCGGTCGCCACAGGAAGTAGAAGGCCAGCGCCGCGGGGGCCCCGGCAAAGTACATGAAGGGATGGCGCCGCCCCCAGCGGCTGCGCCAGTTGTCGCTGATGAAGCCGACCAGCGGGTCCAGCACGCTGTCCACCGCCAGGGCCAGCAGGATGGCCAGCCCGCCCAGATAGGGGGACAGGCCCAGCACCTGGTTGTAGAACAGCAGAAGCAGGGCCTGGAAGCCGTTGTCCTTCACCCCGTAGGCGACGGAGCCGAAGCCGTAGGCGATCTTGGTGAAGAGCCCCGTGCGCGGACGGGTCGGTGCCACAGCGGTCATTGCAGGCCCACGCACCCGTCCGATCCGGTGCCGTGCGGTCTCTTGTGCATGCGACGTTCCCCCTGTCCGCCGTCACGGACCTGCGAGGTCTGCGCCCCGCCGTTCTTCGAAGCCTAGATGAGCTTTTCGCCCAGCGCCATGCCTCGTCTGATCCCCGGGGCCGGGACGGGTGGTCAGGCCGGCTTCTCCGGCACCTCGCAGACGACGGGAACCGGGCAGCTGGGGGCGGCGGCGCGCTTCAGGCGGCTCCTGAGAAAGGCGACATAGATCAGGACGAAGGCCAGGATCGATCCGCTGATCTGGACGAAATACGCCTTGCCGAGCCGGACCAGGGTCGCGCCGGAGGACATCGTGTCCCGAAGTACCGCCAGCCCGGTGTCGAGGAGCGACGGGGAGTGACCGGCGGTCGACGGCGGCGGTGCGGGCACTGCCGTCAGTCGGCCGCGGTCGCAATGGCGGGCATCGAGGCGCGGGGCCACGCCGTTCCGCTTCAGGAACACCACCAGGTTCTCCACGCCCGAGGCGATGAACTGCCCGTTGGACTGCTGGACACCCGTCTCGTCGATGGTCGTGCTCGCCCCGCCGGTGTTCACCCCCACCACCCGCCCGCAGTCATCGATCAGCGGGCCGCCGCTGTTGCCGGCATTGGTGGCGGCCGTGTGGAAGATCACCGGAATCCGGGAGCCACCGAGGATGGTGGCCTTCGACAGCAGCGCCACATTGCCCTGGGTCAGATAGGGCTCCGTCGGCGTGCTCAGCGCATTGTCCCGGGCCCCGATCAGGTCGTCGATCTTGCCGGGATAGCCCAGCGCGCTGACCGGCGCGCCCTTGATGTCCGTTTCACTGGCCAGCGGCAGGACGGGGGCTGCCAGGTCCTTCACCTGCAGCAGGGCCAGGTCGAAGTCGATGGAGCGATCCACGATCTCCGCGTCCAGCGGCTTGGTGCCAGAGCGGCGATCCGGCACCACATAGAGCTCCATCGCATGGGCCCCGGAGAACAACAGGACGTGCCGGTTGGTGACCACCTGTCCCGGCCCCACGACGAAGCCGGTGCCGCTGGACCCGCCGATCATCTTGCCGGCCTCGTTGTAGAAGAAGGCGACGATCCGGACCGTGGACTGTTCCGACCGGACCTCGACCGCCGGTGCGGTCTGCGCCAGCGCCGGGCCGCGGCACAGGGCCCCGACGGACAGCGCCAGGGCGACTGTGACTGCTATATTCCGAAGTGTCACGACCGCCCCCCAGCGCCCCTAATATGTTAACCATAGTTAAGGGATTGCCGGGGCTCAACCGACTTTCGTCAGGGGCGCGGTACGGGACCGGGATCAGGCGGCGGCGCGGCCGCCATTGTCCTCGGCGACGATGAAGCGGCCGACCAGGCTGACCAGCCGGTCCGCCTCGTCCCGCAGATTGACGCAGGCGGCGGACGATTCCTCGGCCACGGCGGCATTCTGCTGGGTGACGGCGTCCAGCTGGGTGATCGCCCGGTTGACCTCGTCCAGGCCGGTGGACTGCTCGGCAGCGGAGGCCGCGATCTCCTCGACCCGTCCGGCGATCTCGGTGACGCGATCGACGATGTCGTGCAGGGTCTTGCCTGTGTCGCCCACCAGCCTGACCCCGTGGGCCACCGCGTTCTCCGACTCCCCGATCAGGGTGCGGATCTCCTTGGCCGCTTCGGAGGAACGCTGGGCCAGCGCCCGGACCTCCTGGGCCACCACGGCGAAGCCGCGACCGGCATCCCCGGCCCGGGCGGCCTCGACCCCGGCATTCAGGGCCAGCAGGTTGGTCTGGAAGGCGATCTCGTCGATCACGCCGATGATGTGGGCGATCTGGCGGGAGGTGGCCTCGATGGTGCCGATGGCCGACACCGCATCGCGCACCACGACCCGCGATCCCTCGGCCGACACCCGCGCGGCGCGGACCATGACGGCCGTCTCCCGGGCGGTGGCAAGGGACCGGTTCACCGTCGCAGTGATCTGGTCATGGGCCGCGGCGGTCTCTTCCAGAGTTGCGGCCTGCATCTCCGCCCGGCGGCCCAGTTCCTGCGCCCCGGCGGCGATCTGGTCCGAGGCCGCGGCCACCGAATGGCTGCTTTCCCGGATTTCGACCATGGCCGAACTCAGCTCGAGGACCGCCTTGTTGAAGTCCATCCGCAGGCGCTTGTACTCCTCGGGGAAGTACTCGTTGATGTTCATGTCCAGATCACCCTCGGCCAGGCCCTGGAGACGCTTGGCCAGGCCTTCGACGACGGTCTGGGTTTCGCGGGTGACCTTGGCGGTATAGGCGTCCTGGGCCGCGCGGGTCTCGGCTTCGCGCCGGTCGGCCTCGATGGCGGCATAGGCGTTGGCGCGGAAGATCTCCAGGGCGCGGGCCATCTCGCCCACCTCGTCCTGGCGCTGTCCGGCGGAGTTCGGAACCTCGAGATTTCCGGAGGCGAGGGCGGTGATGACGCCCGTGAGGTCCGCAACCGGCTTGACCGCGTCATCGCGGAAGCGCGCCAGGCCGCGGTAGAGCAGGACCATGACCCCGGCCGACGTCAGCCCCACCAGCAGGAACGCCACCCAGGTGATCACCGTGGCGTCTCCCTCGACCTTGCGATTGTAGGTGTCGGAGTCCTTCACCACCTCGTCGATCAGGGCCCGGTGGCGGGTATAGGCGGCGCTGAGGGTCTGGTAGGCGGACTTGGCACCGGCCGCATCCCCGGATTTCAGGGCGGGGATCAGGCCGTGCTCCAGGGTGTTCCAGAAGGTCTGCACTTCCGAATCCGACGCGACCACCAGCTTGTCCCGCAGGGCCGCCGGCAGCTTCGACCGGCTCCAGTAGGCCTTGCGCTCGTCATAGTCCCGGTGGAGCTGCTCGAGATGCGCCTTCCGGACACTGAGGGACGACGGGTCGTTCACCGCCAGGGTCGCCTCGAGATAGGCCTCGATCACGTATTCCGGGGGCGGCAGGATATCGGCCACCAGGTCCTTGGACAGGACGATCCGGTCGTACATGGGCCCGCCGACCCGCAACTGGACCGTGGCCCCGATGCTGACCAGCAGAGCGATGGTAATGCCCACCGCCAGGGTCACGCCGAACTTGTTGAGCTGCGAGGAAATCGAGGTCTTGTTCATGGTGGAAGCCGACCGCCTGTCTGAGGAGCGTTTCGGCTGCCGTGATATCAATGGCCGGTAAATATTTGTTTAGGCGAAATGCAGCCCAGGCGCGGAGTCTCGGCGGTCAAATCGCACCGGGGCGAGAAAATTGACAATGATCACTTCGAATTGCTCATGAATTGAGCAGATCATCATTATTGTGAGAGCTGATCAATGTCCGGACGTCATCCATCCCCGGGGGATGGATGCGCGGATTCGGCAACGATTATTTCCGGAGCTTGGGCTTCGCGGGCTTTTTCTTGACCGGAACGGGGGGCGGGGCCGGATGCGTCTCGGGCGTCCGGTCCAGGCTGCTGCGTTCCACGCTGCCGGCGATCACTTCGACGCCGAGATAGCGCATCACGCCCCCGGCATAGCTGATGTCCTCGAGGGGAAGGGTGGGGTCGCGGCGCAGGGCAGCGGCATCCCGAAGGGTCAGGCGGAGCGCCATGGCGTCTCTCTGGAAGCCGTCATTCACGGCCCCTTCGATCCAGAGACGAAAACCCACCGCCGACGGGGTCGACGGTGGGAGTTTATCGGTCTTGACCATCATGTCATCTTTCAGCGGAGGAGGGCAGGCGCCGCAAGGGATACGTTCCGGACCGGCCCATCACCCGACGCGCGAACGCGCCGGGGCTGTCGGACGACATCGAAGGGTTCAGGAGGCCTTGAGCTGGCCAGCCGACATCTTGCCGCTGCGCTGATCGCGCTCCAGCTCGAAGGACAGCTTCTGGCCGTCATGCAGCGAGCCGAGGCCCGCACGTTCCACGGCCGAGATGTGCACGAACACGTCCGCGCCGCCGTCGTCCGGCTGGATGAAACCGAAGCCCTTTTGGCTGTTAAACCACTTCACAGTACCGTTAGCCATGTCTAGTCCCTTTCCGGGGTGTCGTATCGCGACGCCCCCAAGAGTGGAGACGCCGATCAAATTTTCGGAGAGGTCTAGGTCAGGTCCGGACACCCCCTTCGAGAAAGGAGGTCAGAAAGAGGCCGCACCAAAGCGAATATCGATCCGCCATCTAAACCATGGCGCGTGGAAAAAGACAAGCTTTTTTGAGGGGATAGCCGTGTCGGGCCGCCGGAGCGGCAACCGGGGATCGTGCATTCCCCGTCGGAACCCGCTGGATTCCTTCACCAAAGTCCGATTCCCGCGACACGGGAACGGGCCTGCCGGGAACGGCCGCCGGCACCCCCTCGGAGGCACCGGCGACCGGCCCGTGGCGGGTGTCAGGCGAGCATGCCGGCCAGGCGACCGCGGATGATCCCTTCGGCTTCGCTCATGATCCGGCGGATCAGCTCGTCGCAGGTTGGAATGTCGTGGATCAGGCCGCAGACCATGCCGCAGGACCAGGCCCCCACGTCCATGTCGCCCTCGGTCATCACCTTGGGATAGACGCCGGCCACTTCCTCGACGATGTCCTCGAACTTCAGGGCGGCACCCAGGGTCCGTTCCTTTTCCAGAAGCCGCTCCACCCCGGCGTTCACCAGCACCCGCTCGGTGTTGCGCAGGGGGCGCATGACCAGCCTCGTGTCCAGTTCCGACGCATTCAGGATGGCCTGCTTCACGTTCTCGTGGACCGGGGCTTCCTTGGTGGCGATGAAGCGGGTGCCCATGTTCATGCCGTCGGCGCCCAGCGCCAGGGCGGCCACCAGGGAGCGGCCGTCGGCCATGCCCCCGGAGGCCAGGAACGGGATCTTCAGCTCCTCCGCTGCCCGGGGCAGCAGGATGAAATTCGGCACGTCATCCTCCCCCGGATGGCCGCCGCACTCGAAGCCGTCCACGCTGACCGCATCGCAGCCGATCGCTTCCGCCTTCAGGGCGTGGCGGACGGAGGTGCACTTGTGGATCACCTTGACCCCCGCCTCCTTCAGGCCGGGCAGCCACTTGGCCGGGTTGTTGCCGGCGGTCTCGACGATCTTCACGCCCCCGTCGATGATGGCCTTCACATAGCCGGGATAGTCGGGGGTGGAGAGAGACGGCAGGAAGGTCAGGTTCACGCCGAAGGGCTTGTCGGTCATCTCGCGGCACTTGGCGATCTCGGCGGCCAGCAGTTCGGGCGTGCGCTGGGTCAGGCCGGTGATGATGCCCACGCCGCCTGCGTTGGAGACCGCCGCGGCCAGCTCCGCCAGACCGACATAGTGCATGCCGCCCTGCATGATGGGGTGTTCGATGCCGAACAGGTCAGTGATGCGGGTCTTCATGGCGTTCCTCGAGGGTCAGTGGTTTTTGTCCTGGCGCACGGCGCGGGCTGTGCGGCGCAAACTTTGGCCGGTCGGCGGCGCTTTGCAAAGGGGTGTGGCACCCGGCGTCCCGCTGTGCAATCTATTCGGTCACGACCACGTCGCCTCACCGTCGCCGGACCCTCCCGCCCATGACTGCCGCCCCGCCTTCCGGATCCGACGCACCCGATCCGGTGCTGCAGCATCCGGCCGTGCTGGGGCTGAGGCAGTTCTCCTTCTATTCGGCGATCCTGTGCAATCCGGCCGGACGGATCGTCTGGGTCAATGCCGCCTTCGAATCCATGATGGGCTATGCCGAGGCAGAGGTTCTCGGCCGCATGCCGGGCGAGGTCCTGCAGGGACCGGGGACCGACCGGCGCATGGCCGACGCCATGCAGGCGGCCATCGAGGCGGGGCAGCCCTTCCGGGGGGATGTCCAGAACTACCACAAGTCCGGCCGCGGCATCTGGGTGCGGATCGAGATCACGCCGGTGCGCGATTCGGCTGGAGAGATCGTCGCCTACTTCTCCGTCGGGGCGGACGTGTCCGATCTGAAGGAGGCGGAGGCCAGTCTGCGGATGCGCGATGCCCTGTTCCGCAGTGCCTTCAACATGTCCCGCGTCGTCGGCTGGCGGGCGGTTGCGGCGACCGGTCGGGTCGAGTTCATCACGGAGACGCAGGGCCTGTCCCTCGAGGGCGGGCGGACACTGAATTTCGACAATGCCGTCGGCCTCTATACGCCGGAGTACCGGGACGAGGTGCTGGCGGCCTACACCCGGGCCTTCGAGACCGGGGAACCGGTGTCCCATGTGGCCCAGCTCATGGTCGACGACGAACGCCTCTGGGTCCAGGTCACCGCCGAGCCGGAATTCGAGGACGGTCGGGTCGTGGCCCTGAACGGGGTGGTCCAGGACATTTCCGGCATCACCGCCGCCCAGCGGATGCTGGCGGAGAAGGACCGCTATACCGACGGGCTGATGGACGAGATGGAGGCCCGGGTCGGCATCATCAATGCGAACGGCGAGATCATCCACGCCAACCGGGTGTGGCGGGAGCGGCTGGCCGCGCTGAGCACGGCCTGGGGTGTCGCCTTCACCTGGAACTACCGCGAGCAGTGCGCCCGGATCGAGGACGCCTATGGCCGGGACCTGGAGGCCGGGATCACGGCGATTCTCGAGGGCCGCTCGAAGCGGTTCTCGACCGTTTTCTGTTCCAGGCTGTCCGATCCGCCCCAGTGGTTCAAGTTCGATGCCGCCGCGCTGGAGGGGGCGGGCGAGGCCAAGATGGTGGTGATGCAGCACAACATCACCGAGTTGAAGGAGGCGGAAGCCAAGCTGGAGGCCGCCAATGCCGTGCTGGAGAGCGCGCGCCGGGAGGCCGAGGCCGCCAATCACGCCAAGTCCCTGTTCCTGGCCAATCTCAGCCACGAGATCCGCACCCCCCTGAACGGGGTGGTGGCCATTGCCGACATGCTGTCCCGCGCGCCGCTGGAGCCCGAGGCGCTGGACATGGTGGAAACCATCCGGACCTCTGCCGGGACCCTGTCGCGACTGCTCGCCGACATGCTGGACCTGGCCCGCATCGAGTCCGGCCGGGTGGAGCTGGAGCCCGTTCCCTTCCGGCTGGCCGACGCGGTCCGGGCGGTGACGGCCCTGTCCGATCTGGTGGCTCGGGAGAAGGGCCTCGACCTGCAGGTGGACTGTGACGGCGATCCCTGGGTCCTCGGGGACGTCAACCGCTTCAAGCAGGTGCTCACCAACCTGGTCAGCAATGCCGTCAAGTTCACGCCGAAGGGCGAGGTGCGGGTGACCGTGCGGCTGTCCGACGCGGGGATCTGCCGCGTGGATGTGTCCGATACCGGGGTCGGCTTCACCTCCGGCGACCGGCACCGGCTGTTCGACCGGTTCGAGCAGGCGGACAGTTCCGTGATCCGGGAATATGGCGGGTCGGGCCTGGGACTGGCCATTGTCCGGGAGCTGGTAGACCTGATGGGCGGGCAGCTGGACTGTGTCAGCGAACCGGGCGTCGGCTCCGTCTTCACCGTGATCCTGCCGCTTCCGCAGACCGCGGCCCCCGCACCTGCGGCCGGAGACCATTCCGTTACGGGGCACCCCGCGGCCACCCGCCATCTGGGCGGCAAGTCCCTGGCCGTGCTGCTGGCCGACGACCACCCGATCAATCGCCGTGTGGTCGAGCTGATCCTGAAGGGCTTCAATGTCGATCTCACCTCGGTGGAGGACGGGGCCGCCGCCGTGGATGCGGTGCGCCGTCGTCCGGGGGGCTTTGATCTGGTGCTGATGGACATGCAGATGCCGGTGATGGACGGCCTGACCGCCACCCGTGCCCTGCGGCGGCTGGAAGCCGCGGAGGGGTGGCCGCGCCTGCCGGTGATCATGGTCAGTGCCAATGCCATGCCGAGCCATCTCACCGAGAGCCTGGCCGCCGGCGCGGACCTGCACCTGGCCAAGCCCCTCACCGCCCAGTCGCTGGTGGACTCCCTCGAGACCGTGCTGGAAACCTATCAGGGCGCGGCGGCCATGGGGCTCGAGCCTTGAGCGCGGTGCCGCCGGACGGGACGCGGTCGCAGGCCGCACCGGCCATGCACGCCCAGATCCAGTCCCGCCGCCACCCCGGTGCCCGGGTCGGTCCGGAGCGGATGGCCCTGTTGCAGGCGATCCGCGATCTGGGCTCCATCCGCGCGGCGGCGGAGCGGACCGGTCTGAGCTACAAGGGGGCCTGGGACGCCGTCCAGGCCCTGAACAACCTGTTCGAAGCCCCCCTGGTGATCAGCCAGGCGGGGGGCGCGCGGGGCGGGACCGCCCATGTGACCCCGGCGGGCGAGGCGGTGCTGGCGGCCTTTCACGAGGTCGAGACAGCCCTGGCCAATGTGGCCGGACGGCTGGACGCGGCCCTGGCCGGTCACGGCCGCGCCGATGGCCTGACGATCTGGAGCTTCGGCATGAAGACGAGTGCGCGCAACCTGTTCCGCGGGGTGGTGGAGACGGTGGCCGAGGGGGCCGTGAACGGGGAGGTGCATCTGCGGATCTCCCCGGAACTGGTGCTGGTGGCCATTGTCAGTTCCGGCAGTCTGGCGGAGCTGGATCTGGTGCCCGGCCGACCGGCCGCGGCCCTGATCAGTGCCAGCGCCGTCATCCTGGCCGTGGAGGCCGCGGGGCTGCGGACATCCGCCCGCAATCTCCTCACCGGAACCGTGGTCAGCCACGAGGTAGGGGCGGTGAATGACGAGGTGGTGCTGGAACTCGCACCCGGCAAGCAGCTGACCGCCATCGTCACCCGGGAGAGCGCGCGCCAGCTCGGCCTGCACATCGGCATGACCGTCCAGGCGATGATCAAGGCCTCGCAGGTGATCCTGGCGGTGGGCTAGGGTCCGGGCGGCAGGGGGGACAGTCCGGCCAGCACCGCGGCCCGGGCGAGCGCGTCGCGATCGGCCTCGTTGATCCCCTCGATCGGGTCCCGGCCGCCCCCGTCCATGGCGGAGACGCGCACGATCCGCCCCGCCTCCAGCTGGATGTGGCCCGAGGCCAGGTGCGCCACGGGGCCCGGATCATGGCTGACCAGCAGAACCGGCATCCGCAGGTCCCGCGCCAGTTCGCCGATCAGGGCGATGACCTCCCGCCGGGCCCCGGTATCGAGGCTCGCCGTCGGTTCGTCCATCAGGAGCAGTTCCGGCTGCGACAAAAGGGCCCGGCCGATGGCCACCCTCTGGCGCTCGCCCCCGGACAGGGCGACCGTCGACCGGTCAAGCAGCGGGGTCAGGCCCAGCCGGTCGGCCACCGCCTCCAGCGACAGGGCACCGCGGGGCCCCGGCCCGGCGCGCTCGGCCCCAAAGCCCAGATTGCGCCGGACACTCAGGTGCGGAAACAGCCGCGCGTCCTGGAACACATAGCCCACCGGCCGCCTGTGGGGGGGCAGGAACCGCGACCGGTCCTGCCACACCGCGCTGGCCACGGACACCTCCCCCTCCAGGCGGGTCAGACCGGCCACGCAGCGCAGCAGGGTCGTCTTGCCCGCCCCCGACGGGCCGGTGATCAGGCTGACCCCGGCCAGGGGCACATCCAGCCGCAGGTCCACGGCAAGGGGGCCCAGCCGCCCGCTCAGCGCAAGCTGCAGCCGCGGATCGGGGGCAGGGCTCATCCGGCCACCCGACCCAGCCGCCGGTCCAGCAGCATCACCCCCACCAGGGCCAGGAACGAGAAGGCCACCAGACCGGCGGCCAGACCCCCGGCCTGGGCGGTGTTGGAAGCTTCCACCAGCTGGAACATGTGGGTGGAGACCACGTCGGTGCGTCCGGGGATGGCCCCGCCGATCATAAGCACCACCCCGAACTCTCCCACCGTATGGGCAAAGACGAGAAGTCCGGCGGACAACAGTCCCCGGCGTGCCAGCGGCAGGGCCACGTTCAGCAGGGTGTCGAGGGGCGAGGCCCGCAGGGTCGCGGCGGCCTCCCACGGGGCGTCCCCCATCGCCTCGAAGGCGTTGCGGATCGGCTGAACGGCGAAGGGCAGGGAATAGATCATCGAGCCGATCACCAGCCCGGCAAAGGTGAAGGCGAGGGACTCGATGCCGAAGGGACGCAGGAGGGCCATGGCCGGGCTGCCGGGGGCCAGGGCCAGCAGCAGGTAGAAGCCCAGCACCGTCGGCGGCAGCACCAGCGGCAGGGCGGTCACGGCGGCCACCACCTCGCGCACCCAGCCCCGGCCCCGCGCCAGCCACAGGGCCAGCGGCGTGGCCACGAGCAGCAGCAGCGCCGTGGTGACCGTCGCCAGCCGCAGGGTCGTCCACACCGCCTCAGTCATGAGGTCCGCGGAGGGCTCGAAGGGTCGGGGAGGGCGGTGGCAAGCCTGCGGGCTCCGAAGGGGCTGTCCAGCGATATGTAGCGGAAGTTCATAAAGGGCGAAATGCCGCGCGTCGCGGCGGGCTTGGCGAGGGCCGCGGCTGCGCCTATGCAGGCCCCCTGCCTTGTTTCCCGGGCGGGAGGTCGTCCCATGTCGTCACAGCCACCGGCGCCTGCGCCCGTCACGCTCTACATCGATGCCGACGCCTGTCCGGTAAAGGAGGAGTGCTACAAGGTCGCGCGGCGCTACGGCCTGCCGGTCTACGTCGTGGCCAACAGCTTCCTGCAGGTCCCGCGGGAGCCGGGGATCGAGCGGGTGGTGGTGGAGGCGGGCCCCGACATCGCCGACGACTGGATCGCCGAACGCGCCGGTCCCCGGGACGTGGTCGTCACCCAGGACATTCCCCTGGCCGGCCGCTGCCTGGCGAACGGGGCGCAGGTGCTGGCCTCCAACGGCCGCCCCTTCACCCCGGACACCATCGGCATGGCCCTGGCCAGCCGCAGCATTGCCGAGCACCTGCGCTCCACCGGGGAGATCACCCGCGGCCCGCCGCCCTTTCAGGCCGCCGACCGGTCCCGGTTCCTGTCCGCCCTGGACGAGGCGGTGAACCGGGCCCGGCGCAAGGCCTGAGCGGGCGCGCCTACTTGTCGATCTGGATGAAGGGCGTGCCGCCGGAGGTCACCTGCGGCAGCTTTCCGTCCCACTTCTCGATGGCCCGCAGGCGCAGCACTTCGGGATTGGCGCGCAGGGTCGCCCCCTGCAGCTGGATGGCCTTGGCCTCCCCCTCCGCGGCGGCGATGCGCTGCTGCGCCTCGGCCTGGATGGTGGCGACCTGGGCCTGGGCGGCCAGCGCGTGCTGCTCGTTGGCGATCTTGTTGTTGATCTGGGTCAGCACCACTTCCGGCACGCGGACATTGCCCGCCCAGAACAGCTTTTCCACGTTCAGGCCATAGGGCTCGAAATAGGCGGCCACGTCGTTCTGGACGGTGGTCAGCAGCTCCTGCTTGCGGGGGCCGTAGATCTCCTCCACCCCCATGGCCGCGGCGCGGTTGACCAGCGCATTGCGGATGGCGTTGCGCAGGGGACCGGCGATGATGCCCGACGCGTCGGTCCGGTACTTCTGGAACAGCTTGGGTGCCAGATGGGTGCTGACCGAATAGCTGACGGCGATGTCCGCGCTCAGCCCCAGGCCGTTCTTGTCCTGGAAGTTGAACTCCTCGTCATTGCGGGAGCCTTCGGTGGGGCTGTGGGTATAGGTGTAGGTGTTGGTGAACACCGGATACTCGTAGATGGTCGTGCCGAACGGCGTGAAATAGGTGCCGACGCCCAGGGCCTCGTTGCTGACCCCGGCATTGGAGCCGAACTGGTTGACCCGGATGCCCACGTGTCCGGGCTCCACCTGGCCGCACGCCGCGAGCGTCAGGGCGCAGGCCGAGACGATCCAGAACTGTTTCATTTTAAGCCCCTGGTTAGTGGAGGGAGCGCGAGAGGTCGCGCCGCTCCTGCTGATAACGCCTCAGGTCGGTCCAGACCTGGAAGGCGAGCCACACCGGCGCGACAACCGCGGCGGCGAGGAAGAGGATGCCGGCGACCAGCGCCCAGTCCTGATGCAGGTCGATCAGTTCCGGGGCGGCGATGCGCAGGCTGAGGAATTCGAACAGGCCGATGGCGACCACCTTGGCGGCGATCCGGCGTGTGTAGCGGCGCACGAGACGGATATCCGCCGCGCGCGAGGTCTCGAGGTCTTGCGACCGCATGTCCGGTGCTCCGGAAAGTGTTGGGAGAGTTTTCACAAAAGGTCGCCGGGTCACCATCGGGCGATTGACGCGCCTCGGGCGTCTAACGGGTCCATCAGGGATACCACGCTGACATGAAATACATATAGCATCCCGGTGCCACGGCGGCCATGATCCCGCAATCACCTGTGCGTGACCGTCGTTCCCACCGGCGGTTGACCGGTGCCCGGCGAGGCGAGACCATGTCCCGTCGGCATCTCGACCGGCAGGAGGCTTCATGGCGACGGCGACATCCCACTGGCTGCTCAAGTCCGAGCCGGACTGCTACGGCTTCGACCATCTGGTGCGGGAGGGCGAGACCCTCTGGGACGGGGTGCGCAACGCCCAGGCGGCCAACAATCTCAAGGCCATGGCGGTGGGCGACCCGGTCCTGTTCTACCATTCCGGTGCCCATCCCAGCGTGGTCGGGCTGGCGGAGGTCACCGCCTCGGCCTTTCCCGATCCCGGCGATGCGACGGGTCGCTTCGTGGCCGTGCGGGTGCGGCCGATGCGGGCCCTGCCGCGGCCGGTGCCCCTGTCGGTGATCAAGGCGGACCCGTCCCTGGCCCAGATGGCCCTGGTGCGCCAGGGACGCCTGTCGGTCACCCCCGTTTCGGCGGAGGAATGGGCGCGGATCCTGCAGCTGGCGCAGGCCTGACCAGCCTCAGGCGGCGTCGTGGAAGATGATCCCCAGGGTACGCCTGCGGCCTGAGCGCACCTCGCTGACCCCGTGACGCAGCGTCAGTCGATAGGTCCCCCGGGTGCCCTGGGCCGGGCGGGTGTTGACGGCAAAGATCACCGCGTCCCCGAGGGACAGGGGCACCACATGCGGGCGGGACTGCATCCTCGGCCGCTGCTCCACCAGCACGAACTCGCCGCCGGTGAAGTCCTCCCCCGGACGGGACAGCAGCACTGCCGCCTGCAGGGGGAACTGCTCCGCCCCGTAGAGGTCCTGGTGCAGGCAGTTGTAATCGCCGGGTCCGTAGGTCAGCAGAAGCGGCGTCGGTCGTCTCTGCCCGGCCGCGTGGCAGCGGTCGAGATAGGCAGCGTGGGTCTGCGGATAGTCCGCTGCCTCGCCCAGCACCGCCTGCCACCGGTTGGCGATCCGGGCCAGGGGCGGGTAGAGGCCCGTCCGCAGGACCGCCACTGGATCGGGCAGGGGATAGGCGAAGTACTGGTAGGCCCCGCGCCCATAGCCGTGGCGTTGCATCACCACCTGGCTGCGGAAAAGGTCGGGCTGCTCGTACAGTCCGGCCACCGCCCCGCACTCCGACGGGGACAGCAGCGCCGGGATCACCGCATGACCCCGGGCATCCAGGTCTGCCGCCACGGCGTCCCAGTCGCGCGCCTGCAAGGCCCTCACGCCTTAGTCTCCCGGGACAGGAGTTCGCGCTTGCGTTCCACCCCCCAGCGATAGCCGGACAGGGCCCCGTCGCCCCGCACCACCCGATGGCAGGGCACGGCAATGGCCAGCGCATTCTCGCCACAGGCCCGGGCGACGGCCCGGTGGCCCCGGGGCGCGCCGATGGCCTCTGCGATCTCGCCATAGCTGCGGGTCTCCCCCGCCGGGATGGCGCGCAGGGCCTGCCAGACCCGCTGCTGGAAGGCCGTGCCGCGGATGTCCAGGGGGAGATCTGCCCCCGCGCCGGGCCGTTCCACCAGCGCCAGCACAGCGCTCAGGGTGGCGGCGAAGGCTGCGTCCCCGGGGACCAGCTCCGCCCGGGGGAAGCGGCGGCGCAGGTCCGCCAGCAGTTCATCCTCGCTGTCCCCCAGCAGGATGGCACAGACGCCGGTGTCCGTCGCCGCCGCCAGCACGGCCCCGAGCGAGCTTGCGCCCACGGCATGGCGGATCACCGTGTCGGCCCCGCCATCCCGGTAGCTGGACGGCTTCATGCCCAACAGGTCGTCTGCCGCGGCATAGAACCGGCCGCTGGAATTGAACCCGGCGTCATAGAGGGCCGCCGTCACCGCCGCCCCGCCGGCCAGCTCCTCCCGCACCCGGCGGCCGCGGTGGGCGTCGGCATAGGCCTTGGGGGTGAGGCCGGTGATCCGCCGGAACAGCCGGTGGAAGTGATGCGGGCTGAGCCCCGCGGCGGCGGCCAGTTCCGCCAGGTCCGGCGCCGTCTCCGCCCCCTCGATCCGGCGGCAGGTCTCGGCCACCAGGGCGGCCTCCCGCTGCGCCCTCGGGGGTTCGTCCGGACGACAGCGGCGGCAGGGACGAAAACCCGCGGCCCGGGCGGCCTCCACCGTGTCGTGGAAGGCCATGTTCTCCACCCGGGCCGGACGCGCGGCGCAACTGGGGCGGCAGAAGACGCCGGTGGTGCGGACGGAATAGACGAACCGGCCGTCGAAGGCCGCGTCCCGGCGGCGCACGGCGTCCAGCCGGTTGGCGTCCGAGATGGAGGGGGCAGGGGGCGGTGCGAGATCGAGAGGGCGCATGTCGGGCTCCGATTCCGAAGGCGGTGGGGGAGCGAAGGCTCCCGATGCATGCGATCCTGCCGACATGGGGGAAGGGTCGCACTCCGTCTCTTGCGCGGCAATTCAACTCTGAGCGTCCGCGCGCCTTCTTCCGCCCATTTACGCCCGGCGGGCAGCCGCTAAGCTGGCCGGGAGAAACGGGGGACGACAGCCATGATCGACTACAGCGGACAGAATGTCCTGGTGACCGGCGGGGCGTCGGGCATCGGCGCGGCCCTCGCAGCGGGTCTGGCCGCCCGGGGCGCCCGGGTGGCGGTGGCCGACCGCAATCTGGCGGGGGCCGATGCGGTGGCGGCCCGGATCGGCGGCGGGGCTATCGCCCTGGCCTGCGACCTCGTCGACCCCGCGGCCCCTGCAGCCCTGGTGGAGGAGGTCTACGGGCAATTCGGCACGCTTTCGCTGATCTGCTCCAATGCCGGGGCGGGCAAGGCCAAGCGGGTGCTGCGGGAGCCCTTCGACGAGACGGCGCTGGCCCTGTTCCAGCTCAACACGTTCGCGGGCTTCCGTCTGGCCCAGGCCTATGTGGCGCGGCTGGAGGCCGAGGGCGGCCGCGGGCGGCTGATGCTGACCGGGTCGGAGAACTCCCTCAGCGTGCCCGATGCGGTGAAGCGGTTCGCCATGGGGGTCTATGGCGCCAGCAAGCACGGCCTGCTGATCATGGCCGAGTGGCTGCGGGAGGAGGCGCGGGAAAAGCCCCTCGACCTGCACGTCCTGCTGCCGGGGGGCGTCTACACGCCCCTCGTGGCCGGGGGGCTGCCGGACTTCGACAAGCTGCCGCCGGAGATGAACATGATCTCGCCGGAGCGGTGCGCGGAACTGGCGCTGAAGGGCATGGACCTCGGCCTGTTCTACATCCCCACCCACGCCCACCTGGCCGACGACATGCAGCCGCGGGTCCGGGGCGTGGCCGACGCGCTGAAGGCACTGGGCCTCAGGGACTAGGGACTCAGCACCGGCAGGCGGCTCAGGTGCGCTCGATGCCCCGGCGGATCCGCGCCTCGGCCCGCAGGTTCCAGCCCACACCGCCCAGCAGGATGCCGACCATCGCCAGGGCCGTGGCCACATAGCAGGCCGGGCAGTGCGCAAGGCCGCAGACTGGTGCCTGGGCATGGGTGCGCAACGCGACCAGCAGTGCCGCCACCGCTCCGGACAGGCTGATGGCCGCTCCCTGGAACAGGGTGACGTCCTCGAGACCGGTCCCTCTGCGCATCGCGTCCTCCCGTCGATGGTGCCACCCGGCAAGCGGGCGCGGACCGGGTCGTCCCCCGGTCTGCCCTGCTTATCTCCGGCGGCAATCGGCCGTGCCTTGATCCACCGCAAAGCGACGAGTCGACACCTCCCCTAAGCACGACCCACCAGTCGGGGCCCTTGCGCGCCCGACGTTTTGGCGACTGTCCGGCGGCGTCCTGCTCCCGGACCCAGGGTGACGAGGGGTGATGACCGCTACAGCATTAAAACCCAGGGGTGCGCCGGGCGATGTGCTCGCCGTGATCGCCCTGTCCGCAGTCGGCCTTGTCTGGTCGCTCTGCGCCGCCGCGTTCGCGGACGATGGTCCGTTCCGCATCCATGCCTATGTGATCATGGCAGCCTCCATCGCCTCGCTGGTGGCCTGCGTGGCCGGCCTGGCGGACGGACGCTTCGTCAACCGGCCGGACCGCTATGCCGATGACGTCATCCGGGCGGGGGTGTTCGCCTCCCTGTTCTGGGGGGTGGTCGGCATGCTGGTGGGGGTGATCATCGCCTGCCAGCTGGCCTGGCCGGACCTGTTCTATTTCCCCAGCGCGGGGTGGCTGAACTTCGGGCGGCTGAGGCCGGTCCACACCTCCGGCGTGGTGTTCGCCTTCGGCGGCAACGTGCTGCTGGCGACCTCGTTCTACGTGGTGCAGCGCACCTGCCGGGCGCGGCTGTTCGGCGGCATCGCGCCCTGGTTCGTGTTCTGGGGCTATCAGCTGTTCATCGTGCTGGCGGCGTCCGGCTATGTCATGGGCATCACCCAGGGCAAGGAATACGCCGAGCCGGAGTGGTACACCGACATCTGGCTGACCATCGTCTGGGTGATCTACCTGCTGGTCTTCCTGGGCACGATCTGGAAGCGCAAGGAGCCGCACATCTATGTGGCCAACTGGTTCTACCTGGCCTTCATCGTCACCATCGCGGTCCTGCACATCACCAACAACCTGGCGGTGCCGATCAGCCCCTTCTCCTCCAAGAGTTATGACATCTTCGCAGGCGTGCAGGATGCCCTGACCCAGTGGTGGTACGGCCACAACGCCGTGGGCTTCTTCCTGACGGCGGCGTTCCTGGCCATCATGTACTACTTCATCCCCAAGCGGGCGGAGCGGCCGATCTATTCCTACCGGCTGTCCATCGTCCACTTCTGGGCCCTGATCTTCATCTACATCTGGGCGGGCCCGCACCACCTGCACTACACGGCCCTGCCGCAGTGGGCGCAGACGCTCGGCATGACCTTCTCCGTCATGCTGTGGATGCCCTCCTGGGGGGGCATGATCAACGGGCTGATGACGCTCTCCGGGGCCTGGGACAAGCTCCGCACGGACCCGGTGCTGCGCATGCTGGTGGCGGCGGTGGCCTTCTACGGCATGGCGACCTTCGAGGGGCCGGTGATGTCGATCCGCGAGGTCAATGCGCTGAGCCACTACACCGACTGGACCATCGGCCACGTGCACTCCGGTGCCCTGGGCTGGGTCGGCTTCATCAGCTTCGGCGCGATCTACTGCATGGTGCCCTGGCTGTGGAAGAAGCAGCGGATGTATTCCAACGCCCTCATCGAGTGGCATTTCTGGATCTCCACCATCGGGATCCTCCTCTACATCACCTCCATGTGGGTGTCCGGGATCATGGAAGGCCTGATGTGGCGCGAATACACGCCGCAGGGGTTCCTGGCCCACACCTTCGTCGAAACCGTCGCCGCCAAGCACGTGGAATACGTGGTGCGGATGGCGGGAGGACTGATGTACCTCTCGGGTGTCCTTCTCATGATCTACAATGTCTGGCGAACCATCCGGGGTGATGCTCCGGAGGAGGTTGCGACCTCCGACCTCGCCTATCCCGCCAACGCCGTTGCGGCAGAATAGGGGAGGACCGGTCATGAAGTTCAATCACGGTTTCTTCGAACGTCATTCCATCGCCCTCCTGATCGGCATCGTCATCGTGGTGTCCATCGGCGGCCTGGTGGAGATCGCCCCGCTGTTCTTCATCGAGAACACCATCGAGAAGGTGGACGGCATCCGGCCCTACACCCCCCTCGAGCTGGCGGGCCGGGACATCTACATCCGCGAGGGCTGCTATCTGTGCCACTCGCAGATGATCCGGCCCCTCAAGGACGAGGTGGAGCGCTACGGCCACTACAGCCTGGCGGCCGAGAGCATGTATGACCACCCGTTCCAGTGGGGCTCCAAGCGCCTGGGACCGGACCTGAGCCGGGTGGGGGGCAAGTACTCCGACGGCTGGCACCGGGATCACCTGATCAACCCGCGCAGCCTGGTGCCGGAATCGATCATGCCGCCCTATGCGTTCATGGCCGACCGTCCGCTGGACTACCACAACATCGACGCCAAGATGCGGGCGCTGAAGGTGGAGGGGGTGCCCTATACGGACGAGATGATCGCCGACGCCAAGGCTGACCTGAACGCCCAGGCGGACATCTATTCCGACGGGACCAAGCTGAAGAAGCACTATGGCGACAAGGCCGCCCAGCGGGACTTCGGCGGTGCCGCCAAGGTCACGGAGATGGATGCCCTGGTGGCCTATCTGCAGATGCTGGGCACCCTGGTGGACTTCTCCAAGTACCACCCCGAACGTCCGGGGAACAACCGATGAGCGGGCTCACCTACGAAACCGTCTCACGGGTCGCGCAGCAGGCCGGCACCCTGTACTTCGCCGTGATCTTCGCCCTCGCGATCGGCTGGGCCCTGCGGCCGAAGAACAAGCCGGCCTATGACGAGGCCGCCCAGATTCCCTTCCGTGAGCGCCCGCCCACGGACGAGTCCCCGGCGGCCGAGCCCCCCGTGATGCCCTCAAATCCGAGCCCGGTCCTGAACAAAGGGGAGCTCTGACCATGTCTGAACGCGAACGTGACGACCATTCCGGCGTCGAGACCACCGGTCACGAGTGGGACGGCATCAAGGAGCTGGACAATCCGCTGCCCCGCTGGTGGCTGATCGTCTGGTACGCCTGCATCGCCTTCGCCATCGTCTACTGGGTCCTGTTCCCCGCCTGGCCGACCCTGAACGGCTATACGCCGGGCATCCTGGGTCAGTCGGACCGGGTGAACGTGGCCAATGACATGAAGGCGCTGGAGGCCCAGCGGGGTGCCGAGGGGGTGATGCTGGAAAAGGCGTCCCTCGAGCAGATCGAGAAGACCCCGAACCTGCAGGCCTTCGCCATGGCCGAGGGTCAGGCGATCTTCGGCAACAACTGCGCGCCCTGCCACGGGGCGGGGGGCACCGGCGGCAAGGGCTATGCCAACCTGCGGGACGACGTGTGGCTCTGGGGCGGCCAGCTGGCCGACATCGAGCAGACGTTGAAATACGGCATCCGCTCCGGCCACCCGCTGGCGCGCATGTCCATGATGCCGTCCTTCGGCCGCGACGGTCTTCTGAAGCCGCAGGAGGTCAACGACCTGACGGAATACGTGGTGTTCCTGTCCCACCGCGCGGCCAACAGCGCCGCCGTCGCCCGGGCCGCCCCGATCTTCGCAGCCCAGTGCGCGGCGTGCCACGGGCCGGAAGGCAAGGGCAACCAGGCCGTGGGCGCGCCGAACCTGACCGACAGCGACTGGCTCTATGGCTCGGACCGCAAGTCCATCCATGACCAGATCTGGGCGGCCAAGGGCGGGGTGATGCCCGCCTGGATCGACCGGCTGACTCCGGCCCAGATCAAGGCGGTGGCGGTCTATGTGCACGTGAACTCCGGCGGCTCCGGCCAGGCGACCCCGGTCGCGGAAGCGGCCGCCCCGGCCACGGACAACACCGCGGCTGCCACCCCGGCGGCGCAATGACCGTCGTCATCGACCGCGTCAGCGGAGGGGGCGGCGACGCCCCCCCGCCCGGGGGCGGACACGGACCCGGCCTCTACCAGAAGCGCAAGGCCATCTATCCCAAGCTGGTGCACGGGTCCTTCCGTCGCCTGAAGTGGGGACTGATGGTCGTGATGCTGGCCATCTACTACGGGACCCCCTGGATCCGCTGGCCGCGGCCGGCGGGGGCGCCGGACCAGGCGGTGCTGATCGACTTCGCCCACGGGCGCTTCTACTTCTTCATGTTCGACCTGTGGCCGGACGAGGTCTATTTCATCACCGGCCTCCTGGTCCTGGCGGCGCTGGGCCTGTTCCTGACCACGGCCTGGCTCGGCCGCCTGTGGTGCGGCTATGCCTGCCCGCAGACCGTGTGGACCGACCTCTATCTCTATGTGGAGCGCCTGTTCGAGGGCGACCGCAATGCCCGCATGCGCCTGGCCAAGGCCGGGTGGGGACCGAACAAGATCGCGCGCAAGGGTGCCAAGCACCTGGTCTGGCTGTTCATCGCCGCGGCCACGGGCGGGGCCTGGATCTTCTATTTCGAGGACGCACCGACCCTGTTCCGGGAGTTCTTCGCGGGCGAGGCCTCGGTCACCGCCTACTTCTCGTTCGCGCTGCTGACCTTCACCACCTACAGCCTGGCCGGAACCCTGCGGGAGCAGGTGTGCATCTACATGTGCCCCTGGCCGCGCATCCAGGGGGCGATGGTGGACCGCCATTCCCTGCAGGTGACCTACCGGTATGACCGGGGCGAGCCCCGCGGCCCCCACCGCAAGGGCGATCCCTGGACCGGCCGGGGGGACTGCATCGACTGCCAGGCCTGCGTGGTCGCCTGTCCCATGGGCATCGACATCCGCCACGGCTCCCAGCTGGAATGCATCAACTGCGCCCTGTGCATCGATGCCTGCGACGAGATCATGGTGAAGGTGGACCGCCCCACCGGCCTGATCGGCTATGACAGCGACGAGGCCGTCACCCGCCGCGCCGCGGGCAAGAAGGCCATCTATCGCCCGATCCGCCTGCGCACCGTCTTCTATGCCGCGGCCCTGATCGCGGTGTGCAGCATCATGACCTGGGGCTTCCTGCAGCGCACCCCCTACCAACTGCACGTGGCCCGGGACCGCAATCCCCTGTTCGTGCGCCTGTCCGACGGGGCGATCCGCAACAGCTATTCGGTGAAGCTGGTCAACCGCAGCTATCAGCCGCGCACCTTCCACGTGACCTTCGGCGGCGTTCCGGTGCGCCTGCTGCAGGCCCCGGGCCTGACCCCGGACCGGACCGGCGTGAATGTCACCGTGGCCTCGGGGGAGCAGCGGAGCATCCGCCTGCTGGCCACCGTGCCGGCGGATCGGCTGACCCAGGCCCTGACACCCGCCGAAGTCACGGCCACGGTGGATGATGCCGATGCCCCGGTGCGCACCCTGGCCGCACGCACCATGTTCGTCTCCGAAGGAGCCCGCAAATGACCAATGTGTCCCCTCCCGCCCCGGCCGGGCCGGGTTTCGTGCTCAAGGGCTGGCATGTGGGCGTGATCGTGGTCGCCTTCTTCGCCGGGGTCGTGGCGGTGGACGTGTCCATGGCCATCCGCGCCTATTCGACCTTCCCCGGCGAGGTCACGGCCAAGCCCTATGAGGAGGGGCTCGGCTTCAACGGCGAGATCCACCGCCGGGCCGCGGCCCGGGCCCTGGGCTGGAAGGCCAGCCTGGTCGACCGGCAGGAGGGGACCGTCCGGGTGCTGCAGATGGCGGTGCGCGACGCCCATGGCCAGCCGGTGAGGGGGCTGCACCCCGTGGCAAACCTGTCGCGGACGGTGACCACGGCGGGGGCCCTGCCTCTCGCCTTCGTGGAGACCGGCGCGGGAACCTATACGGCGCGGACGCCGGCAATGTCCGGCCTTTGGACGCTCGAGCTGACGGCCCCCGGCCCGGCCGGGGCGGACTTCGAGATGGAGCAGAGGTTCGTCTGGCCATGACCGCCCTCGACGTCAGCGGCGGCCTGGCGGGGCAGGACCTGTCCGGCTTCGTCCGGACCGAGGCGGACGGCGGTGCCGGACTGGAGCTGCTGGTCCGGGGCGCGCGCTGTGCCGGGTGCCTGGCCAAGATCGAGCGCGGCGTCACGGCCCTGCCGGGCGTGGAGAGCGCGAGGCTGAACCTGACCACGGGGCGTCTGGCCGTCCGCTGGCGGGCGGGTCGGGCCGATCCCGGGGCCGTGGTCCGGGCCCTGGAGGACATGGGCTACCAGAGTGCCCCCTTCGACCCGCTGGAGGTGGAGGCCCGCATCGATGCGGAGGGCCGCCGTCTGGCCGTGGCGCTCGGCGTGGCGGGCTTCGGCGTCGGCAATGTGATGATGTTCTCGGTCCCCGCCTGGTCCGCCCTGTTCGGCCAGGAGATGGGGAACGGCTCCCGCACCGCCATGTACTGGCTGAGCGCCCTGATCGCCGCGCCCTGCACCCTCTATGCGGGGCAGACCTTCTTTGCCTCCGCCCTCCGGTCCCTGCGCAAGGGCCAGGCCAACATGGACGTGCCCATCTCGCTCGGCCTGATCCTGACCCTGGTCATCAGCTTTTCCGAGACCCTGCAGGGAGGGCAGCACGCCTATTTCGACGCAGCCATGGGCCTTGTGTTCCTGCTGCTGATCGGCCGCTACTTCGACCACCAGCTGCGCCACCGGGCGCGGGGGGCGGCGCGGGCGCTGATGCTGCTGCAGGCCCCCACCGCCCAGGTGCTGGACCGGGACGGGGTGCCGCGGGGCGTACCGGTGCGGGAGGTGGTGGCGGGGGACCGCCTGTCCCTCGCGCCGGGGGAGCGCGCGCCGGTGGACGGCATCGTCGAGGCCGGACAGTCTGAGCTGGACCTCGCCCTCGTCTCCGGCGAGAGCGCGCCGGTGGCCGTGGGGCCGGGCATGCGCGCCCCGGCCGGTGCCCTGAATCTGGGGGGGCGGATCGTGCTGCGGGCCAGTGCCGGGGCCGACGATTCCAGCCTGGCCGAGACCGCCCGCCTGATGGAGGCCGGGGCCCAGTCCAAGAGCCGCTATGTCCGCCTCGCCGACAAGGCCGCCGCCATCTATGTGCCGGTGGTGCACGGCCTGGCGGCGCTGGGCTTCGTCGGGGCCATGATCGCGGGGCTGGGCTTCCGCGAGGCCCTGCTGCGGGCGGTGGCCGTGCTGATCGTCACCTGTCCCTGCGCCCTGGGGCTGGCGGTGCCGGCGGTGCAGATCGCCGCCTCCGGCCGCCTGTTCCGCAAGGGCGTGCTGCTCAAGTCCGGGGCCGCGCTGGAACGGCTGGCTGAGGTCGACACGGTGGTGTTCGACAAGACCGGCGTCCTGACCCATGGCCGGGCCGCAGTGATCCTGGCCGACCCGGTGGCCCTGCCGCTGGCGGCGCAACTGGCCCGCGCCTCCCGCCACCCCCTCAGCCGCGCCCTGGCCGAGGCCGCAGGTCCCGGCCCGGTGGCCGATGACGCCCGGGAGGTTACGGGGCAGGGGATCACCGGCCGGATCGACGGGCGGGACGCGCGCCTGGGACGGGCGGCCTTCGTCGGAGCCGAAAGCCCCACGGGGACCGAGACCGAACTCTGGTTCCGGCTGGAGGGGGAGGTGCCCGTGCGCTTCACCTTCGCCGACGACCTGCGCGCCGATGCCGCCGCCTGCGTGGCCGACTGCAAGCGCCTGGGCCTGAAAGTGGCCATCCTGTCCGGCGACGTGACGGCGTCGGTGTCGCGGATCGCAGACCAGGTGGGGATCGCCGACTGGCGCGCCGGCCTCGACCCCGCTGCCAAGGCCGCCGCCATCGACGCCCTGCAGGCCGCCGGACGCCGGGTGCTGATGGTGGGGGACGGGCTGAACGATGCCGCGGCGCTGGCCAAGGCCCATGCCTCCATGGCCCCGGGCCTCGCCGCCGATGTTAGCCAGACGGCCAGCGACCTCGTCTTCACCTCCGAGCGGCTGGACAGCGTCACCGACGCCATCCGGATCGCCCGCAAGGCCCGGCGGCTGGCGCTGGAGAATTTCAGCGTCTCGGCCCTCTACAATGCCATTGCGGCCCCCGCAGCCCTGCTGGGCTTCGTCTCGCCGGTGGTGGCGGCCATCGCCATGTCCAGCTCGTCCCTGGTGGTCAGCCTGAATGCGCTCCGTCTGTGGAGGGTCGGCCGGTCATGAACATCATCGTCTTCCTCGCGCCGTTCTCCCTGCTGCTGGCGGGGCTGGGCCTGGTGGGCTTCTTCTGGACCTTCCGGTCGAGCCAGTATGACGATCCGCAAGGGGACGCAGCCCGCATCCTCTATGACCACCGGGCGGAGGGGCCGGACGACCTGCCCGCGCCGCCGCCGGAAACGCCCCTCGACAAGGGCTGAGGCCTGTTGAAGACTGACCCCGTCGGACAGGACGAAAGGGTCTGGGCATGTCGGAATTCATCATTCACACCGTGCCGGGCAGTCCCTTCGCCCGGGCCGTCCTCATGGCGCTTGAGGAAAAGGGCGCGCCCTACCGGGTGTCGGCGGTCATGCCGGGTACGCTGCAGGCGCCGGAGCACCTGAAGCGCCATCCCTTCGGCCGGATTCCGGTGCTGGAGCACGGGGATTTCAGCCTCTACGAGACCCAGGCCATCCTGCGCTACATCGACCGGGTGGTGACGCCGGGCTCCCTCACGCCGCCGGACCCGAAGGCGGCGGGGCGGATGGACCAGATCATGAACGTCAATGACTGGTACCTGTTCCAGGGGGTGGCCAACATCATCGCCTTCCAGCGGGTGGTGGGGCCGCGGCTGATGGGACTTGAGCCGGACCTCAAGGCCATCGAGACGGCCATGCCCCGGGCGAAGGCCGTGTTCACGGAGCTTGCCCGGCTGCTGGGGACCCAGACCTTCTTTGCCGGGGAGGCGGTGTCCCTGGCCGACCTGCTGCTGTTTCCCCAGCTCGATTTCATGCGCGAGGCCCCGGAATGGGCCACCCTGGCGGGACCCTATCCGACCCTGGAGGCCTGGATGGACCGCATGGCTGCAAGGCCCAGTGCCGCGGCCACCACTTGGGAGAAGGTGGCGGCGATGGCGCGGTAGGGGACTTGCCGGAGGGAGGTTCCCGGCTCGAGGCCGGGACTGACGATGTAAAATAATGGGTTAAACAATAGTCGTCATTCCCGGGCTTGACCCGGGAACCTCCCGCCGGAAGAGCGTGGTTCGAGACGGCCCGTGCCGGGCCTCCTCACCATGACGCAAGTTGGGGTGTTCGAGCCCGCTGCCCTATCCGCATGTGGAACAAACGCGCGTCATCCTGAGGAGGGCCGTCAGGCCCGTCTCGAAGGACGCAGGGTGCCGGGAACCTCCGGCCGGAAGAGCGTGGTTCGAGACGGCCCGTGCCGGGCCTCCTCACCATGACGCAAGTTGGGGTGTTCGAGCCCGCTGCCCTATCCGCATGTGGAACAAACGCGCGTCATCCTGAGGAGGGCGAAGCCCGTCTCGAAGGACGCAGGGACTCACCCCCCCAGCACCTTGGCCCGCAGGCGGCGCATGCCGCCGAGCCAGCGGTCATAGTCCGCGGTCTTGCGCTGCATGTAGGACAGCACCACCGGGTGCGGCAGGATCAGGAACTTCTCCTCCGCCAGACCCGCCACAACAGCGTCGGCGCACTGGTCAGGGGTCAGCACCCCGTCCAGGTTCTGCGGCTGGTTGTCGCCGCCGGCGCGCAGCATGGCCGTGTCCACCCCCTGCGGGCAGAGGATCGACACCTTGATCCCCTGGTCGCCATGGGTGATGGCCAGGCTCTCGGCAAAGCCCACCGCCGCGTGCTTGGTGGTGGAATAGACCGCGCTACCGATCTGCGACAGCAACCCGGCGGCCGAGACGGTGTTCAGAATATAGCCCTCGCCCCGGGCGATCATGCCGGGCAGCGCGGCCCGGGCGGCATAGACGTGCTGCATCACGTTCACGCCCCAGGCGCGGGCCCAGACCGCGTCGGGGGAGGAGGCGGCATTGTTGCGGTCCGCATCGCCATCGCCCACGCCGGCATTGCAGCAGAGCAGGTCGATCCGGCCCTGCGCGGCCTCGACCCCTGCGATCATGGCGGCCACGGCGGCGGAGTCGGACACGTCCACCGTCCATGCGGAGCCGCCGATCTCCTTCGCCACAGCCGCAGCCCCCTCGCCATTGCGGTCCACCACGGCCACGTGCCGGGCCCCGTCCTTTGCGAAGCGTCGGCACAGCGCCGCCCCGATCCCGTCGGCCCCGCCGGTCACCACGACCACCTTGTCCTTCACCTGCATCGCCGTCTCCCTGTTGGTATTGTCCTGGACCGCTCAGTCATAGGCCAGCAGCATGTCGTCGATGGCCCGCTCGATGTCCCCCGCCGTCGCGCAGTGGGACAGGTGGGTGCAGAAGGGGCGGTAGCGCAAAAGGCAGCTGTCGCCGCTGCCCCAGCTGCCCTCCGGCTCCGGGCACAACCAGACCACGCGCTTGGCCCGGTCGGCGATCTGCTGGAACAGGTCGAGGCGGGGATTGGCGTGGTTCGAGCGGCCGTCCCCCAGGATCAGCACGGTGGTGCGCCGGTCGATCACCTCGCCGAACTTCGTCTCAAGGTCCTCCAACGCCACGCCGTAGTCGGTGCTGGCCGAGCCCACATGCATGACGATGTGGTCCATGGCGGCGTTGAACTCCCGCGACTGCAGGATCGGCCCCACATCCTCCAGATGGTTGGAGAAGGCGAAGGTCTCGAGGTCCGTGACCTTCTCCCGCAGCATGAACAGGAACAGCAGCAGGAAGCGGACATACTGCGCGACGGAGCCGGAGACGTCGCACACCGCCACAATCTTCGGCCGGTCCTTGCGCTTGGTCCGCCACACCACGTCGAAGGGCACCCCGTCGTGCCCGGCATTGGCGCGCAGGGTGCGGCGCAGGTCCAGCTGGCCCCGGTTCTTCACCTTGCGCCGCCGGGCGTGCTTCACCGCCAGCCGCTTGGCCATGCGGGCCACCACATGCTTCATCCGCTCCATGTCGGTGCGGGTCAGGGCCCCGATCTGGCGCTCCGTCACCATCTCGTTCAGGAAGGCCTCGGTGGCGGCGCGGCCGAACATCTCGAAGCGCTGGTCCACCACGGCCCGGGCCCGGGTCTGCAGGGCGGCGCGGGCCTCCATCATCCGGCGGGCCTCGGCGTCGGCCTCCGGCGTGTGTTCCCCGAGCTTGCCGATCAGCCGCTGCTCCAGGGCCTTGACCCCCATCTGCTCCAGCATGCGGCGGGTGAAGTAGGAGGCCTGGGAGGCGAAGCGGATGCCGTCGGCCCCGGCGGCCTGCGCCGCCTTTTCGAGGGCCATGGCGGTGCGGCCGGCATCCTTGCCCTCCGCCAGGTCCATGAAGGCGTCGGCGGCGTCGGTGTCGTCCGGATCGTCGGCCCCGCCCTCGGACGGGCGCTCCTGCGAGGCGGCCTCGTCCTGCGGCGGCGGTTCGGCCACGGCGTCCCGGTGGAAATAGAGGTCGAACAGCCGGTCGTGGAGGGCCTTTTCCTCCACCGACTTGGCCAGCACGGTGCCCAGCGCGGTCTTCATCACCCCCCGGTCCGCATAGCCCACCACGTCCATCGTTCGCGCGGCGTCGATGGCCTCGGTGGTGGAGACCCCGGCCCCCGCGGCCCGCAGGGCGCGGATGTAGTGGGTGAGCGTCTGCTCCATCAGACCGTTTCGGCCACGTCCCGGACGGCGGTGCCCACCAGGGCGTCCACCTTCGGCGCGATCTCGGCAATGTCGCTCTGGCGCTTGAGGATGACGTTCAGGGTGGAGCGCACCAGCGCGGGATCGAGGCTGTCCGCATGCAGCAAGATCAGGGTCCGCGCCCAGTCGATGGTCTCGCTGATGGAGGGCAGCTTGCGGATGTTCTCGTCCCGCACCCGCTGGATGAAGGCCACCAGCTGGGCCAGCAGCCGCTCCGACACCTCCGGCACCCGGGTGCGGACGATCCGCGCCTCCAGCTCCGCCGGGGGGAAGTCGATGTGCAGGTGCAGGCAGCGGCGCTTCAGGGCGTCCCCCAGCTCCCGGGTGTTGTTGGAGGTCAGGATCACCAGCGGCGGATGCTTCGCGGCGATGGTGCCGATCTCCGGCACGGTGACCTGGTAGTCGGACAGCACTTCCAGCAGAAGCGCCTCGAACTCCTCGTCGGACTTGTCGATCTCGTCGATCAGCAACACCGAGCCGGAGGTCTGCTCCATGGCCCGCAGCAGCGGACGGGGCTCCAGGAACTCGCGGCTGAAGAACAGGTCCTGGAAGCCGGTCAGCTTGGCCAGCGCGCCGTCCAGCGTGTCCGCCGCGTCGATCAGCAGGTGGATCTTTTCCTTCAGGATCTGGGTGTAGAGCAGCTGCTTGCCGTACTTCCACTCATAGAGCGCCTTGGACTCGTCCAGGCCCTCGTAGCACTGCATGCGCAGCAGCGGCATGTCCATGGAGAGCGCCAGCGACCGGGCGAGGTCGGTCTTGCCCACCCCCGCCGGGCCCTCGATCAGCACCGGCTTGCGCAGGTGGTGGGCCAGATAGACGGCGGTGGAGATCTCCGGGGTCGAGATGTACCCGGCCGACGCCAGATGGGCGGTGACGGCAGCGATGGAGGCGAGGCCCGCGGGCGTTGAAATCGCGGGCGGTGTCTGCGGGTCGGTCATCAGGGCTCCGTGGCGCGCGCCGAGGGACGGCGGCCGCCGTCGAGGGCTTGAAGGTCGAGGGCTTGAAGGTCGGGGGCTTGAAGTGGCAGGGAGGCAAGTATCGTCGGGCTTTGGGCGACGGACAAGGCTGACCCGGGGTCAGCCAGGCCGCAGGGGGCGTGCCGCCCGCCTGGCCGCAGGGCCAGACGGGCGGTCCGTTCGTCCTAGTTGCGCCAGACGACGCCGGAGGTGGAGTCCTCCGCCGCGCCGCCCTCGTACTGGCGCAGCTCGTTGCGGCCCACCACCAGGTGGTGCACCTCGTCCGGACCGTCGGCGATGCGCAGGGTGCGCTGGCTGGCATACATCCGCGACAGGGGCGTCCATTGCGAGACGCCGGTGGCGCCGTGCATCTGGATGGCCTGGTCGATGATGGTGCAGACCCGCTCCGGCACCAGGGCCTTGACCATGTGCACCCAGATGCGGGCCTCGCGGTTGCCCAGCACGTCCATGGCCTTGGCGGCCTTGAGGACCATCAGGCGCATGCTCTCGATCTCGATCCGGGCGCGGGAGATGATCTCGATGTTTCCGCCCAGATAGGCGATCTTGCGGCCGAAGGCCTCCCGCGACAGGCCGCGGCTGACCATCAGGTCCAGCGCCCGTTCCGCCTGGCCGATGGAGCGCATGCAGTGGTGGATGCGGCCGGGGCCCAGGCGCAGCTGCGAGATCTCGAAGCCGCGACCCTCGCCCAGCAGCATGTTCTCCTTGGGCACCCGCACGTCGGTGAAGCGGATGTGCATGTGGCCGTGGGGCGCGTCATCCTCGCCGAACACGTGCATGGGGCCGAGCACCTCGACGCCCTTGGTGTCCATGGGCACCAGGATCTGCGACTGCTGCTTGTGCGCCGGGGCGTCGGGGCTGGTCTTGACCATGGTGATCATGATCTTGCAGCGCGGGTCGCCGGCGCCGGAGATGTAGAACTTCTCCCCGTTGATCACCCACTCGTCGCCCTCCAGCACTGCGCGCATGCCGACATTCTTGGCGTCGGAGGAGGCGCGGTCCGGCTCGGTCATGGCGAAGGCGGAGCGGATCTCGCCGGCGAGCAGCGGCTTCAGCCAGCGTTCCTTCTGTTCCGGCGTGCCGACCCGCTCCAGCACTTCCATGTTGCCGGTGTCGGGGGCGGAGCAGTTCATGGTCTCCGACGCCAGCGGGTTCTTGCCCAGCTCCACGGCGATATAGGCGTAGTCGAGGTTCTTCAGGCCCACGCCGGTCTCGGCGTCGGGGAGGAAGAAGTTCCACAGGCCCTCGGCCTTGGCCTTGTCCTTGGCGGCTTCCAGCACTTCCAGCTGGCCCGGCGCATAGGACCAGCGGTCGGCGCGGCCTTCGCCCAGGCGGTGGAACTCCTCGGACATGGGGTTCACCGTGTCCTTGATGAAGCGCTTCACATGCTCGAGCAGGGGCATGGCCTCCGGCGACATGCGCAGGTCGTTCAGTTCGTCCGTCGGGTTCAGGCCGAAGGACGAGCCGGGGCGGGGCGTCTGCTGGTTCATGGTCTGGGATCCTCTCTCTTTTTCATTCTTGGCGTCTGTCCGTCGTGCCGACCGGCAAACCGGCCCGCGACCGTCCGCGCCCGGCCATGGCGGGGTGCGGAGACTCCGGCCGGGGCGGCGCGGAAACCGTCGGTCCTGCGGGCGGTACCAGGTCGGTCCTGATCAGGACGTAGCGGGGAAATCCGCATTGCGCCAGCCTTGATCTGCGGCGGCGGGAGGGTCGGTGGGTCGCGTGTCGGCTGCGGCCTGGATGGCCCTGAGCAGGGCACGGACCTCGATGGGCTTGGCGACGAGATGGGCCATGCCCGCGGACCGGTAGGCCTCCACCTGATGGGCCATGGCATTGGCGGTGACGGCCACGATGGGGGTGGCGGCCCGCCCGGTCTCGGCCTCCCGGCGCCGGATCTCCCGGGCGGCGGCCGGACCGTCCATCACCGGCATCTGGACGTCCATCAGGATCACGTCCCAGGTCGAGGAGTCCCAGGCGGCCACCGCCTCGGACCCGTCGGACACCATCACCACGTCCAGTCCCGCCTGCTGCAGCAGGGTCCGCAGGACGGTCTGGTTCATCGGATTGTCCTCCGCCGCCAGGATGCGCAGGGTCCGGTCGCCCCGGATCGGGTCGGGGAGGGGCGGGTCGAGGGGGGCTGGCGGCACCGGCAGTGCCGTGCCGGCGATGCGGGGCAGGGACACCTCGAAGGTGAACCGGCTGCCGACGCCCGGCGTGCCATGGCCGCGGATCTCGCCGCCCAGGGCTTGTGCCAGTTCCCGGCAGATGGCCAGACCCAGCCCCGTCCCGCCGTAGCGGCGCGTGGTGGTCTGGTCGAGCTGGGTGAACTTGTCGAACAGGGGCTCGATCCGGTCGTTGGAAAGGCCGATGCCGGTGTCGCTGACCACCAGGGACAGTTTTGTCCCGTCCGTGGTGGCGCTGACCGTGACCTCGCCCGCGGCCGTGAACTTGACGGCATTGGCCACGAGGTTGGACAGGATCTGCCGGATCCGGACGGCGTCGCCCAGATAGGTCCCCGCCGCGCCGGGCCCGATATGGCCGGTGAGGGCCAGGCCCTTGCTGGCGGCGATCTCGCCGAAGGTGTCCACCACGTCGTCGATCAGCAGTTCCAGGTCGAATGGCGCGACATCCAGCTCCAGCCGCCCCGCCTCGATCTTGGACAGGTCCAGTATGTCGTTCAGGATCACCAGCAGGGCCGATCCCGACCGGCCGATGACCGCCAGCTGACGGCGCTGGTCGTCCGTCAGGCTCCCCCGCTCCAGGGCCTGGACCATGCCCAGGACCCCGTTCAGCGGCGTGCGGATCTCGTGGCTCATGGTCGCCAGGAAATCGCTCTTGGCGCGGTTGGCCTCCTCGGCGGCGGCGAGGGCCTGCTGTTGGGCGGCGTCGGCCCGCTGCAGCTCGGTGATGTCCTCCAGGGTCATCACCACGGTGGCCCATCGGCGGTTGCCGAGCTCGACCGTGTGCAGGTGGGCGCGGACCGTCCGGATCGACCCGTCGCCGCGGGTCAGGGGGCATTCGAAGGGCTCGAACCCGTCGTCGGTGCGCGGGCGGCGCCGGGACTCGACGAAGCCCTGGATGAAGGTCTCGTCGAAATGCCGGTCCATCCGGAACCGGTCGGCCGCATCGGTCCCCAGCAGCCGAAGGGCCGCGCGGTTGATGTCCGTGATGCGGATGGCGTCGGTCAGCATCTCCATGCGGGTGACCGTCCGCTGGAACGCGTCCGCCAGCGCCAGGTTGTCATCCTTCGGGATGTCGCCCAGGGCCTGGGCTAGGCCCGCGGCGTCCAGGCAGATCTGGGGCAGGGGATTCTGCTCGAACAGGGACCGCCAGCGGGCCCGGGCGCTGCGCACCGCATCGCTCTCCCGCTGCAGGGTCGCGATCAGGATGGCGATGAAGGCGAGATAGCTGACACTGGCGCTGGCCAGCACCAGCATGTCGAGGGAACTGGCCGTCACGTGCCGGGCCAGCAGGGCCAGCGGCGTGCCGACCAGCATGGCCGCGGCCACGGCACCCACCACCACATAGGTGGCCGCGCGCCATCCCCGGGTCATCACCGTGTTGTTGAGGCTGATGGCGCACATCAGCAGCGAGGCCCCGATCTCCGTCACCACCGACGGATTCAGGTACAGCAGCGGACCGATCACCGCGAAGCTGAGCGACGACACCAGGAGGCTGACCAGCGCCAGCCGCCGGCTCGCCGCGTCGGCGACGTGCCGGCGCAGGCGGCGGAACACCCAGGCATCGACGATTCCGATGGCGAAGGTGACGACGAACCAGACGGCCACCAGCTCGGACTTGGAGCCGCCATAGGCGAGAACGGCCACCAGGGTGCATTGAGCCAGACGAGTCTTGAGTCCGTTCACGCGCCAGTCGGCAACGCGAAGAATCTGTTCGATCGAGTCCGGCATTGCCTCTCCCACGGTCGAACTCAGTCTCTGCGAGACAGGTTGATTTATCCTCACCAACCCATGACAGCGCCGAGTCAGACCTGAGAGTGCGCCCGAAGACCTGCCGCGGCTAGGTGCGGCGCGCGGAATTCCTCGCCTATTCCACAAAACCCTTCCAGGTGCTCATGTATTCGACAAATTTCGGGCCAAGCCCCTCCGCCTCCAGATGGGCGCGGGTGACCGGCAGGCCCGCCTGGACGAAGCCCGGGTCCTGCTTCACCCGTTCGGGGAAGTCGTGGTGCAGGATGGCGGCCCGTCCCAGCAGAACGAAATCGGCCCCCTGCGCCAGCATCCGGGCGGCACCGGCGGCGCTGGTGATCTTCCCCGCGACCCCCAGCCGCACATCCCCCCGGGGAAGCTCGGTGAAGCACGACATCAGCGACCGTCCGGCGAAGGCCGGGTCGTTGGGGGCCTTGTCCACGTCCCACAGGGACATGTCGAGGAAGTCGATGTCCTGGGTGGCCAGGATCGTCCGGGCGACCTCGATCATCTCCCCCAGGACGAGGCCGAACCGTTCCGGCGACAGGCGCAGGCCCAGCTGGAAGTCCGGCCGGCACCGGGCGCGGATCCCGGCGATGATCTCCAGGATCGGGGCCATGCGGTTTTCCAGGCTGCCGCCGAAGCGGTCCGTGCGGCGATTGGTCTCCGGCGACAGGAACTGGGCCAGGATGTAGCCGTGGGCCCCGTGGATCTCCACCCCGTCGAAGCCCGCCGTCTGCGCCCGGACCGCGGCCGTGATGAAGTCCTCGATCAACTGTTCGACCTCCGCGGTGGACAGGGCCCGGGCCCCGGTCTCCGCATCGTCGGACGGGGCGACGGGCTGACCGACCAGGTCGGTGGGCGAGCGCATCCCGGCATGGTGCAGCTGCGCCGACGACAGGCTTCCGGCGGCCCGGATGGCCGATGCCAGCCGCGTCAGGCCCGGCAGGTGCGCGTCGGAGAACACCCCCAGCTGCCCGGGAAAGCCCTGACCCACCGCCTGCACATGGGCGGCGCAGGTCATGGTCAGGCCGAAGCCGCCCTGCGCCCGGTAGGTCAGCCAGCGGAACTCGTCGTCGGACAGGGTGCCGTCGGCGTGGCTCTGCAGATTGGTGAGCGGTGCCAGCATGAAGCGGTTCTTCATGGCCGGGCCATGCCGGAAGCTCAGGGGGGCGAACAGCAGGTCAGTCATCAGGGGGAATCCTCGGTCGGTCGTTCCGGGCAGCGATCCCACGAAATCGCATTGCGCGCCAGTCGGACCTGGGCCCCCCCGGAGCTAGGACCCGGTCCGGGCGATCAGGGCGTCCTCGATCACCCACATGCGGTCCTGGCCCCAGACGCTGACATCGTCCACCCGGAAGCAGGGAACTCCCCAAAGGCCCAGGTCGATCATCTCCAGCCGGTTGGCCTCCGCCTCCGCGCGCCAGTCGTCATTGCCGATGAGGGGCTTTGCCTCGGCCCAGGGCAGGCCCGCCCGCTCCACGATCCTGCGCAGGCCCGGATCGCTGCCGGCGTCGATCCCCTCGGACCAGACGCCGCGCATGAAGGACAGGCAGAACTCGAACCCGCGGCCCTCGCGGATTGCCCAGGGCAGAAGGGAATAGCCCCGCTCCACCGGCGTGCCCACCGGATCGGCGATACGGCCGAAGGGAACCCCCACCCGGCGGGCCTCCCGGGCCGTGTCGAGGGTGAAATAGCGGCTCTTCATCGGCGGCACGGGCAGGCCGCGCATCACCATCGGCAGGACGAACCGCAGCTTCAGCTCCGCCCCATAGGCCCTGGCCAGCGCCTCGGCCCGGGTGGCGGCGATGTAGGTGTAGGGGCTGCGGAACGACAGATAGTAGTGCAGCACCAGGCCCGGCCGGGGGTGGGCGGCGCGGCCGCCGGGGATCACGGGCGGCGCGAACAGGGGGGCGTGGGGGGCACCGACCCGCCGGGTCCCCAGCGCCGCCAGACGCTCCTCCAGGAAGTGCAGCCGGTCCACGCCCCAGTACCATTCGCCGCCATAATGGATCATGGCCCCCATGAAATGGCCGAGGGCCTTGCGTCGGGCCTCCCCGGCGGCCACGGCGGCGGCGGGGTCGAGCCCCTCGGCGGCCAGGCCTTCGGGCCGACGGATCTCGGAGTTGCGCCACAGGGCCTCTCCCACCGTGACCGCCGTGCCGACGAAGGCCACCGGGTCCCGCGCCGCCGCCAGCCGGGCCGTGGCCGCGGCGATCCCGGCATCGGAGGGCTGCATCCCCGGATCGAGGAAGCTGAGGTCCGCCCGGGCGGCCAGACGGGCCGCGTCCCGGCGGGAATAGTCCAGCAGCAGGGCCCGCTCCGGGGCGGCCCAGTCCTCCGGCGCGCCCACGATCCAGGGCTTCAGCTCGATGGCATAGCGGTCGGCGATCAGCTGCAGGGCCTGGGCGGCCAGATGGGAGTAGGGGTCGTCCACCTGGTGGAAATACTCCACCAGATGGGGGGTGCCCGCCCGCCGACGCGCCTTTTCCGCATCGGCGCGGCGCTTGCGCAGGGCGGCCTCCGAGGTCCAGTGGGAGGCCACGGCGGAAAACACGGCGGTCTTCAGGGACATGCGCTTGGTCTCCGCTTTCGGGGGCTCACTCGGCCAGGGCGTCGTAGGTCATGCGCTGGAACACCGGCAGGGCCATCCGCCCGGCCATGCCCCGCCCGCCGGCGATCATCGCGCCCGCGTCCGGGGTCAGGGGAATGGCGTGCTGGATCATGTAGATCATCACCATGTCGTTTTCCGGGTCCCCCTGCCACCAGGTGCCGAAGGCCCCGGGCCAGCCGAAGCAGCCCACGGGACCGGCCCCGAACATGTTGCGCTCCGGATTGTCCACCAGGGACAGGCCGAGGCCGAAGCCCATCCCCGCCCACATGGGCATGCCCAGGAACGGGTCCTGGCGCTGGACCTCGGTCAGGCGGTTGGTGCGCATGTCCGCCACGGTCTCGGCCTTCAGCAGGCGCACGCCGTCCACCTCGCCGTTGTTCAGCAGCATCCGGGCGAAGGGCAGGTAGTCATCGACGGTGGAATAGAGGCCGCCGCCGCCGGCCATGTGCGACGGGGGCGTCAGATGGGCCGGCATCGGGGCCCGGCGAAGGGCGCCGCTGGGCTCGTGGAAGCCATAGAGGGCCGCCACCCGATCCTGCTTTTCCGGCGGCACCCAGAAGCTGGTGTCGTTCATGCCGAGGGGGCCGAAGATCCGCTCCCGCAGCAGGGCCTCCAGGGTCGGGGCCCCGGCCGCGCGCATGGCCAGATAGCCCAGCACCTCCGTGGCGTGGCTGTAGTGCATCCGCTCCCCCGGCTGGTAGGTCAGGGGCAGGCTGGCGATGGCGGCCATCCACTGGTCCGGCGTCATCGGGTTGTCCATCAGCGAGCCCAGCACCTTCTCGTGGGCCTCGGCAATGGGGCCGCGGCTGGAGAAGGCATAGGCCAGGCCCGAGCGGTGGGTCATCAGGTCCTCCACCGTGATCGCCCGCCGGGCGGGTTCGGTCTGGTCGAGGGGACCGGCGGGGTCCTTCAGCACCTTCATGTCGGCAAATTCGGGAGCCCAGCGGGTGATCGGGTCCTGCAGCCGCATGACGCCTTCCTCCACCAGCATCATGGCGGCCACGGTGGTCACCGGCTTGGTCATGGAGGCGATGCGGAACAGGGTGTCCCGCTGCATGGGCGCGCCGGACTCCAGGTCCCGGGAGCCGAGCACGTTGACGGCGCGGACCCGGCCCTTCTGCCAGGTCAGGGTCACGATCCCCGAAAGGTCCCCCCGCTCCACGAAGGGGGCGAGGCCGTCGGCGATGCCGGCCAGCCGCGGGTCGGTGTCGGCCGAAAGGTCCAGGGGTCCGTTCATGGGAGGGTCTCCATCCAGGGGCGTGTTTTCCGACACTGTGTCGATGGGACGGGCGTTTGGAAAGGGGCCGCGGTTCCGGGCGCGGATGCGCGGGATGACACCGGGGCCGGGACGTAGCAGTGTGGGGACCCGTTCCGCCTGTCCAAGAGAGCTACCAGATGGTCACGACCCCCGCTCCGACCCCATCGCGCCGCAGCCTGCTGCTGGCGGCACCCGCGGGGGCGTTGGCTTCCTCGGTGGCCCTGGGGGCAGCCGCGCCCGCCTTTGCCGCCGACGGGCTGGCGGCCCAGGCGGCAGCGGCCCCGCCGATCTCCGCGGAGGAGCGGCTGGCCCGGGTCGCGAAGCTGCAGGGCCTGTTGCAGGCCGCCGGCATCGCCGCCCTGCTGGTGGAGGCGGGAACGACGCTCGACTATTTCACCGGCGTCCAGTGGTGGCGCTCGGAGCGGACCACCGCCGCCCTGATCCCCGCCCATGGGGAGGTGCTGATCGTCACCCCCGCCTTCGAGGAGCCGTCGGTGCGGGAGACCCTGGCCATTCCCGCGGAGGTGCGGGTCTGGAACGAGCACGAGAGCCCGTTCCTGCGCCTGGCCCAGGGGCTGGCAGACCGCAACGTGCCGGGCCCGGTGGCGGTGGAGGCCACCACCCGCTGGTTCATCGTCGACGGCGTGGCGAGGGCGTCTGGACGGGCGGTCGTGGCCGGGGATCCGATGGTCCGGGCCTGCCGCCTGATCAAGTCCCCGACGGAGCTGGCGCTGCTGGGCCTTGCCAACCGCATCACCCTGGAAGCCATCCGCCGCACCCGGGCCGAGGTCCGCACCGGCATGACCCAGCACGACATATCCGGCCTGATCGAGCGCTTCACCCGGGAGCTGGGCGGACAGTCCGACGGGGCGCTGGTGCTGCTGAACGAGGCCAGCGCCTATCCCCACGGCTCCATCAAGCCCCAGACGGTGGCCGAGGGCTCGGTGGTGCTGATCGACTGCGGCTGCCGGGTCCGGGGCTATGATTCGGACATCTCCCGCACCTTCATCCACGGGACGCCCACCGCCCGCCAGCGGCTGGTCTGGGAGACCGTGCGCAAGGGCCAGGACGTGGCGCTGGAGGCCGCGAAGCTCGGCGCGCCGGTGGGTCGGGTGGATGACGCGGTCCGGGCCTTCTACGAAAAGGCGGGCTGGGGGCCGGGCTATCACCTGCCGGGTCTGTCGCACCGCACGGGTCACGGCATCGGCCTGGACGGGCACGAGGCCCCCTATCTGGTCCACGGGGACGAGACCCCCCTGGAACCGGGCATGTGCTTCTCCGACGAGCCGGGTCTCTACATCCCCGGGGCCTTCGGCATCCGGCTGGAGGACTGCTGGCGGATGACCGAGACCGGGCCGGTCACCTTCACGCCCCTGGCCCGGTCCATCGACGACCCGATCTGAGGGTCGGGGCGCCGGACCAGGCGCACGGCATAGAGCTCCAGGCGGTGGGTGACGAAGGCGGGCACCTCGTCGAAGAAGGTCACCGCCATCCCGTCGATGGGAGTGACGCCGGAACTGGACCAGTAGGAGCTTTCCTCAGCCGCCGGCGGGAACACCGCCTCGTCCACATAATGGACCGCGCCATTGGCATGGGCATGGCCGGTGGGGGTGCGCAGGGTCTGGAGCTCCTCCGCCGTGGGCAGCCGCCAGTGGAGGTTCGCCTGGATCTGGGCCTCGGCAAAGGTCATCTTCTGCACCGTGCCGACGCAGCCCGTGCCGCTTCGCCAGTGCTGGCCCACGCTGCACCGGGCCCAGGTGAGGCCGGTCACGGTGTCCAGTGCCTCGCCGCCGTTCAGCCGGTAGCGGCCCTCCGCGGCCGCACACGACCCGCTGGCCGCCAGGACCAGTCCGATCGCCGCCATCAGACCCCTCAGGGGGTACCAGGACCACATGTCGGCCTCCACCCGCCGCGCTGCGACGGTCGTGTGTGCCCCTGGACACCAGAGGAGGCTCCGAATTCCCTGCCAATCTCCTAACGATCGGTCTCCGAGACCGTTATCCGGCGGTCCCGGCACCCATCATGGGGCGGACTTGATCACCTGGCCGCCCTTCATGACGAAGGCCACGTGTTCCAGGCGGCTGACGTCGGTCAGCGGATCCCCGGCCACGGCGATCAGGTCGCCGTAGCGACCGGCCTCGATGGCCCCCACGTCCTTGGGCCGACCCAGGGCCTCGGCGGCCTCGCTGGTGGCGGCGCGGATGGCCTGCAGGGGCGTCATGCCCCATTCCACCATCTTGGCGAACTGTTTGGCATTGTCCCCGTTGGGATAGACGCCGCCATCGGTGCCGAAGATCATCTTCACCCCGGCCTTCACCGCGGCCCGGAAGGTCTGGCGCTGCTTCAGGCCCACCATCCGCTCCTTTTCCAGGCTCTCCGGATAGACGCCGTTCTTCGCGCCCTCGGACAGGATGTAGTCGTCGTCATAGATGTCCATGGAGAACCAGGCCCCCCTGGCCTTGGCCAGGCGGAAGCTCTCCTCGTCGGCCAGGCTGGCATGCTCGATGGTGTCGATCCCGGCCCGCAGCGCGGTGTTGATCCCTTCGGTCCCGTGGGCATGGGCGGCGACCCGCAGGCCCAGCATGTGCGCCTCGTCGGCCACGGCCTGCATCTCGGCGAAGGTCATCTGCTGGGCCCCGACGGAGTCGGTCTTGGACAGCACGCCGCCGGTGGCGCAGATCTTGATCACCTCGGCCCCGTACTTGCGCATCTTGCGGACCAGATGGCGGTAGCCGTCCGGCGTGTCGGACACATTGGGTGCCTCCCGCTCCATGGAGGGGGGCAGGCCGCCCCCGTCGCAGTGCCCGCCCGTGGCACCCAGGGCATAGGTCGCCGGCACGATCCGCGGGCCGGGGATGTAGCCCGCCTCGATCCCCTGCTTCAGGCCCACATCGTCGAAATTGCCGGAGCCCACATTGCGGACGGTGGTGAAGCCCGCCTCCACCGTCCGCTTGGCATTGGCGACGCCCACCACCTGCCAGAAGCTGTCGGTGTATTCCAGGTGGCGATAGCCGCTGATCCGCGGGTCGCTGGTCAGGTGCACGTGCATGTCGATCAGGCCGGGCAGCAGGGTCATGCCGGCGGGCAGGGCCACGGTCCGCGCGCCTGCGGGGACGGCCAGCTCGCCCTGCCGGCCCACCTTGGCGATGCGGCCGTCCACGATCAGCACCAGCGGCTTGTCCACCTCCGTGCCGCCGACCACGTCCAGCATCCGGTCGGCGCTGACCGCCACCGTGTCGGCGCGGGCGGCGACGGCGGGGGCCATGGCGGCGAGGGCGGTGCTGGCCAGCAGGGTGGCGAGGGAAAGGGTGATGCGGGACATAGCGGCTTCCATGGACGGATCTGACGGGTGGCGACCAGCGCCGACGGCGAGACTAGCGCGCGCCCGTCGGGATTGTCAGTCAAAAGGCGCTTTCCTGCGACATCTGTCTTGCGTCCGGCGGGACGAACCCGTCCAATCCCGGCGCGCAACAGGGTGTTGCAGGGTCAGGGGGAAGTCATGCGTGCACGTCTTGTCGGGGTCTCGGCCGGAGCCCTGTTGTCTGTCCTGTGCCTCGCCTCCGGTGGCGGCGGCGCGGCGGCGGCGACCCATCCGATCACCCCGGACGACATTGCCCGGATCCGGACCGTGTCCTCCCCCGCCGTGGACCCGGGTGGCGACTGGGTGGCCTATGCGGTGCGCAGCGTCGATGCCGAGGCGGACAAGGGCGTGAGCCACATCTGGATGTCCCGGTGGGACGGCTCATCCTCGGTCCAGCTGACCGGACGGCCGAAGGAAAGCGAGACCACCCCCCGCTGGAGCCCGGACGGGCGGAGCCTCGCCTTCATCTCGTCCCGCGGCGACACCCATGGGGACGACCGGGTCTGGATTCTCCCCCGGGGCGGCGGCGAGGCGGTGCAGCTTCCGGGCCTCAAGGGCTCGGTCGAGGACGTGGTGTGGTCGCCGGACTCCCGGTTCCTGGCGCTGATCGTGCATGACCCCGATCCGGATGCGGCCGACGACGACAAGGCCGACAAGGGCGAGAAGAAGCCCAGGCCCATCGTCATCAGCCGCTTCAAGTTCATGGAGGACACCGAAGGCTTCAAGCGCACGGACCGCAGCCGCCTGTGGCTCTACGACATCGCAGCGGGCAAGGCGACGCGGCTGACCACCGGTGATTTCGACGAGGCGCTGCCGGCCTTCTCCCCCGACGGCAAGACCATCGCCTTCGCCTCGAACCGGGGACCGGACCCGGACCGGACCTATGATCACAACCTCTACACCGTCGCGGTGGGGCCGACGGCGAGCGAGCCGAAGGCCCTGACCACCTATCCCGGCGAGGACCAGAACCCGGAGTGGGACAGCTACCCGGCCTGGAGCCCGGACGGCCGCGAGATCGCCTATCTGCAGGGCGGTCCGGTGGAGCTGTTCTCCTACGGCGTGCGCAAGCTGGCCGTGGTGTCCGCCGCCGGTGGCGCGCCGCGGATCCTGACGGCGACCCTCGACCGCAATGTCACCCACCCCGCCTGGAGCGCGGATGGCAAGGCCCTGATGTTCACCGTCGAGGATGACCGGGCGGAGTACATTGCGTCCGTCCCCGCGGCCGGGGGCAAGGTCAGCCCCGTGATCGGCGGGCGGCAGGTGTTCCGGGAGTTCAACATCGGCGGCAAGGGGCACACCGCCGTGCTCCTCGGCCGCCCGGACGCGCCGACGGAGGTCTACGCCCTCGATCGCACGGGCAAGGGTGCCGTCGTGCGCCCGCTGTCGAAGCAGAACGACGCCTGGCTGGCGACGGTGGAGGTGGCCCAGACCACGGAGACGCGCTTCACCAGCAAGGACGGGACCGAGGTCCACGGCTTCCTTGTGCTGCCGCCCCACGCCCGGGCCGGAGAGACGCTGCCGACCATGCTCTACAATCACGGCGGCCCGCAGGAGCAGTTCGACGACGCCTTCGACCTGATCCGCCAGATCATGGCGGCGCACGGCTATGCGGTGGTCTCGTCCAATCCCCGGGGCAGCACCGGGCGGGGCGAGGCCTATGCCAAGGCCATCTATGCCGAGTGGGGCTACAAGGACGTGACCGACGCCCTGGCGGCGGTGGATGACGCGGTGGCTCGGGGCGTGGCGGACCCGGCGCGGCTGGTGGTCGGCGGCTGGAGCTATGGCGGCATGCTGACCAATTACGAGATCGCCACCGACACCCGCTTCAAGGCGGCGGTGAGCGGCGCCAGCATCGCCAACGTGATCGCGGGCTATGGCACCGACCAGTACATCCGCGACTACGAGATGGAGCTGGGCCGCCCCTGGGAGCATCCGGAGGTCTGGGCGAAGATCAGCTTCCCGTTCCTGCACAATGACCGGATCGTCACCCCGACCCTGTTCATGGTGGGCGACAAGGACATGAACGTGCCCATGACCAATTCGGAGCAGATGTACCAGGCCCTGCGCAGCCGCAACATCGACACCGGGCTGATCATCTATCCCGGAGAGTTCCACGGCCTGCGGCGGCCGAGTTTCCTCAAGGACCGGATGGACCGGTGGCTGGCCTGGTACGACGCCCACCTGAAGACGAAATAGGGCCGCCGACGGGCCCGTCCCGGTCGGATCAGCGGGCGGGCGGGTCCATCAGCTTCTGGGTCAGATAGACATAGTGCCGGGCCCAGCGGCGGGCGTTCAGCTCCGGGTCCGCGTCATTGGCATGCCCGCCGAAGGTGTTCTCGTAATAGAGATAGGGCTTGCCGAGCCCCTGCAGGGCCGCGGCGAACTTGCGGGGATGGCCCGGATGCACCCGGTCGTCCTCGGTATTGGTGGTGATGTAGGGCTCCGGATAGGTCGCACCGGGCTCCAGCCGGGTATAGGCGGAGTATTTCGCGATGAAGGCCCGGTCCTCGGCCACGTCGGGATTGCCGTACTCGGCGACCCATGACGCGCCCGCCGACAGGTGGTTGTAGCGCAGCATGTCGATCAGCGGGCTCTCGATCACCGCGGCGTTGAACAGCTCCGTATGCTGGGTGATCGACACGCTGGTCAGCACCCCGCCGTTGGAGCGGCCATAGATGCCCAGATGCTTCGGCGAGGTGACGCCGGTGGCGATCAGGTCCTTGGCCACCGCGGCGAAGTCGTCGAAGGCCCGCTGCCGGTGCTCGCGCAGGGCCGCGTCGTGCCAGGCGGGCCCGAACTCCCCCCCGCCGCGGATATTGGTCAGCACATAGGCGCCGCCCCGCTCCAGCCACAGCTTGCCCAGTTCCGGCCGGTAGGTCGGCGTCTCCGAGATCAGGAAGCCGCCATAGCCGAACATCTGCACCGGCGTGGTCCCGTCGGCCTTCATGTCCTTCGGCCGCACCAGGAAATAGGGCACCCGGGTCCCGTCGGTGGAGACGGCGAAGCGTTGCTCCACCACGTCCTTCGAGGCGTCGAACTTGGGAGTCAGGCTGCGGATCTTCGCGACGGCCCCGGTCGCGGCGTCCACCGACCACAGGGCCGGGGGCTCGAGGAAGCCCTCGGACTGGACATAGGCCCGGTTCGAGCCGCGGTCGGCGGCGCGCACGCTGAGCGCCAGGCCCGCGGGCAGGGGCAGGCGGGTCTTCGTCCAGCCCTTGTCCGTCGGCGCATAGACGTCGAGGGCACCGTTCACGTTGTCGAGCAGCTGCACCAGCACCCGGTCGCGGGTGACGCTCACCCCGTCGAAGGTCTGGGTCGGGCCGGGTGCCGCGATCAGGGCCGCGGCACCGTTCGCCGGATCATAGGCGAGCAGGGCCCCCGCCGCGAAGGCCGGATGGGTCGCCGACGCCGCCCAGGCCTCGTTCACCGTCACGATCATCCGCCCGGCCACGTATCCATGCAGCTCGGCATGCCTGGGCAGGTCCAGCAGGCGCAGGGACCCGTCCGGCTGCAGCACGCGCCACTCGCTCTGGAAGAAGGCGGGGCTGCGGTCGACCAGCGCCTGCGCGACCCGGCCGTCGGCCTCGCGCAGCAGGGTGGCGCCGACCCGCACGTCGGTTGCCGCGCCGCGATAGATCTCCTGCGCCTCCGCTTCGGTCTGGCCGCGCTTCATCCGCTTCAGCACGAAGGGATAGCCGGACTCCGTCAGGGTGCCCGGACCCCAGTCCCGGGCCACCAGCACCGTGTCGGCGTCCAGCCATTCCACGTCCTGCTTGCCGCTGGCGAAGTGGAAGCCGCCGGGGACGAAGCTGCGGGTGGTGGTGTCGAACTCGCGGATCTCCACCGCGTCGCCGCCGCCGTTGGAGAGCTGGACGAGGCAGCGGGTCTCCTGCGGCGGCAGGCAGGTCGCCCCCTTGAAGATCCAGTTGCGGCCTTCGGCCTTCGACAGGGCGTCGAGGTCCAGGAGCGTCTCCCACGCCGGGTCCGGCGTGGCGTAGCTGGCCGCCGTGGTCACCCGCCAGACGCCCTTCACATGAGCGTCGTCCTGCCAGAGATTGGCGATCCGGTCGCCCAGGAAGCGGGGGGCGGGGATCCGGTCCTTCGCCGTCAGCACGGCCAACGCCTCGCGGCGGTAGGTCTCGTAGCGGGGATCGGCCTCCAGTCGGGCAGCGGTGCGGGTGTTCTCCCCCGCCACCCAGGCCAGCGCCCGGGTGCCGTGCACTTCCTCCAGCCAGCCATAGGGGTCCGGCGCGCCGGGGGCGGCGGAGGGGACGACCGGTGCGGCCAGGGCGGCGGTGGAGCTCAGCAGCAGCAGGGCGAGCGCCGGGCCGGGCAGGGCGCTGCGGAGCGAACGGGACAACGGGATCACGGGCAAGCCCTCCGGACTGTCCCCGCCGACGGCGGGACTTCAAGGGCTCATTCGGTAGCCGAGATCGAACAGGTCGCCTAGGTGCCTCGACAGCGTCCGGGGGCGGGGTATGATGCGCTGCAACCGTCGGCCGAAGGGCCGGGCCTTGCGATTCCCTCCTTCGCGTTCCTCCGGGCAGACCTTGACCCCCATCATCCAGATCACCGGTCTGACCAAGACCTATGCCAGCGGCTTCCAGGCCCTCGACCGGGTCGATCTCGAGATCCGCAAGGGGGAGATCCTGGCCCTGCTGGGCCCCAACGGCGCGGGCAAGACCACCCTGATCAGCATTGTCTGCGGCATCGTCCAGCCGACGGCGGGCAGGGTGCTGGTGGACGGGGCCGACAACCAGACCCAGTACCGCCTGGCCCGGTCCCGCATCGGCCTGGTGCCGCAGGAGCTGCACACCGATTCCTTCGAGACGGTCTGGGCGACGGTCAGCCACTCCCGCGGCCTGTTCGGCAAGCCCCGCAACGACGCCCATGTGGAGAAGGTGCTCCGCGACCTGTCCCTGTGGGACAAGAAGGACGCGAAGATCATCAGCCTGTCCGGCGGCATGAAGCGCCGGGTGATGATCGCCAAGGCGCTCAGCCACGAACCGCAGATCCTTTTCCTGGACGAACCCACCGCCGGCGTGGACGTGGAGCTGCGCCGGGACATGTGGGAGATGGTCCGCCGCCTGCGGGAGCAGGGCGTCACCATCATCCTCACCACCCACTATATCGAGGAGGCGGAGGAGCTGGCGGACCGGATCGGCGTCATCTCCCGCGGGCGGATCATCCTGGTGGACGACAAGGCCAGCCTGATGGCCAAGCTGGGCAAGAAGCAGCTGCATCTCGACCTGCAGGCGCCCCTGGCCGCCGTGCCCGACGCGCTGGCCCCCTTCGGGCTGGAGCTGTCGGCGGACGGGCTCGGCCTCACCTACACCTTCGACACCCGCACCCAGGCTTCCGGCATTGCCGACCTGATGCGCCAGCTCGCCGCTTCCGGCATCGAGTTCCGCGACCTCCAGACCCAGCAGAGCTCGCTGGAGGACATCTTCGTCACCCTGGTCAGCGAGCGCCCATGAACCTCCACGCCGTTCGCAGCATCTATGTGTTCGAGCTGTCCCGCTGGTTCCGCACCCTGTCGCAGAGCATCCTGGCGCCGGTCATCTCCACCTCCCTCTATTTCGTGGTGTTCGGTTCGGCCATCGGCTCGCGCATGACCGCCATCAACGGGGTCAGCTACGGCGCCTTCATCGTGCCCGGCCTGATGATGCTGGCGGTGCTGACGGAGAGCCTGTCCAACGCCTCCTTCGGCATCTTCATGCCCAAGTGGAACGGCACCATCTACGAGGTGCTGTCGGCCCCCATCTCCTGGTTCGAGGTGGTCATGGGCTATGTGGGGGCCGCGGCCAGCAAGTCGATCATCCTGGGCATGATCATCCTGGCCACGGCGCGGCTGTTCGTGCCCTTCGAGATCGCCCATCCGTTCTGGATGGCCGCCTTCCTGGTCCTGACGGCGATCAGCTTCTGCCTGTTCGGCTTCATCATCGGCGTGTGGGCGGACAATTTCGAGAAGCTGCAGGTGGTCCCGCTGCTGATCATCACCCCCCTGACCTTCCTGGGGGGCAGCTTCTATTCCATCAACATGCTGCCGCCCCTGTGGCGACAGCTGACCCTGTTCAACCCGGTGGTCTATCTGGTGTCCGGCTTCCGCTGGAGCTTCTACGGCCATTCCGACGTGGGGGTCGGCTTCAGCCTCGGGGTGACGCTGGTGTTCACCGCCCTGTGCAGCGGCGTGATCTGGTGGATCTTCCGGACGGGCTATCGCCTGCGCGCGTGAACCGCCGACCGTGACAAGGTTGCAATACCTGTGGCGGAAAGATCGACTATCTGATGGGGTGATGCCAGGCCCGCCCGGCGTCATCGGTCTGAGGTCTCCGGAGGAAGAAGTCTTGCGTCACCGTCGTCAAAGCCGACGCATGGGTCTGTTCGTCGTCCTTCTGGCCGGAATCTCCTCGACGGCGTGGGCCCAGTCCGCCCCTTCGCCCTCGCCGACCCCCTCCGCCGCCCCCAGGCCCCCCGCCAGGCCGGGCCGCGCGCCTGCCCCCGCGGCGGACGGCGATGCCGACACCGTGGCAGCGGTCACCGTCCGGGGACAGAGGGTCGAGCCCGGTGCCGTCGTCGGCGACATCAAGCCCGAGGTCCAGTTCACCGCCGCCGACATCCAGTCCTTCGGCGTCAGTTCGGTCACCGACCTTTTGGCGGAACTGGCCCCCCAGACCCGGAGCGGCCGGGGGCGGGGCGGGGAGAGCCCGGTGATCCTGCTGAACGGCCGCCGCATCTCCGGCTTCAACGAGGTCCGCGACATCCCGACCGAAGCCATCCTCCGGGTCGACATCCTGCCGGAGGAGGTCAGCCTGAAATACGGCTACAGCGCCGACCAGAAGGTGGTGAACATCGTCCTGCGGCGGCGGTTCCGCGCCATCACGGGCGAGCTGACCGGCGGCGCGGCCACGGAGGGCGGCGCGGCCCGGGGCTCGGCGGAGGGGGACCTCCTGCATCTGCGCAATGACGACCGGCTGAACCTCGACCTGAAGGTTTCCGACTCCGCCTCCCTGACGGAGCGGGAGCGGGGCCTGTCCCAGGGAACCGGAACCACGGTTTCGGACCTGACCGGCCTGCCCCTGACCCTGCCGGCCGGGGTGGGTGCCGGCCCGGACGGGGCCTCCGACCGCACCCTGGTGCCGGAAAGCCGTTCGGTGAGCCTGAACGGGGTGCAGAGCCATTCCACCCTGGGCGGCATCGGCCTGACCCTGAACGGCACCCTGGAGGCCAGCCACTCCCGCGCCCTGCAGGGGCTGCCGACGGTCTCCCTCCTGATCCCGGCGGCGGACCCGTTCTCGACCTATGGCCAGCCGGTGCGGCTGTCGCAGTCACTGGGTGCCTTCGGTCCCCTGACCCAGACCACGGATACCTGGTCCGCCCATCTGGGGGCCCGCGCCGACCGGGACCTGGGCAAGTGGCGGCTGTCCGGCACGGCGGCCTATGACCATTCCGACAGTCTGACCCTGTCGCAATCCGGGCTCGACACCACCGCGGCCCAGGGTCTGCTGACGGACCTGTCGCAGGGCTTCGACCCCTTCGCTCCTCCGGGCCTGTCGGACTTCGCCCGCCTGCCCAATGACAAGGCGCGGTCCCTGTCCGATGACGCCAATGCCCAGTTCCTGGCCAGCGGCCCCCTGCGCACCCTGCCGGCCGGGGACTTCTATACCAGCTTCAAGATCGGTGAGACGCTCAGCGGCTTCACCGGCGACACCCTGCGCAACGACGTGGCGCAGCACAGCTATCTGGCGCGCAGCACGTTCAATACCCAGCTGAACCTCGACCTGCCCCTGGCCAGTGCCAAGAAGCACGTCTTCGGGTTTCTGGGAGAGCTGTCGACCAACGCCAATCTGGCGGTGAGCGAACTGTCGGACTACGGTGCCCTGAACACGGTGGGCTTCGGCATCAACTGGACGCCGGTCACCGGCTACACCCTCATCCTGTCCACCACCCATGACGAGGCCGCGCCCAGCCAGCAGCAGCTGGACGGGCCCGTCACCCAGACCGCCGGGGTGCGCGTGCTGGACTATTCCACCGGCCAGACCGTGCAGGTCGTCCGCCTGGACGGCGGCAATCCGGCGCTCACCGCCGACAGCCGCAACGTGACCCGCATCGGACTGACCGTGAAGCCGCTGGCCGACCGGGACCTGACCTTCCAGGCCAGCTACAACACCAGCCGCATCCGCAATGCCCCCGCCAGCCTGCCCGCGGCCACGGCCCAGGTGGAGGCGGCCTTCCCGGACCGCTTCATCCGCGATGCCCAGGGACGCCTGGTGGAGATCGACAACCGGCCCGTCACCTTCGCCGAGGAGCACCGTGACCAGCTGCGCTGGGGCATCAACTTTTCCATGCCCATCGGCCCGGCGCCGCCGCCGCGTCCGACGGAGGGTCTGCGCAGCGGAGACGGGCGCCCGGACGGCAACCGCAGCGGCAGCCCCGGTGGCCCGGGCGGCGGCGGAGGTGGCTTCGGCGGCTTTGGCGGCTTCGGCGGGGGACGGGGACCACAGCAGGGCCGCTTCCAGGTTGCCGTCTATCACACGGTCTATTTCACCGACACGATCCTGGTCCGCCGCGGCGGGCCGCTGTTCGACCTGCTGAACGGGTCGGCGTCCGGCAGTGCCGGAGGGCAACCCCGCCACGAGGTGGAGGCCCAGATGGGGTATCTGAAGTCCGGCCTCGGCGTGCGGCTCAGCGCTGACTGGAAAAGCGCCACCCGGGTGGACGGTGCGGTCAACGGGCCGCTGGACTTCTCCGACCTCGCCACGGTCAATCTGCGCCTGTTCGACAATCTGGGCGCCCAGCCCGAGGTGGTGAAGGCGCTGCCCTGGGCCCGCGGGGTCCGGCTGTCCCTGGCGGTGACCAATCTGTTCGACGCCCGCCAGTCGGTGCGCGATGCCACCGGCCGCACGCCGCTCAGCTATCAGCCCGCCTATCTTGATCCCACGGGACGGGTGATGACGGTCAGCCTGCGCAAGCTGTTCTTCTAGCGGCCCGGCCGCGGGGTCAGCGGAACAGGGCCTTAGCGGAATAGGGCTGCGGCCTTGGTCACGGTCAGCCAGACCCCCCAGCCGATGGGGATCAGCACCGCCAGCCATGCGGCGGCCGCCCGCACCGCCCCCGCCGCCGACAGGGCGGGGGCCCCGTCCTCGAGCCCAGCCCCGGCGGCCGCCTCCGCCATGGCCTCGTCCATGTGCAGCCGCTCCGCCGGGACCGGCCGGACCAGCAGGTTGGCCACCAGCCCGACGGCCAGCATGCCCGCCAGCACGACGAAGATGCGGGTATAGACCTCCGTCCGCGGGACCCCGGCCTCGATGGCCGACTGGCGCATCAGGTTCACCACCTGCGGCCCCAGCACGCCCGCGGTGGACCAGGCGGTGAGCAGCACCCCGTGGATGGCCCCCACATAGCGCGCCCCGAACAGGTCGGCGAGATAGGCCGGCACCGTGGCGAACCCGCCGCCATACATGGACACCAGCACGCAGAAGGCGGCCACGAACAGCGCCAGGTTCAGGCCCTGGGCCATGCCCGGCGCCACCAGGCCGTAGAGGAGGCCCCCCAGGATGAAGAACACCCCATAGGTGGCCTTGCGTCCGATCCGGTCGGAGATGGAGGCCCAGAAGAACCGCCCGCCGATGTTGAACAGGGACAACAGCCCGACAAACGCCGCGCCCACCGTGGCCGCGGCCTTCTTGCCGGCTTCGTCGAACTTCAGGAAGCCGACCTCCGGGTGATGGAACAGGCGTCCACCGAAGATCTCCTGGATCATGGGGGAGCCGACCCCGATGATGCCGATGGAGGCGCTGACATTCATCAGCAGCACCAGCCAGACCAGCCAGAACTGCGGCGTGGCCACGGCCTCGCCCACGGACATGTAGCCGCGGGAGACGGTGCCGTCCCCGGTCACCGGCGGGGTCCAGCCCGGCGGCGTCCAGCCCGGCCGCGGGGTGCGGTAGCTGAGGCTGCCCCCCAGCATGAACACGAAATAGAGCCCGGACATGACCAGCAGGGTCTGCCAGACCCCGGCCCCGCCGGAGGTGGCGACAAAATGCTTCATCAGCAGGTCCGCCAGCGGGCTGCCGACCATGGCCCCGCCGCCGAAGCCCATGATCGCCATGCCGGTGGCCATGCCCCGGCGGTCCGGGAACCACTTGATCAGGGTCGAGACCGGGGAGATGTAGCCCAGCCCGAGGCCGATGCCGCCGATCAGTCCGGCCCCCAGCCACAGGATCCACAGCTGGTGGACATGGACCCCGAAGGCGGACAGGGCCATGCCCCCCGACCAGCAGACGGTGGCCACCACGCCCGTGCGGCGGGGGCCGTTGCGCTCCACCCACGGGCCGAACAGGGCAGCGGAGGCCCCCAGGATCACGAAGAACAGGGTGTACATCCAGCCCAGGTCCACCACCGTCCAGTCGCAGCTGCGGGTGGTGAGCGCGGTCATCAGGCTGTCCAGCGGCCCGGCCTTGGGGCAGGCCTTCGGCATCTTGCCGCCGATCAGGTGCGACATGGGCAGCCAGAACACGCTGAAGCCATAGGCCATGCCGATGCACAGATGCACGGCCAGCGCCGCCGGCGGCACCAGCCAGCGATTGTAGCCGGGGCCGGCAATGTCCCCCGCGGCCGAGAGAAGGCCGCCCCCCGCCGGGCGGGTCTGGTGGTCCGACATGTGCGAATGCCTCCCTGCGTTCGAACACGGCTTCCTGCGTACTGGAGGCAGGATAGACCCAAATTTTCTGATTGTGCGACGAGTAATTGTTGCAGGATCGTCACCTGCAACAACAGCTCACCGGGGCCTGCCTCAATCGGTTTGCCTTGGCCGGGCGGCCCCGGCACTGTGGAGCCGCGATTCCCGGGGGAGGCCATCCATGACCACTGACATCGAGATTGCCCGGGCAGCGACCCTTCGTCCCATCGCCGAGATCGCCGCCCGGGCGGGGCTGTCGGAGGAGGTGCTGCTGCCCTATGGCCGTCACGTGGCCAAGGTGTCCCTCGATCACCTGACGGCCCTGTCCGATCGCCCGGACGGTCGGCTGGTGCTGGTCACCGCCGTCAATCCGACGCCGCCGGGGGAAGGGAAGACCACCACCACCGTCGGTCTGGGCGACGCCCTGAACCTGATCGGTCGCCGGGCCATCATCGCCCTGCGCGAGCCCTCCCTGGGGCCGGTGTTCGGCATCAAGGGCGGGGCCACCGGCGGCGGCCGGGCCCAGGCGGCGCCGATGGAGGCGATCAACCTCCACTTCACCGGGGATTTCCACGCCATCACCGCCGCCCATAACCTGCTGGCGGCCCTGCTGGACAACCACATCTACTGGGGCAATGCCCTGGACATCGACCCCCGGGGCATCGTCTGGCGCCGGGTGCTGGACGTGAACGACCGGGCCCTGCGCAAGGTCGTGGTGGGGCTGGGGGACGATGCCAACGGGGCCCCGCGGGAGACCGGCTTCGACATCACCGTGGCCTCGGAGGTGATGGCCGTCCTGTGCCTGGCCACGGACCTGGCGGACCTGGAGGCGCGGCTTGCCCGGATCATCGTGGCAAGGCGCCGGGATGGCACCGCGGTGACCGCCCGGGACCTGGAAGCCGACGGGGCCATGGCCGTCCTGCTGCGCGACGCCATCCAGCCCAACCTGGTCCAGAGCCTGGAGGGCACCCCGGTCCTCATGCATGGCGGGCCGTTCGCCAACATCGCCCATGGCTGCAACTCCGTCATCGCTACCCGGGCGGCGATGAAGCTGGCGGAGTTCACGGTCACCGAGGCGGGCTTCGGCGCGGACCTGGGGGCGGAGAAGTTCTGCGACATCGCCACCCGGGCCGGCGGCTTTGCCCCGGATGCGGCGGTGATCGTGGCGACCCTGCGGGCCCTGAAGTACCAGGGTGGCACCCCGCTCGCGGAAGTGTCCCGCCCCGATGCCGTAGGCCTTGAGAGCGGCCTGCCCAGCCTCGGCCGGCATATCGAGAACCTCCGCAAGTTCGGCGTGACCCCGGTGGTGGGGATCAACTTCTTCAACGGCGACACCGAGGCCGAACTGCAGAGCGTCATCGACTACTGCCGCACCGCCCACGGGGTGGAGGCGGTGATCTGCCGTCACTGGGGCGAGGGCGGGGCCGGGGCGGAGGCCCTGGCCCGGGCGGTGGCGGCCATCTGCGATGCCGCGCCGACCCCGTCCACCTTCCGGCCCCTCTACGACCTCGACCAGCCCCTGGCGGACAAGATCACCGCCGTGGCCACGGGCATCTACCGGGCGTCCGGCATCAGCCTGACCCCCCGGGCCCGGCGGGACCTCGCCCGGTTCGAGGCGGCGGGCTTCGGCGGCCTTCCGGTCTGCATCGCCAAGACGCCGTACTCGTTCTCCGCCGATCCGAACCTGCTGGGGGCCCCGACGGGGCATGTGCTGCCGGTTCGCGAGGTGCGCCTGTCCGCCGGGGCCGGGTTCGTGGTGGCCATCTGCGGCGACGTGATGACCATGCCCGGCCTGCCGCGCAAGCCCGCGGCGTCCAGCATCCGCCTCGATTCCGAGGGCCGCATCGACGGCCTGTTCTGACCCCTCCCGACCCGCCAGGAGCCTGCCATGCCGACCAAGTCCCTGATTGCCGCGACCGGTGCGCTGCTGCTGGCCCTGGCAGCCGGGATCGCCCCCGCCCGGGCACAGGGCCTGCCCTTCGCCCTCAAGGCCGTGGGGCCGGGGGTCTATGCCGCCATTGACGGGCCGGAGGGGCACTCGGGCTCCAATGCCGGCTTCATCGTCGGCGAGACCGGCGTGGTGGTGGTGGATGCCTTCTTCAACCCCGAGGCGGCCCGGGCCCTGCTGGCCGAGATCCGCAAGGTGACGCCCCTGCCGATCCGCTATGTGGTCAACACCCACTACCACGCCGACCATACGGGCGGGGATTCGGTGTTCCGCGAGGCGGGGGCGGTCATCATCGCCCACCGCAATGTCCGCGCCTGGATCCGGACGGAGAACATCAACCTGCTGGGCGGCGCGGCGATCCGGCCCGCCTACCGGGCGCTGGTGGAGGGCCTGGCCTTGCCCGACGAGGGGGTGAGCGGGGACCTGACCCTGTGGCTGGGGGACCGTCGGGTGGAGGTGCGTTCGTCTAAGGGACACACGGGCGGGGACCTGGTCATCGCCGTGCCCGACGCCCACGTCCTGTTCTGTGGTGACATGCTCTGGCGGCGGGTCTCGCCCAATGTGATCGACGGCACGGTCTCCGACTGGATCGCCAGCGTGAGGGGCTTTGCCACCGCGCCGGACGCCGCCGAAACCCGCTTCATTCCCGGCCATGGGGATGTGGCGGATGTGAGCGATGTCAGGGACTTCGGCGCCTATCTTCAGTTGCTGTCGAAGGAGACGGCCGCCGCCCGTGCGGCCGGGGCCTCGGGCGACGCCCTGGTGGCCGCGGTGCTGCCGAAGCTGAGGGCGGTCTATGGCAGCTGGGCAGCCTTCGACCATTTCGCCCCGCGGGAGATCGGCTACATGGCGGCGGAGCAGGAGGGCACCAAGCGCCGACCGGTGCCGGCCCCCTGATCGCCGGTCAGCCGGAAAAGATCGACCAGTCCGCCTCCCGGGCGATCATCTCCAGCGCCCGCGACCCCAACTGGGAATTGCCGTTGGCGTTGAGCCCCGGGGACCAGACGGCGATGGAGGCGATCCCCGGCGCGATGGCCAGGATGCCGCCGCCCACCCCGCTCTTGCCCGGCAGACCGACGCGGAAGGCGAAGTCGCCGGACCCGTCATAGTGGCCGCAGGTGAGCATCAGGGCGTTGATCCGCCGGGCCCGCTCCTCCGACACCACGCTGTTTGCGCCTCCGACCAGTCGGCCCCGGTTGGCGAGAAACGCCCCCGCCCGGGCCAGCTGGCGGCAGCTGAGGCTGAGCGCGCAGTGGTGGAAATAGACCCCCAGCACCTTGTCCACGTCGTGATGCAGATTGCCGAAGGCGCGCATGTAGTTGGCCAGGGCATGGTTGCGGAAGCCGGTGGCGGTCTCGGACCGTGCCACCTCCGGATCGATGGTGATCGTGTCGTCGTCGGCCAGGAAGCGGACGAAGCGGACGATCTCGCCGATCGCCTCCCGCGGCGCATGTCCGGCCAGGATGACGTCGGCCACGACGATGGCCCCGGCATTGATCAGGGGATTGCGGGGAATGCCATGCTCGTATTCCAGCTGCACGATGGAGTTGAAGGCCGAGCCGGACGGCTCCCGGCCGACCCGCCGCCACAGGGCGTCGCCCACCTTGCCCAGGGCCAGGGTCAGGGTGAACACCTTGGAGACGGACTGGATGGAGAAGGGGGTGTCCGCGTCTCCGGCATGGAAGCTCTGCCCGTCCACCATCTGGATGGACAGTCCCAGCCGCTGCGGGTCCACGTGCTTCAGTTCCGGGATGTAGTCGGCCACCTTCCCGCGATCGACCTCGTCCCGCAGGCGCGCGTACACCCGGTCGAGAATCAGCTGGAGCGGCGGGGCGTCCCGGGCGGGCATCGGCGTCCTTCCGTCGAACCGGGCACCGACGGGGGCGCGGGATGGGGCAGTCTAGCAAGCGCGCCGACCGCTGGGCAGGGTGTTGTGCGCGGGGAATGGTCTTGCTGAAAACGCCCGCCCGGAGAAATGCACGGTCTCCAGATTGACAGGTCCCCGGCGGACCGCTTCGATCCCGGCCCGTGTTTTGATCAGAGGATGCCGCTCTTGCTGGGTCTCGCCGCCGCCATCGCCCTGCTGTCAGGTCCCCCGACAGCGTCCCCGACCGCATCCCCGACCGCTTCTCCGGCACCGGTCCCGGCGGCGGGGCTTCCGGCCCACCGGCACGTCTTTGCCGGGCTGGCGCTTGCCCCGGCCGCGGACCGGTGGGTGGCGGTGGAATCCGACGAGATCGACGCCTCGATGGACGACCCGCACCGCAAGGTGGTGGTGCGCGCCACCGCCGACGGCCGTCCGCGCCTGACCCTCGATCCGTGCCCGACCTGTGCCTACAGCGACCCGACCTTTTCCCCCGACGGCCGCCGGATGGCGTTTCTCGGCCGTGACCGGAAGGCGGGGGTGACCCAGCTGTTCCTCGTCAGCGGGGACAAGGTAAGCCTCCGGGCCACCGTGCCCGGCGTGGCGCAGCGGCCGCGCTTTTCCCCGGACGGGTCGCTGATCGCGCTGCAGGTGGTGATCGGTGCCCACAAGGAGGTGGGGGCCACCCAGGCCGCCGCTGCCCAGGTGGGCGAGATCGGCGAGAGCTTCGACGAGCAACGCATCGCCGTCTTGTCGGCGGAGGGCCAGGACGGGCTCCGCCTCGTCTCGCCGGACGACACCTTCGTCTACGAATATGACTGGACCCCGGACGGCAAGGGCTTCGTCGCCACCGCCGCCAAGGGGGACGGGGACAACAACTGGTGGGTCGCCGACCTGCAGGCCGTGGACCTCGCCACCGGTGCCCTGCGCCGCATCGCCCGGCCGAAGGACCAGCTGAACGCGCCGCACGTGTCCCCCGATGGCCGGTCGGTGGCCTATATCGGCGGGCTGATGAGCGATTTCGGCTCCGTCGGCGGGGACATCTACCTGGCCCCCTTCGCGGGCGGCGAGGCGGTCAACCTGACCCCGGGCTTTGCCGGCAGCTTCGACGGCCTGACCTGGCGAGGCGGGCGGATCATGGCCACGGCCCTGATGAGCGACCGCGAGGCCATCGTCGCCATCGATCCGGCGACCCGCAAGGCCACGGTGGTGTGGTCGCAGCCGATCTCCCTCGAGGCGGGGGAGGGCCATGTCGCCCTCGATGCCCGGGGCGAGCGGATCGCCGCGGTGACCGAGGACTTCGACCACCCGCAGGAGGTGGCCTTCGGGCCCCTGAAGCGCTTCGGCCTTGCCGCGCGGCTCACCGACGAGAACCGCGGGCTGGCACCCATCGGGACCGCCCGCAGCGTCGAATGGACCAGCGAGGGCCGCAAGGTGCAGGGCTGGTTGATCGCGCCGGACAATGTGGTCCCGGGCCGGTCCTATCCGATGATCGTCACCATCCACGGGGGACCCAGCGCCGCCGCGCGGCCGGGCTTTCCCTCCAGCGGCTTCCGGGGCGGGGGTCTGCGCCGCCTGCTGGCCGCGGGTTACTACGTGTTCGAGCCCAATCCCCGGGGCAGCTATGGCCAGGGCGAGGACTTCACCCGGGCCAACTACCGGGACTTCGGCGGCGGGGACCTGCGGGACATCCTGGCCGGCATCGATGCGGTGGAGAAGGTCGCACCGGTGGATGACAAGCGCCTGGGCGTCTACGGCCACTCCTATGGCGGGTTCATGACCATGTGGACGGTGACCCACAGCCACCGCTTCGCCACCGCCGTGGCGGGGGCGGGCATCGGCAACTGGATCAGCTATTACGGCCAGAACGGCATCGACCAGTGGATGATCCCGTTCTTCGGTGCCTCGGCCTATGACGACCCGGAGATCTATCGCAAGCTCTCGCCGCTGGAGACGGTGAAGACCGCCATCACCCCCACCTTCCTCTATGTGGGGGAGCGGGACGTGGAATGCCCCGCCGCCCAGTCGGTGGAATTCTGGCATGCCCTGAAGGCCGTGGGGGTGAAGACCAGGCTGCTGATCCTCGAGGGCGAGGGCCACGGCATCCGCAAGCCCGAGCATGTGAAGCAGCTGAGCGAGGCCGAGCTTGGCTGGTTCGCCCAGTACCTGAAGCCCAATTCCTGAAACTGGGTACCTAACCGGCCGAAACCTCAGGAAAAATGCGGGCCGGAGCGACAGCGCTCCGGCCCGTTTTCGTCAGTGGTGGTCGAGCTCCAGGTCCCTGTCCTTGGTCTCGGGCAGGAACAGGGCCCCGATCACGAAGGTCACCGCCGCAATGGCCATGGGATAGACCAGGCCCGCGAAGATGTTGCCCTGGAAGGTGGCGATGGCCAGCATGAAGAAGGGCAGGAACCCGCCGAACCAGCCATTGCCGATGTGATAGGGCAGGGACATGGCGGTGTAGCGGATCCGCGTCGGGAACAGCTCCACCAGATAGGCGGCGATCGGGCCGTAGACCATGGTCACGTACAGAACCAGGACGAACAGGATGCCGATGGTCATCGGCCAGTTCACCTTGGCCAGGTCCGCCTTGGCCGGATAGCCTGCGGGCTTCAGCCCCGCCGACAGGGCCTGGGCCAGCGCCTTGGCTGCGGTGGCCTTGTCCGCGCCGGGCTTGGGGAAGACCGCGGTCTTGCCGTCCTTGGCGGTGGTCACCGCATAGGTCTTGGTCTTGCCGTCATAGACGAGGGTTGCGGCATTGCCGAAGCGGATGGTCATTTCCGGCGCACCGGCGGCGGCCTCAGCCCGGCTGTAGTTCACCCCCTGGGCGTAGAGGGCGTTCATGGCCTTGTCGCAGGCGGTGGAGGGGGCGGGATTGAAGGCCTTGGCGATGAAGCTGGTCTCGCACTTGGACGCGACCACCGACACCGGCGAGGCCGTCTGGGCGGCGATCAGGTCCGGGTTCACCGCCACCCCCAGGGCGTTGAACAGGGGGACATAGGTGAGGACCGCCAGCAGGCAGCCGGCCAGGATGATCCACTTGCGCCCGATCCGGTCCGACAGCCAGCCGAAGATGACGAAGAACGGCGTGCCCAGTGCCAGCGCCGCCATGATCGCCACATAGGACCAGGTATAGTCGAGGCGAAGGGCGTTCTGCAGGAAGAACAGGGCCTGGAACTGTCCGGCGTACCAGACCACCCCCTGGCCCATGGTCAGGCCGAAGATGGCCAGCAGCACCACCCGGGCGTTCTTCCACTGGCCGAAGGCCTCGGCGAAGGGGTTCTTCGAGCCCTTGCCCGAGGCCTTCATGGCGGCGAACAGGGGGCTTTCGTTCAGCTGCAGGCGGATCCACAGGGACACGGCCAGCAGCAGGATGGAGACCAGGAACGGGATCCGCCAGCCATAGTCCTTGAATGCATCCTCGGACATGGCCGCGCGACAGCCCATGATCACCAGCAGGGACAGGAACAGGCCGCCGGTGGCGGTGGTCTGGATCCAGGCGGTGAAGCCCCCCCGCTTGTGCGGCGGCGCATGCTCGGCGATGTAGGTGGCGGCGCCCCCGTACTCCCCGCCCAGCGCCAGGCCCTGGGCCAGGCGCAGCACCACCAGGATCAGGGGCGCGGCCATGCCGATCTGGGCATAGGTGGGGATCAGGCCGACCGCGACGGTGGACAGGCCCATGATGACGATGGTCAGCAGGAAGGTGTGCTTGCGGCCCCACAGGTCCCCCAGATGGCCGAAGACGATGGCCCCCAGCGGCCGGACGCCGAAGCCCGCCCCGAACACGGCCAGATTGGCCAGCAGGGTGGCGGTGTCATTGCCGCTGGGAAAGAACTTGGCCCCGAAGAACGCCGCCAGGGTGCCGTAGAGATAGAAATCGTACCATTCGAACACCGTCCCCAGGGACGAGGCGAAGATCACCAGGCGGGGATGGGTCTCCCCCTTGGGCAGGTCGGTCAGGACCTCGGTCGTTGCAGACATCGCTTCCTCACTCAGTTTATTGTTGAGGATCAGCGACGTACGGCCCCGACCCCCCGGGGTCCTTGTGGCCCCGCGGGGATGATGAGCAGAAGTCTGCGTTTCGCGCTACCTTGCCCGGTGCGGCAAAGCGCCATTATTCGGATCGACGTGTCAGGTCCGCAGGATCACCGGCAGGTCGGTGTAGCCCTGCACGAAGTTGGAGGCCACGCGCACGGGCTCTCCCACCACCTCTACCCGGTCGAAGCGGGCCAGGATCTCCTCCCACAGGATGCGCAGCTGCAGCTCCGCCACCCGGTTGCCCATGCAGCGGTGGATGCCGAAGCCGAAGGACAGGTGGTGCCGGGCCCGGTCCCGGTCGATGATGAATTCGTCCGGCCGGTCGATCACTGTCTCGTCCCGGTTGCCGGAGACGTACCACATCACCACCCGGTCGCCCTTGCGCATCTGCTTGCCGCCGAACTCGGTGTCCTGGGTGCAGGTGCGGCGCATGTGGGCCAGCGGCGTCTGCCAGCGGATGATCTCCGACACCATGTTGGGGACCAGGGACGGGTCGGCCTTCAGCTTGGCGTATTCCGCCGGGTTCTGGTTCAGGGCCAGCACCCCGCCGGTGATGGAGTTCCGCGTGGTGTCATTGCCGCCGACGATCAGCAGCATCAGATTGCCCAGGAACTCCATCGGGTCGTTGATCATGTCCTTCGTCTCCGCCCCGTGGGCGAGGAGGGAGATGAAGTCGAACTTCGGCGGCTGGGCCGCGCGCTCCCGCCACAGCTCCGAGAAATAGGCGAGGCATTCCCCCAGGATCCGCTCCCGCGCCGCCATGTCCGCGGCCACGCCCACCGTCTCCGACGTGGTGGTGACGTCGGACCAGTAGGGCAGCAGGCGCCGGTCCTCCCACGGGAAGTCGAACAGGGTGGCCAGCATCTGGGTGGTCAGCTCGATGGAGACGAGGTCGACCCAGTTGAACACCTCGTTCCGCGGCAGGCTGTCGAGGATGACGCCCACCCGCTGGCGGATCAGCGCCTCCAGGTCCTGCAGCCGGGCGGGGGAGACGGCGGGGGTGGCGGTCTTGCGCTGCACGTCGTGCCTGGGCGGGTCCATGGCGATGAACATGGGCGGGGCGAAGCCTTCCGGATTGTCGCCGATGACGATGTCCCGGTTGGACGAGAAGACCTGGTGGTTGGTGTCCACCGCCACGATGTCGTGGAAGCGGGTGATGGACCAGTAGGGGCCGAACTGGCTTTCCGCCGTGTAATGCACCGGGTCCTCGGCCCGCAGGCGCTTGAAATAGGCGTGATGCGCGCCGGACTGGAACAGCTCCGCCCGGCTGGGGTCGAGGGTTTCCAGCGGCTGGGACCAGGGATCGTCCGCACCGGTCCCTGCTGAAGTGGAAAATCCGTCCAACGCAACCTCCCGATATCTGTTCTTGATCTTGGGGAGAGCCTACGCCCATGGCGGCGATCTTGGAAAGCGCCGAATGGGTCGCGTGCGAAACCGGGTGACAAGGACCGCATCCCTGCGCAAGAAGGGCGGCATGACCTCCGCCGTCCCCGCCGCCGAGCCCTCCCTGACCTCCCTGTCCCACGGGGGCGGATGCGGCTGCAAGCTGTCCCCCGCCGTGCTGCGGGAGGTGCTGGCCCGGGCGCCGCAGGGGGCGAGCTTCGCCAGCCTGATGGTGGGGCGCGACACCTCCGACGACGCGGCGGTCTGGCGGCTGAACGACCAGCAGGCCCTGGTGGCCACCACCGACTTCTTCATGCCGGTGGTGGACGACCCGTACGTCTTCGGCCGGATCGCGGCCACCAATGCGCTCTCCGACATCTATGCCATGGGGGGCACGCCGATCCTGGCGCTGGCCATCGTGGGCATGCCCATCAGCGTCCTGTCGCCGGACACCATCGGGAAGATTCTGGCCGGCGGCGAAAGCGTCTGCGCCGAGGCGGGCATTCCCGTGGCCGGCGGCCATTCCATCGACAGTGTCGAGCCGATCTACGGCCTGGTGGCCCTGGGCCTCGTCCATCCCGACCAGGTGCTGACCAACCGCACGGCCCGTCCCGGCGACGTGCTGCTGCTGACCAAGGGGCTGGGCGTCGGCATCTTCAGCGCGGCCCTGAAGCAGAAGAAGCTGTCCGACACCGCCTATGCCGCCATGGTGGCCTCCACCACCCGGCTGAACCGGGTGGGCCAGCAGCTGGCGGGACGGGCGGGGGTCTCGGCCCTGACCGATGTGACCGGCTTCGGCCTGCTCGGCCACGCGCTGGAAATGGCGGCCGGGGCGGGCGTGACGCTGGAGATCGACGCCGACGCCGTGCCTCTGCTGCCCGAGGCGGCGGAGCTGGCCCGCAGCGGTGTGCGCACCGGGGCCTCGCCGCGCAACTGGGCGAGCTACGGCGACCGGGTAGACCTTCCCGAGGGGCTCGCGGACTGGCAGCGCGACCTGCTCTGCGATCCCCAGACCAGCGGCGGCCTGCTGGTCGCGGTCGCCCCGGAGGCGGCGGAGGCGACCCTGGCCCTCATCCGCGGCGCGGGCTTCGACCAGGCCTGTGCCATCGGCCGGGTGAGGGCAGGGGCGGGACGGGTGCAGGTGTCGACGGGCCCCGCCGCCGGATGATCGAGACCGTCCTCGAGATCACGCCGCAGACCCTGGCGCGCTACAGCGACGTGATCGATGTGCGCAGCCCGGCGGAGTTTGCCCTGGACCATGTGCCAGGTGCCCTCAACCTTCCGGTGCTGGACAATGCCCAGCGGCACCAGGTCGGCACCCTCTATGTGCAGCAGTCCAAGTTCCTGGCCTCCCGCGTCGGGGCGGCCATTGTCGCCCGCAACATCGCCGATCACCTGGACGGCCCCCTGGCGGACAAGCCGGGGGCGTGGGCACCGCTGATCTATTGCTGGCGAGGGGGCAACCGCTCCGGCGCCATGGCCACCATCCTGTCCCGGGTGGGCTGGCGGGTGGGCATCGTCGAGGGGGGCTATCGCACCTACCGCCGGGGCGTGGTCCGCCGCCTGTACGAGGAGGCCCCGCCGCTGCGGGTGGTGCTGGTCGGCGGTCCCACCGGCAGCGGCAAGACCGCCCTGCTGCAGCACGCCGGGGCACTGGGGGCCCAGGTGCTGGACCTGGAGGCGCTGGCCGCCCACCGGGGCTCCCTGTTCGGCGGGCTGAAGGACGAGGCCCAACCCTCCCAGCGCCTGTTCGAGACCCGGTTGCTGCAGGCACTGGACGCCCTCGACCCCGCCCGCCCGGTGCTGGTGGAGGCGGAATCGAGCCGGGTGGGCCAGATCAGCCTGCCCCCGGCGATCTGGGGCCGGATGGTCGCCGCCCCGCGGATCGAGGTGGAGGCCCCCGCCGCCGAACGGGCCCGGCACATCGTCGAGACCTATGACGACATCACCTCCGACCCCGAAGCCCTGGAGGCGGCCCTGACCCGTCTGCCCCGGCACATCGGGCGGGAGCAGCGGGAGGCGTGGCGGACCCTGGCCCGGGCCGGGGACTTCCTCGACCTGGCCGAGCAGTTGATCCACATCCACTACGACCCCGCCTACCGCCGGTCGGAGGCCGCGCGGCAGGGACCCGTGGCCGCCCGCCTGAGCCTGGAACGCCTCGACGCCGCCGCCCTGCAGGCTGCCGCCGCCCGGCTGGTGGCGCTGGCCCAGGCCGCGGGGGCCTGAACGCAGGACGCGGAACGCAGAACAGGGCCCGACCCTTTCGGATCGGACCCTGCTCCGGGCCGTCTTCTTCCCGAGACTTGGCCGCCCGCCCCGGCGCTCTTTCGGCACCTGGGACGAAATGGCTGAGGACGCCGGTGACCTATGCGAACTGGTTCATGGTGTTGTGAACGCCGCCCGCCTTCAGGGCCGCCTCGCCAGCGAAGTATTCCTTGTGGTCGTCGCCGATGTCGGAGCCGGACATGTTCTGGTGCTTCACGCAGGCGATGCCCTCGCGGATCTCCTTGCGCTGCACGTTCAGCACATAGCCCAGCATGCCCTGCTCGCCGAAATACTCCCGGGCCAGGTTGTCGGTGGACAGCGCCGCGGTGTGGTAGGTCGGCAGGGTGATCAGGTGGTGGAAGATTCCCGCCTCCCGGGCGCTGTCGGCCTGGAAGGTGCGGATGCGCTCGTCCGCCTCGGCCGCCAGTTCGGTGCCGTCATAGGTCACGCTCATCAGGGCGGCGCGGTCATAGGCGGACACGTCCTTCCCGGCTTTCGCCCACGCATCATAGACCTGCTGGCGGAAGTTCAGGGTCCAGTTGAAGGACGGCGAGTTGTTGTAGACCAGCTTGGCGCTGGGCACGACGGCGCGGATGCGGTCCATCATGCCCTTGATCTGGGCGATGTGCGGCTTTTCCGTCTCGATCCAGAGCAGGTCCGCCCCGTTCTGCAGGGAGGTGATCGAGTCCAGCACGCAGCGGTCCTCGCCGGTGCCGGCGCGGAACTGGAACAGGTTGCTGGGCAGGCGCTTGGGCCGGAGCAGCTTGCCGTTGCGGTTCAGGATCACGTCGCCGTTGCGGGCGGTGGCGGGGTCGATCTCCTCGCAGTCGAGGAAGCTGTTGTACTGGTCGCCCAGGTCGCCGGGGGCGTTGCTGACGGCGATCTGCTTGGTCAGGCCCGCGCCCAGGCTGTCGGTGCGGGTGACGATGACCCCGTCCTCAACCCCCAGCTCGAGGAAGGCGTAGCGGCAGGCGCGCACCTTGGCCAGGAAGTCCTCGTGCGGCACGGTGACCTTGCCGTCCTGGTGGCCGCACTGCTTCTCGTCGGAGACCTGGTTCTCGATCTGCAGGGCGCAGGCCCCCGCCTCGATCATCTTCTTGGCCAGCAGATAGGTGGCCTCCGCATTGCCGAAGCCCGCATCGATGTCGGCGATGATCGGCACCACGTGGGTCTGGTAGTTTTCCACCGCGTTCAGCACGGCCTTTTCCTTGGCCGTGTCACCGGCGGCGCGGGCGGCGTCGATGTCGCGGAACATCATGCCCAGCTCCCGGGCGTCCGCCTGGCGCAGGAAGGTGTAGAGCTCCTCGATCAGGGCCGGGACGGAGGTCTTCTCGTGCATGGACTGGTCTGGCAGGGGGCCGAACTCGGAGCGCAGGGCCGCGATCATCCAGCCGGACAGGTAGAGATAGCGCCGCTCCGTCGAGCCGAAGTGCTTCTTGATGGAGATCATCTTCTGCTGGCCGATGAAGCCGTGCCAGCAGCCCAGGCTCTGGGTGTAGTTGCCGGTGTCCGCGTCATAGGCCGCCATGTCCTTGCGCATGATGGCCGCGGTGTAGCGGGCGATGTCCAGGCCGGTCTTGAAGCGGTTCTGCAGGCGCATGCGGGCCACGGCCTCGGCGCTGATCCCGTCCCAGCTGCCCTTCTTGGACTCGATGAGCTTGCGGGTCTTTAGAATGTGGTCCTGGTAGGTCATCAAAAAGGTTCCTGGCGGCCCCGCGGCGGGGCGGAAAGACGAGGCCGTCCGCAGGGATCGCGGACGGCCGGGTGGGGTGGGGTGAGGTCCGGCCCTCAGGCGGGCTGGGCGACGGCGAAGGGCTCGGCGGCGATGCCGAAGCGGACGGAGGCCTGGCTGGAATGTTCCGCCGACAGGCGCTTCCACTCGGCGCGGGCCTGGTCGCGGGTCTCGAAGGGGCCGTGCACGATGGGGGCGCCGTTCTTCACCGAACGGAAGGACAGGCACTCATACTCGCCGCCGATCACCCAGTAGCGTTCCTGCATCGTCATCTTCAATTCTCCCCAGGGGGCTGAAACCGTTGTCGGGATTGAAGATACGGCCCGCGCGCCGGGGCGGCGAACGAATTGAGGTTGGCTTGTCGATGTGTGACTTGTGATGGGTTGTCAAAAATTTACAATGTGACAGGTGAATGGAAAGTCGCCGTCCGGCCACGCGGCCCCTTGACGCCGTGCCCCCTTGCCGCTGAGTCGAGCCATGACAAACGACTCCCCCGCCGCACCGTCCCCGCTCCCGTCCGCCGTTCCCGGCGCAGGGCCGAAGTTCCTCCGCGCCCTGGCCGGGGAGCGGTTCGACCGGCCGCCGGTCTGGTTCATGCGCCAGGCGGGCCGGTATTTGCCGGAATACCGGGCGCTGCGGGCCCAGTCCCCGGACTTCATCAGCTTCTGCCTGAACCCCGAGGCCGCGGCGGAGGCGACGCTGCAGCCCATGCGCCGGTTTCCCTTCAGCGCCGCCATCGTCTTTGCTGACATCCTTCTGCTGCCCCAGGCCCTGGGCCAGGAGGTCTGGTTCGAGACCGGGGAGGGGCCGAAGCTGGGCGAACTGCCGCCGCTCAGCGTGCTGGAATCCCACATCCCGACGGCGGCGGACCATCTGAGCGCCGTGGGGGAGACCCTGACCCGGGTCCGCGCGGCCCTTGCCCCCGACCGGGCCCTGATCGGCTTTGCCGGCGCGCCCTGGACGGTGCTGACCTACATGCTCGAGCGGGGCTCCAGCAACCGGGAGGCGGCGCGGTCCCATGCCTGGAAGCACCCGGAGGAGGTAGACGCCCTGCTGGCGGTGCTGGTGGAGGCCACGGCCCTCTATCTGGCCATGCAGGTCAAGGCCGGCGCCCAGGCCCTGCAACTGTTCGAGAGCTGGGCCGAGGGCCTGTCCCAGACCCAGTTCGAGCGGCTGGTGATCGCGCCGGCCAAGGCCATCATCGCCCGCCTGCGCGGCCTCGGCGTCACGGTGCCGATCATCGGCTTCCCCCGGGGATGCGGCGGCCTGGCCCGGCTCTATGCCGAGCAGGTCGAGACCCAGGCCGTGGGACTGGACACCTCCACCCCCCTGGAACTCGGCCGGGAGATCCAGGCCCTGCGGACCATCCAGGGGGCCCTCGACCCCCTGGCGATCCGAGCGGGCGGCCCCGGGCTGGACGCGGAGGTGGAGCGCCTGCTGCAGGCCTGGGGGGACGGGCCCTACATCTTCAACCTCGGCCACGGCATCCTGCCCGACACCCCCATCGCCCATGTGGAGCAGGTGCTCCGCCGGGTCACGGGCGAGAATTGACACCGCTTCGGCGTTGAGGCTTTTTGCGCTGCGTCATGTCCGAACGTCGCGGACCGGTGTCTGTCCCCTGCGACGTCCCGGGCACCCGCGGGACCGAGTGAACAGGAGATCCGCCCATGAGTGAACCGTCCCAGTCGGGCAAGTCCCGCCGATTCGTACTCACCACCGGAGGGCTGCTGCTGGCCGCCGCCGCCGTGGGCGTGGCCGGCACCGCCGAGGCCAAGATGGCGCAGAAGGGCGTGCAGTACGTGGCCAAGTCCCCCAAGCCGAACATGAACTGCGGCAACTGCGCCAGCTTCCTGGCCCCCGCGGCGTGCAAGATCGTCGACGGCGTGATCTCTCCGGCCGCCTACTGCATGGTCTGGTCGCCCGCGCCGAAGAAATAGTCCGACCTATCCCGGGCCGGGGGCGGGTGGTCTAGCCCGCCGCCGGTCGCAGCAGGGGGGCGAGCTGCAGGGGCGGCTCGTCGATCTGCCGCCATGCCTGTTGCCGGGCCGTCTCGGCGGGCACACCGAGCATCCGCAGCTGCAGTTCCGCCACCCGGGAGCCGGCATCGCTGCCGAACGCCCCCTGCAGCTGTCCGAACAGGGCGTTGAGCGCCATGGCCACGAACGTATCGATGAGGAAGTCGTCGATCGTTGCGGTGAACACCCCCTGCCGCACCCCCAGGTTCAGGTCGGCCCGCAGGTACTGGGTCAGCTCCGAGCGCAGGTCGTCGAACAGCCACACGGCACGGAACAGGGCCCGGCCCCAGTCCGGCACGCTGGCGGCCAGGCCGACGAAGCGGCGTGTACCCAGGCTGACTCGCTCCACCGCGTCGGTGACCTCGGCCATGGCGTCGTCCAGTTGCCGCACGACCCCCTCCGCGATCCGGAAGGCCACCGCCGCGGCGATCTCGTCCTTGTCGCGGAAATGGACATAGAAGGTGCCGTTGGCCACGTCGGCCACCCGGGCGATCTCGTTCACCGAGGCCGCCTCGAACCCGTCCCGGGCAAACAGCTGGACGGCCGCATCCATGAGCCGGGCACGGGTCCGTGCGCTCTTGCCCAGGTTCTGGGCCTCCCAGACGAACAGACCGGTGGATGTCATGCCGTTCTCCTTGCCCGGTTGGCGCTATACCACGTCCGACGGGGTGGCAAGCGCGCGGGCGTGGATCAGACAAATCCGAGATTGGCCGTCGGGTAGTTCTTCAGCCGGGGAATGATGGTGGCGAGGTCCGTCGGCTGGGCCCCGAACCACGCGCCCAGCGTGGCGGCATACTGGTCCACCGAGGTGGTGGGAATGATGGCCGCGCCGGTCATGTCCGGATTGTTGAAGCTGCCGGAGTCCACGCCGATGGTGGGGAACTGGCCGTAGATGTCGCCGCCATTGACGGCTCCGCCCATGATGAAGTGGTGGCCGCCCCAGGCGTGATCGGTGCCGTCGCCGTTGCTGGTCAGGGTCCGGGAGAAGTCGGAGGCCGTGAAGGTGGTCACCTGGGCGCGCATGTCGACGCCGTTGATGTTGGAGAGCACCGTGTCCAGATAGGCCATGGCATTGGCGAGCTTGGAGAGATTGTCCGGCTGGGCGGTGTTCTGGCCGTCATGGCTGTCGTGGCCGCCCATGCTGACGAAGAACACCTGGCGCTTGAGGCCCAGGGTCGGGGCCGCGGCGATGATCCGGGCAATGGCGTGCAGCTGGACGGCCAGGGGATTGGTGGTGGTGGCCCCGGTCACCGGGTTCACATAGGTCGGCACCGCCGGAATGGCGGTGACCGCGGCACCGGACATGGCCCCGTTCAGGTTCGAGGTGGCGTCGAGGGAGCGCTGCACCACGGCGGCGTAGTCGCTGGCGAAGTCGCTCACCGGCGAGGTGTCGGTGATCATCCCCTTCATCAGGCCCGGCGCGGTGGTGGACCCCAGCAGGGAGGTCCCCGTCGCGGCGCGGATGGCGACGGCGGGCGTGGTGTTGGTGGTGGTCTGGTACTGCACCACCCTCTGACCGGCCAGGAAGACGGCGTTTCCCGCGGTGGACATGGCGGTGAAGATGGAGTTGGCCCCGTTCATCGACAGGACCAGGTCGCCGAACTGTCCCCCCCATCCGACATTCGCCCCCTCGATCCCCCCTGCCTGCCAGGTGTTCTGCTGGTCGTTGTGGGAGAACAGGTTGGCCGGAATCGGGGCCTTGCGGCCGGTGTACTGGGCCTTGGTGAGGGGCTGCAGCAGGGTGCCCACATTGGCCAGCACCGCCAGGCGACCGGCGGAATAGAGGGGCAGCAGCGGCGCCAGGGCCGGGTGCAGCCCGAAGGTGCGGGTGGTGGCATTGGTCCCGGCGGGAATGGCCTGGGCGGTCTTCGGCACGATGGGCAGCACCCCGCCCCAGGCCTCCGGCTGGGCGAGGGAGGAGACGCTGCGCCGGGTCACGGGATTGACCTGCCCAAGGGGCGTGGGGGCCGTGCCGGGGGGCATCAGGGCAATGGGCTCCTGGCCGATGTTGCGCAGGGCGAAATAGCGGCCCCAGGAGTCCGTGTCCGTGGCGACGATGGAGTTGTTGGCGTCGTTGCCGCCGTACTGGAAGATGCAGATCAGGGCCTTGTAGTCCGGCGGGGCCGTCAGTCCCGCGGCGGAGCCGGCGGCAGCCAGCTGCAGGGCGAAGGGAACGGCGCCGGGGCCGACCACGGACAGGGCACCGGACAGTTGCAGGAAGGCGCGGCGGGAGGGGCGGATCAGGGTCATGCTCGGCTCCTCATCGCTGCGCCAGATATTCGCCGGAGGTCATGGCCATCAGCACCGCCAGCTGCACCCGCTGGGTCTGGGCCGCGGTGATCTGCGCCGCCGTGGCGCTGCCGCCGGGGATGGGCACGGAATTGATGGCATTGACCAGGGTCTGCTGCAGCCCGCTCGACATCTGGCCGTAGAACAGCAGCGTGTTCAGCCGGTCCACCAGGGACTGGGGCGTGGCGGCGAGGCTCACCTCCCGGGCATAGGTGGTGCGGATGTCCGGGCCGGTGACGCCGGACGCGCTGCCCACGCCGGAGGTGATGGCCGACGACAGGGTGTTGATGTAACCGGCCACCGACACCTCGTCGACCACCTGGAATTCCGGGCCCACCAGGCCCGCGGTCCCGAGCTTCGAATTGCTGGGCACATAGCCCGGACGCCAGAAGTTGAAGACCGACGGGGCGTTCAGCACCGCCTGGTCGAGGCTGGTGGCCGCGCTGGTGTCGCCCAGGCCCCAGGTGCCGGAGGCCGAGGTGGCGCCGAAGGCCCGCATCCAGTTGGCCATGCGCACCACCGGCTCCCGCAGCTTGCCGAAGGTCGCCGATCCTGCGGCCGTGTCGTCCCGGGCCTCGGCATCGGTGAGGACGGCGCGGACCACCGCGGCCATGTCCCCGCGGACCCCCTTGCCGTTGTTGTTGAACACGCCGGCCACCCGGCTGACATAGGCCGGCGACGGGTTGGACGTGACCAGGTGCTGGATCAGGTTGCGGGCGACGAACGGTCCCACGTTCGGGTGGTTGAACAGGGTGTCCAGGGCGATCTTCACGTCGCCCGCCGGGTCCGGCGCGGTGCTCGCCGGGATGACGACGCCCAGGAAGTCCTTCTCCGACACGGAGTGGAAGGCCGGATAGTAGCTCATCGGCTTGACCTCCGCCGCCGGATCCTTGTTGCCGCCATAGAAGGTCGTGGCCGTGGGGGCGGGGGAATAGAAGCTGAGGCCGGTGAACACCTTGGCCAGGCCCGCAATGTCGTCGTGGGTGTAGGTGGCGATCGGATTGCCGGAGCCGTCGAGCTTCTGGGTGCCGTCCTGGTTCAGCTGCCACAGGCCGATGGTCATCAGCTGCATCACTTCCCGGGCGTAGTTCTCGTCCGGATGCTGGCCCGTGGCCGGATTCTCCTTCTGATTGCCCAGATAGGTGAGGTACCGGCCCATCTGCGGGTTCAGGGTCACGTTCTCCAGCAGGGTCCGGAAATTGCCGAAGGCATTGGCCCCCAGCATGTCCCAGTAGGCTCCCATGCCCACGGCATCCACGTTGGAGAACTGGAAGGACACGACGAACTGCTCGGACAGGGCCAGGGTCACCCGCTCCCGCAACTGGTCCGGCGCGGTGGCCGCCTGCTGCCAGAAGGACTGGTAGAACTGGGTGGGACCGACGGAGGCATTGGGGTTGGCGGCCTTCAGGGCCACCAGTTGCGCCGTCATGAAGGCCTGGGACGAGGGTTGCGGCGCGGCCATCTGCTCGGTGATCCAGCCATCGACCCCGGCGGACTGCACCGCCGCGATGTCGGCGTCCGTCGGCCCGAAGGTGGCCTGGGTCAGAAGCCGCGCCGCGCCGGTCGGGGTGACGGGCCCGCCGGATCCCGCGCCGGAGGTGCCGTTGCCGGACCCGCCGCTGCATCCGCTCAGCACCGCGCCCCCCAGGGCCGCGGCGACAAGGGCGGCCGGTCCACATCGCCTCACATTCATGATGCATCCCGATGGTCGAGTTGAAGCGCGGCGATCTCCGCCGTCGGCCCATGATTAGGTGAGCTAGGGTGATCGAATTGTTACTTGCAAGTCGATCAATTCAGAAGATTCGCTACAATAAACAGGGTTTCAATCTGTTCATGATGTTAGTGTGGCTGCATTGTGATCTATGCTTGTGTTTTGTGTGTTGTAATTCAGGCGATATCGGCCATATTTTTGATTTGATCTCCGAATTCGGGAGAAGTCGGAAATTGGGATTTTACGGCCGCGGACAAATTTGCTTCTCTGCGGACTGTTGCGGTGCCGCGCGGGGAATCAGCTTCCGGCGCGGCAGGGACCGTGCGCCGACCGGGCGGAGGGCAGGGTGATCTGCGAAAGACCAAGGCGACCGATGATCGGGCCCCTCGCCGTCGCGGCCGTGCTGCTGGCCCTGGCCGGTCCGGCCGCGTCCCAGGTGCTGGAAATTGACGAGCACGGGTCCGTCGTCGTCTTCAACGGTCCGACCCAGTACCTGTCCCCCGACATCCGCGAGGGGCGGGTCATTCCCCGGGCCGGGCGCAGGTCGCCGTCCCTGCGCACAACCGGACGGGGCGGGGCGTCCGCCCCCCGGGCCACCGTCGTCGCGGCCATCGGCGCGGCGGCCCGCCAGCAGAACCTCGATGCCACCCTGATCACCGCCGTGGCCCGCACGGAGTCGGGGCTGAACAGCCGGGCCGTGTCGGCCAAGGGGGCCGTGGGGGTGATGCAGCTCATGCCGGGCACCGCCCGGGCGCTGGGGGTCGATCCCACCGACCCGGCGGACAATGTCCGCGGCGGCGCGGCCTATCTGCGGCAGTTGCTGGGGCGCTACGACGGCGACATCGTCAAGGCATTGGCGGCCTACAATGCCGGCCCCGGCGCCGTGGATCGCCATAATGGTGCGCCACAATATCAGGAGACTCAGGGTTATATCAGCGCGGTGCTCGAGCGCATGGCTCAGAGCGTCGTGCCGGTCGCGCCCCCGCCGGCAACGCCCCATCGATGACAGTGAAAGACCCGCCCGTGCTTTCGATGCTTCAGACACCCGCCCGCAAGGCACCGCCGATGACCGTCCGGGCCCGCGCCGTCGCCGCGGTCCTGGGCACCCTGGCCCCCATGGCGGCGCAGGCCCAGTCCATGACCGGCGAGCCCGCGGGCTCCGGCCCGGTGCTGGCGGCCCTGCAGTGGGTGGAGGGGACGCTGCTGGGCAACCTCGCCACCACGGCCGCGGTGATCGCCGTGGCGGTGGTGGGCCTGATGATGCTCACCGGCCGCATCGACTGGCGGCGCGGCCTGACCGTCATCCTGGGGGCCTTCATCGTGTTCGGGGCCGTGGCCATCGTCTCGGGCATCCGCAGCGTGGCGTCCGGCGCGCGATGAACGGGCTCGACAGCGATCCGATCTTCGCGGCGCTGACCCGGCCCCAGATGGTGGCCGGGGTGACCTATCCCTATGCCATCTTCAACCTCATCGTGACAGTGGAAGCCTTCCTGATCACCAAGTCCTTCTGGACCCTGCTGATCGCGGTGGTGGTGCACGGGGTCGGCTATCTGGGATGCCTGCGGGAGCCCCGGTTCTTCGACCTGTGGATCGCCAAGGTCAGCCGCTGCCCCCGCGTCCGGAACTACCGGTTCTGGCACGCCAACTCCTACGCCCCATGAAGGCGGGTTTCGTCAGCCTGGGCCTCGCCCCGCGTCTCGCCCGGACGGAGGCCGCGATCGGCGACCGGCTGCCCTATGCCCGGCACCTGGACGACGCCACGATCGAGACCCGGGACGGGATGCTGCTGCAGGTCATCCGCATCACCGGTTTTCCCTTCGAGACCGCCGACGACCAGGAGCTGAACTACCGCAAGCAGGTGCGGGAATCCCTGCTGAAGGCGCTCGCTTCCTCCCGCCTGACCCTCTACCACCACGTGGTCCGCCGCCGGTATGCCCCCCGCTTCGGCCGCCTGCCGGAGGACGGGTTCAGCCGCTCCCTGGAGGAGGGCTGGCGGGAGACGCTGGCGGCCCGTAGGCTGTTCGTGAACGACCTGTACCTGACCCTGGTGCTGCGCCCGGCCCTGTCCCGCAATCGCTGGCTGGACAGCCTGTCCGGCAGCCGCGGGCGGGAGGCGGCGGCCCAGGCCACGGCGGTGCGGCAGCTTACCCTGCTGCGCAACAGCGTGATGGCGACGCTTGCCCCCTACGGCCCCCACTGCCTGACCCGCTTCACCGACGCCCGCGGCGAGGCGTCGGAGCCCTGCGCCTTCCTGGCCCAGCTGGTGAACGGGGAGCTTCGGCGGATGATCACGCCGGGCGGGGACATCGGCCAGGCCCTGGCGGATCGCCGCCTCACCTTCGGCCTGGATGCCATGGAGATCTCCGCCGCCGGGGCCCTGCCGCGGCAGTTCGCGGCCATGGTGTCGATCAAGGACTATCCGGCGCGCTCCACCCCCGGGCTGCTGGACGGGGTCCTGCGCCTGCCCTGCGAACTGGTGATGACGGAAAGCTTCACCTTCGCGGAGCGGCAGGTGGCGCTCGGGCGCATGGGTCTGGCCCTGCGGCGCCTGCGGGCGGCCGATGACGACGCCTATTCCCTGCGGGAGGAGCTGGCCGCCGCCCGGGACGAGGTGGGGGCCGGCCGCGCCGTCTATGGGGAGCACCATTTCTCCCTGCTGGTGCGGTCCGACAGCCTCGAGGGGCTGGACGCCGCCGTGGCCGACGCCCAGTCCGCCCTGACCGAGATCGGGGCCGTGGCCGTGCGCGAGGACGTCAATCTCGAACCCGCCTTCTGGGCCCAGTTCCCCGGCAATTTCAAGGACATCGCCCGCAAGTCCCTGATCAGCGCAGCAAATTTCGCGAGCTTTGCCTCCCTGCACAACCATGCCGCGGGCCAGGCGGGGGGCGGACACTGGGGGGAGGCGGTGACCCTGCTGGAGACCACGGCCAGCGGCCCCTACCACTTCAATTTCCACAACGGGGACCTGGGCAATTTCACCGTGATCGGCCCCAGCGGCTCGGGCAAGACGGTGCTGATCACCTTCCTGCTGGCCCAGGCCCGCAAGTTCGGGCCGAAGATCGTCTATTTCGACAAGGACCGCGGAGCGGAGGCCTTCATCCGCGCCGTGGACGGGGCCTATGACGTGCTGCGGCCGGGGGAGCCTTCGGGGCTGAACCCCCTGCAGCTGCCGGACACCGCGGCCAACCGCGCCTTTCTCACCGGCTGGCTTGCCCAGCTGCTGGGCGGGGCCGGGACCCTGGATGCGGAGGACCAGGCCCTGATCACCGACGCGGTGGACGCCAATTTCGGTCAGCCGGTGGATCACCGCCGCCTGCGCTACCTGCGGGAGCTGTTCGTCGGGGCCCGTCGGCCGAAGGCGGGGGACCTGGCCGCGCGCCTGCGCCCCTGGTGCGACGGGGGCGAGCACGCGTGGCTGTTCGACAACCCGGCGGACCAGCTGTCCGGCCAGCGCCGGGTCTATGGCTTCGACATGACCCGGCTTCTGGAGACGCCGACCACCCGGACCCCGGCAATGATGTACCTGTTCCACCGCATCGAGCAGGAGCTGGACGGCCGTCCCACCATCATCGTCGTGGACGAGGGCTGGAAGGCGCTGGATGACGAGGCCTTCACCCACCGGCTGAAGGACTGGGAAAAGACCCTGCGCAAGCGCAACGGCATTGTCGGCTTCTGCACCCAGAGCGCCTCGGACGCGCTGGAGAGCCGGATTTCCGCCTCCATCGTGGAACAGGCGGCGACCCAGATCTTCCTGCCCAATGCCAAGGCAAGGCCCGCGGACTATATCGACGGCTTCGGCCTGACCCCGCACGAGTTCGAGCTGGTGCGCACCCTGCCGGACACTTCCCGCTGCTTCCTGGTGAAGCAGACGGACCACAGTGTCGTCGCCCGCCTCGACCTGCAGACCCTGCCGGACCATCTGAAGGTGCTGGCAGGGACGGAGCGGTCCGTGCGCCGCCTCGATGCCGCCCGGGCCCGGGTGGGGGACGATCCCGCCGCCTGGATGCCGGTCTTCCTGGCCGATGCGGGAGGGGTGTCATGAGCGGCTGTCCCGGTCCGGTGGCGGGTTACGGCGTGGTGCGCAACGCGCTCGGGGCCGTGGACTGCCACGTGCAGCTCTATTCCGAGGCGGGGTATCACGCGCTCACCGGGTCGCAGTCCTTCTTCCCCACGGCTCTCACCGGCCTTCTGACCCTCTATGTGGCGGTGCTGGGCTACCGGCTGATGTTCGGGATCGGCCAGCAGCGCCTGTCCGATGCCCCGGTGATCGCCCTGAAAATCGGCGTGATCCTGTCCCTGACCCTGAACTGGACCACCTTCCAGACCCTGGTGTTCGACCTGGCGCTGAAGGCCCCGCTGGAGGTGGCGCAGCTGGTGGCGGCGCCTGCGGTGCACAGCGGCGCGGCCCTGGCGGTGGACCCGGTGGCGGGGCTGCAGGTGGCCTATGACCAGCTGGGCCAGGATGCCACGGCGCTGGCCAAGCTGGCGGGCCCCGATCCCCAGGCCCTGCGCGGCGGGGCGGCGGCCGCGGCGGACGGCCTGTGGAAGGCCCAGGGGGCCCTGTTCATGAGCACGGCGGGCCTGCTGGCCATCGCCACCATTGCCGTGGGGGTGCTGATCACCGTCGGGCCGGTGTTCATCGCCCTGTTCCTGTTCGAGTCCACCCGGGGCGTCTTCGCCGGATGGGTCCGGGCGACCCTGGGGGCGGCCCTGGTACCCATGGTCTGCTGGCTGACCACCACGGTGCTGCTGGTGGTGCTCGAACCGGCGCTGGTGACGCTGGCCCGCAGTCGGGAGGCGGGGCAGGTGGATACCGACACGGCCACCCTCGCCTCGGCCCTGATCTTCATCTTCGCCGCCGCCCAGGCGGCCCTGTCCCTGGCCGTCGGCATCGTCGCCGGGGGCTTTCGCCTGACCGTCCCGAGACCCGCCCGCGGGTCGGCCCCGGCATCGACTACCCGGCGCGAGACCCTGCCGGTCTCGTCCCCGTCCCGGGCGGACCGGCTCGCCCAGCAACTGCAGACCGGCCTGTTGCAGGCGCGGCCCGCGGTGGTGCCGGTCTCCCTGGTCGGCGAGCGCGCGACCGCGGGGCCCGCGACCGGCCCCGCCGGGTCCGGGTCAGGATCCGCGCGGCTCGGCGCGGACTATCGCCGGGATGCCTTTCTCGACCGGTTCCGGTCCATGGACAGGAGTCCCGGATGATCCGCGCCCGCTTCCTTCTCTGCGGACTGGGACTCGCGGTGCTCCTGGGCATGGCCGACGTAGCCGGTCCGGCGCGGGCGGAGCTGGTCCCCCAGCCCAGCGCCGGGGACCCGCGCCTGCGGGTGGTGCGCTACGATCCCAACGAGGTCGTGCGCCTGGACGCCACCCTCGGCTATGCCATCACCCTGGAGTTCGGGGAGGGTGAGCGGATCGAGAATGTCTCCATCGGTGACAGCCTGGGCTGGCAGGTGACGCCCAACCGCCGGGCCAACCTCTTGTTCCTGAAGCCCGTAGAGCGGGCCGGTCCGACGGACATGACCGTCATCACCAACCTGCGCTCCTATGCCTTCGACCTGCGGGTGCCGGTGCGCCGGAAGAATCAGGCCCCGGACGTGATCTTCCGGCTGCGCTTCGACTATCCCGAGCCCGTGGCCCTGGCACCGGACGCCTCGGTTCTGACCACCCCCCGGGCCCCGGAGAAGCCGGTGGACGTCAACCACGCCTACAGCTTCGAGGGCTCCTCCGCCGGCCTGCCGGTGCGGGTGTTCGACGACGGCCATTCCACCTATTTCCAATTTGCCGAGCAGACCGACTATCCGGCAATCTTCGCCGTGGACGGGGACAAGAAGGAGGCCGTGGTGAACATCTCGCAGCGGGACGGCTATCTGGTGGTCGACCGGCTGGCCCGGGCCTTCGTGCTGCGGCGGGGGGCGGCGGTGACCCGGATCGTCAATGACGCCTTCCACGAGGATGCGTCCAGCCAGACGGCGCTGCACCGTCGCAAGGGGGGCAAGCCTTGAGCCTGTTCGAGCCATCGGATCGCGACCGGCGGAGCGGGGCGGACGACCCCAGCCCCGTGCTCGGTCGCCTGGCGTCCGGCCCGACCCAGGTGGCGCGCCGGGACAGCCCCTTCGGCATGATCGCCGGTCTGGCCGGGGTCGCGGCGCTGGGCGTGTTCGTCTTCACCTCCCTCAGCCATGCCCGGCACGGGGCCATGGCCCAGACCGTCAAGCCGGCCTTCGCCGCGCAGATGGCGGCGCAGAACGCGGCCCTGTCGGCGGCCCGGGCTGCGGGACAGGCGGCCGTCCGGGCTTCGACGCCGCCGGAGCCGGTCCCCGCCGCCGCTCAGCCGGCCCCTGCACCGGCGACGGCTCTTCCCGCCGCGACGGACCCGTCCGGTCGCCTGCATGCCCCGGCCATGGTGGTGGACATTGCCGATCCCGGCTCGCCCGCCGCGGCGGCCCTGACCCCGACCTCGACCCCGAAGCCGCTCCCATCCGCTGACGACAAGTCCGCCTCGCCGGAGGACCGGTTCGCCGCCAAGGTCGCGGGCTCGGGGGCGGAGACCACCCAGGCCACCCGCCTGCGGGACACGGCCCTGATCGCCCCCCAGGGCACGGTCATCCCGGCCATTCTGGAGACGGCCATCAATTCCGACCTGCCGGGCTTCGTGCGGGCGGTGGTCAGCCGGGACGTGAAGGGCTTCGACGGCAGCACGGTGCTGATCCCCAGGGGCTCCAAGCTGATCGGCCAGTATCGCAGCGGCGTGGCCGCCGGACAGTCGCGGGCCTTCGTGGTCTGGTCCCGGGTCCTGACGCCTGAGGGCGTGTCGGTGGAGATCGGTTCCCCCGGTGCCGACCGGCTGGGGCGCGGCGGGCTGGACGGGGAGACCAACACCCACTTCTTCCAGCGGTTCGGCGGCTCGATCATGCTGTCGGTGCTGACCGCGGGATTGCAGGCGGCGGCGGGGAACAGCGGCAACACCAACACAGCCATCGTCATCGGCTCCCCGCAGCAGGCGACCAACATCGCCTCCATCGCCCTGCAGAAGCAGATCGATATCCCCGACACCATCACCGTCGCCCAGGGCACGCCGATCCGGGTGTTCGTGGCCCGGGACCTGGACTTCTCCAGCGTGGCGAAGCGCGCGCCGTGACGGCTCCTCGTCCATGACCGGCGGCATCTATCTGGCGGCCTATCTCGCGCCCCTGCAGCCGTGGCTGGAGCGGGACGACATCACCGACATCTGGATCAACCGGCCCGGCGAGGCCTGGTTCGAGACCACCACCGGGGAGATCCGGAGGGAGGTCGCGCCCGACCTCACCGAAACGGCCCTGTCGCGCCTGGCCCGGCAGATCGCCGCGGCCAGCCACCAGGGCGTGAACCGGGAACAGCCGCTCCTGTCCGCCAGCCTGCCCGACGGCGCGCGGGTGCAGATCGTCGGTCCGCCGGCCACCCGGGGCCCGCTCGCCCTGGCCGTGCGCAAGCACACCCTGTCGGACCTGTCGCTGGCGGAACTCGGCCGGACCGGGGCCTTCGCCGCGGCCACCGCCGGGACCTCGGGCGGCGATGCCGAGCTGCAGGCCCTGCTGGACGCCGGTGAGGTGGAGGCCTTCCTGCGGCTGGCCGTGCGCCTGCGCAAGACCATCGTCCTGTCTGGCGGCACCTCGTCGGGCAAGACCACGCTGCTCAATGCCCTGGTGAAGGAGATCGACCGCCGGGAGCGCCTGATCCTGATCGAGGACGCGCCGGAAATCCGGCTGGAGCACGAGAATGCCGTCGGCCTGATCGCCGCCCGGGGAGATGCGGGGGAGGCGCGGGTGGACAGCGAGGACCTGCTGCAGGCGGCCCTTCGCATGCGGCCGGACCGCATCCTGCTGGGCGAGCTGCGGGGGCGGGAGGCCTTTGCCTTCCTGCGGGCGGTGAATACCGGGCATCCGGGCTCGATCACCACGCTCCATGCCGACAGTCCCGAGGGGGCCGTGGACCAGATCGCCCTCCTGGCCCTGCTGGGCGGGGTCGACCTGGGCTGGGAGGCCCTTCGGACCTACATCCGCCAGGTGGTGGACGTGATCGTCCAGCTGAAGCGGGTGGACGGCACCCGCCGGGTGGTGGAGGTCAGCTTCCGCAACCGCCTGGTCACGCCGCCGCAGGGCGTCCCCCGTCCCTGACGGTCACGTCGGCGCCCGCCTCCAGCGTCCGGTGCACGGGGCAGTGGTTGGCCACGTCCAGCAGCCGGGCGTACTGGGCCGCGTCCAGATCGCCGGACAGGGTGACCACCACGTCGAACCGGTCCCTGAGGCCCGGGCGGGGCGAGCCATCGGCGGCGGCGGGCTGGGGCCCCTTGGAATGGGTCACCTCCACGATCACCTGGGCGAGGGGCCAGGCCTTGCGCTGGGCGAACAGCCGCACCGTCATGGAGGTGCAGGCCGACAGGGCCGCGCACAGCAGGTCATAGGGCCCGGGGCCGGTGCCGCCGCCCCCCAGCGACCCGGGCTCGTCGGCCAGGAACTGATGATCGCCCATCTCGATCCGGTTCTGCAGGAAGCCGATGCCGGTCTCCGTCGCCCGGGCCGAGTGGGTTTCCGGAGGCGCGGGGGGCGAATCCGTCGTGACGGGCATGGGGCAACTCCGATCCAGCAGGGCCAGCCCCCAACATGGGGTGCCGACCGGCCCTTGCCAGCCCGCCCGCGGCCCCACCCGCATTAACCATTTGGTTTGATCTGACACACCGGCGGGTTAGGCTTGCGACACGGCAAGGGAGCTCGGCGCATGGCCAGGGGCGGAACATCAAGGTGGCCAAGGATCGGTGCGGTGATCGGCGCCGGAGTGCTGCTGGTCGCGGCCGCCCTGGTCGGCCTCGCGCTGTGGCTGCCGGGCAGCTTCGTCGCCCGGGACCTCCAGGCGACCCTTTCAGATCGCCTCGGTCGCCCGGTCCAGCTCACCGGCGGGGTGCACCTGACGCTCTGGCCGATCTTCGGGGTGGAGGCGAGGGGCTTCAGCATCGGCAATCTGCCCGGTGGCCAGGCGGCACATCTGGTGGAGGCCGATGCCATCGACGTGGGCATCGCGCCACTGCCGCTCCTCTCCGGGCGGATCGAGATCCACCAGGTCGGTCTGACTTCGCCGCGCATCCATCTGGAAAAGCTGGCGGACGGGCGGGTGAACTGGATACTGGGGAAGGCCGCGCCCGATCCCGCGTTCCACACGCCGGACTGGATCAAGGACATCAGCGTCGACAACCTGTCGATCCGCAGCGGACAGATCGCCTATGCCGATCTCAAGGCCAACGGCCACCAGGCGCTGGACCGGATCAACGTCACCCTCCGGCTGGCGGGGCTGGACCAGCCCGGCACGGCCACGGGGGATTTCGCCCTGGATGGCACGTCCGCCAAGCTCGACCTGACCCTGGACCGGCCGCGGGCCCTGCTCTCCGGCGGGGACAGCCCGGTGCATCTGAGCCTCGACAGCAAGCCGCTGATGCTCCGCCTGAACGGTACGGGGGGCTTCGGCACCGGCCCCCTGGTGGGGGATGTGGACATCAGCGGCCCGTCCCTCCGGGAGCTGGCCCGCATCGGCGGCAGCCCCCTGGCTCCCAGTCCGGGACTGGGTGCGTTCCATGTCACCGGCCATCTGGTCCGGGACGGTCAGGTCATCCGCCTGGAGCATGCCGGGGTCGCGATCGACCATCTGCGGGCCTCCGGAGATCTGGTGATCGACACCGGCCACCCCCGACCCCTCGTCACCGGCGATGTCAGCATGCCGGACCTGGACCTGAACCCCTATCTGGGACCGGAGCAACCCTTCCCCGCCAGCTGGCCGCGGACGCCGGTCAGTCTTGCCGGGCTGCGGGCCTTTGACAGCGACCTGAACATCTCGGCAGGACGGGTCCGCTTCCGCCGGATCGTGGCCACCCAGGCCCGTCTGAACGCGGCGATCCATGACGGGACCGCCAACATCCGGCTGCAGCGGATGGCCCTGTACGGGGGAACCGGCAGCGGACAGATCGTGGCCTCCGACACCGGCGGCGGCGGCGGGCGTTACGGGGCCCAGCTGGATCTCGGCGGGGTGTCGGTGAAGGCCCTGCTGATGGACCTGGCCCGGATCGACCGGCTGGAAGGCCAGGGCCGGGTCAGCCTCAATCTCACGGCGTCGGGGGGCAATGTGGACGACCTCATGCACAGCCTGGCGGGACAGGCCAGCCTCGACCTTGCCAACGGCGCCGTCGTCGGGGTGGACATGGCGGCCGTCTCGAAGAGCATTGCCACGGCCCTGTCCGGTCAGGCGATCGGCCCCAATGCCCGCACCGCCTTCTCCACCGCAGGGGGCAGCTTCACCCTGTCCCGGGGCGTGGCGGCGACCCGGAACCTCGCCCTCACCGGGCCGGGGGTCGGGGTCGGGGGCGTGGGCAGCATCGACCTCGGCAACCGGGCGCTGGACATGGCGATCAAGCCCCAGGGCGCGGTGGGCGGGGGGCGCAGCCGCCTCGACCTCGGTGCGGTGCCGTTCCACGTCCACGGCCCCTGGACGCATCTCAGCTACGAACCCGATCTCGGCGGCGTCGCCCGGCGGCTTCTGGGCCAGCAGGTCGGTGCCCTTGCCGGCGGCAAGGGGGACGGACTGGGCGGCCTGCTGCAGAGCCTGGGCGGCGGGACACCGCCGGCGGGCGATTCGGCTCCGGCTCCTGGAAAGGGCAGCCCGCCCGCCCGACCGGCCAAGCCGGCGAAGCCCAGCGTCACCGATCTCATCGGAGGACTCATCCCCCATTGAGCGCAGATTCGACCCGCCGGGCCTGCCCCATTCATGACCCAATTCCGGGCCGCGCCCGGTGCGTCGGGAAAATCCACAGTGTTAACAAGTCATTCTGTGGCGCAGCTTTCGGCGCAATTTGGCCGTCTTATCCGGGTTAAATTCCCGTAATGCCCCTCAACGGAGATATCTGCATGACCAAACTGTCAACATTTGCCGTGACTGTCGCGGCCCTGGCCGCCGGCGCCGTCAGCCTCGGTGGATGTGCAACCACCGACTTCGTCAAGAAGCAGGTTGCCGGTGTCAATTCGCGGGTGGATGCCAACCAGGCCTCCATCTCCGCCCACGACGCCAAGCTGGCCGGTCATGACCAGCGTCTCGGCGAGATCGGCAAGACCGCGCAGGACGCCCTCGACCGGGCACAGGCCGCGGGCAAGCTGGCGGAAGGCAAGTTCCTCTACCAGACCGTCCTGTCCGACGACTCGGTGAAGTTCCCCGTCCGCGGGACCGAACTGTCCGACGAGGCCAAGACCCGCCTCATGGACTTCGTCCAGAAGCTGAAGACCGACAACAAGAACGTCTATATCGAGATCCAGGGCCATACGGACAACACCGGGTCCAAGGACATCAACAAGCGCCTCGGGGCCGAGCGGGCCGACGCGGTGCGCGCCTTCCTGAACCAGAACGGCGTGGCCCTGAACCGCATCGCCACCATCTCCTACGGCGACGAAAGCCCGGTGGCGTCCAACAAGACCCGTGCCGGTCGGGCCCAGAACCGCCGCGTGGTGATGATCGTCCTGAACTAGGCGATCCGGCCGGCAAGCCCGGCCGGAACTCCTGTCGACACGGCACAGCGCCGCGTTTCCAGCCGGAAGCGCGGCGTTGCTGCGTCTGACAGGGCGAAGAAGGCTGCCGTCGGGCCCGGTACGCGCCGGATCACCGGTTTGACTACCGATTCGACTACCGATTCTGGGGCCGGGTGACCACGTCGGACCAGCGCCACTCCCCCCGGCCCAGGCCCAGACGGGCCCCGCCGCTGGAGACGCTCAGCAGCACCATCCCCCGCACGGTCTGGCGGCGGCAGGCCTCGGGGGCGAAGGCCACTTCCCACATGATGGCCTCGCGCACGGCCGCCAGACCGTTGCCGTCCTCGCCTTGGGCCTGCATCCAGCCACCGTTCCAGACCATCACCGCCCGGGCCCCCATTTCGCGCAGGGCGTTCTGCACGACCGGATCCTTGCGCAGGGCCAGCTGGACCATGCGGGTCATGTTGCATTCCCCGCCGCCGCCGGACCCGGACTCCGCGGTGGAGGCCCCGGCAATGTCGCTGTCGCTGAGACCGGGGCCGAAATCCCGCGCGGGCTTCGCCGAGACGGGAAGCGGGGCCGGATGGGGATAGGTCACGGCCTTGCGCACCGGGCTGCGGGCAGGGGTCGGCTTCACCGGCTGCGGCTTGGCGGCGGCTTGCGGCGCGGGTTTCGGGTCGGGATTCGGGCGGGGGCCGGGGACCAGCGCCACCTGGATGGCCGGAGGCTCCACCATCTGCGGGACGGCCTGCATCCAGCCCAGCATCAGGGCCAGGCCCAGCACGCCGTGAATCAGCAGGCTCACCAGCGTCGTCAGGGTCTTCTCGACCCTCCGACCCCGCGTCTTGTCCGTCATGGGTGCGTCGCCGACTGTCATGTCCTTGCCCGCAGGTGACCATGGCTCGAAGTCAGCAATGTGGCGCAGTCGTGGTTGCAGATCGGTGATTTCAGCGGGCCTGAGCGCGCTTTTCCGCCCCGTCCAGGGTGATCTTGAAGGCGGCCAGGGTCCGCACCGTGGCGGCAAGGTCGGCAAAGCTGACATCGGCCAGCATCTCGCCCCGCACCTTCTGCAGCGCCGTCTCGGCCACGCCGGCCATGGCCCGGCCCTGGTCGGTGATGTGCAGTGTCTTGGCCCGCTTGTCCGCCGGGTCGTCCCGGCGCTCCACCAGGCCCGCGGCGCACAGCTGGTCCAGCAGGCGGACGAGGGACGGCCCCTCCAGACCGAGTTCCTCGGCCAGGGCCCCCTGGCGCATGCCGTCGCCGCTGCGGGCGATGTGCAGGATCGGCACGGCGCGAGCATCGGTCAGGCCGTGGTCCACCAGCCGACGATCCACCTCCCGGCGATAGAGCCGGGCGACCCCCAGGAGTTCGGACGTGATGCGCTGCTGGAGCTGGTCTCTGGGGTCGGCCATGGGGATCGCTAGCTTGCTATGGTTAGCAAGTAGGAAACTATCGTCTGGCGATCAAGCGCAAAGCCGTGCCGGATCGGCCCTGATCCGCCCGAAATGACCGCGCCCGGTTCCCGATGGTCCGGCCCTCAGAGGACGTTGAGGAAGTGCAGGCTGGTCCCGGCCAGCAGGCAGATGGTCGACAGACCGATCATCCGGGCGGCGTCATGGGTCCGGTTCCGCGGGCTCCGCCGGGCCACTGCGGCCGGATCGGCCGGGCGGACAGGGGACGGGGCGGTGAAGGCAGGCAGTCTTGTGCTGGTGGCCATGGGACAACTCCTTCGGTCAGATGGCGGCGACAGATGGACTGTCATCTGCAAGCCCGACGCCGCGGCCGGTTGTCGCCACCGGTCACGGACCTGTGTCGGGCCTTGCCCGGAGGCCCTCCATCAACGTATTGATTCAGCGGATAAAAGAGCCGATCGTCGAATCCGGAGGTTCACCGGAACCTTGCCATCCGCCTTGGCCGTAAACCTTCGGTTAGCCCTGCACCGGGCGATTCCTGACCGCGGCGCCCGGCAAGAATGTCCCCCCTGTCGCCCAGTCGAGCCATTCCACCAGATGCACCAACGGCGTCCCCGTCCGGGCGGCGATCTGGGACATGCAGCCGATATTGGCGGAGACGATCAGGTCCGGCTGCAGGGCCTCCAGGTGGGCGGTCTTGCGGGTGCCGAGGCGGCGGGACAGCTCCGGCTGGGTCAGGCTGTAGGTCCCCGCCGAGCCGCAGCAGATGTGCGCCTCCGCCGGTTCGAGGACGGTGGCACCGGTCCGCTCCAGCAGCCGCCGGGGGGCCGCGCGGACGGACTGCCCATGCTGCAGGGAGCAGGGGGCCTGCCAGGCGAGGCGCATCTCCCGGGCTTCGGGGCGCAGGGGCAGGTCCGACCAGGCCCGGTCGAGCAGTTCGCTCACATCCACGGCCAGGGCCGCGACCCGGGCCGCGCGCCCGGCCCATTCCGGGTCGTTGCGGAACATCTGGCCGTAGTCCTTCAGGGTCGTGCCGCAGCCAGAGGTGGTGACGACGATGGCATCGAGGGGCGTGGTGTCGAGCACCTTGCACCACAGGTCGATCTGCTGCCGGGCCAGGGCCTCGGCCCGTTCGGTCTGTCCCATGTGGTGCGGCAGGGCCCCGCAGCAGGCCGGCGCGTCCGGCTGCACCACCGCCACGCCCAGCCGCTGCAGCAGGCGGATGGCAGCGGCGTCGATGCCGGGGTTCAGGACCGGCTGCACGCAGCCCTTCATCAGCCCGACCCGGAGCCTGGGCGACTCAGCGGCAACGGTGACCTGCGGATCGGTGCGCTCGGGAAGGCGCTCGGGCACGGCCTCCAGCAGCCCGCGCAGGCGACCGGGCGCCAGGGGGGCCAGGGCCTGGAACGGGGCCGCCAGCCGAAGCATCGCGGAAAACAGGCGCGGACGGGTCAGGACGCCCGAGATCAGGCGACGGAACAGCCGGTCGGCAAGCGGGCGGCGGTGGTGGGTCTCGATATGGGCGCGGGCCTGGTCCACCAGGTGCATGTAGTCCACCCCGGACGGGCAGGTGGTGGCGCAGGCGAGGCAGGACAGGCAGCGGTCCACGTGCCGGACGGTGGCCGCGTCCGGCGGCCCGCCCCGCTCCAGCATGTCCTGGATCATGTAGATGCGGCCCCGGGGGCTGTCCGCCTCGTCCCCCAGCAGCAGATAGGTGGGGCAGGTGGCGGTGCAGAAGCCGCAGTGCACGCACTTGCGCAGGATGGCCTCGGAGCGGGCCAGGTCCGGGTCCGCGGCCAGCTGGGCGGGGGTGAAGCGGGTCTGCATCAGGTCCCTCCGGGCAGGCGGCCGGGGTTGAACAGGCCCAGCGGGTCGAGGGCGGCCTTGATCCGGCGGGTCAGGGCCGAAACGCCGGGTGTCGCGGGGGCAAAGGCCGGGGCCGGGTGGCGGCCCTGGCGCAGCACGGTCACGTGGCTGTCTGGCGTCACAGAGCGGACGGCCCGGCGCAGATCGTCCACGCCGCGGTCGGTGTCCGCCGCCACGGCCAGCAGCACCGCCCCGAAGCCGTCGTATTGCAGGACGCTGACCCCGGCCTCCCGCGCTGCGGCCCCGACGGCGGCGGCCCGGGCGGGGGGGATGCCGATGCGGCAGATCGGGCCGGGCAGGTCCGCCAGGGCCCAGCCCCCGCCGATGGCCGCCCACAGGGCCGTGCAGGCCTCGGTGTCCAGCCGCATGCAGGTGGCGGAGGGCCGGTCCCGGCCCAGGGCCTCTAGGGCGGTAGCGACGGATGGGGCCACGCCTTCCAGCCGAAGCACGACCGCGGGGGTGTCCTCCGACAGGCTGTCGATGCACGCCGCGGCCAGGGGCGGGGGCAGCAGCGCCCCGGCACTGATCGGGCCGGGCAGGGCCATGGTCCGGCGCAGCAGGTCGAGGCCGTCGGTCTCCGACTGGCCGGTCATCACCAGGCTGCACCGCACCTGCGGACAGGGCATGACCTTCACCGTGATCTCGGTCAGGGCCCCCAGCGCCCCGAAGGACCCGGCCATCAGCTTGGGCAGGTCGAAGCCGGTGACGTTCTTCACCACCCGGCCGCCGCCGACGATGGGCGCGCCCAGCCCGTTGATGCCGCGAAAGCCCAGCAGGTGGTCCCGCGGTCCCCCGGCCTTCAGGCGCCTCGGCCCGCCGATCCCCACGGCCATGGCTCCGCCCAGCGTGCCCTGTCCCGCGGCCCGACCGAACAGGGGGCCGAAGTCCGGGGGCTCGAAGGCCAGTTGCTGGTGCCGCGCGGCGAGGAGGGGGGTGATCTCCGCCAGGGGAGTCGCGGCGCGCACCGTCAGGACCAGTTCGTCCGGCTCATAGGCGACGACGCCGCTCAGGCGGCCGAGGTCGAGGATCGCGTCTGCCGTCACCGGATCGCCCAGGCCCGGGCGGCTGCCGGACCCGCGGATCTCCAGCCGGGTTCCGTCCCGGGCCGCGGCGGCGACCATGTCGCAGGCCTGCGCCTCGTCGGCGGGGCTGAGGTGGATGGGGCGGACGGCCTCTGTCATGGCTCAGAACCGCGGCAGGTCCGGGAAGCGCAGCGCCCCCCCGCGGACATGGACGCGGCCGAGTTCGGCGCACCGGCACAGGCGCGGAAACACCTTGCCGGGGTTCAGAAGCTCGTCCCCGTCGAAGGCGCACTTCAGCCGCTGCTGCTGGGCGAGGTCGGCCTCGGTGAACTGGAAGTCCATCAGGTCGCGCTTCTCCACGCCCACCCCGTGCTCGCCGGTCAGCACGCCGCCGACCTCGACGCACAGCTTCAATATGTCCGCGCCGAAGGCCTCGGCCCGCTCCGTGTCGCCGGGGATGTTGGCGTCATAGAGGATCAGGGGGTGCAGATTGCCATCCCCGGCGTGGAACACATTGGCCACCCGCAGGCCGTGAATGGCGGACAGGGCGCTCATCCGCGACAGGACCTGCGGCAGGGCTCGGCGGGGAATGGTGCCGTCCATGCACATGTAGTCGGGCGAGATCCGTCCGATGGCGGGAAACGCCGCCTTCCGCCCGGCCCAGAAGCCCAGGCGCTCGGCCTCGGACGTGCTGGCGCGGACGGAGGCGGCCCCTTCGGCCCGGGCGATGTGGAGGACGGACCGGGACAGGTGGGCCACCTCCTCGGCCTCCCCGTCCAGTTCGATGATCAGCAGGGCCTCGGCCTCCAGGGGATAGCCGGCATGGACAAAGGCCTCCGCCGCGGCGGTGGAGGCGCGGTCCATCATCTCCATCCCCGCCGGGATGATCCCGGCGGAGATCACCGCGCCGACGCAGCGGGCGGCCCCCTCGACGCTGTCGAACCCCAGCAGGAAGGCCTGCTGCGTCGCCGGTCGGGGCAGGATGCGCACGGTCACCTCGGTGACGACGCCCAGCAGGCCCTCCGACCCCGTCACCACGCCCAGCAGGTCGAGGCCGCCGCTGTCCAGCTGGCGGCCGCCCAGGCGCACCACCTCCCCGTCGGCCAGCACCATCTCGACCCCCAGCAGGTTGTTGGTGGTCATGCCGTACTTCAGGCAGTGAACGCCGCCGGAATTCTCCGCCACATTGCCGCCGATGGAGCAGGCGATCTGGCTGGAGGGATCGGGGGCATAATAGAAGCCCCGGTCGCGCACGGCCTCGGTCAGGGCCAGGTTGGTGACGCCGGGCTGGGTCACCACGCACAGATTGTCGTAGTCGATCTCCAGGATGCGGTTGAAGCGTCCCAGCCCCAGCACGATCCCGTCCGCCAGGGGTAGCGCCCCGCCGCTGAGGGACGTGCCCGAGCCCCGGGGCACCACTTTCAGGCCGTGGCCGTGGCAATAGGCGAGGACGGCGGAGACCTGCGCCGTGGTGGCGGGCAGGACCACCGCCAGGGGCGTGGTGCGATAGGCGGTCAGGCCGTCGCATTCATAGGCCCGGAGCGCCGCGGCCTCGTCGATCACCCCGTCCCCCGGCACGATCCGCCGCAACGCCGCCACGAACTCCGCGCGGCGGGCGATCAGCGCCGGGTCCGGGGGCGGCATCTGCACGGGCGGCGGGTCCTCAGCTGTGGGCGGCGGCGGCGGCCTGGGCGGCCTTGAACTGCCGACGGCGCCGGTGAAGGATGAATTCGGTATAGCCGTTGGGCTGTTGGCGGCCGTCGAACACCAGCTCGAGCCCGGCCTGGAAGGCGATGCTGGCCCCGAAGTCCGGTGCCATGGGGCGATAGGCGGTGTCCCCGGCATTCTGCTGGTCCACCACGACGGCCATCCGCTCAAAGGTGCTGCGCACCTGGGCCTCGGTGCAGATGCCGTGATGCAGCCAGTTGGCCACGTGCTGGCTGGAGATCCGCAGGGTGGCGCGATCCTCCATCAGGCCCACGTCATAGATGTCCGGCACCTTGGAACAGCCGACCCCCTGGTCGATCCAGCGCACCACATAGCCAAGCAGGCCCTGGATGTTGTTGTCCAGCTCCTCCTGCACGGCCTTGGGCTCCCAGTTGGAGGCCCCGACGGGGGGCTTCAGCAGGTCCGACAGGTCCGTCGTCTGGCCGCCCTTCAGACCCGCCTGCACCTCTGCCACATCCACCCGGTGATAGTGCAGGGCGTGCAGGGTGGCGGCGGTGGGGGAGGGGACCCAGGCCGTGTTGGCCCCGGTGCGGGGATGGGCGATCTTGTCCCGCAGCATGGCCTGCATCTGGTCCGGCGCCGCCCACATGCCCTTGCCGATCTGGGCATGGCCGACAAAGCCGGTGGCGACGCCGATCTGGACGTTGCGCGCCTCGTAGGCGGCCAGCCAGGCCTGCGTCTTCATCTCCGCCTTCCGCACCATGGGGCCCAGTTCCATGTCCGTATGGATCTCGTCCCCGGTGCGGTCGAGGAAGCCGGTATTGATGAACACCACCCGGTCCCGGGCCGCATGGATGCAGGCGCGCAGGTTGGCGCTGGTGCGGCGCTCCTCGTCCATGATGCCGATCTTGACGGTGTTGCGGGGCAGACCCAGGGCGTCCTCGACCCCGTCGAACAGGCGAACGGCCAGCGCCACCTCGTCCGGCCCGTGCATCTTCGGCTTCACCACATAGATGGCGCCGGTGGCGCTGTTGGCCCGGGCCCCGCGCAGGTCGTGCAGGGCGCTGGCCACGGTGACCAGGGCGTCGATGACGGTCTCGTAGACCGGTTGCCCGTCCAGCAGGGCCGCATCGCTCAGCATGTGGTGGCCCACATTGCGGACCAGCAGCACGGCGCGGCCCTTCAGCACCTTGGGCTGGCCGTCGCGACCGGTATAGGTGCGGTCAGGGTTCAGGCGACGGGTCAGGACCTGTCCGCCCTTGTGGAAGGTCTCGGCCAGGTCGCCCTTCATCAGGCCGAGCCAGGTGCGATAGACGCCCACCTTGTCCTGCGCATCCACGGCGGCGACGGAATCCTCGCAGTCCTGGATGGCGGTCAGGGCGCTTTCCATCAGAAGGTCGCTGATCCCGGCGGGGTCGTCCCGGCCGATGTCGCTCGTGCGGTCGACGACGATCTCCACATGCAGCCCGTTGTGGCAGAGCAGCACGCCGTCCGGGGCACCGGGATCGCCGCGCCATCCGGCCAGCACCTCGGGATGCAGCAGGCCGGTCTCCCCGCCATTGATCAGGCCGACCCGCAGCAGGCTATCCACCACCGTATAGCCGGCGGCATCCTGGTGGCTGGCCCCGTCCAGGGGGGCGATCTCGTCCAGGAAGGCCCGGGCATGGGCGATGACCTTGGCCCCGCGCTCGATGTCATAGGGACCGGCGGGCAGGACCGGGGCCAGGGCATCGGTGCCGTAGAGGGCGTCGTACAGGCTGCCCCACCGGGCATTGGCGGCATTCAGGGCATAGCGGGCATTGGACAGGGGCACCACCAGCTGCGGTCCGGCAGTGGCGGCGATCTCGGCATCGACCCCGGTGGTGCCGATCCGGAAGTCGGGCACCTCCTCGCTCAGATAGCCGATCTCCCGCAGGAACCGCGCCTCCTCCACCACATCCACGACCTGGCCCCGCCGGGCGGTCCAGTAGGCGTCGAGCTGGGCCTGCAGCCGGTCCCGGACGGCCAGCAGCGCCGCATTGCGCGGGCCGAAGTCCGCTGCCAGATGCTCCAGCGCCGCCCAGAAGGCCGCAGGGGGGATGTCGAGGCCGGGCAGCACCTCGGACTCCACGAACTGCCGCAGGATCGGATCGGGAACGAGGCGGGCGGTCATCGGGATATCCTGCAATGGAACGAATACGGACAGGTCGGCGGACCGACGATGGCATCCTTTTGCATTTTTTCACAATCGCGATAAATAGCGGAATATGACAGGCCACTTTATCGGTTATTGATCAAATGGACACCGAGGCCCTTGCCGTGCTCAGCCAGGCCGCCGCCAGTGGCAGCCTGAGCGGGGCCGCCCGGCGCCTGGGCCTGTCACCGACCCTGGCCAGCCGCCGCCTGGCGGCGCTGGAGGCGCAGCTGGGCGTGCGGCTGGTGAACCGGACGACCCGCTCCCTGTCCCTGACGCCGGAGGGCCTGGCCTTCCTGCCCCATGCCCGCGCCATGCTGGAGGCGGAGACGAGCGCGCTGGGCAGCCTGGCCGGGGGTATCGGCGCGGTCTCGGGCCTCTTGCGGGTGACGGCCCCGGCCTCCTTCGGGCGCAAGGTGGTGGCCCCGCTGATCCCCGGCCTGCTGCAGGCCTATCCGGCGCTTCGGGTGCAGCTGTCCCTGCAGGACCGGATGGTGGACATCGTGGGCGAGGGGTTCGATCTGGCGGTGCGCATCGGGCGGCTGCGGGACTCGAGCCTGCTGGCCCGCAAGCTCGCGGACAATCCCCGGCGTCTGTGTGCCGCACCGGCCTATCTGCAGCGGCACGGGACGCCCCGCACCCTGGCCGACCTGGCGGACCACCAGCGCCTGGGCCTGATCGACCGGGCCGCCTGGCCCTTCGTCACGGGCGGGGCCGTGCGCGAGGTCCGCTTCGAGGGACGCTTCGAGTCCGACAGCATGGAGGCGGTCCATGTGGCCTGCCTCGCCGGCCTGGGGATCGCCACCTTCTCCTACTGGGACGTGGAGGCGGAGCTGGCCGCCGGCACCCTGCGCGAAGTGGTGCTGGAGGATGCTGCCCCCGAGCCCGTGGCCATCTGGGTCGTGCGCCCGGCCAGTCCCCAGACCCCGCCGAAGCTGGCCCCCTTCATCGCCGCCCTCGAAGCCCGCCTGCAGGTCTGAGCCGAAAGGCCGTCCCACCCTCCCGGAGAAAAAAACGCAGCGACTTCGAAAAAGGGGCTTGCGAAGACTGCATAAAGATATATCTTAGCAATTATGAAAAACGCACACACACACTCACATCGACATATGCACCGCCATCCGTTCCACGGGGCCGCCGGATGGGGCGGACCTTCGGGTCGAGGCGGATCGGGACACGGGCGCGGGCCCTTCGGCGGTCATGGCCGCGGCGGCGGAGGGGGCGGGCGGCGACGCATGTTCGACTCCGGCCAGCTCCGGCTCGTCCTGCTGTTGCTGCTGGAAGACCAGCCCCGGCACGGGTACGACCTGATCCGCGCCATCGAGGAGCGGACGGGCGGGGCCTATGCCCCCAGCCCCGGCGTGGTTTATCCGACCCTGACCCTGCTGGAGGAGCAGGAACTGGTCACCGCCGCGGTGTCGGACACCGCCAAGCGCGTCTACGCCATCACCCCTGCCGGGACCGAGCAGCTGAACGCCAGCCGCACCGACGCCGAAAACGCGCTGGCCCGCCTGGACGCCCTGGGGGCGGAGGCCGGTCGCCTGGACACTGGCCCGGTCTCCCGCGCCATGCACAACCTCCGCGCCGTGCTGGAACAGAGGCTGCGCGGGGCCACCGACCGGCAGGTGCTGTTCGACGTGGCGGAACTGATCGACGAAGTCTCCCGGAAGATCGAACGTCTCTGACCTGAAGACCAGACCGGCTGGAAACCGGTCCATCGGCCGCGGGCGATAAGGGTGCCCGGCGCCGGCAGGAAAGCGGGTTGAAAAGCCCGACAGGAGGTCTAGCCTCGCAGTCAGTCGGCGTCAGACCGACCGGGGAGAGGCGCACGGGCATGAAGCTGCAGGACAGTGTCGCATTGGTGACCGGCGGCAACCGCGGGATCGGCGAGGCGCTGGTCCGCGGACTGCTGGCTGCCGGGGCCCGTCGGGTCTATGTGGGCAGCCGGGACCCGGCCAATGCCGCCGCCCTGGTGGCCGAGGCCCCGGACCGGCTGGTGGCCGTCCGGCTGGACGTCACCGATCCGGACCAGATCGCGGCAGCGGCCGAGTCCTGCTCCGACGTCAGCCTGCTGATCAACAATGCCGGGGCCTTCTGCAACGAGACCCTGATGCGGGCGAAGGACCTGTCCGCCGCGCGGCTGGAGATGGAGACCAACTATTTCGGTCCCCTGATGATGTGCCGGGCCTTTGCCCCCGTCCTCGCCCGCCACTCCGAGAGTGCCATCGCCAATGTCCTGTCCGTGGGCGGGATCGTCGCCGCCCCGGTGATGGGTGGCTACAGCCCCTCCAAGTTTGCCGGACGAGCCATGTGCGCCTGCCTGCGGGCGGAGCTGGCCCCGCAGAACACCCATGTCACCGCCCTGATCGTCGGCTCCGTCGACACGCGGATGGCGAGCCACGTGGAAGGCTTCAAGGAGGCCCCGGCCACCATCGCCAAGGCGGCCCTCAAGGCCATCGCCCGGGGGGTGGACGAGGTGGACACCGACTTCCTGGCCATCGATGTCCGCGCGAGCCTCGCCCGGGACCCCAAGGCGCTGGAACTGGCCATGCGCCGGGCCCTGACCGCCGACAAGATCAGCACCGGGCGATGAGGGGACTGACGCCATGACCGAAGCGGACATCCTGGCCTTCGCAAAGCGCTTCGTCGCCGCCATCCAGGGCGGGGATGCAGATGCCGTGCGCGCCTGCTACGCCCCCGACGCGAAGATCTGGCACAACATCGATTATGTGGAACAAACCGTCGACCAGAACATGAAGTCCCTGGACTGGTTCGTGCGCAAGCTGCCGGACCGGGTCTACACCGTCCAGCGGCTGGAGGCGCTGAAGGACGGGTTCGTGCAGCAGCACGTCCTGTCCGCCACCCTGCCGGACGGGACGCCGTGGAAGATGTCCGCCTGCGTGGTGGTGCGGATGGAAGACGGCCGGATCACCCGGCTCGACGAATATATCGACTCCGCCGAGGCCGGGGCCCTGCGGGGGCTCGGCCGCTGAGGGCGGTTCCGAACATCCACCGGCCCGGGGCGATGGTCCGCCCGGCGGCCCTGACAGGAACGGACGCGACATGACCTACATCCTGGGCGGCTGGCAGACGGACTTCTCCGCGAACTGGACCCGGCAGGGCCTCGAACTGGCGGACGTCTTCGCCGACGTGGTGCGCCATGGCCTCGATGCCACCGGGCTGGAGCCGAAGGACATCGAGTGCGGCCATGTGGGCAACTTCGTCGCCGACCTGTTTGCCGGGCAGGGGCTGCTGGGGGGCTTCTTCGGCCTCGTCCACCCGGACTTCGACGGCATGCCCACCGCCCGGCACGAGGCGGCCTGCGCGTCCGGCAGCGTGGCCATCCTCGCCGCCGCGGCGGAGATCGAGGCGGGACGATACGACCTGGCCTGCGTCGTCGGCATCGAGCAGATGCGCAATGTCTCCGGCCAGCAGGCGGCGCAGAACCTGGGGGCAGCGGCCTGGGCGGGGCACGAATATCTGGATGCGAAGTTCCCCTGGCCCCGGGCCTTTTCGGACCTGGCCGAGGAATACGAGCGCCGCTACGGCCTCGATCCCGCCCATGTGCTGCGGATCTCGGAGATCAACTTCGCCAATGGCCGCCGCAATCCCAATGCCCAGACCCGGCAGTGGAGCTTCCCGGAGAACAGTTTCACTGAGGACGATGCCCTGAACCCGGTGGTGGAGGGACGGACCCGCAAGCTGGACTGCGGTCAGGTGACCGACGGGGCCGCGGTGATCTTCCTGGCTTCGCCTCGCCGTGCCGCCGAATGGGCAAAGGCCCGGGGCAAGCGGCTGGAGGATCTGGCGCAGATCCGCGGCTGGGGCCATCGCTCGGCCCCCATCCCCTATGCGGACAAGATCCGGGCGAGCCAGGGACAGCCTTACGTCTTTCCGCAGGTCCGCCGGGCGGTGGAGGATGCCCGCCGCCGGGCCGGGATCACCGACCTGTCGCAGGTGCATGTGGTGGAGACCCACGACTGCTTTGCCATGACCGAATACATGGCCATCGACCATCTGGGCCTGACCGCGCCGGGGGAGGCCTGGAAGGCGGTGGAGGACGGCACCATCGAGATGGGCGGTCGCCTGCCGATCAATCCCTCCGGCGGGCTGATCGGGCTCGGGCATCCCGTGGGTGCCACCGGCGTGCGCATGGCGCTGGACGCCATGAAGCAGGTCACCGGCCAGGCGGGGGACTATCAGGTGGAGGGGGCCCGCACCTGCCAGACCCTGAACATCGGCGGCTCGACCACCACCACGGTCAGCCTCGTGGTCGGGGTCTGAGGGATGAGCGCGCCCCGCCGCATCGACCAGTTCCTGGCCCTGATCGAGGCCTGGAAGCGCAAGGACATAGATGACGTCCTGTCCCGCATGGACGACGAGGTCGTCTGGCACTTTGCCGTGGGGGCCGAACCGCCCCTGAAGGGCAAGGCCGCCGCCCGGAAGTTCCTGGTCCGCTTCGGTGCAGACATTGCCGAGGTCCGCTGGCGGGTGTTCGACCATGCCGAGAGCGGCGACCGGCTGTTCGTGGAGGGGGTGGACGAATTCACCACCAAGGCCGGCCTGACCGTGGTCGCCCCCTATGCCGGGGTCATCCGCTTCCGCGGGGACCTGATTGTCGACTGGCGAGACTATGTGGATGTGGGGGTGCTGGCCGCCCAGCAGGGGGGCAAGGCGCCCACCGCCCATGTGCTGGCCCTGGCCGACCGACCCGCCGTCTGAGTACGCCCTGGGAGAGACCATGCCGATCCTGACCGTTCTTGCCGTCAATGCCGGGGTCTGCGTGGCCCTGTTCGCGCTGCTTTGGCTCGCGGGGCTTCGCCTGAGGGACGTGACCTTCGTCGATGCCTTCTGGGCGCTGGGCATGGTGGCCATGGCCTGGTCGAGCCTCGCCGCCACCGGCCCGCTGACGCCGCACAAGGTGGCGCTGACGGCCCTTTGCAGCCTGTGGGGGTTCCGGCTGGGGGGCTATCTGCTCTGGCGCTGGCGCAACCACGGGCCGGATCGCCGCTATATCCGGATGATGGAGAAGGCGAAGGACGCCAAGGGCTGGGGCTATGGCGAGGCGACCCTGCGGCTGGTCTTCGCCACCCAGGCCCCGCTGCTGTTCATCGTCTGCCTGCCGGTGCAGCTGGGACAGATCGGCACGGGGCCGGGAAGCCTCGGGCCGCTGGCCCTGGCCGGGGTGGCGCTCAGCCTGTTCGGCGTGCTGTTCGAGACCCTGGGCGACTGGCAGCTGACGAGGTTCCGCGCCGATCCTGCGAACCGGGGGCAGGTCCTGTCCACGGGCCTGTGGCGCTATACCCGTCACCCCAACTATTTCGGCGATGCCTGTGCCTGGTGGGGCCTGTTCCTCATTGCCGCGGAGACGCCCTACGGCCTGTTCGCCCTGCCGGGGCCGGTGCTGCTGACCTGGACCCTGATGAAGTGGAGCGGTGCGCCGACGCTGGAACATCGCCTGCGCAAGACCCGCCCGGACTATGTCCGCTACATGGAGACCACCTCCGGCTTCGTGCCCTGGTGGCCGAAACAGTCCTGAGACGGGGCTGAGGCGGGCCAGCGCGACCGGGGCACTCAGAACGGGCGCCGATGGGGCACCGAATTCCTCCAGCCCGCGATTGACTCGGGCGCGGGCCGGCAGATGATCGCCGGACACGGTCGGGGGATGCGGTCATGGCGGGTCTTGCAGGTGGGCGAAGGACCTGGATCGTCGCCGGGTTGATCCTGGCCGCCTTTGCCGCCGGATTCGGGGTGGCGCGGATGACCGCGGCCCCGCCGGCCACCCCCGTGGCCCAGGCCGCCCGGGACGGCACCCCCTGGTCCCTGTTCGGCAAGCCCCGCGCCGCCGACGCCCCCCGGGCCGCGCCGCGCAAGCCCGACGGCTTCACCGTCTGGACCAGTCGGCTCGACTCCCACGGCACCGCCCCGGCGGCCTGCATCCGCATGACCCGGCCCCTTGATCCGCGGAAGTCCTACGGGGACTTCGTGTCGGTCAGCCCGGGGCTGGGCCATCCGGCGGCGGTGACCGCCCATGACGATGAGCTGTGCGTGGCCGATGTGGGCTATGCCGGGCGGACCGTGACCCTGCTGCGCGGCCTGCCGTCCGCAGGTGGCGAAACCCTGGCCGAGAACACCGATGTGGAGTTCGTCGCCGGCGCCAAGCCGACCTATGTGGGCTTTTCCGGCGAGGGGGTGATCCTGCCGCGGGAGGATGCCGACGGGGTGGGGCTGGAGACGGTGAACGTCAACCGCCTGCACCTGGAGGTCTGGCGCGTGCCTGACCGGAACCTGGTCCGCAAGCAGATCAGCGCCCCCCAGCCCACCGCCGAGGACGAATATGCCGAGGATGATGTCGGCGACGACGGCCGCAAGGTCTGGGAGGGGGACATGGCCGTCCACGGCACCGCCGACCAGCGGACCACCACGGTCTTCCCCCTGGGCGCGGTGCTCAAGACCCTGCAGTCCGGGGCCTATGTGGTGGTCGCGAAGGATGCCACGGGCCTGCGCGGGGTGAAGCCCCGGGACGGGGAGGCCGACACCCAGCGCCCCGCCAGCGCCCGGCGCTGGATCCTGTTCACCGACATGGCGCTGCAGGCCTATGACGGCAGCGATGCCCTGGACGTGGTGGTGCGCTCCCTCAAGTCGGCCAAGGTCATGGCCGGGGTGCGGCTGGCCCTGGTGGCGGCGGATGGCGGGGAGCTGGCCTCGGCCCTCACCGACGCCAGCGGTCGCGTGCGCTTCGCCCGGGCCCTGCTGGGCGGGGAGAACGGGGCCAAACCCCTGCGGGTGATGGCCTATGGGCCGAAGTCCGACTTCACCCTGCTGGACCTTGAGCGGTCACCGGTGGATCTGTCCAAGCAGGATGTGGGCGGCCGCTCGCCCCCCGGGTCGAAGCCGACGACGGGGGCGGACGTGGCCAGGGCCGCCAGCGCCGTGGACGGCTTTGTCTATACCGACCGGGGCATCTATCGACCAGGGGAGACCGTGCACGTGGTGGCCCTGCTGCGGGACCGGCTGGCCCATGCGGTGACCGACCGCCGTGGCGCGCTGGTGGTCCGCCGCCCGTCCGGGCTGGAATTCGCCCGCTATCCCTTCAAGGCGACCCCCGGCGGATCGGCCGCGGCGGACGTGGTGCTGCCGGCCGGGGCCCCGCGGGCCATGTGGCGGGTGAGCCTGGAGATGGAAGGCGGCGAGGGGGCCTCCGGCTCCGCGGCCTTCCAGGTGGAGGATTTCGCGCCCCAGCGGCTGGCCGTCACCATCGGGGCCGATGCCGACCGGCCGGTGCTGGCGGGCGAGGCCCGCCGGGTGCAGATCGCGGCGCGCTATCTCTACGGGGCCATTGCCTCGGGCCTGGCGGTCACTGCCGAGGCCCGGGTGAGCGTCGATCCCGACCCGTTCCCGGCCCTGAAGGGCTATGTCTGGGGCGACCAGCAGAAACCCTTCGACGAGAAGCTGATCGAGGCCCCCCAGGGCCAGACCGACGCCGCTGGCCACGCCCTGGCCCCCCTGGACCTGAAGAGCCTGGGCCAGCCGACGGACCCGCTGCGGGCCCGGCTGACGGCCTCGGTGTTCGAGCCCGGCGGGCGTCCGGTGGCGGAACAGGCGACGCTGAGGCTGCATCTGCGCTCGCTCTATCTCGGGGTGAAGTCCACCCCCGGCGTCGGGGCCGATCCGGTCCAGACCTTCGAGGTGGTGGCGGTCAATGCCCAGGGCCAGCGGGTCGCGGCCCCGCAGGTGCACTATCTGCTGATCTCCGAACGTTGGAACTATGACTGGTTCGAGTCCGGCGGCCGGTGGTCCTGGCGGCGCACCAGCCGGGACATCCCGATTGCCGAGGGCACCCTGTCCATCGGCACCGGCGGAGCCGCGCGGATCGCGAAGAAGCTGCCCTGGGGCGACTATCGCCTGGTACTGGACGAGCCGGGCACGGGGGCGCACACGGTCATCCGCCAGTCCGCCGGATGGGCCGACAGCGACGACGGGGTGGAGGCCCCGGACACCGCCCGGGTCTCCACCGTCCGCACCGGCTATCACCCCGGCGACGACGTGGAAGTCCGCATCCAGGCCCCCTTTGCCGGTGAGGCCCAGGTGGCCGTGGCCGGGGACCGGCTGATCGACCTGAAGTCCGCCACCATCGGGGCCAATGGGGGCAGCGTGCATCTGCGGGCCAATGCCGACTGGGGGGCGGGGGCCTATGTGCTGGTCACCGTCGTCCAGCCCCGGGACCCCGTGTCCAGCCCCAAGCCCCGCCGGGCCGTCGGCCTCGTCTATGTGCCCCTGGAGGCCCCGGGGCGGAAGCTCACCGTCGCCATCGGCACGCCGACAAAGATCGGGTCCCACGCGCAGGTGGTGGCCAATCTCAAGGTCCAGGGCCTGACCGGCGGGCAGACCGCCCGGGTGACCCTGGCGGCGGTGGACGAGGGCATATTGCGCCTGACCCACCAGAAAAATCCCGACCCCGCCGCCTGGTATTTCGGCAAGCGGGCCCTGGGGCTGGCCTATCGCGACGACTATGGCCGCCTGCTCGACCCGAACCTGGGGGCCGCGGGGGCCGTCAGCTTCGGCGGTGACGAGGTCGGCGGGGCCGGGCTGGCCGTGGTGCCGATCCGCTCCGTCGCCCTGTGGTCCGGGGTGGTCACCACCGACGCCAGCGGCCATGCCACGGTGCGTCTGCCGGCAGCGGACTTCAACGGACAGCTGCGGCTGGTGGCCGTGGCCTGGACGGACAGTGCCGTCGGCTCCGGCGTTTCCAACCTGATCGTGCGGGAACCGGTGGTGGCCGAGGTGGCCCTGCCGCGCTTCCTGGCCCCCGGTGACCGGGCCGAGGCGACGGTGGAACTGGACAATGTGGAGGGCCGGGCCGGAAGCTATCTGGTCAACCTGAACGGCCGGGATGGGCCCACCGCCGCGCCGGGCCGCAGCTTCAACCTGCAACCCGGCCAGCATGTGACCGAGCGGCTGAGCCTGACCGGCGGCCGCCGCCCGTCCATCGGCCAGGTCACCCTGGACGCCCGGGGGCCCGGCTTTGCCGCAGAGCGCAGCTTCCCCCTGCAGACCCGCGCGGGCTGGGGCCAGATCACCCGGGCCTTCACCACCCTGCAGAAGCCCGGGGACACCTACACCCCGTCGGCCACCCTGCTCACCGGGCTGGCGGCGGATGCGGGCCTGACCGTCTCCTATTCCCCCTTCGCCAATTTCGATCCCACGCCCATCGCCACGGCCCTGTCCCGCTATCCCTACGGATGCAGCGAGCAACTGGCCTCCACCGGCTATGCGGCCCTGTTCTCCGTGGCCTCCGGTGGCGGCGCCAAGGCGCGGATGGCGCTGGCGTCGTCGGTCTCCAGGCTGCTGGACCGGGAGGCGCTGGATGGCTCCTTCGGCCTGTGGCAGGTGGGAGACGGGGAGGCGGACCCGTGGACCGGGGCCTTCATCGTCGACTTCCTGCTGGATGCCAAGGCCATGGGCGCCACGGTGCCGGACGAGGCCATCGGTCGGGCGATCTCGGCCATGCGCTCTGTGTCGCAGACGGACGGCTATACCTCCGTCGGCTACCGGATGCAGACCTATGCCGGGTACGGACGGACCTCCGACCGGGATCGTCAGGCGACGGAACGCCTGCGCAGCCGGGCGGCGGCCTATGCCCTCTATGTCATGGCCAAGAGCGGTCACGGGGACCTGGGGCGGCTGCGCTGGTTCCACGATGTGGGCTTCGACAAGGAGCCGTCGGCGCTGGCCCGGGCCCAGGTCGGCGCGGCCCTGGCGGCCATGGGGGATCGCGGGCGGGCCCATGACAGCTTCCTCCAGGCGGTGAGCGCCCGGGGCTGGGCCTCGCCGGACGATTCCTACCAGACCCCCCTGCGGGATCTCGCCGGCGTGGTCGCCCTGGCCTACGAGGCCGGGGAGACGCAGATCGCCCGCTCCCTGCAGACGCGGCTGGAGCGGACGGTGCGCCAGCCCGACCGGCTGAACACCCAGGAGCAGAGCCATCTCCTCAAGGCCGCGCGGGCCATGCTGGCCGCTGCCGGACCGGTGAAGGTGCAGGCCGTGGGCGCCACCCCGGACGGGACGGCGCGCTGGGCGGTGGGACGCCTGTCCCAGGCCCACTTCACCAATGCCGGGGCCGGGCCGGTCTGGCGGACGGTGACCATCCGCGGCACCCCCCTGTCCGCGCCGGGCATGGCCGAGGACGGCATGCTGCTGGAGAAGAGCATTGTCACCGTCACCGGCCGGCCGGTGAAGCCGGACGAGATCGTGCAGGGCCAGCGGCTGATCGTGCGCATCGCCGGACGGGCGCTGGATGACCGGCAGATCACCGCCGTGATCGATGACGCCCTGCCGGCGGGCTTCGAGATCGAGAGCGTGCTCACCCCGGCCGATGCCCAGGGTGTCGGCGGGGGCAACGGCAATGGCAAGACCGCCGCCGGGCCCTTCGCCTTCCTCGGCAAGCTGACGGCGGTGTCGGTGCAGGAGAAGCGGGACGACCGCTATGTGGCGGCGCTGCGGACGGAGGGTAACAAGACCTTCGTGGTCGCCTATGTGGTGCGGGCGGTGACGCCGGGGGACTTCTTCCTGCCCGGGGCCGTCGTGCAGGACATGTACCGCCCGTCGGTCAATGCCCGCACGGCCCCGGGACGGACCCGGATCGCGCCCCTGCCATGACCGGGGAGACCGCCGGGGCGCGGCGGGGGCGCTGGCCGCGGCTCCCCCTTCCGGCCCGGCTGGACCGGCGGCAGATGGCGGGACTGGCGGTCGGGCTCGTGCTGGCGGACCTGGTCGGCGGGTTCCTGTTGTCCCTGCCCCTGGACAAGTTGCAGCACGCCTCCCCCGTGGTTGTCGACCGGCAGGGAGTGTGGCTGAGGGCCGTTCCGACGGACGGGGGGCGCTGGCGTCTTCGCGCGGACCTCGACCGCACGGACCGGCAGTTCATCGACCGGTTGGTGGCCATGGAGGACAACCGCTTCTGGTGGCATCCGGGGGTCGATCCGGTGGCCATTGCCCGGGCGGCGGCGACGGACCTGTCGGCGGGTCGGATCCGGTCCGGCGGCTCGACCCTCACCATGCAGCTGGCCCGGCGTCTCGATCCCCATCCAAGGGCGATGCGCTTCAAGCTGCTGGAGGCCGTCCGCGCCATCGGCCTGCAGCTGCGCCTCGGCAAGTCGGGCGTGCTGGCGGATTATCTGACCCTTGCCCCCTATGGCGGCAATCTGGAGGGGGTGCGGGCCGCGTCGCTGGCCTATTTCGGCCATGAGCCCACTCACCTGACCGATGCCGAGCAGGCCCTGCTGATCGCCCTGCCTCAGGCCCCCGAGGCGCGGCGTCCGGACCGTCACCCGGAGGCCGCCCGGCTGGCGCGGAACCGGGTGCTGCGGCGACTGGCGGCCCGGGGTCTGATCAGCCCCACGGCGGCGCGGGAGGCATCGGAGACGCCCGTGCCCCGGCGCAGCGGCTTTCCCGTCCGCGCCTGGGCGGTCAGCGGCGAGATCGCCCGCAGCGCCACCGGGGACCGGCCCACCGTGGTCTCCACCCTGGACGCCGGTCTGCAGGCGCGGCTGGAGAGCCTGGCGGCCCAGACCGCGGCGGGGCAGGGCAGCCACACCGCCGCGGCGATCCTGGTGCTTGAGACGGGAACCCGCAGCGTCCGTGCCGCCGTCTCCGCCAGTGCCCGGGCGGGCGGCGGGGCGTGGATCGATTCCACCCGGGCCCTGCGCTCCCCCGGATCGTCGCTGAAGCCGTTCCTCTATGCCTTCGCCTTCGAGCAGGGGCTGGCCGCCCCGGAGACCCGCCTCGTCGACCAGAAGGTGGCCTATGAGGGCTACGAGCCGGAGAACTTCGATCGCAGCTTCCATGGGGAGGTGACGGCCCGGGAGGCCCTGGCCAACTCCCTGAACGTGCCCGCCGTGGCCCTGATGGCGCGGCTGGGCCCCGCCGCCTTCGAGCATCGGCTGCAGGGGGCAGGCGTGCGGATCGTGCGCCCCCGGGACGGGCTGGCGGACCCGGGCCTGGCCCTGGCCCTGGGCGGGGAGGGGATCACCTTGCGGGACCTGGCGGTGCTCTATGCCGCCCTCGGGGACGGCGGGGTGGCCAAGCCCCTCAGCTGGACGGAGGCCGACGCCGCCCTGTCGCCCCTGTTGCCGGGGGCACGGCTGGTGTCGGCCTCGGCGGCCAGGCAGGTGCTGGACATCCTGCGGGAAGCCCCGCCGCCCCCCGGCCGCGCGCCGCCGCAGCTCAGTGCCGGGGCCCCGCGCCTGGCCTTCAAGACGGGGACCTCCTACGGCTTTCGCGATGCGGTGGCGGCGGGGGTCGGGGACCGCTGGACCGTGCTGGTCTGGACCGGGCGGCCCGATGGCGGGGCCCGGCCGGGACTGACGGGGCGGGAGGCGGCCCTGCCCTTGCTGTTCCAGGTGTTCGACCTCCTGAGCGGCGAGACCACCCGGGCCGATGCCCTGACGCCGCAGACCGCGCCTGCGGCCCTGCGGCAGGTGGACCCCGCCCAGAGCGGTCCGCAGGTGCTGTTTCCCCCGGACGGCGCGGCCCTGCTGGCGGACGGCTTCGGCCCCACGGCGCGGGGCTTTGCCCTCACGGCGCGGGGGGAGGGGCTGCGATGGTACGCCGATGGCCAGGCCCTGGCCCCGGGGATCGCCGGTGGGCCGCCGGTCTGGCATCCGGCCGGGCCGGGCTTCTACCGGCTGGTGGTCATCGATGGTCGCGGGCGGCGGGCCACGGCGTCGGTCCGGGTGAAGTAGGCCGGTCCTTGTCTCCGCTCAGATGCCCAGCTCCGCACTGGGCTGGTGCGACCGCTCGTGCCAGGCGGACAGGAGGCAGCCCAGCACGATGAGTGCGGCACCGGCCAGGGTGGCGGGGGTGAGCGGCTCTGCGAACATCAGGAAGCCGAAGGCCGCGGCCCACAGGAAGGCGGTGTACTCCACCACCACCAGCACCTTGGTCTCTGCCCGGGCATAGGCCCAGGACAGGGCGATGAAGGCTGCCGACGCGAAGGCCGCACTGCCGAGGATGGCGGGCACCTGGCTCAGGGGCGGCACCCGGGCGGCAAACGGGGCGAACAGCAGCAGCACCGCGCTCATGATCGCCGTGCCGAAGAAGGCGCTCTCCTCCGGCGAGGCCAGCTGGGCCTGCTGGCGCTGGAGGATCAGGTTGTAGCTGTAGCAGACGGCCGAAAACAGGATGGCGACGGCCCCCAGCGCCGCGTCGGGCCGGTGGTGGCCGCCCAGGCGACCGGCCAGGATGACCCCCACGCCGACGAGGCCGATGACCGACGAGATCACCGCCCAGCGGGTGATGGTCTCCCCCAGCAGCACCGCGGCCAGATAGAGGGTGATCAGCGGGGCGATGAAGGACAGGGCGATCCCCTCGGCCAGGGGCAGCCGGCTCACCCCCCAGAAGAAGGCCACCACCAGCAGCGCCGCATTCACCCCCCGGATCGCGTGGATCCTCAGGACCGCCCGGGGCGGGCGTCTCGGACGCCGCAGCGCCAGCAGGGTGCCGGTCATGGCGACACCGGCCAGGGACCGCCAGAGGGCGGCATTATAAGCCCCGATGCCGATGGACAGCCCCTTCATCAGGGCGTCCATCACCGAATAGAGGCCGATCCCCACCACGGCCATGGCAAAGGCAAGGGTGGCAGTGCGGGCGTCGGGACGGGTCATGCGGGCTCTATAGCCGATTGGCCGGACTGCGCCAGCCGGTGTCTAGCTCCGCCAGCGGCCGTCGGTTTCCCGGGCCGGGGTGATCACGTCCGACCGGGGGGTGTGGCGGGCGAAGTGATCGATATCGGCCAGCATCTCCGTCCAGGCGGTCTCGTAGCCCGGGGTCCAGTCCGGGCCCAGCACGTCCTTCAGCCCCTCGCCGACATTGGCGAAGAAGGTCGAGAAGGCTTCCCGCGGGACGTCATAGCCCTCGTGGGTGATCATTTCGGTGCTGATCATGTGGTCGGAATAGCGCCGGTCGCCGATGAAATCGAGGATGGCCTCGAACACCCGGGCCAGCATCTCGCCCCGGATGGCCCCGTTGTCGTCCCGCCAGAACAGGGGCTTCAGCTCCGGATGGGCCTGGAACAGCCGCTCGTAGATGGCCGCCGTCGGGTCGATTCCCCGCTCGGCGACGGCTTCCAGACTGGCCTCGATCTCGGGGGCATAGCTGTGGACAACCTGGGTCATGGGCGAGGGCCTTTCGCGGGGGGCCGCAGGTGGGCACCCGTGTTCCGATAGGATGCGATCATTATTGTTAGCATTCTATTAACCATTCGCCACCGCCCCCGCCGCGTCCCGGACGACGCAGCGAAAGCCGATGTGGCTGGTGGCCGTGTCCTCCATCTGCGGCTGGCGGGCCGCGGGTCGGTAACGGTCGCAATAGCTTTCGTGGCAAAGGTGCGAGCCGCCCTTGACCACCCGCCGGGGCAGGCTGATCCCCGGCAGATCGGGGTCCCGGCTCGCCACCGCCGGGTCGATGCCGCAGCAGGCCGCCGCGTCGTGCGAGCCCTTCCAGTAGTCCTTCGTCCATTCCCAGACATTGCCGATCAGGTCGTGCAGGCCGAAGTCATTGGCCGGGAAGGACCCCACCGGGGAGGTGCCGCGAAAGCCGTGCTCCGCCGCCGGGGCCTGTGGAAAACTCCCGGTCCAGTGGTTGGCCATGATCCGCCCGCCGGGGCGACGGTCGTCCCCCCAGGCATAGGTCGCGCCGTCCAGCCCGCCCCGGGCGGCGTACTCGAATTCCGCCTCCGTCGGCAGGTCCTTGCCCGCCCACCGCGCATAGGCCAGGGCGTCCGCATGGGCCACCTGCACCACCGGATGGTCCAGCCGCCCGCGATAGACCGAGGCCTCCCCCTGCGGCTTGCGCCACTGGGCGCCTTGCACATAGCGCCACCAGTCGGACCAGTGCCGGGGCCGGGCGACCCCCTTGCGCGCGCCGAACACCAGGCCGCCGGGCCGCAGCCGCGCGGGATCGACGCCGGGATAGAGGGCGGGGTCCGGGGCCTGCTCCGCCACGGTGACATGGCCCGTCGCCTGCACGAAGGCGGCGAAGGCCCGGTTGGTCACCGGCGTGCGGTCGATGCGGAAGGGCGCGACCTCCTGCCAGCGGACGGGTGCTTCCTCCGCATAGTGGCGGTCCGAGCCCATGCGGAACCGTCCGCCGGGCAGGGCCACCATGTCGTCGGAGGGGCCCGGCACCTCAGTCCTGCATGTGTTCGAGAATGCCGTGGAGTTGCTTGAACACCGGCGGGATGTCCGCATGCCGGTAGGGGGCGAAGTCCGCATGGGCCCTGGCCAGACGGGCCTTCAGCTCGGCCGCGACCTCGGGATGGACGGCGGCGACATTGTAGCTCTCCGTCGGATCACCGGCCACGTCGAACACCTCAGTATAGCCCAGCTTGTCGAGGGGGAAGCGGTTCCCGCGGTAATAGGCGCTTGCCACATATTTCCACCGCTGGGTGCGGATGCCGATGGGGGCCTCGTTGTCGAACAGGATCAGCGCCTCGTGCGGGGAGGGGGCCCCGCGGGTCAGGACGGCGGACAGGTCCTTGCCGTCCAACTCCACCCCCGACGGCAGGGGCTGCCCGGCCAGGGCGCACAGGGTCGGCAGGATGTCGATGCCCATGGCGATGGAGTTCACCTTCTGCCCCGCGGGCAGGACGCCGGGCTGGCGGGCGATGAACGGCACCCGATAGCCCCCGTCGAAGGCCCCGCCGCCCTTGCGCTCCCGCAGGCCGCCGGTGGACCCCTCGAACCACGGGCCGTTGTCGGAGGTGAAGATCACCAGGGTGTCCCGGTCGAGCCCGAGCGCCTTCAGCTTGTCCATCAGTCGCCCGACGATCCCGTCGATCTCCATGACCGTGGCCCCGTAGGGCCCGGCCGGTCCGTCGGTGACGGTGCCCGCCGCCGGGTGGGAGGGCAGGTGCGGTGCGCTCAGCGCCAGTTCCACGAAGAAGGGGCGGTGGCGGTTGGCCTCGATGAAGGCCTCGGCATGGGCATAGAACTGCTGCTGCAGGGTGGGAAAGTCCACCGGGGACTGCTTCACCTCCGCCACGCCGGCATGGGCCTCGAACAGGGACAGGGGGGCCATGTCGTGGCTGTAGGGAATGCCGAAGAAGGTGTCGAAGCCGTGCCGGGTCGGCGGCCAATAGGCGGGCGTGTGTCCCAGGTGCCACTTGCCGAACAGGCCGGACACATGGGTCGCGGCCAGCGCCTTGGGGATGGTGACCTCCGTCAGGGGCAGGCCGCGGTCGTCCGCCTGCATGATCACCTCGTAGCCCAGGCCCGTGCGCACCGGATAGCGGCCGGTCAGGAGCCCGGCCCGGGACGGGGTGCACAGGTTCGCGGGGGCATAATAGTCGGTGAGCGTCACCCCCTCCCGCGCCATCCGGGCGAGATTCGGGGTCGGTATGGGCCCGCGGCCGTCGAGGCTGACGTCCCCATAGCCCAGGTCGTCGCACAGGATGACGATGAAGTTCGGCGGGCGGCCGGCCGGGGCGGCGAGGGCGGGCGGTGCCACCGCCGGCGACGCCAGAAGGGCAGAGACGCCGAGGAGCAGTGCGCGACGGTCCATGGGGGCGGTCCTTCCCTGATGTCCCGGTGACGTGCAGCCCGCATCGGGTTGGCGGCATGATCGCGCGGCGCGGCGAACCCCGTCAACCGCCTGTGTCGCCCCGGCAGGTTTTGCTTCTCGTCCCGGGGCGCAGTCTCTAGGCTGGAGACAACGCTGACACATCCGAGGAACGTCCCGCATGACACCGAGTTTCCAGAACCTGTTTTCCGTCAAGGACAAGGTCGTCCTGATCACCGGCGGGTCCCGCGGGATCGGCGAGATGCTGGCGGCGGGCTTCCTGGCCAACGGGGCCAAGGTCTACATCTCCTCCCGCAAGGCCGCGGCCTGCGACCAGACGGCGAAGCGGCTGATGGAGACCTATGGCGGCGAGGTCGTCGCCCTGCCGGCCGACCTCTCGACGGTGGAGGGCTGCACCTCCCTGGCCGCCCAGTTCTCGGCCCTGGAAACCCGTCTCGACGTGCTGATCAACAATGCCGGGGCCGCCTGGGGCGCGCCCTTGGAGGAGTTCCCCGAGGCAGGCTGGGACAAGGTGATGGACACCAATGTGAAGGGCGTCTTCTTCCTGACCCAGAAGCTGCTGCCCCAGCTGCGCGCCGCCGCGGGCGAGGACCATCCGGCGCGGGTGATCAATATCGGCTCCATCGACGGGCTGAAGTCCGCCGCCTTCTCCACCTTCTCCTACGGGGCCTCCAAGGCCGCGGTGCATCACCTGACCCGGTTCCTCGCCTCGCACCTGACGGGGGAGCACATCCTGTGCAACGCCATTGCGCCGGGCCCGTTCCCGACCTGGATGCTGTCCACCGGCGTCGGCTTCGGCGGCGCGACGGAGGATGTGGACTGGGACCTGGTGGGCAAGCGCAACCCCAGCGGCCGGGTCGGCACGCCGGAGGACATTGCGGGTCTGGCCCTGTTCCTCAGCTCCCGCGCAGGGGAGTTCGTGGTGGGCCAGGTGATCGCCTGCGACGGCGGCGTGGTGGGCACGAGCTGAGGCGACGGCCCCCGTGCGCCGGTCCTATTTCGGCGTATAGAGGGCCTTGCCGTCCGGGCCGGTGATCTCGCCGGCCCAGGTGCGGCGGACCTGCGCCTTCACCCCGGCGGGCAGGGCCACATAGTCCAGCGGCGCGGCGGCGGCATCTCCGGCCCGATAGGCCCAGTCGAAGAACTTCAGCACCGCCGCTTCCGTGGTGGCGGAGGCCGCACGCCGGGGGACCAGCCCGTAGCTCGTCACCACGATCGGCCAGGCCGGGCCGGGCGTGTCGATCAGATTGACCGCCATGGCCGGGGCCCGGGCGAAGTCGGCCGATCCGGCGGCGCGGGAAAAGCTGCGGACGTCCGGCGCCACGAAGGCCCCGTTGGCACCGGGCAGCAGGGCCGTTGAGAGATGCGCCTCCCGGGCGAAGGCGGCGGTTACATAGCCGATGGCCCCCGGCGTGTTGCTGACCAGGGCCGTCACCCCGGCATTGCCGACCCCCGCCGCGCCCTTGGGCCAGGCGACCTCAAGCCCGCTGCCGATCTTCGCCTTCCAGTCCGCGCTCTTCCCCGCCAGATAGGTGGTGAAGGCCAGCGTCGTGGCCGCCCCGTCCGCCCGGTGCACCAGCTGGATGGGGGCGTGGGGCAGGGCCACATGGGGATTGAGGGCGATCAGCCGGGGATCGTCCCAGTGGGTGATCCGGCCGAGATAGATGTCGGCCATGACCGGGCCGTTCAGCTTCAGCTCCCCCGGCATCAGACCCAGCAGGTTCACCACCGGCACCACGCCGCTGATGACCACCGGGAACTGCACCAGGCCGGCCCGGTCCAGCTCCACCGGCGTCAGGGGCACGTCGGAGGTGCCGAAGTCCACGGTCCCCGCCTTGATCTGCTTCAGGCCGCCGCGGGAGCCGATGGCCATGTAGCGCACCGTGTCCCCGCCCTGGGCGGCGTAGAGCGCGGTCCACTTGCGATAGAGGGGCTCCGGCCCGCTGGCCCCCACGCCGGCGATGTCCGTGGCCCGTGCCGCCGTCCCGAGGAAGAGCAGGGCCGCTCCGATGCCGATTGCTGCCTTGATCATGGCCTGTTCCCGCGGTGATGATTCAACGAGGCTAGCATTTCCCGGGACGGACGGCGACGGCCCGGTTATGTTCGGGAAAAGCCTGCAGGGAACGCACCATGACCGATCAGCTCATCGAAACCTTCGAGGATGGCGTGGCCACCTTGACCCTCAACCGGCCCGAGGCGCGCAATGCCCTGACCGGGGAGCTGCTGGCCGCCCTGTCGGCGGCGGGGCCGCGTCTCGCCCTCGATCCCGCGGTCCGGGTGGTGGTGCTGACCGGGGCCGGCGGGGCCTTCTGCGCCGGAGGTGACGTGAAGGGCTTCGTCGCCCGGGGGGAACCCGGCGTCGCCGCGCCCACCTTCGACGAGCGGGTCCACAGCCTGCGCAGCGGGATGGAGTTCAGCCGCTGGCTGCACGAAATGCCCAAGCCGACGCTGGCCGTGATCCCCGGGGCCGCCGCGGGCGCGGGCCTGTCCATGGCGCTCGCCTGCGACCTTCGCATCGCCTCGGCGGACGCCAAGCTGACCACGGCCTTCTCCAAGATCGGCGCGTCGGGGGACTATGGCGGCAGCTACTTCCTGACCCACCTGGTCGGCCCGGCCAAGGCGCGGGAGCTCTACTTCACCGCCGATGTGATCACCGGGGCGGAGGCGGCGGACCTCGGCATCGTCAACCGGGCGGTCCCCGCCGCGGACCTGGCCGCTGAGGCGGCCAAGCTCGCCCGTCGTCTGGCGGACCTGCCGACCGTGGCCATCGGCTACATGAAGAAGAACCTGACCCTGGCCGAGCACGCCAGCCTCAGCACCGTGATGGATGCCGAGGCGATCCACATGGTCCGCACCATGGCCACCGATGACCACAAGGCCGCCTCCCTGGCCTTCGTGGAAAAGCGACCGCCGGTGTTCCGCGGTCGCTGATCCCACGTCTGCCCGTTTCCCCTTCGCGATCACCAAGAGACTCCCATGAGCTTTGACACGCCCCTTGCCCTCTCGGGACCCCTGCGCCAGCCCCGCCAGATGCTGGCAGACCAGGAATATGGCGGCCACGCCTCGATCCATGACGACGCCATGGCCGAGAAGCTGGGCTTCCGCGCCGGTCCCATCGAGGGGCCGACCCATTTCAGCCTGTTCCCGCCGCTGCTGGAAAAGCTGTGGGGCAAGGCGTGGTACGAGCGGGGCTGCCTGTCCGCCCACTACATGAACATGGTGGTGGAGGGGGAGAGCGTCCGGGCCTTTGTCGAGATCCCCGCCGAGGGGGCGACCCGGACCCGGGCCTGGGCGGAGAAGGCCGACGGCACCCCGGTGCTGGAGGCGAGCGCCAGCCTCGGCCCCGACCACGGCCAGACCCTGCTGGAGGGGCGGCTCGCGGCGCTTCGCCCGCACGGCCCGCTGCTGATCCTGGCGGACCTGAAGGTCGGCATGCCCGGCAAGGTGGAGGAGCGGGTGCGCATGGACCCGGACCAGAACATGGGCAAGCTCTATCCCTTCAGCCTGAACGAGAAGCTGGCGCGGATCACTGAAAACTCGCCCTGGTATTCGGATGCGGCGTCCAGCCCCTGGGGCCGGGCGATCATCCCGCTGGAGATGGTCAGCGTGCTCGCGGAATATTCCAGCCACGCGGCGGGCTTTCCGGTGAAGGGCCCCGCCGTCGGCCTGTTCGCCGACCAGGAGATCCGCATGATCGACGGTCCCCTGTTCGTGGGCGAGGACTATCTGATCCGCCGGGAGATCGCGGCCCTGTCCGACAGTCGGCGTACGGAGAGTTACTGGGTCCGTACACGGATCTTCGATGCGACGGGTACGGTACAGAAGGCGGAGATGCTGCTGAACCACGCCTCCCTGAAGGACAGCTACGCCGGCTACCAGACCGCCTGAGCGCGCAGGCTCAGTTGGTGGGATAGATCTCCTCCAGCACCTCGTCCGTGTGCTGGCCGATGGTGGGCGGTTCGCGGCGGATGCTGGCGGGGGTCCGGGCAAAGCGCAGGCCGGGCTTCATGGCCACATAGGGCCCCTCCGACGGCAGGTCGCGGGTCTCGAACAGGGTCTGGCTGAGCTGCGGGTCGTCGAAGATCTCCAGGGGCGCATTGGCCTTCATGGCCGGGACGGAATGGGTGCGGCAGAGCGCCATCCACTCGTCGCAGGTGTGGGCCAGCGCCGCCTCCTGCATCATGGCGTAATATTCCGCCACCTTCTCCTTGCCCGAGGTCTTGGAGGTGAACCGTTCCAGCTCGTAGGCGCCGGGCAGCCCCCCCAGCTCCATGAACTTGGCGGATTGCTGGGCATTGGCGGGCATCACGGTCAGCCAGCCGTCCCTGGTGCGGAACGGACGGCGGTGCGGGGTGACGGTGGTGGTGTGGCCGAAGCCCGAGGTCGGGGGCACGAAGGTATGGCCGTAGAGGTGCTCGGCCATCAGGAAGCCGGTGAAGGTCTCCAGCATGGGCACGGCCACGTACTGGCCCTCGCCCGTCTGTTCCTTGTGCCGGACCGCCGCCAGGGTGGCGATCACCGCGAACAGGCCGCAGGTCTTGTCCGCCAGCAGGGAGGGCAGGGGCCGGAAGGGCGCATCCTCGTTGACCAGCTGCTCCAGCCCGCAGGCCCCGGCCGCCGACTGGATCAGGTCGTCGAAGGCCTGCAGCCCGGCATAGGGGCCCGCATCGTCATAGCCCATGGCCTCCACATAGATGATGTCGGGCTTGATCGCGGCCACGTCGGCATAGGCAAAGCCCAGCCGGGCCACGGCGGACGGGCGCATGTTGTGGATGAAGACGTCGCCGGTCTTGATCAGGGCGCGCAGGGCGTCGGCCCCCTCCGGCGATTTCAGGTCCAGCGCCACGGAGCGCTTGTTGCGGTTGAAGGCCACATAGGTGGGGCCCATGGTGCCCTTGGACTTCGGGGCCTTGCCGCTGTGCCGCTGGCGATCTCCGGCCGCCTCCTCCACCTTGATCACGTCCGCGCCCAGGTCGCCCATGGTCTGGGTGGCATAGGGACCGAGCACGAACTGGGTCAGGTCGATGATCCGCAGGCCCCGCAGGGGACCGGCGGCGGGCGGGGCGGCGGAGGTGTCGGCGGGCATGGGGTCTGCTCTTGTGAGTTGGCGAGGGGACGCAAGACCACCCTAGTCGTTCGCCCGGCGACCTCTCAAGCGAAAGCTGGCCCGCCGACGCGGCATTACCGGTGCTGGGCGACGAAGGCCGCGGCAGCGCCCAGAAGTCCCGGCTGGGGATGGGTGATCAGCTTCACCGGCATGTCCGCCATCAGCCCCTCGAACCGGCCCTTGGCGCAGAACCGCTGGGCAAAGCCGGAGCGGGGCAGGTGATCGGCGATCCGCAGACCCACGCCCCCCGCCAGCACCACGGCCTTGGCCCCCTGGGCCAGCGCAATGTCCCCGACGATCGCCCCGAGGCTGAGGCAGAACCGGTCCAGCGCCGCCACGGCGAGGCTGTCCTCTCCAGCCAGGGCCAGGCGCCACAGGGCGGCATCGTCCAGGCTGACCACGCTGCGGCCTTCCAGGGCCGCCAGGGCATGATAGATGGCCGACAGTCCGGGGCCGGCCACCACCCGCTCCACCGACACCCGGCGAAGGGACTGGCGCAGGGTCGCGAGAATCGCATCCTCGATGGCGTCCAGGGGGGCGAAGTCGATGTGCCCGCCCTCCGTCTCCGTCACATGGGCCCCGTCGGCGGTCCGCAGCACATGGGCGACGCCCAGTCCGGTACCGGGGCCGACAATGCTGATCACCCCGTGGTCCGGCAGGGGCCGGTCGGGACCGGTCACGTGGCGATAGTCCGCTTCCCCCAGCTGGCTCAGCGCATGGCCCACGGCGCCGAAGTCGTTGACCAGGGCATAGCGGTCCACCTTCAGCTTCTCCGGGATCAGGGCGGGGCGGATGATCCAGGGATTGTTGGTCATCTTCAGCACCTCCCCGCTGATCGGGCAGGCGATGGCGATGGCGGCGGCCCGGGGCAGGGGACGCGCGACCGTGGCGGCAAAATGCTCCCACGCGGTCTGCAGGCTGGCATGTTCGGCGGCCTTGATCACCAGTTGGTGGCTGAGGCCGGTGACCCGGTGACCGTCGATCCGCGCCAGGGCAAAGCGGGCATGGGTGCCGCCGATGTCCACGGCCACGATCTCTTCGTCCAGTCCGCTCATCTCCGACCCTTCGCTCCCTGATGGTCCCCGTGCCGGTTGGGCATTGCCCTGCCGCCGCCGACACCTGTAGCGTCTTTGCACGAGACGGTCCTTGCTGTCTCTAGCTGGAGGAGACGACCATGACCGAAGCTGCGTCCCATGATGCCGCCGCCATGCAGGCGCTGCTCGAGCGGCAGAAGCGCGCCCATCTGGCCGACGGCGCGCCGGACCTTGCCCTGCGCATCGACCGCCTGAACCGCTGCATCGGATTGCTGGTCGACCACCGGGCGGAGATCGAGGAGGCGCTCAACACCGATTTCGGTTCCCGCTCCCGGGAGGCCAGCGCCTTCACCGACGTGGCCGCCTCCATCGGTCCCCTGAAGCATGCGCGGGACAATCTGGCCAGGTGGGCCCGGCCGGAGAAGCGCAAGACCTCCCCGCCGATCCTCGCCCTGTTCGGGGCCCGGGCGGAGGTGCGCTACCAGCCCAAGGGCGTGGTCGGCGTGATCAGCCCCTGGAACTTCCCCATCAACCTGACCTTCGCCCCCCTGGCCGGGATCCTGGCCGCGGGCAACCGGGCCATGATCAAGCCGTCGGAATTCACCCCCGCCACCTCCGCCCTGATGGCCCGGATGTTCGCCAAGGCCTTCAAGGAGGAGGAGATCGCGGTGGTCACCGGCGGGCCCGAGATCGGCCAGGCCTTTGCCGGGCTCGCCTTCGACCATCTGATCTTCACCGGGGCCACGGGTGTCGCCCGCCATGTCATGCGCGCGGCGGCAGAGAACCTGGTGCCCCTGACCCTGGAACTGGGGGGCAAGAGCCCGGTGATCGTCGGCCGCTCCGCCGACATGGCCGTGGCCACCGCCCGGATCATGAACGGCAAGACCCTGAATGCCGGCCAGATCTGCCTCGCCCCGGACTATGTCCTGACCCCGGAGGAGAGCCTGGACGGCTTCATCGCCGGGGCCGAGGGGGCCGTGCGGAAGATGTTCCCCACCCTGAAGGACAATCCCGACTACACCGCCATCGTCGCCCAGCGGCATTACGACCGGATCAGTTCCTACGTGGCCGATGCCCGGGCCAAGGGGGCGCGGGTGATCGAGATGAAGCCGGAGGGGGAGGACCTGTCCCAGCAGGAACACCGCAAGATCGCGCCCACTCTGATCATCAATCCCACCGACGACATGAAGGTGATGCAGGAGGAGATCTTCGGCCCCGTCCTGCCGGTGAAGACCTACAAGGCGGTGAGCGAGGCCATCGAATATGTGAATGCCCATGACCGGCCGCTCGGCCTCTACTATTTCGGCTCCGACGCGGCGGAGCGGGAGACGGTGCTGCGCGCCACCACCGCAGGGGGCGTGACGGTCAATGACGTGGTCTTCCACGTGGCGCAGGAGGACCTGCCCTTCGGCGGCGTCGGACCGGCGGGCATGGGCAGCTATCACGGCATCGACGGCTTCCGGGAGTTCAGCCACAAGAAGGCGATCTACAGCCAGATTCCGAAGGACATCGGCCCCCTGGTGCAGATGCGGCCGCCCTATGGTCCGGCCATCGCCAAGTTCCTGGCGGGTCAGATCACGCGCTAGACGGGGCGGAAGGCGGCGAGCAGGGTCTTCAGGCCCGGCTCGTCCACCCGGGCGGCGGCGTCCTGCGGGGACAGCCACAGCTTGTCCCGTTCGAACTGCTCGGGCCAGTCGTCGTGCTGGACGGTGACCTGCAGGGGATAGACCTCCACCTGGACGGGTTGCAGGCGGCCGCTGGGCTTGCGCTTGTCGTACACATACGACCCCAGCGGGCGCATGGAGACATAGCCTTCGACGCCCGCTTCCTCATAGGCCTCGCGGCTGGCGGTCATGTTGGGGGCCAGCCCCTTGATCGGCCAGCCCTTGGCGATGACCCACCGACGGGTCTCGCGGGAGGTCATCAGCAGCACTTCCACCCGATCGCCGTCCACCACGCGCCAAGGCAGGGCCGCGAACTGGGTCTTCAGTCCGGCAGCCGCTGACAGGTCTTGGGTGAGTCGGTGGACGTTCAAGGCGAACTCCGGTCTCGACGATACGGGAACGCGTCTGTTCCACAGACGGGGCCGGAGGTCAAAATAATTCGTTTACGGATAATATTCTGTAAATTTCCGGTGCCTCATGCCCGATTCGTCAGCGGCCGTGGAACACCGGCGGGCGCTTTTCCAGGAAGCTGCGAACCCCCTCCCGGTGGTCCTCCGTGGCGAACAGGCGGTGGATGTTGGCGATGGCCCAGGCCCCCACCTCGTTCGGGTCGCCGAAGGTCACCCGGCGCAGGCCATCCTTCAGGGAGGCCAGTGCCAGGGGCGAATTGGCGGCGATCCGCCCGGCCAGGTCCATGGTCTTCGGCATCAGGTCCGCGTGGGGGGTGACGTAGCTGACCAGGCCGATCCGCTGGGCCTCCGCAGCGTCGATGGCATCTCCGGTGAACAGCAGTTCCGCCGCCTTGGCCGAGCCCACCAGCCCCGGCAGCTTCCAGAAGCCCCCCACGTCGCAGATCAGGCCGCGCTTCACGAACAGTTCGGCGAACACCGCCTTTTCCGAGGCGATGCGGATGTCGGCATAGAGGGCCAGTTCCATGCCCCAGCCTACCGCCGAGCCGTTCACCGCCGCGATCACGGGCTTGGGGCAGTCGATCACTGCCATGGCCGCGGGGGTGGCCCGGTATTCCACCGGGGGCGAGGTAGCCGGTGCGGCGGGTTTCTCCCCGGTCATCATCTCCTTCACGTCCTCGCCGGAGCAGAAGGCGGGATCGGCCCCCGTGACCACGACGCAGCGGGCGTCCGCGTCCAGGGTCGCATGGCGGAAGGCGGCCTCCAGCTCGTCATAGGCCCGCCGGTTGAGGGCGTTGCGCCGCTCCGGCCGGTTGAGGGTGATGGTCGCGACCCCCTCTGCCGTGCGGAACAGGACGCACTGGAAATCCTCGCGGGCGATGGCGGGTCGGGTCATGGCTCTGTCTCCCTCGCGACATCTGCTGCGTCGCCTGTGCGGCAGGTTGCCGCGGAACGGGGCTGGGCGCCACCCCTTGCCGAACGCCCGGCAAAGGCGTCTGATGCCCCGTCGCTGGGGGTCTCGGAGAAGACAGTGAGCGCACAGGGCGGAGACAGCCATTCGGACCGGGTGCTCTCGGTGCTGCAGGACCGCCATGCGCCGGCCCGGTCGGTGGTGGCCGCGTCCTGGCGCCGGTCCCTGACCGTGTACGGCCTCGATCCCGCCCAGTCCCGCCCCCCGGAAACCGTGACGGAGACCCAGCTCCGGCTGGCCCGAGAGGAGATGGAGCCCATGCTCCGGGCCGGGCAGGGGACGCTCGACCGGCTGTTCCAGGCCGTGGGCGCGGCCGGGTGCTGCGTGCTGCTGACCAATCGCGACGGGGTGCCGGTGGACCGGCGCGGTGTCTGTGCCGACGATGCGGAGTTCCATCGCCTGGGCCTGTGGCCCGGCGCGGTATGGAGCGAGGCCTGCGAGGGCACCAACGGCATCGGCACCAGCCTGGCGGAGGGCCGGGCCCTCACCATCCACCACGAGCAGCATTTCCGCAGCCGCTATGCCAGTCTCAGCTGCTCCGTCGCGCCGGTCTATGATCCGCAGGGCCGGCTGGCCGGGGCGCTGGACGTGTCCTCCTTCCGCGAGGACCTGACGGAGGGATTCGCCGGCCTGATCGCCACCGCCGTGGCCGATGCCGCCCGCACCCTCGAGGCCCTGACCTTCCGCCAGGCCTTTGCCGAGGCCCGCATCGTGCTGGCCCCGGCGGCGGAACGGCACGGGGCGGCGCTGCTGGCGGTGGACGGGCACGATCTGGTGGTCGGGGCCACCCGTCAGGCCCGGCTGGCCTTTGGCATCACCGATGAGCGGATCGCCGCCCGGCTGCCCGCCGCCGACATCCTGTCCGCCCCCGGACCGGAGGACCTGACGGAGGCGGAGCGGGGGGTGATCCTGCGGGCGCTGGCCCGGGCGTCAGGCAATGTCTCCGCCGCGGCCCGGACCCTGGGCATCAGCCGCGCCACCCTGCACCGCAAGCTGAACCGGCTGGGCCTGTCCGGGCACGACTGAGACCGGCCTCGCCGGGGCGGGATTCAGGCCGTCCGACCTGTCGCATTCCTGCGACACATCCCCGTGATCCCTGTGCCGCGGCCACTGGTCCGGAGGCGGAGATGGGAGGAGGCTTGCCGCCACATGACGCCCCGGACCGCGGGGCGCGCAGGGAAACGCAAGAAGGGAAGCCACTCATGACCAAGCCAGCCTTCATCCGCACCGCCACGCCCAAGTTCAAGGCGAAGTACGACAACTACATCGGCGGGGCCTGGGTCGCCCCGGCCGCCGGTCGCTACTTCGACAACACCTCGCCGGTGAACGGCCAGGTGCTGTGCCAGATCGCCCGGTCCGATGCCGCCGACATCGAGCGCGCCCTGGACGCCGCCCATGCTGCCAAGGACGCCTGGGCCGCCACCAGCGCCGCCGATCGCGCGGTGATCCTGAACAAGATCGCCGACCGAATGGAGGCCAATCTTGCGGCCCTGGCGGAGGCGGAGACCTGGGACAACGGCAAGCCCCTGCGGGAGACCATGGCCGCGGACCTGCCGCTGGCCATCGACCATTTCCGTTACTTCGCCGGCTGCGTCCGGGCGCAGGAGGGCGGCATCTCCGAGGTGGACCACGACACGGTGGCCTATCACTTCCATGAGCCCCTGGGCGTGGTCGGCCAGATCATCCCGTGGAACTTCCCCCTGCTGATGGCGGTGTGGAAGCTCGCCCCGGCCCTGGCGGCGGGCAACTGCGTGGTGCTGAAGCCCGCCGAACAGACCCCGGCCTCGATCATGGTGCTGGCCGAGCTGGTGGGCGACCTTCTGCCCCCCGGCGTGCTGAACATCGTCAACGGCTTCGGCCTGGAGGCGGGCAAGCCGCTGGCCTCCTCCCCGCGGATCGCCAAGATCGCCTTCACCGGCGAGACCACCACGGGCCGGCTGATCATGCAGTATGCCAGCCAGAACCTGATCCCGGTGACCCTGGAGCTGGGGGGCAAGTCCCCCAACATCTTCTTCAAGGACGTGATGGCCGAGGACGACGCCTTCTTCGACAAGGCGCTGGAAGGCTTTGCCATGTTCGCCCTGAACCAGGGCGAGGTCTGCACCTGTCCCAGCCGCGCCCTGATCCAGGAGGACATCTACGAGGCCTTCATGGAACGGGCCCTCAAGCGGGTGGAGGCGATCAGCCAGGGCGACCCGCTGGACCCCACCACCATGATCGGGGCCCAGGCTTCCTCCGAGCAGCTGGAGAAGATCCTGTCCTATTTCGACATCGGTCGGCAGGAGGGGGCGGAGGTCCTCACCGGCGGCGAGCGGGCGAACCTGTCCGGCGACCTGGCGGGGGGCTACTATGTGAAGCCGACCGTGCTGAAGGGCCATAACAAGATGCGGGTCTTCCAGGAGGAGATCTTCGGGCCGGTGGTCTCGGTGACGACCTTCAAGACCGAGGCGGAGGCGCTGGAGATCGCCAACGACACCCTCTATGGCCTGGGCGCGGGCGTGTGGACCCGGGACATCAACCGGGCCTATCGCTTCGGCCGGGGGATCAAGGCCGGTCGCGTCTGGACCAACTGCTACCACGCCTATCCGGCCCATGCGGCCTTCGGCGGCTACAAGCAGTCGGGCATCGGGCGGGAGAACCACAAGATGATGCTGGACCACTACCAGCAGACCAAGAACATGCTGGTCAGCTACAGCCCCAACAAGCTGGGCTTCTTCTGATAGGCTGAGGCCTCCGCCAACAGGCGTCGGGCGGTCCGCAAGCGGGCCGCCCGTTCGTCATGGGAGACGTGCATGTCCGAGCCCGAAACCGCGGCCGCCCTGGTCTCTGCCACCCCCGCTGCCGTCGCGCTGCTGCGGGAGATCGTCGCGGACCATGGGCCGGTGATGTTCCACCAGTCCGGAGGCTGCTGCGACGGGTCCTCCCCCATGTGCTACCCGGTGGGGGACTTCCTGCTGGGGGACGGCGACGTGAAGCTGGGCGAGATCGACGGCGCGCCCTTCTACATCAGTGGATCACAGGCGAAGGCCTGGGCGGGGACGGAACTGATCATCGACGTGGAGCCCGGCCGCGGCGGCATGTTCAGTCTCGACAACGGCCGGGAGAAGCGGTTTCTCACCCGGTCCCGCGTCTGTGCCGTTCCGGGGGGAGATCAGCCCTCGGCCTCCAGCACCTGAGGGCCGCGCCCCTTCAGCCGGGCGGCCGGAATGGTCAGGGTCAGGGCCAGGGCCAGGCCGACGATCACGAGCCCGGCCGCGAACAGGCCGTGCATGGCCGAGGACAGCACCAGCTGCACTGTCGGGTCCGTGGCCGCGTGAGCGGCACCCCCATGTCCGGACGAGGCGGTGCGGACGGCCGCCAGCCCCTCCAGCTCCGCCAGCGTCAGCCCGCGGCCGCCGGGAACCCGGGCCGTGGCAAGGCCGGAGGTCAGCAGGGTGCCGAAGATCGCCACCCCCATGGTCGAGCCGATCTGGCGGAAGAACTGGGAACTGGCCGTCACCACGCCGATCTCGTGGGGTTCCACCGAGTTCTGGATCGCCAGGTTGAACAGGCTCTGGGTGGGGCCAAGGCCGATTCCCATGACGAACACCCGCCAGCTGACATCCCACAGCGGCGTGCCGGTCCGGGTCTGCAGCAGCAGGAACACGCCCACGAGCAGCATGCACACGCCGGTCAGCAGGATGGGCTTGAACACGCCGGTCCGGGTGACGACCTGCCCGGAAATCGTGGAGGCGACGATCAGGCCCAGCATCAGCGGCAGCATGGACAGGCCGCTGGCGGAGGGGGAGGCCCCCAGCCCCAGCTGCATGTACAGGGGCAGGAACGACACCGTCCCCATGAAGGCCACCGACACGATCAGCAGGGCGAAGTTGGCCCGGGTGAAGGTGGGATTGCGGAACAGGCCCAGCGGCAGGATCGGGTGGCTGGCCCGGGCCTCCACGGCGATGAAGCCGGCCAGGCCCACGGCGGACAGGGCCAGCAGGCCGACGATCCGCGGCGAGCCCCAGCCATAGTCCCGCCCACCCCAGCTCAGCGCCAGCAGGAAGGGGATGAAGGTCACCAGGATCAGGGCCGCGCCCAGCCAGTCCACCCGTCCGGGGGAGCGACGGGTCAGGGCGGGCATCTTCACGATGATCATGAACAGGGCCAGCACCGACAGGGGCAGGTTGATGTAGAAGATCAGCCGCCAGCCCTCGACGGCCAGCGGGCCCAGCCGTGCCGTGCCGATCTGGGTGAAGAAGCCCCCCAGCAGCGGGCCGAAGATGGACGCAAGCCCGAACACCGCCCCGAACAGACCGGCAAAGCGTCCCCGCTCCCGGGGCGGGAAGATGTCGGCAATGATGGAGAAGGCGGAGATCATCAACGCCCCGCCGCCCAGCCCCTGCAGGCCCCGGAACACGATCAGCTGGATCATGCCGCCGTTCGACGCCGGATCGACCCCGAACTGCCCCGACAGGCCGCACAGCGCCGAACCCAGGGTGAAGATCACCACCCCGGTCAGCAGCACCGGCTTGCGGCCATAGAGGTCCGACAGCTTGCCGTAGATCGGCACCATCACCGTGGAGGACAGCAGATAGGCCGTGGTCACCCAGGCATAGAGGGACAGGCCGTGCAGCTCCGTAGCGATCCGCGGCATGGCGGTGGAGACGATGGTCTGGTCCAGCGCCGACAGCAGGAAGACGATCATCAGCCCCGCCAGGGTCACCCGGCGTTCCGTGGGGGTCAGGGGCTGGACCGGGGGCAGGGCCATCGGCCCACCCACGGGCGGCTGAGGGCGTGCGGCAGGTTGCGGCTGTGCCACGCGGAGATCGTTCCTTGTCAGGCGGTCGAAGAAGGGCCGGAGCCGCGACGGATCAGAAGGTCAGTCGCGTCCAGACCGTATCGCACTTGTGCTCCGTGCGGAACGCCGATGCGGCCATGGGCGCGACCCCGCCCCGGGCGGTCACGTCCAGCGCCTGGATGTGGCCGGTGCGGAAGCCGGGCCAGGCCGGACGTCCCGGGCCGTTCGGATCGCCGGTGCGGGCAAAGCTCGCCCAGTAGCCCGCCATGGTGTCCTTCAGGGCCTGCCGGTCCGCCGAGCCCAGCTCCACCATGTTGAACACATAGGGCAGCTCCGACGCGTGGGCCGCGCCCTGGGGCAGGCTCAGCACGTATTTGCCGCCGAACCGACCGACCAGGGGCGGGGAGGTCTGGTCCCGGAACTCGTACATCCACACCGGCGTGCCCTGGGCGGCGATCCGGGCCGAGACATTGGCCCCGTTGCAGGAGAAGGTGCTGTCCGTGCCCGCCGCGGCGGCGGCGAGGCTCGGCTGCAGGGCCGCGTCGGTGCCGTAGGCGGAGAGGGGATAGGCCCGCTCCGTCAGCTGGGCCACGGGAATGCCGGACTCCCGGGACAGGGTCTCGGCCGCCTTGCCATAGCCGTCCGCCGACAGCAGGAACGACCGGTTGGCGGCATCCAGAACCGGGGGCTTGGCCGACAGCCGCTGGCCCAGCTCGTTCAGGGCCAGGAACAGCAGGTTCTCGTTCTCGTTGGACCCGTTGATGACGGGGACCTTGTTGTTGGCCCCCGCCTGGAAGGTCGCCTTGATGGTGCGGGGCAGGACCTTGCCGTCGACGGAGGGGATGATGTTGGGCACCGCCCCGTTGAAGGCCTTCATCAGGTGGGCCTGGACAAGGGGCAGGGGCATGGCCCGCAGGCAGGCAGCGGACTGCGTCCCGTCCCGGCAGGCGGCGGGGGCGTCCGCACCTGCGGCCGCCAGCACCTTGTCCACGGCCTCGCGGCTGCGGGCTTCCATCTCCGCCTGGGTCAGCTGACCGGAGACGCCATAGGCGCCGCTCTCGATGATCGCCTTCTGGAACAGGCCCGCCGAGCCGGGGGAGGCGAGGTGGCTCATCACGCTGAACCCGCCCGCGGATTCGCCGAAGATGGTCACGTTCTTCGGATCACCGCCGAAGGCCGAGATATTGTCCCGGACCCAGCGCAGGGCCGCCTGCTGGTCCATGATGCCGTAGTCTCCCGACGCCCCGTCGGAATCCCGCAGGGCCGGATGGGCGAGGAAGCCCAGCGCCCCCAGGCGGTAGTTGATCGCCACCACGATCACACCGCGGCTGACCAGGGAGGAGGGGTCGGCATAGGTCGCCGCGCTGCCGGTGACGAAGGCCCCCCCGTGAATCCAGACCATCACCGGGAACGGCCCCGGCCCGACGGGACGATGGACGTCGAGGAACAGGCAGTCCTCGCTCTCCGCCGTGGAACGGAAGACGGACCCGGAGGTCTGGATGCAGGCCGCACCCGACTTCGGATTGGCCAGGGGCGCGGTCCAGGCGGCGGCGGGCTGCGGCGGACGCCAGCGCAGGTCGCCCACCGGCGGGGCCGCATAGGGAATGGCGAACCAGGACTGCATCCCGCCCCGCGCCACGGCCTGGACCGGCCCGGTGCGGGTCTGCACCACGTCCGGGGTCGCGTCCGCTGCCAAGGCCGCCGACCCCATGGCCAGCAGGCTGAGGGCACCGATCAGTCCCCGTTGCACCATCGCCTTCATGTCGTTCTCGCTCCCCCGTCCCGGTTTTTCGCGCCAAGGCTAGGACATCGCGCGCCCCGGCGCCATGGCTGTTCTGACGTCCCCCGTGCCGATAGCCGCGGCAAAAGGGCCCGGGCGCAGCTCGATAGGACGCAAACGAAACCGTTAGGAAACTATTAACCATTCCGACGGGCCGGGCTCCCGTCCCGTGTTCCTCCGGACTCCGGCGGACCCGGCTGTGGAAAACCCGCAAACACCGCCTGGTGACGCTACGGCAGAGGCTGGAAATCACGCCGGACCTGCGAGATTCCGTAGACCTTGCCGCGCCGGTCCCTATTCTGCGTGATCAGCCAACATCCATAAGAGGACACGGGGAATGAAGACGCGCATTACGGAAATGTTCGGGGTCGAGACGCCGATCGTCATGGGGGGCATGACCGGGGTCGGCTATGGCGAACTGGTGGCCGCCGTGGCCAATGCCGGGGCGCTGGGCTTCATCACCGCCCACATGTTCCCGTCGGGGGAGGCCCTGCTGGCGGAGATCGAGAAGACCAAGGCCCTGACCTCCAAGCCCTTCGGCGTGAACCTGACCCTGCTGCCGTCGATCAATCCCATCCCCTATGACGACTATCGCGAGGCCATCATCGCGTCCGGCATCAAGATCGTGGAGACCGCCGGCCGCGCGCCGGTGGACCATCTGCCCCGCTTCAAGGAGGCGGGCGTGAAGGTGATCCACAAGTGCACCTCCGTCCGGCACTCGGTCTCCGCCGTCCGCCACGGGGTGGACGTGATCAGCATCGACGGCTTCGAATGCGCCGGGCATCCGGGGGAGGACGACATCGGCCTCGTCGTGCTGCTGCCCGCGACGGTGGACGCCGTGGATGTGCCGGTGATCGCCTCGGGCGGCATGGCCGACGGGCGCAGCCTGGTGGCGGCGCTCGCGCTGGGTGCCGAGGGGGTGAACATGGGCACCCGCTTCTGCGCCACGGTGGAGGCCCAGATCCACCCCGCCGTGAAGCAGCAGATCGTCGACTTCACCGAGCGGGATACGGTGCTGGTCGGCCGCTCCCTGAGGAACACCGCCCGGGTGGCCCGCAATGCCATCTCGGAAAAGGTGGCGGAGATCCAGAAGGACCCCACCAAGACCTTTGCCGACGTGAAGGAACTGATGGCCGGGGTCCGCGGACGGGAAAACGTGCTGCGGGACGGTGACCTAAACGGCGGCATCTGGACCACGGGCCAGAGCCAGGCGCTGATCCACGACATCCCCACCTGCGCGGAACTGGTGCGCAACATCATGACCCAGGCCGACGCGATCCTGGACCAGCGCCTGGCCCGCGTCCGCGGCTAGGCGTGATCGGAACGGGATCCGGCCTCCGGTCTCCACCGGGGCCGGATCCCGCTTTGACATTTGGCGCGACGCGCGCCAAAATCCGGAAAAACACGGTTTGCAGGGTACCTGCAGGGGAGAACGTCATGCGCTTCAAGTCCGCCATACTGACCATGGCCTCGACGATGGTGCTGGTCGCCGGACTGGCCGGTGCCGCCGCGGCGGCGGACAGCGACCGCTCCGGCGGCCCGACAGTCGCCACGGGCTCGCCCGCGGAACGGGCGCAGGAGCGGGTCTATTTCGGTGACCTGCACCTGCACACGGCGTTCTCCTTCGATGCCTACCTGTTCAAGACCACGGCCACGCCGGAGGACGCCTACGGCTTCGCCCAGGGCAAGCCCCTGAAGGGCCCCAATGGCGGTGTCAGCACCATCGACCGGCCCCTGGACTTCCTGGCGGTCACCGACCACTCGGAGAACATGGGCGTCATGCGGGCGTCCGGCGATCCGGCCAGCCCCCTCTATGACACGCCCCTGGCCAAGGCGGCCCGCGATCCCGACCCCACCGTGTCCGGCGGGGCGTTCAAGTCGATCATCGCGGCGGCCAAGAACGGCAAGATGGGCGACATGTTCGAACCGGCCCTGACCCGCAAGACCGTGGAGGACGCCTGGGCGCGTGAGGTCGAGGCGGCCAACCGCAACTATCATCCCGGCAAGTTCACCACCTTCATCGCCTATGAATGGTCCTCGGCACCGGAGACCAAGAACCTGCACCGCAACGTGATCTTCCGCGGGGGAACGGCGCCTCTGCCGTTCAGTTCCCTCGACAGCGTCCGGCCCGAGGACCTGTGGAGCTGGCTGGAGCGGCAACGGCAGGACGGCTATCAGGTGCTGGCCATTCCGCACAATTCGAACATGAGCGACGGCACCATGTTCGCCACCGTGGACAGCGACGGAAAGCCCCTGACCGCCGAGTATGCCAAGCGCCGCCGCCGCAATGAGCCGGTGGTGGAGATCACCCAGCTCAAGGGGCAGTCGGAGACCAATCCGATCCTGTCCCCCAATGACGAGTTCGCCGATTTCGAGGTGGTGGACGAGCGGGTCGGCTCCGGCATCAAGGTGACCCAGTTCCACGGGGGCTATGTCCGCGACGCCTATCGCACGGGCCTGACCATGCAGGAGAGCCAGGGCTTCGACCCCTACAAGTTCGGCGTGGTCGGGGCCTCGGACAGCCATGCCGGCCTGACCCCGACCCGGGCCGATCGCTACAACGGCGCGCACGGAATGGCCGACGCCTCGGCCGCGATCCGGCTGGCCTGCGGCTTCTGCAAGGGAGCCAATGATCTGCGCCGCTTCGGTGCCATGGGCCTGACCGCGGTCTGGGCCCGGCAGAACACCCGGGAGGACATCTGGGACGGCCTGGCCCGCAAGGAGACCTACGCCACCTCCGGCCCGCGGATGAAGGTCCGCTTCTTCGGCGGCTGGAACCTGGCCAGCGTCACGCCGGGCCAGGCTGACTGGGTCGAGGCGAGCTACACCAGGGGCGTGCCCATGGGCTCGGACCTGCCGAAGCTGTCGGGGCACCGCGGCCCGCAGTTCGTGGTCTGGGCGGTGAAGGACCCGGACGGGGCCAATCTCGACCGGGTGCAGATCGTCAAGGTCTGGTCGAAGGGCGGCAAGAACGACGAGAAGGTCATCGACGTGGCCTGGTCCGGCACCCGCAAGCGGGACCCGAAGACCGGCAAGGTGCCGTCCGTGGGCAATACGGTGGACGTGAAGGCCGCCAGCTATTCCAACACCATCGGCGCGGTGGAGTTGAAGGGCAAGTGGCGGGACCCGGACTTCGATCCCAAGGCCCCGGCCGCCTACTACGTTCGGGTTCTGGAGATTCCGACTCCCCGCTGGTCGACCTATGACGCCAAGACCACTGGCAAGCCGATCCCTGAGGGCCTGCCCGCGGCCGTGCAGCAGCGCGCCTACACCTCGCCCATCTGGTACGACGTTCCCGAGCAATGACCGAGCCCCCTGTCCCGCTGACGGGGCTCCGCAGGATCTGGACCCATCCGGTGGTCCATTTCCTGCTGATCGGGGCGGTGCTGTTCGGCCTCAATGCCTGGCATGGTGCCGGACGGGTGCCCGCGGATGAGGCGGCGATCACCGTGGATCGGCCGCGGCTGGAGGCGCTGGCCGGCATCTGGCGGGCCCAGTTCGGCCGCCGCCCGACGGAGGCGGAGCTGACCACCGTCGCCAGGGCCTGGACCCTGGAGGAGATGCGGGTGCGGGAGGCCCGTCGCCTCGGCCTCGACCAGGACGACAGCGTGATCCGCCGCAGGCTGGCGCAGAAATACGACTTCCTGATCAACAATCCGGCGAGCCTTGCCCCCCCGTCGGATGCGACCTTGCGGACCTATCTGTCCGAGCACGCCGACCGCTACGCCGGGCCGTCCCGCTACAGCTTCGTCCAGCTCTATTTTTCCGCGGACCGGGGCCGGGACAAGGCGCTGGCGGCGGCGCAGGCGGCGCTCGCCCATCCCGCGACGGCGAAGGGGGATGCGTTTCCGGGCAATCCGGTGGAGCGCAACGCCACCGAACAGGAGATCCGCCAGGACTTCGGGTCCAACTTCGCCGAGGCCCTGCCGCGGTTGCGCCCGGGTGTGTGGGACGGGCCGGTGGGGTCAGGTTTCGGCTTCCACCTGGTGAAGATCACGGCCCGCCGGGCCCTGGCCCCGCCGGACTTCGCCGCGGTGCGCGGTCAGGTGCTGGCCGACTGGATGGTCGATGCCGCACAGGCCGCCGCCGTCCGGGCGAGCGCGGACCTGGAAAAGCGCTATCACGTGAGCCTCGATGCCAAGGCCGTGGCGGCCGTGGCCGGGGGGCACCCGTGAGGTCTTCCCGGGGCCTCGGAGTGCTGCTGCTGGCGGTCCTGTGGTTCGCAGCCGTCGGCGGGGCCATGGCGCACGAGGTCCGGCCCGCCTATCTCGAGCTCCGCGCCCGCAGCGACACCCGCTTCGACATGATGCTGAAGCTGCCGGCCCTGGGCGGGCGGCCGCTGGCCGTGCGGCTGGACATGCCGGAGAGCTGCGAGGTGGAGCAGACCGGTGCCCAGGATGTCCCCGGCGCTGTGGTGGTGATCGGGCGCGTGACCTGCGCCCAGGCCCCCTATGGCCGCACGGCGCGGCTGTCGGGGCTGCAGAACACCCTCACCGACGCCCTGGTGCGGGTGGTCCAGCCCTCCGGAGAGGTGGCGACCCTTCGGCTCACCCCGGACAGCCCGGACTTCCCCGTGCCCCGGCCCACCAGTCGGCTGGATGTGTTCCGGACCTATGGCGCGCTGGGGGTGGAGCATATCCTTACGGGCTTCGACCACCTCGCCTTCGTGGCGGGACTGCTGCTGCTGGTGGGGTCGATGCGGCGGCTGCTGGCGACGGTCACCGCCTTTACCCTGGCGCACAGCCTGACCCTGTCGGCGGCGACCCTGGGCCTCATCCACGTGCCCCAGGCCCCGGTGGAGGCGCTGATCGCGCTTTCCATCCTGCTCGTCGCCGTCGAGGTCGTGGCCCTGTCCCGGGGCACCCCCGGTCCGATCGCCCGGCATCCGGCCCGGATCGCCTTCACCTTCGGCCTGCTGCACGGCCTGGGATTTGCCGCAGCCCTGCGCGAGGCGGGCCTTCCCGCCCAGGAGATTCCGGTGTCCCTGCTGGCCTTCAACCTGGGGGTGGAGGCCGGCCAGATCGGCTTCATCCTGACCCTCAGCCTCGGGGCATTCCTGATCCAGCGGGTGATCCGCACGCCCCGGGCGCTGGCCCTGCGGGTGGCGGGCTATGCCATAGGCGGACTGGCCGCGTTCTGGTTCCTCGACCGCGTCAGCGCCATCCTGACGGCCTGAGCTGCGGCATTGCCGTCAGTACGGGCGGTTGGGGCGCAGGCCCTGGCTGAGCCGTCGACCCGCGGCCCGGGTGCCGCTGGGGGCGAACACCAAGCCGAGACCCGCCAGGGTCAGCAATACGGCCAGAAGGCTGATGATCAGCGTGCCCGGGATGCCGATGGCAATGGCCAGGCTCTGCGACGAATACCGGGGATCATAGACCACCCAGATGATCCAGTAGCCTAGGCCTGCCCCGACAGCGGTCAGGAGAACGCCCAATAGTCTGTGGCCCCACATGGTGTCGGACTCCGCGCTGATGCCCCCATGGCATCTGGCGGATCACGGACCATGCGGACGCGGCAGGTGCCTTGATCCGGGACAATCCTCCGCGGATCAGGCGGTGACGTTGGTGGTCGGCTGGGTCGTGGAGGAGGTGGTGGCGGGCACGGGCGGGGCGGTGGCCGCGGCATACTGCTTCAGGGCGTTGGCGAACTCGGTCAGGAAGGTCGCGATGGGCGAGGGATCGGTGCTGGTGCCCGTGCTCGCGCTGGACCCCGTATCCGTTCCCGATCCGGTCCCCGTGGTCCCGGTCGTCTGGCTGTCGCTGCCGGAGGTGCCGGAGGAGGATGAGGCCGAGGCGCTGTCCCCGTCCTCGCTGTGGTGATGGTGGTGACCGTGGTGGTGGCCCTGCACGCCGGAAGACTGGCTGGCCAGGGTCTGGAGGTCCGTCGCCAGGGCCGAGGCGGCGTCGGCGACCGAGGTGCCGGTCGTGCCCGTGGTGCTGCCCGTGGTGCTGCCCGTGGTGCCCGAAGTCGTCGAATCGGTCGAGGCCGTGGAGGTCCCGGTGGTCCCGTTGGTCCCGCTCGTGCTGGAGGAGCTCGAGGTGCTGGAGCTGCTGTCGGCGGTCTGGAGCGCCAGCAACAGGCTCTGCAAGTCATCGGCGAGCTTCGAGACACCGGACGCCGCGGACGGCGATTCCGGCGGAGGGCCGGGCGGCGGAGGCGGGGGGGCGGACCCGGTCGGCGGGGCGTCCGCCGTCGACGGCGTCGTGCCGGAAGCCGCCGTACCCGTCGATGCCGTCTGGGCGGTGGAAGAATTGGCCGCCAGGCGCAGGGCCTGGAGAAGGTCCCAGGTGATCGATCCGCCGGAGCTGGTACCGCTGGACTCGATGGACATGGTCCTGATCCTTTCGAGAGGGGCGGTGAGGGGGAGATCACCGCTATCTCATCCGATCTCCGCCGAACTGGTTAAACGGAGGTGTTCGATCATGGTTAACGGGCGTGATCGCAGATAAAACCGTAAAATACTCGGCCTTGTTTCATGAGTGTTTCGAATGTTGCGATAATGAAACGGGGCTGTGAGGCGAAGCGCAGGCCGCGGAATGCTTTGAGTCGCCGTCGCGCCGTCTTGGCGGCACATGCACCGGTGCCGCCGGAGATCAGGCCGCGGTGGGCAGCCAGCAAGCGAGGGTGCTCATCAGCCCCTCCGGCACGATGGGCTTGCCCACGTGCCCGTCCATGCCGGCCTCGAGGCAGGTGGCCACCTGGTCGGGGAGGACATTGGCGGTCATGGCAATGATCGGCGTCCGGCACTGCCGGTCGGCCTCCAGCGCCCGGATGCGGCGCGTGGCGGTCAGGCCGTCGAGATTGGGCATGTGGATGTCCATCAGGACGATGTCGAAGGGCGATCCGTCCCGGGCGGCCTGCTCCACGGCGGCCACGGCCTCGGCGCCGTCCTCGGCCGTCACGATCACCAGGTCGAACGCGCCGAGAAGGGCACTGACCAGCTCGCGATTGTTGGGATTGTCGTCCACCAGCAGGACCCGGGCCTGTCGGGTCAGGTCCAGGGGCGGGACCGGCAGGATCGGCGTGGATCGGGCGGGATCGGCGAGGGGGGCGATGATTTCGAACCAGAAGGTCGCACCGCCGGACTGGTTGTTGAACACGCCGATGGTGCCGTCCAGTCCGTCGATGATGCGCTTGGAGATGGCCAGCCCCAGCCCCGTGCCGCCGAACTGGCGGGAGACGGAGGCGTCGGCCTGGACGAAGCGGCGGAAGATGCGGTCGATCTGGTCCGGCGGAACGCCGATCCCGGTGTCGCGGACCTCCACCCGCATCCGGGCCCCGCCGTTCGTGGGACCCACGTCGATGGCGAGCTCGATCCGTCCCTCCGCGGTGAACTTGATCGCGTTGGACAGGAAGTTGACGATGACCTGGCGCAGCCGCCCCCCGTCGGTCAGCAGCGGCACCGGAGGCGCGGTGACGCTGACCGCCAGGTCCAGGCCCTTGCGGGTCGCCTCGTCCGCCAGCAGGGCGGCGGTGGATGCGGCCAGGTCCGCCGGGTCGACCGCGGTGCGTTCGAAGCCGATCTGCCCGGCCTCGAGCTTGGAATAGTCCAGCACGTCGTTGATGATGTGCAGCAGGGTGTGGCTCGCATCATTGACGAGGGCCACATAGCGCGCATCGGCGGGTGACAGGCCTGCGGACCGCCCCAGGATGCCGGAAAAGCCGATGATGGCGTTCAGCGGCGTGCGGAGTTCGTGGGTCATGTTGGCCAGGAATTCCGACTTGGCCCGGGTCGCCGTTTCCGCCTCGGCGAGGGCGCCGATCAGCTCCGTCTCAAGCCGCTTGCGCTCGGCGATGACGCGGCTCAGGTCGAAACGCTGGCTGATCAGATAGTAGGTCACCGGCGTGCCCACCATCAGGGTGATCAGGACCGTTCCCAACGGGGTGAACCCCCGCGGATTATGGCCGATCAGAACATTGAACGTATAGTCGCTGGCCAGGGCCGCCGTGACGTAGAAGACATCGAGGCACAGGGTCCAAAGCACTTTTCGGCTGATCATCAGAATCCCCGCCGGCCTCTGTGTTCCGAATTCGGAGCGTTCCGGCCCCGAAATGTCTCCGATGGACGAATCCTGTTGAATCACTGACGCCAGTACAGCCGTAAATCATGAGGAAACCGTTTCCGGGATTTCGGGGGCCAGGACGGCTATTCGCTCACCGCCTCCACGGACGGGGCGGACGCGGCCGGGGCCGGGGGTCGCTTGAGCATCAGGACCAGGGGGACCAGCAGGCACACGGCCAGCGCCATCCACGCAAAGATGGTGTCATAGGCGAGCATCGCCCCCTGCCGCGCGATCTGGGCGCGGAGCAGGGCGAGGCTCAGCGTGCCCTGCGCGCCGCCGACGGCCGCGCTGCCGGTGGCCAGGGCCTGGGTCTCCGTCGTCACGTGCTCCGCCAGGCGGGAAAAGCCGACGGCGCTCTGGCTCACCAGGTTGGCCTGCACCAGGGAGATGCCGATGCTGGAGCCCAGGCTGCGGAGCATGCTGGCCAGGATGGTCCCCTCCGGTCGCAGGCGCGGGGCCAGGGTGGCGTAGCTGAGGGTGCTGATCGGGGCGAACATCAGCCCGACCCCCACCCCCTGGACGAAGCCCGACAGCAGGATCAGGTCGGCGGACATGCCGAGATTGAAGTGCGACATCTGCCACAGGGACAGGGCACTGAAGGCGACCCCGATCAGCAGGGTGGGCTTGGCCCCCAGTCGCGCCACCATGAACGGGACGGCGATGAAGGAGATCACCGAGCCCAGCCCCCGGGTGACGCTGGCGTAGCCGCTCTGCAGGGCCGAATAGCCCAGCAGGTTCTGCATGAAGGACGGCAGGATCGCGCCGGTGGAGAACAGAAGCGCGCCGACGAAGATGTTCACCGTCAGCCCGCCCACGAAGTTCCCGTCCCGGGCCAGGTCCCGGGGAAAGAACGGATGCTGCGCCGACAGGGTCTGGAGGATGAACAGGTAGAGGCCCAGCAGCGCGAGGCCCGCCTCGAACCACAGCTCCGTCGATCCGAACCAGTCCTGCCCCGGACCACGGTCCAGCATCAGCTGGAAGGCGCCGACGAACAGGGTGAGGGTGATGAAGCCGATGAAGTCGAAGGGCCGCTGTCGACCGCCGGGGTCGTCGGCCATGAACATCTGCAGGACGAACAGGGCCGCCACCCCGATCGGCAGGTTGATGAAGAAGACCCAGCGCCAGGACAGGTTCTCCGTCAGCCAGCCCCCCAGGGTCGGACCGGCAATGGGGCCCAGCATGATGGCCGCGCTCCAGATGCTCATGACCCGGGGCAGCATCTTGAGGGGGAACAGGTCCAGCATCACCGTCTGGGACATGGGCATGAGGGACGCGCCCGCCAGCCCCTGCAGGATGCGGAACAGCACGATTTCCGGCAGGTTGGTGGCCAGCCCGCACAGCATCGAGGCCACGGTGAAGCCGCCGATGGACAGCATCAGCATCCGCTTGCGGCCGATCTTCTCCGAAATCCAGCCGGACAGGGGCATCATGATCGCCGTGGCGATGATGTAGGAGGTCAGCACCCAGGTGACCTGGTCCTGCGCCGCCGAGACGCTGCCCTGGATGTGGGGCAGGGCGACATTGGCGATGGTCCCGTCCAGGGTATTCATCAGTGTCGCCAGCATCAGCGCGCCGGTGATCGGTACCCGATTGTCCAGGTCCTGCTGTGAGGCCATCCCGACTGCTTCCTGCCACGGGCCCTTCTGCGGAGCCTCCGGACACGGACTATCGCGAGCCGTGGCCCGGGATGCAATGCCTAGGGTGAGGTCAGGGCCAGGGCGACGGCCTCGGCCACCTTGATGCCGTCCACCGCCGCCGACAGGATCCCGCCGGCATAGCCCGCCCCTTCGCCGGCGGGATAGAGGCCGGCCGTGTTCAGGCTCTGGAAATCCTGGCCCCTCGGGATACGGACCGGCGAGGAGGTGCGGGTCTCCACCCCCGTCATCACCGCGTCGGGATCATCGAAGCCGGGGATCTGGCGCCCGAAGACCGGCAGGGCCTCGCGGATGGCCTCGACCACGAACTCCGGCAGGCAGGCAGAAAGGTCCGTCGGCCGGACGCCGGGGCGATAGGACGGGATCACCGCCCCGAGTGAGGTCGAGGGCTGCCCGGCCAGGAAGTCGCCCACCCGCTGGGCCGGGGCGAAATAGTCCCCGCCGCCGGCCTGGAAGGCGGCTTCCTCCCACCGGCGCTGCAGGGCGATGCCGGCCAGCGGGTCGCCCGGATAGTCCCGCTCCGGCGTGATGTCGACGACGATGCCCGCATTGGCGTTGCGCTCGTTGCGGGAATACTGGCTCATGCCGTTGGTGACGAGGCGTCCGGGCTCGGAGGCGGCGGCCACCACCGTGCCCCCCGGGCACATGCAGAAGCTGTAGGCCGTGCGGCCATTGCTGCAGGCGTGGGACAGCTTGTAGTCCGCCGCCCCCAGGTCCGGATGCCCGGCGGACGGGCCGAACCGGGCCCGGTCGATCAGGGACTGGGGATGCTCGATCCGCACTCCCAGCGAGAAGGGCTTGGCATCGACCCGCACGCCGCGCCCGTGCAGCATGGCAAAGGTGTCCCGGGCGCTGTGACCGACGGCCAGCACAACGTGGTCCGAGTGCAGCACCTCGCCGGACTCCAGCACCACGCCGCGCAGTCGGCGGTGGCCTGCGGGGTCGGTCTCGATCACCAGGTCGCTCACCCGCTGCTGGAACCGGTATTCGCCGCCCAGGGCCTCGATGGTCCGCCGCAGGCTCTCCACCATGGTGACCAGGCGGAAGGTGCCGATGTGCGGGTGGGCCTCGGTCAGGATCTCCGGCGGAGCGCCTGCGGTGACGAATTCGGTCAGCACCTTGCGGCCCAGGTGCCGTGGGTCCTTGATCTGGCTGTAGAGCTTGCCGTCAGAGAAGGTCCCAGCCCCGCCCTCGCCGAACTGGACGTTGGATTCCGGGTTCAGCTCGCTGCGCCGCCACAGGCCCCAGGTGTCCCTGGTCCGCTCCCGGACCACCTTGCCCCGGTCCAGCAGGATCGGCCGGAACCCCATCTGGGCCAGGATTAGTCCCGCAAACAGGCCGCAGGGGCCGACGCCGATGACGATGGGGCGCGAAAAGTCCCCCTCCGGGGCCCGGGTGACGAATCGGTAGGCGGTGTCCGGTGCCGGCCGGACCCGGATGTCCCCGGCGCAGCGGGCCAGGACCGCGGCCTCGTCCGCCACCTCCACGTCCACGGAATAAACCATCAGGATCGCCGACTTGCGGCGGGCATCGTGGGCACGGCGGGCCACCTCGACCTGCAGCAGGTCGGCCGGGGTCACGCCGAGGCGCTCGCAGATGGCCGCGGTCAGGTCATCCGGGGCGTGGCCCAGGGGAAGGCGGAGTTCGGTCAGGCGAAGCATGGCGGGCTTATATCACGGGTTCTGCGGCAATCATCCGGGCCGGGCGGTCCGGCGACCTAGCGGCCGCGGACCAGTTCCAGCCGGTGGTCGGCATCCTTGCGCAGGAGGATGTCGGCCCGGTCCCGGGCGTGAACGATGTGGTCCCGCAGGTTCGGCAGATTGATCTGCGACCAGACCATGCGTCCGAACTGCTCGGCCTGGACCTCGTCCATGTGCCGGAACTGGGCGTAGAACGAGGCGGGATCGGTCTCCGCCGCCCGCCACAGTCCCATGAACCGCGCGGCGAACCAGTCTTCCAGGTCGGCCTCGGACGCATCCAGATAGATCAGCAGGTCCAGGCTGTCGGTCAGGCTCCGGCCATCGGGGAAGGGGGCAAAGCCCAGGCCCTCCAGGATGACGATGTCCGCCCCCTCGAGGGTCCGGGTCAGGGCCGGGTCGATGTCGTAGGTGACGTGGGAATAGCCGGGAATCCGGGTCGGCCCGGCCCGCAGCGCCGCCAGGGCTGCGAACAGTCCGTCCGCGTCATAGGACTCAGGAAAGCCCTTGCGCAGGCCGAGACCCCGGGCATTCAGCGTGTCGTTGGGCAAAAGGAAGCCGTCGGTGGAGATCACCTCCACGCGCAGGTTCGGCTCCAGACGGGGGACGAGCTGGGTGCACAGGGTGCTCTTGCCCGCGGCCACGGAGCCGGTCAGGCCCACCAGCAGGGGCCGCGTGTCCCGGGCCTTGCCCACGAGGCGGGTGGCCAGGGCCGCGAGGACCGCATCGGTCTCGGTTTCGGCAGACGACATGGGCGCGCTCCGCTGCGGGGCGATGGGGGGCGTCTGCCTCTTAGCGGCTGGTCAGGGCAGGGGAAAGGGCCTCCCCGCCGCGGGCCGGGCGGGTGAACGGCTGGGCACCCATGCGACGGGCCAGGGCCGCCCCGGACAACCAGGCACTCTCCACCCGGGGGGCAAGGAGCCAGTCGCCGCAGACCCCGAGCCCGATCTCCGGGTTCCACAGGCCGTCGAGACCCAGGGGCGTGGACAGGGCAAACCGCCAGCGATGGGCCGACTGGACGAGGGCCTCGCGCCCCGGGTCGCCGGTCAGGGCGAGCAGGGACGAAAGCAGGGCGGCGGCCACCGATTCGGGGGGCTCCTCCAGATGGGCGCGGGACCAGTCGTGATCGGCCTGCACCACCCAGGTCTCGAGGGGCGCGCGACCGGGCTTGGCACTGTTTCGCGCAGCCCAGCTGATGATCCCCTGCTTGCGGAACACGTCCGCCGACACCGACAGGGGCGCGGCGAAGGCATAGAGGCCCGTCCAGCAGGGCGAGGTCTGGGACAGGACATTGCGCTGGAAGAAGGCAGGGTCGGTCAGGGCCAGGAAGGGCGTGGCCTGCTCCGCGGGCAGGGCGATGACCACCGCGTCGAACCCGGGCACGTCCCCGTCCTTCAGGTGCAGCCGCCAGCCCTCGGCGTCCCGGCTGAGCCCGGCCACGAAGCTGTTCCAGGCAATGTCCAGCGGCGCCGCCATGTCCTTCAGCGGGGCGGTCATGGAGGGGGTCCCGACCCACGCCTCCGGTCCCGCCGCCGGCCAGGGGGCCACCTGTCCGGCGCTCACCCAGCGGCTCACCTCCTCTGCAAAGTCCGGGCTGCGCACGGTGAAGTACTGGGCCCCCATGTCGAAACAGGCCTCGCCCAGGGGCGTAGCGATCCGCCGGGTCGCCATCCGGCCGCCGGGGCCGCGGCCCTTGTCGAAGACCCGGATTTCCAGGTCCGCCCCGGTCCTGTCCGCCCTCGACAGCGCCGTGGCGCAGGACAGGCCGGCCATTCCGGCCCCGATCACGGCGATGCGCATGGCCTCAGCGGCCCATCAGCGCGAACACGTCCTTGCGCTGGTCCGCGTCCTCGGCAAAGCAGCCCAGCACCCGGCGGGTCAGCATGTTCACACCCGGGGTGCGGACCCCGCGGCCGGTCATGCAGCCGTGCTGGGCCTCGATCACCACGGCGACGCCCCGGGGCTGGAGGTGTTCCCAGATGCAGTCGGCCACCTCCGCCGTCAGGCGCTCCTGCACCTGCAGCCGGTGGGCATAGCCCTGCAGCACCCGCGCCAGCTTGGAGATGCCCACCACCCGGTCCTTTGGCAGATAGGCGATGGAGGCTACCCCCGTGATCGGGGCCAGGTGATGCTCGCAATGGGACTGGAAGGGGATGTCGCGCAGGAGCACGATCTCGTCATAGCCTCCCACCTCCTCGAAGGTCCGCGCCAGGTGGAGGCCGGGATCCTCCTCGTAGCCGTCGCAATATTCCAGCCAGGCCCGGGCCACCCGGCCCGGCGTGTCGCGCAGGCCTTCGCGGGAGGGATCCTCACCGGCCCAGCGCAGCAGGGTCCGCACGGCGTCCTGCACGTCCTCCGGCACCATGACCTTGCCGTCGGGGCCCGAAAGGCGCGCATCGGGGGAGAAGTAGTTCATGTCCGTCTTTCCTGGTCGTCGCCGGGTTCTGCTGGCCCTTGTCAAAGCTGGGCCCGATGCGCATCCTCGCCAACATGTCCAAAAGGGAAGCCGCTCCGGTCGCCAGGGCACTGCGGGCAAATCCCGCACTGGCGAAGATGATCGATGCCAGTCCGATCGCGGCGGTGCTCAGCGACCCGCGCCAGCCGGACAATCCCATCGTCCACTGCAATGCCGCGTTCCTGGCGCTCACCGGCTACGACCGGGACGAGGTGGTGGGCCGCAACTGCCGCTTCCTGGCCGGGCCCAGCACCGAGCCCGAACTGTCCGAGCAGATCCGCCAGGGGGTCCGCGCGAGGACCCCGGTGCTGGTGGAGATCCGCAACTACCGCAAGGACGGCACCCCGTTCCGCAACGCGGTCCTGGTCGCCCCGATCTTCGACGCCGAGGGCGAGCTGGACTTCTTCCTCGGCTCCCAGGCCCTCGCGCCGGAGGGGGAGGGTGCGCCGTCGCGGGCGTCGGTGGCCCGGGGCCGGGTCGACGGGCTCAGCCCGCGCCAGCGGGAAGTGCTGCTGGGCATGTCCAGCGGCAAGCTGAACAAGCAGATCGCCCATGAGCTGGGTCTGACCGAGCGGACGGTGAAGATGCACCGGGCGGCACTGCTCAAGGCCCTGGACGTCCGCTCCGGGGCCGATGCCATCCGGCTGGCGGTGGAGGCAGGTTTCTGATCCGGGGCTGCGTCCGCACCCCGGGGGTGGGAATCAGCGGGGACTCAACGGCGGCAGCTTCTACTTCGTGCGCCTGCCGAACAGCGGTCCCGCTCAGGCGGTCCGGGGCAGGACCAGCAGCAGCAGGGCGGGTTGGTCGAGGGTCAGGCCGTCCGCAGCGTCCGGTCCGTCCAGACGCAGGGCGTCGAAGCGCGCCAGCCCGTGGACGGCGTCGGCGACCCGCACGGTGGTGGGCTGCAGGGCGATCAGCAGCCGCAGCACCGGCGAGCCCTCCGGTGCGGGCAGCGCCCCCGCGGGCAGGGACCGGATATGGCCGACGAAGGCCTCGCGCCGCACCATCAGGTTGAGGTCGAGGACCGGTCCGTCCACCGGGCGGCCGGTGACGGCCACGTCCCCCGGAAAGTCCAGCGCCTCCGCCTCCGGCGTCAGGACATGCACCGCCTCCGGATCGGCGAAGCCCAGTTCCAGGCGGCCTTCCAGAACCTTCAGCGTGCGGTCGATACCGGGAAAGGACGAGAACGGGCCAGGGACCGCGACCTCGGCCATGCTGACCCGCCAGTCGAAGTCCCCGGCGCTGCCGGAGGCGGGGGCGGCCAGCACCTCCCGCGTCTTGCCGCCGCCGTTCTTCCAGGGCTGGACCGCCCGGTCGGCGGCGCGCAGGACGTTCAGCGTCACTTCAGGATGCCCGGCAGGTCGAGACCCTTCTCCCGGGCGCAGTCGAGGGCGATGTCATAGCCCGCATCCGCATGCCGCATGACGCCGGTGGCCGGGTCGTTCCACAGGACCCGCTCCAGCCGCTTGGCTGCTTCCGGAGTGCCGTCGGCGACGATGACCATGCCGGAATGTTGGGAATAGCCCATGCCGACCCCGCCCCCGTGGTGCAGGGACACCCAGGTGGCCCCGGAGGCCGTGTTGAGCAGGGCGTTCAGCAGCGGCCAGTCTGACACGGCGTCGGAGCCGTCCTGCATGGCCTCGGTCTCCCGGTTGGGGCTGGCGACGGAGCCGGAGTCGAGGTGGTCCCGGCCGATGACGATCGGGGCCTTCAGCTCGCCCGAGGCCACCATCTCGTTGAAGGCCAGGCCCAGCCGGTGGCGATCCCCCAGGCCCACCCAGCAGATGCGGGCGGGCAGGCCCTGGAAGTGGATGCGCTCCCGGGCCATGTCCAGCCAGCGGTGCAGGGCCGCATTGTCCGGCAGCAGCTCCTTCACCTTGGCGTCGGTCTTGTAGATGTCCTCCGGATCGCCGGACAGGGCCACCCAGCGGAAGGGGCCGATCCCGCGGCAGAACAGGGGGCGGATGTAGGCGGGCACGAATCCGGGGAAGGCGAAGGCCTTGGTGACGCCCTCGTCGAAGGCCACCTGGCGGATGTTGTTGCCATAGTCGGTGGTGGGCACGCCCGCCGCCTGCATGTCCAGCATGGCCTGGACGTGGATGGCCATGGAGGCCTTGGCTGCCTTGGCCACGGCCTCCGGCTCCCGCTCCCGCCGCTCGATCCATTCGGCCACGGTCCAGCCGATGGGCAGATAGCCGTTCACCGGGTCATGGGCGGAGGTCTGGTCGGTGAGCAGGTCGGGACGGATGCCCCGGCGCACCATCTCCGGCAGAATCTCCGCGGCATTGCCCAGCAGGCCGACGGACACGGGCTTTCCGTCCGCCTTTGCCTGCGCGATCATGGCCAGGGCCTCGTCCAGGGTGGTGGCGGACTTGTCCAGGTAGCCGGTGCGCAGGCGCATGTCGATGCGGCTGGGCTGGCACTCGATGGCCAGGCACGAGGCCCCGGCCATCACCGCCGCCAGGGGCTGGGCCCCGCCCATGCCGCCGAGCCCCCCGGTCAGCAGCCACCGACCGCTCAGGTCGCCATTGTAGTGCTGGCGGCCCATCTCCACGAAGGTCTCGTAGGTGCCCTGCACGATCCCCTGGGTGCCGATATAGATCCAGGAGCCCGCGGTCATCTGGCCGTACATGGCCAGCCCCTTGCGGTCGAGCTCGTTGAAGTGCTCCCAGTTCGCCCATTTGGGCACCAGGTTGGAGTTGGCGATCAGCACCCGCGGGGCGTCCGGGTGGGTCTTGAACACGCCCACCGGCTTGCCCGACTGCACCAGCAGGGTCTCGTCCGGTCCCAGGCGCTGGAGGGTGGCGACGATGGCGTCGAAGCTCTGCCAGTCCCGGGCGGCGCGGCCGATGCCGCCATAGACCACCAGCTCCTCCGGCCGCTCGGCCACGTCCGGGTGCAGGTTGTTCATCAGCATGCGCAGGGGCGCTTCGGTCAGCCAGCTCCTGGCGGACAACTCCGTGCCGGTGGCGGCCTTGATGATGCGGCTGTTGTCGATGCGGCTCATGGGGGCTCCTTCAGGTGCGGGCAAAGGCGATGCACGCCTTCACGATGTCGGTCAGGGTCGCCACGAGGGGCGCGGCATAGGCAGGGTCGTAGGGGCCGGGCCAGGTCTCCGGCGTCATGGGGTCCGGCTCCTCGAGGTAGCCGCGGAAGGCCAGTTCCATCTGGATGGCGTGGACGTTCGCGTCCGGACGGCCGTAGTGCCGGGTGGTCCAGCCGCCCTTGAAGCGGCCGTCCAGCACGTGGGTGCGGCCGCTGGCGGCACAGATGTCGCTGATCCGGGCGGCCAGCGCCGGATCGCAGGCCCGGCCGGAATTGCTGCCGATGTTGAACTGGGGCAGCTCCCCCTCGAACAGGCGGCCGACCCGGCTGCGGATGGAGTGGGCGTCGTACAGCACCACCCGGCCGTGCTTCGCCTTCAGGCGGTCGATCTCGGCGGCGACGGCGGCGTGATAGGGCGCGAACCACCGGTCGGTGCGGCGGGCGATCTCCGCCGCATCCGGTGCCGCGCCGCGATAGAGGGGCTCGCCCTCGAAGGTGGAGGTGGGACACAGCTCCGTCGTCGCCATGCCGGGATAGAGGGACGCCCCCGACGGGTCGCGGTTGCAGTCGATGACCGAGCGGGAGATGCGGGTCCGCACCATCGTCACCCCCAGGTCCCGGGCAAAGCCGTAGACCTGCTCGATCCACCAGTCGGTGTCCTTGCGCGCCAGCCAGGGGGAGACGAAGGCACCCGCCAGCTCCGCCGGGATCTCGGACCCGGTGTGCGGCATGGCGATGATGACGGGGCCCTCGCCCCGGTGGATGTCCAGCCAGTCGGTCATGACACCCCCGGTAGCACGAGGCCCGCGGCGGCCGTCAGCGCGCCGGAGCGCACCAGGACATTGGCCGCCTCCAGGTCCGGATGGATGTAGCGGTCGTCGCCCAGGGGCGGCACCACGTCCCGCAGGCGGCGTCGGACCCGGTCCAGGGCGGGGCTGGAGGTCAGGGGCGCGTGGAAATCCACCCCCTGGGCCGCGGCCAGCAGCTCGATCCCGATCACGGCGGTGGCATTGGCGACCATGTCCATCAGCCGCCGGGCCCCGTGGGCAGCCATGGAGACGTGATCCTCCTGATTGGCGGAGGTGGGGATGGAATCGACGCTGGCGGGATAGGCCCGCTGCTTGTTCTCCGACACCAGGGCCGCGGCGGTGACCTGGGGGATCATGAAGCCGGAATTGAGGCCCGGCGTCGGGGTCAGGAAGGCCGGAAGGCCGGACAGGGCCGGGTCCACCAGCATGGCGATGCGCCGTTCCGCCAGGGACCCGATCTCGCAGACGGCCAGCGCGATGATGTCTGCGGCAAAGGCCACGGGCTCGGCGTGGAAGTTGCCCCCGGACAGGGCTTCGTCGGTCTCCGGGAAGATCAGCGGGTTGTCGGTGACGCCGTTGGCCTCGGTCTCCAGGGTCGTGGCGGCCTGGCGCAATATGTCCAGGGCCGCACCCATCACCTGGGGCTGGCAGCGCAGGCAGTAGGGATCCTGAACCCGGACATCGTCCACCAGATGGCTGGCGCGGATGGGGGAGCCGGCCATCAGGCGGCGCAGGGCATCGGCGGTCTCGATCTGTCCCACATGACGGCGCAGGGTGTGGATGCGCGGATCGAAGGGGGTGTCGGAGCCCTTGGCCGCCTCGGTGGCGAGCGCCCCGGTGACCAGGGCCGCCTGGTAAAGCCGCTCCGCCTCGAACAGCCCGGCCAGGGCATTGGCGGTGGAGAACTGGGTGCCGTTCAAGAGGGCCAGCCCCTCCTTGGGGCCCAGCTCCACCGGCTTCAGCCCGGCGGCGTGCAGGGCCTCCGTCGCCGGGTGCCGCTCGTCCCCGACGAAGATCTCGCCCTCGCCGATCAGGGTGGCGGTCATGTGCGACAGGGGGGCCAGGTCGCCGCTGGCCCCGACGGAGCCCTGACAGGGGACCACGGGGATCAGCTGGCGCTCCAGCATGGCCTCCAGCAGGTCGGTGGTCTCCGTCCGCACGCCGGACGCGCCCTGGGCGAGGCTGGCCAGCTTCAGGGCCATCATCAGCCGGATGACATTGCGGGGGGAGGGGGCCCCGGTTCCCGCCGCATGGCTCAGCACGATGTTGCGCTGCAGCCGAGCGAGGTCCGCGTCCCCGATCCGCACATTGGCGAGCTTGCCGAAGCCGGTATTGATTCCATAGACCGGCGCGCCGGTGGCCAGAATGCGCGAGACCGCGGCCGCGCTGGCAGCGATCACCGGCCGGGCGGAGGGGTGGAGCTTCGCCGACGCGCCGAAATAGATGGCCCGCCAGTCGCAGAGGGGCACGGAACCCGGTTGCAGTGTGATGATCGTCACTTTCCCCTCCAGACGCGGCGGTACAGCGGGTTGAAACCCATGCGGTAGACAAGTTCGGCGGGACGCTCGACGTCCCAGATGGCCAGGTCGCAGCTCTTGCCGACTTCCAGCGTGCCGGTCTCGTGGCCGAGCCCCAGCGCCTGCGCCGCATGGGCGGTCACGCCCAGCAGGCACTCCGACACCGTCATGCGGAACAGGGTGGCCGCCATGTTCAGGGTCAGCAGGATCGAGGTGAGGGGCGAGGTGCCGGGATTGCAGTCCGTGGCGATGGCCATGGGCACGCCCGCGGCCCTGAGGCCCTCGACCGGCGGCAGCACCGTCTCGCGCACGAAGTAATAGGCCCCGGGCAGCAGGGTCGCCACGGTCCCGGCCCTTGCCATGGCAGCGATCCCGGCGGCGTCCAGATGCTCCAGATGATCGGCAGACAGGGCCTTGAAGCCCGCCGCCAGCTCCGCGCCGTGGAGGTTCGACAGCTGTTCGGCGTGCAGTTTCACGGGCAGGCCCACAGCAGTGGCCGCCTCGAACACCCGGCGGACCTGGGACGGGGTGAAGCCGATGCCTTCGCAGAAGGCGTCCACGGCGTCCATCAGGCCCTCAGCGGCCAGGGTCGGGATCATCTCCTCGACCACGCGGGTGATGTAGCCGTCGGCGTCACCGGCATGTTCCGGCGGCAGGGCATGGGCCCCCAGAAAGGTCCGGGCGACCCGCACGGGGCGGATCCGTCCCAGCTGCCCGGCGGCGCGCAGCATCCGCCCCTCGGCCTCCAGGGACAGGCCGTAGCCGGACTTGATCTCCACCGTGGTCACGCCCTCGGCCATCAGCGCGTCCAGCCGGGGCAGGGCGGAGGCCACCAGCTGCGCCTCGCTCGCCGCCCGGGTGGCCTTGACGGTGGAGACAATGCCGCCGCCGGCCCGGGCGATCTCCTCGTAGGAGGCCCCGGCCAGGCGCAGCTCGAACTCGTGCGCCCGGTCGCCGCCATGGATCAGATGGGTGTGGCAGTCGATCAGTCCGGGGGTGATCCAGCGGCCGCCACAGGCCACGGTCTCCCGCGCCTGGAAGCCCGGCGCCCCGTCCCGCGGGCCGACATAGGTGATGCGACCATCCGTCGCGGCCACGACCCCGTCCTCGACGACGCCGACATCGCCGCCGGCCATCGTCAGAAGCCTCGCCTCCGTCCAGACTGTGTCGCAGTGCATGGGCCGCCTCCGTCGGTGGAGGATCATTGCACCGCTTCGAAATAATGTATAGACATATTATGCGTCACGGAGAGCTCGACGATGGAACCGGTTGAAGTCCTGCATTTCCGAAGGGCGCGCCTCGCGGACGGCTGGGCCAGGGACGTGCGGCTGTCCGTCCGGCAGGGCCGGGTGAGCGGCCTCGAGACCGGTGTTGCGCCCGCGCCGACCGATTCGCGCCACGGGGTGGCCCTGCCGGGGCTGCCCAACCTCCACAGCCATGCCTTCCAGCGGGGCATGGCCGGGCTGGCGGAGCGTCGGGGGCCCTCCGACGACAGTTTCTGGACCTGGCGGGAGATCATGTACCGCTTCGTCGACCGGATCGGGCCTGCGGAACTGAAGGCCATTGCTGCGCTGGCCTATGTGGAGATGCTGGAGACGGGCTTCACCCGGGTCGGGGAGTTCCACTATGTCCACCACGCCCTGGACGGTCAGCCCTATGACGATCCCGCGGAGATGGCGGCGGCGATCGCCGCGGCGGCGGACGAGACGGGCATCGGCCTCACCCTTCTGCCGGTCTTCTACGCCCATTCCGGCTTCGGCGGCGCGGCCCCGGGGCCCGGCCAGCGACGCTTCATCTGTGATCCGGACAGGTTCGCCCGCCTGCTGGAGGCCAGCGGTCGCGCGCTCTCCCCCCTGCCGGATGCGGTCCTGGGCGTGGCCCCCCACAGCCTGCGCGCGGTGACGCCGCAGGAGCTGGCCCTCCTGCCGCAGATGGTGCCCGGCGGGCCGGTGCACATCCACATCGCCGAGCAGGTCCGGGAGGTGGAGGACTGCCTCGCCTGGTCCGGTGCTCGTCCGGTGGCGTGGCTGCTGGACCATGCGGAGGTCGACGGCCGCTGGTGCCTGGTCCACGCGACCCACATGCTGGACACCGAGGCGGTTCAGATGGCGAAGACCGGTGCCGTGGCCGGGCTCTGCCCCATCACCGAGGCCAATCTGGGGGATGGCCTGTTCAATGCGCCCACCTATCTCGCGGCGGGCGGGCGATTCGGCATCGGCAGCGATTCCAATGTGCTGATCGATGCCACCGAGGAGCTGCGCCTGCTGGAATACGGCCAGCGCCTGGGCCACCGGGGCCGCAACCTGTTCCCGCAGGCCGAGGGGGGCAGCACCGGGCAGGTGCTGTTCGACGGGGCCCTGGCCGGCGGTGCCCAGGCCCTGGGCGGATCGGCCGGACTGAGCCTCGGCGCGTCGGCGGACCTCGTCGCCCTCGACGACCGGCATCCGTCCCTGGCGGGCAAGGCCCCGGACGCCCTGCTGGACAGCCTCGTCTTCGCCGCGGGCCGGACGGCCATTGACTCCGTGTGGCGGCGGGGACGGCGGGTGGTCGCGGACGGCCGGCACGTCCACCGGGCGCAGGCTGAAGCGGACTATGCCGCCGTCCTGCAGCGCCTGCTGTGAGCCGCGCCATGGCCCTGCATGACCGGATCCGCACGGAGATCGAGGGCCAGATCCTCTCCGGGGCCCTGAAGCCGGGGGACAAGGTTCCCTCCGAACACGAGCTGATGGCCCATTACGGCTGTTCCCGGATGACGGTGAGCAAGGCCCTGACGGCGCTCAGCGGCGCAGGCCTGCTGCAGCGGCGCAAGCGGGCCGGGACAGTGGTGGCCCCGCGGCCGACGGAGACGATGGTGCTCGACGTCCCCGACCTGGCGGTGGAGATCGCCCGCCGCGGCCAGGCCTACCGGTTCCGCCTGATCGCCCGGGAGGTCCGCAAGGCCCGGCCGGAGGATGCGCTGGACGATGGACTGGCCCGGGCAGGGCCGCTGCTCTTCGTCCGCGGCGTGCATTGCGCCGACGACGTGCCCATCGCCCACGAGGCACGCTATATCAGCCTCGCCGCCGTGCCGGAGATCGTGGAGGCGGACTTCACCCGGGAGTCCCCCGGTTCCTGGCTGCTGCGCCACATTCCCTGGACCGAGGCGGAAAACCGCATCGGTGCCGTGGGGGCCGACGCGGCCTGGGCCCCGCTGCTGAACCTGGAACCCGGCGCGGCCTGCCTGTCCATCGAGCGCAAGACCTGGCGGGGCGAGGCCCGGATCACCCTGGTGCGGCAGAGCTTCGTGGCCGGCAGCTTCGAACTGGTGGCCCGCTTCGGCGCGGCCTGAGGGCGGGGCTCAATCCTCCAGCGACGCGGGGTCCGGACGCTCATACCGGGCCAGAAGATCTCCCAGCAACTGATTGGGAAAGCGTCGGTTCTGCACGATGGCGTGAAACCGCTCGGTCAGCTGCGGGATGCGGCAGTGCTCCACCAGCACGCCGCTCGCCAGCTCGTCCCGCACGACGATGGGCGGCACCAGGGTCACCCCCTCCCGCTCCCGGGCGAGCAGGCGCAGCATGGCCATGTCGTCCACCTCCGCCAGGATGACGGGACGGATGCCGGCGAGCTCCAGCAACTGGTCGAACCCGATCCGGATGTCGCTGTCGAGGCTGGGCAGCAGGATCGGCTCGTGGCGCAGGTCGTCCGGAAACCGGAACGGCGGGTGCCCGGCCACCCGCGGGCGGCCCACCAGGCTGACCGGCTGGGCATCCAGCAGATGGTTGCGGAACGGAGCCCGGGCGTCCCGCGGGGCGGCGCTGTTGGACAGGACCACGTCGAGGGCATGGGCTTCCAGCTGGGCCAGAAGCTCCCGCATGGTGCCCGACCGCACGATCAGCTCCACATCCCCCCGGCCCACCAGGGGGCGCAGGAACTCCAGCTGGAAGTTGCGCGACAGGGTGGTGAGCGCCCCCACCCGCAGGACCTGGCGGCTGGCCTGGGGGCGACCGGCCAGGGTGCTCATCAGCTCGTCCCCGGCCTCGAAGACGCTGTCGGCATAGTCCAGCGCGATGCGGCCGGCCTCAGTCAGCATCAGGCGCTTGCCCGCCCGCTCGAACAGGGGGTGGCCCATCTGGTGCTCCAGCTTCTGGATCTGGACCGACAGGGCCGAGGGCGAAAGGTTCAGGGTCTCCGCCGCCCGGGTCAGGTTGCCCGCATGGGCGACGGCCCAGAAATAGCGCAGGTGGTTGAAATTCAGGGCCTTCATATCGTTCAATAAAACAGAACGATACCGCGCAAACAATGAAATTTTCGCGGGAATTGCAGGCTGCTACCCCTTGGCCTGGCCGATGGGCCGTGTCGGAGGAGGTGACCTTGCCGTTTCAACTTGTCCCGCTGATCGCTCCCGGGGCCGTGCTGGCCAGCGCGCTGCCGGGCCTTGCCGTCCCCGGTCGTCGGCCGCGTCAGGTCCTGTGGCTGGCCGAGGCGGCGGCAGGGCTTGGGGTGCTGATCGCGCTGGGAACCGCAGTGCTGCTGGCGCTTGCCGGTCCCTTCGACAGCCCGCTGATCGGGATGGCCGGTGTGGGCCTGTCCGTCCGGGTGGATGCGGTCAGCGCGACCATGTTCCTGCTGGTGGCGTTCATCGGCTGGGTCGTGGTGCGCTATTCCGCCACCTATCTGGACGGAGAGGCCCGGCAGGGGGCCTTCACCGGCTGGCTTTGCCTGACGCTGGCGTCGGTGATGCTGCTGGTCCTGTCCGCGCACCTGGTCCAGCTGGCTGCGGCCTGGGTGGCGACCAGCCTGTTCCTGCATCGGCTCCTGCTGTTCTACCCGGATCGGGTCGCGGCCCGGCGCGCGGCGGCCAAGAAGTTCGTCACCGCCCGGCTGGGGGATGCGGCCCTGATCGCCGCGGCGGTGCTGCTGGCGCTGGCCTATGGCACGGACCAGATCGCGACGATCCTGGCGGCGGCGCGGGCCGGGCAGGGGGGCGGGCTGGCTGTGGCGGCGGCAGCCCTGCTGGCGGTGGCGGCCCTGCTGAAGTCGGCCCAGTTCCCCACCCATGGCTGGCTGACCGAGGTGATGGAGGCCCCGACCCCGGTCTCGGCCCTGCTCCATGCCGGGGTGATCAATGCCGGCGGCTTCCTGCTGATCCGGCTGGCCGATGTGATGCTGCTGGCCCCCGGCGTGCTGGCAGTGCTGGTGGTGGTCGGGGGCTTCACCGCCCTGTTCGGCGGGCTGGTGATGCTGACCCAGCCGGCGGTGAAGACCGCGCTGGCCTGGTCCACCATCGCCCAGATGGGATTCATGATGCTGGAGTGCGGCCTGGGGCTGTTTCCCCTGGCCCTGCTGCACGTGGTCGCCCACTCCCTCTACAAGGCCCATGCCTTCCTGTCGTCGGGCGGCGCGGTGGAGGCGGTGGCCGCGAACCGGCGACCCGGTCCGGTCGCCATTCCCAAGGCCGGAGCCGTGGCCCGCGCCTTCCTCGTGGCCCTGGCCATCTATGCCTGTGTCGGCTTCGGCTTCGGCTTCCAGCACAAGTCGCCGCCCGCCATCGCGCTGGGAGCCATACTGATCTTCGGCGTGGCCTACATGCTGGCGCAGGGGCTGGCGGATGCCGCCCCAAGGGCCCTGACCCGCCGCACCTTCGTCTACGCCCTGGCCACCTCGGTGAGCTATTTCGCCCTTCAGGTGGTGGCCCAGGACCTGACGGCAGGCGTGCTGCCCCCGGTCCCCGCGCCCGGTCCCCTGCAATGGGCCCTGATCGTGCTGGCGGTGCTGAGCTTCGGCCTGGTGGCAGTGGTGCAGGCCATGTTCCCCCTCTGGGCCTACCACCCGGCCGCCGCCGGACTGCGGGTGCATCTCTCCAACGGTTTCTACGCCAATGCGGTGTCCGACCGGCTGCTGGGTGGCTGGCGTCGGCGGCCGGTCTCCTGATGAAGGCGCACAGTTCCATGACCCACTTCGACCTTTCCTCCCCGATCGACCTCGAGACCCTGGCCGCCGCCGCCGACCGGGCGGCCCGGGCCATCCCGCCGCTCTGGCCGCTGGCCAGCCACGTGGCCGTCAATCCCTATCTGGGGCAGGCCGGGGAAGGCCTGGCGGTCGCCGGGGCCCGGCTTGCCCGGGTGGCGGGGGCACCGGTGACCCTGCCGCGCCAGGCCTATCTGGACCAGATTGCCCGGGGGGAGATCACCGACGGGGACCTGGCCGCGGCCCTGGCTGGCGCGCCCGCGGACTTCGACCTGACGGACGTGGAGGCGTTGAAGGCGGCGGCACGCAGGCCGTCCGGGCATCCCCGGGCCCTGCCCACTGTCGCAGACCTGGCGGCAGAGGTGTCTGGCGTCGACTGGCCCGGCCTGATCGCGGACCGAATCGGGGCCTGGGCCGCGGGCTATTTCGATGCGGGACAGGCGCTCTGGGCCGCGCCGCGGGGGCGAGGGGCCTATGCCGCCTGGCGCGCCGTGGCCACCCATGACCTGACCCCCGAGATCATCGGCCTGCCGGGCTTTGCCGCCTTTGTCTCGGAGGCACCGGAGCATGCCTGGGAGGCCCGGGCGCAGATCGTCGCGGGGCTCGGCCTGACCGAATCGGCGCTGGAGACCTGTTTCCACCGGCTGCTCATGACCCCGGGGGGCTGGGCGCAGTTTGCCCGCTACCAGCTGTGGCAGGCGGAGCTGGCGGGGGGCGGTGACGAGACCCTCACCGACCTCCTGACCCTTCGCCTGGTCTGGGAGGCGGCGCTGCACGCGCGCTATGCGGACCGGATCGGCGAGCGCTGGGCCGAGGTCGTGGCGGCGCACGCCCGGCCCGTCACCCCCTCGCCGGACCTGGTGATCGACAGCCTCCTGCAGGAGGCGGCGGAGCGGGCGGCGCAGCGGGGCCTGGCTGCCCGCCTGGGCGCGCCGGGCCGGGCCCCGGTCCCTGCACGGCCGGTCCTGCAGGCGGCCTTCTGCATCGACGTGCGATCGGAAGTGTTCCGCCGGGCGCTGGAAGGCACAAGCCCGGACATCCAGACCCTGGGGTTCGCGGGCTTCTTCGGTGTGGCGACGTCCCACCGCCGCCATGCCTCCGACGTGGCGGAGCATCGCCTGCCGGTGCTGTTGAACCCGGGGCTCACCTCCCGGGCCGGTGACGCGCCGGAGGGGCAGGAGGCGCGGTCGGCGCGGATCAAGGCCCGGGCGAAGCGGGCCTGGGGGCGGTTCAAGTCCGCCGCGGTCTCGTCCTTCGCCTTTGTCGAGGCCACGGGGCCGGTCTATGTGGGCAAGCTGCTGCACGACGCCCTGGGATGGCCCGGCAAGCCTGCCGCGCCGGAGCCGCCGCCGCGTCCCGATCCCGCCCTGGACCTGGCCGCGCAGGTGGGGACGGCGGAAGCGGTGCTTCGCGCCATGTCCCTGACCTCCGGCTATGCCCGTCTGGTGCTGCTCGCCGGACACGGGGCCTCGGTGGTCAACAATCCCCATGCCAGCGGCCTGCAGTGCGGGGCCTGCGGCGGCTATTCGGGGGAGGTGAATGCGCGCCTGCTGGCCGGGATGCTGAACGCGCCGGAGGTCCGGGCCGGGCTGGCCCCCCGGGGGATCCGGATTCCCGACGACACGCTGTTCGTCGCGGCGCTGCACGACACCACCACGGACGAGGTCACCCTCCATGCCGAGGACGCGCCGAGCCCGGCCCACGGGGAGGACCTGCGCCGGGCCAGGGACTGGCTGGCCGCAGCCGGTCTCCGGGCCCGGGGCGAACGGGCCCTGCGGCTGCCGCGGGCGGCCGGGGCCGACAGCCTGTCGCGCCGCAGCCGCGACTGGGCGGAAGTCCGGCCGGAATGGGCGCTGGCCGGGTGCCGGGCCTTCATCGCCGCGCCCCGGCACCGCACAAGCGGCCGGGACCTTGCCGGGCAGGTGTTCCTCCACGACTACGACCCGTCGACCGACGAGGGGTTCCGGGTGCTGGAGGGCATCCTCACCGCGCCGGTGGTCGTGGCCAGCTGGATCAGCCTGCAATATTACGGCTCGACCGTGTCGCCGGAGGTGTTCGGCGGCGGCAACAAGCTGCTGCACAACGTCACCGGCGGTATCGGCGTGGTGGAGGGCAATGGCGGCCTGCTGCGGGCCGGGCTCCCATGGCAGTCCGTGCACGACGGGGAGACCCACGCCCACGCGCCGCTGCGGCTGTCGGTCTGCATCGAGGCCCCGCGGGAGGCCATGACCCAGATTCTGGCGCGGCATGACGGCGTCCGGGCCCTGTTCGATCACCGCTGGCTGCACCTGTTCACCCTGGACGACACCGGCTGCATGGCCTGGCGCTATGCCGGGAACCTGACCTGGGAGGAGATAAACGTGGAGGGAGAAACCGGTGCCCCGCCTGCGCTTGTCCCGGCCCTCGCAGAAGGTTAATAGAAAGCTAACGAAATGGATCGGATCCTATCCATCCGTGGGACGGGCATTGTCGGCAGCGAGTGGCTTGCGCGCTGGCTCGCACTTCATGATGTTTCATGATAGGTATGGTCTCCTTCCAGTGGGCGAGCACATGGCAACCAGCGCCAGAGAAAAGTTTGCGACGCAGGTGAATTCCGAGATCCTCGCGTCCGTGCGCGATCTGGCGCAGAGCGAGGGTCGCCAGATCCAGGCGCTGGTCGACGAGGCACTGGCGGATCTCATCGAAAAGCGACGCCAGGGGCGGCCGCGGGCCAGCGTCATGGCTGCGTACAATGCGAGCCTCGAACCGTTCGGCACGCTCTACGACAAGCTTGCGAAGTGACGGTCTATCTGACCGTCATAGAAGTCCTTGCCATTCATGATGACCAGATTGCCCGCTACGGCGGAGCGCCAGGTGTGCGTGATCCCGGTTTGCTCGAGGCCGCACTTTTTCGTCCTCAGACGGGCTACTACAGCGACGTGATCGAGGAGGCGGCTGCGCTGTGGGAAAGCCTCGCGCAGAACCACCCGTTCATCGATGGCAACAAGCGCGTGGCGTTTGCGGCGACGTTCACATTTCTTCTGGTGAACGGCGTGCGGATCTCGGCGCGCGCCGAGCCGACATTCGAATTCATCAACGGCCTGCACGATGAGGGAGCCTTCGAGCTCGGTCGATTGGTGGCTTGGCTGCGCCAGAACGTGATCGCCGTCTGACCGTCGCCCAGCGGGGGAGCCCACGATTTGCCGAAACTGAATCCTGGCCCAGCCTCCAGGAGACGGGCGCACCGAAATCGGCCGATTTGGTAACTTCCGGGACATTCGGAGCCGCCGCACATATCTCCCTGCGGGCGTAACCCATTGGAACAACATGTAGTTCCAGACGTTTGGTTTTAGGGGAAATGTCGGCCAGACAGTGTGGCGGTGCGAGTGGGATTCGAACCCACGTTAGGCTTTCACCTAAACACGCTTTCCAAGCGTGCGCCTTCAACCACTCGGCCACCGCACCAGCACTTGCGTGTCCGCCCGGACCCGGAAACGGGGGGAGGGGCGGACCACTGGACCCGGCGAGGTTGACTGTGCCGCCGGAGGAGCGGGGAATATACTGATGTCGCGCCCGCGGGCAAGCTTTGGCGTATCCCTTTTTGCACGGCGGCCGATACACCCTATCTAAGGGCCTGTCGTCAGCGCCCGTTCGGAGGTCGTCGCATGTGGTTCCGCAAGTCCCTCAGTCTGCCCGGTCCCGGTGAGGCCCTGCCCGGGCGCGCCGCCGCGATCCCGACGGCGACCACCCACTTCGTCAACGGCCGTCCCCTGCACGGTCCCTGGCCGGAGGGTCTGGAGAGCGCGATCTTCGCCATGGGCTGCTTCTGGGGGGTGGAGCGGGTGTTCTGGAAGCTGCCCGGCGTCTGGTCGACGGCGGTGGGCTATATCAACGGCCTGACCCCAAACCCGACCTACGAGGAGGTCTGCACCGGCCGAACGGGCCATACGGAGGCGGTGCTGGTGGTGTTCGACCCGCGGGAGATCACCTATGCGGCGCTGCTGAAGACCTTCTGGGAAAATCACGACCCGACCCAGGGCATGCGCCAGGGCAACGACATCGGCACCCAGTACCGGTCCGGCATCTACACCCTGAGCGAGGCCCAGGCGGCGGCTGCCACGGCGTCGCGGGACGCCTTCCAGGGGGCGCTGTCGGCCCGGGGGCTGGGTGCCATCACCACCGAGATCGTGCCCGCCGCGCCCTTCTTCTACGCGGAGGCCTATCACCAGCAGTACCTGGCCAAGAACCCGGACGGCTATTGCGGGATCGGCGGCACCGGCGTGACCTGCCCGATCGGGGTCGGCGTCTCCGCCGGGGCCTGATCGGCGGCGGCCTCCACCTGCTCGATGGCCAGCCGGGCGGTCTGGATCGCCCGGGCGGTGGGGGAGGCCAGCTGCCGCGCCATCAACAGGCCCGCCGCGCCCAGGGTGCCGGCCACGAAGGCCAGCGGGCTGACCAGCCAGGCGGATGCCGCCAGGGCGAAGTAATAGGCCCGGACCCCGGAATTGTAGGCCCGCAGCGTCCGGTCGAAGATGCGGGAGGCGGCGTCGGCATAGGCGGCCATGGCCTGCGCCGGGCCGCTGGTCGGTGCCGCCCCGGTGAGGGCCAGGCAATAGCCCAGCTGGCGAATCGCCCAGACGAAGTCCAGCAGGCCGCCGGCGAGGGTCGCGAGCACCAGGATCATCTTGAACTCGAACAGGATCCGCGGGCCGTGGGACAGGAGCGGCACGTCCAGCACGGCGCGATAGATCCGCTCGCCCCCGAACAGGGCCCCCGCCACCGCGGCGATCAGGATCAGGTTGGTGGAGGAGAAGAAGGTCGCCGTGTTCAGGGTGTGGCCCAGCAACTGGCCGTCCAGCAGCCGCCGGTCCGGCCGCCGCACCATTTCCCGCATCCAGAAGGTGCGGATCACGGTCATGTCGAGATTGACCGCGCCCCGGCGAAGCCCCAGCCGGTGGACGACCCACGGGTAGCCGATCCACACGACGAGGAACACGGCCAGCGCCGCCCCGTCCGTCCAGTCCGCGCGGGTCGCGGCCACCTGGGTCAGGGCCGCGTGCGAGAGCGTCGTGGGGGAAACGGGGTTCATGTCCGGCAGGGTTAGGCGATCCGCCGCAGGCTGTCGAGCAGGGCGTCCACATCCGCCTCGGTGGTGGCCCAGCTGCACATGAATCGGATCGAGCCGTCGGTGAAGCGATAGACGAACCAGCCCTCCGCGATCAGGCGCTGGTGGGCGGCCTCATCCATCTCCACGAACAGGCCGTTGGCCTCCACCGGGTGGCGCAGAAGGAAGGGCATGCCCGCCGCCAGCCGCTGGGCCATGGCATTGGCGTGGGCGGCGTGGCGCAGGAAGGCCCCGTCCTGCAGCATGCCGATCCAGGGGGCGGAATAGAACCGCCCCTTCGACGGCAGCTGGCCCATCTGCTTCAGCCGGGCGTCGAATCGCCGGGACAGGTCGGGGTTGAACAGCACCAGCGCCTCGGTGGGGGTCATGCCGTTCTTGGTCCCGCCGATCACCAGCATGTCGAGGCCGAGATCCTTGAGCGCGGTGGGCGGAAAGCCCGCGGCCAGCGCATTGGCCAGCCGCGCCCCGTCCAGATGCACCGGCAGGCCCTTTTCCCGCGCAAGCGCGGTCAGGGCCTTGAGCGAATCGGGGGTGTAGACGGTGCCGTACTCGGTGGCGTTGGTCAGGGACAGGGCGGCCGGTGACTGGCGATAGCTGGCGTCGGGCAGGGCGAGGGCGGAGGCGAGGGAGGCCGGATCGATCCGCCCGGACGCCCCGTCCAGATGGATCAGGCCCAGGCCATGGCCGAACAGGCCGGGCGCGCCGGTCTCGTCGGTGCAGACATGGGCGTCCCGGTGGGCCAGGACCGCCTCGAACGGGCGACAGAGCGTCGCCAGGCAGATGGCATTGGCTGCGGTGCCCGAGCCCAGGAAGCGGACATCCACATCCGCATCCAGCAGGCCCCGCACGGCGTCGGCCGCCTGCCGGGTGACATGGTCGGTGCCGTAGCCGGAGGCTGCGCCGCCATTGAACGCGACCAGGGCCTCCAGTGCCTCCGGGGCCGCGCCGGACGTGTTGTCCGACGCGAACTGGTAGCGACCCTCGCCCATCAGCCGACCTTTGCCGCAGGGGTGAAGGTCACCGGCAGCTTGCGGATGGCAAAGACGAAGTTGTTGGGGGCCACGTCGATGCCGCCGGCATATTTCAGGTCCGGCAGGCGGGTCAGGAACTGCTCCCACACCGCCTCCAGCTGCATCTGGGCCACCCGCTTGCCGATGCACACGTGCGGACCGAAGCCGAAGGCCAGGTGCTTGTCGGCATTCTCCCGGGTGATGTCCAGGCGGTCCGGATCGGCGAACACCGACGGGTCGCGGTTGGCGGCCCCGTAGTACATGGCGACCTTCTCCCCCTCGGAGATCAACTGCCCGCCGATCTCCACGTCCTTCGTCGCCGTGCGGCGCATGTAGATCACCGGGCTGACCATGCGGATGAACTCGTTCACGGCATTGGGCAGCAGCGCGCGGTCCGCCGCCAGTCGGGCCTTCTGGTCCGGGAACTCCGTCATCAGCTTCACCGAGCCGGAGATGGTGTTGCGGGTGGTGTCATTGCCCGCGAACACGATCAGCAGCCACGAGCCGTCCAGATACTCGTCGGCCAGGAATTCCCCGTCCAGCTGGGCCCGGGCGATGGCGGACAGCAGGTCCGGCTGCGGGTCCTGACGGCGCTTGTGCAGGATGTCGCGGCCATATTCGAACATGGCCTCGACGTTCTCGTTGAACTCCTGGATGAACATCATCAGCTCGGGCGTCAGCGCCAGCTCGCCCTTGCTGCGGTCCGCCGCCAGGTTTCCGGCCAGCTCCAGATAATGCATCCATTTCAGGAACTTGGGCCGATCTTCTACGGGCACGCCGAGGATCTCGCACAGGGTGAACAGCGGCAGGCGGGAGGAGACCTGCTCCACCAGATCGCAAGCCCCCATGGGGGCCATGGCATCGATCAGGGCAGTGATCTCATGGCCGACACGCTCCTTCAGCCGGTTCACATAGGCGGGCGTGAAGAAGGGCATGTGCTCCCGCCGCAGGTTCAGGTGCCAGGGCTGGTCCATGTTGATCATGGCGTCCAGCGAGGCGCGGAACAGCAACGGGTGACGGGTCTCCGGCGCGCCGGAGGACAACAGGATGCCCCCCCGCTGGGAGGAGAAGGTCTCCGGGTCTGCATTGACCCTCGAGACATCGTCGAACCGGGTCAGGGCCCAGAAGCCGGAATTGTCCGACGGGGTGTGCAGCCACGCCACCGGGGCGCTCTGCCTCAGCCGGGCAAAGGCACCGTAGGGCGGCCCGTCCTGGAAGGTGAGGGGATTCTCGAGGGCGATGTCCGTGGGCACGGGATAGACCGGCGCATGGCGCGGGGTCGCAGGCCCGCTGGTGACCGCGGTCTGGCTGATGAGTTGCATGGGGTCCTGGGCCTCAAATGGGATCGTAGGGGAAGACGCTCGCGGATGCGCCGACGTCGGTATAGCTCGCCTTCATGGAGGGAAGGGCCTGTTCGATCAGGGTCTCCGGCGTCCAGCCCTCGATCCGGGCCACGGACCGCACGGGGCGGGGCTGGTTGAACAGAACCACCTCGTTGCCGCGCACGGCGAAGATCTGGCCGCTGGTCGCTGCCGCCGGGGCTGCGAGGGCCACGGCCAGCTGGGCCACCTGGTCGGCGCGCATGCCGTTCTTCATCCGCTCCACCCGGGCGGCGGAGGCCTCGTCCTTCACAGGGATGGTGGCGATCATGCGGGTCCAGGCGAACGGCGCGATGATGTTGGAGCGGATGTTCTTCGCCGCCCCCTCCATGGCGATGATCCGGGACAGGCCCATGACGCCAAGCTTGGCGGCGGCATAGTTGGCCTGGCCGATGTTGCCGATCAGGCCGGAGGTGGAGGTGAACAGCACATAGGCCCCGTCCTCCTGCTTGCGGAAATGCTCGATGCTGGCCCGGGTGACGTTGTAGGCCCCGCGCAGGTGCACCTCGATTACCGCGTCCCAGTCCTCGTCGGACATCTTGTGGAACATGCCGTCCCGCAGGATGCCCGCCGGATTGATGATGGCATGCAGGCCGCCGAAGCTGTCCATGGCCTGCTCGACCATGCCCTTCACCGCCGCCATGGACGACACGCTCTCGGAGTTGGAGATGGCCTCGCCGCCCGCGGCGCGGATCTCGGCGGCGGTTTCGGCCGCCGGGCCCTCGGAGCCCTCGTCGGCGCCGGACACGCCGGCCCCCAGGTCGTTGACCAGCACCCTGGCCCCGGCCTTCGCCGCCAGGAGGGCGCATTCGCGACCGATGCCGCGGCCTCCGCCGGTGACCAGAACGACCTTTCCATCCAGCACGCCCATGGGGATCTCCATCTCAAGAAGGCTTGTTTCGCGAAGACCTAAGGGTGAACGGGAAGACGCGTCAATCGTCGGCAGGGTGCGGGGCCAGCAGTTGATCCGCCTTCCGCAGCGTCGGAAAGAGTTTGGCCCAGAGCGCCGTGGCGATCACCGATCCGACTCCGCCGAACAGGGCCGCGCCCACCGGGCCGAGAAGCCGCGCCACCACGCCGCTCTCGAACTCCCCCAGCTCGTTGGAGGCGCCAATGAAGACGTTGGAGACCGCCGCCACCCGTCCGCGCATGGCATCGGGGGTGGTGATCTGCACCAGGGTCTGGCGCACGAACACGCTGATCATGTCCGCGCCCCCCAGCACGGCCAGGGCCAGCACCGACAGGGCCATGACCCGGGACAGGGCAAAGACGATGGTGGCCAGCCCGAACAGGGCCACCGCTCCGAACATCCAGAGCCCCGCCCGGCGGGTCAGGGGGCGGCGACCCAGTACGAAGGCGCAGACACAGGCGCCGATGGCCGGGCCGCTCCGCAGGACCCCGAACCCTCCGGCCCCCACGTGCAGGATGTCCCGGGCATAGACCGGCAAGAGGGCCGTGGCCCCGCCCAGCAGCACGGCCACGAGGTCGAGGGAGATGGCGCCCAGCACAATCTTGTTGGCCCAGACATAGTCGAGGCCCTCCCGTACCATGGCCACCCGTCCGCCCCCCTGCCGCTGGGGCTGGGTGGAGGCGCGGATCTGGCTCATGGCGAGCGCCGAGATCACATAGAGCCCGCCGGCGGCGGCATAGGCCGTGGCCGACGAGGTGGCCACCAGCACCCCACCCAGCCAGGGGCCGAGAATGGCCCCCGTCTGCCAGGCCAGGGAACCAAGGGCGATGGCCCGGGGCAGCAGGGCCCGCGGCACCAGCATGGGGGCCAGGGCGGACATGGCGGGCGACTGGAAGGACCGGATCGCGCCGAACAGCACGGCAATGGCGAAGATGCCCCAGAGGGGCGGCTGGGCCATGTGCGAGATCCAGATCAGCACGCCGACGCACACCACCTCGCTGGCGAGGCAGGCCATGTAGATCTTCTTGCGGTCGAAATGGTCGGCCACCGCGCCTGCCACCAGGGTCAGGGCGAACAGGGGCAGGAACTGGGCCAGCCCGATCATGCCCACCATGAAGGCGCTTTCGGCCACCGTCTGGGTGTGGCGGGCCACGTCATAGACCTGCCAGCCCAGTGTCACCCCCTCGACCATGACGCCCAGCGTCGAGGCGAAGCGCGAGGCCCAGAACAGGGCATAGTCGGGATGGGCGAACACCCGGTCGGGGCGAGCAGCGGGGAGGGGAGGTGCCATGCCCCGCGAGCTTGGCCGCCGCACAGCCCCTTGGCAATCCGTCGGGGGCACCTTTTTCTTTGACGCGCCCCGATCCCGGCCCTAAAGCGCCCGCTCCGGCAATGGGACCGGACCTGGGACGAACCTGACCTTGAACACGCGCCCCGCCCCTGCCGGATCCGCCGTTCCGACCGATGCTCACCCGTCCGTGCGGATCGTGGTCGAGGCACCGGAGCATGGGGCGGCCTTCGACGCCCTGGTCGACCGGGTGTTCGGCCCGGGACGCTTTGCCAAGGTCTCCCAGCGCATCCGCGAGGACAACCAGGCCCTGGCCGACCTGTGCTTCATGGCGCTGGACGGGGCTCAGGTGGTGGGCGGTGTCCGCGTGTGGCCGATCCATGTGGGCGGGCAGCCCGCCACCTTTCTCGGTCCCGTGGCCGTCAGCCCGGACCTGCGCAGCCAGGGGCTGGGCGCGGAGCTGATCCTGCGGGCCTGCGCGGCAGCGACGGCGGCCGGGCACGGGGTCGTGCTGCTGGTGGGCGACCGCTCCTTCTTCGAGCCCCTGGGATTTGCCGAGGTGCCGCGGGGCCAGCTGACCCTGCCCGGCACCGCCGATCCGGCCCGGATCCTGTGGCGGGAGCTCACTCCCGGTGCCGGTGCAGCCCTCCGCGGCCCGGTGATCCCGGGCTGAGAGGAACGCTCTCGCCCAGGGAACGGCGGGGCAGGCCTTCCATCGCCGCCCGCCCTGTCCTACCTCAGGGAGATGGGCAGCCCTTCCGACCGATCCCCCGACCTGCGAACCGGCCTTGACGGCCTGGCCGCCGCCGCCGCCGTGACCGGGGAGGGGCGCGGGCTACCCCCCGTCCATCTGTGGAACCCGCCGAACTGCGGCGACATCGACATCCGCATCGCCCGGGACGGCCTGTGGTTCCACGAGGGCACCCCCATCGGCCGGGCCCCGCTGGTGCGGCTGTTCTCCACCATCCTGCGCCGCGATCCCGACGGCTACTGGCTGGTCACGCCGGTGGAGAAGATGCGCATCCGGGTGGAGGACGTGCCCTTCATCGCCACGCGGGTCGACCGGGTGGGCGAGGTCCTGCGGTTCGAGACCAATGTCGGCGATGTGGTGGAGGCCGGGCCCGACCACGCCCTGCGGGTGGAAATGCAGCCGGCCACGGGCGAGCCGCGCCCTTACCTGCATGTGCGCCGGGGGCTGGAGGCCCGCCTGTCCCGGCCGGTCTTCTACGAGCTGGCGGAGATGGCCACGGTGCAGGATACCCCGCAGGGGCCGCAGTACGGCGTCACTTCCCACGGGGCCTGGTTCCCCATCGGCCCGGTCGGGGGCGAGTCTTGAGGATCGGTCCCGACGCCCCCCTCGAGGTGCTGGAGCCCCATCTGCGGGCCCGTCTGCATCCGCTGGACGGGCATGATCTGGCCACGCACCGTCCCCGCTCCGACCAGGATCTCAACCCCGGCGATGCCGTGCGGCCTGCCGGGGAGCTGACGGCGGCGGCGGTGCTGGCCGGGCTGATCCCGCGGCCGGAGGGGCTGAGCGTGCTGCTCACCCGCCGGTCGGACGCCCTGCGCCGCCATTCCGGCCAGGTGGCCTTCCCCGGCGGTCGGGCGGAGCCGGGGGAGACACCCTGGCAGACGGCCCTGCGCGAGGCGGAGGAGGAGATCGGTCTGGCCCCGCAGCATGTCCGGCTGCTGGGGCTGGGCGACCGCTACCAGACCGGAACCGGCTATTCGGTGACGCCGGTGGTGGCGATCCTGACCCCGGGCTTCGACTTGCGCGCCGATCCGTCGGAAGTGGCGGAGATCTTCGAGACGCCCTTCGATTTCCTGATGAATCCGGACAATCACGAACGGCGGGTCTGGTCGCAGCCAGGCCTGCCGGACCGGCACTATTACGCCATGCCCCACGAGGGGCGGTTCATCTGGGGGGCCACGGCCGGCATGCTGCGGGCCCTGTACGAGCGGCTGTTCGGCGACGGGGTCTGAGACGACCCCGCCGCCGCCGGTATCGCTCTCAGCGCGGCTCCGTGCCGATGTGCGCCTTCAGCCAGTCCTCCACCGTGGCGTGCCACTGGAGGGAGTTGGCGGGTTTCAGCACCCAGTGGTTCTCGTCCGGGAAGAACAGGAACCGGCTCTCGATCCCCTTGCGCTGCAGCATGGTGAAGGCCGCCACCCCCTGGTCCAGGGTCACGCGGTAGTCCCGGGCCGAATGGACCACCAGCATGGGCACCTGCCAGTCCGCCACATGGTCGGCGGGATTGAACCGCTCATAGGCCGCCGGGTCCCCATAGGGCGTGGCGTGGTCGTTCTCCCACTCGGAGAACCACAGCTCCTCGGTGGCCGTGCCGTTGAAGCGGGTGTCATAGACGCCGTCGTGATCCACGAGGCATTTCCACGGCTTGGACCAGTTTCCTGCGATCCAGTAGATCATGTAGCCGCCGTAGGAGGCCCCCAGCGCACAGGCCCGGTCGCCGTCGATCCAGCTGTATTTCGCCTGGGCCGCCGCCCAGCCCTTCTGCAGGTCTTCCAGCGGCCGGTCGCCCCAGTGGCCGGAAATGGTGTCGGTGAAGGCCTGGCCGTAGCCGGTGGAGCCGTGGAAATCGATGAACACCACCGCATAGCCGCGCCCGGCATAGGTCTGCGGGTTCCAGCGGTAGCTCCACCCGTCCCCGAAGGAGCCCTGCGGCCCTCCGTGGATGATGAAGGCCGTGGGATAGGCCTTGCCCGGCTGCCAGCCATGGGGGCGCATGACATAGCCGTGGACCGTCTCGCCGTTCCATCCGGCAAAGGTGAAGGGCTCGAACGGGCTCATGGCCACGCCGGACAGGGCCGCGTCGTTGGCGTGGGTGAGGGGCACGAGGCCGCCCTTGTCCGCCAGGCGATAGAGGTCCGTGGGCGCGGCCAGGCTGTTGCGGGCGATGACCAGGGTCTTGCCCGCCTGGTCGAAGGCCTCCACATGCCCGCCGGTGGTCAGGGGGCGCACCGCGCCCGTGGCGGGGTCGAGGCGGAACAGGCGCTCCGTCCCCGTGTCGCCGGCGGTCAGGAGGAGGGCCTTGCCGTCGGCCGTCCAGGCGATCCTGTCGGCGGAGCGGTCGAAGGCGGCATCCACCTCCCGGGTCTGGCCGGTCTTCAGGTCACGGACCATCACGCCGAATCGGTCGGCCTCGAAGCCCGGGCGCTTCATCGCCCGCCAGGCCAGCTTCGTGCCGTCTGGCGAATAGGTGGGGCCCACATCCTCGGCCTTGTTGTCCGGCGTGAGGTTCACCGGCGGGCGGGAGGCGTCCAGCGGCACCGCCCACAGGTCGAAATTCGTGCTCCAGGGCTCGGTCTTGCCCGCCACCCGGGCGGAGAAAGTCACTTCCCGACCATCGGGGGAGAGGGCGAAGTCGTCGTCGTCGCCGAAGGGCTGGCCGGGCGAATCCCCGTCGAAGCCCGGCATCAGGTCCCTGGCCCGGTCCGCGGCCTCCATCGACACCGCGAAGAGGTGGTTGCGGGTGCCGTCGGCCCAGCTGTCCCAGTGGCGGATGAACAGCCGGTCATAGGTGACGCCGTGGGCCTTGCCCGCCGCCTTTGCTGCCTTGCGCTCCACCGTGCAGGCCAGCGTCGGGCAGTCGGGGAAGACGCTCAGGGCCACGACCAGGCCGCGGCCGTCCGGGGTCAGGCGGAACTCGCCCACGTCCAGGGGCAGGCGGGTGACCTGGGTGGCGGTCTGTCCGGCCGCATCGGTCCGCCAGACCTGGCTCGACCCCGATCGGTTCGAGAGGAAATAGATGGCCTTGCCGTCCGGCGACCAGCGGGGATGGCTGGCCCCGCCTGCGGACACGGCCAGCTTCACCGCTGGCGTCGCCCCGTCGGCGGCAACCTCCCACAGGCTCTGCACGCCCTTGTTGGCGTCGAGGTCGGTGGAGCGTTGGCTGTAGACCACGGTCCGCCCGTCCGGGGACAGGTGGGGGTCGGCCACCCGCTCCAGCGTCACCAGGTCCTGGGCGGTGAAGGCCCGCCCGGCGGGGGCATCCGCACGGCCAAGGCTCGGCCAGGCGGCAAGGGCGAGGGTGGCCGCAAGAAGCGGCAGGCGGCGGGACATGGGGGACTCCGTCATCGGTCGAACGCGCCGGACTATAGCGGGACCGGACGAACTTGCCCGCGGAATCTGGTCCTTCGTCGTCAGTCCCGGCGTCCGAGGAAGGCGGCGAGCGCGGCCTTGAAGTGGTCGGTCTCGCCCGCCGCCGCGAACCAGCCCCGGGTGGTCTCGCAGCCCTCGGTCTGACCGGCCGCGATGCGGGCCAGGGTCGCCTTGGCGTGACGCTGCGACCAGCCGGAAAGCCCGGTCATCGCCCGGGCCTTGGCCGCCACGGCCCCGTGCAAGGCGTCGGCGGGATGCACCTCCGTCACCAGTCCGAAGCTCAGGGCATGGGGGGCGGAGATCATGTCGGCGGTCAGCAGCATGTCCGCGGCCCGGGCCTGTCCCACCACCTGCACCAGCCGCCGGGTGTCCGCCAGGCTGTAGACGAGGCCTAGCCGGGAAGGCGGTGCGCTGAACCGGGCGGTCTCGCCGCAGAGCCTCAGGTCGCAGGCCAGGGCCACCGCCAGCCCGGCCCCGATGCAGTAGCCGTCGATGCAGGCGATCACGGGCACGCCCAGGGCCGCGATGGCCGCCGTCGCCTCATCCATCAGATGCGTGAAGGCCAGCGCCGAGTCCCTGCCTTCGAACACCTCCGGAAACTCCGTGATGTCCGCGCCGGAGGCAAAGTGTCCGCCGGCCCCGCGGATCACCAGCACCCGGACCTGCGGATCCGCCTCCACCGCGGCCAGCACCTTCGGCAGGTCGCGCCACATGGCCAGGTTCAGGGCATTGCGCTGATCGGGCCGGTTCAGCACCAGGGTGGCCACGGACCCGTCGACCTCCAGCCAAAGCGCCCCGTCGGCATGGGTCGTGTGCAGTGGCTGAGGGGGCATGGCGGTCCGGCAGGGCTTGAGCGGCAGTCGCCGACCAGCCTAGCCCCGGCGGGCGCGCCTGTCGCCTCCCGCGCGGCGGCCGGTGCTGGTGCGGACGGAGGGACTCGAACCCTCACGAGCAGTGCCCAACGGATTTTAAGTCCGGTGCGTCTACCAATTCCGCCACGTCCGCGTCGGTGCGACCTCTTATCGGGATTGGGCCGTGCGGTCACCTGCCGTTCGCGGCGCTTGTCCCTTGCCTCCGGCGGAAACTCTGGCAAGCATGCGCCTTAACAGTGATAAGTTGCGCGGAGACGACCATGCCGGCCGGCCATTTCGACTATGTGATCATCGGCGGCGGAAGCGCCGGCAGCGTGCTCGCGGCCCGACTCACCGAAGACCCCGACACCAAGGTCCTGCTGCTGGAGGCCGGGGGGGCGAACACCTCCATCCTGGTGCGCATGCCGCTGGGCGTGGGGCAGCTGATCAAGGACAAGAACGATTTCAACTGGGGCTTCTGGACCGAGCCGGAGCCGCACATGGACGACCGCAGGCTGTGGTGGCCCCGGGGCAAGGGGCTGGGCGGCTCCTCGGCCATCAACGGCATGATCTATATCCGCGGCCATGCCAGGGACTATGACCAGTGGCGGCAGATGGGGCTGGCGGGCTGGTCCTATGCGGACGTGCTGCCCTATTTCCGCAAGTCCGAAGGCTACCAGGACGGGGACACCCCGTTCCATGGGGGCAAGGGCCCGCTGCATGTCAGCTGGGGCGAGCGGGCGGAGCGCCATCCCCTCTACCGCAGCATCGTCCAGGCCGGTGCCGAGGCGGGCCATCGCCTGACCGACGACTTCAACGGGGCCGAGCAGGAGGGCTTCGGCCGCTACCAGATGACCATCCGCGACGGTCGTCGGTGGAGCGCGGCCCAGGCCTATCTCGCGCCGGTGATGGGCCAGCGGCCGAACCTGACCGTCCAGACCGGGGCCCGCACCACCCGCATCCGCATCGAGAAGGGGCGCGCAGTCGGCGTGGACTACGTGCTCGGCAAGGGGGGCGAGGTGCAGACGGCCCTGGCCGACCGCGAGGTCCTGCTGTGCGCCGGGGCCGTCCAGTCGCCGCAGATCCTGAACCTGTCCGGCGTGGGCGACCCGGAGCGGCTGAAGGCGGCGGGGATCGCCCCGGTCCATGCCCTGCCCGGCGTCGGGGAGAACCTGCAGGATCACCTGGACGTGGCGGTGAACTGGGCCTGTACCCAGCCGGTGACCCTCTACAACGAGACGAAGGGCCTCAAGCGCCTGGCGCTGGGCGTGCAGTACATGCTGACGGGCAAGGGCACCGGACGGCAGAACGGCCTGGAGACCGGGGCCTTCCTGAAGTCCCGACCCGACCTCGATCGCCCCGACCTGCAGCTGCATTTCGTGCTGGCCATCATGCAGGACCACGGCAAGGCCCTGGCCGAACAGGACGGCTTCACCATGCATGTCTGCCAGCTTCGGCCGGAAAGCCGGGGCCGGGTGGGGGTGCGCTCCGCCGATCCCTTCGCCGACCCGACGATCCTGGCCAACTATCTGGCCACCGACGAGGATCGCCGCGCGGTGCGGGAGGGGGTGCGGATCGCCCGGGACGTGGTGGCCCAGTCGTCCATGCAGGCCTTTCGCGGGGCGGAGCTGGCACCGGGCGATGCCGTCCAGTCGGATGCGGACCTCGACGCCTGGATCCGCGCCCATGGGGAGACGATCTATCACCCGGTGGGGACCTGCAAGATGGGGCTGGAGACCGATCCCATGGCGGTGGTCGACCCGTCCCTCAAGGTGTTCGGGCTCGAGGGGCTGAGGGTGGTCGATGCCTCGGTCATGCCCACCCTGATCGGCGGCAACACCAATGCCCCGACCATCATGATCGCGGAGAAGATCGCCGACCAGCTTCGAGGCCGTGCGCCTCTGGCACCGGAGGATCCCGGAGTGATGTCGGCGGCCTGACCGTTTCCGGCGCGGCCCTGCCCGGGTCTAGGCGACCCGGCGGCCGTTGTTCACCACCAGACGCAGGTGTGGCGCGGACCCGGATGCGCCGTGGCGGGCCTGTGTCTCGATCCAGCGGGTCGAGACGAGGGACAGCTGCGACACCGGCCGCCCGGTAAGGAACGGCGTCGGCGCGCGCAGCTGGTAGAGCCCGATGAACCGGTCGGCCTCGCCGCCCGGCCCCTCCAGCGGGGCCAGGGTGATCTCCAGATCCAGGCGGGTGCCGTGCAGGCTCTCGCTGGTCGCGTGCAGCGCCAGGGGACGGGCCGTGGCCCGGGCCTCGTCCAGCCGGACCTGCAGCCGGTGCCGCTGATCCCGCTGCCACAGGGGCCCGAACTCGGCATCCCGCAGGTCGCGGCCGTGCAGATCGCTGACCATGCCGCCGGCCAGCCGGAACCGGGCCCGCCCGGAGCGGTCGCATCCCAGGATGAAGAGCTGCGACAGCAGGGGACCGAATCCCATGGGCGACATGGCGGTCCGCTGCGGCAGGCGCGCGCCGTCGGGCGTCTGCCGCTGCCATTCGTCGATCAGGCGTTGGGAATTCTCGTGCAGCATCCGGCGCCCCCGCGCGACTCATCAAGGTTCACGCGGGGAGGTGGCAAGTTCCGTACCATTCCCCCCTGTGCCGAATTGGCGCAGGGGGCGGAGGTCAGGGCCTGGGCGGAACGGCACCCGCCGCGGCGGTGATCTCGATCCGGTATTCCTTCTCGTCGGTGAGATAGGTCGCGGCAGCGGCCTGCACGTCCTGTGGCTTCACCGCACGCAGGTCGTCGAGCACCGTCCGGATCAGGTCCAGCATCCGCGGATCGCCATAGGACGAGGAGAGGTGGCGCAGCCAGTAGTCGTTGGTCTGCTGCGCCTTCATCACCTGCTCCAGCAGCGGCTTGGTGGCCCGGGTCAGCTCGTCTGCCGTCGGCGGCTTGCTCCGCAGATCGGCGGTGATGGCGCTGACCGCCTTGTAGAAGCTGTCCAGCTTGTCCGGCGGGGTCTCCACATAGTCGAGGATGTAGCCGAAGCCGGGATAGACCTCGGACGGCCGCGCATCGCCCTGGGGACTGTAGGTCGCCCCCTGGTGGACCCGGACCTCATCCAGCAGGCGGTTGGCCAGTATGTCCTGGGTCACGGTCAGGGTCCGGGACATCCGGGACGAGGCGAAGACATCCGGAATCGACCAGGCGGCCAGGGCGGCGGCCTGATCGGCCCGGCCCTTGTGGTGCAGCACCGTCGGCGGCGCACCGGCATCGCCCTTCGGGAAATGGACGGGGCGGAGATCGGCACGGGCGGAGTCCAGACTGGGCACCGGCCGGGACGGCAGGGCACCGAAGGTCCGGGCGACGGCGGCGATGGCCTGGGCCTCGGTCAGGTCCCCGACCATCGTCACCTCGATCGGACCGCCGGACAGCTGCGGCGACAGAAGCTGGCGAAGGTCGTCCATCTTCAGCCCCGGCAGGCCGGCCGCGTCGGGATACCGGTAGCGGCCGTCGTGATCCGTCGCCAGCCACATGCTGTCCCGGGCCAGGACCCCCAGCGCCGTGGCCTCGAACTGGGGCAGGGCGTTGCCCATGGCCACCTTCAGCCGCTCGAACGCCTCGGGCCGCCAGCCGGCATCGGTGGCATAGGCCGCCAGCACCTGCATCTGCACGTCGAGGTCGGCGGGCTTGGTGGAGCCCCGCAGGAACAGACCGCCGTCGGCGATCTCGAATCGCGCGTCATAGGTCCGGCCATTGAGGATGCGTTCCATGTCCTCCTGCGAGATCAGCCGAAGCCCGCCCAGGGGCAGGGCCTGGGAGGCCCAGGCGACATTGGGGCGATCCGACGGGAAGGCCGAGCGGCCGTGGCCGATCTTGACGGAGACCTGCACCTCGTCGGTCTTGAACCGGGTCGGCTTGACCGTCAGGGCCACGCCGTTGGCGAACAGCACCTGGGTGATGCCGAGGTCGGCCTGGGGCGTGGAACGGACCACCTTCCCCGGCGCGGCCCCGAAGGTCCCATAGGGCCATGTCACCTCTGCCTGTCGCACCGGCGCATCCACCCGGGCCGCGGAGGCCTCGGCAAAGGCCTTGGCCAGCGCCGGCTCCCCACCTTCGATGGGGGCGGGGGCGTTCATCTGCAGCAACGGGCCGGAGCCGGAGAACAGGCGGCGCGCCGCACGGTTCACGTCCTCCAGCGTCAGTGTGGCGGCAACGCGGTCGAACAGGGCCAGGTCCGTCTGCGGGGTGGTGAAGATGTGCCCCTCGTCCACCGTGCTGACCAGTTCACTGGCCAGGTCCGGCGTCCGGCGGGTATCGGCCCCCGCCACCTCGTTGACCAGGCCCGTGCGGGTGTCGACCAGTTCGCGCTTCAGTTCGTCCGGCAGGATACCGTAGTCCGTCAGCCGCCGGACCTCCGTCACCAGGGCCGTCACGCCGTCGCGCCACTTGTCCGGACTGGTGGAGGCCTGGACGCTGGTCACCTCGGCGGAGCGGAACAGCGGCTCCGCCCCCGAACCGGCCCCGAGGAACGGCGGGTGGTCGCTGCGGGACAGCTTTTCGAGGCGCCGGTTGAGGACGGCCAGCGCAAGACCGTCCGCGGTCTCCCGGGCCCGCCGGTCGGGGCCGTCAGGGGTGGCGTCGAAGGGCTTCAGCCAGCTCATCTCGATGGTGTTGGCCGCCCCGGGGATGATCAGCAGCTGGGTCCGGGCCGGGCGCTGAGCCAACGTGCCGAGATCAGGCTCCGCCGTGGCCGGGCCCTTGCCCTTCCAGTCGGAGAAGCGGGCGACGATCTCCGCCTCGATGGCCGCGGGGTCCACGTCGCCGACGACGATGAGGGTGGCGCGCTCCGGGCGATAATTGGCCTGGTAGAAGCGGGCGATCTCGCTGGCCGGGGCGGTCTTGATCACCTCCACCTGACCGATGGGAAACCGCGCTGCGGCCAGCTGCCCGTCGAGCTGCGCCTTCAGCTTGGCCTTGGCGGCCCGGTAGCCGGGGGTGTCGCGCACCCGTTCCTCCGACAGCACCACGCCGCGCTCCGGCTCCACCGCCGCCGGGTCCAGGGTCAGCTCGCCCGCGGTCTCGCGCATCAGCATCAGGCCGGTGTCGAGGGTGTCCTTGTCCGTCTCCGGCAGGTCGAGCATGTAGACGGTCTGGGTCCAGGCCGTGAACGCATTGGTGTCCGGACCGAAGGCCAGGCCCTTGCGCTGCAGGATCTTGACCATCTCGTTGGCAGGGACGTGGGTGGACCCCTTGAAGGCCATGTGCTCCAGGAAGTGGGCGAGGCCCTGCTGCGCCTCCGATTCCTCCAGGGAGCCCGATCCGATGCGCAGGCGCAGCGCCGCCTGGCCCTTGGGCGTGGTGTTGCGCAGGATCTGGTAGTGCATGCCGTTGGCCAGCACACCGCTGCGGACCGCCGGATCGGCCGGCAGGGCCGTCGTCGCCGTCGCGGTGCCAGGCGAAGCGACCGCCGGGCTCGGCGCAAGGGCCCCCGTGGCCGTCGCCGAAAGACTGACCGTCGACAGCAGGAAGATCGCCAGCGGCAGGGCGGGCTTGAAACGCGGCATGGGGAGTCCTCTGGTCGGGTGACAGGCAAGGGGTCGGGTAACTGGCAAGCTACGGTCCCGCGACCCGGCGGGTTGCGCCGCGCCGTCGATTCCGCGGCACAGGATGGCATGTTTCAAGGTCCTGCCGCGATGGCGAAACGTCGCTGCGGGCCGCCGCGCTGCGATCCGGCCGCCGTGCCCTCGACGACAGGCCTGGAATCCCCTCCGGCGATGACGTTTCGGGGTGCGCTACGGTTAACGAACCTGTAAAGCCTCGAGGTCACGGTGGGTAGGCGCGGGATCCCGTCGGCGGGGCCGTCCGGACAGGCGTGCGTGAGAGTCGGGTCGAGGTCGATGAGTCAGGACCAGCAGATGGCGGGCGGGGAGGGGCGACGGTCCGAACCCCTGTTTCATGCGCCGTGGCCCAGTCTCCTGCTCGCCGCCCTGATCGTCCTCAGCTACGCCCTGCAGAGCACGATCCTGACCGCGCCGGATGCCCTGCAACCCTACTGGTTCGCCCCCCGGGACCTGGCGGAGGGTCGGTATGCAGGGCTTGTCACCTCATTGTTCCTGCATGGCAGCTGGGCCCACGCCCTGGTCAATGCGGGATTTGCCCTGGCCTTCGGGGCACCGGTGGCCCGGCTGTTCGGCCTGGGTCCAAGGGGGGCGGCAGGCTTCTTCCTGTTCTATCTGGTGAGCGGGGGGCTCGCCAATCTCGGCTTTGCCGCCCTGCCGCACCGGGTGGATGACGTGCTGGTCGGGGCCTCCGGCGCGGTCTCGGGCCTGGCCGGAGCGGCCGCGCGACTGATGGGGCGTCGGGATCCGGATCGCCTCGCCCCCTTCTTCGGCCCGGCGGTGGTGAGCATGACCGCGGCCTGGTTCACCTCCAACCTGCTGATCGGCCTGTTCGGGGTCACCGTGTTCAGCGGCGGGGCGCCGATTGCCTGGCAGGCGCATATTGCGGGCTATGTGGCGGGGCTGCTGCTGATCGGCCCGGTGACGCGGGTGTTCGGGCTGCTGCCCCGATCGGACATCTCCGTCTGACATCCCGGGACCGTCCGTCCGCGCTCACGACAGAATGTGTTGCCGAAACGCCTCTTTGGGAGGACGCTTTCCCTGTCCCATGGCAGCCGCCTCAGAGCCGCCAGGGAAGGGAGGTCAACATGCTGGTATCTCAATTGCTCAAGTCCAAGGGGGAGGCGGTGTTCACGGCATCGCCGCACGAAACCCTGCAGGGGGCGGCAACCATGCTCCACGCCCGGCGCGTCGGGGCCATGGTGGTGACCGAGAATGACAAGGTCGTGGGAATCCTGTCCGAACGGGACGTGGTGCGCGCCGTGTCCGAACGGGGCGGTGCGGCCCTGGCCCGGCCGATCTCGGAGATCATGAGCCGCGACGTGATCTTCGCGGAGCCGAAGGAATCCCTGGATGTCCTGCTGGAGCGGATGACCGACCGGCGGATCCGCCACCTGCCCGTCTGCGTGGACGGCCGGCTGGTGGGCATCGTGTCCATCGGCGACCTGGTCAAGGCCAAGATCGCCGAGACCGAGGCGGAGGCCCAGAACCTCAAGGCGTATATCGCCGCCGGTTGAGACGGCGGGAAACGAGCCCGCGTCAGGGGCGGGGGAGGCGGGAAACGGCTTTCATGACGCATGCGGACAATTTCCGCCTTGCATCGGCAAATCCGTCTCGTTATACGCCTCCCTCCGCTTGAGACCGGCGGACAGTTTGTGGGTAGCCAGCGGATTATCCGCTTGCTTTTTTCGCAAAAAGTTCTAGGTTTCACGCTTCCAATCGAATCGCCCAACGGACATGAGGGAAGCGCCTCGCGGCCCTGGGTGCATTCGTCGCTTCCATCCGGACTTTCGGGTCCAGTATACGGAAGTGGGTTGGTTCGCTTTTTCTTGAAGAAGCGGGTTGACTTAAAGTTTTGAGCAGGTATTTCACCCGCTCCGCCAAGCTCAGGGCGCTAAACAAGCGGACCGAAAATCTTCGGATTATTCGGTTGACAAGCTGAAGTTCTTCTTTAGAACCACGCTTCCTTCGCCGGCCGGGCGCTAAACGGTTCAACGGCTCGAAAAAAGCGGTTGACACGAAATTCCGGGGCGATTAAACACCGCCCTCCTCGCCGCCGCCGGGCGTTAAACGGCGGGGCCGCTGAGGCGGTCGGGTCTTTGACATTGTTGATCGGAAAGAGAAACGCAGGCGGCGGCGTCCTGGCGATGACCTCACGGGTCATCTCGACGCTAACGACTGCGGTCTCTTGAAAGACACCATGAATTACGCGCCGGCTTCGGTTGGCGCGCGAATTATGGGAACTCGTCAAGATATACGCAAACTAATGCCAGACAGTCTTCGGACTGTTGATGCTTAGGTTAGTGGTCAACTCAACCTGAGAGTTTGATCCTGGCTCAGAGCGAACGCTGGCGGCAGGCTTAACACATGCAAGTCGAACGCCCCGCAAGGGGAGTGGCGGACGGGTGAGTAACGCGTGGGAATGTGCCTTTAGGTTCGGAACAACACAGGGAAACTTGTGCTAATACCGGATAAGCCCTTCGGGGGAAAGATTTATCGCCTTTAGAGCAGCCCGCGTCTGATTAGCTAGTTGGTGAGGTAAAGGCTCACCAAGGCGACGATCAGTAGCTGGTCTGAGAGGATGGC